>NZ_JBIAPV010000002.1:963697-1209364 GCF_042888445.1 Streptomyces sp. NPDC002886
CCGGCTGGCCCACCTGTCCCGACTGATCCGCGTAGCCCGACTGGCCTGCGTAGCCGGGGTGGTCTGCGTAGCCGGGGTGGCCCGCGTGGCCAGGTTGGCCAGGTTGGCCAGGGTGGCCCGCGTGCCCAGTCCGCTCTTCCTGCCCGGTCCGGGCCGGCTGGCCCGCGTCGCCCGGCTGGCTCGCGTAGCCCGCGTGGCCCAGGTCGCCCGGCTGGTCTGGCTGACCCGGATGGCCCAGCTGTCCGGTCCGGTCGTCCTGCACGGTCCGGTCCGGCTGCCCGGCCTGCTGCGTCTGCTGCTCGGCCTGCCGTTTGCTGCGCCGGAGCCCCATGGTGTGCCGCCTTCCGTGCCGGTCGACCACCCGGTGGTGATCGTGTCTCCGACGCTACGGAGGGTGCGGGGTCGGAACCATGGCGGGAGCTGGCGCACCGGTGGTGGGGGTAGCCCGACCAACGGCCGGAGGCACGGTCCCACCGGCCCGGGGGTGGACGGGGCCGCCAGCCGAGGGTGAACGGCCCACCAGCCCGAGGGTGGCGGGGCCTGCCTACCCGGGCATCTGGCGGGACCGGCCCAGGCACCGGCAGGTGCCGGGCACCGACACCGGGAAGAGGCCAGGTGCCTACCGGGTATCTGGCGGGACCGGCCCGAGGGGGGCGGGGCCTGCCTACCCCGGCTTCAGGCACCGGCAGGTGCCCGGCACCGACACCGGGAAGGGGACGGACACGGCTTCGGGCGGAGCTGGCGCGGGCGGCGGTGGCGACCGGACGCCGCCGGACGGAGTCCGGTGCAGCGCCGCGAAGTCCGCGGAGCGGTGCGAGCGGTGCGAGCGGTGCGTCGAAATGGTGGGCGGCGTGTTCTAGAAGGCCGCGCGGCGGATCAGGAGGAGGGCTCTGTCGTCGTTGACGTCCTTGGCCACCTTTTCGATCAGGTGCCAGGTCGCGCCCTCCCAGCCCGCGCCGACGTAGCGGTCGGCCTCGCCGGTGAGGCGGTCGATGCCCTCGCTGATGTCGCGGTCGGCCGTTTCGACCAGGCCGTCGGTGAAGAGCATCAGGACGTCGCCGGGGCGGAGGTTGCCGCGGGCGGGGGTGAACTCGGCGCCGTCGTAGACGCCGAGGAGCGGGCCCTCGCCGGTCTTCTCCTGCCAGCGGCCGGTGCCCGCGGAGAGCTGGAGGGCGGGCAGGTGGCCGGCGGAGAGGAGTTCGTAGTCGCCGGTCTCCAGGTCCAGGACGAGGTGGATGGAGGTGGCGAAGCCCTCGTCCCAGTCCTGGCGGAGGAGGTAGCCGTTGGCGGCCGGGAGGAAGCCGTGCGGGGGCAGGGCTCCGAGGAGGCCGCCGAAGGCGCCCGAGAGGAGGAGGGCTCGGGAGCCCGCTTCCATGCCCTTGCCCGAGACGTCGGTGAGGACGATCTCCAGGGTGCGGCCGCCGTTGGTGCGGGCGGCGACGACGAAGTCGCCGGAGAACGACTGGCCGCCCGCCGGGCGCAGGGCCATCTCCCGGTGCCAGCCGCGCGGCAGGGCGGGCAGTTTGCTCTGGACCCGGATGCGTTCGCGCAGGTCGAAGAGCATGGTGCCGCCGCGCCGCCAGGGCACGCCCACGCGGCTGCGGAACTGCGCGATGACCAGGCCGAAGAAGCCGCAGGCCGCGACGACGAGGACGGTGCCGGGGGTGACCCGCGCCGGACCTTGGGTGTAGGGGCCGAGGACGAGGGCCTCGACGATCAGCGCGGCCGCGGAGGCCGCGTAGAGGGCGAGCAGACTGGCGGGACGGAGCAGGAGCCCGCCCGCCACGATCGGCAGGACGAGCGCGGCCGGCGAGAACCAGACGGGCAGCATCAACGTGCCGCAGGCGATGGCCGGGATGGTCAGGAGCAGACCGCCGAAGGCCAGCCAGTCGGAGGCGTCGCCGCGGAAGTAGTCGACGGCGGATTTGCGCAGCGCCGTGCGCGCCCGGTGCCACATCATGCGGGACCGGGCCAGGAGGGACTCCACGTGTGCTCCGGCCATTGCTTCGGGACCCTATCCATCCTGGCTGTGCCCGCGCAGGGGTACCCCCTGAGATGGGCCCATCGGCAACCGAAAAGAGATCGACCGGGACGGATTGCCCTGATAGGGATGGCCGTATGGCTCTTGAGACGCGCGTATTGCAGTCGGACGAGTGGGACGTCTGGTACGACCAGCTGGAACTGGCGTTCGGTGGAGTGCCCGAAACCCCCGAGGAACGGGAGCTCTACCGGTCGCTGACGGAGACGGAGCGCTCCCTCGGCGTCTGGGACGGCGAGACCTGCGTCGCCACCGCCGGCGCCTTCTCCTTCCGGCTTTCCGTGCCGGGCGGGGCGCTCGTCCCCGCCGCCGGGGTGACGATGGTGGGCGTCTCCCCCACGCACCGCAGACGGGGTGTGCTCAGCTCCCTGATGCGCCGCCAGTTGGACGACTTCCGGGCGGGTGGTGAACCGATCGCCGTGCTGACGGCCTCGGAACCGGTCATCTACGGGCGCTTCGGCTACGGCACCGCCGCGTACTCGATGTCCGTGGAGATCGACAAGACCCGCGTACGGCTCTCCGTGCCGCCGGGCACCGACGACGTACGGCTGCGGCTGGTCGATCCGCGCAAGGCACTGGCCGACTGCGAGCGGGTCTACGCGGCCCTGCTCGCGGGCCGTCCCGGGATGCCGGCCCGGCAGCCCGGCTGGGAGCTGCAGGCGCTGCTCGACCCGGAGTCGATGCGGAACGGCGCCTCACCGCTGCGGTGCGTGGTCGCGGAGCGGGCGGACGGCGAGGTGGTCGGGTACGCCCGCTACCGGGTCAAGCCCGAGTGGGACCTGACCGGTTCGGACGGCCGGGTGGACGTGGCGGACCTCGACGCGCTCGACCCGGCGGCGTACGCGGCGCTGTGGCGTTACGTGTGCTCCATCGACCTGACGTGGACCGTGCGGGCCGTCAAGCGGCCGGCGGACGATGCCGTACTACACCTGGTCACCGATGTGCGGCGGAGCCAGGCGCGACTGCGCGACTCCCTGCACGTACGGATCGTGGACCTGCCGGCGGCGCTGACCGCGCGGGCCTACGGGGCTCCGCTCGACGTGGTGCTGGAGGTCGAGGACGCCTTCTGCGCGTGGAACGCGGGACGCTGGCGGCTGACCGCCGGCGCGGACGGGGCCGCGACGTGCACCCGGACGGAGGCCCCGGCCGACCTGGAGCTGTCGGTACGGGAGCTGGGCGCGGCCTATCTCGGCGGGGTGACCCTGAACTCCCTGGCCGCCGCCGGTCTGGTGCGCGAGCTGCGGTCGGGCGCCCTGGCCGGTGCCTCCCGCGCCTTCGCCGGGGACGTGGCCCCCTGGCTGCCGCACGGCTTCTAGCCCGGCCGGCCGCTTACCGGGACTGACACCCCGGGCACCAGAAGAGGTTGCGGGCGGCGAGACCGGCGGTGCGGATCTCGCCCCCGCAGATGTGGCAGGGCATGTTCGCCCTCCGGTAGACGTACACCTCGCCGCCGTGGTCGTCCACCCTCGGCGGGCGGCCCATGGCCTCGGGCAGGTGTTCGTCGCGCACGGTGTCGATGCGGTTGTTGCGCACGCCCTCGCGCATGAGGACGACGAGGTCTGCCCAGATGGCGTCCCATTCGGCGCGGGTGAGGTCCTTGCCGAGGCGGTAGGGGTCGATGCCGTGCCGGAAGAGGACCTCGGCGCGGTAGACGTTGCCGACGCCCGAGACGACCTTCTGGTCCATGAGCAGGGCGGCCACGGTGGTGCGGGAGCGGGAGATCCGGGCCCAGGCGGTGTCCGGGTCGTCGTCGCTCCGCAAGGGGTCCGGGCCGAGCCGGTCGTGTATCGCCTTCTTCTCGCCCTCGCCGATCAGCGCGCACGCGGTGGGGCCGCGCAGGTCGGCGTAGTGGTCCTCGTTCAGCAGCCGGAGCCGGACCGTCTCCGCGGCGGGCGGGGCCGGGGCGGTGCCGAAGCCGAGCTTGCCGAAGAGGCCGAGGTGGATGTGGATCCAGGCGTCGCCGAGTTCGAGGAAGAGGTGCTTGCCGTGCGCCTCGGCGGATTCCAGCTCGCGGCCGTCGAGCAGGGCCGCGCTCTCGGCGAACCGGCCCTGCGGACTGCTCACCCGGACCGGCCGGGCGGCGAAGCGCTCGGTGTGGTCCTCGGCGAGGCGGTGGATCGTATGCCCCTCGGGCACGGCGGTACTCCTAGGAAAAGAAAAACCGGCCGCGCCGCCCCGGAGGGCGTCGCGGCCGGAAGCGGTATCAGCCCTGCGGGTGGTGCGCCGGGATCGGGGGGAGCTCGCCGGTGGTCTCGTAGGCGGTGAGCATGTCGATCCGGCGGGTGTGGCGCTCCTCGTCGGAGTACGGCGTCTTCAGGAACGCGTCGATGAAGCTGACGACCTCGTCCTGGGTGTGCATGCGGCCGCCGACGGAGATGACGTTGGCGTTGTTGTGCTCGCGGCCGAGCTCGGCGGTCTGGACGCTCCACGCGAGGATGGCGCGGATGCCCTTGACCTTGTTCGCGGCGATCTGCTCGCCGTTGCCGGAGCCGCCGATCACGATGCCGAGGGAGCCGGCGTCCGCGGCGGTCTTCTCCGCGGCGCGGAGGCAGAACGGCGGGTAGTCGTCCACCGCGTCGTAGATGTGGGGCCCGCAGTCGACGGGCTCGTGGCCGTTGTTCTTGAGCCAGTCCACCAGGTGGTTCTTGAGCTCAAAGCCGGCATGGTCGGATCCGAGGTACACGCGCATGGTCCGAGTGTGGCACGAGCCGGGCCGGTGACCCGCCGCGGGGTGTCGCGTAAGTCACTTCTAAAGCTCAAGTAAACCCAAAGAACGCAGATGGGACACCGCGGGACCGAAGTCCTGGACGTTCGTCCCGAAGCAACGATCCGGATTGGGGTCTTCCGCCCTGCGTTCATCTCAGGTTTGAATGCCGGGGCTCGCCACCCGAGAACCTAAGGATCCGTTCATGAGCTCCACGACGACCCTTCAGAAGGAAGGCTCTCCCACCGGCAATCCCGGTGAAGGCCAGCCCTCCGACGGCCTGAAGGCCGGTCTCAAGAACCGCCACCTGTCCATGATCGCCATCGGCGGCGTCATCGGCGCCGGGCTCTTCGTCGGCTCCGGCGGCGGCATCGCCAAGGCCGGCCCCGCCATCCTGATCTCCTACGCGCTGGTCGGCGCGATGGTCGTCTTCGTCATGCGGATGCTGGGCGAGATGGCCGCCGCCAGCCCGAACTCCGGCTCCTTCTCCGCCTACGCCGACCGGGCGCTGGGCCGCTGGGCCGGTTTCTCCATCGGCTGGCTGTACTGGTTCTTCTGGGTCGTCGTCCTGGCCGTGGAGGCCACCGCCGGCGCCGTCATCCTCGAAGGCTGGGTCCCGGCCGTCCCGCAGTGGGCCTGGGCACTGATCGTGATGGCCGTGCTGACGGTCACCAACCTCGGCTCGGTCGCCTCGTACGGCGAGTTCGAGTTCTGGTTCGCGGGCATCAAGGTGGTCGCCATCGGCGGCTTCGTGATCATCGGCCTGCTGGCCGTCTTCGGCGTGCTGCCGGGCTCGGACAACCCGGGTGCGGGCTTCGCCCACCTCACCGACACGGGCGGCTTCATGCCGAACGGCTGGGGCTCGGTCCTCACCGGTGTGCTGATGGTCGTCTTCTCCTTCATGGGCAGCGAGATCGTCACGCTGGCCGCCGGCGAGTCCGAGGACCCGCGGCGCGCGGTCACCAAGGCCACCAACTCGGTGATCTGGCGCATCGGCGTCTTCTACTTGGGCTCGATCTTCATCGTGCTGACCCTGCTGCCGTGGAACGACAAGTCGATCGTCGACAAGGGCTCGTACGTCGCCGCCCTGGACTCGATCGGCATCGCGCACGCCGGCCAGATCATGAACGTGATCGTCCTGACGGCCGTCCTGTCCTGCCTGAACTCGGGCCTCTACACCGCCTCCCGCATGGCCTTCTCGCTGGGCGAGCGCGGTGACGCCCCGAAGGCCTTCGCCAAGGTGAACAAGCGCGGCGTGCCGATGGCGGCCATCCTCGGCTCGGTCGTCTTCGGCTTCGTCGCCGTCTACTTCAACTACGCCTTCAAGGACACGGTCTTCAGCTTCCTGCTGAACGCCTCGGGCGCGATCGCGCTGTTCGTGTGGCTGGTCATCTGCCTGACCCAGCTGCGGATGCGCGGGATCCTCATGCGCGAGGCCCCGGAGAAGGTCACGGTGAAGATGTGGCTCTTCCCGTACCTGACCTGGGCCACCGCCGCGATGATCACCTTCGTCCTCGGCTACATGGTCTACGACAAGGACAACCGCGAGACCGTCCTGCTGTCGCTGCTGGTCGCGGCCGTGGTGATCGCGATCGGCGTGGCACGCCAGCTGCGCCGCAAAGCCGCGCTGAAGGCCTCCACCTCCGCGTAGTCGCTCCGGACACGACGACAGCCCCGGACCGCGCAGTGCGGTCCGGGGCTGCCGTGCGAACGGGTCGGGCGCGGGGGTACGAGCGCTCACGCGCGGCCGAGCAGCTTCCAGGCGGCCGGCAGCAGGCCCATCGCCAGCGCCGCCTTGAGCGCGTCGCCGATCAGGAAGGGCGTCAGCCCGCCCGCGACGGCGGCGCCGAAGGACATCCCGGTGGACAGCGCGAGGTAGGGCACGCCGACGGCGTAGACGAGCGCGGAGCCCAGCACCATCGTGGCGGCGGTGCGCAGCACCGAGCGGTCGGCGCCGCGCCGCGCGAGGGCGCCGACGACCGTGGAGGCCAGCAGCATGCCGAGGACGTACCCGAAGGTCGCGCCGCCCGCGCCGGAGGAGCCGCCCGCGAACCACGGCACGCCGGCCATGCCGACCAGGGTGTAGAGGGCCAGCGAGAGGAAGCCGCGGCCGGCGCCCAGGGCGGTACCCACGAGCAGTGCGGCGAAGGTCTGCCCGGTGATCGGGGCGGCCAGGCCGTCGACGTGGACGGCGATCTGCGCGGCCAGACCGGTGAGCGCGGCTCCGCCGGCCACGAGCGCGATGTCGCGGACGCGGCTCGCGGGCAGCAGGTCGGCGAGGACGGCGCCGGGCCGGAAGGAGACGGAAGCAGTGCTCATCGGGGACTCCGCGGGAGGTGGGGGCGGCAGGGACGATCACCGACGTTAGTCCCGGGTCCCGGCTCCCATCAGGGTGGCCCGGAACAAAGCCGTACTCCCCGGTTTGGTGGGGAGTACACAAAGACCCCGCTCAACGCCCGAGTTGAAGTGATCCGCATCACGGGCAATGACGGCTGACACGTCCGTTTTGCGCGGATGGGCGCTCTCCGGAGAGACTGTAGGGTCCCTCCAACTGTCGCGGAGCCCCCGCCGCCGCCAGGCCCTAGAGAGTACGAGCACCCCTCATGCGCGACCTCCCGTCCGCCCCTCCCGGCACCACGGACGAACTCCCCCCGGAGCCCCTGAGCCACAGCCTCAAACAGCGCCACCTGACGATGCTGGGCCTCGGCGGCGTGATCGGCGCCGGGCTGTTCGTCGGCTCCGGCGTCGGCATCACCATCGCCGGTCCCGCGATCATCTGCTCGTACCTGCTCGCGGGCATCCTCGCGATGCTGGTGATGCGGGCGCTCGGCGAGATGTCGGCGGCGATGCCCGCCTCCGGCTCCTTCTCCGTCTACGCGGAGAAGGCGCTCGGCCGCTGGGCCGGCTTCTCGGCCGGCTGGCTGTACTGGTTCCTGCTCGTCGTGGTGCTGGCCGTGGAGGCGACCGCGGCGGCGAAGATCGCGAACGGCTGGCTGCCCTCGGTGGACCAGTGGGTCTGGGTGCTCCTCTTCATGGTGGTCTTCACCGTGAGCAACCTGGCCGCCGTGCGGAACTTCGGCGAGTTCGAGTTCTGGTTCGCGGCCCTCAAGGTCGGCGCGATCGTGCTGTTCCTGATCCTGGGCACGCTGGCCGTCTTCGGGCTGCTCCCGGACACCGACCCGATCGGGATGGCCAACCTGACCGGCCAGGGCGGCTTCTTCCCGAACGGCGCGAGCGGCGTGGTCGCCGGCATGCTGGCCGTCGTCTTCGCCTTCGGCGGCCTGGAGGTCGTCACCATCGCGGCCGCCGAGTCGGACGACCCGGCCCGGTCCGTCTCCCGCGCGGTGCGCAGCGCCGTGTGGCGCATCCTCTTCTTCTACGTCGGCTCGATGCTGGTCATCGTGACCCTGCTGCCGTGGGACTCGCTGGAGCCGGGCCAGAGCCCGTACGTGGCCGTCCTCGACTCGATCGGCATCGCGCACGCGGGCCAGATCATGGACGTCGTGATCTTCGTGGCCCTGCTGTCGGCGCTCAACGCGAACCTCTACGGGTCCTCGCGCATGGTGTTCTCGCTGGCGGAGCGGGGCGAGGCACCGAAGGCCCTGCTGAAGGTGTCGGGCAGTGGGGTGCCGCGCCGGGCGGTCGTCGCCTCGGTGGCCTTCGGCTTCTTCTCGGTCGTGCTGAACCTGCTGTGGCCGGACACGATCTTCCTCTACATGCTCAACGCGGTCGGCGCGGTGCTGATCTTCGTGTGGGCCCTGATCGCGGTCTCGCAGCTGAAGCTGCGCAGGAAGATCGAGCGGGACATGCCGGAGCGGCTGACGCTGCCGATGTGGCTGTTCCCGTACGCGACGTGGGCGGCGCTGATCGGGATGGCCACGGTGCTGGTCCTGATGCTGTTCGACGATTCGGCGCGGCCGCAGCTGCTGTGGTCATCGGGGGCCGCGGCCGCGGTGCTGCTGGTGGCGTGGGTCCGGGAGATCCGGGCCAAGCGGTCTTGACTCCACCTCGTTCGCGGAACGGGCCCGGGACTTCGGTCCCGGGCCCGTTCTGTTGCGCGGGCGGACGATCACGTCGGGTGAAACGGGTGTCCGTATGATGGACATAAAGCGTCCGATTATCGGACGGTGGGCAGACTGGCCCCCATGAGCCAGAGCACCATCACCCCTCCTGAGCAGCAGCAGAGCCCGGCGCGGCCCGAAGCCGGATCGCCCCTCGGCAACGGACTCAAGCAGCGCCACCTTTCGATGATCGCCCTCGGCGGGGTCATCGGCGCGGGCCTCTTCGTCGGCTCCGGCGCCGGCATCGCGGCCGCCGGTCCCTCGATCGTGCTCGCGTACGCCGCTTCCGGGCTGCTCGTGATGTTCGTGATGCGCATGCTCGGCGAGATGTCCGCCGCGAACCCCTCCTCCGGCTCCTTCTCGGTGCACGCGGAGCGGGCCATCGGCCCGTGGGCCGGTTTCACCGCCGGCTGGATGTTCTGGACCCTGCTCTGCGTGGGCGTGGCCATCGAGGCCATCGGCGCGGCGCACATCATGACGGGCTGGTTCCCGGGCACCCCCTCGTGGATGTGGGTGCTGGCCTTCATGGCGATGTTCTGCGGCTCCAACCTGGCCGCCGTCTCCAACTTCGGCGAGTTCGAGTTCTGGTTCGCCGCCCTGAAGATCGGCGCGATCGGCCTCTTCCTGGGCCTGGGCGTGCTGGCCGTGCTCGGCGTGCTGCCCGGCACCGGCTCCCCCGGCGCCGCCAACCTGCTGCACGACGGCGGCTTCCTGCCCAACGGGATGGACGGGCTGCTGGTCGGCCTGCTCGCCTCCGTGGTCGCGTACGGCGGGCTGGAGACGGTGACCATCGCGGCCGCCGAGTCCGACAACCCGGTCCGGGGCGTCGCCAAGGCCGTGAAGACCACCATGTGGCGGATCGCGATCGTCTACGTCGGCTCGATGCTGGTCATCGTCACGCTGCTGCCGTGGAACGACCCCGCGGTCACCACCGACGGCCCGTACGCGGCCACCCTGGACCACCTGGGCATCCCGCACGCCGGCCAGGTCATGAACGTGGTCATCCTGATCGCCCTGCTGTCCGCGATGAACGCGAACATCTACGGCTCCTCCCGCATGGCCTACTCCCTTGTCTCCCGCGGCCAGGGCCCCAAGGCGCTGGGCAAGCTCTCCGGCCGGGTGCCGCGCCGGGCGGTGCTCGCCTCCTCCGGCTTCGGCTTCGTCACCGTGCTGCTGTCGTACTGGTACCCGGACACCCTCTTCGCCTGGCTGCTGAACATGGTCGGCGGCGTCATCATCGTCGTCTGGGGCTTCATCGCCGTCTCGCAGTTCGTGCTGCGGCGCCGGACGGAGCGCGAGGCCCCCGAGAAGCTGGTCGTGAAGATGTGGGGCTTCCCCTATCTGACCTGGGTCGCGCTGGCCGGGCTCGTCGGGGTCCTGGTCCTGATGGCCATGGGCGACGACACCCGGACCCAGCTCGTCTTCACCGGCGGCCTGACGGTGGCTCTGGCCGCCACCGGCTACGCCCTCCAGCGCCGGGCGGCGGCGCGCGAAGCCGCGTAACACCCGCCGTACGGCGGCCCGGAGGCCGGACTCATGCGATCGCATGGGTCCGGCCTCCGGCGTTCCGGAGGTCCCGACAAGTGAGGCGACCCTTATGAGAATCGAGGAATAGATGCTGCTAGCGTGCAGTTGCGCATTGATTGCAATAAGCAGTTGGCACGCCGAGGGGACCGGATAACACGCATGGCCATTTACACGCTTCCTGAGCTTCCGTACGACTACGCGGCGCTCGAGCCGGTGATCAACCCGCAGATCATCGAGCTGCACCACGACAAGCACCACGCGGCTTACGTCACGGGCGCCAACAACACGCTGGAGCAGCTGGCGGAGGCGCGCGACAAGGAGAACTGGGGCGCGCTGAACGGCCTGGAGAAGAACCTGGCCTTCCACCTCTCCGGCCACATCCTGCACAGCATCTACTGGCACAACATGGCCAGCCCGAAGACCGGCGAGGGCGGCGGCGAGCCCACCGCGGCCGACGGCCTGGGCGACCTGACCGACGCGATCACCGAGTCCTTCGGCTCCTTCGCGAAGTTCAAGAAGCAGCTGACCTTCGCCGCCTCCGCGACCCAGGGCTCCGGCTGGGGCGTGCTGGCGTACGAGCCGGTCAGCGGCCGCCTCGTCGTCGAGCAGGTCTACGACCACCAGGGCAACGTGGGCATCGCGAGCACCCCGGTCCTGGTCTTCGACGCCTGGGAGCACGCCTTCTACCTTCAGTACAAGAACCAGAAGGTGGACTTCATCGAGGCGATGTGGAACGTCGTCAACTGGCAGGACGTGGCCAAGCGCTACGCCGACGCCAAGGCGAACACCCCGCTGCTGATCCCTGCCAAGGGCTGATCAGCGCCACCAAGCCGTCCGCCTCGTGATCGTCTTCTCAACCTTCACTTGCGGGCGTGTCCACCAGAAGGCCCCCGCGAGGACGTGACTCGCGGGGGCCTTCTGCGTCCGCGCAGTCGACGAGTCCGTCCACCTCGCCGACCACCGTGAACTCCCGTGCCAGCCCGGTCTCGTGGAGCCGCGCGAAGGGGGTGAAGGGGACGCCGAACTCCGACTCCCCGCGGTCGAAGTTCCAGCTCTTGTGCACCTGGAAGCGGTAGTCGCTCACCACGGAGCCGTCCTCGTGGACCCGTACCGTGCCGCTGATCCGGTACTGGGCCCCGCGCAGCGCCAGCCACCAGTCCGCGCTGCCGCCCTCGCGGGCGCGCCGGGTGATCAGCACCCCGCGCCAGCCGCTGTCCGCCGCGTACGCGCCGGGCTCGCCGAGCACCCGCGCGGCCTCCCGCCACTCGCGCAGGCGCAGGTCCACGTCCTCCCGTACGGCGGGCACGGCGAGCAGGGCCCGCGCGTCGACCCGGTACGGGCGGCCCGTGCCCCGGAGGTAGTGGCGCAGGGTGCCGGCGGCATGGCGGACCCCGAGGGCCGACCACAGCGGGGGCACCGCGACGCAAGCTGCCCGCAGCACCCGGTCTCGGGGGCGTGCGGGCAGGCTGGCGTGCGCGGCATTGTCGTTCGGTATCGCGGGCTCCGCCCGGCCGCCGCTGCGGCCGAGCGGTTCCTCCCGTGTCGGGCTAGTCCCCATAGGGGGACGTTAAGGGAGGAACCGGACCCCTGCTAGTCGGGACGGTCGGGCCGGCAGGGCCGGTCGGACTAGTCGAAGATCGGGCCCTGCGTGCGGGTGCGCTTGATCTCGTAGAAGCCCGGGGTGGAGGCGACGAGCAGGGTGCCGTCCCAGAGGCGGGCGGCGGCCTCGCCGCGCGGGGCGGGGGTGACGACCGGGCCGAAGAAGGCGACCTCTTCGCCGTCGGCGCCGGGCACCGAGATGACCGGGGTGCCGACCTCCTGGCCGACGCGGTTGATGCCGTCATTGTGGGAGTCGCGCAGGACCTCGTCGTACTCGTCGGAGTCCGCGTAGTGGATCAGCTCGGCGGGCAGGCCCACCTCGTCCAGGGCCTCGGCGATCGCCTCGCGGGTCGGGCCCGTCGCCTGGTTGTGGAAGCGGGTGCCGAGAGCGGTGTAGAGCTTGCCGGTGACCTCGTCGCCGAACTTCTGCTGGGCGGCGACGACCACGCGCACGGGGGCCCAGCCCTTGGGGCCGAGCAGTTCGCGGTAGCGCTCGGGCAGTTCGTCGAGCTTGTTCTCGTTCAGGACCGCGAGGCTCATCACGTGCCAGCGGACTTCCACGTCACGGACCTTCTCGACCTCCAGCATCCAGCGGGACGTCATCCAGGCCCAGGGGCAGAGCGGGTCGAACCAGAAGTCGACAGCGGTCTTCTCGCGCACCTGGGTGTCAGCCATGTCTCTCCTCAGATCGGAACGTTCCTCCCTGCCCAACGGCTCCGACCGCACGCGCATTCCCCCGTGGGAGGATTCTGTCAGGTATCGCGATCACGCACGAAGGAGTGCACGTGCCCGGAGAGAATCTGTCCCGTGACGAGGCCCGCGAGCGGGCCGAGCTGCTGTCCGTCGACGGGTACGAGGTGGTCCTCGACTTGAGGTCCGCGGTGGACGAGGCCGAACCGGCCGACGGCCCCAGGACCTTCCGTTCGGTGACCACCGTCCGCTTCCGCGCCGCCGCTCCGGGAGCATCGAGCTTCGCGGACCTCCTCGCGCCCCGGGTGAACGCCGTGACCCTCAACGGGCTCGCGCTGGACCCGGCCGTCGTCTTCGACGGCACGCGGATCGCCCTGGACGGGCTGGCCTCCGAGAACGTGCTCGTGGTCGACGCCGACTGCGCGTACAGCCGGACCGGCGAGGGCATGCACCGCTTCGTGGACCCGGAGGACGGCGAGGTCTACCTCTACACGCAGTACGAGCCGGCCGACGCCCGCCGGGTGTACGCGAACTTCGAGCAGCCCGACCTCAAGGCCCCGTACCGCTTCGAGGTGACCGCGCCCGAGGGCTGGCAGGTCTGGAGCAACGGGGTCGAGGAGTCCCGCGAGGGGCAGACCCGGCGCTTCGCCGAAACCGCGCCGATCTCCACGTACATCACGTGCGTGGTGGCGGGGCCGTACCACTACGTCACGGACTCCTACACCCGCGGGGACCTGACGATCCCGCTGGGCGCGATCTGCCGCAAGGGGCTGGCGAAGCACTTCGACGCGGACGACGTCTTCCTCGTCACGAAGCAGGGCTTCGACCTCTTCCACGAGATCTTCGACTACCCGTACCCCTTCGGGAAGTACGACCAGGCCTTCGTGCCGGAGTACAACCTCGGCGCGATGGAGAACCCGGGGATGGTGACCTTCCGGGAGGAGTACATCTTCCGCGGGAAGGTCACGCAGGCCTCGTACGAGCGGCGCGCGAACACGATCCTGCACGAGATGGCGCACATGTGGTTCGGCGACCTGGTCACCATGAAGTGGTGGGACGACCTGTGGCTGAAGGAGTCCTTCGCGGACTTCATGGGCTCCTTCGGACTGGTCGAGGCCACCCGCTTCGACCAGGCCTGGGTCACCTTCGCCAACAGCCGCAAGGCGTGGGCCTACCGGGCCGACCAGCTGCCGTCCACGCACCCGATCACGGCCGACATCCGTGACCTGGAGGACGCGAAGCTGAACTTCGACGGCATCACCTACGCCAAGGGCGCGGCGGTGCTCAAGCAGCTCGTGGCGTACGTGGGCCGGGACGCCTTCCTGGAAGGGGCGCGGCGCTACTTCAAGGCGAACGCCTACGGGAACACCACCCTGGACGATCTGCTGTCGGTGCTCGCGGACGTCTCCGGGCGGGACATGGCCGAATGGTCGCGGGCCTGGCTGCAGACGGCCGGCGTGAACGCGCTGACCCCGGTGGTGACCTGTGACGCGGGCGGCCGGATCACCGAGCTGGCGGTGGTCCAGGACGGCGACGAGCTGCGCCCGCACCGGGTCGCGGTGGGCCTGTACCGCCTGGACCCGGACGGCGCGCTGGTGCGCTACGCGCGGTCCGAGGCGGACGTCGCGGGGGCCCGCACGGTCATCGGCGAGCTGACCGGGCAGGAGAAGCCCGCGCTGGTGCTCGTCAACGACGAGGACCTGACGTACTGCAAGATCCGCTTCGACGAGGCCTCGCTGGCCTCGCTGCGCTCGCACCTGGGCTCGGTGACGGACCCGCTGAGCCGCGCGCTGTGCTGGTCGGCGCTGTGGAACCTGACGCGCGACGGGCTGATGCCGGCGCGGGACTTCGTCTCGCTCGTGGTGGCCCACGCGGGCCGGGAGACGGACGTGGGCGTCCTGCAGATGCTGCACGCGCAGGCGCTGACCGCGGTCGGCAGCTACGCGGCGCCCGACTGGCGGGAGCAGGGCGGCAAGGTGCTCGCGGCGTGCGCGCTGCAGGAACTGCGGTTCGCGGAGCCGGGGTCGGAGCACCAGCTCACCTGGGCCCGCTTCTTCGCGGCGGGCGCGGCGACCGAGGGCGACTTCCAGCTGCTGCTGGGGCTGCTGGAGGGTTCGGCGCGGATCGACGGGCTGGAGGTGGACCAGGAGCTGCGTTGGGACTTCCTGCTGCCGCTGGCCGCGCACGGGGCGATCGGCGAGGAGGTCATCGCGGCGGAACTGACGCGGGACGACACGGCGTCGGGCAAGCGGCACCAGGTCCGGTGCCTGGCGGCTCGGCCGTCGGCGGCGGTCAAGGACCAGGCGTGGGCCGCGGTGGTGGAGTCGGACGCGCTGTCGAACGCGCTGGTCGAGGCGACGATCGCGGGGATGCAGCGGCCTTCGCAGCGGGGCCTGCTCGCGCCGTACGCGAAGCCCTACTTCGCCGCCATCGAGCGGATCTGGGCCGACCGGTCGATCCAGATCGGCATGGACGTGGTGCGGGGGCTGTACCCGTCGCTGCAGGACTCGCAGGCGACGCTCGACGCGACGGACGCGTGGCTCGACGCCCACGCGGATGCCGCGCCCGCGCTGCGCCGCCTGGTCCTCGAGTCGCGGGACGACCTGGCGCGGGCGCTGCGTGCGCAGGCGTGTGACGTGGCGGCGGGCTAGCACTGCGGGGCTGCGCCCCCGGACCCCGCGCCTCAAACGCCGGCGAGGCTGAATTCTTCGGCCTCGCCGGCGTTCGCGTGCCGGGAAACGGTGCGCAGCCTGGTCAGCGGCCTATGCCATCGGCAGTCGAACGTCCGTACTTTAGCCCCAGCTTGTCCCGATTTGCCGACGGATGTGTAACAGGGGTTAGCGAGGCCATGGCCTGAGGGAATCTCAGCGTCATGAACCACAACGCACCCCTCCCCCTCGCCCACCTCACCGACAACCGCCCCCGCGTGCTGTCGCTGACCCAGCTCCGTGAGCACGGGGTCTCCGCCTCCGACGCCGCCGAGCGGTCCTGGCAGCAGATCCTGCCGGGGGTGTTCCTGCTCCATTCCGGGCCCGCGACGAGCGAGGAGCGGCTGCACGCGGCGCTCCTGTACGCGGGGCGCCGCGGGGACGAGGTCATGATCACGGGACTGGCCGCCCTCGCCCTGTACCGGTTCTCCTCCGCCCCCGCCCTGCTCGGCCTCCCGCAGATCGACGTGCTCGTCCCGAACACCCGCCGGCTGCGTTCCGCCGGACAGGTCCGCATCGTGCGGGCGCACACCCCGCCCCGGCCGGTGGAGGTCACCGGACTGCCCGTCGCCCCCGTGGCCCGTGCCGTCGCCGACGCCGTCGCCCACCTCTCCGACGCCGGTACGGTCCGCCGCCTGCTCAGCGAAGCCGTCCGCGGCGGGCACTGCGAACCGGCCGCCGTGGTGCGGGAGCTGACGGTGGCCCGGCTGCTGAACCGCCCGCACGTGGTGGACGCCGTCGAATCGCTGCTCGCCGAGGGCCGGGCCATCGCCGAGGACCGGCTGTACCAGCTCGTACGGGGCTACGAACTCCCCGAGCCCGTCTGGAACGTGGACCTGCGGCTGCCCGGCGGCCCCCACCTGGGCGGGGTCGACGCGTACTGGCCGGAGCAGGCGGTGGCCCTGGAGATCGACACCCGGGCCCCGCGCCAGGGAGAGGACGAGGCGTGGGAGGAGTCCGTCCGCAAGCGGGAGACCCTGGAGCGGTGCGGGGTGACCGTCCTGCACATCACCCCGCGCAAGCTCCGCGACTGGCCCGAGCAGCAGGCGGCGGTCGTGCGGACCGCCCTGACGGCGTCCGCCGACCGCGAGCCCGCCGCCTACCTCGTCGTCCTGCCCCGGTGAGGGCCCGGGCGAGGGTCCAGGTGCGGGCCCTGCGGGCCCTGCCGCTACCGCGCAGGCTGCCAAGGCGGCGCGGGCAGCGCCGGATTGGCCGGCGAGTACTCCGGGGCGCTCCACAGCAGCCGCCCCGGGTGCACGCTCTCCACCACCGACTCGATCCGGAAGCGGACCCGGCGCTCCCCGCCCGCCCCGAACTCGGGCTCCGCCCGCCCGCTGAGCTGGAGCAGCGCCCCGCTCTCCCAGTCGGGGAACAGCAGTCCGGCCCGCGGGTCGGCCAGCAGGTTCCCCAGGGTCAGGAACATGGCGTTGCCGGCGTAGTCCGGCCAGGCCAGTTCGGTCGGGGACAGCACCTCGACGAAGCCGGGCATCCCGCCCCGGTGGCTCGCGTCGGCCCCGTCCGCCCCCGCGGAGGTGGCGACGAAGAAGGTGTCGGCGGCGCGGACGGCCCGTTCCTGGTCGGGGGTGAGCGCGTCCCCGCGCCGCACGACACCGGCTCCTTCGGCGGCGAGCTGGAAAGGCTGCCGCTTCTGGAGGTACTTGGGGCAGTTGGCGAAGACCCGTTCGGCCGCCAGCGCGAACCCGCCGGGGGTCACCTCCAGGGTTCCGCCCAGCCGCATCCGGCGCCGGGTGCGCGGGTCGAGGGAGATGGTCCCGACCCGGGTGCCGGCGGTGGCCAGCGCCTCCGCGAGCGGATCGCCCTCGGGGACCCCGCCGGTGACCGCGATCCGGTCCGGCCCGGTGGCCCGTACGAAGCCGGGGGCGCCGGTCAGCAGTGAGGCCCAGAACAGCCCCCCGGCGTCGGCCGCGCCGACGACCAGGTGCGGCTGCTGCGCCAGGAAGGCCGCGGCCACGTCCTTGATGTGCGGGGTGACGGACTGCCCGACGTGCACGGCGTGCTCGCGGACACCGACCCGCTCCTGGATGGCCAGCGAGCCCCAGTGATACCCGGACATTAGAAGAACCCGCAGGTCGGGGCCCCTGTGGTGGGAGCCTCGGCGCCTTCGGCGCCGCTCGGCACGGAGATCTCCAGACGGATTCCGTCGGGGTCGTGGAAGAAGATCCCGCCCGAGGACGCCCCTTCCCCGTGGGGGACGACCCCTTCGTAGGCGAAGTCGACACCCAGACCGCGCAGCCGCTCCTCGTACCCCCTGACCTCCTCGATGGCGTCCGCGGAGAGCGCGAGGTGGTGCAGTCCGGCCGCGCCGGGCGCGTAGGCCCCCTCGGCCTGCTGCCACAGCGTCAGCACGAGTTCGCCGTCCCGGCCGAGGAAGGCGAAGCGCCGGTCCTCCTCCTTGCCCTCGCCGAGCAGCTCGAAGCCGAGGCCGTCCCGGTAGAAGACGAGCGACCGGGTGAGGTCCGTGACGTTGAGGCCCACGTGGCCGGTGCGCAGCTTGCTGATGACGGTCGTCACAACGGTTCCTTCCCCAGAACTACAAATTTCTAACCTTCTAAATCGAGATTAAGGGTTAGAACCCAGGGAGTCAACCGCTCACGTACTCTTGAAGGGTTAGAGCCACGAGGAGGCGGACATGACGGCGGCGGACACGACGACGGCGGACCCACGACCCCTGACCGGGGAACCGGTCGCCCTGGACCTGATCAACACCCGGTGGGTCCAGGAGGGCGAACCGCTCGACCTCTTCGCCGGGGCCTTCGGGCTCAGCCGCGTCGAAGGGCTCGCGCTCTGGCTGGAGAGCGCCGGGCTGGCCGGCCGCTTCCGCGCCGACGCCTCGACCCTGGTCCACCTGCTCACCGCCCGCGAGGCACTGGCCCGCGCGGTCGCGGACCCGGCCGACGAGAGCGCCCGCGCCCTGGTCGACGCCGTCCTGGAGCACGGCCGGATCCGGGCGACCCTGACCGCCGAAGGGCCGGGCGAGCGGACCGAGTTCGACGACCCGACCTGGGGTCCGGCCTGGACGGCCGCCCGCGACTACCTGGAGCTGCTGGGCTCCGACCCCGCCCGGATCCGCAAGTGCGCCTCCGAGACCTGCGTCCTGCGCTTCCACGACACCTCGCGCAACGGCACCCGGCGCTGGTGCTCGATGTCGGCCTGCGGAAACCGGGCGAAGGCCTCGCGCCACTACGCCCGCACGCGCGAGCACTGAGCGCCCGGCGCCGTCGCGCCGGACCGTGCCCTGACACCTCGCGCACGTGCGCGTGCGTCGGAGGGGCAGAAGTTGTCACACCCGATCTGAGACGGAGACACGCCGCCCCCCTGGCGCACGGTCGGGAAGTCTACAAATCCATCTCCGAGCCCGAAGGTTCGTACCCGTTCACCCCGGTACGGGCCCACTGGCGTATGCCCCGAGCTGGCGGGAGTCCGCCATGGCAGGTATCGGTCCGTGACAACTCTCCCCAAAGAGCTGTCACTTACGCGAGGCTGACCGGTCATCCGGCACCGAAATCCGGACCGTACCTTTCACTTAGCCAGGGATGCTGATGACCCTCGACTCCCCCAGCTCCATACCCGGGGCCCGACGCGCCGCGCGCGTCGCGGCCGCGGCCGGCCTGGTCGCCGCTCTCGCGGCCACCGGTGCCATGCCCGTCTTCGCGGCGACCGGCACGAATACCCCCGCGCCCAACCCCGCGGTGAAGTCGGCCGACGAGAAGCTCGGATCGGCCGACGCCGAACTGCTTCAGGAAGCCAAGACCAAGGGCGAGAAGACCGTCACGGTCATGGTCGCGACGGCCCCCGGCGAGACCCAGCAGGTGGCCAAGCAGCTCGACGACGTCCAGGGCGCCTCCGTGGGCCAGACGTACGACAAGCTCGGCTACGTGCGGGCCACCCTGCCGACCGACAAGGCGGAGGCCGCGCTGAAGGCGGCCGCCAAGCTGTCCACCGTGCACGGCATCGACCTGCGGCACGAGATCCAGCTGCCGGACCCCCGTCCGGACGCGGACCGCGAGACGGGGACGGTGAAGCGGACCGCCGCCGAGACCTACCCCGGCCCGGACAAGAACACCCCGGCGAAGAACCCGTACAACCCGTCCTTCGAGACGGGTGCGCTGGACTTCCTCAAGAAGAACCCCAAGGCCGACGGCCGCGGCGTGACCATCGGTGTCCTGGACTCGGGTGTCGACCTCGGTCACCCCGCGCTCCAGAAGACCACCACCGGCGAGCGCAAGATCGTCGACTGGGTCACCGCGACCGACCCGCTCGCCGACGGCGACGCCACCTGGCGCGCGCAGATCACCCCCGTCGCCGGTGGCACCTTCACCGCGGGCGGCGGGAGCTGGAAGGCTCCGGAGGGCTCGTTCCAGTGGAGCCGCTTCACCGAGTCGATCACCGCCAACGGTGACATGAAGGGCGACGTCAACCGGGACGGGGACACCACCGACCGGTTCGGCCTGCTCTACGACCCGGTCGCCGGGACCGTCCGCGTCGACACCGACCAGGACAACGACTTCACGAACAACGAGCCGATGAAGCCGTACAAGGACGGCTACCAGATCGGCTACTTCGGCACGGACAACCCGGCGACCGAGGTCGCCGAGCGCATCCCGTTCGTGATCGAGATCCGCAAGGACGTCCCCATGGACCCGCTGGGCGGTGACTGGGTCGGCAAGAAGGCCGACTTCGTCAACGTCGGCATCATCGAGTCCGAGCACGGTACGCACGTCGCGGGCATCACCGCCGCCAACGGCCTGTTCGGCGGCAAGATGAACGGCGAGGCGCCCGGCGCCAAGGTCGTCTCCTCGCGCGCCTGCTCCTGGTCCGGCGGCTGCACCAACATCGCGCTGACCGAGGGCATGATCGACCTCGTCGTCAACCGCGGCGTGGACATCGTCAACATGTCGATCGGTGGCCTGCCGGCCCTGAACGACGGCAACAACGCGCGCTCCGAGCTCTACAAGAACCTCATCGACACCTACGGTGTCCAGCTCGTCATCTCGGCGGGCAACGAGGGCCCCGGCATCAACACCATCGGCGACCCCGGTCTCGCGGACAAGGTCATCTCCGTGGGTGCGGCGGTCTCCAAGGAGACCTGGGCGGCCAACTACGGCTCCGGCGTGACCAAGAAGTACAACATGTTCCCCTTCTCCTCCCGCGGTCCGCGTGAGGACGGCGGCTTCACGCCGACGATCACCGCCCCCGGCGCGTCGATCAACACCATCCAGACCTGGCTGCCCGGTGCACCGGTGAAGGAGGCCGGCTACAACCTGCCGGCCGGTTACGGCATGCTCCAGGGCACCTCGATGTCCTCGCCGCAGGCGGCGGGCGCCAGCGCCCTGCTGATCTCGGCCGCCAAGCAGCAGAAGATCGCCCTCACCCCGGCGGCCCTGCGCATCGCGCTCACCAGCAGCGCGAAGAAGATCGATGACGTTCCGGCGCACGCCCAGGGCGCGGGCCTGATCAACATCCCCGGCGCGTGGGAGTCCATCCAGCGCGGCGCGAAGGCCAACGAGTTCACCGTCAAGGCTCCGGTCGACACCGCGATCGACCAGTTCCTGAAGACCCCGGGCTTCGGCACCGGCGTCTACGACCGCGAGGGCGGCCTGAAGCTCGGCCAGAAGAAGGTCTACGACGTCGTCGTCACCCGCACCACGGGCGTCAAGTACGGCACCCCGCACCAGCTCAGCTGGCGCAACAACGACGGGACCTTCAAGGTCATCGGCGGCTACGACTACGTCACGCTGCCGCTGAACAAGCCCGTCACCATCAAGGTCGAGGCCAAGGCCAAGACGGCCGGCGTCCACAGCGGCATCCTGCAGCTCGACGACCCCTCCACCGAGGGCGTCGACAAGCAGATCCTCTCCACGGTCGTCGTCTCGACCCCGCTGGCGAAGCCCGCGTACAGCTACTCGGACACCTCGTCCGTGCAGCGCAACAGCCACAAGTCGTACTTCGTGACCGTCCCGGCGGGCGCGAAGACCCTCGAGGTCGCCCTCGGCGGACTCGCGGCGAACAGCCAGACGCGCTTCATCTCGATCCACCCGTACGGCGTGGGCGTCGAGGACAGCGCGACGACCCAGTGCTACCCGAACTACGACAACCCGGCCAACCTGTGCCGCCCCGACCTGCGTTCGTACCCGAACCCGCAGCCGGGCGTCTGGGAGATCGAGGTCGAGTCGCGCCGCACGTCGCCGCTGCTCGACAACCCGTTCAAGCTGGACGTCTCCGTGCTCGGCGCGGCCTTCGACCCCGCGGTCCAGGTCCTGCCCGAGGTCAAGCAGGGCACCCCGGCGCCGGTCCAGTGGACCGTCAAGAACGACGGGGCCGCCATCACCGGCGGCAAGCTCCAGGGTGGCGCGCTCGGCTCCGCGAAGGTCGCCAAGCCGACCATCGCCGCCGGTGAGACCCACACCACCGAGGTCACGATCGGCGAGGGCGTCTCCCGCCTCGACATCGCGATCGGCAACGTCTCCGACGCCGCCGCCGACCTCGACCTGGACGTGTACAAGGACGGCGTCAAGGTCGGCACCTCCGCCGACGGCGACTCCGAGGAGGCCGTGAGCCTCCTCAACCCGGCCGCGGGCACCTACACCATCGAGGTGTTCGGCTACGCGATCCCGTCCGGCTCCACCACGTACGACTACCGCGACGTCTACTACTCGGCCGCCCTGGGCACCGTCCAGGTCGACGAGGCCGCCGCGGTCAACCTCGCCAACGGCGCCTCGGCGACCGTCTCCGCGAACGTGCTGGTCAACAGCGCGGCTCCGGAAGGCCGCCAGTTCTTCGGCGAGGTCAAGCTGCTCAACGCCCGCGGCACCGCCGCCGGCACCGGCAGCGTGCAGATCGAGAAGGTCCTCCCGTAACGGAGACCTGCTGAACGCATGACGGAGGGGCCGGCGCCCGAGGGCGCCGGCCCCTTCGCGTTGCCCGGTCCCGCCCCTGCGAACCGGGGCGACCCGATCCTCGCGCCGGGTGGGCCCGATGGCAGGATGCCGGTATGCCGAACATAGAAAGAGGGGCCAACACCCCTTTGACCCGGGGCCCGTTCCGCATCACCGTGGCGCGCACCGCCCGCCCCGGGACCCCGGCGGTGGCCGCCGCGGCGATCCTGCTGGACGCCGTCGGCCGGGTACGGGACGACGCCGACGTGGTCCTGGCCGCCGGGCCCGGACACCCGTCCGGCGCGGTGCGGCACCTCGGCGGGGCGCGGGAGGGCGGGCTGCTCGTCCAGCGGCTCGAGGTGGACCCGGACGGCGTGGAACCCTCCGTGCAGCGGATCCTGATCGCCGCCCTCACGGCCGCCGGCACGTTCGGCGCGGTCGACGGGCTGTACGTGGAGGTCACGGCCGGCGACGGTACGCCGATGGCCCGGTACGAGGTGACGGGCGCGGAGATGGACACCGCGCTGGTGCTCGGCGAGTGCTACCGCCGCGACGGCGCCTGGCGGTTCCGCGCGGTGGGCCAGGGCTACACCGGCGGACCGGACGCCCTCGCCGCCGACCACGGCATACGGCCGCGGGCGCTCCCGGCCGCCCCGGTGGCCGGCCCCCCGATGACCGAGGTCGACAAGGAGGACGAAGTGCCCGCGCCGGTCGCCGCGCGGACACCGGCCCCGGCGGCCGCCGGGCCGCTCCCCGCCCCCCGGCGGGACCCGGGGCGCGGCGGGGGCCGGCCCTGGGCCGACGTGGTGCACGAGGGGGACGGCGACGGGGAGGTCACCGTGGTGAACCCGGAGCCCGGACAGCCGGCGATCCTCGAGTACGAGGCGCTCGGCCCGACGGACCGCGACACCTGGTTCACCGCGAACCGGATCGACGGACGGGAGGAGCCGCTCCTGGTGTTCCACCGGGGCCGCCACGGCCTGCGCGGGCAGCTGCTGGCGTTCGGCATGGGCGGCAGCGAGTTCCGGCTGGGCATCGATGCGAACTGCGGCTGGCGCCTGCGGCTGCGCCCGGCCGGGACGGCGCGGGCCCTCGCGACGGGCGCCTCGGGGCGGGGCACCACGGTCCTGCGGTACGACGGCCCGCCCGCCCTGCTCAGGGTCGAGCGCGGGCGCGACAAGAACGCCTCGCTGGAGGTGTTCACACTCCAGGAGGACGGCGGCTGCCACATCGTCGCGAACGCGGACTCCCACCACCCCGTGACCGGCCCGCTCGCCGTGGGCCCCGGGGGCTGGTGCCACGTCCTGGTGGAGACCTCCGACACCGTCGCCTGGAAGCTGGAGACGATGCCCCTGCACACCGCCCCGGTGCTGGAGCGGAAGCTGTCCGGCCGTGGGGCTCAGGTGGTCCTGGTCCGGGGGAAGGGGGCGACGGCGGACGTCCGGCACGACAGGTTCATCACCCCGCTGTTCTCCCTCGGACCGTACCTGCTCCCCGGGGAGCGGCTGTGTACGGAACAGGGCGTCCACGATCTGCCGCCCGGCCTGGTCACCGTCCGCGCCACGGGCAAATGGAGCCTGCGGGTCCGCGACTGACCGGCCCGCGGACCGGTTCCGTGCCGCAGATCGTCCGCAGTACGGACAATGGATTGGACAAGGCTCGTGGGGTCGAACGCATGATGGCTTCACGCGCGCCCGCGTCGTACGTACCAGAGGAGTCACCGTGAGGGTCGGAATCGTCGGAGCCACCGGACAGGTCGGCGGAGTCATGCGCGGCATCCTCGCCGAGCGCAAGTTCCCGGTGGATGAGCTGCGCCTGTTCGCGTCGGCCCGTTCGGCCGGCTCCACCCTCGAGTGGGAGGGCCGCGAGATCACCATCGAGGACGCCTCCACGGCCGACTACTCCGGCCTGGACATCGTGCTCTTCTCCGCGGGCGGCGCCACCTCCAGGGCCCTCGCCGAGAAGGTCGCCTCCCAGGGCGCCGTCGTGATCGACAACTCCTCCGCCTGGCGCGGCGACCCCGAGGTCCCCCTCGTCGTCTCCGAGGTCAACCCGCACGCGATCAAGAACCGCCCCAAGGGCATCATCGCGAACCCGAACTGCACCACGATGGCCGCGATGCCCGTGCTGCGCCCGCTGCACGACGAGGCCGGTCTGACCGCGCTGGTCGCCACCACCTACCAGGCCGTGTCCGGCTCGGGCCTGGCGGGCGTCGCCGAGCTCAAGGGCCAGGCCTGCGCGGTGTCCGAGGCCGCCGACCAGCTGACCTTCGACGGCGACGCGGTGGAGTTCCCCGAGCCCGCCGTCTACAAGCGTCCGATCGCCTACAACGTGATCCCGCTCGCGGGCTCGATCGTCGACGACGGCTCCTTCGAGACCGACGAGGAGCAGAAGCTCCGCAACGAGTCCCGCAAGATCCTGGAGATCCCGGAGCTCAAGGTGTCGGGCACCTGCGTGCGCGTGCCGGTCTTCGCCGGTCACTCCCTCCAGGTCAACGTCCGCTTCGACCGCCCGCTGAGCGTCGAGCGCGCCTACGAGCTGCTGGGGGACGCCCCGGGCGTCGAGCTCTCGGAGATCCCGACCCCGCTCCAGGCCGCCGGCCAGGACGTCTCGTACGTGGGCCGCATCCGCGTCGACGAGACCACTGAGAACGGCCTCGCGCTGTTCCTCTCCAACGACAACCTCCGCAAGGGCGCCGCGCTGAACGCGGTCCAGATCGCGGAGCTGGTCGCGGAGGAGCTGCGCGGCTGATCACGCATCTGATCCCCGCTCGCACCGGCGAAGGGCGGCACCGTGACGGTGCCGCCCTTCGGCGTGCGCGCCCCTGCTTTAGGCCCGGCGGACCTCGAAGAGGTAGCAGCCGAACTCGGCCGCGCGGACGTGGACGAGCGCGGTCCGCGGATCGTCGAAGGCATCCGTCAGCGCCTGCCCGACCACCGCGTCCGGGTCCTCGGCGAGGTCGAGCACCCGCCCGCCGAGGATGCGGCCCGCGGCGTCGTAGCGGCGGGCCGTGCGCAGGGCGCCGGGGTGCCCGAAGGGCAGTCCTGCCTCGGGGGCCGGTCCGCCGCAGTCCTCGGCGTGGATGAACACCGGGCCCTGCTCGTCGTAGGCCCCGGGGTCGACGCCCGTCGCGGCGGCCCAGCGGCGCAGCGGGGCGTACGCGACGAGGGCGATCCGTTCGCCGGGGGCGCTGCGGCGCAGGCAGCAGCGCAGCGGAGCGCCGCCCTCCGGGTCCGCGTACGGGGCGCAGGGCCGCCCGGCGTCGTCGAGGGTGCGCAGGGCGGAGAGCACGGAAGGGGCGATGGCGAGCACGGTGTGGGGCGTCACGTGGGTGGTCATGGGGTCCAGGGTGCTCCGGCGGACCGGTCGGAGCTGGCGGAAATCGGACGTCGAGTTTCGCCCGTGGATTACTCCGGCGCGGTGGCCCGGCCCGCGTGGAAGGATGGGCCGGAACGTCACCATCGAAGGAGATGACCGCGTGCCAGGCACGAATCTGACCCGTGAAGAGGCTCAGCAGCGCGCAAAGCTGCTCACCGTCGACTCGTACGAGATCGAGCTCGATCTCAGCGGCGCGCAGGAAGGCGGCACGTACCCCTCCGTGACCACCGTGCGCTTCCAGTCCGCCGAGGCCGGCGCCGAGACCTTCATCGACCTGGTCGCCCCGGCCGTGCACGAGGTCGTCCTCAACGGCAAGTCGCTCGACGTGGCCGCCGTCTTCCGGGACTCCCGGATCGCGCTCGCCCACCTCGCCGCCGGGGCCAACGAGCTCCGCGTCGTCGCCGACTGCGCGTACACCAACACCGGTGAGGGTCTGCACCGCTTCGTCGACCCGGTCGACGAGCAGGCCTACCTGTACACCCAGTTCGAGGTCCCGGACGCGCGCCGCGTGTTCGCGAGCTTCGAGCAGCCCGACCTGAAGGCGACGTTCGAGTTCACCGTGACGGCCCCCGCGGGCTGGACGGTCATCTCGAACTCCCCGACGCCTGATGCCCCGGCCGACAACGTCTGGCGCTTCGAGCCCACCCCGCGCATCTCCACGTACATCACGGCCCTGATCGTCGGCCCGTACCACGCGGTGCACAGCTCCTACGAGGGCACGGACGGGCAGTCCGTCCCGCTCGGCATCTACTGCCGTCCCTCGCTCGCCGAGTTCCTCGACGCCGACGCGATCTTCGACGTGACCCGGCAGGGCTTCACCTGGTTCCAGGAGAAGTTCGCGTACGACTACCCCTTCGCGAAGTACGACCAGCTCTTCGTGCCGGAGTTCAACGCGGGCGCGATGGAGAACGCGGGCGCGGTCACCATCCGCGACCAGTACGTCTTCCGCTCGAAGGTGACGGACGCGGCGTACGAGACGCGCGCCGAGACGATTCTGCACGAGCTCGCCCACATGTGGTTCGGCGACCTCGTCACCATGGAGTGGTGGAACGACCTCTGGCTGAACGAGTCGTTCGCCACCTACACCTCCATCGCCTGCCAGGCGTACGCGGAGGACTCGAAGTGGCCGCACGCGTGGACCACCTTCGCCAACTCCATGAAGACCTGGGCGTACCGGCAGGACCAGCTGCCCTCCACGCACCCGATCATGGCCGACATCACCGACCTGGACGACGTCCTGGTCAACTTCGACGGCATCACGTACGCCAAGGGCGCCTCGGTCCTCAAGCAGCTCGTGGCCTACGTCGGCCAGGACGCCTTCTTCAAGGGCGTGCAGGCCTACTTCAAGGCGCACGCCTTCGGCAACACGCGCCTGTCCGACCTGCTGGGCGCCCTGGAGGAGACCTCCGGCCGCGATCTGACCGCCTGGTCGAAGGCGTGGCTGGAGACGGCCGGCATCAACATCCTGCGCCCCGAGATCGAGACGGACGAGAACGGCGCCATCACCGCCTTCGCCGTCCGTCAGGAGGCCCCGGCGCTGCCCGCCGGCGCCAAGGGCGAGCCGGTGCTCCGTCCGCACCGCATCGCGGTCGGCCTGTACGACCTGACCGACGGCAAGCTGGTGCGCGGCGAGCGCATCGAGCTGGACATCGACGGCGACCTGACGGCCGTGCCGGAGCTGATCGGCCGGACCCGTCCGGCCGTGGTCCTGCTGAACGACGACGACCTGTCGTACGCCAAGGTCCGCCTCGACGAGGTGTCCCTCGCCAACGTCACCGCGCACCTGGGCGACTTCACCGAGTCGCTGCCGCGCGCGCTGTGCTGGGCCTCGGCCTGGGACATGACCCGCGACGGCGAACTGGCCACCCGCGACTACCTCGCCCTCGTCCTGTCGGGCATCGGCAAGGAGTCGGACATCGGCGTCGTCCAGTCGCTGCACCGCCAGGTCAAACTGGCCGTGGAGCTGTACGCCGACCCGGCCTGGCGCGACCAGGGCCTGGCCGTCTGGACGGAGGCCACGCTGGAGCACCTGCGCGCGGCCGAGCCGGGCAGCGACCACCAGCTGGCATGGGCCCGCGCCTTCGCGGCGACGGCCCGCACCGAGGAGCAGCTGGCCTTCCTGGCGGCGCTGCTGGACGGCTCGGCCGAGCTCAAGGGCCTGGCCGTGGACACCGAGCTGCGCTGGGCGTTCCTGGAGCGGCTCGTCGCCACGGGCGTCGCCGACGAGCCGGCCATCGCGGCCGAGCTGGAGCGGGACAAGACCGCGGCGGGCGAGCGGCACGCGGCGACCGCCCGGGCGGCGCGTCCGACGGCGGAGGCCAAGGCCGAGGCCTGGGCGTCGGTCGTCGAGGGCGACTCGCTCCCGAACGCGGTGCAGGAGGCGGTGATCGGCGGCTTCGTCCAGACCGACCAGCGCGAGCTCCTCGCCCCGTACACGGAGAAGTACTTCGCGGCGGTCAAGGAGATCTGGGGGACCCGCAGCCACGAGATCGCCCAGCAGATCGCGGTGGGGCTCTACCCGTCCCTCCAGGTCTCCCCGGAGACCCTCGCGGCGACGGACGCCTGGCTGGCCTCGGCCGAGCCGAACGCGGCCCTGCGCCGCCTGGTCTCGGAGTCCCGCGCGGGCGTCGAGCGAGCGCTGACCGCCCAGGCGGCCGACGCGGCTGCCGCAGCCCAGAGCTGACCGGACCCCCGGACGCCGGGCGGGCCGGACACTCCGGCCCGCCCGGCCCCGGGCCCTGCGGGGCTGTCCCCTACCCGCCCTTCCACCGTTCCCCGGGCTCCGCCCGGACCCGTACGTGCGCTCCGCGCCCGTGCCCTCAAACGCCGGGCGGGCTGGATACCCCCAGGGGCGGCTACGGACGGGCGGCGGCGACGGACCGTAGGGCCTCCAGGACGTGCGCCACCGCAGGGGCCGATTCCGAGCCCCGCCGCAGGGCGGCGATGACGTGCCGGGTGGGGCGGTCGTGGGGCAGGTCCCGGACGGCGACGCCCGCCGCGCGGCTCGCCACCATGCGGGGCACCAGCGCCACCCCCATCCCCGCCTCGACCATGGCGAGGATCGCCGTCCAGCCGGACGCCGAGTGCGCCTGCTCGGGGACGAACCCCGCCGCCTCGCACGCGTTGCGGGTGATCTCCGACCAGGGCCCGGAGCCGCCGTAGATCCACGGGTCCCCGGACAGGTCCGCGAGCCGCAGCTCCCCGGCTCCGGCCAGCGGATGGTCCGGGGGCAGGGCCACGTCGAGGGGGTCCTCCAGCAGGGTCCTGCGGGTGAAGCGCGGATCCCGGGCGGTCGGGGCGTGCGCGGCCAGGGAGAGCGCGAGGTCGACGACCCCGGCGGACAGCAGCTCGTAGGACTCGGCCGCCTCGGTCTCCCGTACGCGGACCTCCACCCCGGGGTGCGAGTGCCTCAGCGCGGCGACCGCCGGTACCACGAGGACCGGTACGGCGGTGGAGAAGGCCCCGATCCGCACCTCGCCCGCCTCCCCCGCGAGGTATCCGGTGAGTTCCGCGTCGGCCCGTTCCAGCTGCGCGAACACGGCCTCCGCGTGCCGCAGTACGAGGTGCGCGGCGTCGGTGAGCCGCACGCGGCGGCCCTGGGCCTCCAGCAGCGGGACCCCCAGCATCTTGGCCAGGTTGGTCAGCTGCTGCGAAACGGCCGAGGGCGTCATGTGCAGCGCCTCGGCCGTCGCGGTCACGGTCCCCTGTTCCGCGAGGGTCCGCAGGATCCGCAGCTTCTTGATGTCCCACTCGATCATGGGACCGAACCTACCGCCGGGCACCCAGACCCACGCCGCCCAGGATCAGCGCCATGCACAGCAGCTGCGTCGGGCCGGTCGTCTCGCCGAGGAGCAGCAGGCCGAGGCCCGCGACGCAGACCGGCTGGAGGTAGTAGACGACTCCGGCGCGGGCGGCGCCGATCATCGAGACGGCCTTGTTCCAGGCGAAGAAGGCGACGGCGGAGGAGAAGACGCCGACGTACAGGAGCATGCCGGCGGTGGAGGGGGTGACCTGGAAGCCGCCCTGGACCTTGACGGACACCGCGTAGGCCGGGGCGAGCATCAGCGCGCCGAGGACGAAGGTGGTGAGCAGGAAGGCGAGGCCGCCCAGTTCGGCGGGCTTGCGCTTGAGGAGCGCGCTGTACGTGGCGAAGGACAGGGCGGCGCCGAACATCCACAGGTCGCCGGCGGCGAAGTCGAAGCGGATCGATCCCTTGCCGACCAGCAGGAGCACGCCGAGGGCCGCGAGGGCCAGTCCGAAGGTGCGCCGGGCTCCGAGCTTCTCGCCGCCGAGCCGGGCGTACAGGGCCATGATGACCGGCGAGGCGGCCATGATCATGCCCATGTTGGAGGCCGAGGTGGTCAGGCCGGCCTGGTGGACGAGCGTGTTGTAGAGGGTGACGCCGAAGAGGGTGGCCAGGGCGATGAAGCCGAAGTGCTTGCGGATCAGGGCCCGCTGCTGCCAGGCCTGCCGGGCGGCGAAGGGGGCGACGGCGACGGTGGCGATCACCCAGCGCCAGAAGACGGCCTGGACGGGCGGGATGCTGTCGGCCATGCCGCGGGTGGCGACGAAGCTGCCGGACCAGACGACCGTCGCGAGCAGGGCGAGGAGTACGCCGAGACCGGCGGCACCCTTCTTCGCCTTGCCGGATGCTGCTTCCTGCGGGACGGTGCGGACTCGGTCCATGACGGCCACGGTGTGTCTCCCCCTCGGGGTTCGGAGTGTCGGTTCGTTGGTCTACCGTCGCATCGGGGAACCCGTCAGGTCCATCGAAACATTTCGATTGGTTTCTTCAGCAGAACTGAAAGGTACGGTCTGGGGCCGCGGCGCACCCGCCGAGCCCGCCGCGAGCTGCCCCGCCACGGTGGCGCCGAAGGCGATCACCATGCCCAGCACCTGCACCGGCGACAGCGCCTGCCCCAGGGCCGCCCAGCCGATGACGGCGGCGGTGAGCGGCGAGAGCGGACCCAGCAGGGTGGCCGAGGTGGCGCTGAGCTGTCCGATGCCGCGGAACCAGAGCCAGTAGGCGATGCCGGTGTTGATCAGCATCATGTATCCGTAGCCGAGGAAGGCCCTGCCGTCGAGCGCCGGCGGCGCCCCTTCCGCCAGCACGGCGACGGGGATGATCATCAGTCCGCCCGCGGTGAGCTGCCAGCCGGTCATGGCCAGCGGACCGACGCCCGCCGGGCGCCCCCACCGCTTGGTCATGACGATGCCGGCGCCCATCGAGGCGGAGGAGACCACCCCGGCCACCAGCCCGACCGGGTCGAGCTGCGCCTGTGCGGTCAGCACCACCAGGCCCACCCCGAAGGCCGCCACGACGGCGGCGAGCACGGTCCGCAGCCTGGCCCGCTCACCCAGGAGGAGGGCGGCGAGCCCCACGACGAACAGGGGTCCCGCGGAGCCGAGTACGGCCGCGACCCCGCCGGGCAGGCGGTAAGCGGCGAGGAACAGGAGCGGGAAGAAGGCGCCGATGTTGAGCCCGCCCAGGACGGCGGCCTTCCACCACCACTGGCCGGCGGGCAGCTTCCGCGCGAGGGCGGTGAGCAGCAGCCCGGCGGGCAGGGCCCGCATCACCCCGGTGAACAGGGGCCGGTCGGGCGGCAGCAGCTCGGAGGCCACGAAGTAGGTGGAGCCCCAGGAGATGGGGGCGAGGGCTGTCAGGGCGATGGCGGTGACGCGCTTCACGGCGGTGCTCCTCCGGCAGGGACGAGTGGCTCGAGCGAGTAGCTCACTTGGAAGTAGCTTACCGCTAAGCTACTTTCCTGCAAGCAACTTTCTTGCCAACGAATCAGCGGAAGCCGGATACTGCGCCTATGACCGACAAGGACCCCGTCGACGCGATCGCGGACCAGTGGTTCGCGGTGCGACCCGAACTGGACACCGCGCCCATGGCCGTCTTCGGCCGGATCTACCGGATCTCCAGAACCATGGGCGACGCGATGGACAAGACCTACGCGCGCTACGGAATCTCGCGCGGGGAGTTCGACGTCGTGGCCACGCTGCGCCGCAGCGGAACCCCGTACACCCTCTCGCCCCGCCAGCTCTCGGCCACGCTGATGCTCACCACGGGCGGGATGACGGGACGGCTGGACAAGCTGGAGAAGGCCGGGCTGCTGCGCCGGAGCCCCGATCCCGACGACCGGCGCGGGCTCCGGGTGACCATCACCGACCGGGGCCTCGCGCTCATCGACGAGGCGGTCGAGGCGGGCCTGGAGGTACAGCACGAGGCGCTCGTCGGGCTGGACGCGGCGGAGACCGCGGCGCTCACCGGCCTGCTGCGCAAGGTGATGGCAGGACTCCCGTAGCCACCGCCCGACCGGTCCGGGACCCGGTGCCGGCCGGCGGCGAAAGCCGCCCCGTGGCCCGCGGAACCGGGCCCGGGTACGACAAGGCGCCGGGGGTCCTCACGGACCCCCGGCGCCTTCGTTCGATCTTGGGTCAGCTCTCGTTCTGCGTCTTGCGCGACTTGTCGCCGACCATCACCAGACCGGCGATGACCAGGAACAGCACGATCGGCGTGGCCACGTAGAGGCCGAGCGTCTCGGCGACGCTCAGGCCCGGACCCGGGTCGTCACCGTCGTCACGGGTGACCGCGAGGGCGGGAGACGTCATCAGCAGCATCATCAGCGTCGTTCCGGCCGTGACGGCGCCGGCGCGCAGAGCGTTCTTCTTGTCCACGGTGCAAACGTAGCGAACACCTAAACGCCGCGCGCGCCCGGGGGTGCCGTACGGGTTCCCGCCGCCCCCCGCACCGCCCCCAGCAGGGCGTTCGCCCGCGGCGAGGCGGCCAGTGCCTCCAGGCTCAGCGGCCGGCCCTCCGCGTCGGCCACCGGGAGCCGCCAGTTGGGGTACTGGTCCCAGGTGCCGGGCAGGTTCTGCGGTCGCCGGTCGCCCACGGCGTCGGGCAGCCACACCCCCACCAGCCGGGCCGGAGTGCGCAGCAGGAACGCGTACAGGGCCCGTACGGCGGCCTCCTCGCCCTTGGTGTCGAGCCCGAGGTCCTCCAGTACGTCCAGCCAGCGCGCGGTGTCGGCCGCGTCCTCGGCGCGCTCCCGCTCCGCCGGCCGGGTCAGCAGTCCGAGCCGGTCGCGCAGTTCCACGTGGGAGCCGGCCAGCTTGGCGGCGGTGGGCGGCAGGTCGTGGGTGGTCACGGTGGCCAGGCAGTCGGCCCGCCAGCGCTCCGGCTCCAGCGGCTCCCCGTCGCCGCCCCAGTCCCGCTCGAACCACAGCACCGAGGTGCCCAGCACCCCGCGCCGGGCCAGCGCCTGACGGACTCCCGGCTGCACGGTGCCGAGGTCCTCGCCGATGACCAGGGCTCCGGCCCGGTGCGCCTCCAGGACCAGCAGGGCGAGCATCGCCTCCCCGTCGTACGCGACGTACGCGCCTTCGGCGGGCGGGGCCCCTTCCGGGATCCACCAGAGCCGGAACAGTCCCATGACGTGGTCGATCCGCAGGGCGCCCGCGTACCGGAACACCCCCCGCAGCAGGGACCGCAGCGGCGCGTACCCGGTGGCGGCCAGCCGGTCGGGCCGCCACGGGGGCAGCCCCCAGTCCTGGCCGCGGGCGTTGAAGGCGTCCGGCGGGGCGCCGACGGAGACGGCCCGGGCGTAGTGGGGGGCTCCGAAGGGGGCTCCGGTGGCGTCCGAGCCCTCCGGGTGCACCCCGACGGCCAGGTCGTGCACGATGCCGACCGCCATCCCGGCCTCCTTGGCGGCCCGCTGGGCGGCGGCGAGCTGGGCGTCGGTGAGCCAGACCAGCCAGCGGTGGAAGTCGGCCCGGACCTCCGGGTCCTCCCCGGCGTGCCCGGCGCACCAGGCGGCGTGCCGGTCCAGCTCGGCACCCTGCGCGGCACGGAACTCCCCGTAATCCGCGTCCCGTTCGGGGCTGCGCGGGACGGCGTACAGCAGCTCCAGGGCGGTCCGCTTGAGGGCCCAGACGGCGTCCCGGTCGATCAGCGCCCCCTTCTCCAGCACCTCGCGCCGCAACTCCGCGCCCCGGTCGGCCAGTTCCGCGAGGGCGGCCCGGTCCGGGCAGTCGGCGTACTCGGGGACGTCCTCGATCCGCAGGTGCACCGGGTCGGGGAAGCGGCGCGAGGACGGCCGGTACGGGGAGGGGTCGGTCGGGGTGCCGGGCACGGCCGCGTGCAGCGGGTTGACCTGGACGAAGCCGGCCCCGTGGACGCGGCCCGCCCAGCGCGCCAGCTCCGCGAGGTCGCCCAGGTCGCCCATGCCCCAGGAGCGTTCGGAGAGCACCGAGTAGAGCTGGACAAGCAGCCCGTGGGTGCGTTCGGGCGCCGCCGGGGCCCGGTCGGGGGCCACGATCAGGGTGGCCGTGACGGTGCGGCCGTCGGGGGCCTCGGCATGGATCAGGTGCACCCCGAGCGGCGGCTCCCCCGCGTCGGCCGCGCTCCAGGGCACCGCACGGCCGCCCGCCCCCGGCGCCCCGGCCGCCTCGGCTTCCCCCTCCGCCTCCGCCGCGGTCGCGTCCTCCGGCTCCAGCAGGGTCCGGGTCCCCGCGGGCACCGCGCTCAGCTCCACGGGAGGCCGGGAGCCGGCCCACCACACCAGCACGCGCGGCAGCAGCCGGTGCGCCGCGTCGTGCTCGGCGGCGGCCAGGTGCGCGCGTACGGACTCGGGGGTGTCCGTGTTCACCCCCAACTGCCGCAGTACGGCGGCGACGGTGGCCTCCGGGACCCGGAGGGTGACGTCCTCGGCGGGCTGGTAGGTGGTGGCGACTCCGTACAGGGCCGCGAGCCGGGCGAGGTCGTCCATCAGGTTCCTTGTCGTCTAGTCACCCGCGGCGGCCGCCGCGGCATGGGTGGTCGGCTCGCTGGTCAGCGGGGCCTCGCAGACGAGCGGGGGCTCACTGGTCAGCGGCGCGTGCGCGGCGTCGGCCAGCGACGGCTCGCTGGTCAGGGTCCGCAGGGTCCGCTCGTTGGGGTCGGCCTGCGCCGGCAGGTGGGCGAGCGGCGGACGCGGTTTCGGGGCGGATATGGCGGTGGTGTCGTTGGTGGTCTTCACAGCCTTGGTGTTCACCGGCAGGCACTCCTTCGTGCGTGAGGATCGGTCGGGACCCGTGGATGGCTCCCACTGTGTCGGTCCGTGCGCCGTCCGCGCACCACCGACAGCGGAAATTCTCCGGTGCGAGCCGTGAATTCACACAGACGTGCCTGCGTTCGCGCCGCGCACGGGAGGTGTTGCGGAGCTCCGGTCCGATCACCACGCGTCCGGAGCCACCGGCCCTGGCGTGCGGGAACGTCGGGAACACCCTCCGGCGCGCGGCCCGGAGGACATCCCAGCCCTACCCAGTCGGCGGCATCGCATTCCTGGCGGATCCAGGTCAGATCACCCGCCGGCGTTGACACCCCGGCGTACGGATGGTGGGGTCTGGCTCATTCGTACGAGCGGGGGACGACTCGGGACGGGGTGGCTCCGTGCAGACCAGGGGCAGCAAGCGGGCCACGGCCACGGCCGCGGCGGTCGCCGTCATCGGCGCCCTGCTGAGCGGCTCGGCGGTGGTGGGTCCCCCCACCGCCTTCGCCGCGCCGACCGCGCCGGACTCGCCGAGCGCCCCGGACCCGGGATCGGCGCCCGCGGCTCCCGCCGCGCTGCGCGACCCGGCGCCCGTGCCCGCCACCGCCCCCTTGCCCGACCCCCGCTCCGATCCGGCGCGCGCCGCCGCCGAGGGGCCCGCGGTGTATCCCCGCCCGCAGTCGACGGCCGCCGACCCGGCGCGCGCGGTGCCACTGGGCGCCGAGGCCGTACTGGTCCTGCCCGCGGGTGTGGACCCGTACGCCGCCCAGGTGGTGCGCGAGGCCCTGCGCGACGCGGGCGTACGGACCCTGCACGAGCGGGCCGAGGGGCAACCGCTGCCCGCCGCGGGCCCCGTCGTACGGCTCCAGGGGCCGGAGGCGGAGCGTGCCCTGCGGGCCCTGGGCGCGGACGCGGCCGGCGACCTCCCGGCGGGCGGCTACCGGCTGGCGGTGGGCCGCGTCGAAGGGCGGGACACGGTCGCGCTGGCCGGCGCCGGCGAGGACGGACTGTTCCACGCGGCTCAGACGCTGCGTCAACTGCTGGCCCAGGGCGGCGGAAAGGTGCCCGGGGTCCTCGTACGGGACTGGCCGTCCGCGCCGGTGCGCGGGATCACGGAGGGGTTCTACGGGACTCCGTGGACGGCCGCACAGCGGCTCGCGCAGGTGGACTTCATGGGCCGCTCCAAGCTGAACCGGCTGCTGCTGGCGCCCGGCGACGACCCGTACCGGACCACGGAGTGGCGCCGCGACTACCCGGCGGCGCAGGCCGCCGAACTGCGGCAGCTGGCCGAGCGGGCGCGCGCCAACAAGGTGGTGCTCGCCTGGGCGGTGGCGCCCGGGCAGTCGATGTGCCTGGCCTCCTCGGCGGACCGGGCGGCGCTCGCCCGCAAGGTGGACGCCATGTGGGACCTCGGGTTCCGGGCGTTCCAGGTGCAGTTCCAGGACGTCAGCTACACCGAGTGGGGCTGCCGGTCCGACCGCGAGCGGTACGGCAGGGGCCCGGCGGCGGCCGCGAAGGCGCACGCGGAGGTGGCGGGCGAACTGGCCGCGCACCTGGCCCGGCGCTATCCGGGGGCGCCCGCGCTGTCCCTGCTGCCGACGGAGTACTACCAGGAGGGCGCGACGCCCTACCGGACCGCGCTGGCCCAGGCCCTGGACGGGCGGGTCGAGGTGGCCTGGACGGGCGTCGGCGTGGTGCCGCGCACGATCACCGGGCCGGAGATGACCGCGGCGCGCTCCGCGCTCGGGCAGCACCCGCTGGTCACCATGGACAACTACCCGGTCAACGACTGGGACCCGGGCCGGATCTTCCTCGGCCCGTACGCGGGACGCGACCCGGTGGTCGCGGGCGGTTCCGCGGCCGTGCTGGCCAACGCGATGCCCCAGGGCACCCTGTCGCGCATCCCGCTGTTCACGGCGGCGGACTTCACCTGGAACCCGCGCGGCTACCGGGCCTCCGACTCCTGGGCGGCGGCCGTGGCCTCGCTCGCCGGACCCGACCCCAAGGCCCGCGAGGCGCTGGCCGCGCTGGCCGGGAACAACGCCTCCTCCGGCCTCGCCCAGCCCGAGTCCGCCTACCTGGTCCCGCTGATGGACGAGTTCTGGCGGGCCCGGAGCGCCGGCGACCCGGCGGCGGGCGAACGGCTGCGCGCCGCCTTCCGCGTGCTGCGCGAGGCCCCGGACCGGCTGCCCTCGCTCGCGCAGGAGGCGGGGCCCTGGCTGTCGCGGCTCGCCCGCTACGGGGCGGCCGGGGAGCTGGCCCTCGACGTCCTCCAGGCGCAGGGCCGCGGGGACGGGGCGGCGGCCTGGCGGGCCTCGCAGGCCCTCGGCGCCGCCCGCGCGCAGCTGTCCGGGGCGGACGGGGCGGAAACCGCCCGGGTCGACAAGGCGGTGCTGGACCCCTTCCTGGCCCGGGCCGCGGCCGAGGCCGACGCGTGGACCGGCGCGGCCCGCGCGCCGGGCACGGTGACCCGGCAGGCCGACGCGTGGACGGTCGCGCTGTCCACCGCCCGGCCGGTGTCGGTGGTGACCGTGATGACGGACCCGCTGCCGGCGGGCAGCCGGGGCGCCGTGATCGAGGCCCACGTACCGGGCGAGGGCTGGCGCAAGGTCGCCGAGGCGGCGGCGTCGGGCTGGACCCAGGCGGACGTGGGCGGCCTGCGGGCCGACGCGGTCCGGCTCGTCTGGTCGGGCCCTGCCCCGGCCGTGCACAGCGTGGTCCCGTGGACGGCGGACGGCCCGGAGGCCCGCTTCGAGCTGCCGGACACCGTGGACGCGGAGATCGGCGGGAGCGCGCAGCGGATCACGGCGCAGCTGTCCGCGCTGCGTCCCGGCGAGGTCCACGGACCCCTGTCGGCGACGCCGCCGGCGGGGATCTCGGTGCGCCTGCCCCAGACGGCGGCGGCCGCGCGCGGTACGACGGCGACCGTCCCGGTGGAGGTCACGGTGGCCGCGGGCACGGCGCCGGGCACCTACGAGGTCCCGGTCGCCTTCGGCTCCGAGACGCACACCCTGAAGGTCCGCGCCCATCCGCGCACGGCGGGCCCGAACCTGCTGCGGGCGGCCGTGGCCTCGTCCTCGGCGGACGAGACCCCGGCGTTTCCCGCGTCGGGGGCGCTGGACGATTCCGCTTCCACCCGGTGGTCCTCGCCCGCGGAGGACGGGGCCTGGTGGCAGGCGGAGCTGCCGGCCGCGGCGCGGATCGGTCTGCTGCGCCTGCGCTGGCAGGATGCCTACCCGTCCCGGTTCCGGGTGGAGACCTCTTCCGACGGTGTCGCCTGGCACCCGTCGGCGACGGTCGCGTCCCGCGGCGGGGTGGACTCCGTCCACCTGGACCCGGCGGCCGCCCCGGCCCGCTTCGTCCGGGTCACCTGCGAGGCCCGAGCCACCCGCTACGGCTGCAGCCTCCTGGGCGCGGAAGCCTTCGCGATGGCCCCGTAGACGGCCGGGCAGCCCTGCGGCGACAGCCCCGCAGGGCACGCCCGCGGCGGGCCCCCGCTCAGGGGGCTACGACGCGACCGCCGCGGCGGCGAGGGGGACCCCGATGCGATCCAGCGCATCCTCCGCCCCGTACGGCTGGAGGTACGGCATCCAGCACGGATCCCGGTGCCCCGTCCCGATGATCCGCCAGGCCAGCCCCGACGGCGGAGCCGGCTGGTGCCGCAGGCGCCAGCCGAGGTCGACGAGGTGCCGGTCGGCCTTGACGTGGTTGCAGCGACGGCACGCGGCGACGACGTTGTCCCAGGCGTGCTGCCCGCCCCGGCTGCGCGGGATGACGTGGTCGACGCTGGTGGCGACGGCCCCGCAGTACATGCAGCGACCGCCGTCCCGGGCGAACAGCGCGCGGCGGGTGAGTGGAACGGGCCCCCGGTAGGGGACCCGCACGAAGCGCTTGAGCCGAACCACGCTGGGCGCGGGGACGGCCCGTGTCGCGCTGTGCAGAAAGGCGCCGGATTCTTCCAGGGAGACCGCTTTGTTCTCCAGGACGAGGACGAGCGCGCGACGGAGCGGTACGACGCCGAGGGGCTCGTACGACGCGTTGAGGACCAGGACGTGCGGCACGGACTGCCTCCTATAACGCCGGCGGCGCGTGGCTCGCGCCGGGACGATCTGCTTTCCAGTCTCCCCTTACGGCTGGTCGAAGCGCCACCACGCGCCCGTAACGGGTCCGAGGTGTTTTCGACCACAACCGCTTCATCCCCGCGTGAGTCTGGTCTCTCCCTCGAACACGGCAACAAGTCAGGCCGAGTGCCCCGTTAGGGTGGATGGTCTGCCCGCCCCACCCCTACCGCGGGCAGGACGCTATATCTGGAGGTTCCCGCCGTGCCCAGGCCTGCCGCCGTGCTCCCGCTCGCAGCCGACAACCCGGACGCGGCCGAAACGATCAGAGAAACCCACGAGAGCGTCACGAACGCCGCCAGTTTCATCGAGGAGAACTGGGCCGGATGGCTTTACCTGGGTCTGCGGATCCTGCTGATCCTGGTCATAGCCTTCGCCCTGCGTTCGGTGGTCCGCAAGTCCCTGAGCAAGCTGATCACCCGGATGAACCGCGGCGCCGACGCCGTCGAGGGCACGGCCCTGAGCGGGCTGCTGGTCAACGCGGAGCGGCGCCGGCAGCGGTCCGAGGCCATCGGTTCGGTCCTGCGCTCGGTGGCCTCGTTCCTGATCCTCGGCACGGCGGCCCTGATGGTGCTCGGCGCGCTCGACATCAACCTGGGGCCGCTGCTGGCGAGCGCCGGTGTGGCCGGTGTGGCGATCGGTTTCGGCGCCCGGAACCTGGTCACGGACTTCCTCTCCGGCGTGTTCATGATCCTCGAGGACCAGTACGGCGTCGGTGACAAGATCGATGCCGGGGTGGCCTCGGGCGAGGTCGTCGAGGTGGGTCTGCGCGTCACCAAGCTGCGCGGCGACAGCGGCGAGATCTGGTACGTCCGCAACGGCGAGATCAAGCGGATCGGCAACCTCAGCCAGGGCTGGGCCACGGCGAGCGTCGCGGTGCAGGTCAAGCCCAACGAGAGCCTCGGTCACATCCGCGAGGTGATCAAGGAGATCGCCGACACCATGGCCAAGGAGTCCCCGTGGGACGAGCGGCTGTGGGGTCCGGTGGAGGTGCTGGGTCTGGACGAGGTGCTGCTGGCCTCGATGTCGGTCTCGGTTTCGGCGAAGACGATGCCGGGCCAGCAGTTCGCCGTGGAGCGCGAGCTGCGCTGGCGGATAAAGGACGCCTTCGACGCCGCGGGCATCGGGATCGTCGGGGGCCTGCCGGCGCCCGAGGAGGACTCGGCCCCGGCCGACCCCTCGGCCTCCGTCGCCCCGCCCTCGGCGCTGGCGAACCCGACCTCCCCCCAGTCCCTGGCCACGGCGGAGATCCCGCACCCGGCCGCGGGCGGGGCGGCCTCCGGCTCCGGCCCGCGCATCACGAAGTAGCACCCGCCCCGCACGTCCCTTCACACCGCTCCGCCACTGCCCCCTTAGGCCCTGCCTGCGGGGGCAGTGGTGTACGCAGTGCCATTGACACGAGCGACCCACGAATAGGAAACTTACCTAACAGTTCACCCCGGTGAGAGAGAAGTCACCCCATGCCCGCCACCCCCGGTACGCCCAGCCTGTTGCGCGCCCTGAACGACCGGGCCGCGCTAGAGCTGCTGCTGACGCACGGTCCCCTGTCCCGGACCCGGATCGGGCACCTCACCGGCCTTTCGAAGCCCACCGCCTCCCAGCTGCTGGCCCGCCTGGAGGCCGCCGGGCTCGTCGTCGCCACCGGCACCGCCACCGGCCGCCCCGGCCCCAACGCGCAGCTCTACGCCGTCAACGCGCGGGCCGCCCACGTCGCCGGGCTCGACGTCACCCCGGGGCGGATCCTCGCCTCCGTGGCCGACCTGTCCGGCGAGGTGATCGGCAGCCACGAGCTCCCGTACGCGGAGGGCACCGGGCCGGTCGAGCAGGTCACCCGCGCCCTCGGCGAGGCCGTCAAGGACGCCGGGCTGCACCTCGCCGACATCCACCGGGTGGTCATCGCGACCCCCGGCTCCTTCGACCCCCGCACCGGGGTGCTGCGCTACGCCGACCACCTGGCGGGCTGGCAGTCCCCCACGCTCCTCGACGAGCTGGCCGCGGCCCTGCCGATGCCGGTCGAGTACGAGAACGACGTGAACCTCGCCGCCGTCGCCGAGCAGCGGCTCGGCGCCGCCCGCGGCCACGAGGACTTCGTCCTGCTGTGGAACGAGGAGGGCCTCGGGGCCGCGCTGGTGCTCGGCGGCCGGCTGCACCGCGGCTGGACCGGCGGCGCCGGGGAGATCGGTTTCCTGCCGGTCGCCGGGCACCCGCTGGTCCGCCAGGTCACCCGGGTCAACTCCGGCGGCTACCAGGAACTGGCCGGCGTACAGGTGCTGCCCCCGATGGCGGACCGGCTCGGCGTCGAGACGCCCCCGGCCGCCGAGGCCGGGGCCGGCTCGGTACACGGCGCCGTGTACGGGGCCGAGGCCGGGGCCATGGTCGAAGCGGCGGCAGCGCTGCTCACCCAGGCCGCCGCCGCGCCCGAGGGGGCCCACCTGGACCTCCTGCGCGAGTACGCCACCGCGCTGGCCACCGGTCTCGCCTCGCTGGTCGCCGTACTGGACCCGGAGATCGTGATCCTCTCCGGCGCCCTGACCATCGCCGGCGGGGAACCGCTGCGCGAACTCCTCGAAGCCGAGCTCGCCGACCTCGCCCCGTCCCGGCCCCGGCTGGTGACCGGCGAGGTACGGGAACGGCCCGTGCTGCGCGGGGCGCTGGAGAGCGCCCTCGCCGCGACCCGCGACGAGGTCTTCGACACCTCCCGCCGCTGAACCGCACCACCACCCGCACCACACCACCCACACCGCACCACCCGCCCCTCCCCGCACCACCCGCCCCTCCCCGCACCACGGCACGCCTCCCCGCAATACGGCTCCTCCCCACCCCTCCAGGAAGTCCCCCCGCGCAGAGAGTGACTCCGCCATGCCCGGAATCCGCCGCCTCACCGTCGCCGCGACCGCCCTCGCCGCGATATCCGTACTCGCCACCGCCTGTTCGGGCTCCGCCGCCAACACGGCCGCCGACGACCCGAAGAAGGACGTCACCCTCAACTTCTGGCACGGCTGGTCCGCCCCCAGCGAGATCAAGGCCATCGAGGGCAACATCGCCCGGTTCACCAAGGCGCACCCGAACATCAAGGTGAACGTCACGGGCAACATGACGGACGACAAGATCAACCAGGCGCTGCGCGCCGGCGGGGAGAAGGCCCCCGACGTGGTCTCCTCCTTCACCACCGACAGCGTCGGCAAGTTCTGCAACACCGGCGCCTTCGCCGACCTGAACCCCTTCCTGAAGAAGTCCGGGGTCGAGAAGGAGAAGGTCTTCCCGAAGACCCTGCTGGAGTACACCCAGTTCAACGGCAACCAGTGCACGCTGCCGCTCCTGAGCGACGCGTACGGCCTCGTCTACAACAAGACCGCCTTCGACGCCGCCGGGATCACCGAACCCCCCAAGACGTGGAGCCAGTTCGTGGCCGCCGCGCAGAAGCTGACGGTGCCCAAGGGCGATTCGTACCAGCAGCTCGGCATCATGCCCACCTACCACGGCTACGAGACCGCCCCCCAGCGCCTGGCCGCGATGTGGAGCCCGGCGTACTTCGACGCCTCCGGCAAGTCCAACCTGGCCAAGGACCCCGGCTTCGCGCAGATGCTGACGGCGCAGAAGGACCTGGTCGCGAAGCTCGGCGGGTACGAGAAGCTGGAGAAGTTCCGCACCACCTTCGGCGACGAGTGGAGCGCCGAGCACCCCTTCCACCTGGGCCTGGTGGCCATGCAGATCGACGGCGAGTGGCGGGCCGCGATGGCGAAGGAGGCCGGGGTGAAGTTCGAGATCGCCACCGCGCCGATGCCCGTCCCCGACGACCGGATCGCCGAGTACGGAAAGGGCTACCTCGCCGGCACGATCATGGGCATCTCCGCGGGCAGCAAGAAGCAGAACGCGGCCTGGGAACTGACGAAGTACATGACGACCGACACCGAGGCGGTCGTGGAGTTCGCCAACGCCATCCACAACGTGCCCTCCACACTGGCCGCCCTGGACTCCCCCAAGCTCCAGGTCACCCCGGAGTTCAAGACCTTCATCGACATCGCCAAGCACCCGAAGTCGACCACGACCCCCGCGCAGGCCGATGGCGGCACCTACCAGCTGACCTTCACCGACTTCGCGTACGCGGTCGAGAAGGGCGAGGTCACGGACCTCGCGGCCGGTCTCGCCAAGACCGACCAGCAGGTCGACACGGACATCGCGAAGGCCAAGTAGTCCGATGGCCGGCACCTTCTCCCCCGAACTGCGCGGCAGGCGCCGCAGGTCGGCGCTGCGCACGGCGGCCTTCATGTCGCCCTGGCTGATCGGGTTCGGCGTCTTCTTCGCCTACCCGCTCGTCTCCACCGTCTACTTCTCCTTCACCAAGTACGACGGCTTCCGCCCGCCCGTCTTCAACGGGCTGGACAACTGGACCTACGTCTTCTCCGACCTGCCGATGTTCTGGCCGGCCATGCGCAACACCCTGTGGCTGGTCGTGGTCATGGTCGCCTGCCGGGTCGTCTTCGGGCTCGGCATCGGGCTGCTGATCACCAAGATCAAGATGGGTACGGGCGTCTTCCGCACCCTGTTCTACCTGCCCTACCTGGCCCCTCCGGTGGCGGCGACCCTCGCCTTCGTCTTTCTGCTCAACCCGGGTACCGGCCCGGTGAACACCCTGCTGGACGCGGTCGGACTGCCCACGCCCGGCTGGTTCACGGACCCCGCCTGGTCCAAGCCCGCGCTGACCGCGCTCGCGGTGTGGGGGGTCGGCGACCTGATGGTCATCTTCATGGCCGCGCTGCTCGACGTACCGCGCGAGCAGTACGAGGCCGCCGAGCTGGACGGGGCCGGGCCCCTGGCGCGCTTCCGCCACATCACCCTGCCGAACATCTCCCCGATCATCCTGTTCGCGGTGGTCACCGGGGTCATCCAGGCGATGCAGTACTACACACAGCCCCTGGTGGCGGGGAAGGTGGCGTCCGGCGTGATGGGCGGCTCGGGCCAGCAGTTCGAGCCCGGGTACCCCGACAAGTCCACCCTGACCCTCCCCCAGGTCATCTACAACGTCGGCTTCCAGCGCTTCGACTACGGCACCGCCTGCGTGGTCGCCCTGGTGCTGTTCGCCCTCTCCATGGCCTTCACCGCGCTGCTCATGCGGCGGCGCGGCGGGCTGATCGAGGCAGGTGACCGATAACCATGAGCCAGACCATCACCCGCGGCGCGCGGCCGACTCCGCGTCCCACCGCGCCCGGTACGCCGGACTCCGCGCGGGCCATTCGCACCGCGCGCCGCCGGGCCGCCCTGCACTGGGTGGCCGTGCACTCCCTCGGCGTCGCCGCGGCGCTCTTCTTCGTCCTCCCCTTCGTGTTCCTCTTCCTGACCTCGGTGATGAGCGACCAGCAGGCGCTGACCCGCGACCTGTGGCCGCACCAATGGGACTGGGGCAACTACGCGAAGGTGTGGGACACCCCCGGCTTCCTGACCTGGTGGCGCAACACCCTGCTGTACGCGGGCCTCGGCACCCTGCTGACCGTGGTCTCCTCGGTGCCCGTCGCCTACGCCCTCGCCAAGTTCCGCTTCCGCGGCCGGCGGCTGTCCCTGATGCTGGTCATCGCGATGATGATGCTGCCGCCCCAGGTGGTCGTCATCCCGATGTACCTCTTCTGGGCCAAGCAGCTGGACCTCTCCGGCACCCTGTGGCCGCTGATCATCCCGATGGCCTTCGGCGACGCCTTCTCCATCTTCCTGCTGCGCCAGTTCCTGCTGACGATCCCCGACGAGTACCTGGACGCGGCGAAGGTCGACGGCTGCGGCGAGCTGCGCACCCTGCTGCGGGTGGTCCTGCCGATGGCGAAGCCCGGCATCGCGGCGGTCGCGCTGTTCCAGTTCTTCGCCGCCTGGAACGACTACTTCGGCCCGCAGATCTACGCCTCCGACAACCCGGCCGCCTGGACCCTCAGTTACGGACTGGAGTCCTTCAAGGGCGCCCACCACACCAACTGGAACCTGACCATGGCGGCAACAGTGCTGGTCATGGCCCCGGTGATCGTCCTCTTCTTCTTCGCCCAGAAGGCGTTCGTCGAAGGCGTCACCCTGACCGGAGTGAAAGGCTAGTGACCTTGACTTTCCGCCCCTCTTCGAAGGGAGGGGCGTTCCCACACTCACGGGTGGGCTTCCTGCTTCACCGCGGACCGCCCCGACCGAGAGGAGGACTCTCGTTGAGGTCTTGCGCCCGCTCCACAGGCAGTGACCGCCAGCCCGGCGGCCAGAAGGTTGATCGCTGCGTTCCCGTCGCGGTCGTGGGTCGTCCCGCAGTTCTCGCACGTCCACTCTCGGACGCTCAGGGCCATCTTGTCGGCGAGCGTCCCGCAGGCCGAGCACAGGTGCGTACTGGGGAACCATCGGTCGACGGTGATCAGCCGGCGTCCGTACCAGACCGCCTTGTACTCCAGCATGGTCCGCAGCTCATGCCACGCCGCATCCGTGATGGCGCGGGCGAGGCTGTGGTTCTTGAGCATGTTGCGGACGCTGAGATCCTCGATCACGAGCGTTTGGTTTTCGCGCACGAGTCGAGTGGTCAGTTTGTGCAGGTGATCACGGCGCCTGTCAGCGATCCGCGCATGCACCTTCGCCACCCGGATACGGGCCTTGGCCCGGTTGTTGCTGCCCTTCTCCTTCCGCGACAGCGCACGTTGGGCGCGCGCCAGTTGCTCCCGGCCCCTGCGCCCGTGATTCGGGTTGGGGACCTTCTCCCCAGTCGAGAGGGTGACCAGGGCCGTCAATCCAGCGTCGATGCCCACGGCATCCGTGGTGACCGGCATTGGGGTGAGAACGTCCTCGCAAAGCAGGGACACGAACCAGCGCCCGGCGCTGTCCCGAGAGATTGTGACCGTGGTCGGGTCCACACCGGCAGGCAGTGGACGCGACCACACCACGCGCAGCGGCCCTGCGATCTTCGCCAGTGTCAGCCTGCCATCGGCATAGCGGAAGGCACTGCGCGTGTACTCCGCAGAGGCGCGGGTCTTCCGCTTGCACTTGAAACGCGGGTAGTTCGCCTGCTTCCCCCAGAACGCTTTGAAAGCCGTCTGCAGGTGCCTGAGCGACTGCTGGAGTGGCACGGACGACACCTCGGCCAGGTAGGCCAAGTGGTCGGTCTTCTTCCAGTCGGTGAGCATCGCCGAAGTCCGTGCGTATCCCACCCGCTCCTGGCGCGCCGTCCAGGCTTCGCTCCGGGCAGAGAGGGCCAGGTTGTAGACCTTCCGCACGCAGCCGAATGTCCTCAGCAGCTCAGCCGCCTGCGCCTCGGTCGGATAGAAGCGGTACTTGAACGCCCGCTTCACGGAAGAAGCCCCCACGCCGCGGACGCTAAAGGCGCTCACGATGCGTACGCAAGCGCAGGTCACAGCATCACGCAGAGGCATTTCGCCGCTTCCTGTACCCGGGGCAGAGCTGTATGCGCTCCCCCGATTGAAACCCAGCGTTCCCTTGTAAGGAGATTGAAATGAAACTCGCAGTGGTGGGCGGCGGTTCCACCTATACCCCCGAGCTGATCGACGGGTTCGCCCGGCTGCGCGACACCCTGCCCATCAGCGAGCTGGTGCTGATCGACCCGGCCGCCGAGCGGCTGGAGCTGATCGGCGGACTGGCCCGGCGGATCTTCGCCAAGCAGGGGCACCCGGGCCTCATCACCACCACCTCCGACCTCGACGCGGGCGTCGCCGACGCGGACGCGGTCCTGCTGCAGCTGCGCATCGGCGGACAGGCGGCCCGGCTCCAGGACGAGACCTGGCCGCTGGAGTGCGGCTGCGTCGGCCAGGAGACCACCGGCGCGGGCGGTCTCGCCAAGGCGCTGCGCACGGTCCCGGTGGTCCTCGACATCGCCGAGCGGGTCCGGCGCTCCAACCCGGACGCCTGGATCATCGACTTCACCAACCCGGTCGGGATCGTCACCCGCGCCCTGCTCCAGGCCGGGCACAAGGCCGTCGGGCTGTGCAACGTGGCCATCGGCTTCCAGCGCAGGTTCGCCGCGATGCTGGACCTGACGCCGGCCGACATCCACCTCGACCACGTGGGCCTCAACCACCTCACCTGGGAGCTGGGGGTGCGCAAGGGCGGCCCGGAGGGCGAGAACCTGCTGCCGCAGCTCCTCGCCCGGCACGGCCAGGCCATCGCCGACGATCTTCACCTGCCGCGCGCGGTACTGGACCGGCTCGGGGTGGTCCCCTCGTACTACCTGCGCTACTTCTACGCGCACGACGAGGTGGTCCGGGAGCTCGGGACCAAGCCCTCGCGGGCCGCCGAGGTCGCCGCGATGGAGAAGGAACTGCTCGGCCTGTACGGGGATCCCGCGCTGGACGAGAAGCCGGAGCTGCTCGCCAAGCGGGGCGGCGCCTTCTACTCGGAGGCCGCCGTGGACCTGGCCGCCTCCCTGCTGGGCGACGGCGGCAGCGCCGTACAGGTGGTCAACACGCTGAACAACGGCACCCTGCCGTTCCTCCCGGACGACGCCGTCATCGAGGTGCAGGCGCGGGTGGACCGCACGGGACCGTCGCCGCTGGCCGTGCCCCGGCTGGACCCGCTGTACGCGGGGCTCATCGCCCACGTCACGGCGTACGAGGACCTCGCGCTGGACGCGGCGCTGCGGGGCGGCCGCGAGCGGGTCTTCAAGGCGCTGCTGGCCCACCCGCTGGTGGGCCAGTTCGACCTCGCCGAGGGGCTGACCGACCGGCTCCTCGCGCACAACAAGGAGCACCTGGCATGGGCGTGAGCCGGCCCGTTCCCCCGCCGGCGACCGCGGCCGTCCTGGCCGTCGACGCGGGCAACAGCAAGACGGACGTGGCGCTGATCGCCGCGGACGGCCGGGTCCTCGGCACCGGGCGCGCGGGCGGCTTCCAGCCCCCGCGCGTCGGGCTCGAGGAGGCGGTGGACGTCCTCGGGCAGGCCGTCGCCGAGGCGGTCGCGGCCGCCGGGCTGCCGGCGCCCGCGGCCGGAGCCCCGTACGCCGGCCGGGTCTCGGCCTGTCTGGCCAACGCGGACCTCCCCGTGGAGGAGGCCCAGCTCGCGCGGGCCATCGGCGCGCGCGGCTGGGGCACGGACACCGAGGTCCGCAACGACACCTTCGCGATCCTGCGGGCGGGACTCGGCGAGGACGCCGGGGGCCCGCGCGGGGTCGCCGTGGTGTGCGGCGCGGGCATCAACTGCGTGGGCATGCTCCCCGACGGGCGCACGGCCCGGTTCCCGGCGCTCGGGCAGATCTCCGGCGACTGGGGCGGCGGCGGCGGACTGGCCGCCGAGGCCATGTGGTGGGCGGCCCGCGCCGAGGACGGGCGCGGCGGTCCCACCGGGCTCACGGCGGCCCTGCCGGGGCACTTCGGGCTGGATTCCATGTACGCGCTGATCGAGGCGCTGCACCTGGGCTCCGTCGATGCCGTACGGATGCACGAGCTGGTGCCGGTGCTGTTCGCGGTGGCCGCGGCCGGCGATCCGGTCGCCGCGGCGCTCGTCGAGCGGCAGGCCGAGGAGGTCGTGGCGCTGGCCTCGGTGGCGCTGGAGCGGCTCGGGCTGCTGGACGCGCACGCGCCCGTCCTGCTCGGCGGCAGCGTACTGGCGGCCCGGCACCCGCAGCTGAACGGCCGGGTGGAGGCCCTGCTGGCCGAACGGGCGCCGCACGCCCGGGTGTCGGTGGTGACGGCCCCGCCCGTGCTGGGCGCCGGCCTGCTGGGCCTGGACGCCCTGGGCGCCGGCCCGGAGGCCTACGGGAAGCTCCGTGCCCATTTCGGATGAACCGCGCCCGATCCGGAACCATCACGGGCCGCAGGGCGTACTGACGGTGAAGGGGTGGAGCGGACGGGGGGACCGGCCGGGGCAGGACCGGGGACGGATCGGGGCGGATCGTGCCTGATCCCGGACCGGGTGCTGTGGAGGACCGCCACTAAGGCCATACTGCTGCGAAGCACGAAGGACCGAGGGGGAGGTCAGGGTGGCCATCACATCACGCGCGCCCGCGCCCGGCGGCGTCGTCCCGGCGTCCTCCGGGCCGCCGGCGCCGCCGCCCGACGGGCTGCCCCGGCGGGGCACCGCCTGGGCCGAGGGCGTGGAGCGGCTGCGCGCGGCCGCCACCACCGAGCCCGGCCGGCTGCGGATCATCGGGGCGGCCCTGGCCGCGCTGGTCCTGCTGTTCGGCGCGGTGGCCGGCTGGGAGATCTCCGGCCGGGTCGCCGCCGCCGACGACGTCGTGGGCCGCAGCCAGCCCCTGAGCGCCGACGCGGCGAGCATCTACCGCTCCCTCGCGGACGCCGACACCGCCTCCTCCAGCGGTTTCCTCGCGCTCGGCCAGGAGCCCCGCGAGGTCCGCAGCCGGTACGAGAAGGACATAGCCAACGCGTCCCGGCTGCTGGTGAACGCGGCCGCCAGCACCACGGCCGGCGAGGACTCCCGCAAGCAGATCACCCTGCTGAGCGAGCAGCTCCCCCGCTACGCCGGGCTGATCGAGCAGGCCCGGGCCACCAACAAGCAGGGCCTGCCGCTCGGCGGGGCCTACCTCCGGTACGCCAACGAGCAGATGAGCACCCAGCTGCTGCCCGCCGCGCAGCGGCTCTACGAGGCGGAGACCGGCCGGCTCTACACGGACTACGACGAGGCCCGAGCACTGCCCCTGGGCTCGCTCGGGGCCGGTCTGCTCGCCCTCGCCGCCCTGGTCTGGGTCCAGCGGCGCAACTACCGCCGCACGAACCGCGTCTTCAACCACGGGCTCGTCGCCGCGACCACCGCCGCGCTGGTGCTGCTGCTGTGGCTGGCCGCCGGGCACACGGTCGCCCGGTCGGGGCTGAGCGAGGCCCGCACGGACGGGCAGGAGTCGCTCAAGGTGCTCAACGACGCGCGGATCGCCTCGCTCCAGGCGCGGGCCAACGAGAACCTGACCCTGGTCTCGCGCGGCGCCGTACTGGCCGAGGACAAGAAGTCCGACAAGTACGACGTGGACTACGCGAACGACATGAAGGACCTGGACGCGGGCCTGGCGTTGGCGGCGAAGCTGGCCGACGACGCGGCCGGCCGCGACCCGGTGGCCCGCGCCGCGGAGGGCGTGCGGCAGTGGAAGGGACTCCACGCGGCGGCCCGGGCGACCGACTTGATGGGCGACTACCAGGGCGCCGTCGGGCAGGTCATCGGCGACAAGGACCATCCGAAGCCCACGGGGACCGCCTTCGACACGGTGGACGCCTCGCTGGAGGAGGCCGTGGTCCACGAGCAGAGCGAGTTCACCCGGGCGGCGCGGGACGGGCTCGGGGCGCTCGACGGTTTGGTGACAGGTACGGCGGCCCTGGCGGTCGTCGGCGCGGTGGCCGCCCTGCTCGGCATCGGGCGCAGGCTTTCGGAGTACAGGTGAGAGCGATGCCGGGACGGGTGAAGCACGCGGTCATGGGCTCCGAGGGCGCCGCGGAGGGCTCCGCCGAGGGCGCGGACGTACGCGGCCCGCGGCGGGTGACGCGCCGGCTGCGCGGCTGGGGCGGGGTCGGTGCGATGGCCGCGGCCTGCGCGCTGACGGCGGCCGCCGTGCTGCTGCCCCTGGCCCAGGCGGCCCCGGGCGGCCCGGGGGGCTCCTCACCGGTGCGCGAACCGGCCAGGATGGCCGTCGCTCCGCAGGCACCCGCGGACACCTGTGAGAACCCGGAAGCGAGCCTGCGCCCCAACGGGCTGGACGGCTCGGCCATCGAGCGGATCCGCGCCGCGGGCCACCTCGTCGCGGGCGTGGACCAGAACAGCTTCAAATGGGGCTACCGCAACCCGGCCGGGGAGCTCGACGGCTTCGACATCGCCCTGGTCCAGGCCATAGCGAAGGACATATTCGGCACGGACGGCAAGGTCATCTACCGGGCCATCCCCACCAGTCAGCGCATCCCCGCGCTCAAGGACGGCACCGTCGACATCGTCGTGCGCACGATGACCGTCAACTGCAAGCGGCTGGAGGAAGTCGCCTTCTCGACGGCGTACTTCGAGGCCGGGCAGCAGGTGCTGGCCCCGAAGGACTCGACGATCACCGGCTACGACGCCTCGCTGAAGGGCCGCCGCATCTGCACGGCGGCCGGTTCCACGGCGGAGGCGGCCCTGGCCGCCCAGTCCTACGGCGCCGTCCCCGTCAGCGTGCCCAACCAGCTCGACTGCCTGGTCCGGCTGCAGTTGGGCGAGGTGGACGGCATCATCACGGACAACGCGCTCGCCGCCGGCCAGGCCGCGCAGGACCCGTCGGTCAGGCTGGTCGGCTCCCCGTTCACCAAGGAGTTCTACGGGGTGGCCATGAACAAGGACGCCGGTGACCTGGTGCGCCGGGTCAACAAGGTGCTGGAGGACTACCGCGCGGGCGGCGCCGCCAGCCCCTGGATGGCGGCCTACAAGCACCATCTGGAACCGGTGCTGCCCGGCGTGGCCGGTCCGCCCGTTCCCAAGTACCGGGACTGAGGCCGGTGTCGGATTCTGAGCCCGATGTCACGAGACCGGAGGCGGAATCGGTGGAGGCCCATCCTTGGGGAACGCAGCCTGTGGGGACGCAGCCGGCGGTGATGGACCGGGACGGCGTGGACCGTGCGCTGGCCCGGCTGGGCGCGGAGCACGAGGCCGTCGAGACCTCGCTGCTCGCGCTCCAGGACCACTCCGGCCGACGGCTCCTGGAGGGCGCCGGGCTGACCGGGGTCACCAAGGAGCGCTGGGCCGAGGCCGACGCGGCCATCACCCGCCTGTGGCGCTACTTCGACGCCTACAGCGGGGCGCTGGGCGCCGCCCGGGAGATCCGTGAGCGGCGCCGCTGGCCGAGCCGCGAGGACCTGGTCGAGCTGACGGACCGGCTGCGCGGGCCCGGGGTGCTGATCTCCGGAGCCGCCGTGGAGGGGGCCCCGCTCGCCGAGCGGTTCTCCCTGGCCGAGCTGGTGTCCCGCATGAACGAGCTGTACGCGAGCTCCCTGGACGTGGTGGTCGCCGCGGACTCCGTCTGGTCGGCGCTGCCCGCCCGGATCGATCTGCTCTCCGCCGAGCTGCACCGCACCCGCGGCCTCGCCCACTCGGTGGGGGTCCGGCCGGGGGAACACCCCTCGGGGGACGACCTGGAGGCCATCACGGCCGAGCTGGCGGACCTGCGGGCCCGGGTGATCGAGGACCCGCTGGCGTTCTGGTTCTCCGTGGCCGGGAGCTCCGCGCCGGGGGGCGGCCGTCCTGACACCGGGCGCTACGACCGGGCCGCGCTCGCGCTGGAGGACGTACGCCGGGAGGTCGAGGCGGTGCTGGCCGTCCGGCAGGACGCCGAGCAGCGGCTGATCGGGTTGCGGGACCTGCTCTCGCGGGCCGACCGGACCCTGGCGGAGGCCCGGGTGGCCCGCGGCGAGGTGCTGGCGAAGATCGCGGCGTCCGAGGTGCCCGCGGTGAGCGGCCCGCCGACGGCGCTGCAGGAGCAGCTGTCGGCGGCGGCCGAGTACCGGCGCCGGGCCCAGTGGCACCGGCTGTCGCCGCTGCTGGAGTCCTTGGAGGAGCGGGCCGAGGAGGAACTGCTGCGGGCCCGCGAATCGTTGACCGCGGTGACGGCTCCCCTGGCCGTGCGGGCGGAGCTGCGCGGACGGCTCGACGCCTACAAGGCGAAGGTGGCGCGGCTCGGCATGGCGGAGGATCCACTGCTGATGGAGCGGTACGACACCGCCCGGCGGATGCTGTGGAGCGCGCCATGCGATCTGCGGGCCGCCGAGCAGGCGGTGCTCCGCTACCAGTGGGCGACGGCCGAAGCACTGCCGTCGCCGCAGGACCGGCAGGATCAGCAGGACCGGCAGGAGCACCGACCGGTGCACGAGTGGCCCGACGGGCCGAGGGAGGGGGACGCGTGAGTCTGATCGGAACGGCGTGCATGCGCCCCGGCTGCCCGGGGACGTACGAGGACATGGGCGGCGGCGAGCTCTACTGCGACACCTGCGGGCTGGCCCCGGCCGGCGCCGTCGCCGCGGGCGCCGAGGAACTGGTGTCGGTGCCGACGGCGATGACGAGCGCCGCCCGCCACGGGGACTCGCAGGGGTCGCACGGATCCCAGGGCTCGCACGGGTCCGGCCGGTCCTCCTCTTCCTCCTCCTCGCGGGCTTCGCGTTCGTCGCGTTCGTCGTCGTCTCGGCGCTCCGTGTCCGGCCGGCTCTCCCGCGCCCTCTCGGGAGCCGCGTCCACCCGGTCGGTGTCGGTGCGCAGTTCGGGCTCGGCGGCCTCGGCTTCGGGCCGCAGCCGGCTGGGCGCCGGGCTGGTCAACGTGCCGGAGGTGCCCCGTCCGGATCCTTCGGAGGCGGTGCTGGAGAACCCGGAGGTCCCGGAGCGCAAGAGGTTCTGCTCGCGCTCCGACTGCGGGGCTCCCGTGGGGCGCGCCCGCGGCGAGCGGCCGGGGCGGACGGAAGGTTTCTGTACCAAGTGCGGTCACCCGTACTCCTTCGTGCCCAAGCTGCGCGCGGGCGACCTCGTCCACGGCCAGTACGAGGTCGCGGGCTGTCTCGCGCACGGCGGGCTCGGCTGGGTCTACCTCGCGGTGGACCGGGCCGTGTCGGACCGGTGGGTGGTGCTCAAGGGCCTGCTGGACACCGGGGACCAGGACGCGATGGAAGCCGCGATCTCGGAGCGGCGCTTCCTCGCGGAGATCGAGCACTCCAACATCGTGCGGATCTACAACTTCGTGGAGCACCTGGACCAGCGGACCGGTTCGCTGGACGGGTACATCGTCATGGAGTACGTCGGCGGCAAATCGCTCAAGGAGATCGCCAACGAGCGGCGCAGGCCCGACGGCCGCCGCGATCCGCTGCCGGTGGAGCAGGCGTGCGCCTACGGCATCGAGGCGCTGGAGGCGCTCGGCCACCTGCACTCCAGGAACCTCCTGTACTGCGACTTCAAGGTCGACAACGCCATCCAGCAGGCCGACCAGCTGAAGCTGATCGACATGGGCGCGGTCCGGCGGATGGACGACGAGGAGTCGGCCATCTACGGCACCGTGGGCTACCAGGCGCCGGAGGTGGCGGAGCTCGGCCCGTCGGTCGCCTCCGACCTGTACACGGTGGCGCGCACGCTGGCCGTGCTGACCTTCGACTTCCAGGGCTACACGAACGTGTTCGTGGACTCCCTGCCCGACCCGCGGCACATCGAGGTGTTCGGGCGGTACGAGTCCTTCTACCGGCTGCTGGTACGGGCCACCGACCCGGATCCGGGACGGCGGTTCGCGTCCGCGCAGGAAATGGCCGACCAGCTGACGGGGGTGCTGCGCGAGGTCGTCGCGCTCCAGACGGGCCGCCCGCGGCCGCAGGTCTCCACCCTCTTCGGGCCCGAACTGCGGGTACCGGACGACCGGCTGTTCACCGACGACCGGACCGGCGGGCACGTGTCCCGGCTGGGCGAGCGGCCCGTGAAGCGGTGGCGGGCGGGCCGGGTCCCGGCTCCGGCCGCCGTCCCGGAGCCCGCGCGGGCTCCGGCTCCCGCCGCCGCCCTGCCCGCGGGGGCGCCGGCCGCTCCGGCCGCGGCGCCCATCACGGGGTACGGCACGACCGGGCTGGTCACCACCGCGACGCACCGGGCCGCCGGTCCGGGCGTACCGGCCCCGCGCCAGGCACCGCCGGCCGAGCCGCTGCCCCCCGTCGGGATCACCGCCCCGCGGCGGCCGGAGCTGTCCACGCTGGACACCCGCGAGGCCGCGCTGGCGCTGCCCGTGCCGCTGGTCGACGCCGCCGACCCCAACGCCGGCTTCCTGGCGGGCCTGCTGGCCTCCGCGCCGGCCGACCTGCTGGCCGCGCTGGGCTCGGCGCCGGCCGAATCCGCGGAGCTGCGGCTGCGGGAGCTGCGGGCCCGGCTCGAACTGGGCGGCGCCGACGCGCCGCTCGTCGCCGACGCGCTGACCCGGCTGGAGGCGCGGCACCCCGACGACTGGCGCGTGGTGTGGGCCAGGGGCATCGCCTCGCTGGCCGTCGGGGAGGACGAGACGGCGGCCCTGTCCTTCGACGCCATCTACGACGCCTTCCCGGGCGAGCCGGCGCCGAAGCTGGCGCTGGGGCTGTGCGCGGAGGTGCTGGGGCAGTTGGACAACGCCTCCGAGTACTACCGGCTGGTGTGGGCCACGGACCCCGGCTTCGTCGCCGCGGCGTTCGGGCTGGCCCGGGTGCAGCTGGCCACCGGGGACCGGGACGGAGCCGTGCACACGCTGGAATCCGTACCGGAGGTGTCGATCCACCACACCGCCGCGCGGGTGGCCGCCGTACGGGCACGCCTGCGCGACCGGTCGCCCCAGGAGGCCCTGCTGGCCGATCTGACGGCGGCCGCGGCGCAGGTGGAGGCCCTGGGGCGGTTCGGCCTGGACTCGGTGCGCCACGAGCGGCTCAGGGCGGAAGTTCTGGGCTCGGCGCTGGACTGGGTACTGTCGGGCAGCCGGGGTTCCGACCCCGGCCGTACCTCGCTGCTCGGCTGCCAACTGGACGAGCGGGGACTGCGCTTCGGCCTGGAGCGCTCGTTCCGCGTGCTGGCACGGCTGGCGCAGCGGGGCGAGGAGAGGATCGAACTGGTGGAGCGGGCAAACCGTTTCCGTCCCCGGACGTGGGTGTGATTGATGTCGATGCATCGGCTGTCGGGCTGCCCCAGCTGCGCGGAACCGCTGGAGGAGGGTGACCGCTTCTGCGGCCTCTGCGGTTACGCCCTCACGACCACCGCCGCCGCGGAGGCCGGAGCCCCGGAACGGGCACCGGCCCACGCGGCCCCGGCCGCTCCGGCGGGTTCTGCTCCGGTGGCCCCGCCCGCGGCCCCGCCGGGCTCCCCGGCGGGCCCGCCCCCCGCGCCTCCGGCTGCGCCGGTGGCGGGCGGCACCGCTCACGCGGGAGCCGCCGGGCAGGCCACCCCGGCGAGTGGGATCCCGGCCGCGCGCGGACTCCCGGCGTCCGGCGAGGACTTCGCGCCCCGGCACTCCGGCGGCCACGCCGAACCGGCTGCCCCCGGGTACGCGGCCGAGGCCGCGCCCGGCTGGGGCAGCGTCTCCACCGCCGCCCCCACCCTGGTGTCGGGCCCCACGGGCTGGTCCGACCCCGGCCACGTCGCGCCCCAGGCCCCCGAGGGCCCGTACGCCGCGTCCGCTCAGGGCCGGCACCCGGCCGACAGCACTTCGCACGGCTCGGGCGCGGCCGCGTACGACGGCTCCGACGTGTACGGCACCCCGGCCCCGGGAGAGCACGCCACCTCCTACGACCTCCCCGCCCCGCAGGGGCAGCACCCCGGCGGCGAAGCCCGGCACGGCGCGGGCCCGGGGCACGGAGCCCCGTACGGCGGCCCCCCCTCGCCGGGGTACGCCTCCGGCGGCGAAGCCCCGTACGGCTCGGCCCCCCAGGGGCAGCACCCCGAGGGCACGCCCCCGTACGGCAGTTCCACCCCGCAAGGTCGGCACCCCGCGGGCGAAGCCCCGTACGGCGCCCCCGCCCCGCAGGGGCAGGCCGACGGCGAAGCCCCGTACGGCGGTCCCGCTCAGCAGGGGCAGCACGCGGGCGAGCCCCCGTACGGCGCCCCCGCCGCGCAGGCGCAGCACGCGGGCGGCGAAGTCCCGTACGGCGAACCGGTCCAGCAGGGCCACGCCCCCGGGGGCGACGCCCCCCACGCCGGTCAGGCCCCCGCCCCGCAGGGGGACTCCGGGGGGAAGACCTGTGTGGCCTGCCGCGCCGGGCGGGTGGACACCGACGGGTACTGCGAGCACTGCGGGCACGCGCAGCCCCGGGAGCGGGACCACCTCGAGGAGGAGCTCGGGAGCGTCGCCGCCGTCAGCGACCGCGGGCTGCGCCACCACCGCAACGAGGACTCCTTCGCCGTGGCGGCCACCGCGCTGCCCGACGGCTCCGCCGCGACCGTGGCCATCGTCTGCGACGGCGTCTCCTCCGCCAGCCGACCCGACGAGGCCTCCGCCGCGGCCGCCGGAGCCGCCAACGAGGCGCTGCTCGAGGCCCTCCCCCGCGGCGCCCACCCCCAGGAGGCCATGCACGAGGCGATCCTGGCCGCCGCCTCCGCCGTGAACGCGCTGGCCCCCGAGGTGCCCGGCGCCCAGAACGCTCCCGCCTGCACCCTGGTCGGCGCCGTGGTCAGCCGCGGCCTGCTGACCATCGGCTGGGTCGGCGACAGCCGTGCCTACTGGGTCCCCGACGACCGCGCCGCCCTGCCCCGCCGCCTCACCGAGGACGACTCCTGGGCCGCCCAGATGGTCGCGGCGGGCCTGATGGGCGAGGCCGAGGCCTACGCCGACGTCCGCGCGCACGCCATCACCGGCTGGCTCGGGGCCGACGCCTACGACCTGGAGCCGCACACCGCCACCTTCAAGCCCGACCACGACGGCGTGGTCGTGGTCTGCACCGACGGGCTGTGGAACTACGCCGAGTCCGCGCGCGACATGGCGCAGGTGCTCCCGCACGACGCCGCCGTCCGGCCCCTGCACAGTGCGCAGGTCCTGGTGGGCCACGCCCTCGACGGCGGCGGGCACGACAACGTCACCGTGGCGATCGTCCCCTTCGCGGCGACCCCGCCGGACCCGCAGACCCCGCCCGCGGGCGCTGCGGGCGCCGCCGGCCCGGCCGCCCCGCAGGCCCAGGCCTGACCCCCGTACCCGTCCCCGAGGAGGAGCGACCAGTGGCGAACTTCGCCAAGCCGAGCGCCCCGCGTTTCAGCGTGGAGGTGTACCAGAACGAGTTCCTCGCCGAGGGCTCCCGCGACGTCCACGCCATCGTCACGGTCACCTCCACCGGCGGAGCCACGGCCACCCGGACGGCCGTCGCCCCGGGCGGCGCCGCCGTGGTGATCATGGTCGACTGCTCCGGCTCCATGGAGTACCCGCCCGACAAGATGCGCGGCGCCCGCGAGGCGACGGCCGCCGCCGTCGACACCCTCCGCGACGGCACCGCCTTCGCGGTGATCGCCGGCACCCACGTCGCCAAGGAGGTGTTCCCCCGCCGGGGCCGGCTCGCCATCGCCGACGCGACCACCCGCGCCCAGGCCAAGGAGGCCCTGCGCGGCCTCTCCTCCGGCGGCGGCACCGCCATCGGCACCTGGCTGCGCCTCGCCGACGGCCTGCTGCGCGGGTCCACGGCCGCGATCCGGCACGGGATCCTGCTCACCGACGGCCGCAACGAGCACGAGGACCCGGCCGTGCTGCGCGCCACGCTCGACGCCTGCGCGGGGCGCTTCACATGTGACGCCCGCGGCGTGGGAACCGACTGGGAGGTCAAGGAGGTCACCGGCATCGCGAGCGCGCTGCTCGGCACGGCCGACATCGTGGCCGACCCGGCCCGCTTGACGGCCGACTTCACGCACATGATGGAGAACGTCATGGGCAAGGAAGTGGCGGACGTCTCACTGCGCCTGTGGACCCCGGTGGGCGCGGAGGTCCTGTACGTCAAGCAGGTCGCTCCCGCCGTGCAGGACCTGACCGGCCGCCGTACGGAGGCGTCCCCGCGCGCCGGGGACTACCCGACGGGTTCCTGGGGCGACGAGTCCCGCGAGTACCACGTGTGCGTACGGGTCCCGGGCGCGGCCGTCGGCCAGGAGATGCTCGCCGCCCGCGCCGCCCTGGTCATGCCGGGAGCGCCCGGCGAGCAGCCGGCCGTACTCGCCCAGGGCCTGGTCCGCGCCGTCTGGACGGACGATCTCGCCGCGTCCACCGCGATCAACCCCCAGGTGGCCCACTACACCGGACAGGCCGAGCTCGCACAGGCCATCCAGCAGGGCCTGGAGGCCCGCAAACTCGGGGACGTCGGCGGTGCCACGGCCAAGCTCGGCCGGGCCGTGCAGCTGGCGAGCTCCTCGGGCAATGCCGACACCGCCAAGCTGCTGGCCAAGGTGGTGGATGTCGTCGATGCGGCGGCGGGTACTGTGCGACTGAAGGCAAAGGTCGCCGACGCGGACGAGATGACACTAGAAACGCGTTCCACTCAAACCGTTCGAGTGCGAAAATCTTGACGTGAAGCGTGACGCTCCGATCGTGACCTGATCGGACGCGAAGAAGAAGAACCTGCCTCGATGACGCAGGAAGAAGGAGGAAGCGCCGCGATGCCGACCTGCCCGAACGGGCACCAGTCCGCCTCCGACGACTGGTGCGAGGTCTGCGGCCACCGCATGGCTGCCCCTACGGGCACCCCCGGGGCGCCCTCCTACGGCTACGGCTACCCTCCCACCGGCGAGCCGACCGCACAGGCCGAGCTCTGCCCGCAGTGCCGGACCCCGCGCGAGGCCATGGCCCCGTTCTGCGAAGAGTGCCGGTACAACTTCCTGACGCGTACGGCGACCTCGTACACGCCGCTGTCCCCGGACCTGCCTCCGCCGCCGCCCCCGTCTCCGGGCGCGCCCGGGGCCCCGCCGGCGTACTCCCAGGACCACTTCGACTACCAGGGCTCGCGGCCCTCGCGGGTCAACCGCCCGGCCGAGCCGCTGCAGCGCGAGGACGACTGGATGCTGCCGCCTCCGGCGCGCCAGGACTTCCAGCAGCCCCCGTACCAGCAGCAGCCGCCGCCCCCGCAGCAGCACCAGCAGCAGCCGCGTCAGCAGCAGCCGCACCAGCAGCCGCAGGCTCAGCAGGCTCCGCCGCAGTATCAGCAGCAGCCGTCCCGGACGGGGCAGTACCAGCCGCCCCAGCCGCAGCAGCATCAGCCGCCGCAGCACCACCACCACCAGCAGCAGGCTCCGCAGCCGCAGTACCAGCAGCAGCCCTACCAGCAGCCGGGCGGGTCCTGGAGCGCGACGATCGGTCCGGACCGCTCGTACTTCATCGCGATGATGGAGCGCAGCGGCCCCGAGGCGTCCGGGCTCGACCTGCCCGCGTACTCCCCCGAGCAGCACCTCCCGCTGTCCGGCGGCCAGATCACCATCGGCCGGCGCCGCGCCTCCACGGGCGAGTCCCCCGACATCGACCTGTCGGTGCCCCCGGAGGACCCGGGCGTCTCGCACCAGCACGCGGTGCTCGTCCAGCAGCCGGACGGCAGCTGGGCCGTGGTGGACCAGAACTCCACCAACGGCACCACGATCAACGGCGGCGAGGAGTCGATCCAGCCGTACGTGCCGGTTCCGCTCGCCGACGGGGACCGCGTCCACGTCGGTGCCTGGACCACGATCACCGTCCGGCGCGGCTAACCCCGCGCGGCCACGGATCCCGAACGCGACGAAGCCCTCCGGTGATACCGGAGGGCTTCGTCGCGTTCGGGGATGTTCAGCCGCCGACCAGCGGGTCCCGGGCCCCGCGCCGGCGCCGCACGCTGACCACCGCGGCGGCGACCAGCAGCAGGACGAGCAGACCGGCCAGGGCGAGCGGGAGCAGCGTCCCGGGGTGGAGGGCGAAGAACAGGACCGGCAGACCCGCGAGCAGGACGGCCGGCGCGGTGCGCAGCCCGGCGAAGGCCCGGCGTCCGGCCAGCAGCAGTCCGGCGGCCAGCGTGACGGCGAAGCGCAGCTGGGTGAAGGGGTACACCAGCGGGACCAGCATCACCGCACTCGTCAGCACCAGCGTCCACGCCATCACCGCGAGCACGCCGGCCCGTGTGCGGACACGGGGAGCGGGCCTCAGGTCCGGCGGGCACGCCACGGCGACCAGGGCCAGGACGAGCATCGGCCCGTCGATGAACGCCGAGAACCCGATGGAGGCGATGCCCATCCGGACCGCACCGAGCGCGAACACCACGACGGTTGCCGCCAGCACGGTCCAGCTGCCCGCCGCCCAGCGTCCGGCCAGCGCGAGGAACACCCCGAACACCATGACGAGGTAGGCCGCGACCATCCCCGCGAAGCCCGGACCGATCTCGTCGAAGTCCACCATGAGGAAGACGTTGTGCAGCACTCCGGCCCAGCTCGACGCGGCGGCCCCGACGGCGACCAGGGCGAACGGCGCCAGCGCCGCCAGGAGCCGGCCGGGGCGTCCCGCGGAGCCCAGGCCGAGCCGCATGCGCAGGGCGTGGCCGGCCACGTCGGCGGCTTCCCGCACCCGGGCGGGCACCCCTGCCCCGCTCGTGGCTTCCTCGTACGCGTAGGCGATCTCGTCGCCGAACTCCCGCCGGTAGGCGGCGGGATACAGCCTCAGCAGCGCGCTCACGTGCCCACCGCCGTGCGGCCGAGTCCCGTACGGAGGGCGGTGCCGAGGGAGGCGGCGGAGCCGCCGAGCCCCAGCCGCCGGGTGGCTTCCTGCGCGGTGCGCGCGAGCCGGGCCGCCTCGGCGGCCAGGATCTCCCGGCCGCGCGGGGCGAGGGCGTAGCTGCGCCGCCTGCGGCCGTCGACCACCTCTTCCTCGTGGACGGCGATGAGTTCTTGTTCCAGGAGCCGCTCCAGGGCCCCGTAGAGCGTTCCGGTGCGCATGGTGGTGCGGCCTTCCGAAATCTTCTCGACCTCCTGGGCGATCGCGTATCCGTGCCGCGGGGCATCGGCGATCGCCGTGAGGATCAGCAGGGTCGGCTCGCGGAGAGCTTGATCAGTCACACCCTGAACATAGCTCGGCCACCGACATATGTCGATAGCCGACCTATGGCTCCTGATCTACGACTCCCCGACGGCCTCCCCCAGGGGCCACACGTAGGGCCCCTGGGGGTCGTCGAGCCAGCACCACTGCCCCGCGGCGCTCACCGTCACCCCGAAGCGCTCGCGCGACGGCCGGTCCTCGCGCCGCCACAGGTCCAGCGCCTCCCTCGGGTGCAGGGCTCCCGAGGTGAGCACGAGCATGAACTGGAAGCGCTCGTTCTCCACCAGCTCGTACGGGATCCCCTGCGGCATCCCGTACGTGCCCGGCGGCGCGGCCGTGGCCCCGCGCAGGGGCACGAAGTAGGCCGAGGTGTGCAGGAAGCGGCCCTCGGCGAACTCGGCGTCCCGCACCGTGAGCGCGATCAGCCCGGTCGACAGGGGGCCCAGGATCCGGGCCCCGGGCCGGCACTGCCCCAGCCACGCGGGCGGGATCAGCGGGATCGTGCAGGTCACCAGGATCCGGTCGAAGGGGGCGCGGGCGGGGCAGCCGCGCGCCCCGTCGCCGGTGACGACCGCCGGGTGGTAGCCGAGCCGGTCCAGGTGGGCACGCGCCGACTCGGTGATCTCCTCGTCCAGGTCGACGGTGGTGACCAGCCCGTCGCCGAGCCGGTGGCACAGCAGGGCCGCGTTGTAGCCGGTGCCGGCGCCGATCTCCAGCACGCTGTCCCCGTCGCGGACGTCCAAGGCCTCCAGCATCTTCGCCATCAGCGAGGGCTGGCTGCTGGAGGAGACCAGTTCGCCGTCGCGCAGCCGGGTGGCGAGCGGGGCGTCGGTGTAGACCCCGCGCAGCCAGCGGGCCCGCTGTTCGGGGTCGGGGTCCTCGGCCCAGAGCCGCTCGTGACCGGCGCCGCGGCCCGTGTAGTAGTACGGGACGAACACGTGCCGGGGCACGGCGGCGAAGGCCGCCCGCCAGCGCGGATCCTCCAGCGCCCCGGCGGCGGTCAGCTCCCGTACCTGGGCGGCGTGCGCAGTCTCCCGCACGTCGCGTACCTCGGCGTGTGCGCCCATGCCTCCACTGTCCTGCGGACGCCGCCCGGGTGCGACCGCGCCGCGGCCGTCGGGAGCCGAACCCGGCCGAACCCGGGGGTCCTAGGGCCGGAGTCCTCCGTCCGGGCGTCTGAGACGATGGTCGGGTGAATGAGATTCCGCGGGGCACGGTCCAGGAGCAGACCTTCTACGAACTGGTGGGCGGCGAAGACACCTTCCGCCGCCTGGTCCACCGCTTCTACCAGGGGGTCGCCGAGGACCCGCTGCTGCGCCCGATGTACCCGGAGGGGGACCTCGGTCCGGCCGAGGAGCGGTTCGCGCTGTTCCTGATGCAGTACTGGGGCGGCCCGAACACCTACAGCGAGAACCGCGGCCACCCGCGCCTGCGCATGCGGCACGCGCCGTTCCAGGTGGACGCCGCCGCGCACGACGCGTGGCTGGCCCACATGCGGGTGGCGGTGGACGAGCTCGCCCTCGCGCCCGAGCACGAGGCGCAGCTGTGGCGGTACCTGACGTACGCCGCCGCGTCGATGATCAACACCGCGGGCTAGGGCGTACGGGATCGGGGAGGACCCGTACGGGACCCCGCGCGGGATCCCGTACGGCGTGGCCGGCTAGACCGGCCGGACGAGCAGGGTGCCGAGGCCGCCGGGGCGGCGCGTGGCCACGGACCCGTACGGGGTGCGCAGCCGCAGCCAGCCGCCGGAAGCGAACAGGGCCACGGGCTCGGGGGCTCCTGCCGCGGCAGGCGCGGTGGGGGCGGCGGGCACGGTGGACCGTACCGGCCGCAGGAAGCCCAGGGACTGCGCGGCGTGCACGGCGCGCAGCGGAAGTTCGGTGTCCCCCAGCGTGCGGGACCAGATCTCGCGGCCGATGCGGTCGCGCTCGGAGCGGGTCCGGTGCTGCGGGGGCAGGGCCTCGTCGCGGGCCCGGAACTCGGCGACGGCGGCCGCCAGGGCCTTCGCCATCGCCTCGGGGCCGGGCAGCCCGGCCACCGGGGTCCAGCCGCCGCGGGGCGGCAGCACGCCCGCCCAGGGCGGTCCGGTGACGGCCGCCGGGACGACGGCTCCGGCCCGCTCGCCCTCGTCGACCGACTCCAGCAGCTCCCCGGCCGAAACGGTCAGGTCGAGCGGAGCGGAGAGCGGCGCGGCGAGCCGCACCGTGCGGACGGCCAGGACGTCGAAGGACGGCGGCCGCCCGAAAACGGCGAGCGCGCCACCGCCGGCCTGCGCCTGCAGGCGGACGGCGGCGGCGCGGTCGTAGTGCACCAGCCGGCCCAGGAAGGCGGCGAGGTCCGCCGCCTCCCCGGAGTCGGCGAAGTGCAGCTGCTCGTTCATGCCGCGATGCCTCCGGCAGGGGCGCCGGCACCGGTCTTCGGCTGTGCCTTCGGCTCGTCCAGGTACTCCTGGAGGAAGAGCTTCTCCTCGGCCGTGATGCGGCGGGGCCGCCCCTCGGCGAGGTTGTAGGGCACGACCACGGTCTCGGCGCGCACGTACACCGTCTCCGGCGCGTCCTCGGTCGCCTCGTCCTTGACCTCGTAGCGGATGGTCAGGGACGCGGCGCCTATCCGGGTCACCCAGGACTCGATGAGGACCGGCTCGTGGCGGTGCACGAGGGGCAGCTTGTAGTCGATCTCGTGACGGGCCACGACGGAACCGCCCGTGAAGGACTCACTGCCCTCCCCCGGCGCGAGGCGGAACATGAAGTCGATCCGCGCCTCCTCCAGATAGCGGAGGAAGACGACGTTGTTGACGTGCCCGAAGGCATCCATGTCCGCCCAGCGGAGGGGGCATCGGTAGTGGTGTCTGGCCATGGCCCGTTTCCTCGGCCCTCAGCCTCGGGTGAGCTTCTTGTAGGTGGCGCGGTGCGGACGGGTCGCGTCCGCGCCGAGCCGCTCGACCTTGTTCTTCTCGTACGACTCGAAGTTGCCCTCGAACCAGTACCACTTGGACTCGCCCTCGTACGCCAGGATGTGCGTGGCGACCCGGTCCAGGAACCAGCGGTCGTGGGAGATGACCACGGCCGCACCGGGGAATTCGAGGAGCGCGTTCTCGAGCGAGGACAGGGTCTCGACGTCGAGGTCGTTGGTGGGCTCGTCGAGGAGCAGCAGGTTGCCGCCCTCCTTGAGCGTCAGCGCCAGGTTCAGGCGGTTGCGCTCACCACCGGAGAGGATGCCGGCGGCCTTCTGCTGGTCCGGACCCTTGAAGCCGAAGGCGCTGACGTACGCGCGCGACGGCATCTCGACCTGGCCGACGTTGATGTAGTCCAGCTCGTCCGACACGACGGCCCACAGGGACTTCTTGGGGTCGATGTTGGCGCGGCTCTGGTCGACGTACGAGATCTTGACGGTCTCGCCGATCTTGACGGAACCGGAGTCCGGCGCCTCGAGACCCAGGAGCATCTTGAAGAGCGTGGTCTTGCCGGCGCCGTTCGGGCCGATGATGCCCACGATGCCGTTGCGCGGCAGGGTGAAGGACAGGTCGTCGACCAGGACCTTGTCGCCGAACGCCTTGTTGAGGTTGTTGACCTCGACCACGATCGAGCCCAGACGCGGGCCCGGCGGGATCTGGATCTCCTCGAAGTCCAGCTTCCGCATCTTGTCCGCCTCGGCGGCCATCTCCTCGTAGCGCGCGAGGCGGGCCTTGGACTTGGTCTGGCGCCCCTTGGCGTTCGACCGCACCCACTCGAGCTCTTCCTTGAGGCGCTTCTGGCGCTTCTCGTCCTTGCGGCCCTCGACCTTGAGACGGGTGGCCTTCTTCTCCAGGTAGGTGGAGTAGTTGCCCTCGTACGGGTGGGCGCGGCCGCGGTCGAGCTCGAGGATCCACTCGGCGACGTTGTTCAGGAAGTACCGGTCGTGGGTGACGGCGACGACGGCACCCTTGTACTGCGAAAGGTGCTGCTCCAGCCAGTTCACCGACTCGGCGTCGAGGTGGTTGGTGGGCTCGTCGAGGAGGAGCAGGTCCGGGGCCTCGATCAGCAGCTTGCAGAGCGCGACGCGGCGCTTCTCGCCACCGGAGAGGTTGGTGACGGGCCAGTCGCCGGGCGGGCAGCCCAGGGCGTCCATGGCCTGCTCCAGCTGGGCGTCGAGGTCCCAGGCGTTGGCGTGGTCCAGGACTTCCTGGAGCTTGCCCATCTCGTCCAGCAGCGCGTCGGTGTAGTCGGTCGCCATTTCCTCGGCGACCTCGTTGAAGCGCTTCAGCTTGGCCATGATGTCGGCCGCGCCGTCCTGGACGTTCTCCAGGACCGTCTTGGCCTCGTCGAGCTTGGGCTCCTGCATGAGGATGCCGACCGTGAAGCCGGGAGACAGGTAGGCCTCGCCGTTGGACGGCTGCTCCAGCCCCGCCATGATCTTGAGGACGGTGGACTTACCGGCGCCGTTGGGGCCGACCACACCGATCTTCGCGCCGGGCAGGAAGTTCAGGGTGACGTCATCAAGAATCACCTTGTCGCCGTGCGCCTTGCGCGTCTTGCGCATGGTGTAGATGAACTCAGCCAAGAGAAACCGTCCGGCAGATCGATGGGTGGGCAGATACACCCCATCTTGCCTGACGTCCATCCCTCGGGGGAAACCCGTTCGGCCTCGCGACCACCGCAACGGGGTCCGCCAAACGGTCCCGAGGCCTTGTGCCGCACGGCAGGATGATGCCGACGAGGGCGTGGCGGGGGGCTGCGGCCGAGGTGGGGGACGTGGGGGACGCATGGACAGCGGACTGATCGCGCTCGGAGCCGCCGTGGTCGGCGTGGCCGGAACTTTGCTCGCGACGGTGCTTTCGCAGCGGATGGTGGCGCGGGTGCAGGCGGCGCAGTTCGAGCGGGAGCAGCGGGTCGCGCAGGTGGGGTGGGCCCGGGAGCAGCAGCTGGCGGAGCGCGATCGCAAGCGGGAGTGCTACGCGGCGACGAACGCCGCGTACCGGCGGTACCGCATCGCGCTCATGTCCTTCCTCTGGGCCGTCCACAACGCGCCGGCAGATCCGGCGGATCCGGCGGAGCGGCCCGCGCCCGCGCGGACGGCGCTGGAGGAAGCCCGGGGCAGCCATCACGCCGCCTTCGCGCAGGCGCAGATGATCGCCTCCGCCGCCGTCCTTCTGGAACTGGACTCGATGACCCGGGGCATGGCGGGGGCGTACGCCCGCACGATGCGGCTGGCCGAGGGTGCTCCCGGGCCGGACTGCTCCTTCGAGGAGATCCATGCCGAGCTGCTCAGGCTGTCGGAATGCTCGAACGTCATGCGGGGCACCATGCGGGCGGATCTCGGCATGGTCTGAGCGCGGGCCCGGGCCCCCGGCCTCCGGCGGCGCCCAGGGCCGGGACCGGGCTCAGCGGGGTCGGCCTCAGCGGGGGCGGTAGACCCTCAGGGCGTCCGGGAGGTCGTCCAGGACCAGGGCCGTGGGGGCCTGGGCGTACTCGCCGTCGTAGGCGAGCGGGGTGCCGGCGGGGATGTCGCTCAGGCGCAGGCTGCGCAGCCGGGTGGCGACGTGGACCGGGGAGCGGGTCAGCGGGCCCGCGAAGGCGGCCGCGAGCAGGCGGGGGCCGGGGCGGCCGCCGCCGTGGACGAGCCGGATGTCCAGGAGGCCCTCGCCCAGGCTCTTGCGGTAGCGGGGCGCCGGGCCCGTGCCCTGGTAGGTGCCGTTGCCCGCGAAGAGCAGCCAGACGCTGCGCGGCTTCCCGGCGAGCTTGAGCCGTACCGGGCGCTCCGCGCGCAGCACCCGGTACGCCGCCAGGAGGGCGGCGGGGCCGCCGCCGATCCGGGGGGCCCAGCGGAGCCGGGTGCCGAGCAGCTCCGGGTAGGCCCCGATGCTGAAGTTGTTCAGGAAGTACCCGGCCCTGGTGTCCTCCGGGTCCGGGCCGGGGCCCGGGGTGAAGCGGCCGACGCCGATGTGGACGGCGTGGCCGTCCGCCACGGCCCGGCAGGTGTCCTCGATCCCGGCGAGGCCGAGGTCGAGCGCGAAGTGGTTGAGCGTGCCGCCGGGGAACACCGCCAGCGGGATCCCGGCGCGCAGCGCGGCGGTGGCGGCGGCGTTTATGGTGCCGTCGCCGCCGCACACGCCGAGGACGGCGGCCCGCTCGGCGGCCGAGGCCAGTTCCGCGGCGAGGTCCGGCCCTTCGCACTCGACGAGCTCGGCCTTCGGCAGCCGCTCGCGCAGCAGTACGTCGAGCCCCGTCGTGGCGGCCGTGCCCGACCCGGTGTTCACGACCACCGTGAGACCGGCCCCGTCGGGCAGCGCGGGTGCCACGGCGGCGCGCTCGTCGCCGGGCACGATGCGGGCCTCCACGGCGTCCCGGGTGAGGCGGCGCACGACGAGTCCGGCCGCCACCCCGAGCGCGGCGCCCGCGAGCACGTCCGAGGGGTAGTGGACGCCGGTGTACACGCGGGAGAAGGCGACGGAGGCGGCGACCGGGGCCAGCGCGGCGCCCCAGAGCGGGGACTCCATCGCCACGCCGGCGGTGAAGGCGAACGCGGACGCGGCGTGCCCCGAGGGGAAGGAGGTGGTCCGCGGCTGCGTGCCGAGCTGTCGCGCGGCGGGTACCCCGTCCAGCACCGGGCGCGGCCGGCGTACGGACCATTTGCCGACGGTGTTGATGGTCGCGGAGGCCAGCGCCAGCGAGGCGACCCCGCGCACGGCCGCCTTACGGGCCCCGGCCGAGCCGAGGACGGCGATCCCCGCGGCGGCCCCGCCCCACAGCAGGCCGTGGTTCGCGGCCCGGCCGAGCCGCGGCAGCACCCGGTCGGCCCCGGGCCAGTGCCGCCCGGCCACGACGTCGAAGAGCCACCGGTCCCCTCGCGCGACCGCGCCCCGCCAGGTCAGATCTTGATCAGCCATTTCTTGCCTCTACCCGAACCCCCGGATCCCAACCAGCCACCACACCCGCCCCGGCCCCCGGGCGCGCCGGTCCGCTTCCCGCTCCGGTCCTGCTCCGGGCCCGTGTCCCGCACCGGGCCCGGGTCCTACTCCGGGCCCGGGTCCTACTCCGGGCCCGGGTCCTACTCCGGGCCCGTCGCCCGGTCCGGGCCGGGGCCGTCCTCCAGGGGGCGCTTGCGCAGGAGGAGGACGACCAGGCCGCCCAGGACGACCAGGCCCACCGCCAGGGAGGCGATCACCGGGGTGGCCGCCGAGCTGCCGCTGGCGGCCAGCCGTTCCCCGGAGGTGTCCGGCTCCGGTTCCGGGGCGGCGGAGGCCGACAGCGCGCCCAGTGCCGCCATCGTCCCGCCGGACGCCCCGGCCGGGGCCCCGCCCGACGCCGCCTCGTCCGCCGGCCGGGCGACGGGGAGCTGTGGCCACGTGGCCGTCGCCGTGGCCACCGCGGCGGACTCGCTGGAGCCGGCCACGATCTGGACCTGCGCCGGGACCCCGCTGGTGAAGACCCTGCCGACGGGCACGCGCGTGTTCCCGCGGAGGGTGACCTCGGCGCTGCCGTCCGCCGTCCCCTCCGGCACCTCGAAGTACAGCTTCGCTCCGTTGACCGCGGAGGTGACCGGCAGGCCCCGGGCATCGACCACCCGCACCCCCATGGCCAGGGCCGCCGGGTCCGGGGTCACGCTCACGCTCTGCGCACCCGTACGGACGGTGACCGGCCCGATCCGGGTGCCCAGCGGCCCCGACACCTCGCCGGGATCCACCGCGAGCGACGCCGGCGGTTCGGGCAGCCTGCGCGCCGCCCGCTGGAGGTAGTCGGCCAGCTTCTCCGCCGCCGGGTCGACGGCCTCCACCGCCACTCCCTCGGCCAGGCGCCAGATGGCCACCTGGGTCCCGGCCGCGGCGCTCTCCGCGGTGAGCGCCGGGGCTCCGGCGGCCTTGGCGAGACCGGCCAGATCGTTCAGCTGGGGGTAGGAGTGCTCCAGTACCCAGCGGATCCGGCCCGCCTCGCCGTTCCCGGCGAGCGGCGTGCCGCTCCATCCGATCTCCGTGAACCGGGCCTGGGGCTGCGCGGCGCCCTCGACGCCGACTCCGTACGTCTGGAGCATGCCGCCGCCGTCGACCCGCATCTCGTACAGCCCGGCGGGGATCCGGCGCACCGTTCCGTCCGGGCCGCGCAGGACGGCCTGTCCGTAGGTCTTCAGCCCGTCGAGGACGGCGCTCGCTCCCTCCGGTGTCCGGGGTGTGGCCGGACCGGTGTCGGCGACCGCCACCGCGCCCGGGGCGCCGGCCAGCGCGGCGGCGAGCAGGGCCATCGCGATCGGCCGCCGTACGGAACCCCGTATGGCCGCGGCGACCGTGGTGCGCGCCGCCGGTGCGTCGCCGGTCCGCGCGGCAGCAGGAACCGGAACACCGCCCGGAGGGCGGCCAGGAGCGACGCCGGCGGCGGCAGGAGTGGAGGGAGCGGGAACGGCAATCGACACAGTCTTCCCCTTCGGGCCGAAGGCCCAGGTGCCCGTGAGTACCGGGGAATCCTAGCCTCCTCGAACACTCAGACCACCGCCGCCTTCTGAGTGGCCATCAGTGGGACGTCCGTCCTGACGACCCGCCGGAAGGCCGCCGTGCCGCGGTTCAGGTCGTGCCCGATGGCGGTCGCGTCGATGTTGGCCGAGAACCACCGGTTGCCCTCCCCGTCGGGCGGGTCCTCCCGCACCCGCAGCCTTCCGTGGACCACCAGCGGTTCACCCACCGACACGGAACCGGCGAGGTTCACGGCGAGGCCGCGCCGCGCCCACACCGTGTAGAAGCTGGTGGGCGCGTCCGCCCAGGTCTCCTTCTTCCGGTCGTAGTACCTGGGGGTGACCGCGAAGCGGAACCGGGCCGCCGGACCGCTCGCGGTGTCCTTGTAGTCGATCTGCGTGGCCACGTAACCCACCAGCGTCACCTGGGTGTCGTTCATCCCGGCCGCCCTTCCGGGGTCCGGCGGTGCGCTCGACCGCGCTCCGCCCCGACCCGCGTTCCCCACCCGTCCGGACCATCCGCACGGCGTAGGACCATGCTGGCCCGGACGGCCGGAACCCGTCGGCGGCTGTGGACTACTGACGGCTTGTGGACAACTTCGCCACCGCCGCGTACTGCTCGCGCACCTCCCGGTAGCGCAGCAGTTCCGCCGCCACCGGCTCCAGCACCCGGGCCCGACCGCAGCCGGCCGCCGCCTGGCGCAGCCGGCGCTCCGCGTCCTGCCCGTAGCGCCGTGCCGGGCCCCGGGCCCCGATCGAACAGGCCCACTCCACGAGCGGTCCGCCGATGATGCCGGCCACCATCAGCAGGACCGGCGGCATCAGGTTCGGTGCGAGAACCCCGGCGATCTGCCCGACCAGCCACAGCCCGCCGTAGATCTGGAGCAGGGTCATGGCCGCCTGCGCGAGCACGGCCGCCGGCCACCACGAGGGCCGCGGCGGGCGCGCGCTGGGCAGGGCGACCACCGGTCCGAGGGTCACCGCGATCTCGTCCAGCGCCTGCGGGAGCCCTTCGGCGCCGCGGACCGCGGTCTCCCGTACGGCCTGGGCCCAGGGGTCGGGCAGGCCGATGACCGCCTCGTCGGCGACGGTCCGTACGGCCTGTTCCACCCGCTGGCGGGCCGTCACCTCTTCCTCGACGGGCAGCTCGGGGGCCGTCGCGGAACGTCCCATGGCCGCCAGCGCGGCGAGGCCGCCGAGCGAGCGCGGGGCGCGCCGGCTCTCGTACCACCGCCACAGGCGCAGCCACGGGGTGCCGCAGGCCTTGCCGGCGTTGCGCCGCCAGGCGCGCTCGGCGGCGAGCCCGGCCGCGTACGCCCCGACCGCTTCGGCGAGGCGGTCCTCGAACTCGGCGCGCGCGGTCTCCCCGATCTCCGGCCCGGGGTGGCCGTCGGCCACGTAGAGCGGTCGCAGGCGGGCAGCGGCCTTGTCGACGTCGGCGGAGATGCGACGGGTCGCGGCGCCCTTCTCCTGGGTGAACTGTCCGAGCATCTCGCGCAGTTCCCCGACGCCTTCACCCGTAAGGGCGGAAAGTCCGATAACGGTGGCTCCGGGCTCGCCGTGTTCGCCGAGCGCGATCCCGTCGTCGTCGAGGAGCCTGCGCAGGTCGTCCAGGACGAGATCGGCCGATTCCCCGGGCAGCCGGTCCACCTGGTTCAGCACGACGAAGGTCACCTCGGCGTGCCCGGCCAGCGGGCGCAGGTAGCGCTCGTGCAGGACGGCGTCCGCGTACTTCTCGGGATCCACCACCCACACCACCGCGTCGACCAGCGCCAGTACCCGGTCCACGTGGTCGCGGTGGGCTCCGACGGCCGAGTCCAGGTCGGGCAGGTCGACGAGGACCATGCCGCGCAGCGCCTCGGCCTCGGAGGTCTCCCGGGGGCGGCGGCGCAGCCGTCCGGGGATCTCCAGGCGGTCCAGCAGTCCGGCGGCGCCGTCGGACCAGCTGCAGGCGATGGGTGCGGCGGTCGTCGGCCTGCGCAGCCCCGTCTCGGAGATCTGCACTCCGGCGAGTGAGTTGAAGAGCGTGGACTTGCCGCTTCCGGTGGCCCCGGCGATGGCCACGACGGTGTGCTGCGCCGACAGCCCGCGGCGCGCGGCCGCCTCGTCCAGGACGCGTCCGGCTTCGGCGAGGGTCTTTCCGTCGAGGATCCTGGTCCGGGACAGCCCGATGAGCTGGCGCAGCGCGTCCAGGCGGACGCGCAGGGCCTGCGCCTCGGGGCTGAGCGGGGGCGTGGGTGCCTTGCCTCCGTCGCTTCCGGCTCCGGAAACCGCTCGTACGAGTGCTTCGTCGCCCTCCTCGTCACCGCCGACGGGCCAGTCGTCCTCGCTGGTCCGGGGGCGTGAACGGGCGATCAGTCCGTCGTCCCAGCGGTCGTCGGTGCGGTCGGTCAGGGCGGTCACCGCGTCACCTCTCCTTCTGCAGTACGGACAGCGCGGCGATCAGCTCGGCCTGGGGTTCGGGACTGACTTCGAGCGCCTCGATCGGGGCGAGGCGGCGGTCGCGTTCGGCGCGCAGCACCTGGTCGAGGTGTTCGGCGACGAGCTCGCCGCCCCGGTCCCGCAGGCGTACGGCGGCTTGGACTCCGATCCGTTCGGCGAGCTTCTCCCCGGCCGGCCGGGCCCGCTTGCCGCCGAGGAGGGCCGCGACGAGCAGGGCGGCGACCCCGTCGGGGTCGGGCGCGGGCTGCTTGTCGAGCCGCGCCACCTCTTCCTCCGCGAGTTCCTCCAGCACGCGCCGCCAGCGGCGCACGGCCATGCCGATACGTTCCGCCGCCTCGCGGTCGGGGGCGGGCAGGGACACCGCACCGGCGGCGGGCTCGCGGCGCCAGGCCTCCGCGATGCGTTCGTCGGCGGCGGCGACGGCGCACTGGAGCAGCGCCGCGAGGGACTCCGCGAGGGAGTCGAGCAGTTCGTCGGCGCTCGTGTCGAGCGGGTAGCCGCGCCAGCGCGTCAGCGCGTCTCCGGCGAGTACGGCGCCCCGGTCCAGGCGGCCCCGGACCCGCTTGCCCTCCCTCTTGTAGGCGTCCTCGACGGCGAAGGTCAGCCGTACGGCCGCGGCGTGCTGGGCCGCGACGGCCGAGGCGAGCTCCGGCATCCGGCGCCCGAGGGAATCGAGCGCGCCGAGGGCGGTGCGCCCGACGGCGTACTGGCGGGCGGCCGGGTCCTGCGCGTGGTGCGCCAGCCAGGCGAACAGCGGCGCCACGGCGCTGGCGGGCAGCAGCCCGCCCCCGCCCGCCGATTCGGGCAGCTCGGGCACCGTGAAGCGGGGCACCTCGCCCAGCCCGGCCCGTGTGAGCAGGGCCCCGTACTGCCGGGAGACCTCGGCGAGCACCTGGTGCGGTACCCGGTCGAGGACGGTGACGAGGGTGGCCTTGTACTGCTTCGCGGTGCGCAGGAGGTGCCAGGGCACGGCGTCGGCGTACCGCGAAGCGGTGGTGACCATGACCCAGACGTCCGCGGCGCAGATGAGCTGCGCGGCGAGCGTCCGGTTGTCGACGACCAGGGAGTCGATGTCGGGGGCGTCGAGGATGGCGAGGCCGCGGGGCAGGGTGGAGACGGTCTCGATCCGGACCTCGCGGGTGGTGGCCGGGTACCCGTGCCCGTGTTTGTCACCCGGCCGGCGGGGGGTCCGCCGGGCGGACGCGGGGGTGTCCTCGTCGTCCTGGGGGGCCCAGACCCGCATCAGATCGGGCAGCACCCGCACTCCGGCGAACCAGTGGTGGTCATCCGGATGGCAGACGAGGACGGGGGTGCGCGTCGTGGGCCGGAGTACCCCGGCTTCACTCACTTGGCGCCCCACGAGGGAGTTGACGAGGGTGGACTTACCGGCCCCGGTGGACCCGCCGACGACGGCGAGCAGCGGCGCCTCCGGCGCCTTCAGCCGGGGTACGAGGTAGTCGTCGAGCTGCGCGAGCAGCTCCGCTCTGGTCTGGCGGGCGCGGGGGGCGCCGGGCAGGGGCAGCGGCAGACGCACGGACGCGACCCGGTCGCGCAGGGCGGACAGGGCATCGAGCAGCTGAGGCCGAACATCCAAGGTCACCACATGCGAAGAATGCCCAATTTAGGAGCATTTTTGAAGCTTATACGTCCTCTGCGCGCCGAGCGCTACTCCAGCGGCACATCCCGGACACAGCGGACGAGTGGGGCGCAGGCATAACGAGTGCACAACACCCAGGGCGCCACGGCGCAAAAGCGGTGCGAGAATCGCACCTGCCTGCGATTATCGGGACCGCTTCACCGAACCTCCACATCGTGGCACGCGAGTGAAGCAACCGGGACAAGGCAACCGGAGCCCTATCCTTGACCCGGCACGGACCACAGCCCCACCCCCACCCAGGGGCTCCAGGCCACCACGGCCACCTTCCGGCCCCCGTAGCTCAGTGGATAGAGCAGGTGCCTTCTAAGCACTTGGCCGCAGGTTCGAGTCCTGCCGGGGGCACACTTCCCGTCCCACCCCGAAGCCCTCCCATGCGGAGGGCTTTCGTGCAGGTCAGGGCACTTTAGCGCGGCCCGCGTAGCGCCGCCGTAAGCGCCGGAGGCTCCCCCTCCCGAGTCCGGGGCTGTCCGGCTGTCACCGGGTCCGCGGGGGCCGGCTTGCCGGAATCTCCTTTGACGTGCACGGGGAAGGTTGCGAGGCTGCGCGTACTCCGGGTGCTGACAAGCTCGGGGTCTTACCGGTGGCCGTGTCCGCCTAGCTCCACCATCGGAGCGGGGTCCGCCTTATGGCGTGCGGCCACCGGCCTTTTGCGGGCGTACGCCGACACCCAGTTGAGGTCACGGTGCCCCGGCCCGTAGCGCTCCAGCTCGTTGACGACGCGTACGTCCGGGTCGGCGAACCCGGCCGCTTCGAGCATGTCCCGAACGCGGTCCGCGGTCTGGTAGCGGAAGAAGCGGGCCGCGTCGGCGCTGAACGACTCTACGATCCCCTCTTCGCCCTGCCCCTCCTTGAAGCTGACGAACAGCGCCCCGCCGGGGCGCAGCACCCGGTGGAACTCGCCGAGGGCGGTCCGTACGTGCTCGTCCTTGAGGTGCAGCAGCGTGGCCTGGCACCAGACGCCAGCGAAACCGCCGTCCGCGAAGTCCAGCGCGCACACGTCCATGCTGCGGAAGTCGAGGGCGGGGTGCAGCTCCCGGGCCCGGCCGAGGAGGGGCTCGCTCAGGTCGATGCCGGTCACCGCCAGACCCCTGGCCGCGAGGAGGGACGTATCGCGGCCGAAGGCACAGCCGGCGTCCAGTACCGGACCCGCCGGGTCGGGCAACAGTGCGACGAAGGTGTCGAGTTCGGCGTCCGGGACCATGTCCTTCGTGGCGGATTCGTACGTGTGGACACCCTGTCCGTAGGCGGCGAGGGTACGCGCGAGGTAGTCAGACATGCCGAAAATCTACTCCGCCGCGATCATGCGCTCGGTTCCCGGCGCCGAGGAGTGCTCGATGACGCGTCCAGGGTCCCGATGACCCCAGCGCCGGCGGCGGGGCTCGGCCACGACAACGGCTGGCACCGCCTCCATGTGCCCAGGTCAGCCCCGTAGCCCAGGAGCTGGAGCACGCGCCTTCTCAACGCTTGGCCCGTCCTGGCGCAGGGACGACATCACCATCAGCTGCGGGTCCTGGAGCAGCAGGCGCGCGTGGAGCGCCCGCAGGGCCGGGCCCGGCTCCACGCCCAGCTCCCGGACCACACGGGCGCGCTGGCCGGAGTACACCGTCAGCGCCTCGTTGCCGCGGTCCGAGCGGTGGAGCGCGAGCATCAGCAGCCACAGGAAGCGTTCCCGCAGCGGGTACTTGTCCACCGCGTAGTACAGGTACGGAACGGCGTTGCGGTGCCCGCCCAGCTCCAGTTCCAGCTCGGCGCGCACCTCCATGTCCGCGAGGAAGCGCTCGTGGCGGTAGAGCCGTTCGCGTTCGAGCATGGGCCCTTCCAGCCCTTCCGCGAGCGGGCCCGTGGACATCATGCGCGCCCTTTCCAGCAGTTCGGCCGCCTGCGGGAGCTCGCCCCTGCGCGCGGCGGCGATGCCGGCCGCCGCCAGTCGTTCGTACGCGTACAGATCGACTTCGGAGTCGCCGATGTCCATCCGGTAGCCGCCGCCCGACCACTCCAGGCAGACGCCCCGGCCGTTGCCTTCTTCGGCCGACAGGAGGCCGCGCAGGCCCGAGACGGATTTCTGGATCAGGTTCTTCGCGCAGGCCGGACAGTCGTCCCCCCAGAGGGCCTCCGCCAGCTGATCGATACCGGTCTCCAGGCCCGGCCGGAGCAACAGGACCGCCAGCAAGGCCCGTTGCTTCGGCGGACCCAGCTCCAGCGCCTTCGTTCCGCGATGGGTCTGCAACGGCCCGAGCAGACGGAACCGCAGTCGCGGCGCAGCTCCGCCGTCCGCCTCGAAGTCGCGGTCGCGGTCGCCGTCGCGGTCACGCTCGCGCAGCAATACACCAGACATTTCCACCCCCAGATGAACCTTCGCAAGGCTAGGTATTACCTGCTGGTTCTCACGGCCCGGGGATCGGATGAGAGAGAGCTCACATCGCCCGACATCTTGACGGCGTCGGGTAGTTGGGCTCCACGCAGGGTGCGCGACGGCGACGGCGACGGCGAATTCCGGGCCGAACCGGGGTCGGTCAGCGATTGCTCCAGCGGCTGGTCAAACCCTGTCGTCCAAGGTGATCCGGTCCGCCCCCCACCCTTCGCCCTGTCCCTCGACCCTCGTCCCTGTCCCCACCGTTCCCCTTCGTCCAGAGAGCAGAAATGCCGAGAACGCCGCGCACCCAGCAGTCCCCTCGCCACACCCCCATGGAACCCCTTCCCGCCCTGCAGCGCTGGGGACGGACGGCCGCCTCCCGGTCCCGGCTCGTGGTCCGGGTCGGTGTCGCCCTGGCCGTACTGGGCCTGGCCCTGGCCGCCGGCACCATGGACCGCCTGGTCCTCAGCCGCTTCGAGACCCCCGGGTCCGAGTCGGTCACGACCCGAGGCGTCCTGGAACGGGAGTTCGGGGCGGGAACGCCCGGAGTGCTGCTGATGGTCACCGCCGAGCGGGGTGGCGTGGACGGGGACGCCGTCGCGTCCGAGGGCCGCGCCCTGGAGCGGGAGCTGGCCGGGCGGCCCGGGGTCGCCGAAGTCTTCTCGTACTGGTCGCGGGACAACTCGCCCACCATGCGCGGCAAGGACGGCAAGCAGGCCCTGATCATCGCCCGGCTGTCGGGCACGGTGACGGAGGCCCGGACCAGGCTGGCGGACATCTCGCCCGCCTTCACCCGGGACAGCGCGCAGCTGAAGGTCCGGGTCGGCGGTGGCGACGAGGTCTTCCGGCAGGCCGCGGAGCAGTCCCGCAAGGACTTCCTGCGGGCCGAGATGATCGTCTTCCCGCTGGTGCTGCTCCTGCTCTTCGCCATCTACCGCCGGTTCTCCGCCGCCTTGCTCACCCTCGGCATGGGCCTGTTCTCGGTGATCACCACCCTGGCGCTGATGCGCGGGGTCACGTACATCACCGACGTCTCGACCTTCGCCGCCAACCTGGCCCTGGTGATGGGCATCGGGCTCGGCGTCGACTACAGCCTCTTCGTCATCAACCGCTTCCGCGAGGAGCTGCGGGCCGGCCGCGCGGTCCCCGACGCCGTCGAACGGTCCGTGGCGAACGCCGGCCGCACCGTCGCGTTCAGCGGTCTCACCGTGGTCCTGTCGCTGGCCGCGCTGCTGCTCTTCCCGTTCCCCTTCCTGCGCTCGTTCGCGTACGCCGGTATCGCCACGGTCCTCACCTCGGTCTTCGCGGCCCTGGTGATCTTGCCCGCCTCGCTGGCCCGCCTGGGCCACAAGGTCGCCCGCAAGAACGAGAACACCCGCCCCGAGCAGGGCTGGTGGCACCACACCGCGCTGCGCATGATGCGCAGGCCGCTGCTGTACGGAATCCCGGCGCTGGTGGTGCTGCTGGGGCTGGCCTCGCCGGTCCTGGGTCTCACCTTCGGCGTGCCGGGTGCGCAGGTGCTGCCCCGGGACGTGTCCAGCCGAGTGGTGCAGCAGCAGATCCTCGACAATTTCGCCGCCGAGGAAACGAGCGCGATCAAGGTCCTGCGCACCGGCCGGGCCGGGACCGACGCCAACCGGTCCTCGATCGAGGCCACGGCCACCGAGCTGTCCCGGGTCTCCGGAATCCACCAGGTCGACGCCCTCACCGGTTCGTACGCGAACGGCCGGAAGATCGCCGAACCCGGGCAGCACTCCCGCCGGTTCGCGGGCGAGCGCGGCACCTGGTACTCGGTGGTCGCCACGCACCGCACCGTCGCCCGGGACATCGACCGGACCCACGCCGAGATCCGCTCCGTCGCCGCGAAGGGCGCCGAGCCCGGCGCGGTGAAGATCGGCGGCTACCCCGCCGAGCTGAGCGAGTTCCGCGCCGAGCTGGTCGACCGGCTGCCGCTCGTCTTCGGGCTGATCCTGGTGACCACGTTCCTCGTCCTGTTCCTGATGACCGGCAGCGTGCTCCTGCCGGCGAAGGCCATGCTCCTGAACACCCTGAGCATGGGCGTGATGTTCGGCGTCCTCGTGTGGATCTTCCAGGAGGGCAACCTGGCCGGCCTGTTCGGCTTCACTCCGAGCGGCTCGATCGAGCCCAGCATCCCGATCCTGACGTTCTGCGTGGCCTTCGGCCTCTCCATGGACTACGAGGTCTTCATGCTGTCGCGGATCAAGGAGGAGTACGACCTCACCGGCGACACCACGGGCGCGGTGGCCGCCGGTCTGGAGCGCGGCGGCCCGCTGATCACCTCGGCCGCGGTCATCCTCGCGGCCTCGTTCGCCACGTACGCCTCGTCCGAGATCGTCTTCCTCAAGATGCTCGGCATCGGCATGGTCGTGGTCATCCTGATCGACGCCACGCTCGTCCGCGCGGTCCTGGTACCGGTCTCCATGCGGCTCGCCGGCAAGGCCAACTGGTGGGCCCCGGCGCCCCTGCGCGCGTTCCACGAGCGGTTCGGCATCTCCGAGTCCCCGGCCGCGACCGGGGCCTCCGGCGCGCCCGACACGGCCGGGGTCGGCGTGTACGCCGACCGCACCTGATCCGATCCGTCCGGCCTCCGGGAGAGAGACATGCTGGGATTCGGAGTGACGGCGCTGATGCTGGTGGGCTCCGCCGCCGTCCACTCGTACCTGTGGATCCGGCTGGTCCGTGACACGACCGGGCCGGGGAGGTTCGTGCGGCGGCTCGCCACGTGCGGGGTGGTCCTGTCGGCGCTGCTGGCGCCCGGGACCCGGATCCTCACCCCGCTGTTCGATCCCTCGGACGGAGGTGGCGGCCGGTTCCTGGCGTGGCCCGGGTACACCTGGATCGGAGTGCTGCTCTATCTGGTGCCGATGCTCCTGGTACTGGAACTGCCGCGGGCCCTCGTGCTGCGCAGGTGGCGACGGGCGGAGCGGACGCCGTCGCGGCGGCCTTCGGAGCCGCTTGCGGAGCCATGTGTGGAGCCATGTGCGGGGGCGTCGACGGAGCTGCCGGTGCCCGCCCGGGCGGAGGCCGGGAACCGTCTGGTCGGGGACCGTCTGGTCGGGGACCGTCTGGTCGGGCGCCGGCTCTTCCTCGGGCGGGCGGTGGGCACCCTGGCCGGGGCCACCGCGCTGGGCACCGTGGGCCACGGCATGTCCTCCGCGCTCGGGGACCCGCTGATCAAGCGCATACCGGTCATGCTCTCCAAGGTGAGCCCGCGCCTGGCCGGTCTGCGGATCGCCGTCGTCAGCGACATACATCTGGGGCCGCTCCTCGGGCGCGCCCACACCGAGCGGATCGTCCGCATGGTCAACGGGCTGCGGGCCGACCTGGTGACGATCGTCGGCGATCTCGCGGACGGAACGGCGTCCGAGCTGGGCCTGCGGCCCGACCTCTGAAGGGGCTCGAATCGCGCTACGGCAGCTTCTTCGTCACCGGCAACCACGAGTACCTCTACGACGGGGTCGAGGACTGGCTGGACGAAATGCGCGACGTCGGCGTCCGCCCGCTGGTGAACGAGCGCGTGGAGATCCTGCACAACGGGGCCCACCTGGACCTGGCCGGGGTCGAGGACCTCGCCGGGGCGGAGTACGGCCGGGGGCCCGACCTAGGGAAGGCCCTGGGTGGGCGGGACCTGTCGCGTCCCGTCGTACTCCTCGCCCACCAGCCGGTGTTCGCCGACGAGGCCGCGCGGCACGGGGTGGACCTCCAGCTGTCCGGGCACACGCACGGCGGGCAGATGTTCCCGCTGACCGCGATCACCGAGCTGGTCAATCCGGTCGGCTCCGGGCTCGGCAGGGTGGACGACACCCAGGTGTACGTGACGAACGGGGCGGGCTTCTTCGGCCCGCCGGTCCGGGTCGGCGCCCCGGCGGACATCACCCTGCTGGAACTGCGCTCCCCTCTGCCCGGGTAGCCCGCGGGTGGTGGCGGCTCCGGGCTACTCGAAGGCCTTGACGGCCTGGTAGTAGGTCCACGCGGTGCCGTCGCAGGAGGCCTTGCGGGCGCCGGAGTAGCGTGCGCAGACGCGCTTGAGGTCGGAGTGGAACATCTCGTCCAGCCGGGGCTTGGCCGCCGGGAACCCGCCCGCCGCCTTGTAGTTGCGGTACCCGAAGTCGTGCCGGGCGCAGGCCGTCCGGAAGGGGAAGCCGAAGGGATTGTCCGGGGACGTGGTGCAGTAGTCCGTGGACCAGTCGAAGCCGTACGGCTCCCACTCGCCCCGGTTCTCGCGCGCGGCGGCCCAGGCGGCCTGGCTGGCCGCGCCGGGCTGCGTCCAGCCGCTCAGCACCAGCGGCTTGTCCTGCGGAACCAGCGGGGTCTGCTGCCGGGCGGCGGACGCCGGTGACGCGAAGGCCAGTACGGCGGACACGGCGCCCGCGACGAGAGCGGACGCCCGGACTCCGGTCCGGGCGGGTGCCGGGGGCGGGGACGGGGCGGGGACGGCTGGCGCAGGGGTGGGGGCGCGGACTGGGGCTGGGGCTGGGCGGCGGGGCACACATCCTCTAACGAGGGCCGCCGTCACGGGTGTCGGGGTGCCTGCGCGGCCTCCCCGGCCCCTGCCCCGCGCGGGATCCGGATCTCCGCGCGTGATCCGGACCGGTACTCAGGTATGAGCCGATGTCACTCTTCCGGCAGAGATTCGGTTCAGCCTCGGGAGGGACGCGGACTACGGCGGCCACCGCGAATACTCGTGGACATGAACCGCCGTCCTCTCGTCATCGTCGCCGCCACCGTCGGAGTCCTCGCCACCGCTGCCATCGCCCTGCCCAACCTCCCGCGCAACCCCCTGACCGACACGATCAACGACCGGGTGTTCAAGGAGAGGGGCATGCGCTTCGCGACGGCCGCCGACGCTCCGACGCACGGGGAAGGCGCGCGCGGGCAGGCAGCGCGCGGGGAGACGGCCCGCGGAGACGCCAGGTGGGTGCTGCCGCGCTGGGTGCCGAAGGACGCGACCGACGTGCGAATAATGGCGCGCACCGACGGACAGGCACGGCTGCTCCGCTTCACGCTGGGCGCGACCCCGCTGGACGGCCCGCAGTGCTCGGCGGGCACGCCGAGCAAGCACGCGGGGACGACTCTGCAGGCCAAGTGGTGGCCGGCGGGCACCCGGGCCGAGGAGCGGCCCGAGTGCCGCGGCGCCTACCAGTACCAGGTCACCGTGCGCGGCAAGGAGGTCTACGCCTGGACCGACGGCACCCTCTCGCCCGGGGCGGGGACGCAGGACGGGATCCCCGTCCAGCAGGTGTCGGCCACGACGCCCTGAGCCACGAGGCCCTGAGCGCGGCACCCTGGTCCGACCGCCCGGCGGCTTCAGCGGCGCGTGCGCAGCTCGCGGGCCGCCGAGAGTTCCGCGAGAAGGGCCCCGTGGGGGCGCAGCCAGTCCTCCGGTGAGGCGGCCGTCGGCAGGCCCGCGGGCAGACTGTCGTGGAAGGCCGTGGTCTCGGGTTCGACGGCCCGGTGGTGTGTCAGGATCCGCGGTTCCTCAGGACCGTCCGAGGCGACGGCCACGCTCCGCAGGAACATGGCATTGGCCACCAGCAGCCAGTGCTGCCTGCCCGGGTCGGCGTCGGAGCCCGAGCCGTTGTCGCTCGACAGCGCCCACGGGTCCGGGGCCACGTACCGCACCCGTCCCACTCCGGTGAACTCGGCCGCCGCCGCGCACATCGAGCACGGTTCCTGGGTACTCCACAGCGTCGCCGTGCCCAGGTCCCAACCCGTGCGGGCAGCTCCCAGCGCGTTCATCTCGGCGTGCGCGAGCGGTGTACCGCGCAGCGGGCCGGTGCCCGGGCCGTCCTCGTAGGCCTCGTTGCGCCCCTCGGCGACCGGCTTCCCGTCGGCGTCCGTGAGGACGGCACCGACCGCCAGGCCTCCGGCCGCGAGCGCCTGGTAAGCAAGGGCGAGCGCCCTGCGCAGCGGCTCCGGCGCGGCGCGCCACTCCGTGTCGAAGGCGTGCTCCCCGTTGATCATCCGGCCATTATCACCAACCCGTCCGTCCCCACTCCGCACCACCTCCGTCCCCCATCGGCACGCGCCATCGTCGCTCCTCCCACACCCCCGCCCGGCATCGCTACCGAGCACCCTCCGCACACCCGGCGTCGGCACCCCTCACGCCGACCGTCCCCACACCGAGGCCGGCACCCCGCCCGGCACCGCTCCCCGCACCGTGCGGTGCACCTCGTGCCGCCACCCGCTCGGCATGACCCGCGTCGAGGCCGGCACCCCTCGCGGCACCACCACCCACGGCGAGGTCGGCGCCCCTCACGCCGGCCCTCCCCACGCCCAGGCCGGCACCTCGCCCGGCACCGCTCCCCACACCGTGCGGTGCACCTCGTGCCGCCACCCGCTCGGCATGACCCGCGTCGAGGCCGGCGCCCCTCGCTGCACCACCACTCACGCCGAGGCGGCACCGCTCGCGGCACACCGCCCACAGCGAGGTCGGCGCCGCTCGCGGTGTCGCTTCCGGCATGCCCGTGGCACCGATATCGTCACCGCCATGGACATCCGCCCCGCACGTACCGTCGCCGAACTCAAGGCCGCGGAGGCCCTGTTCGACGGGCCCGCCCGCGCGGACTGGTCGGAGCGGTTCCTCTCCGCGCCGGGGCACCTGATGCTGATCGCCTACGTGGACGGCGTGCCCGTCGGCATGGTGTCCGGCATCGAGATGATCCACCCCGACAAGGGCACCGAGATGTGCCTCTACGAGCTCTCCGTGGACGAGGCCCACCGTCGGCGCGGCTTCGGCCGGGCCCTGACCGAGGCGCTCGCCGCCGAGGCGGAGTCGCGCGGCTGCTACGGCATGTGGGTGGGCGTCGACACCGACAACGAGGCCGCGCTGGCCACGTACGGGGCGGCCGGCGCCCGCGACGAGGGTGTCTTCAGGATGCTCGGCTGGCCCTTCGCCCGCTAGGCCGTCTCTTTCGGATCCTGCCGGTTGAGCCCGCGTCGTCCGGTGCCGTGCATCGGCGCCTTGGCGGGGCGCCGGAGTACTGGACGTACTTGGCGTTCCGCCAAGGCGGCGAGGTGCGGTGCCGGGCGGCGCGGGCCAGACAAGATTCGGACGAGACAGCCTAGGTCGCCTCCTTCGGATCCTGCCGGTCAGGCCCCCGTCGTCCGGTGCCGGACCCACGTGGTCGCCTCGGCCGTGCGGCCGGGTGCGGTGCCGGGCGTCTCGGGCCCGGCAGGATCCGGGAGGGGCGGCCCGGCCCGCGGGCCCCCCGGGGGCGGCGTGTCGTGGGGCCAGTCGGCGCACCCTCCGCGCGGCCGGGCCGTGCCTCGCCGAGCATCGGCGGCATGACCGCATTCACCGCGCTGCTCCCGGCCGCCGCCCTGCTGGCGGCGGCCACCGCCCTGCCGCCGTACGCCTCCCACGCCGCAGCCGCCACCGCCGACACCCCCACCGCCCCCTACGTCGTCGTCCTCAAGGACGGCGCCACCCGCGCCTCCGCCGCCGCGGCCACCCGCGCCCTCGCCGCCGAGTCGGAGGCCGCCGGCGACAGTGTCGGGGCCGTCTACGACACGGCCCTGAGCGGTTTCGCCGTCCGCACCACCGCGGCCCGCGCCGCCGAACTCGCCGCCGATCCCCGGGTGGCCTCCGTGGAACCCGACACGGTCTTCCGGATCGACGACGACACCCCCGTGGGCGAGGCCGTCGCTCCCGCCGCTCCCGTCGCCCCCGCCGTTCCCCCCGCTCCCCTCGTTCCCCGCGCTCCCCTCGTTCAGGCCCCCGCCCCCTGGTCCCTGGACCGGCTCGACCAGAGCGAGTTGCCGCTCGACGGCTCGTACACGTACCCGGCCAAGGCCGAGGGGATCACGGCGTACATCGTGGACACCGGGATCAACACCCTGCACCAGGAGTTCGGCGGCCGCGCCCGCTGGGGCGCCAACGCGGTGTTCATGGAGGGCGCCACGGACTGCAACGGCCACGGCACGCACGTCGCGGGCACGGTCGGCGGGGCTACCTACGGGGTCGCCAAGGGGGTCTCGCTCGTCGCCGTGAAGGTCGCGGACTGCCGCGGGGACGCGACCCTGTCGGCCATCACCCGGGGCATCGACTGGATGGTGAAGGACGCCCTCAAGTCGCCCGCGACCCCGGCCGTGGCCAACATGAGCCTGGGCGGCGGGTACAGCTTCGCCCTCAACCGCGCGGTGACGCGGGCGATCGCGTCCGGGATCACCTTCGCGGTGGCGGCGGGCAACTCCGCCGAGAACGCCTGCACCGGCTCCCCCGCCGGTGTCCCGCAGGCGCTCACCGTGGGCGCGACGGACGCACTGGACCGGCGGGCCTCTTTCTCCAACCACGGCGCCTGCGTGGACCTCTCCGCTCCCGGCGTGGCCGTCACCTCCGCCTGGAAGGGCTCCACGACGGCCACCGCCCGCGCCTCCGGCACCTCGATGGCGGCCCCGCACGTGGCGGGCGCCGCCGCGCTGGTGCTGGCGCGCGGCCTGGCGGCCGGCGGCCCGCGCCGGACGCCGGCCCAGGTGGCCGAAGTCCTCGTACGGGACTCCCTGCGGGACCGGATCACGGCCCTGCCGGCCGGGACGCCGAACCTGTTGCTGCACGTGGCGGCCGACGAGTAGCCCGTACGGGACCCTCCGCCGGCGGCGCCTCCCCGCCCCCGGCGGACCCCGGCCGGCCCGCCCGGCGGCCCGGTCCGAACGCGCGGCCCGGATCCCGGTCCGCAGCCCCACCCGCCCCACCCGCGCCGCCCCGGGCCAACGGGCATCCGCCCCTCCGTTCCACCCGGCCTGATGGCACATCAATTTCTGTGTGCTTCGGGCGAAAGCAAGTCATTGACTTCTCAATCCCGCGACGCGTCAATGTCGGCCACCGCACCGGCTCGACCTCCCCCACACAGCGGGTGGGGGGGAGGGTTCGTATGACGAAGGAGTCGCGACCCAGTGAGTACAACGTTTCGACGAAGAGTTCTGGCCGGGGCTGGCGCTCTGTCCCTGGCCCTGACGGGCGCCGTGGTGGGTCTGTCGGGCACCGCGCAGGCCGCGACCAAGACGACGCCCGTCCCGATGGACTGCGTCGCCCCCGCGCCCCAGCCGGGTGGTTCGGGCACGCAGAACTACACGATCACGCTGCCGGACGGCGCCAAGGCCGGCGACGTGGTCCCGGTCACCATCGACCCGGGTCCGAGTCCGGTCATCCCGAGCTTCTCGGTGACGACCACGAACGTCTCCAAGATCACCCTCAAGGTCGGGTCGACCCTCCAGACGGTCGTCAGCCCGCCCGAGACGGTCGACGTGGTCGCCGGACAGGCGCTCAACCCGGCCGCCTTCTCCGGCACCGTCAAGATCCCGGACGGTTCCGAGGGCACCACGGTGAACGTAGCCCTGGACCTGGCGGTGACCGACGCGAGCCTCATGGGCTCGGTCTTCACCACCACCTGCACCCCGAACCCGCGCCCGAGCGCCTCGCTCGGCTCGGTCGCCGTGGAGGCCCTGCCCAAGGACCCGATCACCACCAAGCTGACGCCCAACAGCGGCAAGGCGGGCCAGGAAGTCGTCGTCACGGGCGCCAACTTCCCGGCGGGCGCGGTCACCTGCTCCGCGCTGAAGAACGGTACGGCCACGGGTGACACCGGTACCGGCACGGCCACCGCGGCCGGCGTCGCGACCTGCAACATCGTCGTCAACCAGCCCGCCGACACGATCAAGATCGACGGGTCGATCCTCCCGTACAAGACCTACTCCTTCATCGTCGAGCAGCCGGGCGTACAGAACCCGGTCGACGTCGAGGTCCTGCCCGGCCCGCTGGCCATCGGCCCGCAGGCGGGCAACCCCGCCGTCAGCTTCGGTTCGGTCACCATCAACGGCAAGTCCCAGTCGGTCGTCGGTCAGTTCACCGCGATGGCCGTCCAGGACTTCCGCGGCGGGACCCTCGGCTGGGACGTCTCGGCGACCCGGACGCCCTTCCTGAACTCGGTCACCGGCCACTCCATGGCCACGGCGCAGATCGGCATCCAGCCGACCTGCAAGGTGACCAACCCGGCCAGCCCGAGCCCCTGCACCGCGGGTACGCCCGGCGCGATCTCCGACGTCCCGATGAAGGTCGCCTCGGCGGCCGCGGGCGGCGACGACCTGACCGGTGGCGAGTTCGAGATCGGCGGAGCCGGAATGATCCAGCTCCCGCCGTTCATGTTCGCGGACACCTACCAGTCGGTCGTCACCTTCTCGATCGCCTGACCCGTACGACCCCGCTCCACCCCGGGTGGTGCGGCGCTCCGGCGCCGCACCACCCTTCCGCGCACCACCCTTCCGCGCACCACCCTTCCGCGCACCACCCCCGACAAGCGACCCCCTCCCCGTCCGGCCCGACTGGAGAACCGCCCATGCGCACCCGCACCCTCCTCCTCGGCCTGCTCCTCGGCCTCGCCGCCCTGCTGCTCCCCGCCCTCCCCGCGACGGCCGCGGACAACGGCACCTGGGGCGTCTTCCCGACGCCCCCGGCCGGTGCGGCGATGACCGACCGGGCGTACTTCTTCCACCAGGGCGAGGCCGGCACCACCATCAGCGACAGCGCGACGATCGTGAACTCCTCCGACAAGGAGCTGACGTTCCAGATCTTCGCCACCGACGCCGTCAACACCCCGGTGGGTGGCGGCTTCGCGCTGCTGCCGGTGGAGACGAAGCCCAAGGACGTGGGGACTTGGGTCGTGCTGCCGCCCGAGACGAAGAACACCGTCACCGTGCCGCCGAAGGGCCGCAAGGACCTCCCGTTCTCCGTGAAGGTCCCGGCGGACGCGACGCCCGGTGACCACGTGGGCGGGATCGTCGCCCTCAACACCGCCGTGGAGGGCATCCAGAAGGAGGGCAAGGTCCAGGTCGGGGTGAAGCGCCAGGTCGGCGCCCGGCTGTACTTCCGGGTTCCGGGACCGGTGACCCCGGGGCTGAGCGTGGAGAACGTGAAGGTGAGCCGGGCGGCGCCGCTGCTGCCCTGGGTCAAGGACTCCCGCGCCAAGATCACGTACTCCCTGGTCAACCTCGGCAACGTGGTCGTCGAGCCGAAGGTGACGGTGTCCGCCGAGGGCCTGTTCGGCCGCCGGGTGCTCGACCGGCCGGCCCGTGAGCTGAAGCTCGTGCTGTTGCCGGGCCAGCGGATCGAGCTGACCGAGGAGTGGGCGGACGCGCCCCAGTCGGACTGGGTCACCGTCGACATCACCGCCGGGGCCTCCGCCTACCCCGACCTCGTCTCCACCTCCGCCACGGAGTTCCTCGCCGTGCCGTGGCCCGCGCTCGGCGCCCTCCTGGTGCTGGTCGGCGCCGCCATCGCCGCCCGGGTACTGCGTCGGCGCCGCCGGGCAGGCGACCTCGAACGGCTTGAACCGGCACCGGACTTGGCTGAAGCGCGATGATCGGCAAAGGTGTCCCCAGGTGACGGCATCCGGCCATCGCCGGGCAGGCGAAGGCGCCGGGGGGCACCACACATGGCACGACAGCACGGCGCAGCGGGGTCCGGCCGGCCGGCGCACGGAAGCGTTCCCGCAGGCCCGCCGGCGGATCCCACCGCCGCGGGGATCGGGCTGCTGACCCTCATCGAGCGGACGCTGGGCACGGGCACCGCGGTGTACGTCCCGGGCGACGGCTGGATCCGGCTCACGCTCCCGGTCGAGGACGGCGGTCCGGCCCCGGTCACGGTGGACGTGGTCGCGGACACCCGGCGGACCCCGCACGGGATCGCGTACCTCCTGCCGGGAGGCGGGCTGAACTTCGGCTCCTCCTTCTTCACCCCGTCCGACCTGAACCTCGCCCACCGGCTGCGCCGCGAGGGCCTGCTCGTCGTCGGCGTCACCCCGCGCGAGGACGCCGCCGCCTCGGGGGACATCGGCCCCGACTGGGGGCTCGCGGCGCACCGCCGGGATCTGGCCACGGTCGTGGAGGCGCTGGACGGGGCGCTCGGGCTGCCGTACCAGTACGTCGGCCACTCCGCCGGGGCCCTGCTCGCTCTGGACGCCGCCTCGCACGACGACTCGCCCCGCCTGACCCGGGTGGTGGCCCTGGACACGACCGGCCCCTACTCCGGCGACCTGGCCGTACGGGCGGCCCAGACCCGGGACGCGTACGAGGCCCGGATCGCGCAGGGCTCGTACGCGACGGACCCGGGCCTCCCGGCCCTGCTCTCCCGGGCCGTCACCGACCCGGGCGGCTCCTCGGAGGTCCCCTGGCCCCCGGACCCCGGGCTCCGCTTCACCCACGCGGGGCTGGCCCACTTCGCGCTGGTCCGCACCGCCCTGCTGCCCGGCCCGGCGAACTGGATCTACACCCAGGGCCACGCCGCGGGCTCGTACTCCTTCGGGGCCACCCCGGCGGCGGACCGCTTCGGCCTCGCCCACACCACGCTCGCCGCCTGGCACGCGGCGACCGCCGCCCTCGGCAGCGGGCTGATCCCGGACGCCCTGCTGCGGGACCTGACCGCGGTCTGGGCGGGCGACGGGAAGTCGTACGCGATCGACTGGGAGCGGATCACCGCCGAGGTGGTGTGGGTCAACGCCGAGCTGGGCCGCGGCGACCACGCGCGCGGCCCCCGGCTGATCCGGGCGGGCGGCAACACGCGGGTCCGCTTCGCCGTCGTCCCGGGGTACGGGCACGGCGACCCCCTCTGGTCGCAGACGGCGGCGGCGGACGTCTGGCCGCTGCTCTGAGCACGGCCGGGGAAGCCCGGCCGAAAACGGAGCTCGCCCCCCGCGGTGAGGGTTGCGGGGGGCGAGAGTTCCTACGGGGCCTGCGGCCCTACGGGGCGTGCGGTCCTACGGGGCCTGCGGTCCTACGGGCCGTGCGCCCGGCCGGGATCCGGCCGGGGCCGCGCCCGGCGGTCAGTGGTTGCGCGGGAATCCGAGGTCCACGCCGGCCGGGGCGTCCGACGGGTCGGGCCAGCGGGTCGTGACGACCTTGCCCCGGGTGTAGAAGTGGGTGCCGTCGTTGCCGTAGATGTGGTGGTCGCCGAAGAGGGAGTCCTTCCAGCCACCGAAGGAGTGGTAGCCCACCGGCACCGGGATCGGCACGTTGACGCCGACCATGCCCGCCTCGATCTCCAGCTGGAAGCGCCGGGCGGCGCCGCCGTCACGGGTGAAGATGGCGGTGCCGTTGCCGAACGGCGAGGCGTTCATGAGCGCCACGCCCTCCTCGTAGGTGTCCACGCGCAGCACGCACAGCACCGGGCCGAAGATCTCGTCGCGGTAGGCGTCGGAGTCGGTCTTGACGTTGTCCAGCAGCGAGAGGCCGATCCAGTGGCCGTTCTCCTTGCCCTCCACCGTGTAGCCGGTGCCGTCCAGGACCACGTCCGCGCCCTGCGCCGCGGCGCCCGTCACGTAGGAGGCGACCTTGTCGCGGTGGGCCGCGGTGATCAGCGGGCCCATCTCGGAGGTCGGGTCGTTGCCGGGGCCGATCTTGATCTTCTCGGCGCGCTCGCGGATCTTGTCGACGAGGGTGTCGGCGATGGAGCCGACGGCCACGACCGCGGAGATGGCCATGCAGCGCTCGCCGGCCGAGCCGTAGGCGGCCGAGACCGCGGCGTCGGCGGCGGCGTCCAGGTCGGCGTCCGGCAGCACCAGCATGTGGTTCTTGGCGCCGCCCAGGGCCTGGACGCGCTTGCCGTTGGCCGAGGCGGTGGTGTGGATGTGACGGGCGATCGGGGTCGAGCCCACGAAGGAGACGGCCGCGATGTCGGGGTGCGCCAGGAGCGCGTCGACGGCGACCTTGTCACCGTGGACCACGTTCAGCACGCCCGCCGGCAGACCGGCCTGGCTCGCCAGCTGCGCCAGCAGCGTGGAGGCCGAGGGGTCCTTCTCGCTCGGCTTGAGGATGAAGGTGTTGCCGCAGGCCACGGCCAGCGGGAACATCCACATCGGCACCATCGCCGGGAAGTTGAACGGGGTGATGCCCGCGACGACGCCGATCGGCTGGCGGATCGAGGAGACGTCCACGCGGCTGGAGACCGAGGTGGACAGCTCGCCCTTGAGCTGCACGGTGATCCCGCAGGCCAGCTCGACGATCTCCAGGCCGCGGGCGACCTCGCCCAGCGCGTCGGAGTGCACCTTGCCGTGCTCGGCGACGATCAGCTCGGCGATCGCGTCGCGGTTGGCGTCCAGCAGGGCGCGGTAGGCGAACAGCACCTTGGTGCGGGCGGCCAGCGAGGACTGCCCCCAGGACAGGAACGCCTCCTTGGCGACCTGTACGGCCGCGTCGACCTCGTCGGCGGACGCGAGGGCGACCTGCGTGGTGACCTCGCCGGTGGCCGGGTCGGTGACCGGGCCGTAGTTGCCCGACGCGCCCTCGACGGTCTTGCCACCGATCCAGTGGTTGACGGTCTTCATGCCTAACTCCTTCACAGATGGCGACGTCGCTGCGCGGCTTGCCGGTCGTACTCTTCTCGGGCTTCCACCGCCGACGTACGGGTCGCGGTCTCGGCCACAGGTACATCCCACCACGCCTGTGCGGGGGGCGGGCCCGACACAGTGTCGGGTGTTCGGGTCTGCACGTAGACACATGTGGGACGGTCCGCCTCGCGCGCTCGGGCGAGGGCTTTGCGCAGGTCACCGATGGTGCGGGGGCGGATCACGGCCATCCCGAGGGAGGCCGCGTTGGCCGCCAGGTCCAGCGGCAGCGGCGCACCGCTGTACGAACCGTCCACCGCCCGGAAGCGGTAGGCGGTACCGAACCCCTCGGCGCCCACCGCGTCCGAGAGGCCGCCGATGGAGGCGTACCCGTGGTTGTCGAGGATCACCAGCCTGACCGGGATCCCCTCCTGGACGGCGGTGACGATCTCGGTCGGGTTCATCAGGTACGTCCCGTCGCCGACCAGCGCCCACACCGGCCGGCCGGGGGCGGCCAGCGCGGTGCCGATCGCGGCGGGGATCTCGTAGCCCATGCAGGAGTACCCGTATTCGACGTGGTACTGGTCCGCGGAACGGGCCCGCCACAGCTTGTGCAGGTCCCCGGGGAGCGAACCGGCGGCATTGATCAGGATGTCGTCACCGTCGACGAGGCCGTCCAGCAGGCCCAGCACCTGTGCCTGCGTCGGGACGGAGTCCTCGTCGGGAGCCGCGTAGGCCCCGTCGACCAGCCGCTCCCACGCCCTCTTCCCTTCTTTGTACGCCGCCTCGTACGGGGGGTCCACCCGGTACCCGGCGACCTCGGCCAGGAGTTCCTCCAGGCCCTCCCGCGCATCGCAGACCAAGGGGCGGGCGGCGAGCTTGTGGGCGTCGTACGGGTCGAGGTTGAGCCCGAGGAAGCGCACGCCGGGGTGCTGGAACAGGGTCGCGGAGGCGGTGGTGAAATCGGTGAGCCGGGTCCCGGCGGCGATCACCAGATCGGCTTCGCGGGCCAGCGCGTCGGCGGTGGACGTGCCGGTGTGCCCGATCCCGCCCACGTCGGCGGGGTGGTCCCAGGGCAGGGCCCCCTTGCCCGCCTGGGTGGAGGCCACCGGAATCCCGGTGGCCGCGGCGAACTCCGCCAGCGCCGCCTGCGCCCCGCTGTGCCGGATCCCGCCGCCGGCGATGATCAGCGGCCGGGCGCAGCCCCGTACGGCCCGGGCGGCGGCGGCCAGCTCGGTCCGGTCGGGCCGGGGCCGGCGTACGCCCCACACCCGCTCGGCGAAGAACTCCTCCGGCCAGTCGTACGCCTCGGCCTGGACGTCCTGGGGCAGCGCGAGCGTGACGGCGCCGGTGCTCACGGGGTCGGTGAGGACCCGTACGGCCTGGAGCGCGGCGGGGATCAGGGCCTCGGGACGGGTGACGCGGTCGAAGTGGCGGGAGACGGGGCGCAGGGTGTCGTTGACGGAGACATCACCCGCGTGGGGGACCTCCAGCTGCTGGAGGACGGGGTCGGCGGGCCGGGTCGCGAAGGCGTCCCCGGGCAGCAGGAGCACCGGGATCCGGTTGATGGTGGCGAGGGCGGCCCCGGTGACGAGGTTGGTGGCGCCCGGTCCGATGGAGGTGGTGACGGCGTGCGCGGACAGCCGCCCGCTCTGCCGGGCGTACCCGACGGCGGCGTGCACCATGGCCTGCTCGCTGCGGCCCTGGAGGAACGGCATCTCCCCGCGGCCGCTCTCCAGCAGGGCCTGGCCGATGCCGGCGACGTTGCCGTGCCCGAAGATCCCCCAGGTGGCGGCGATGAGCCGCTGCCGGTGCCCGTCGCGCTCGGTGTACTGGCGGGAGAGGAAGCGGACGAGGGCCTGCGCGACGGTGAGCCGGACGGTCGGTGTCATGCGGGGTCCTCCGCTCGGGGGAAGGGGAGCCGTGAATCAATGTCCTGACCGGCCCAGGTGGAGCGGATCCAGCCGTGATCGGGGTGATCGCGGATGAGCCACTCCCGGGTCGCGCCGGGGCCCGCCATGACGTTGAGGTAGTACATGTCGTGGCCGGGCGCGGCGATGGAGGGGCCGTGCCAGCCGTCCGGGATGAGGACCGCGTCACCGGTCCTCACCTCGGTGAGGATGTCGGTCTTCCCCGCCGGGGAGGGGCTGACACGCTGATAGCCGAGGCCGGGCGTGTCCCCGTGCGGGGCGATCTCGTAGTAGTAGATCTCCTCCAGCCGGGATTCCTCGCCGGGGTGGTGCTCGTCGTGCTTGTGGGGCGGGTACGAGGACCAGTTGCCGCCGGGGGTGAGCACCTCCACGGCGATGAGCCGGTCACAGTCGAAGACTCCGGCGGCGGCGAAGTTGTTGACCTGCCGGGAGCACTGTCCGGCTCCGCGGAGCTCTACGGGGACCGCGCGCGCGGGCCCGTACCGCGCGGGGAGGCGCTGCTCGCAGCGGGCCCCGACGAGCGCGAAGCGGCCGCCCTCCCGGGACGTGACCTCGGCGTGCCCCTCCCGGGGGAGGTAGGCGAAGTCGGTGGGACCGTCGAACACCCCGCGCCGCCCCCGCAGTCGGAAGACCGGCGGGCCGGGGGCTCCGCCCCCGGTTTCGGGAAGGGGCGGGGTGGGGGAAGGCTCCGCGCAGCGGATCTCGCAGCCACCCGCCAGGGGCAGGACGATCCACTCCGACTCCCCGCACGGGTGCGCGTACACCTCCCCCGGTGCGAGGTCGAGCACGAGCAGCCTCGTCCACTCCATCGCCCACTCAGACACCACCGGCACGGCCGAGCACCTCCTCCACTTCCGCCGCGAACGGCATCGCCGTCGAACAGGCCAGCCGCGAGGCCACGATCGCCCCGGCCGCGTTGGCGTAGCCGATCACCCGTTCCAACTCCCAGCCCGCGAGGAGCCCGTGGCACAGCGCCCCGCCGAACGCGTCTCCGGCGCCCAGGCCGTTGACGACCGTCACCGGTACCGGAGGAAGCTCCGCCACCGTCCCGTCGCGATGGACGGCCAGGACCCCGGCCGGGCCCCGCTTGACGACCGCCAGCTCCACGCCGGCCGCGAGCAGCGCCCGCGCCGCCGCGTACGGCTCGGTCTCGCCGGTGGCGATCGCGCACTCCTCGGCGTTGCCCACGGCGACCGTGGCGAGGGACAGCGCCCGGCGGTACCACTCACCGGGGGCCTCGGTGCCCCCCTCCCCGGAGGGCCACAGCATGGGCCGCCAGTCCAGGTCGAACACCGTGAACGGGCTTCTGCCGCGCGCTTCCAGCGCGGTCAGGGTCGCCGTCCGGCTCGGCTCGGCGCTGAGCCCCGTACCGGTCATCCAGAACATCCGCGCCGCCCGCACCGCGTCGAGGTCGAGCTCGTCCGCGGCGATCTCCAGGTCCGGCGCCTTCGGGTACCGGTAGAAGTACAGCGGGAAATCGTCCGGCGGGAAGATCTCGCAGAAGGTCACCGGCGTCGGATAGGCCGCCACCTCCCCGGCCCACCGCTCGTCCACCCCGAACCCGCGGAGTTCCGCCCGGAGATACGCGCCGAAGGGGTCCGCGCCGGTCCGGGTGATCACCGCCGTCCGCCGGCCCAGCCGGGCCGCCGCGACGGCGACGTTGGTCGGGGAACCACCCAGGAACTTCCCGAAGGTGTCCGCCTCGCCGAGCGGTACGCCCGTCTTCAGGGGGTAGAGATCCACCCCGATCCGCCCCATCGTGATCAGGTCGAACGCCAACGGATCCGCAGCCATCACCACACCAATCCTCCCGACCGAGTGCTCCCCGTACCGAAGAGCCTCGCACCCTAAGGTGGCCGTATGACGTCCTCACCGCCCGCGTTGACCCGTATCCGCGTCGGTTCGGCGCCGGACTCCTGGGGGGTCTGGTTCCCCGACGATCCGCGGCAGACCCCGTGGGAGCGGTTCCTGGACGAGGTCGCCGAAGCCGGGTACGAGTGGATCGAACTCGGCCCCTACGGCTATCTCCCCACCGATCCCGTCCGGCTCGCCGCCGAGGTCGCGGCGCGCGGCCTGCGGGTCTCCGCGGGAACCGTCTTCACCGGACTCCATCACGGGCCCGCCGTGTGGGAGGAGACCTGGGAGCACGTGTCGCGGATCGCGGAGCTCACCCGGGCCATGGGCGCGGCGCACCTCGTCGTGATCCCGTCGTTCTGGCGGGACGACAAGACCGGCGAGGTCCTGGAGGACCGCACCCTCACCCCGGAGGCTTGGCGCGAACTGACCACGCAGACCGAGCGGCTGGGGAAGCGGGTCCAGGACGAGTACGGGCTGCGGATCGTCGTCCACCCGCACGCGGACACGCACATCGACACCCCCGGGAACGTGGCGCGCTTCCTCGACGCCACCGATCCCGCGCTGGTCTCCCTCTGCCTGGACACCGGGCACTACGCGTACTGCGGCGGCGACAGCGTCCGGGCCATCGAGACCTTCGGCGAGCGGATCGGCTACCTCCACCTCAAGCAGGTCGACCCGCGGATCCTCGCCGAAGTCGTCCGGGACCAGGTCCCCTTCGGGCCGGCGGTGGCCCGCGGGGTGATGTGCGAGCCGCCGGCGGGGGTGCCCGCGCTGGAACCGGTGCTGGCGGCCGCCGAGCGGCTCGGCGTGGACCTGTTCGCCATCGTGGAGCAGGACATGTACCCGTGCCCGCCCGACCGGCCGCTGCCGATCGCCCGCCGCACCCGCGCCCACCTGCGCTCCTGCGGCGCGCGCTGAACCGGACCGGACCCCCCGCTCCCCGGCCGTACGAACTCTCGTGGAGGAACAGAACATGACCAGCACGCTCGGCATCGCCGTCATCGGTACCGGGAAGATGGGCTCCGACCACGTCAGCCGCTTCGGCCGGACGGTCGGCGGGGCCCGGGTGGTGGCCGTGGCCGACCCGGACGGGGACCGGGTCAAGGAGGTCGCGGCCGGTCTGGACGGGGCGGTCGCGCACACCGATCCGGCGGCCGCGATAGCGGCGCCCGGGGTGGACGCCGTACTGATCGCCTCGCCCGGGCCCGCCCATGAGGAAGCGATCCTGCACGCGTTGGAGCGGCGGCTGCCGGTGCTCTGCGAGAAGCCGCTGACCCCCGATCCGGCGGGCGCCCTGCGGATCATGGAGGCGGAGGCGCGGCTGGGCCGCCGGCTCGTCCAGGTCGGGTTCATGCGGCGCTACGACGCCGAGTACGCACGGCTCAAGGAGCTGCTCGACGCGGGTGGCATCGGGCGGCCGCTGTTCCTGCACTGCCGGCACCGCAACGCCTCCTCGCCGTCTTTCTTCACCAGCGAGATGCTGATCAGCGATTCGGTGGTGCACGAGGTGGACGCGGCCCGCTGGCTGCTGGGCCAGGAGATCACCGCGGTGACCGTGCTGTCGCCGACACCCACTTCGGCCGCCCGCGAGGGACTGCGCGATCCCCGGCTGGTCCTCATGGAGACCTCGGGCGGAGCCGTGGTGGACGTGGAGATCTTCGTCAACTGCGGCTTCGGCTACCAGGTGCAGTGCGAGGCAGTCGGCGAGTCCGGCAGTGCCCGGATCGGCGACGGCCACGCGATGGTCGTCCAGTCGGCGGGCCGGTGGGGCGGGGAGATCGACCAGGACTTCACGGTCCGCTTCGCCGACGCCTACGACCGCCAGCTCCGCCGCTGGGTCGCGGCGACCGCGCTGGGCCGGGTGGACGGCCCCGACGCGTGGGACGGCTACGCGGCGGCCGCCGTCTCCGAGGCGGGCATCGCCGCGGCCCGCACCGGCGCACGCACCCCGGTGGAACTGGCCGAACGCCCGCCCCTGTACCGCTGATCCACCCGCCCGGGCCCCGGGGCACACCCCACAGCCGGTCCCCGGCCGACGGGGCATCATGGGGGAATGCCCGAGATACCTTCCTCCGCGATCCCGGTCGCGATGCGACTCTCCCGGTACACGAAAACGGAACAGGACGAGATCCTCGGTGGCGGCGCCGACCCGTTCGGTGTGAGCGCGGCCGGCTTGAAGTGGCTGCCCAAGGAGGAACACTTCGGCGTCACGGCGGACGACCGGCTGCTGGCACACGCGGGCCTGCTCCGGCTGCCCGTCGCGATCGGCGGCGCCGAGACGGAGGTGGTGGGCGTCGGAGGAGTGGCCGTAGCCCCCGACGTACGCGGTCGCGGGCTGGCGCGGCTCGCCCTCGCGGCCGCACTCCGCCACGCGCGCACGATGGGCCCCCGGCACGCGCTCCTGTTCTGCCGGCCGCCGCTCGTGCCGCTGTACGAACACCTCGGATGGCACCTGCTCGACCAGGAGGTCCTCGTCGAACAACCCGGAGACCGCTCGGTCCCCATGCCGCTCCGCACCATGGTGACCCCCCTGCACGAGAACGCGACCTGGCCCTCGGGCCCGGTGCGGCTCCTCTCCCTCCCCATGTGATCGCGCGCCACCGGGGCGGCGCCCGCGCCGTATGTGCCACCTGTGTCACGAGGGTTGCCGGTGTGTCACGCATGTCCGCATTACGCGGGTCTTGCGTCACAGCCGGGCGACAGCCCCTCCCCTGACCTCACCCTGCGTCGTTCCCCGGGCACAACCTGAGTGATCGTCAGTGTCCACGCGCCGGCTCCCCCGACGGCCTCCCGGCCGGCCCCGCGGCGTGGACAAGGAGGTGTCGAGGATGAGCGACCGACAGCTGTGGTCGTACAAGGAGATCGCCGCTCACATCCGGGTCCAGCCGGACACGGTGCGCTCCTACCGCAAGCACGGGCTGCTGCCCGCACCCGACCATGTGGAGGGTGGCAAGCCCTACTGGTACGCCGACACCATCCGCACCTGGGTGGCACGCCGGCCCGGCAACCGCGGACGCCGCGAGGACTGACGCGGCGTCCGGTCCAGGGACGGGACCCTCCCGGGCCCCGTCCGCTAGCGGCTCCCGGCGGGCACCGGCTCGGATTCGGACCGCTCGGAGGCCGGGGCCGGGGCCGGCTCCCCCTCGCTCAGCCCGATCCGTTCGTGGAGTCTGCGCAGCGGCGCCGGCGCCCACCAGGTGGCCTTCCCGGTCAGCTTCATCACCGCCGGTACCAGCAGGCTCCGCACGACCATCGCGTCCATGAGCACGGCCAGCGCGATCCCCAGGCCCAGCATCTTGGTGTTGGTCACCCGCGAGCTGCCGATGGCGACCATCACCACCGCCAGGATCACGGCCGCAGCGGTGATCAGTCCGCCCGTGCGGGTCAGCCCGGCGCGCACCGCGCCCTCGTGGTCCCCGGTCCGGTCGTACTCCTCCTTGATCCGGGATATGAGGAACACCCCGTAGTCCATGGAGAGTCCGAAGGCGATGCAGAACATCAGCACCGGCAGGGTGGTCTCGATGTCTCCGGTGGCGGTGAAGGAGAGCGGTCCGGAAAGGTGGCCCTCCTGGAACACCCACACCACCGCCCCGAACATCGCCGTCAGGCTCAGCGCGTTGAGCAGGACGGCCTGGACCGGTATCAGCAGGCTCCCGGTGAGCAGGAAGACCAGGAGCAGCGTGGCCAGCACCACGACGGCCAGGGCCAGGGGCAGTTTCTCGGCTATGGCGTCGCGGGCGTCGACGAGCACCGCGGCCTGTCCGGTCACGGCGGTGTCGAAGGGTGCCTCGACCGCCCGCACCAGGCCCACCAGGTCCTGGGCCTCCTCCCCCACTTCCTCGCCCTCGGTGAGCACCGAGAAGTAGGCGTATCCGGTGCCGGCCGCCGAACTCACCGGCCCTGCCACCCCCACCACGCCGGGCAGGGCCTCCACCCGGCGCTTGTAGGCGTCGAGATCGGCGGCGCCGGAGGCCCCCTCGGTCAGTACGGTCAGAGCTCCGCCGGGGCTGCCCGGGAAGCCTTCGCGGATGTGCTGCTGCACCACGTGCGACGCGGCGGTCGCCGGCAGCTGCCGGTCGTCCACGGTGCCGAACTTCACCCCGAGGAAGGGCGTTCCGAGCAGCAGCAGTCCGGCCGTGGTGACCACGGCGAACAGCGGGGCGCGGCGCATCACCAGATCGGTGAGCCGGGCCCAGCCCCGCCCGCCCCCGGCCCGGCCCGGGTCGGTCCCGGCCGGCCCGGGCCGGCGCCACAGCCGGCGCAGGTCGAAGGAGTTGACCCGCTCCCCCAGCAGTACGAGCGCGGCGGGCAGCACGATGAGGGCGGCCGCCGCGGCGAGCAGGACCACCGCGACTCCGGCGTAGGCGAAGGAGCGCAGGAAGTACATCGGGAAGAAGAGCATGGCCGAGAGGGCGACGGCCACGGTCAGCGCCGAGAACAGGACCGTCCGCCCGGCGGTGCGCAGGGTGACTCCGACGGCCGCCACGGGGTCGCGCCCGGCGGCCAGCTCTTCGCGGAACCTCCTCACGATGAACAGGGCGTAGTCGATGGCGAGGCCGAGTCCCAGGGCGGTGGTCAGGTTCTGCGCGAAGACGGAGACGTCGGTGAACTCGGTGAGCCCGCGCAGCACGGCATTGGTTCCGATGACGGCGATGATGCCGACACCGAGGGGCAGCAGGGCCGCGACGGCGCTGCCGAAGACGAGGACGAGCAGGACGAGCGTCACGGGCAGGGCGATCAGCTCGGCGCGCAGCAGGTCCTCCTGGATGGTGGAGGTCACCTCGCGCTGGACGGCGGCCGGGCCGCCGAGGGACACCGTCACCGGTCCGTGCTGACCGCGGTAGCTCGGGACGATCCGGTCCAGGACGGCATTGGCCGTCTTCTCGTCGCCCAGGACCCGGGCGGCGATCAGGGCCTGCCGGCCGTCCTCGGAGCGCAGGGTGGGCAGCCCGGTCCGCCAGTACGAGCCGACGCCGGTCACGCCCTGCTCGGCGGCGAGCCGCGCCGTCAGCCGCTCGGCCTCGGCGGCGACGGCCGGGTCGTCCACCCCGGCCGTCCCGGCGGCGGCCCCGGCGGCCCCTATGTCGACGAGGAGTAGCAGATTGGGCTGGGAGCCCGGGAACTCGCGCTCCAGCGCCTTGGTGGCGTAGGTGGAGCGGGCGCCGGGATCCTCCCAGCCCCCGCTTCCCAGTCGGTCGGCGACGCCTCCGCCGGCGAAGACGGCCAGGGCCGTGACCACGAGGGCGAGCAGCAGCGAGAGCCTCGGCCGTGTGGTGACGAGCCCGGTCCACCGGCCGCCCTCCCCAGGCGACGGCGGTTTTTTGACTTCGGACATGTCTCGGTGTCCCCTTCACCGTGATTGCCAAGCAACTTAGACTGGCAAACACGAGCAGTCGCTCGCGTTCTCCAAGAATGCGAGCGACCTCTCGCGTTTGTCAATCACCCACGGGAAGCAACAGGAAGCAAGGGATTGGACATGCGGGAGACCCCTCGGGCCACGAGTACGGAGAAAGCGGGTGAACCGGCCGTGGAGGCAGCACTGACACCGGCCGCGGAACCCGCGGCCGAAACCGCCCCCCGCCGCCGCCAGGCCCGCGGTGAGCGCCGGATCGCCCAGCTCCTGACAGCCGCCGCCGGGGTGTTCTGCCGCACGGGTTACGCGGCGGCCAGCACCAACGCCATCGCCCGCGAGGCAGGCGTCTCCCCGGGCACGCTCTACCAGTTCTTCCCGAACAAGGAGGCCATCGCCGTGGAGCTGGGCGGGCACCTCCTCCAGCGCGCCCACGAGGCGCACGGCCGGGCCTTCCTCCCCGAGAACCTGGACCGGCCGCTGCCCGAGCTGCTCGACGCCGTCCTGGATCCGGTCATCGCCTTCAACTGCGAGAACCCGGCCTTCCTGGCGCTCATGCACGGCTCCGGCATCCCCGGCATCGCCCAGGAGCACGACGAGCTGCACGTCGGCATGCTGACCCGCGTCGAGGGGGTGCTGCGCGCCTGCGTCACCCCGGCCGCAGACGGCGCCCCCGCCACCGACGCCGAGCTCACGCAGGTCGCCACCATGGTGCTCGGCATCGTCAAGGTCTCACTCGAGCTGATCCTGGCCAGCGAGGGCGCGGAGCGGGACGCGTACGTCGCGGAGCTGAAGACCGTCCTGTTCCGCTACCTGGACCCGATGATCACCACGCCTCCTCCTCGCTGACCATCTCCCCGACACCCTCGGGGCCGCCGGATCCGGCGCCGGCGGCGGACCCCGCCCGCAACCGCAGCCCCAGCAGCGGGAAGACCAGCACGGACACCATCCCGGCCCCGACCAGCGCCGCGGCCTCCCCCGGCTCCAGCTTCCCGGCCTGCACGCCCAGGGTGGTGATCGCCACCACCAGCGGCAGCGCCGTGGAGCCGAACAGCACCAGTGCGGAGCGGTCCTTGCGCCCGAGGTCCCGGGGGGCCAGCAGCCACATCGGGAGCCCGCGCACCACGAGGAAGAGCAGCAGGAACACCGGCAGCAGCAGGAGCACGCGCCCGCCCCCGAGCAGCGCGGTCAGGTCGAACTCGATCCCGGTGACCACGAAGAACAGCGGCACCAGGAAGCCGAAACCGAAGGCCTCCACCTTCGACAGCACGGCCTCGCTGCTCTCCGGCGCGGCCCCGTGCAGCACGAGCCGGGTGATCAGCCCCGCGGCGAAGGCGCCGAGCAGGACGTCGAGGCCGAGCACCTCGGACAGCGCGAGGAAGGCCACGAGGATCAGCACCACCAGGCGCACCGCGAACTGACCGCTGCTGTGCAGGGTCTTGGCGATGACCCGGGCGAACCAGGGCGGCTTGGGCCGCATCGCCCAGAACACCGCGGCGGCCGTGAGCACCGCGAAGCCGATCAGCAGCGCCGCCGACTGGGCCGGCGCCCGTCCGCTGAGCAGCAGGGCCATCGCGATGATCGGCCCGAACTCGCCGACCGCGCCCATCGCCATCATCACCGAGCCGAACCGGCTCTGCAGGTCCCCCGAGTCCCGCAGGACCGGCAGGATCGTGCCCAGCGCGGTACTGGTGAGCGCGGTGCCGATGTAGACCCCCTTCTCGAACCCGCCGCCCGACAGCAGCAGTCCGAGCCCGAGCCCCAGCGCGAGGGCGGCCACCCAGGCCCACACCGACCGCTTCAGGGTGTCGCCCTTGACCTGGGCGAACTGGATCTCGTAGCCGGCCAGGAAGATCAGCATCGCCAGGCCGAGCTCGCTGAGCACGTCGATGACGTCGGTGGAGTGGGCCCATCCGAGGACGTCGGGTCCGACCACGACGCCCAGGACGATCTCGAAGATCACCAGCGGCACGGGGAGCCAGCGCGAGACCCCGTACGCGAGAAGGGGCGCGAGCACCGCGATCGACATGATCAGGATGAGAGTGATCCCCGTGTGCTCCATACGTGCCATTTACATACGCTTCGCACGGATTGTCCACCGCAAAAGATCTAGCCGCACGACCCTCGGATGCTCGCGTTGATACCCCCTAGGGGTATAGTCTCGAGTGTCGGGATGAACGGTGGCCTCACCACGAGCCGTCCGCCGCCTTCCGGCCGCCCGGAAACGCCCCTGAAGAGGAGAACGACATGAGCGCCGACACGGACACCCAGACCACCACCGTCTACCGGGTGACCGGCATGACCTGTGGGCACTGCGAGGGTGCGGTGACCGCCGAGCTCTCCGAACTGGCGGGCGTCAGCTCGGTCAAGGCCGTCGCCGCGACCGGCGAGGTCACCGTGGTCTCGGCCGCCCCGCTCGACGAGGCCGCCGTGCGCGCCGCCGTCGACGAGGCCGGCTACGAGTTCGCCGGCCAGGCCTGAGCACCTCCTCTTCGGCAGCACCCGCTTCGGCAGTACCCGCAGCACCCCGCCGGGCCGTACCGGCCAGCTCATACTGGTTCCGTACGGCCCGGCCCTCCCCCTGGAGCCCGGATCATGAGCAGCAGCACAGTGCACGACGGACCCATAGCGACCGCCGAGGTCGAGCTGACCATCGGCGGGATGACCTGCGCCTCCTGCGCGGCCCGCATCGAGAAGAAGCTGAACCGGATGGACGGGGTCACCGCATCGGTGAACTACGCCACCGAGAAGGCCAAGGTCTCCTACGGCGCCGACGTACAGGTCGCCGACCTCATCGCGACGGTCGTCAAGACCGGCTACACCGCCGAGGAGCCCCCGCCGCCGGAGCCCGAGCAGGTCGAGGAGGCGCGGGCCCCCGACGAGGCCCGCGACCCCGAGCTGGCCGCCCTGCGCCAGCGCCTCCTGGTTTCCGTGGTCCTCTCGCTGCCCGTCGTCGTGCTCGCGATGGTCCCGGCCCTGCAGTTCGACAACTGGCAGTGGCTCTCGCTGACCCTCGCCGCCCCCGTCGTCGTCTGGGGCGCCCTCCCCTTCCACAAGGCCGCCTGGACCAACGCCCGGCACGGCGCCGCCACCATGGACACCCTGGTCTCGGTGGGCACCGGGGCAGCCTTCGCCTGGTCGCTGTGGGCCTTGTTCTTCGGCCACGCCGGAATGCCCGGCATGCGACACGGCTTCGACTTCTCGGTCTCCCGCACCGACGCCTCCTCGGCGATCTACCTGGAGGTGGCGGCCGGAGTCGTCAGCTTCATCCTGCTCGGCCGCTACCTGGAGGCCCGCTCGAAGCGGAAGGCCGGCGCGGCCCTCAAGGCCCTCATGCGGCTCGGCGCCAAGGACGTGGCGGTGCTGCGCGGCGGCGCCGAGGTGCGCATCCCCGTGAGCGCGCTCGCGGTGGGCGACCGGTTCCTCGTCCGGCCCGGCGAGAAGATCGCCACCGACGGCACGGTCGTCGAGGGCAGCTCCGCCGTGGACGCCGCCATGCTCACCGGTGAATCGGTCCCGGTCGAGGTCACCGTGGGCGACGGCGTCACCGGAGCCACCGTCAACACCTCCGGCCGCCTCGTCGTCGAGGCCACCCGCGTCGGCTCGGACACCCAGCTCGCCCGGATGGCCAAGCTGGTCGAGGACGCGCAGAACGGCAAGGCCGAGGTGCAGCGCCTCGCCGACCGGATCTCCGGGATCTTCGTCCCCGTGGTGCTCGTCCTGGCCCTGGGCACCTGGGTCACCTGGCTGCTGATCACCGACAACCCCACGGCCGCCTTCACCGCCGCCGTGGCCGTCCTGATCATCGCCTGCCCGTGCGCCCTGGGCCTGGCCACCCCGACCGCGCTGATGGTCGGCACCGGCCGGGGCGCGCAGCTCGGCATCCTGATCAAGGGTCCCGAGGTGCTGGAGTCCACCCGCCGCGTGGACACCGTCGTCCTGGACAAGACCGGCACCGTCACCACCGGCCGGATGACCCTGACCGCCACCCACCCCGCCGAGGGCGTGGACGCGGACGAACTGCTGCGCCTGGCCGGGTCGCTGGAGCACGCCTCCGAGCACCCGATCGCCCGGGCCATCGCGACGGGCGCCGCGGAGCTCCCCGGCGGCCTGTCGGTCCCCGAGGGCTTCGAGAACCACGGCGGGCTCGGCGTCCAGGGCGTGGTCGACGGACACGCCGTCCTGGTGGGCCGCGAGAAGCTGCTCGCCGACTGGTCGATCGCGCTGCCCGCCGCCCTCGCCGAGGTCAAGGCCGCCGCCGAGGCCGAGGGTTCCACCGCCGTCCTGGTCGCCTGGGACGGGGAGGCCCGCGGGGTGCTGACCGTGGCCGACGCGGTCAAGGAGACCAGCGCCGAGGCCGTGTCCCGCCTGCGGGCCCTGGGCCTGACGCCGGTCCTGCTGACCGGCGACAACAAGGCCGTGGCGCAGACGGTGGCCCGCGCGGTGGGCATCGAGGAGGTCATCGCCGAGGTCCTCCCGCAGGACAAGGTGGACGTCGTACGCCGGCTGCAGGCCGAGGGCCGTACGGTCGCCATGGTCGGCGACGGGGTCAACGACGCGGCCGCGCTGGCCCAGGCCGACCTGGGACTGGCCATGGGCACCGGCACCGACGCGGCCATCGAGGCGAGCGATCTGACCCTCGTACGGGGCGACTTGCGGGTGGCGGCGGACGCGATCCGGCTCTCGCGCCGGACCCTGGCCACCATCAAGGGCAACCTCTTCTGGGCCTTCGGCTACAACGTCGCGGCGCTCCCGCTGGCCGCGGCCGGACTGCTCAACCCGATGATCGCGGGGGCCGCGATGGCCTTCTCCTCGGTCTTCGTGGTCACCAACAGCCTGCGGCTGCGCTCCTTCCGCTAGTGATCAGCCTTCACGCCCCCCGCACACTCTCTTCACACGAGACGCAGATCACAGGGACCCCGACGTAACCATCGGACACCCCCATGGGTCTAATGGGGCGATGCCGAAAACGTGTTGGTACGACTACACGTTGCCTCGGCACGCAGACACCCGGTCCGGGTCCCGTGGGGGGAATCCGTTCCGGGGTAAGGAAAGCGCCCCGACCTTCGACCCGTGGGGGGATCGATGGCGGGGCGCTTTTCCTGTTCCGAACGCCCCATTCCTACGGGCGCTGCGAGTCCTGCGGCTCGACCCTCGGGTCAGCGGGACTCGACCGGGACGAAGTCGCGCAGGACCTCGCCGGTGTAGATCTGGCGCGGGCGGCCGATGCGGGAGCCGGGCTCCTTGATCATCTCGTGCCACTGGGCGATCCAGCCGGGCAGCCGGCCGATCGCGAAGAGCACGGTGAACATCTCGGTCGGGAAGCCCATGGCCCGGTAGATCAGGCCGGTGTAGAAGTCGACGTTCGGGTAGAGGTTGCGCTCGACGAAGTACTCGTCGGCCAGCGCGTGCTCTTCCAGCTTCAGGGCGATGTCGAGGAGCTCGTCGTCCTTGCCGAGCGCCGAGAGGACATCGTGCGCCGCCGCCTTGATGATCTTCGCCCGGGGGTCGAAGCTCTTGTAGACGCGGTGTCCGAAGCCCATGAGGCGGACGCCGTCTTCCTTGTTCTTCACCTTGCGGATGAAGGCGTCGACATCGCCGCCGTCGTTCTTGATGCCCTCGAGCATCTCCAGAACGGACTGGTTGGCGCCACCGTGCAGCGGGCCCCACAGGGCCGAGATGCCGGCGGAGATCGAGGCGAACATGTTCGCCTGCGAGGAGCCGACCAGACGCACGGTGGAGGTCGAGCAGTTCTGCTCGTGGTCCGCGTGCAGGATCAGCAGCTTGTCGAGCGCGGCGACCACGACCGGGTCCAGGTCGTACTCCTGGGCCGGCACGGAGAAGGTCATGCGCAGGAAGTTCTCGACGTAGCCGAGGTCGTTGCGCGGGTAGACCACCGGGTGGCCGACCGACTTCTTGTACGCGTACGCCGCGATCGTCGGGAGCTTGGCCAGCAGCCGGATCGTCGAGAGGTTGCGCTGCTTCTCGTCGAACGGGTTGTGGCTGTCCTGGTAGAACGTCGACAGCGCGCTGACCACGGAGGACAGCATCGCCATCGGGTGCGCGTCGCGCGGGAAGCCGTCGTAGAAGCGCTTGACGTCCTCGTGCAGCAGCGTGTGCTGGGTGATCTCGTTGCGGAACGACGCGAGCTGGTCGACGGTCGGCAGCTCCCCGTTGATCAGCAGGTAGGCGACCTCGATGAAGGTCGAGCGCTCCGCCAGCTGCTCGATCGGGTAACCGCGGTAGCGCAGGATGCCCTGCTCACCGTCGAGGTAGGTAATGGCGGACTTATAGGCGGCGGTGTTTCCGTAGCCGCTGTCCAGGGTGACCAGCCCGGTCTGAGCCCTGAGCTTCGAGATGTCGAAGCCCTGGTCACCGACGGTGCTCTCGACCACCGGGTAGGTGTATTCACCGTCCGCGTACCGCAGTACTACAGAGTTGTCGCTCACGTCATCCCTCACCGACGTAGTGCCTCTTCTTCGAGGTGCCCTGACTGCCTCTACCTTCCCCCATTTGGCGCAGGTGAGTGCACTCGGGGTCGAGCTTTGGTGTTTTTGACGGCACTCAGTGCCGCCAGCGTGCACATCCTGCCCCCTCCGCAACCGTTGTAGGAACCCCAAATGATCGATCATCTAGGTGATGTTTCCCACCGGTATGCGGCCGGAGAGCCTGGGTGCGACGGCCGTGTACCTCCTGCCTGCGGAAACGGTACGCACCGCCTGGGCGAGGGCCTTGCGGGACCCGACCAGGACGACAAGTTTCTTCGCCCGGGTGACGGCCGTATACAGAAGGTTCCGCTGGAGCATCATCCAAGCGCCGGTCGTGACCGGGATCACCACCGCCGGATACTCGCTCCCCTGGGAGCGGTGGATGGTGACGGCGTAGGCGTGGGCCAGCTCGTCGAGCTCCGCGAACTCGTAGGCCACTTCCTCGTCTTCGTCCGTGCGCACCGTCAGCCGCTGTTCCTCCAGGTCAAGGCCGGTGACCACGCCGACCGTGCCGTTGAAGACCCCGTTGGCGCCCTTGTCATAGTTGTTACGGATTTGCGTGACCTTGTCGCCGACCCGGAAGACCCGGCCGCCGAACCGCTTCTCGGGCAGGCCCGGCCGGGCCGGGGTGATGGCCTGCTGGAGCAGCGCGTTGAGGTTGCCGGCGCCGGCCGGGCCGCGGTGCATGGGGGCGAGGACCTGGATGTCCCGCCTCGGGTCGAGGCCGAATCTGGCCGGAACACGACGGGCGGCGACGTCCACGGCGAGCTTTCCGGCCTCCTCGGTGTCCTCTTCGGAGAACAGGAAGAAGTCGGGGAGCCCGTCGGTGATCGGCGGCAGGCCGGTGTTGATCCGGTGGGCGTTGGTGACCACCCCGGACTGCTGGGCCTGCCGGAAGATGGTCGTCAGCCGGACGGCCGGGACCGGCCCGCCCTCGGCGAGCAGATCGCGCAGCACCTCGCCCGCCCCGACCGAGGGCAGCTGGTCCACGTCCCCGACCAGCAGCAGGTGGGCACCGGGTGCCACGGCCTTGACCAGCTTGTTGGCCAGCAGCAGGTCGAGCATCGAGGCCTCGTCCACGACGACCAGGTCCGCGTCGAGCGGCCGCTCCCGGTCGTACGCCGCGTCCCCGCCCGGCTTGAGCTCCAGGAGCCGGTGCACGGTGGAGGCCTCGGCCCCGGTGAGCTCGGCCAGCCGCTTCGCCGCCCGGCCCGTGGGGGCGGCGAGGACCACCTTGGCCTTCTTGGCCCGGGCCAGCTCCACGATCGAGCGGACCGTGAAGGACTTGCCGCAGCCCGGCCCGCCGGTGAGCACCGCGACCCGGCGGGTGAGGGCGAGGCGGACCGCGTCCCGCTGCGCGGGGGCCAGCGTGGCTCCGGTCCGGCCGGCGAGCCAGCCCAGGGCCTTGTCCCAGTCCACGTCCCGGAAGGCGGGCAGCCGGTCCTCGTCGGCGTTCAGGAGGCGGCGCACCTGACCGGCCAGGGACAGCTCGGCGCGGTGGAACGGCACGAGGTACACGGCGGTGAGGGGGTCCGGGCCGCCCTGCGGGTCGGGCACGGATTCCCGTACGACCCCTTCCGGATCGCCGGCGAGCTCGGCCAGGCAGTCGATGACCAGCCCGGTGTCCACCTGGAGCAGCTTGACCCCGTCGGCGATGAGCCGGTCCTCGGGCAGGAAGCAGTGCCCCTGGTCGGCGGACTGGGACAGGGCGTACTGGAGGCCGGCCTTGACCCGCTCCGGGCTGTCGTGCGGGATCCCGACGGCCTGAGCGATGCGGTCGGCGGTGAGGAAGCCGATGCCCCAGACGTCGGCGGCGAGCCGGTACGGCTGGTTCTTCACCACGGAGATGGAGGCGTCGGCGTACTTCTTGTAGATGCGCACGGCGATGGAGGTGGAGACGCCGACCCCCTGGAGGAAGACCATGACCTCCTTGATGGCCTTCTGCTCCTCCCAGGCCGCGCCGATGAGCTTGGTCCGCTTGGGGCCGAGGCCGGGCACTTCGATCAGCCGTTTCGGCTGCTCCTCGATGACGTCGAGGGTGTCGAGGCCGAAGTGCTCCACGATCCGGTCCGCGATCTTCGGACCGATGCCCTTGATCAGGCCGGAGCCGAGATAGCGCCGGATGCCCTGGATCGTGGCGGGGAGCAGCGTCGTGTAGTTCTCCACGGTGAACTGCCTGCCGTACTGGGCGTGCGAGCCCCAGCGGCCCTCCATGCGCAGCGATTCACCCGGCTGGGCCCCGAGGAGGGATCCGACGACCGTGAGCAGGTCACCGGCGCCACGGCCGGTGTCCACCCGGGCGACCGTGTACCCGCTCTCCTCGTTGGTGTAGGTGATGCGCTCCAGCACGCCCTCGACCACTGCCGGCGCCGCGGCCGCGTTCGTCGTCATGGCCCGAAGCTACAGCCCGGGTGTGACGGTCCGGCGGGGCTGTGGAGAACCAGAAGGGGGTCCCGCCTTCCGGCCGGACCCCCTCACGGTTACCCCTCCCTCGTCGGACTCCCCGATCCCCCCGGATCCCCCCCGGAAGTCCCGACGCACCATACGACCCTCCACCCCTGCCGGTGGTTGCACGCGGATCCGGAACTTTACTTTTCCATTACCCAAGGGGGGTTCCGGAGGCCATCCGAGGTGCCGCCGAATCGCCACAGAAGTAGCGTTTCAGACATGAGCGAACCTTCCTTCCAGGACGACGTGCTGAACGAACTCGGCGACGACCGGCTGACCGAGATCGCAGGTCTCCTCGGCACCGACACGAACGGCGCCCGTGACACCGTCGCGACCACGGTCGGAGCGATGACCGGCGACCTCCAGCAGAAGGCCGACGCCGATGACGACGACGGCAACGAGGTCCGCCAGGCCTTCGCCGAGGTCACCCAGGCCCCGCTGGAAGGCGTGGCCACCCTCGGCGGCGGCCTGGGCGGCATGCTCAGCGGCGGGATGATGGCCGGGGTGCTCGCCAAGGTGAGCAAGCCCGTGGCCAATGCCGTATCGAAGAAGACCGGCATCCCCGCGCCCACCGTGGCCCGGGTCATCGAGCTGCTGATCCCGGTCCTGCTGGCGGTCTTCGCCAAGCGCGCGGCCGGAAAGGCCGGAGGCGCGGGTGCGGGCGCGGGCGCCGGGTCCCCGACGGCGGCCGGCGGCGAGTCCCCCATCCCGTCACCGGGAGCGGTACCGGGTGCGGCGGCGGGCGCAGCCCCCGCGGGTCCGGCCGGCGCGGCCCCGGCGGGCGGCGGCAGCCTCGGCGACCTGCTCGGCCAGATCCTCGGCGGCGGCAAGAAGTAGCCGGGTTCACCCGTTCGGACCAAACGGCCCCGGGCCGGGTCCGGACCGCCCCCCGGCGGTCCGGACCCGGCCCGGGCTCCGATCGGCGGGCGCTCCGATCAGCGGGCGGGGACGTCAGATCGCCGGACGGTAGAAGAAGGTCTTGCGCCGTTCGATCCTGCCGTCGCGGACCAGGTAGGTGTCGGCGAAGGCCTCGTCCAGGGCCGTGCCGTTCCTGTCGGCGCCCTGGAACCGCCCCCAGCAGGCGGCCGCGGCCAGGCCGCCGGTCACCTGGCTCACCTCGTGGGCTCCCGAGGTGATGATCCGCTCATGCTCGTAGAACCGGCGGATCCGGTCGAGGCCCTCCAGCGCCGGGTAGCCCGGCCGTTCGTACACGGCGTCCGGCGCGAAGACCTCGTCGAGCCGGTCCCACGAGCGGGTGTCGATCACCTCGAACAGCCGGGCCACCAGGGATTCGGCGGTCACCGGTGCGTGCGACGTCGTTGTCACGGTCTTGCTCCTTGGGGGTGTGGAGGAAAAAGACGGTGCGCATGCGCGGCCCGCCCGACGGGGTGGATCACACCCCGTCGGCCAGGGCCTTCTCCCAGGCCGCGGCCAGACGGGAGACGCCTTCCCGGCGCTGCGCGCCGTCCAGGGAGGCGAAGGACAGCCGCAGGACCCGCGAGCCGTCCTCGTCGATGCAGAAGGGCGTGCCGGGCACGATGGCGACGCCCTGCGCCAGCGCGTGCGCGTAGAGCGCGTCCGAACCGACCCGGGGGTCGGTCAGCCGGCACCAGAAGAAGAGGCCTCCGCGCGGCCGTTCGAAGTCCAGCCAGGGCAGCTGCTCGCGCAGCAGGGTCTCCATGGCGCGGGCCCGGCCGCCGTACAGCGTGCGCAGGCCCGCCAGATGGGTCGGCAGGAACTCCGGATCCCCGAGCAGGTCGGCGAGGAGGTACTGGCCGAAGGTGTTGGTCTGCAGGTCCCCGCACTGTTTGGCGGCGACCAGCTCCCCGATCAGCTCGGCCGGGGCGACCAGTCCGGCCACCCGCAGCCCCGGGCAGACCGTCTTGGAGAGGCTCATGAGCCGGACCACGCGTCCGCTGTGGACGTCGGTGGACGGCAGCCTGCCCCCCTCGAAGGCCAGGTCCCCGTAGGGGTCGTCCTCGACGATCACGAAGCCGAACCGCTCGGCCAGCGCGGCCAGGTGGCGGCGCCGCTCCTCGGAGAGCACGGCCCCGGTGGGGTTGTGGAAGTGCGGTACGACATAGACCAGCTTGGGCCGGGCCCCGGCGAGGAGCCGCTGCTCCAGTACGTCGGTGCGCATCCCCTCCGCGTCACCGGGCACGGGCAGCAGCCGCGCGCCGGCCCGCCGGAAGACCTGCACGGCGCCCAGGTAGCTCGGGTCGTCCAGGGCCACCTCGTCGCCCTCGTCGATCAGGGTCTGGGCGACGAGGTCCAGGCCCTGCTGGCTGCCCGCGGTGACCATCACCCGGTCGGGCCCGACGGTGGACCCCGTCGCGCTCGCCCGGGCCGCGATCAGCTCGCGCAGCGGGGCGATGCCGTCCGTGGGGGCGTACTGGAGCGCACGTACCGCGGACCCGCCCGACCCGGCCGACCCGGCGAACAGCCGGTCGGTGGCCTCGGCGAGCCGGGCCACGGGGAAGCTGTCGGGGGCCGGGATCCCGCCGGCCATCGAGAGCACCCCGGGGGCGGCGGCGGCCGCCAGGATCCGGCTCACCGCGTCGGAGCGGCCCCAGCCGGTGCGGCGGGCGAGCAGGCTCCCGATCGCGGGCGGTTGCTGTACGGGGGTCACTGTGCGTCCACCTTCCGCGGCTGCGCGACGAGCTGGGGCGGGAACTCCTTCAGGCGCCACACCGGCGAGTTGAGGACCACCAGGACCGCGGTCAGGAACAGCCCGGCCGTGACGACCAGCGTCTCGCGCAGCCCGATCAGGTCCCCGAGCCAGCCGCCCAGCAGGGCGCCGAGCGGGAGCGTCCCCCAGGAGACGAAGCGGTAGCCGGCGTTCATCCGGCCCAGCAGGTGGTCCGGGGTCATGGACTGCCGCAGGCTGATGATGTGGATGTTGGCCATGGTGCCGCCGGCCCCGATCAGGCCGAAGGCGGCGACGAACAGGGCCAGCGAGAGCGCCCCGCCGTTCGCCGGGGCCGCCGGGATGGCCACGGGGGCCAGGCAGCACAGCAGCAGCGCCGCCAGGATGGCGCGGCCGAGCCCGATCCTGCCCTTGAGCCACTGCGCGAGCATCGAGCCGGCCAGCGAGCCGACCGCCCCGGTGCCCAGCAGCAGGCCGATGCCGCCGGGCGAGATGCCGAGGGTGCGGGCCGCGTAGAGCACGAACACCGTCTGGAGGGACATCCAGCAGAGGTTGTAGAGCCCGGACTGGAGGGCGCAGGCCCGCAGGTGGGCGCTGTCCCAGATGATCCGGATGCCCTCGGCGATGCTGGTCCGGATCCCGGTGCGCTCCTGCTGGGGCACCGGCTCCGGCTCGACGCGCCGCACCGCGAGCAGGGTGAGCACGGAGACGAGGTACGAGACCCCGTTGATCAGCAGCGCGTAGGGGGCGGTGACCCAGCCGATGAGCAGGCCGGCCAGTCCGGGCCCGCCGATCTGGGCCAGCGAACTGGTGCCCTGGAGCTTGCTGTTGCCCTCGACCAGGTGCTGCTTGCCGACCAGGGTCGGCAGGTACGACTGGTAGGAGACGTCGAAGACCACCGTGAGGGTGCCCACGAGCAGCGCGGCGACGTACACGTGCTCGATGCGGAGCAGGTCGAGCACGGCCAGCAGCGGCACCGCGCTGACCAGCAGCGCCCGCCCTATGTTGGCCATGATCATCAGGGGCCTGCGCCGCACCCGGTCGACCCAGACGCCGACCAGGAGGGTGACCATCAGGAACGGGGCGTAGGAGGCCGCGTTGACGAAGCCCACCTGGGAGGAGCTGGCGTCGAGCGTGAGCACCGCGGTGAGCGGCAGCGCCAGGGTCGTGACCTGCGCCCCGACCTGTGAGATCGCCTCCCCGGACCAGAACTTGAGGAACTCCGGGTCCCGCCAGAGCGTGGCGGGAGCGGCGGCGGCCGGTGTCGCGGCCGCCGTCTCCTCCACCGGCTCGGCGGCCCCGTTCCCGATGTCGGTCACTTGGCTTCCACTCCCTCGGCGGCCGGGTCGACGTGGAACGCGCAGCCGATCTGGGCGCCGCGCAGCATGCTCACGATGCCCACGGCCGGGTCGGTGACGCCGCGGGCCAGGGTGCCGGCGTAGCGTCCGTCGACCATCAGCGTTCCGTAGGCGACGGCCATGTCCTCGCAGGTCTCGCCGTCCTCGGAGAGGAACCGCTCGGTGGTCGGCAGCAGGCGGTGCTGGAGGACGTACGGGCCGTCGACGGCCTGGCGGAGCGTGGCGACCCATTCCTTCTGGTCGGTGGTCCAGCCGGGGGTGACGCCGACGCCGCCGTAGAGCAGGGTGGGCTTGAGGACCAGGTGGTCCTTGTTGGCGATGGCGTAGGGCAGCAGGTCGATCTTCTCGCCGCCGAAGGTGACCTTCTCGTCGCGGACGAAGCGGGTCCAGGGCAGGATCCGGTCGATCAGCTCGCGCTCGGCCTCGGTGAAGACGGCGCGGTTGCGCTCGTCGCTGAGCATCGCGAGGCTGCCCTTGTTTCCGTACAGCTCGCAGTCGAGCGGGGCGAACAGTTCGACCGTGCCGGCCTCGACGGCGTCGAGGAGCGGGTTGACGAGGTCGTAGGTGCGGGGCTCGTCGGGCATTTCGCCGGGCAGGAACATCCGGTAGACGACATCGACCTTGCGGCCGGCGTGCAGGACCTTGCCGTTCTCGTAGGCGAAGTCGCCGAGGTGGCAGACGACGGTCTCGAAGCCGAGCCGTTCGAAGGCCGGGACGACGAACTCCATCCAGCACTTGGACTTCTCGAAGCCCTCCGGCCAGTCGGTGATCGCCAGGTACGGCCGCTCGATGCCTTCGAGGGAGGGTGCCTGGCGGCGCAGCACCTCGGTGATGCGGGCGAGCGGGTCGGGGTAGACCAGGCCCTCGGCGGCCGCGAACTCGGCGAACTCCGCGTCCTGGATCAGGGCGCGGGCGAACTCGCCCATCTGCCAGCCGCCCAGTGAGGAGCCGGTGTTGAGTTCCATGACGCGGAAGCCGCCGGTCTCGCGGTACAGGTCGGCACGGGAGAGCGGGGCGAGCTCGTCCACGGAGCCGCGCAGGACCAGGTCGGCCTGGGTGGGCGACATCCCGACGGCGGTGGCGAAGGCGCGCAGGTCGCCGCCGTAGAGCCGGGCGGGCACCGCCTTGAGCAGGTCGAAGAGGCCGTTCAGGTCGTTCTCCAGGCCCGTGACGTCGGCCTCGCTGAGGAAGACGGGGCGGTTGAGACCCTCGCCGCCGCCGGCTCCGTAGCGGAACCACTCCACGCCCCGGACGCCGGAGACGGTCTGGCGGGCGGCGGTGCGCTCGTGGTCGAAGAAGCGGCGGGTCACGGCGTTCTCGACGCGGGCACCGAGCCGGTGCGCGGCGACTCCGGAGACCTCCGTACGGGAGAGCGCCTCGGCGCGGTCCAGGGCGCGGCGGGTGCGGGCCGGGGTCTCGCCGACCGCGATGAGCGCGGCGGAGCGGGGGGTGAGGCCGCGGGGCGGGAGCAGCAGCTCGTCGCCGGGCTCGACCAGGGCGACGGCCTCGGCCAGGTCCTCGACGTCCTCGGGGGCGGGCAGGACGACGCGGTCGACGGCGCCGTCGTAGGCCGGGTAGAGGAAGCGGACCTCGGCGCTGAGGGCGCGGGTCGGGGTGACGTCCGGGGTCTCCTCGAAGGCGATCCTGGCGGCGGCCAGTGGCAGGTCGACGCCGGTGGCGAGCTTGTTCAGGTGCGGGATGAGGTCGCCGCCGAGGCGGCCGTTGAGCTCGATCAGGCGGGGGCCGTTCGCGGCGACGCGCAGTTCGGTGTGGGTGACGCCGTAGTCGACTCCGGCCGCGCGGTGCGAGGCCTGGACCAGCTGGGTGACGGCGTCGGCCCAGGGCTCGTGGCGCCAGTCGGTGACCAGGTGGCCGACCTCTTCGAAGTACGGGTGGGCGCCGAGCCGCTTGCGGGCCACGCAGACCGGGGTGGCCAGGCCGTCCACGACGACGCTGTCGACGCTCAGTTCGGGGCCCTCGATGAACTCCTCGATCAGGACCGAGGCGGTGGTGCCGGCGCCGCGCAGTCGGCTGGTGGAGGCGAGCCGGAAGGCCCGGCGCAGGCCGTCCACGTCGCGGGCCATCATCACGCCGAAGCTGCCGCCGAGGGTGCGGGGCTTGACGACGACGGGGAAGCCGATGGACTCGGCGGCGGCGACGGCCTCGTCCTCGGTGGTGGCCGGGACGTAGCGGACGGCGGCCATCCCGGCGGCTTCCAGGGCCTGGCGGGTGGCGTACTTGTCGCGGCAGATCTTGGCGGCGGCCGGGTCCATGGCCCGCATGCCGAGCTTCTTGGCGACCGAGGAGACGGCGACCAGCGACCACTCGTCCCAGGTGACGATCGCGGCGTTGGCGACCTCGCCGCGCAGGTCGGCGACCGGGGCGTACAGCTTGGCCGCGTCCGTGGTGTCGGCGATCCGGTGGGTCTCCACGTAACGGGCCTGCCAGGTGGGGGCCTCCGGCGCGACGAGGGTCACCTCGTAGTGCTGGGCGAGGGAGGCCAGGGCGTACTCCCGGTACTGCTGTATGCGGCTGCCTACGAGGATGACGCGCTGGCGTTCGGAGGTGAAGACCACGGTGGATTCCTTTCCGGTACGGGGCGTGGAGCGGGTTCGCCCCGGAGAACAGGGGGTGCGAGACGTATGGGGGGGGTCAGCCCGTCGGGCCGTCGGCGGACGGGGCGCCGACCGGTACGCAGGTCAGCCGGAAGGAGTTCGCGGACTCGGTGATGGCGGCCTCGACCTCCCGGGTGGTGGCGCCGCGGAAGCGGAAGCGGGTGCCGACGTGCTCGTAGCCGCTGATCGCCGGGGCCGTGGAGCCGACCGGGGTGTGTTTGACGGCGTACGGGAGGCGGCCCGGCGCGGGTTCCCGTACCCAGCCGGCCGCTTCGACGCGGCAGGGGGCGGGCACCGGGAGCGGGAGCAGCAGGTAGCCGCCGACCTCGCCGGTCTTGAGGGGCGGCAGGACCGGGGTCAGGCCGAGCTGGATGTCCACGGCGGCGGCCATCAGGTCGACTTCGTGGACGTCGCGCCAGGTGAAGGGGATCTCCCCGCCGCCCACCCGGGCCCCGCACTCCAGGAAGACCAGCGCGGGCCCGCCGCCGGGCGCCGGGGTGACGAAGGCCTCCAGGTGGAAGACCCAGGGCTGCGAGCCGCCGAGGGCGGGGCCGACCGCGGCGGCGAAGGCCTCGACCGCCTCCAGCAGCGCGGGATCGTCCTCCTCCACGGAGCCGAGCCAGGTGCCCTGGGTGAAGTCGGCGCAGGTGCCGCCCACGTAGCGCGAGACGGTCCAGCTGCCGAGCGAATCGCCCTCCCACAGGCCGTCGATGTGCAGGATCGGCCCGTCCACGTAGCTCTGGACGAGGTGCGGTTCGGCGGCCAGGGCGGCGGCCAGGGAGCCGAGTTCCGCCAGTTCGGCGGCGGAGTCGATCTGGACCACGCCCCGGCTGGCGGTGCCGCGGTGCGGCTTGACGACCAGCGGCCAGCCGTGGGCCTCGCCGAAGGCGAGCACGGCGGCCGGGTCCGGCGCGGGGGCGAAGGCGGGCACCGGCAGGCCGGCGGCCTCGGCCGTGCGGCACATGGTCAGCTTGTCGCGGAACACGGCCAGTTCGGCGGTGTGCTGGCCGGGGATCGCGAACTCCTCGCGGATCAGCGCGGCCGCGTCCAGGTCCCCCTCGTTGAGGGCGATCAGCCGCGCAGGGGCGCCGAAGCGGGCCACGAGAGCGGTGACGGCCGCGCGGACGGCGGGCAGGTCGTCGGTCAGGGCGACGGTGGTGACCGCGGCGGCGGCCTCGGGTAACGAGGCGCGGCCGAGCGCCGTGCTGACGTAGGTGACCTGGGCGGAGCCGTGGTCGATGTAGTCGGCGTAGTGCGCGTGGGTGTCCCGCCAGCGGTGCAGGACGATGATGTGCGGCCGGTCGGTGCTCATTCCGTCCCGCTCCCCTCACCCGCGCCGGCGCCCTCGGAGGAGGAGGAGGAGGAGGAGGAGGCAGTGGCGGCAGTGGCGACGGCGAGCCACGGCAGTGCTGCCGTGGCCATCGTGCGGACGCCGACGGACAGCGCGGGTCCGGCGACGGGCGCGAAGGTGGAGGAGTGGTTCTGCGGGAGTTCCTCCAGCTTGCCGGCCGCGAAGGCCTCGCCGAAGGCCTGCGGGTCGAGGCCGCCGTAGAACCAGTACACCGAAGGGACCTGGGCGGCGGTGGCGAGCAGCCCGAAGTCCTCGCTGGCGGTGGTCGGGCCCATCGTCATGACGGCGCCGGCCCCGAAGTGCTCGCGGTGGGCGTCGGCCACCCGCTCGGCGGCCGCGGTGTCGTTGACGGTCATGGGCAGGTGGTAGACGGAGGTGATCTCCGGGTCGGCGGTCGCGCCCGCCGCCGCCGATTCGGCGCGGGCGAGGCGCTCGACGGCCGCGAGGACCTTCTCGCGGACCGGCGCGGAGCTGGTGCGCACGTTGATGCCGAGCTCGGCCGTGTCGGGTATGACCGCGGCGGTGGTTCCGGCGTGCAGCTTTCCGACGGTGACCACCACCGGTTCCTGGGCGGCGATCTCGCGGGAGACCACGGTCTGGAGCCGCAGGACCAGGGAGGCCGCCATCACCACGGGGTCGATCGCGGCCTCGGGCTTCGAGCCGTGGCCGCCGCGCCCGAAGAGCTTGACGGTGATCGAGTCGGTGGCGCCCATGACCACGCCGGGCAGGGTCGCGACGAGCCCGACGGGCCCGGGTCCCACGTGCGAGCCGAGGATCACGGCGGGGCGCGGGAAGCGCTCGAAGAGCCCGTCCTCGACCATCTCGCGGGCTCCGTAGCCGCTCTCCTCGCCCGGCTGGAAGACGGCGACGACCGTGCCCCGCCAGGCCTCGCGGTTACGGGCGAACAGGGCGCAGGATCCGATGAGCGCGGCCACGTGCAGATCGTGGCCGCAGGCGTGCATCACCGGGACCTCGGTGCCCGATTCGTCGGTGGCCGTCTCGGTGCTCGCGTACGGCAGCCCGGTGGCCTCCTTGACGGGCAGCGCGTCCATGTCGGCGCGCAGCATGACCACCGGGCCCTCGCCGTTGGCCAGGACCGCGACCACGCCGGTGCGGCCGACGCCGGTGGTGATCTCCCAGCCGCCCTGGGCGGCGAGGCGCTCGGCGACCAGGGCCGCCGTCCGCTTCTCCTGGAAGGCGAGTTCGGGGTGGGTGTGCAGGTCGCGGTAGTCGGCTTCGAGGGCCGGCAGCAGCGAGTCGAGTCCTTCGAGCAGTGCGGTCATGACGTCCTTCTCAGGCATGAGGGGTTACGGACACGGGGTGTTCGCTACCGGGGTGTTCGCTACCGGGGTGTTCGCTACCGGGGTGTTCGCTACCGGGGTGTTCGCGTACGGCCCATGAGGCGGCCAGCGCCACCGCGGCGGTCAGTGCGGGCCACCACGGCAACCAGGCGTTGTGACCGGCCGACCGCAGGAGCTCCGCGAGCATCGGGAACGTGCCGCCGAAGAGGCTGATCGCGGCCGCGGTGGGCAGGCCCACGGCGACGGCGCGCACGGCCGGCGGGAACAGCTGCCCCGCGAAGACGTTGCTCACCGCGAGCGGGAGGCCCAGCAGGAAGAGCAGCACCACGGTGACCAGTTGGACGGGAACCCGTCCGGAGTTCATGGCCAGCAGCAGCGGTACGGTGCCGAGCGCGAGCCCGGCGAAGCCGAGCCGCAGGACGGGCAGCGCCCCGATCCGGTCGGCGGCCCTGCCGCCGCCGAGCATGGCCGCGAGGAGCGCCACCATGCCGAGGAGCAGCGCGGCGGAGGTCTCCTCCTTGCCGGCGGCCCCGGCGCTCTCGGCGTACGAGGGGAAGTCGACGGTGACGAAGTAGAAGGCGGTGGTGGCCCCGGAGGTGATGGCGAACACCACGGCGAGCCGCCGGAGATGGGCCCGCAGCACCGGCCAGGGGCTCGGCGCCTTCGCCGCCGGAGCAGCCGCCCCGGGAAGGGCCTTCGCCGCCGGTCGCGCCGTCTCCCGGGGCGGGGCCGCTCCCTGCGCGGCCCCGCCCGTGGTGGCGGCGGTGAAGACGGCGCTCTCCGCCGCGCCCCGCCGGATCCACAGGGCGGTCAGCCCGAGCAGTCCGCCGAAGACGAAGCCGAAGCGCCAGGCCCCGTCCTCGACCCCGCTCTCCCCGAACACCCCGAGCAGGAGGTTCATGACGATGAAGGAGAGCGCGCTGCCCAGCACCACGCCCCCGTAGGAGACGGCGCTGTAGAAGTAGCGGCGCCCGGCCGGCGCCGTCTCGGTGACGTACGCGGCCACGCTCGGGTTCTCCGCGCCGACCGACAGGCCCTGGACCAGCCGGGCCCCCACCACCAGGAGCGGAGCCGCCAGGCCGATGGAGGCGTAGCCGGGGACGACGGCCAGGAACAGGGAGCCGGCGGCGATCAGGCCGACCGTGAGGGTCAGTCCGTAGCGCCGGCCCCGGGTGTCGGTGAGGCGGCCGATGAGCACGCTGCCCAGCGGGCGGACCAGGAAGCCGAGGGCGAAGCCGAGGTAGGCGGCGATGAGTTTGGCGGTGGGCGAGGTGCCGGGGAACAGTGCCTCGGCGAAGTAGGGGGCGAGGATGCCGTAGATGGTCCAGTCGTAGGCCTCGACGACCGAGCCGACGGTGGCGGCGGCCAGTTCCCTGCGGGGGCGCCGGGCCGGCGCCGGTGCGGCGGCGGTGGCCGCCGCCGCACCGGCCTCCGGGAGACCGGCTTGGTCAATGCTGGTCATCTGTTACTCCGTAGACCCTGATCAATGAGGTGTCCTGCCCCGGGAAGGGCACGGCGTGCAGCCGGACGCCGGTCGCCGGGAGGGCGTCGAGGCCGGTCAGGCCCGTGAGGGCGGGCAGGTGGGCGGCGGCGAGCGCCGCCGCCACCGGCCCGTTGCCCTCACGGCTGTCGGTCGCCACGAGGAGCGCGCCCTGCCCGGCGAGCAGGTCCACCGCGTCCTCGGTGAGGTACGGGCCGGCCGCGCGGCCGGTCTGTACGACGACGGCGCGGCCCGCGAGGTCGAAGGGCGCCAGCGCCAGCCGGTCGGCGACCGGCGCTCCGGCTCCGAGGAGCCGGACCAGGACCACGGGAAGGTCCACCAGGGCGGCGAGGCCCGGGGCGGCACCGCCCGGGCCCGTCGGCCAGGCGGCCCGGGTGGCGGGGCCGGTCAGGTCCGCCGTGGTGCGGCCGGAGCCCGCCGAGCCGGTGTTCCGGGAGCCCTTGTGGGGCTCCTGGAGCAGTTCCCGGCGGGTGATCTTCGTACTGCCGACCATCAGCAGTCCGAGGTGGCGGACGATCAGTTCGCCCAGGTCCCCGTCGGTGATGTCGTCACCGGGGATGTCCAGGCGGAACCCCTGCATCTGCAGGGCGCCTCCGTTGCTGAAGACGACCTCCGCGTCGAAGTCGACGCGCCACTCGCCGCCGTGCTCACCGCTGTTGTTCGTTCCCGTGGCCATTTCGCATGTCCTTCTCTTCGTGGATCCGTGCTCTGCCGTGCCGAGCCGGCTGTTCCGGCTCGGGCACGGTCGACCGGCTCAGACGCAGTCGATCAGAGCTTTCTCCAGCGCCGCCGCCATCTCGTGGATCTCCTCGTCGGTGATCACCAGTGGCGGGAGCAGCCGGAGCACGGCGCCGTGCCGGCCGCCGCTCTCCAGCAGCAGCCCGTGGTCCAGGCAGGCGCGCTTGACGCGCTTGGCCCGGGCCCCGTCGGCGGGCAGCGAACCGAGGGCGTCGGCCCGGCCGGCGGGGTCGACGATCTCGATGCCCCACATCAGCCCCCGGCCGCGGACCTGGCCGATCTCGGGGTGACCGGCGGCCAGCCGGCCCAGCAGGGAGCCGATCAGCCTGCCCTTGGCCGCGGCCTTTTCGATCAGTCCCTCGGCCTCGGTGACCCGCATGGCGGCGAGTCCCGCGACCAGGGCGATCTGGTTGCCGCGGAAGGTGCCCGCGTGGGCTCCGGGCGTCCAGGCGTCGTACTTGCCGTGGTAGAGCAGCAGCGACAGCGGGAAGCCGCCGCCGGCCGCCTTGGACACGAGGACGGCGTCCGGCTCGATCCCGGACTCCTCGAAGGCCCACATGGTGCCGGTGCGTCCGAAGCCGGCCTGGATCTCGTCCAGGACCAGCGGGATGTCCAGCCGGGCGGTGATCTCCCGCAGCCCGCGCAGCCAGGCGGCCGGCGCCGGGATCACCCCGCCCTCGCCCTGGACCGCTTCGACGAAGACCGCGGCCGGCTTGGTGATGCCGCTCTCCGGGTCGGTGAGCAGCCGCTCGATGTAGGTCAGGCCGGCCCGGACGCCCGCCTCGCCGCCGATGCCGAAGGGGCAGCGGTAGTCGTAGGGATAGGGGAGGTGGTGGACGTCCGGCATGAGGGAGGGCACGGACTCCTTGGCGCCCAGGTTGCCGGTGAGGGCGAGGGCGCCCGCCGTCATCCCGTGGTACGCCCCGTGGAAGGAGATCACCGTCCGGCGGCCGGTGGCGATCTTGAAGAGCTTGATGGCGGCCTCGGTGGCGTCGGTGCCCGCCGGTCCGCAGAACTGGGTCTTGAAGGTGTCCGCCATGGTGCCCGGCAACCGCGCGTAGAGCGCCCGGAGGTACTCGTACTTGGCCGGCGTGGTCAGGTCCAGTGCCTGCTGGACCTGGCCGGAGGCGAGGTACTCCCCCACCGCGGCCAGGACGTCCGGGTGGTTGTGCCCCAGGGCGAGGGTGCCCGCCGCGGCGAGGCAGTCCAGGTACTCCCGGCCGTGCCCGTCGCGGACGCGCGCCCCGTGCCCCTCGGCGAGGAGCTTGCCGAAGGCGTTGGCGTAGGTCCGGGCGCCCGATTCGCGCGCCTCGACGAAGGTGTACATCTCGTCCGGCGTGAGGGTGGTCACGTCGTCGCTCCTCTTCGATTCCGCAGGTGTGAGCGGGCGTCGGCGACCATGACCTGACCGAGGGCGATTCCCCCGTCATTGGTCGGAACGAGCCGGTGGACATAGGTGTCGAAACCGTCGGCGGTCAGCCCGGTCAGACAGTTGAGCAGCAGGAACTCGTTGAGGAACACGCCTCCGGAGAGGGCGACCTGGTTGACCCCGGTCTCCTCCCGCAGGGCCGCGCAGCGCTCGCGGACCATGTCGACGACGGCCGTGTGGAACCGGCGGCTGATCCGCTCCACGGGCAGTCCGGCGGCGATGTCGGCGGCCATGGCCCGGATCACGGGCCGCGGGTCCACCTCGGTCAGTCCGTCCGCCGCGTAGGCCCCGAAGCGGTACGAGGCCTGCGGCTCGCGGGCGGCGTCGCGGTCGAGCAGCCCCTCCAGCTCGATCGGGCCCTGGGCCTCGTACTCGGCCCTGGCGCAGACCCCTGCGAGGGCGGCGGCCCCGTCGAAGAGCCGGCCCATGCTGGAGGTGGGTGGGGAGTTGATCCCGCGGGCCGCCATCGTCGCGAAGACCTGGCGGCGCTGCGCGTCGAGGGCGGCGAGGGCGGGGAAGCCCGCGAGGGCCCGGTCCGGGTCCCCGTCGAAGGCGTCCAGGGCGAGTGCGTACCCGGTGCGGATGGGTTCGCGCACCGCCTGGTCCCCGCCGATCAGCGGCAGCCCGCGCATCCGGCCGACCCGGCGGAAGGCGGCGTAGTCCCCGAGGAGGAACTCCCCTCCCCACACCGTGCCGTCCTCGCCGTAGCCGAAGCCGTCGAAGATCACGCCGAGGGTGGTGCCGCGCACGTGGTTCTCCGCCATGCAGGAGGCCATGTGGGCGTGGTGGTGCTGGACTTCCACGGTGGGCAGCGCCGGCCCGGTGCCGTCGTCGTCCAGGGCCGCCCGGGTGGAGCGGAACTGCGGGTGCATGTCGTGCGCGGTGGCCTCCGGCTTGAGCGCGTACAGCTGCGCCAGGTGCCGGGCGGTGCGGTGGTGCGCGGCGAAGGTCTCGTCGTTCTTGAGGTCGCCGATGTGCTGGCTGAGGAAGACCTGGGAGCCGTTGGTGAGGGCGACGGTCGTCTTCAGTTCGGCGCCGAGGGCGACCACGGGGGCCACCTCGCGGCCGACGTCCACGGGGTAGGGGGCGTAACCGCGGGCCCGGCGGATGAACTGGAGCAGCGGCTCGTCGAGTTCGGGGTGGTCGGAGAGGCGGACCACCGAGTCGTCGACGCGGATCTCGATGTCGCGGTCGTGGTAGAGGATCACGTCCGCGATCTCGAAGAGCTGCTCCAGGGCCTCTTCGTTGCGGTAGGCGATGGGGTAGCCGGAGATGTTGCCGCTGGTGGCGACGAGCGCTTCCAGGCCGGGCTCGTCCAGCAGCAGGTGGTGGTGGGGTGCCGAGGGCAGCATGATCCCCAGGTTGGGGTTGCGCGGGGCCACGGACTCCGGGAGGGAGCCCGGGCGCTTGCGGGCCAGCAGGATGGGCCGGGCCGGCGAGCGCAGGACGTCGATCTCCGCCTCGGAGAGCTCCACCAGCTCCTGCGCCGTGGTGAGATCGCGGACCATCACCGCGAACGGCTTGGAGTCGCGGCGCTTGCGGCCGCGCAGCAGGGCCACGGCCTCCGCGTTCGTCGCGTCCACCACGAGGTGGAAGCCGCCGACGCTCTTCATGGCGGCGATCCCGCCGTCGGCCAGCACCCGGGCGGCCCGCAGGAGGGCCTCGTCCCCTTCGGCCGTGCCCCCCTCGCGGTCCCGGAGCAGCAGCCGGGGGCCGCAGTCCGGGCACGCGTTGGGCTGCGCGTGGTAGCGCCGGTCCATCGGGTCCTCGTACTCGGCCTTGCAGTCCGGGCACATGGTGAAGGCGGCCATGGTGGTCATCGGCCGGTCGTACGGCAGGTCCTGGATGATGGAGTACCGGGGCCCGCAGTTGGTGCAGTTGATGAAGGGGTAGCGGTGCCGGCGGTCCTTCGGATCGCGAAGTTCCGCCTGGCAGTCGCCGCATACGTGGGTGTCCGCCGGGAGCAGCGCGGACCGGGCTCCGGTGTGCTCGCTGTGCACGATGGTGAACGGGCCGGCGGGCACGGTGCCCGTGGCCAGTCCCCGGGTCGGCCGGACCTCGTCCACCCGGGCGAGCTCCGGGGCGCGGCCGCTGAGGCCCGCCGCGAACTCCTCCAGGGCGGCGACCGGTCCGGACGCCTCCACCAGCACGCCTTCGGGGTCATTGCGAACCCAGCCGGAGAGGCCGAGTTCACGGGCCAGCTTGTAGACGAACGGCCGGTAGCCGACGCCCTGGACCACGCCGGTGACGCGGATGCGCCACTCGTCGAAGGCGCTGTGGGCGCTGACGGCGCTGTGGGCGCTGACGGTGCCGACCGTCCCCTCGGGCCGCTCCGTGACGGTCTGCTGCTCGGTGCTGCTCATGGCGGTCTCCTCGGTCCCGTTCTCAGCAGAGCCGGGGGAGTTCGGCGCCGAGGAGTTCCTCCAGCTGGGTCTCGCGGCCGTCCTTGTCGCGCAGCAGCACCAGGCCCTCGGTGTCCTCGGAGATCTCGCCGATGGTGACCGCGTGCTTGCCGTAGGGCAGCGAGCGCAGGGCGGCCAGTACGTCGGCCTCCGCCTCCGGGGCCACGAAGACCGCGAGGCAGCCCTCGTTGGCGCAGTGCAGCGGGTTGATGCCGAGCATGTCGGCGGCCATCGCCGTCTCGTGCTGGATGGGCAGGTCGTCCTGGGCGACGCGGATGGTGCGGCCGAGCTTGTGGGCGTACTCGTGGAGCACGGCGGTCAGGCCGCCGCGGGTGACGTCGCGCATCGAGCGGACGGCACCGGCCTCGACGTTCGACAGGACGGTGTCGACCAGGCCGTTGAGCGGGGCGCAGTCGCTGTCCACGCGCTGCTCGAAGCCGAGGCCCTCGCGGATGGAGAGCAGGTGCACCGTGTGGTTGCCGATGGGGCCGCTGAGGATCACCTTGTCGCCGGGGCGCACGTCGGTCATGGTGAGCGGCTCGCGCTCGAAGACCCCGACGCCCGCGGTGTTCAGGTAGATCTGGTCGGCCTCGCCCTTGCGGACCACCTTGGTGTCCCCGCCGACGATCTGTACGCCGGCCTCGCGGGCGGTGTCGCGGATCGACTCCAGGACCTGGACCAGCTTGGGGATGGGGAGCCCGGTCTCCAGGATCATGCCGAGGGTGAGGTACTTGGGCCGGGCGCCGGCCACGGCCAGGTCGTTGACGGTGCCGCAGACCGCGATCTTCCCGATGTCCCCGTTGCCGAAGAACGGCGGGTCGATCACGAAGGAGTCGGTGGTCATCGCGATGCGGTCGCCCTCGATCTTGAGGACCGCGCTGTCCTCCATGATGCCGACGTACACGTCGCCGAGGGTCGCCGCGATCAGCTGGACCAGGTCCTGGCTGAGCTTCGCGCCGGTGCCGTGGTCGAGGACGATGAATTCGGTGGGGTCCACGCTCGTGGTCATGCCTGTTCCTTTCTGGAACGGGGAGGTGTGGGGAGGGGCGTGGTCACGGGGTCTTGATGTTCTTGCGGGGCAGGCCGCCCTCGGCGTCGAGGACCTTGATGACCTCGGTGGAGTCGGTCACCGTGGCGCAGTAGCCCTCCAGCCAGTCCAGGGCGCGCTGCTTGTCGTCGAGGCGGGCCGAGACGACGCAGTCGGAGGGGACCCAGATGTTGTAGCCGCGGAAGAAGGCGTCGGCGGCGGTGGTCTGGACGCATATCTGCGTCTGCATGCCGGTGATCAGCACGGTGTCCACGCCGAGGGCCTGGAGGCGGTCGTGCAGGTCGGTCTCGTAGAAGCCGGAGTCCTTGCTCTTCTCCATGACGACGTCCTCGGGGGCCAGGAAGGCCTCGATGATGTCGGCGCCGTGGGTGCCGCGCTGGACCGGGAGGTAGCCGTCGTAGCGCTCGGCGTTCGGGTCGTCCGGGTCGTTGACGAGCTGCAGGTGGAAGATGTGGTGGCCGCGGCTGCGCATCTCGTCGAGGAAGCCGGTGAAGTGCGGGGTCGCGGCCTCGACGGCGGCGACGCGCTCCGGGTTCTTCTCGACCAGTTCGTACTGGAGGTCGTTGGTCAGGACGGCGATCTTGGACATGGCTGTGCCCTTCGGTGGAGTGGTGTGGTTCCGGAGCCCGTCCGGCGCACGTCGGCGTGCGCCCCGGCGGGCGGTGGGTGAGGTGAGGGAGCTGCGCACCGGCCGGTCGGCCGCGAGGGGCCGTGTCGCACGGGCGGATCGGCCCGGGGCGGTGTACGGCGTGCTCGGTGCGGGGCCTGCGCGGCCCCGGCGGGCGGGCGGCGCGGCGGTGGGGAGGGGTGCGGGTGCGGGTGCTTGGGAGGGGGGACTTACGGGTGTGCGCGTACGGCGTCGGGCGCGATGTGCGTCAGGCGCGGTGTGTGTCCGACCCGGCGTGCGTACGGCCTGCCGGTACGGAGGTCAGCTCGCCACCGCGACGCGGTCGGATTCCAGCTCGTGCAGCCAGGTGCCGGTGGCCTCGAAGTGGTCCGTGATGTCGGCGAGTCGGGCGTGCATGTAGAAGCCGGTGACGGGACGGCCGTCGGCGCGGGCGTAGTCGGGCAGCCGGCCGTACTCGCGGAAGCCCAGTCGCTGCCAGAGCACCGAGGGGCCGTCGTCGCGGACTTCGAGGGTGATGACGTCGCAGCCCATCTCGCCGACCTTGCGCAGGGCCTCGGCCCAGCCTTCGAGCAGGAACTGCCCGCGGTAGTCGGGGGCCACGACGCAGCGGCGCATCTCGACGATGTGGCGCCGGGCGGGCAGCGGGGCCCGGGCGAGCGTCACCATGCCGACGATGCGGCCTTCGTCGTTGCGCACGTGGAGCAGGTCGACGGCGCCCTTCCGCAGGTCGGCCTCGAAGGCCCGCATCAGGGGCAGGCCCTTCTCCAGGCCCACCGGTTCGTAGAAGCCGAGGGTCATCTCCTTGACCGCCACGGCGTCCATCAGCTCGATCATTTCGCGCATGTCCTGTTCGGACAGTTCGCGCGGCCATGAATAGTGCATCGTCTTCCTTGGTGAGTAGACGGTGGAGCAGCCGGACCCCGGACATCGCGGCGCTGCCCCCGTGGGGGCGGCGCGGCACATCTGGAACGCAATGCCCGGGATCGCCGGACTGCGGGGGTGTCGGCCCTACGGCCCTTCAGAGCTACGGCCCTTCAGAGCTTCGGCCCTGGAGCTTCGGCCCTTCGGAACTTCGGCCCTTCAGCGCGTCGCCGGCAGGTGTGGGCCGGTCGGTCAGACCGAAGCGGTGGCCTTCGTCTGCAGGTTGGTCTGTACGGCGGCGGCCGGTGCGGCCTGGGTCAGCAGCGAGGCGTCCGCGCCGGCACCGAGCACGGTGGCCGCGTAGACCTCGACGAAGTAGGACACGAACAGCGAGTTGATCTTGATGAGGTGCTCGACGAAGCGCTCCTCGTCGGCCTCGTCCTTGATGATGCGCATGATCAGGTTCCAGACCATGTCGACGTGGTCGTCGTCGTCGTCGAGGGCCAGGTGCGCGCGGGCGCCCTTGGTCTTGTCGGCGCCGACGTGCTGCTCCATGATGTCGAGCCAGTCGGGCTGGGTCTTGCCCGCGATGTACTCCAGGTAGAACCCGCTGATCATCGCGGCCAGCGGACCCTCCGTGGCCATCGTGTAGTAGAAGTAGCCGTTGAGCAGCTCGGTGGCGAAGGTCGGACGGATCGCGTAGATCTCCTCGTCCGTCATGCCGACCTTGTGCAGGTCGCCGGCGAACATGCGGTCGTGGCGGCCCTCTTCCGCGCCGTACAGGCCCCACTCCTTGCAGAGCTGCGGGTCCCGGGTGGCCCAGTAGTTGGCGATGAGCGGGTCGACGGCACGCTTGAGGCCGATCCGGATCATCGTCTCGACGTTGTGCCGCTTGTACAGCTCGAGGTCGAACTTCTCCTTGTCGAGCATCCCGTCGGCGCCCGCGCTGCGCTCGTAGAAGTCCCGCTCGAACTTCAGCAGGAGCTCGTCGACGCGCTTGCGGAACTCAGGGCGCTGCAGGTTGGAGTACGTGTTGTACGACTTACTACGAGGCATCTCATCCCCAGCCGAGATCGTTGACTACCTGACCCGGACCAGTGGCGGCGGCGATGTTCGCCGCACCACTCGTCGTCGGGGCGAGGAAGCCGGTCACGGCGAAAGTTGCCGCAATGGCGATGAGGAAACTCGCTATACGTGGCATGCTTGCCTGCCCCTCAAGATGTCTTGCGGTCCGGATCAGCTTCGGCATCATCCTGTCCGTTCGGCCACATCCGGAGCCATCCCTTTCTGGGATCATGTTGCCGCTGGCGAAAACATGACAGGGGGATGAATTGAACTCAATCAGACAAGTCCATCCTTTTACAGTGCCCCGGCTCACCCACGCCGGGGACCGTCTCTACCGGTTCGTCACCCGAACACCGGGTACAACGCGCGAAACAGCGGCCCTGGCCCTGGACATGAGCGCCGCCGAGGTGCAGGAGGCGGCGGACGCGCTCGACGATCTGGGGCTGCTGAGCGTGTGTCCCGCGACGGGCGTCTACACCCCGTACCCCGTGGAGCACGCGCGCATCAAGGTCCTCCACCCGGCGCAGCACAGCCTGAACGAGACCCAGTCCTTCCTCGACCAACTACGCGGAGAGTTGGATGAGTTGACGGTCAAGACGGCCGATATCCAGGACGACACCTCACTGGAGGTCGTGCCGGGCCTGGGCGACGTGCGCAAACTCATCGCCGGACTCGCGGACGGCAGCCGCACCGAGGTGCTCACCTCCCAGCCCGGCGGCGCCCGGGACGAAGAGGTCCTCGCCGAGAGCCTGGAGCGGACCGAACGCCTGCTGGGGCGGGGGGTGCGCATGCGGACCCTCTACCAGCACACGGCCCGGTTCAGCCCGGCCACGGCGTCCTTCGTGGGGCGGGTGACACCGCTCGGGGCGGAAGTGTGCACGCTCGCCGGCGGTTTTCCCCGCTGCATCATCTTCGACAAGGAAGTGGCGATCATCCCGCTCGCGGACGGATCGCACGGGGCGGCGGTATCGAGAAATAGCCACCTTGTCTCATTCCTATCGGAGGCCTTCGAGCGGGCCTGGAGCGCGGCCGAGAAATTCACCTCGGAAAACGATCAATCGGCGCGCGCCGCGATAACCTCCGACATTCAGCAGACCATCGTTTCGCTACTCATTCAGGGCGAATCGGACAACAGAATAGCCCACGTGGTCGGTATTTCATTGCGCAATTGTCAACGCCACATTGCGAACATCATGAAGAGCATCGGTGCCCGCAACCGGCTCCACGCCGGATACCTGCTGGCGAAGGAGCCCTTCAACGGCGTCTGACCCGCCGGGAGCCGGAGCGGGCTGGCCTAGCGGCCGCCCGCCGCCGGAAGCGGAACCTCCAGTGAGGCCACCACCGCGGGCTCCGGCCCCTCCGCCGGCCGCGGCGTCGCGGCCCGGGGCTTCGAGGGGACCAGGGAGGTCACCGCCACCCCGCCGACCAGCAGGACGGCCGCCACCCAGCGCAGCCCGCTCACGTCCTCGCCGAGCACCAGCGCCGCCGAGCTCATCCCGAAGACCGGGACCAGCAGCGAGAAGGGCGCCACCGAGGAGGCGGGGTAGGTGCGCAGCAGGAACCCCCACGCACCGAAGCCGAACACCGTGGTGATCCAGGCGAGGTACACGATGACCCCGACCCCGCTCCAGTCGAGCCCGCGCAGCGCCGCCAGGTCCCGCTCGGGGCCCTCGATCAGCAGCGACAGTCCCGCCAGCGGCAGCACCGGCACCACGCTCACCCACACCATGAAGTTCAGCGCGTCGGGCGGGGAGGCCTTGCGGGTCAGCACGTTGGACACGCCCCAGCACGCGGCGGCCGCGATCACCATCGTGAAGCCCAGCACCGGCCCGGAGGCGCCCTCGTCCACGGCGGCCACGGCGATGCCCGCGAAGGCCACGGTCATGCCCGCGATCCGCAGCCGGCCCGGCCGCTCCTTGAGCACGACGGCCGCGAACACGGCGGTGAACACCGCCTGCGCCTGGAGCACCAGCGAGGACAGCCCGGCCGGCATCCCGTTGGCCATCCCGGTGAACAGCAGCCCGAACTTCGCGATGCCGAGGATCACGCCGACCGCGACGATCCACTTCCAGGCCACCTTGGGGCGCCCGACGAAGAACACCGCCGGCAGGGCCGCGACCAGGAAGCGCAGGGCGGACAGCAGCAGTGGCGGGAAGGATCCGAGCCCGAACTCGATGACGACGAAGTTGAAACCCCAGACCGCGGCCACGAGGACCGCCAGGGCGATGTGAATGGGTCGCATGCTCCGAGCATCCGCTCATCAACCATTTAGCACCAGCGCGGATGTCTTCAGGGTCGGATGTAGCGTTGCTTCATCCAACCTCCGTCCAACTGCCCGGCCCGCGCCCTAAGCTGCCTGGCATGCTCGACCTCTCCCGGCTCCGCGCCCTGCACGCCGTCTCCGTCCACGGCTCGGTCGGCGCCGCCGCGGCCGCCCTCGGGTACACCCCCTCCGCCGTCTCCCAGCAGATCGCCAAGCTGGAGCGGGAGACCCGCACCACCCTGCTCGAACGCCACGGCCGCGGGGTGGCCCTCACCGAGGAGGCCAAACTGCTGGCCGCCACGGCCCAGCAGCTGATGGACATCTCGGAGCGGGCGGAGACCGCGCTGGAGGAGTCCCGCGGCCAGCCGGTGGGCCGGCTGCGCGTCGCCGCCTTCGCCTCGGCCGCCCGCGGCCTGCTCCCCGGGGTCCTCGCGGACCTGGCCCACCGTCACCCGGCCCTGGAAGTACGGCTCACCGAGATCAACCCGCACCTGTCGATGGACCTCGTCTCGCGCGGGGTCACCGACCTGGCCGTGACCCACGACTGGGACATCGCCCCGCTGCCCGCCCCCGAGGGCGTGGAGCAGGCGGTGATCGGGGACGACCGCTGCGACCTGGTGGTGCCCGCCGGGCACCCCTTCACCTCGCGCGAGGTGATCCACCGCTCGGATCTGGGCGGGCAGCGCTGGGTGTGCCAGCCGCCCGGCCGGGTCTGCCACGACTGGCTGGTGCGGACCCTGCGCACGGCCGGGTTCGAGCCCGACATCACGCACGTCGCCGAGGAGAACCACACCATCGTCTCGCTGGTCGCCGCCGGGCTCGGGGTGGCCGTCGTACCGCGGCTGGGCACCGGGACGCTGCCGCCCGGCGCGGTGGCCGTACCGCTGGATCCGGGCCCCGTACGCCGGTTGTACGCCCTGTGGCGGACCGGGGCGGCCCGCCGGCCGGCGATCACCGAGGCCGTACGGACCCTGCGCGAGCACTGGCCGCTGGTCGCCCCCCGTCCGGGGGACTCCGCGAGTGTCCCCCGCTCCGGAGACCCCGTACCGCAGTAGGGTCCGGCGCGTGCCGAACCACGCCTCCCGCCGGACCCTGCTCACCGTGGCCGCCGTGGCCGCCGTCACCGCCGCGGGGGCCGCCTCCGCCGCGGTGGGCCCCGCCCGCGGCCCCGGCGGCCCGGCCCCCGACGACTCCCGGCCGGGCGACCGCGCGCCGGGGCGCTCCCCCGCCCGTCACACGTCGGGGGCCGCGCCGCGCGAGGCGATGGCGCGGATGAGCCCGGCCGAACTGGTCGGGCAGCTCTTCGTATCGCGGGCGTACGGGCACTCGGCGACCGAGCCCGACCCCGAGGACGCCGCCCTCAACCAGCAGGCGTTCGGGGTGCGGACCCCCGCCGAGCTGGTCGCCCGCTACCACCTCGGCGGAATCGTCTACTTCGGCTGGGCGCACAACACCCGCTCCCCGCGCCAGATCGCCGAGCTGTCGGCCGGGCTCCAGCGGGCGGCGGCGGGCTCGGGCGAGGGCGTCCCGCTGCTGCTCTCCATCGACCAGGAGCACGGCGCCGTCGCCCGCGTGGGCCGGCCCGCGACCCTGCTCCCGGGCGCCATGGCACTGGCCGCCCTGGCCCTGGGCAGCGGCGGTTCCACCGCGGAGGCCCGCCGGGCCGCGCGCGTCGCGGGCGCCGAGCTGGCCGCCATGGGCATCCGGCACAACTACGCCCCGGTCGCCGACGTGAACGTCGATCCCGCCAACCCGGTCATCGGCGTACGGTCCTTCGGCGCCGACCCGCACGCCGTGGCGGCCCTGGTCTCCGCGCAGGTCCGCGGCTACCAGGGCGCCGGAGTGGCCGCCACGGCGAAGCACTTCCCGGGGCACGGGGACACCGGCACCGACAGCCACGTCGGGCTGCCGCTGATGAAGCACACCCGGGCCCAGTGGGAGGAGCTGGACGAGCCGCCGTTCCGGGCGGCCGTGGAGGCGGGCGTGGACGTGGTGATGACGGCGCACATCGTGTTCCCCGCGCTCGACCCCTCGGGGGATCCGGCGACCCTCTCGCGGCCCATCGTCACCGGGATCCTGCGCGAACGCCTGGGGTTCCGCGGGGTGGTGGTCACCGACGCCCTCGACATGGCCGGGGTCCGCCAGAAGTACGGGGACGACCGGGTGCCGGTGCTGGCCCTGAAGGCCGGCTGCGACCAGCTGCTGAACCCGCCGGACCTGGGGCTGGCCGTCCGCAGCGTGCTGGCGGCCCTGGAGTCGGGGGAGCTGACCCGGGCCCGGATCGAGGAGTCGGTGCTGCGCATCCTGGAACTGAAGGCCCGACGGGGTCTGTTCGACGCGCCGGCCCGGGACGCGGCGCAGGACGCCGCGCGGGTGATGGACGCGGTGGACGCCACCGTCGGCACCCCCGCCCATCTGGCGGCCGCCGGGGAGATCGCGGACCGTACGACGACCCTGCTGGCCAATCCGGTGGGGCTGCTGCCGCTGGATCCGGCGGACCGGCCGCGGCTCCTGGTCACCGGGACCGACCCCGTCTCCCCCACGGGTACGACGGGACCCCCCACCGCGGTACTGGCCCGGGAGCTGTCCGCGCTGGGCTGCCGGGCCACGGCCCTGCCGCCCGCCCGCGCGGTGGCGGCCGCCCCGGGCAACGCGGCCGTGCTCGTGTGCACGTACAACGTCCCCGAGGGCGCGAGCCCGCAGCGGGAGCTGGTCACCGAACTGCTGGCCACCGGCGTGCCAGTGATCCTGGTGGCGACCCGCAACCCCTACGACCCGGCCCGTCTGCCGGCCTGCGCGGCCGAGCTGGCCACGTACACCTGGACGGACGTGGAGCTGCGGGCGGCGGCCCGGGTGCTCACCGGGACCGTGCGGCCGGCCGGCCGCCTGCCGGTCCCGGTGCCGGGCCGCTACCCGCTGGGCCACGGGCTGGCGTACGGGTAAGCCCCCGCATCCCTCCCGCGGCCCACCGCCGAGCCGTTACGGGCGCAGCATCGGCTCGCGCTCGATGTCGCGCTGGTCGAGCTGCGCGTCGGGCTTCGCCAGCGGCGCCGCCTTCGCCGCACCGGTGGGCGCGGTGGCCGGGGCCACTCCGGCCCACTTCAGGATCTTCTCGGTGGCCAGCGCCTTCTCGGCCTCCATGAGCTTGGAGACGTTGGCCCCGTGGTTGGCGCCCGGAGCGATCATCACGTAGCTGTCGCGGGCCCCGTAGCCGAGGTGGAACGGTTCGGCACCCCACGGGTCGTTCTGCCCGTAGACGAAGAGCATCTGGTGGGCGTTGTTCTTCACCCAGGTGTCCACGTCCCGCATCGCCGCGGGCTGGAAGGTCATCGGGATGTCGCGGGGCACGAAGTTGCGCGGCGGCTGGTAGCCGTAGCGGCTCAGGTTGCCCAGGTGGGGCTGCTTGATGTCGGGGGATCCGAGCTGGGTGCCCGCCTGGTAGTAGTACGGGGTGTACGTCTCCAGGCCCTGGTCGGCGTAGGCCGAGAAGCCGGAGATCGCGTCGATCGTGTCCCAGATCTCCTGGTCGGTCGCGGTGGCGGCGGCCGGGATCGTGGCGCAGTCGGCGAGCAGGCTGTACTGCCAGAAGGCCCACACGTAGTCGAGCACGACGGCCTCGTAGGCCTTGTCGAGGTTGCCGACGGTGGTGAAGGTCCAGCCGTTCTCGGCGGCGGCGACCGCGTACTTGGCCTCCAGCGGCTCGCGGCGCACGAGCGCCTCGCGCTGCACCGCGTTCAGCTTGTCGCGGCACTCCTTGGTGCCGACCTTGGCGAAGAACCGGTCGTAGGCCGAGTCCTCCTTGTTCACCACGTCGTTGGGGGCGACGTACGCGACGACGCCGTCCATGTCGCGCGGGTAGAAGCGCTCGAAGTAGGTGGCCGTCATGCCGCCCTTACTGCCGCCCGTGGCCAGCCAGTTCTTCTTGTAGACCTTCTTCAGGGCGGTGAAGATCCGGTGCTGGTCACTGGCCGCCTGCCAGATGTCGAGGTTCGACCAGTTCGCCGGATCGGGGCGGGACGGGGTGAAGAATCGGTACTCCAGCGACACCTGGTTGCCGTCGACTATGGTCGTCGGCTCGCTGCGGCGCGGGTTGGTGTTGACGTTGTAGCCGGAGGTGAAGAACACCGTGGGCCGCGTGACGTCCTTGTGCAGCAGGGTCAGGCGCTGCTTGAAGGTGCCCTTCCACGGAGCGCGGTGGTCGACCGGCTGCTCGTAGTTCAGGACGAAGAAGCGGTAGCCGGGGTACGGCTTCTCCTCGATCAGGCTCATCCCGGGGATCGCGAGGATCCGGTCCTTGATGTCTTCCGTGGCGGCCTTGGCATCCGTGGCGGTGGCATCCGTGACGGCGGACGGTTCCGCGGCGGTGGCCGCTTGCGCCGTGGTGCCGGCCGTACCCACGGTGCCGATCAGCACCGCGAGCGACAGCAGCCATCCGAGCTTCTTGCGCATTCACACTCCCCATGAGTTCACATCGGTCGCCGTGAACCTAGCTGGGGGAACACGCGGCTGAACAGACCTAGTTGGGCCGCTCCATCAGCAAAGGATCCAGCCGGAATCGACGGATCCGGCTCCCACGCTCCCCTTTACATACACGCAGCGGCTGATCGCGTGGACGCTGACGGGTCCGGCGTACCGGGTGAATCGCCCCGCATCGCGCACCGGGAAGCCGCCGCGCGGCTGGATGCTCACCGACATCTCCCGCCGCTGGCCGGGCGTCCGGGCGACCGTCATGGCGCAGGCCCGGTCGCGGGTCTTGTAGACGCGCACCTCCCCCGTGGAGAAGGGCAGCGTCCGCACCAGGCTCCCGGCGCACCCGCCGGACGCCGCGTACGCGGGCTGCGCCGCCAGCAGTCCGGCCGCTCCCAGCGAGAGCGTCACGGTGAACACCCCGGCGCGGGCGGCCCATCGCCTCCGCGGGTTCCGCGGGTCGCGCGCCTTCAACACCCTGTCTCCCATCCGTCGTACGTACAACGTGCGTACGTTCGTACGACGCCGGGCCGCCCCGCATGGTTGCTCGGGACAAGAACTCAGCCCAGGCAACCCGCCGAACCCGTCGGGGCCTCCCCGCACGCCGCCGCGTGGTCGAAGACCGATTCCCGCGGCCGGACCAGCGTGGCGACGGCGATCGACTGGAGGTGCGTGGTGCGCACGGCGGGCATGTTGGCCTCGCCGAACACCCCGCCCGTCGCTCCCGTGCCGCCGTTGTACGGGAGCAGGGGCAGGCAGCCGATGTGCGAGTCGTTGACCTTGAGCATGCCGCCGTTGACCACCTCCTCACAGAACCGCTCGACGACCCGCTCGTCCCGGCTCCACAGGGAGTTGCGCAGGCCGTAGCGGTTGGCGTTGAGGAAGCCGATGGCCTCCTCCAGCCGGACCGGCGCCTCGGGCACGACCACGCAGAGCAGCGGGAAGAAGGTCTCCTCGCGGAAGGCGCGCAGCCGGGCGGCCCGGTCCAGCCCGTCCACCCGGACGACCGCCGGGCGGATGAACGGCCCCGCCGCCGAGGGCTCGTCGTCCACGTCGACGAACTCCCCGCCGCACAGCAGCTCCCCGCCGGCCTCCAGCACCTCACCGAGGAACTCGGTGAACTCCGCCCGCTTGACCACCGGGCTCAGTACGGTGCGCGGGTCCTCCGGCGGCCCGGGCCGGATCTCCCGCACCTGCTCCATCAGCTCCTTGAGCAGCCGGTCGGCGACCTCCGGATGCACGATGGCGAACTTCGGGGTCATGCAGATCTGCCCGGAGCCGTAGTACCGCTCGCACAGGGCCCGCGCGGCGAGATCGGCCTCGGCGTCGTGCCACACCAGCACCCCGTCGTTGCCCGACAGCTCGAGCACGGGCTTCTTCCCCGCGGCCACGCACTCCCGCTCCAGCTTGAGGCCCTGCTCGGAGCCGCCGAAGAAGACGAGGTCGTCGCAGTCGGGGCTGTCCAGCCACTGGCGCACCGCGGCGCGGGCGTGCGTGCAGAGCACGTTCAGGGTGCCGGGCGGGGCGCCGAGCCGCTCCAGGAGCGGGGCCACGATCTCCCGGTAGACGAAGGAGACGCCCAGCGGGGCGGTGGGCGGCGCGTTGACGACCAGGCTGTTGCCGGCGGCGAGCGCCAGCGCCCCGTAGAAGGAGTTGGAGGTCGGGGCGTTGCGCGGCGGGCTCAGGCACACCACCCCGTCGGGCTTGCGCACCATGCGGGTCCGGCGTCCGGCCGCGGTCCGCTCGGGCTCCCGCAGCCGCCCGGCGAAGTCGGCGACGGAGTCCGGGTGGAAGGAGGCGGTCACGGAGTCCAGCTCCCAGGCGGCCAGCCGTACGGGGTGGCCCTCGGCGACCAGCAGCCCGGTCAGCTCCTCGCGCCGCTCGGCCACGGCCCGGTGGACTCCGTACAGCAGCTCCAGCCGGTCCGCGAGCGGGATCCCCGCCCATCCCGGCTGGGCGGCGCGGGCGGCGGTCAGGGCGCGCAGCCCCTGCTCGGGGGTGGACATGGCGACGCGGCCGGCCAGCAGCCGGTCGTCGTACGGCAGGTCCTCGCCGCGCTCCAGCCTGGCCTTGAGCCCGAGCACCGCGAAGGGCTCGCGAAGCAGCTGCCCCACCCGGGGCGAGTACACCCAACGGGTGCCGGGCTCCTCGACGCCGTTGACCCATACCTCGTAAGAGTGCATCGACAACTTCCTAGCGGGATAACGGGAGTTCGTGATCACGCAGGAGATTACGCTACGTGAACGGGGAACCCCGTACCGTAGCCGTGAAAGGCACTTGAAATGACGAACGACCTTCTCGACCGCAAGCTGGACCGCGCCTTCGCCCATCTGGACGTCAACGATGACCAGGTGATCGACGAGCACGACATCATCGGGCTCGGCTCCCGCCTGCTGTCGGCCCTCGGCGAGCCGGCGACCTCTCCCAAGGCGACCCAGGTGATGGGCGGGCTGGTCGATTTCTGGCAGGAGCTCTTCACCGAGCTGGACATGGACCGGGACGGGAAGGTCACGCCGGAGGAGTACAGGCAGGGCATGACCCGCCTCTTCCAGGACGACCGCGCGGCCTACGACAAGTCGTTCCGGCCGATGGCGCACGCGATGCTCCTGGTCGCCGACAAGGACGACGACGGGCGGATCAGCCCCGAGGAGTTCCACGCGGCCCAGCTCGCCTTCGACACCAAGCTGAACCGCGAGGACACCGACGCGCTCTTCACCCGCATCGACGCGGACCACGACGGATTCCTGTCCGTGGACGAGCTCCTCGGTGCGGTACGGGAGTACTACACCGGCACCGAGGAGGACGCCCCCGGCAACCTGCTCTTCGGTGAGCTCTAGCCCCGAAGGGGACCTAACCGGGGATCCGCGCTCCGTCAAGCCGCGAGATCTCGGGGCGTGACTCCGCACGGTCGGCGGGGCGTACTGGGACGAACCCCATCCGCCTCGCCCACCAGAGGAGAACAGTCATGAACCACGTTTCCAGGAAGCCGCGCCTCGTCCTGTTCGCCGCTTCGGCCGCCATCGTCGCGGGCGGCGTCCTCGCGCCGGCGGCCGCGTTCGCCGCCACCCCCGCGAGTGCGCACGCGGTCAGGGCCGACGACACCGGCAACGAGTCCACCCTCCTGCTGCGCACCGACTCCGACGAGGGCCGGATCCGCACGGACCAGCCCGCCGAGGACAGCCCGGGCAAGTGGGGCAAGGCAAAGCACAAGCGCCCCGGCAAGCATTCTCCCGAGAGCCCCGTCATCAATGTTCCCGACAAGCCGGAGTACCAGTGCGTAGCCGCCCCCTGCGGGCCGCCCGAGAACATCGACGACGCGACCTTGGGATACACGACCGTCCCCAACGACGCGAGGACGTGAGGTCGACGCAGGAGCACACCGGAGCCCCGGGTCCGCACGACGGACCCGGGGCTCCGCTGCGTGTCCGAGGCGACTCGAACCGCGCTTTTACGCGCATCAGCTCTCCGCGTCAAGCCCCGAATCCGAGTGGCGTGACGCGGATCCCGCCATCGGGTTTATTTGAAGTACGCCCTCACCGGGAAACACCGGAAGGAATAGAGGGCAGGAAATCGCCCCTCATTCCCTCTCTTTCTTTTCCGAATGGAGAACCATCATGTTCAAGATCCTGTCGACCCGCCGCATCGTCCTCGCCTCCGCCTCCGTCGCCCTCCTGGGTGGTGGCATCGCCCTCCCCGCCACGGCGATGGCCGCTCCTTCGGTCGCCCCGCAGCACACGGTCACCGTCCTCCAGGACGACAGCGCCGACGGCATCGGCACTGGTGGCGACGCCACGGCCGACAACACCACCGTCGGCGGCACCTCGCAGGGCGGCAACGCCAACAGCGGCGTCGGCAACTGCAAGGGCAAGTGCACGATCACCACCGGAAACGCCACCGGCGGCGACTCCAGCGCCGACGCCATCAACACCGGAGACGCCACCGCGGTCGGCGGGGACGGTACCGGTCAGGGCGGAGTCGTGAAGAAGGTCAACAAGCAGACCGTCAAGAACCAGGTCAAGAAGGACCTGAAGGCCAAGCTCGGCAACTAATCACCACCCCCGATCCTTTCCCCGGAAGATTCCCGAATCCCCCTTTCTTTTCGAATGGAGAACCATCATGTTCAAGATCCTCTCGACCCGCCGCATCGTCCTCGCCTCCGCCTCCGTCGCCCTCCTGGGTGGTGGCATCGCCCTCCCCGCCACCGCCATGGCCGCCCCCACGACCGCCCCGCACCACGCGGTGTCCCTCGTCCAGGACGACAGCGCCGACGGCATCGGCACCGGCGGCGACGCCAGCGCCGACAACACCACCGTCGGCGGTGAATCCCGCGGTGGCGACGCCAACAGCGGCGTCGGCAACTGCAAGGGCAAGTGCACCATCGACACCGGCGACGCCCGTGGCGGCGACTCCAGCGCCGACGCCATCAACACCGGAGACGCCACCGCCGTCGGCGGCGACGGCACCGGCACAGGCGGAGTCGTGAAGAAGGTCGACAAGCAGACCGTCAAGAACCAGGTCAAGAAGGACCTCAAGGCGAAGCTCGGCCACTGAGCCGGCACACCGGTCCATCCACCACCCAGCAGAACGGCGCCCCCGGGATTCCCGGGGGCGCCGTCGTGCGTTCCGAACCGTCGGGCGTTCGCCCTCGGTATCAGGCGTTGCCGCCGGTGGCGGTCGCGTCTCCGCTCACCGCGCTCGCGTTCCCGGTGTTGAGCGCGTCGGCACTCGCGTTGCCGCTCGTCGCGTTCCCGGTGGTGATCGTGCACCTGCCGATACAGGTACCCACACCGGAGGTGGCGTCGCCCGAGACGGCCGTGCCGCCGGTGGTGGTGTTGGTGGCGGTGGCGGAGCCGCTGACGGCGCTGGCATCGCCACCCCTGCGGTCGCCCCCGCCACCGTCCCCGCCGCGCATGGACCTTCCGGTCGAGCTCGCCGCCGTGTGGCTGCTACGGCTCAGCACGTCGGCGGTCACGGCCGTGTTGACGCTGTCGAAGCAGAGGCCGTTGCACCGGTTGGAGGCGCCGTCACCCACAGCGGTGTTGGTGCTGGTGCCGCAGAGGCCCGTGCACTCGTTGAACGCACCCGTCCCGACCGCGGTGGTGGTGCTGTCGCCGCACAGGCCCGTGCACAGGCCGGAGGCGCGGTCACCGACGGCGGTGTTGGTGCTGTCGCGGCACAGGCCCGTACAGCTGCCGGAGGCGCCTTCACCCGCGGCGATGTTGTTGCTCCCCTGGCAGAACCCTTCGCAGGCCCCGGGGGAAGCGCCGCCCACCAGGGCGCTGATGCTGCTGTCGCCGTAGTGCGGGGACGCCGGTGCGGCCATCGCGGTCGCGGGCAGGGCGATGCCGCCGGCCAGTGCCACGGAAGCCGTGGCCAGCACGATGCGACGGGTCCAGGAACGCTCGTTCATCGGAAATTCTCCGGGATTCGTGTGCGGAGTAATTCGACTGTGGCCAAGCGTGCGCGCGCTGGGTTTTGTTCGGGGCGACGCTATCGCGCGGATCCCGCCACCGTACGGATGCGTCCGCACACGGCGTGTTGTCACATCCCCGATGCCGTACCCCGCCACTCCGGGCCCCCGGGGTGCGACGCACCGCAATTATCAAGATCGACCCTCCACGTCAAGCCCCGAATGCGAGTGGCGTGACGCGATTCCCGCCATCGGGTTTATTTGAAGTACGCCCTCCCCGGAAAACACTCCGGGAATCAGAGCCCCCTTTCCTTTCCGAATGGAGAACGGCCATGTTCAAGATCCTGTCGCCCCGTCGCATCGTCCTCGCCTCCGCTTCCGTCGCCCTCCTGGGTGGTGGCATCGCCCTCCCCGCCACGGCGATGGCCGCCCCTTCGGTCGCCCCGCAGCACGCGGTCTCCGTCCTCCATGGCGACAGCGCCGACGGCATCGGCACTGGTGGCGACGCCAGCGCCGACAACACCACCGTCGGCGGTGAATCCCGCGGTGGCGACGCCAACAGCGGCGTCGGTAATTGCAAGGGCAAGTGCACGATCACCACCGGAAACGCCACGGGCGGCGACTCCAGCGCCGACGCCATCAACAGCGGCGATGCCACCGCGGTCGGCGGCGACGGCACCGGCCAGGGCGGAGTCGTGAAGAAGGTCAACAAGCAGACCGTCAAGAACCAGGTCAAGCAGAACCTCAAGGCCAAGCTCGGCAACTGAGCCGGCAAGCCACCCCCGCACGACCCACAGAACGGCGCCCCCGGGATTCCCGGGGGCGCCGTTTCGCGTGCCGCGGACATTCCCGACCACCGACGGGAATTACCAAGATCGGCCATCTGCGTCAAGCCCCGAATGCGAGTGGCGTGACGCGGATCCCGCCATCGGGTTTATTTGAAGTACGCCCTCACCGGGAAACGCCGGAAGGAACAGAGGGCAGGAAATCGCCCCTCATTTCCTCTCTTGCTTTTCCGAATGGAGAACCATCATGTTCAAGATCCTGTCGACCCGCCGCATCGTCCTCGCCTCCGCCTCCGTCGCCCTCCTGGGTGGTGGCATAGCCCTCCCCGCCACCGCGATGGCCGCCCCCTCGGTCGCCCCGCAGCACACGGTCACCGTCCTCCAGGACGACAGCGCCGACGGCATCGGCACCGGCGGCGACGCCACCGCCAGCAACACCACCGTCGGCGGGACCTCGCAGGGCGGCAACGCCAACAGCGGCGTCGGCAACTGCAAGGGCAAGTGCACGATCACCACCGGAAACGCCACCGGCGGCGACTCCAGCGCCGACGCCATCAATACCGGAGACGCCACCGCCGTCGGCGGCGACGGCACCGGCACCGGCGGAGTCGTGAAGAAGGTCAACAAGCAGACCGTCAAGAACCAGGTCAAGCAGAACCTCAAGGCCAAGCTCGGCAACTGAGCCGGCAAGCCACCCCCGCACCAACCACGAACGGCGCCCCCGGGAATCCCGGAGGCGCCGTTTCGCGTGCCGCGGTCCTACGCCGCCGCGGCCGGCTCGTCCTCGCCCGCGAAGGTGCGCCACAGCTCGGCGTACCGGCCGCCGCGGGCCAGCAGCTCGGCGTGGGTGCCGTCCTCCGCGACCCGGCCGCGGTCCATGACGACGACCCGGTCGGCGCGCGCGGCCGTGGTCAGCCGGTGCGCCACGACCAGGGTGGTGCGCTTGCCCGCGAGCCGGTCGGTGGCCTGGTTGACCAGGGCCTCGGTGGCCAGGTCGAGCGCGGCGGTGGCCTCGTCGAGCAGCAGCACGTCGGGGTCGACGAGCTCGGCGCGGGCCAGCGCGATCAGCTGGCGCTGGCCGGCGGAGAGGTTGCGGCCGCGCTCGGTGACGGTGTGCAGGTAGCCGCCGTCCAGGGTGGCGATCATGGCGTGGGCGCCGACCGCGTGCGCCGCGGCCTCCACCTCGGAGTCGCTCGCCTCGGGCCGCCCGTAGGCGATGGCGTCGCGGACCGTTCCCGGGAAGAGGTACGGCTCCTGGGGGACGACGCCGAGGCGGTGGCGGTAGCCCGTCAGGTCCAGCTCGCGCAGGTCCACCCCGTCGGCGGTGACCCGGCCGGCGGTCGGATCGTAGAACCGGGCCACCATCTTGACCAGCGTGGACTTGCCGGCTCCGGTCTCGCCGACGAAGGCGACGGTCTGCCCGGCGGGGATGCGCAGGCTGATGCCGGTGAGCGCCGGTTCCTTCGCCCCGCGCTCCTCGGCCGTGCCGTACGAGAAGTGGACCCCCTCGAAGGCGATCTCGCCGCGCAGCTCGGGGACCGGGCGGGGGTCGGCCGGGCGCGGGGTGCTGGTGGGCTCGCGCAGCAGGCCCTGGATCCGGCCGAGGGAGACGGTGGCCTGCTGGTAGCCGTCGAAGACCTGCGAGAGCTGCTGCACGGGGGCGAAGAACAGGTCGATGTAGAGCAGGTAGGCGACCAGCGCGCCGGTGGTGAGCGTGCCGGCCTCCACCCGCCCGGCGCCGACGATCAGCACGGCGGCCGCGGCCCCGGAGGACAGCAGCTGCACGAAGGGGAAGTAGACGGAGATCAGCCACTGGCCGCGGACCCGGGCCTCGCGGTACGAGTCGCTGCGCTCGGCGAACCGGATCGCGCCGGCGCGCTGGCGGCGGAAGGCCTGGACGATGCGCAGTCCCGCCACGGACTCCTGGAGGTCGGCGTTGACCAGTCCGACCCGGTCGCGGGCGAGCTCGTAGGCGGCCACGGACTTCCTGCGGAAGAAGACGGTGCCGATGATCAGCAGGGGCAGCGTGGCGAAGACGATCAGCGCCAGCTCCACGTCCAGCACGAGCAGGGCGACCAGGATGCCGAGGAAGGTCAGGACGGAGACGACGGCGGTGACGAGCCCGGTCTGCAGGAAGCTGGACAGGGCGTCCACGTCGGTGGTCATCCGGGTCATGATCTTGCCGGTGAGCTCGCGCTCGTAGTAGTCGAGGCCGAGGCGCTGGAGCTGGGCGAAGATCTTGACGCGCAGGGCGTAGAGCACGCGCTCGCCGGTGCGGCCGGTCATCCGGGTCTCGGCGAACTGTGCGGCCCACTGGGCCAGGACCACGCCGAGCGCGAGGAGGGACGCCGCCCAGACGGCGCCGAGGGCGGCCGCTTCGACGCCCTGGTCGATGCCGTGCCGGATCAGGATGGGCAGGAGCAGCCCGGAGCCGGCGTCGAGGGCGACGAGGCCGAGGGATATCGCGAGCGGGGCCCAGAAGCCGCGCAGCAGGCGGCCCAGGTTGTAGCTGTCCTCGGCCGACGCCGCGCGGGTCTCGTCCACGTCGGGGGTGTCGTCGGCGGGCGGCAGCGCGGCCACCTGCGCGAGCAGCTCGGGAGTGGCGGACATCCCCGCGGCGGCGGTGGCCTTCTCCTCCGCCTCCTCCTGGCGCTGCCAGAGCTCGGGGGTGATCCCGCCGGCCACCCGGCGCTTGGCGTTGACCGGCTCGGAGTCGATCTCTGCCTCGAGCTCGATGTCCCGCTCGATGTCCCGCTCGAACTCCTCCATGCCGGGCGCCTCGGGCGTCCGCGGGGAGCCGGCGCCCAGCGCGTCCGGGTCGGTGAGCAGCCGCCGGTACAGGGCGGAGCGGCGCTCCAGCTCCTCGTGCGTACCGACGTCGGAGAGCCGCCCGTGGTCCAGTACGGCGATCCGGTCGGCGAGCGCGAGCGTGGAGCGGCGGTGGGCGATGAGCAGGGTGGTGCGGCCGGCCATGACGGCGCGCAGCGCCTCGTGGATCTCGTGCTCGACGCGGGCGTCGACGGCGGAGGTGGCGTCGTCGAGGAGCAGCAGGCGGGGGTCGGTGAGGATGGCGCGCGCGAGCGCGATGCGCTGGCGCTGGCCGCCGGAGAGGGTCAGGCCCTGCTCGCCGACCGTGGTGTCGTAGCCGGCGGGGAGCGCCTCGATGAAGCCCTCGGCCTGGGCGGCGCGGGCGGCGGCCCGGATCTGCTCCTCGGTGGCGCCGGGGTGCCCGTAGGCGATGTTGGCGCGGATGGTGTCGGAGAAGAGGAAGGAGTCCTCCGGCACGAGCCCGATGGCATCGCGCAGGGAGTCGTAGGTCAGCTCGCGCACGTCGTGCCCGCCGACGCGGACGGCGCCGCGGTCGGCGTCGTAGAAGCGCGGCAGCAGCAGGGAAACGGTGGACTTCCCGCTGCCCGAGGACCCGACGAGGGCGACGGTCTCCCCCTCGGCGATCGACAGGCGGAACCCGTCGAGCACGGGCCGCTCGGGGTCGTACCCGAACCGCACGTCGTCGAACTCGACGGTCGCGGGTGCGTCGGCGGGCAGCTCCTTGCTCCCCTCCTGGATCACCGGCTCGGTGTCGATGAGCTCGAAGACCCGCTCGACGCCGGCGCGGGCCTGCTGGCCGACGGTCAGCACCATGGCGAGCATCCGGACGGGGCCGACGAGCTGGGCGAGGTAGGTGGAGAAGGCGACGAAGGTACCGAGGGTGACCTGCCCCTTGGTGGCCATCCAGCCGCCCAGCGCCAGCATGGCGACCTGGCCGAGGGCCGGTACGGCCTGCAGCGCCGGGGTGTAGCGCGAGTTCATCCGGATCCCGCGCATCCGCCCGGCGAACAGCCGGCGGCCGGCCTCGCGGAGCTTGCCGGTCTCCTGCTCCTCCTGGCCGAAGCCCTTGACGACGCGGACGCCGGTGACGGCCCCGTCGACGACGGTGGCGACGGCAGCGGCCTGGCTCTGGGCGTACCAGGTGGCGGGGAAGAGCTTCTTGCGGCTGCGCTTGGCGATGAACCAGAGCGCGGGGGCCATGAGCAGCGCCACGACGGTCAGCAGCGGCGAGAGCCACAGCATGATCCCGAGGGATATCCCGAAGAGCAGGAAGTTGCCGATGGTCATGGGCAGCATGAAGAGCAGCCCTTGGATCAGCTGGAGGTCGGTCGTCGCCCGTCCCACGACCTGCCCGGTGGACAGCTCGTCCTGGCGGCGGCCGTCGAGCCGGGCGATGGTGGCGTACATGTCGGTGCGCAGGTCGTGCTGCACGTCGAGGGCGAGCCGCCCGCCGTAGTACCTGCGGATGTAGGTCATCACGTACACGAGGACCGCGGCGCCTATGAGCATCAGGGCCCAGGGCGTCATGGGCTTGCTCTGGTCGCCTATGACGTCGTCGAGGATCACCTTGGTGACGAGCGGCACGAGCGCCATGACGGCCATGCCGCCGAGCGAGGACCCGAGGGCCAGTAGCACATTGGCCTTGTACCGCCAGGTGTAGGCGGCGAGCCGCCTCCCCCACCCCTGTTTGCTGCCAGCCGCCGTTTCCGCCGTCGCCGTAGCCACGTACTGCCTCCCCGTTCGTCCTGCCCTACCGGAAGCCCCAACGCTCCGACCGGCGGATTTCATCCCGCCGCAACAATTCGAACGTGTACTCCGGGCGCCTCCGGCGCACCCGGGGAGCGCCGGGAGGGTGGCGGGGCGCCCGGGTCAGGGGGCGTCGAAGTCGTACTCCAGGACATAGGCGGAGGCGTCGAGGACCATCTCGTTGACCTCGACCACCCGCCCGTCGGAGTCGAAGGCCGTACGGACGACCAGCACGACGGGCGTCCCGGCGGCCAGCCCGAGGCTCGCGGCCTCCTCGGCATTCGGCATCCGCGACCGGACCTCCTCCCGGAACCGCGCGGGCTCGTGCCCCAGCTCGGCGAGCCGGGCGTAGATCCCGCCGGGGCCGCTGTCGGGCTCGGCGACGGGCGTGCCCGCGACGAGGGCGGCGTCGAGGTAGGAGGTCGCGAACATGACGGGCTTCCCGTCGAGCAGGAACCTGCGCCGCCTGACGCACGCGGGCGCACCCGCGGTGAGCCCGAGCACGGCGGCGACGGCCTCGGTCGGGGGTTCCTCGGTGACCCCGACGAACTCCACGACGGGGTCGCGCCCCTTGCCGTCCGCCGCCCAGATGGAGCCACCGGCGCCCCACACCTCGACGGCCAGCCGCTGGATGCCGCGCCGCCGGATTCCGACGCGGAACTCACGTACGTAGACCCCGGCACCCTTGCGCGCTTCGGTCAGCCCCTCGGCCTGGAGGACGGCGAACGCCTGCCGTGCCGTCATCCGGGCCACGCCGTACGTGGCCATGAGATCGCTCTCACCGGGCAGCCGGTCACCGGGCCCGTACTCGCCGGAGGCGATGGCGTCCTTCAGCGCGGCGGCGATGCGCAGGTACTTGGGCTGCCGTGCGGCGCCGTCGTTCGGCATGCGGTCCTCCCCGATCATCCGTCGACAGCCTAGGGGCGCATCAGCGCACCGGAGGCCGTGCGCCCGCGCAACACCCGTCGGCATCGAACATATCTAGATACCTCTTGACGGCCGATCGGGCGACTCGCTTCACTGGATCTCAGGTATCTAGATAGGTGAGGTCTCATGACACTGCCCTGTGCTGCCCACGAGAACTACTGGCTCGTACCCCGCACCCCCCGCGCCCCCGGCCGGGCCCGCGCGCTGCTGCGCGAGCAGGCCACCGCGTGGGGCATCGGGACGCAGGCCGCCGAGGCGGCGGAGTTGCTGCTCTCCGAGCTGGTCACCAACGCCGTACGGCACGCGCGCGCACCGCAGGGCCGGGACCTCGGCATCCGGCTCGCCCGCTACGACGGGCTGCTGCGCGTGGAGGTGGCCGACGCCGGCCCCGCCGTGAAGCTCACGCCACAGGTGGTGGAGGACACCGACGAGCGGGGCCGGGGGCTCGCGATCGTCGCGGCCCTGGCCGAGCGGTGGGGCTGCTGCCCCCGGCTCCACGGCATCGGCAAGGCCGTCTGGGCCGAGGTCAAGGTGTAGGCAGCGGCTTCACCACGGGCGCCTGCTCCAGCGGCTTGTTCTCGCAGCCGAGGGCTTCGGTGATCCGGCGGGCCATCAGGTAGGTGAGGGCGGTCTGCCGATCGCGGGCCGCTTGGTCGACGGCTGCCGGGGTCGAGCTGGTGCTGTGCTCAGCCTTCGCGTGGAACCAAGCCGACTTCGAAGGCCCGCCGAGCGCACCGGGCATGTCGCAACCGACGTACAAGTTCGTGTCGGTGTCGTTGGCCTGGCCGAAGACACCGCCGTCCATCTCGAACGGAATGCCATTGGCCAGGACGAAATCCAGCTTCTCGGCGGCACGGGAGACCCACCCGAATCGGAAGGTCACGCTACCGCCCACTCCGTCGGCCCCCGATAGGACGCACCGGGTCTTCACGGGGATCCGGTGCTCCGGGCTCACCTCCGGCAGCGCGGATCGCAGCGTCGCCACCAGCTCGCTCGTGCTGTTGTAAACGAAATCCTCGAAGGCGTCCGCAGCGATGACGTCCCTCAAGAGGACGCCCTCCTCCGATGAAGGGCCGACCCCACACGGCGGCTTCTCGTTCTTGGCGTGTGCCTCCGGCTCGCCCGAAGTGCACGACACGAGCATCAATCCGCTGACGAGCACAGCCGTCGCGCGGCCGAGAGCCTTGACCACATCACGGCCTGAGGTGTGCACGAGCAGCATCCCGTCCCGAGGTGTAGCCCTCGCCCGCCTCGTTCTTGGCGTGGTCGAATGCATTGTCCTCACGGATCTTCCGATCGTCTCCCCAGCCGTCCAACATCCTGTTGGTTCCCCCCACACCCGCTCCGAAATTGCTACTGGAGTCCTTCTTGCTCTGATCCTCGGCCTCGCCCTTGACGTCCTCGACCCACTCGTATTTGAGCGAGTCCATCAGTGAGCCGCCGACCGTCCCCACGACCGGGATCTCACCGATCAGCCCGTTCGCGACGGCAGAACTGTGTTCGGACGTACCTTCCGCCCAGGTGACCCGGTCGTCTTCCTTGTCCTTGTAGACATCGGCCCCGATGCCGTTGAGGGCGCCGTTGGCCGCACCGATGTCGTGGGCACGGTTGTCCCAGTCCGCGCTCACACCGTGCAGGTCACCTTTGTACGGTGCAGCGGCCTCTAGCTGCCCCGCCCCGTAGGCCCGCTCGGCCTCGACCATCAAGGCGAATGCCGGGCCGTCGTCCGCGATGCCCCGCATCACTCGGATCAGGCTGCCCTGGCCGACCGCGATCTGGGCCTTGTCCCCCGAGCCGTGGATCGAGTCGTTGCCGTTGATCATGCCCAGGTCGGAGTTCTTGCCGCCCAGGATCTCGTGCGTGTCCGCGACGTAGTCGACCAGCGCCTTGGCCATCGGCTGCCGCAAGCCCTCGCGGTCCTCCGGGAACTCGTCGCCGCCCATGTCGTCGTCCAAGAGGCGGATCGCGTCGTGCATCACCCGGGCCTGGCCCTCCGTGTGCGGGCCGGGCGGGCCGAGCTTCTCTCCGTCGACGTGGCCCGTGGCCGCCGCCTGGAGGGCTGCGCCCAGGCCGGCCGTCTTGTCTCCGTGCATCTCGATCGGCTGGCCCACGCCCGTCGAGATCCAGGGGTCCGGCATGTCGCGGTCGGAGAGGAGGTACTTCAGGTGCTCGTTCTTGTTGCCCGGGGCTTGCGGGTCCAGGAAGTGCGTCGCCGCGTCCGGGTCCTTGGCCATGATGCCCAGGAGGCCGTCCAGGGGGTCCGTGACCAGGTTCGGGCGCTGGGAGTCGTACGCGTGGTCGTACATGTGGGGCTTCGACTTCTCGGCCTCGATCATGCCGTCGCCGAGGTCGTTCAGGAACTGCTTGCCGTAGCCGTCGCCGCGCTGCAGCACGGTGACGAGGGACTGGTAGCCGTACGTCGGGCGCAGGCCGTCGGCGACCAGGGCCGGGCCCTGTTCCTTCAGGCCCGCCATGAAGGGCTTGTAGGCGTAGCTCTCCGGGTCCTTCGTGCCCGAGGCGATGGTTCCCGCCAGGCCAGTACTGATCGACTCGTAGAGCTTCTTGTCGGCCGCCGAGGCCCCGCGTTCGCTGGACGCCAGGACCAGCTGGTCGGCCAGGTGGACCGTGTCCTTCGCGCCCAGCGAGTGCAGGTACGCCTCGCTGAAGTGGCTGTCCTTCGCGTTCTGGCGGAGCAGGTCGTCGTAGTGCTTGAGCTCGTCCGGGGAGGCGTCGCCCGACTGGATCTTGTGGGTGAGGGCCAGGGCCTCCACCGCCTCCACGTCGCCCACGGCCTGGGAGTTGAAGCCGAAGAGGGACGTGCCGTCGGCTCCGGACGCGTTGAGGAGGGCGATGCGTACGTCCTCGTCGAACTCCGTGACCGCCTTGACGGTGTCCGCGATGCGCTGCGTCCAGGACCGCTCGATCTCCGGGAGGTCGGGGTCGTGGCGGATCGCGTTCACGGAGGCGGGGTCGGCCTTGCCGAAGTCGTAGCTCGCGACGCCCGCGTCCGAGACCTTCATGCCGGCCTTCACCGCGTCCGCGACAGCGGAGGTCACCCGTCCCTTGAGGTCCGTGAAGCGGGCGTGCGCGTCGCGGAGCAGGGACTCCATGGCCAGCGCCTGGGTCTGCGCCGCGTCGAACTCCCGGCGGGTGATGGCGGCGTTGTTGCTCGCCGTCTGCGCGCTGCTGCCCATCCAGCCGTTTCCACTGGAAACGCTCTGGACTTCCTTCTCGTAGACGTCTTCCATCGTCTTGAACTGAGTCGCCATCGACTTCCAGCCGTCGGCGGCCGTGACGAGAGCCCCGAGGTCGGTGGTGACGATCTCCTGGTACGTCGGCATCGCGTCCTCCCCCTGCCCCTACAGGCCTGCGAGCTTGGACGTGACCGGCTGGAAGCCCTGGCCCGTCAGCTGGTCGTTGCCGGTGAAGAGGTTCGAGGCGCCGCGCAGGGCCGTCTTCTCCGAGCTCAGGCGTCCCATCAGGCGCTTGACCTGGTCGTCCCAGTGCGTGTGGGCCTTCGTCAGGCCGGTCGCCGTCTCCCAGCCCGCGAAGGCCTTGACCGCTGTGGCCGTCGGCTCGTCGGCGGCGTCCGCCGCCTTCGTCGTACCGGGCTGGAGGACGTTCTCGATGGTGTCGGCCGCCTTCTTCTTCTCGGGCGGGGCCGTTCCCAGGACTCCGGTGCCCGGCGCGGGCGTGGACTGCCTCTGCTGGGCCCATTGCTGCTCGAACGACACCGCTCCCCCAAGGATTTGCGACCGGGACCGGCCCGGGCCGACCGGAATGACCGGTACCAACCTAACCCGGGCCGCGGATCACTCAGACGTGGGTGGGTGCGAACATCTTCGGCTTGGCCGGAAGTAGCAGGAGCGAAGGGCCGGGCGTCTTGAGGGACTTGGCCAGGTCCTCGCGGAGGGATTCCGGGGTGGTCGTGGTCGCCGGGACGTCGAAGGCGGCTGCCAGCGCCACGAAGTCGGGGCGGGTCAGGGCCGTGCCCGTCTCGCAGCCGTACTCGCGCAGGATGCCGTAGCCGCCGTCGTCCACGATCAGCCAGGTGACGTCGAGGTCGTGCTGGCGGGCGGTGGCCAGGTCGGCGATCGAGTACATCGCGCCGCCGTCGCCGGAGACCGCGAGCACCGGGGTGCCCGGCTCCGCCACGGCCGCGCCGAGCGCCGCCGGGAAGGCGTAGCCGAGGCCGCCCGCGCCCTGCGCCGAGTGCATGGTGTTGGGGTGCTTGGCGTCGAAGGCCGACCAGGCCCAGTAGGCCAGGATCGTCATGTCCCAGAAGGACGGGGAGCGAGGCGGGAGGGCCTGCCGGATCGAGGTGAGGAGCTGCTGCTCCAGCGTCAGGTCCTGGGAGGCCAGTCGGTCCGCGATGTCGGCGAGGAGCAGGCGGACGCGCTCCGGGGCCTGCGGGTCGGGGCGTTCGGCCACCGTTTCGAGGAGGGCCTGCAGGGCGAGGCGGGCGTCCGCGTGGATGCCGAGGCCCGTGTGGTTGGACTCCAGCTTGCCGAGGTCCGCCTCGATCTGGACGACCCGGCCCTCCGGGAAGAACGTGTGGTAGTTCGAGGACAGTTCGCCCAGGCCCGAGCCGACCACCAGCAGGACGTCCGCGTCCTCCAGGAAGTCCGTCATGTGGCGGTCCTCCAGCCAGGACTGGAGGGAGAGCGGGTGGGTCCAGGGGAAGGCGCCCTTGCCGCCGAAGGTGGTGACGACGGGGGCGTTCAGCCGTTCCGCGAGCTGCTTCAGCTTGCCCGCCGCGTCCGAGCGGATCACCCCGCCGCCCGCGATGATCACCGGGCGCTCGGCGTTCTCCAGCCAGTGCGCGGCCAGCGCGGTCAGCTCCGGGCGCGGCGCCAGTTCGTGCGGGGTCGCGTCCATGCCGGTGACCTGCGGGACGAAGGTCTCCGCGCGCAGGACGTCTTCCGGGATCTCCACCCACACCGGGCCGTGCGGGGCGGTCAGCGCCGATTCCCAGGCCTCGGCGATCACGGACGGGATCTGGGAGGGGGTCCGGGCGGTGTGCACGGACTTGACCACGTCCCGGAACGAGGCCGACTGGTCGCGCAGCTCGTGCAGGTGGCCGCGTCGGCCGCCGCCCAGGCCCGGGGTCGGGACCTGCGAGGAGATCGCCAGGACGGGTGCGGAGGCCGCCGCCGCCTCGGCCAGGGCCGGGAGCGCCATGAGCGCGCCCGGGCCCGTGGACAGCAGGAGGGGGGCCGCCTCGCCGGTCATCCGGCCGTACGCGTCGGCGGCGAACCCGGCGTTGTTCTCCGTACGCAGGCCCACCAGGCGCAGGTCCGAGCGGCCGACGGCGTCGAAGAGGCCGAGCGCGTGCTGGCCGGGCAGGCCGAAGACGGTGGTCGCGCCGAGGGAGCGCAGCGTCTCCACGACCAGGTCCCCGCCCGTGCGCCCCGGCGGGGGCGCGAGCGCCGCCGCCTTCTGGGCTTCGGTGGGACGGAGTACCAGGTCGTGGTCGTGCGTCACGTGCGCTTACTCGCCCTTCGGGTTCGCCTTCGCCTGCGCGCTGTGCCTACTTGGCGCCGCGTGCCGCAGAGATCTGGCGGCTCATGATCGTGGTCAGCTCGTACGCGGTGTGCGAGGCCGCGACCGAGGTGATCTCCGCGTGATCGTACGCCGGGGCGACCTCGACGACGTCCGCCGAGACCAGGTTGCAGGAGGAAAGCCCGCGGATGATCTCCAGCAGCTCGCGGGAGGTCATGCCGCCCGCCTCCGGGGTGCCCGTACCGGGCGCGTGCGCGGGGTCCAGCACGTCGATGTCGATGGAGATGTACAGCGGGCGGTCGCCGATGCGCTGGCGGAGCTGGTCCGCGACCTCGTCGGCGCCGCGGCGGTAGACGTCGGCCGAGGTGACGATGCCGAAGCCCATCTTGGCGTCGTCGTCCAGGTCCTGCTTGCCGTACAGCGGGCCGCGCGTGCCGACGTGCGACAGGGCCTCGGTGTCGAGGATGCCCTCCTCGACGGCGCGGCGGAACGGGGTGCCGTGCGTGTACTCGGCGCCGAAGTACGTGTCCCAGGTGTCCAGGTGGGCGTCGAAGTGCAGCAGCGCGACCGGGCCGTGCTTCTTCGCCACCGAGCGCAGCAGGGGCAGCGCGATGGTGTGGTCGCCGCCGAGGGTCATCAGGCGGGAGCCGTTGCCGATCAGCTCGTCGGCGGCGGCCTCGATCGTGTCGACGGCCTCGTTGATGTTGAACGGGTTCGCCGCGATGTCGCCGGCGTCGGCGACCTGCGCGAGCGCGAACGGGGAGGCGTCCTGCGCGGGGTTGTACGGGCGCAGCAGGCGGGAGGCCTCGCGGATCGCGTTGCCGCCGAAGCGGGCGCCGGGGCGGTACGAGACACCGGAGTCGAACGGCACGCCGACGACGGCCACGTCGGCCTTGCCGCCGACCTCGTCCAGGCGGGGCAGCCGGGCGAAGGTCGCGGGGCCCGCGTAGCGCGGGATGCGGGAGGAGTCGACGGGGCCGCGCGGCTGCGTGCTCATGGGGGGCCTTCCGGGGAGGTGTGCGGTGCGGTCCTTCGAGCGTAAACGGACACCCCGGGTGGGCGAAGTGTACGTTTCATCCATCCGGCCCCACCGATGTGTACGGAGTATCCATGGAAGCCCCGCCCACCCCGCCGGTCGCGCTCGCCCGGCTGCTCGCCGACCACGAGCTGGGGCTGCGGCAGCTGGCCGGACCCGCCGAAGCGGAACTCCACGGGGTCCACGCCTCCGAGATGACGGACCCGTCTCCGTACCTCCTGGGCGGCGAGCTCCTGCTGACGGCGGGCGAGGGCCTCGCGGTGGCCCGGCCGGCCGGGGGGCCGGAATCCGGTGCGGGCGGCCGCACGGAGCCGCCCTCGGCCGCGGACGGCGGTCCGGCGGGAGGCGGGCCCGCAGGGGGCGAACCGATCGACGCCGGACCGTACGTCGCGCGGCTGGTCCGGGCCGGGGTCGGGGCCATCGGGTTCGGGGTGACCCCGGTGCACGAGACCGTCCCCGGGGCCCTGATCGAAGCGTGCGACCACCACGTCCTGCCCCTGGTCGAGGTGCCGCCCGGGACCCCCTTCACCGCGGTCGGCCGGAGCGTCTGGCGGCTGATGGCGCGGGCCCGGACCGCCGAGCTCCGCCGGGTGACCGAGGCCCAGCAGTCCCTGGCGGCGGCGGCCGCCCGCCCGGACCCGGTGCCGGCCGTCCTGCGCCGCCTGGCGGCGGCCCTGGGCGGCTGGGCTGGGCTGCTCCCCACACCCCCGCCGGACACGCCGGTGACCACCGCGGCAGCGACGGGCGGGGCAGCGGGATCCGGGGCGGGTGCCGCCGGACCGGAACCCGAGCCGGCACCCGCGGGCCGGGCGGTGACGGCAGGCCCGGCAGAGACGGCCGGCCCGTCAGAGACGGCGAAGGCAGCGGGGACGGCAGACCCCGCAGGCCCGGCGGGGCCGACCGCCGGGGCGGCCGGTGCGGGTGGCCCGGCACGGCCGGCCGGGCCCGCGGCCCCCGGGGCGGTCGGCACGGGTGCCCCGGCACGGCCGGCAGGGCCCGCGGCATCCGCCGGGCCGGTGCCCGGCCCCGGCGTGCTCGACGTGCTGCGCACCCTCGCCCGGCGGGTCGCACCCGGCTCCGCCGTCACCGCGACGGCCGCGCACGACGGGCTCCACCTCAGCGTCCACGCCCTCGGCGACGGGTGGGTCCTCGCCGTCGCGGCCCCGGCGCGGGCTCCCGGGGACCACACCGTCGCCTCGGTCGCGGCCGTCCTGCTGACCCTGCTCACCGCGCGCCGCCCGGCCGGGGCGGAGGCCGCCCTGACCCGGCTGCTGCTCGACGGGGAGCCGGCCGGGGCGCTGGGCCCCGGGCCCTGGTACGCCGTACACGCCCGCGGCGCCGGGGACCCGCGGGCCCTGGCCGCCGCGCTGGGCACCGCACTGCTGGACCCGCGCGGGGACTCCGCGGGCGAGGACTCCCCTCGCACGGGCACCGCACGCGCGGGCCTGCCCCGCACGGATTCCGTGCGGCTGCTCACCGACCGCGAGCCCACCCCGCAGCCCGGATGGCGGCTCGGGGTCAGCGCCCCGGCCCCGGCCGAGGGCCTGCCCGGCGCCGACGCGCAGGCCGGGCGGGCCCTGGAGCGCGCCGAGGCGGCCCGTGCCCCGCTGGCCCGCCACACCGATCCGGGCCTCGCGGGCCTGGTCGGCGCGGCCGAGGCCCGGGCCCACGCCGAGGCCCTGCTCGGCCCCCTCTCCCCCGCGCTCCGGGACACCCTGCGCGGCTGGCTGGCCCACCACGGCAGCTGGGACCGCAGCGCGGCCGCGCTCGGGATCCACCGCAACACCGTCCGCCAGCGCATCGCGCGCACGGCCGCGCTCCTGGGCGGGGCCGACCTGGACGACCCGGACACCCGGATGGAGCTGTGGTTCGCGCTGCGGTGCTCCCCCGCTCCGCCCGACGCGCTCCTCGGCTGACGCCGGGCGCGGCCGGCCGCGCTCCTCGCCCCCACCGATGTCCGGATCCGATCTGTCCGCGCCTGTCCATTACGGCAAGGATGTCCCCCGACCAGCAGTCGGCTTTCGCACTGTCGATCCGGGGGGATCCATGGGAAACAGAACGACGCGGGGCGGCCTCAGGGCGGCGGGGACCGTGCTCGCCGCGCTCGCACTGGCGGCTCCCGTACAGACCGCCGCCGCACGAGCGGCTTCGGCTCCGGCCCCGGAAGGGGCCGCCGCACGCTGCACGCCGTCCGTTCAGGTCCTGGAGAAGCTGCCCGGTGCGGAGGACCCGCACCCGAGCCCGTGGGTGCGCCGGACCGAGGTCACCGCCATCGCGCCCGGGCCCGCGCGGCTGGCCGTCGGCATGAGCGGGTACGCCCCCGCCTACTGGGTCGGGACGAAGGTGTTCGCCGTACCGCTGCCCGCCGGATCGAACGGCGCGGGCCGGGTGCTGGGCGTCAACCGGCACGGCCTCATGGTCGGGGAGCTGATCATCACGGGCGAAGGCTCACGGGCGTTCAGCTACCGGGCGGGCGCGGCGGCCGTCACGCTGCTGCCGGGCGGGGACTCCGCCGTCGGCGTCAACGACCGGGGCGTCATCGTCGGCAGGTTCCGGGACGAGACCCGGCTGCGGACCGTCGCCGTGAGGTGGTCGGGCGACGGCCGGATCCGCCGCGAGCTGCCGGCGCCCGCCGGATCCACCTTCACCCTCATGGCCGCCGTCAACAACGCCGGACAGATCGCCGGGAACGCCTACGTGCCCCACGAAGGCTTCAACTACGGCCGGGGGGCCCTGTGGCCCGCCGACCCGGCCGCCGCCCCCGCGCTGCTCGCCACCGGCGGCGTCCCGACGGACCGCTACACCGTCCTGGCGCTGGACGAGTCCGGGCGGGCCGTCGGCCGCCACCGGCCCGGCGGTGACGGCCTGGAACACGGGGTCGTGTGGCGCACCCCCGACGGGCCTCCCGCCGACGCACCGCTGGCCTCCGGTTCCGTGGGCAGCAGCTTCGAGGACGTCAGCCCGGCCACCGGGGTCACGGTCGGCGTGGCCGACTTCTCCTACCCCTACCCGGGCCATCCGGACCTGCCGGGGGCCATGGCGGAGTACTGGACGGGCAGCGGGCCGATGCGCGTCCTGCCCGGGATCGGCGGCGCGGGGAACTACAGCACCGCGTACGCCGTGGCGGACGACGACCGGGTCGGCGGCGCCGCCCAGGACGCCTTGGGCGCCGTCCATCCGGTGATCTGGACGTGCGCCTCCCGGCAGGCGCACGTGCTGCCCGGTGATCCCGGGCCCCGGCCGGACCCGCTTTAGGCGCCCGCGGCGGGGCCGGCCGGGGCCGGTGCCGACCGCGGCCGGTGTCGACCGGGGACGTGTTGCCGATCAGACCGGTCGGCAACCCGTCACGGGTTCGCGGTCACCTCGAAGCCGGCGCCGAAGACGTCGGCGGGGTCCGCCGCGTCACGGGCGCGCAGGTCGGCCACGATGTTCGCCGAGCTCGTGTACGCGTACATCGGGAACCCGAGAATGATCGCCTTGGTGATGCCGGCCCAGGGTCCCTGGGCCTGGCCGCCGTTGGCCTCCGAGGGGTAGGCCGACCCCGGCACGTGCCAGATCGTGGGCCCGCCGGAGTCACCGGCCTTGTGCTGGGGGTGCGCCTGGTAGACGCCCCGGTCGTTGTTGGTGATCCGGCCGTACCAGACGCCGAGCTGGCCGGAGACGACCAGTTCGTTGTTGTTGAACCAGGCCGCGCCGATCAGCCGTTCGTTGTTCAGGGTGGGGGTGAGCGCGTTGGGACTGGGGATCCCGCCCGGCACCTCCATCACGCCGGTCTGCTTCAGGTGCGGGCCCTGGGACGAGAGGGTCACGCCCGCGACCAGCTCGATGACCATGTAGTCCTTGGTGAGGTGTCCCGTCGAGGAGCCCTCCGGGTCCTTGAACCAGCGGACGTACCCGATGGGCCCGTAGCCGATGTCCTGGCGGTGGTAGACCGGGATGATGTCCTCTCGGATCTCGCGGTCGGCGTAGGCGGGGCCGGAGATGCAGTGCCCGGCCGAGATCGCGATCTTCCGCCCGTAGTCGTCGTTGCCGACGGCCCCGATGGTGCAGAAGGCATCGGGGCGGGCAGGGTCGAAGGCGATCTGCATCGCGTTGAACACGCGCTTCTCCTGCCGGGGCGCCTCCGCCTGCTGCCGCTCCGCGGCGCCTGCCGTGCCCGCGCCGAGGACCACGGTGGCCGTGAGGGCCGCCGTAAGGCTCAAAAGCCTCCTGAACATGTCGTTTCCTGTTCTGTCGGGGGCGAGCTCTGGAGACACGAGTCAAGCCGCGGGGCAGTGACGGCAGAAGGGGGTATCCGGCCAGTCGCCCTTGGCCACATCCCTCGGCCGGGGCCCGGCTCGCGGAAGGGTTCGGAGTCACACCGCCCTGCCCTGGACAGCCCGAGTGACCGCCGGGTAACTTAGCTATGAGCAAGCGCTTAGCTATAAAAGCGGCGGACCGCCGCGACCGAAGGGAGCCGGCCGTGCGCCGTACCGTTTTCAACGAGGACCACGAGGCGTTCCGCGAGACCATCCGCGCCTTCATCGAGGCCGAGGTCGTCCCGGTCTACGACGAGTGGTTCGCGGCCGGTCAGGCCCCGCGCGAGTTCTACTACAAGCTCGGCGAGCTGGGCATCTTCGGGATCAACGTCCCCGAGGAGTTCGGCGGCGCCGGCCTGGACACCCACAAGTTCGAGGCCGTCCTCTACGAAGAGACCTCCCGTGCGGGCGTCAACTTCGGCGGCTCCGGCGTGCACGTGCTGCTCGCCCTCCCCTACATCAAGATGCTGGCGGGCGACGAGCAGAAGAAGCGCTTCCTGCCGAAGTTCGTCTCCGGCGAGGAGATGTGGGCCCTGGCGATGACCGAGCCGGGCACCGGCTCCGACGTCGCGGGCATGAAGACCACCGCGAAGCTCTCCGAGGACGGCACGCACTACGTCCTCAACGGCTCCAAGACCTTCATCACCGGCGGCGTGCACGCCGACCGCGTGATCGTCTGCGCCCGCACCTCCGCCCCCAGCGAGGACGACCGCCGCTTCGGCATCTCCCTCTTCGCCGTGGACACCAAGTCCGAGGGCTACTCCATCGGCCGCAAGCTCGACAAGCTCGGCCTGCGCACCTCCGACACCGCCGAGCTGGCGTTCGTCGACGTCAAGGTCCCGGTCGAGGACCTGCTCGGCGAGGAGAACAAGGGCTTCTACTACCTCGGCGCCAACCTGCCGTCCGAGCGCTGGGGCATCGCCTTCGGCGCGTACGCGCAGTCCAAGGCCGCCGTCCGGTTCGCCCAGCAGTACGTGACCGACCGCACCGTCTTCGGCAAGCCGGTCGCGCACTTCCAGAACACGAAGTTCGAACTGGCCGCCTGCCAGGCCGAGGTGGACGCCGCCGAGGCCGTCGCCGACCGCGCCCTGGAAGCCCTGGACGCCGGCGAGCTCACCGCCGCCGAGGCCGCTTCCGCGAAGCTGTTCTGCACCGAGGTCGCGCACCGCGTCATCGACAAGTGCCTCCAGCTGCACGGCGGCTACGGCTACATGAACGAGTACCCGATCGCCCGCCTGTACGCCGACAACCGCGTGAACCGCATCTACGGCGGCACCAGCGAGGTCATGAAGTCCATCATCGCCAAGTCGATGGGCCTGTAAGGCATCTAGCCTTCCCCCATGAACGAGGCCCTCACGACTCTCCTCGACCTGCTCGACCTCGAGCAGATCGAGGAGAACATCTTCCGCGGTACCAGTCGTTCCGCGCTGGTACCGCGGGTCTTCGGCGGTCAGGTCGCGGCCCAGGCACTGGTGGCCGCGGGCCGGACCGTCCCCGAGGACCGCACCGCGCACTCGCTGCACTCGTACTTCCTGCGCGCCGGTGACCCCGGTGCGCCCATCGTCTACTCGGTGGACCGGATCCGCGACGGACGCTCCTTCACCACGCGCCGCGTCGTCGCCGTCCAGCACGGCCAGCCGATCTTCCACCTCTCCGCGTCCTTCCAGACGTACGAGGAGGGACTCGACCACCAGGCCGCGATGCCCGACGCCCCCGATCCGGAGACCCTCCCGACGGCCGCGGAATCGCTCCCCCTCTACCGCGAGGTCTTCCGCGACCCGGGCACCGTGGAACGCCTGATCGAGGCGCGCGGCGCGGTCGACCTGCGCTACGCGACGGTCCCGCCCTGGGGCAGCGTCGGCGAACCGGTCGAACCGCGCTCGCAGGTGTGGTTCCGTACCGCCGACAAGCTGGAGAGCGACGACGCGCTCCTGCACACCTGCCTGGCCACGTACGTCTCCGACATGACCCTGCTCGACTCCGTGCTGCTCGCGCACGGGAAGGGCGGCTGGGCGGTGGGCGACGTGGTCGGCGCGTCACTCGATCACGCGATGTGGTTCCACCGGCCGTTCCGCGCCGACGAATGGCTGCTCTACGACCAGGAGTCGCCCTCGGCGGCAGCCGGCCGGGGCCTCGGCCAGGCCAGGATCTGGACCCAGGACGGCAGGCTGGCCGTGACGGTCATTCAGGAGGGCGTGGTGCGCGTCCCGCGCGCGCGGTAGGACCGTCCGACGTAACGTCACACCATGACCAGCAGCGATGCGATGGTGAACGGAACCGGAACCGACGGCCAGGGCGAGAACGAGAGCGTCGGCACGGTCATCGTCGCCGTGGTCACCAACCTCGGCATCGCCGCGGCCAAGGCCGTGGGCGGCATCCTCAGCGGATCGAGCGCCATGCTCTCCGAGGCGGCGCACTCGGTGGCCGACACGGTGACCGAGGTGATGCTGCTGACCGCGCTGAAGCGGAGCGCGAAGCCGGCGGACGAGGCGCACCCCCTGGGGTACGGGCCGGAGCGCTACATCTGGGCGCTCCTCGCATCGGTCGCCACCTTCGTCGGCGGCGCGGTCTTCGCCGTCTACGACGGCATCCACACCCTCCTCCACGGCGAGGACCCCGGAAACCCGACCCTCTCCTACATCATCCTGGCCGTCGCCGCCGTCCTGGAGGGCTACTCCCTCCTGGTCGCCTGGCGGCAGGTCAAGAGCGAGGCCGCGCGGATGCGGGCGCCGCTGGGGCTGTACGTGAAACACACCCCGGACACGGCGGTGAAGGCCGTCCTCCTGGAGAACGTGGCCGCGCTGATCGGTCTGGCACTGGCGGCGGGCGGCCTGCTGGGAGCACAGCTCACGGGGTCCGGCGTGTACGACGGGGTCGCCTCGCTCCTCATCGGACTGCTGCTGGTGTGGGTGGCGTGGGAGCTGGGGCGCTCGAACGCCCAGTACCTGATCGGGCGACCGCTGCCGGAGGGGATGCGGGCGGAGGTACGGGAGGAGCTCCTGTCGGTGCTGCACATCGAGGCCGTACTGGAGCTGACCACGCTGGTGCAGGGGCCGTCGGAGGTGCTGATCGCCGCGAAGATCGACTTCCACGACCTGGCGTCCGCCGCGCAGGTGGAGGCGGCGTGCGAGACGGCCGAGGCGCAGCTCCGCGACCGCTTCCCGGCGATCCGCCGCGTCTACTTGGACCCCACCCCCAGTCCTTCCTGACGCCGAGCGCGGCCCCACCACGCGACGGCGCCCCGGGGTTTCCCGGGGCGCCGTTTCGCGGAGTGGCTAGTGGATCTTGGCCTTCAGGTCCTTCTTGACCTGGTTCTTGACGGTCTGCTTGTTGACCTTCTTCACGACTCCGCCCTGACCGGTGCCGTCCCCGCCGACCGCGGTGGCGTCTCCGGTGTTGATGGCGTCGGCGCTGGAGTCGCCGCCGGTGGCGTTTCCGGTGGTGATCGTGCACTTGCCCTTGCAGCTCCCGACGCCGCTGTCGGCATTGCCGCCCTGCGAGGTCCCGCCGACGGTGGTGTTGTCGGCACTGGCGTCGCCACCCGTGCCGATGCCGTCGGCGCTGTCGCCCTGGACGAAGGAAACCGCGTGCTGCGGGGCGGCCATCGCCGTGGCGGGGAGGGCTATGCCACCACCCAGCAGGGCGACGGAAGCGGAGGCGAGGACGATGCGGCGGGTCGACAGGATCTTGAACATGATGGTTCTCCATTCGGAAAAGCAAGAGAGGAAATGAGGGGCGATTTCCTGCCCTCTGTTCCTTCCGGAGTTTCCCGGTGAGGGCGTACTCCAAATAAACCCTCCGCCGGGATCCGCGTCACGCCACTCGCATTCGGGGCTTGACGCGAATGCCCGATCTTGGTAATTTCCGCGCCTTCCCGGCGCACGGATGCGACTGGGTGGGCCCTGCGGGGCTGGGTCCCCTACCCGCCCTTCCACCGTTCCCCGGGCGCTGCCCGGACCCCGGTCCTCAAACGCCGGACCGGCTGGAAGGGGTCCCGGGCTGCGCCCGGACCCCCTGGGGCTCCGCCCCAGACCCCGGCCCTCAAACGCCGGACGGCTGAAAGGGCACGGGCGGACCGGAAAACCCACCCCGACCAACTGAAAGCAGCCCGGCCGAGGCTGAATATCCCCCAGCCGGGGTCGGAAAGGCGCCGGGTCGGGGACGGGGGCGGGGTGGGGTGTTGGCCTGGACGTAAAACGTGATTTGTGGCGCTAGAACACGCCGGGCCCTGTCGAAGCGGAAGACAGGGCGCCTAAATCATGCAGTCCAGGCCAACACCCCACCCCGCCCCCGGCACCGACCCCCACCCACAGCCAACCAAGCCCAGGCCCCGCCGGCGATCAAGCGCAACGCCACCGCAGGGCTAAAGCAGCCCCGCCGCCGCCAGCAGATAAGCGACCATCGGGTCATAGAAGCGCGGGTTCCGGACGTGGTCGTCCAGCGGCACCGCCACCTGGAGCGTGCCTTCGGCCTCCGCCAGGAACAGCGCCGGGTCGTTGCAGTCGGCGTAGCCCACCGCGTCCAGCCCGCGCTGCGCCGCGCAGCCCGCCCAGCCGTGGTCGGCGACGACCAGGTCGGGCTGGGGGCGGCCATGGGCCGCCAGCGCGTCCAGGATGGCCGCCATCGGCGCCGGGGAGTGGGTGTGCCACAGCGTCGCCCCCCGCTCCATGACCGCGATGTCCGCGAACTGCCACACCGACCCCTCGTCGGCGACCAGCCCCGCCGGGATCACCACGATCTCGCAGCCCGCGGAGCGCAACGCGTCGGCCGTGGCCCGGTGCACGTCCAGCAGCCCGCCCGGGTGCCCCGTGGCCAGCAGCACGCTCTGCCGGTCCAGCGCGGCCTTGCGCAGCCGCGCCGCCATCCGGTCGAGGGCGGCCACGGTGAGTTCGGGGTCGATGGTGTCCTGGCCGACACGGTGCCCGGGGTCGTCCACGACACCACAGCGCTCGGCCATCACCGCGAGGACGTCCTGCTCGTCCGTCCAGCGGTCGCCCAGCTCCAGACCCAGCCAGTAGTGCCGGTCGCCGTTGGCGAGCTTGCGGTAGTGGGAGAGGTTGTTGTCGCGCGGAGTGGCGACGTCCCCCGCGATCCGCGTCCTGACCAGGTGGTCGATGAGTTCGGCTCGGCTGGGCACTCGCGTCTCTATCGGCTTCGGCATGCGGCCCATTCTGCCGCCGAGCACCCGGAGCCGTCCCGTCCATCCCGACCTGCGGACGCGCCCGGTCATCCCGACAGCGCTCCGAAGGCCCCGTTCGCGAGCCGTCGCAGCAGCGACTCCGTCGCGTCCCGGCCGAGCGCCGCGAGGTGCGGGGTGGAGTTCAGCAGACCGAAGACCGCGTGCACGGAGACGCGCACCTCCGCCTCGCCCACCTCGGGGTGCAGCTCCCGTACGACGTCGACCCACAGCTCGACGTACTTGCGCTGCAGCTGCCGCACGAGCTTGCGGTCGGCCTCGCGCAGCCGGTCCAGCTCCCGGTCGTGGAGGGTGATCAGCGCCCGGTCGTCGAGCGCGAAGTCGATGTGGCCGTCGATGAGGGAGGCCAGTACGCCGGACGGGTCACCGGCCGCCTCCTCCACCCGCCGGCGCCCACCCGTCAGCAGCCGTTCGCTGATGCCGACGAGCAGCTCGGCGAGCATCGCGTCCTTGCCCGCGAAATGCCGGTACAGGCCGGGGCCGCTGATGCCCACCGCGGCCCCTATCTCGTCCACGCCCACGCCGTGGAAACCACGCTCGGCGAAGAGGCGCGCAGCCTCGCCGAGGATCTGCTCGCGCCTGGTCGGGGCGGCCGCTCTGGTGCTCATGGGAATCCATTCTAGACAGGGCCGTTAGCGGTCGTTAACCTAAGGCCCACATGCGTTAACGCTCACTAACACGAGCGCACCGAGCAAGGGAGCTCGACCGATGCAGCAGGCACCAGTGCTGACGAGCGCCGCCGATCCGGCGTCCGACGCCTGGCGGGCCAACGAGGCCGCCCACCGAGAGCTCTCCGAGGGCCTGCGGGCCCGTCTTGAGGCGGCCCGGCTCGGCGGCGGCGAGAAGGCCCGCGCCCGCCACACCGCCCGCGGGAAGCTGCTGCCGCGCGACCGCGTGGACGCCCTCCTCGACCCGGGGTCCCCCTTCCTGGAGCTGGCCCCGCTGGCCGCCGAGGGGATGTACGGGGGCGCGGCCCCGGCCGCCGGGGTCATCGCGGGCATCGGCAGGGTCAGCGGCCGCGAGTGCGTGATCGTCGCGAACGACGCCACCGTCAAGGGCGGCACGTACTACCCGATGACCGTGAAGAAGCACCTGCGCGCCCAGGAGGTGGCCCTGGAGAATCGTCTCCCCTGCCTCTACCTGGTCGACTCCGGCGGCGCCTTCCTCCCCATGCAGGACGAGGTCTTCCCCGACCGGGACCACTTCGGCCGCATCTTCTACAACCAGGCCCGCATGTCGGGGGCCGGCATCCCGCAGATCGCCGCCGTCCTCGGCTCCTGCACGGCGGGCGGCGCGTACGTCCCGGCCATGAGCGACGAGGCCGTCATCGTCCGCGGCCAGGGCACGATCTTCCTGGGCGGTCCGCCGCTGGTGAAGGCCGCCACCGGCGAGGTGGTCACGGCCGAGGAGCTGGGCGGCGGCGAGGTCCACTCCCGGGTCTCCGGCGTCACCGACCACCTCGCGGAGGACGACGCCCACGCGCTGCGGATCGTACGGAACATCGTGGCGACCCTGCCCGACCGCGGGGCCCTGCCCTGGTCGGTCGAGGCGCCCGAGGAGCCCAAGGTCGACCCGTACGGGCTGTACGGCGCGGTGCCGGTCGACTCCCGCACCCCCTACGACGCCCGCGAGATCATCGGGCGGATCGTCGACGGCTCCCGCTTCCAGGAGTTCAAGGCGGAGTACGGGCAGACGCTCGTCACCGGCTTCGCGCGGATCCACGGGCACCCGGTCGGGATCGTCGCCAACAACGGCATCCTGTTCTCCGAATCGGCCCAGAAGGGCGCGCACTTCATCGAGCTGTGCGACCAGCGCGGCATCCCGCTGCTCTTCCTCCAGAACATCTCCGGCTTCATGGTCGGCCGGGACTACGAGGCGGGCGGCATCGCCAAGCACGGCGCCAAGATGGTCACGGCCGTGGCCTGCACCCGGGTCCCCAAGCTCACGGTGGTGGTCGGCGGCTCGTACGGCGCGGGCAACTACTCGATGTGCGGGCGGGCGTACAGCCCCCGCTTCCTGTGGATGTGGCCCAACGCCAAGATCTCCGTGATGGGCGGCGAGCAGGCGGCCTCGGTCCTGGCGACCGTCAAGCGCGACCAGATCGAGGGCGCGGGCCAGGAGTGGCCCGCCGAGGACGAGGAGGCCTTCAAGGCTCCGGTCCGGGCGCAGTACGAGGAACAGGGCAACGCCTACTACGCCACGGCGCGGCTGTGGGACGACGGCGTCATCGACCCGATGGAGACCCGGCAGGTGCTGGGACTGGCCCTGACCGCGTGCGCGAACGCCCCGCTGGGCGACTCGGGCTTCGGCATCTTCCGTATGTGACGTGAGGACCTCACTGATGTTCAGCACTGTTCTGGTCGCCAACCGGGGCGAGATCGCGGTCCGCGTCATCCGCACCCTGCGGGAGCTCGGCATCCGTTCCGTGGCCGTCTTCAGCGACGCCGACGCGGACGCCCGGCACGTACGGGAGGCCGACACGGCCGTCCGCATCGGCCCGGCGGCGGCCTCGATGAGCTACCTGTCGGTGGAGCGGCTGCTCGACGCGGCGCGCCGCACGGGCGCCGAGGCCGTCCACCCCGGGTACGGCTTCCTCGCGGAGAACGCCGCCTTCGCCGCCGCCTGCGCGGACGCGGGCCTGGCCTTCATCGGGCCTCCGGCCTCCGCGATCTCCCTGATGGGCGACAAGATCCGCGCCAAGGAGACCGTCAAGGCGGCGGGCGTGCCCGTGGTGCCCGGTTCCTCGGGCAGCGGGCTGTCCGACGCCGCACTGGTGGCCGCCGCCGAGGAGATCGGCATGCCGGTCCTGCTGAAGCCCTCGGCGGGCGGCGGCGGCAAGGGCATGCGGCTCGTACGGGACTCCGCGCTGCTCGGCGAGGAGATCGCGGCGGCCCGGCGCGAGGCGAAGTCCTCCTTCGGCGACGACACCCTGCTCGTGGAGCGCTGGGTGGACCGGCCCCGGCACATCGAGATCCAGGTCCTGGCCGACGCGCACGGGAACGTGGTCCACCTCGGGGAGCGCGAGTGCTCGCTCCAGCGGCGCCACCAGAAGGTGATCGAGGAGGCCCCGTCGGTGCTGCTGACGCCGGAGCTGCGGGCCTCGATGGGCGCGGCGGCCGTGGAGGCGGCGCGGTCCTGCGGGTACGTCGGCGCGGGCACGGTGGAGTTCATCGTCCCGGGCGGGGACCCCTCCTCGTACTTCTTCATGGAGATGAACACCCGGCTCCAGGTGGAGCACCCGGTCACCGAGCTCGTCACCGGACTGGACCTGGTGGAGCAGCAGCTCCGGGTCGCGGCGGGCGCGGAGCTCGGCTTCGGCCAGTCGGAGGTCACCCTGACCGGCCACGCCATCGAGGCCCGCGTCTGCGCGGAGGACCCGGCGCGGGGCTTCCTGCCCTCCGGCGGCATGGTGCTGGCCCTGTCGGAGCCGTCCGGCGGCTCCGTCCGTACCGACTCCGGCCTCGCGGCGGGGGTCGACACCGGGTCGACGTACGACCCGATGCTGTCGAAGGTCATCGCCTACGGTCCCGACCGGGCGGCGGCCCTGCGTGTACTGCGGGGCGCCCTGGCCGACACCGTGATCTTGGGCGTCCAGACCAACGCGGGCTTCCTGCGGAGGCTGCTCGCGCATCCGGATGTGGTGTCGGGCGACCTGGACACCGGGCTGGTGGAACGTGACCTGTCCCAGCTCCTCCCGGAGGGCGTTCCGGACGAGGTGTACGCGGCCGCGGCCCTGCTCTCCGTCCCCCGCCCCGCCCCTTCCCGCAACCCTGCCGGGGGCTGGATCGACCCCTTCGACTCCGCCAACGGCTGGCGCCTCGGCGGCACCCCCGCCTGGACGGTCCACCACTTCCGCCTCCCGGGCCAGGACCCGGTAACGGTCCGCACCCGGCCGAGTTCAGCCTCGCCGGCGTTTGAGGCGCGGGGTCTGGGGCAGGGCCCCAGCACCTCCGGCCCGCACACAGAACTCTTCCTCGGCGACGCGGAGGGCACCCCGGCCCTGGGCCGGATCGTGGACCGCACCCCCGACCACCTCATGGTCGAACTGGACGGCGTCACCCACCGGTTCTCCTACGCCGCCTCCCCGGAGGGGACCTGGCTGGGTCGCGACGCGGACAGCTGGCACGTCCAGACCCACGACCCCGTCGCAGCCCGAGGCGCGACCGGCGCAGGCGCGGACACCCTCGCCGCCCCCATGCCCGGCACCGTCACCGTCGTCAAGGTGGCCGTCGGGGAGAAGGTGGCCGCCGGTCAGAGCCTGCTCGTCGTCGAGGCCATGAAGATGGAGCACGTCATCTCCGCCCCGCACGCCGGCACCGTCACCGAACTCGACGTCACCCCCGGCACCACGGTCGCCATGGACCAGGTCCTGGCCGTGGTCACGCCCGACGAGGAGGAGAAGGCCGAATGAACGGGCTTCCGATGAGCTTCCCGGACGAGGGCCTCCCGGCCCGGGTCCGCATCCACGAGGTCGGCGCGCGCGACGGGCTGCAGAACGAGAAGACGGCCGTCCCGACCCACGTGAAGGCCGAGTTCGTGCACCGGCTGGCCGCCGCAGGGCTCACCACCATCGAGGCCACCAGCTTCGTGCACCCCAAGTGGGTTCCCCAGCTGGCCGACGCCGAGGAGCTGTTCCCCCTCCTCGCCGACGTGGAGGCCGCGCTGCCGGTCCTCGTCCCCAACGACCGCGGCCTCGACCGCGCGCTCGCGCTCGGGGCCACCCGGATCGCCGTGTTCGGCTCCGCCACCGAGACCTTCGCCTCCCGCAACCTCAACCGCACGGTCGCCGGGTCCCTCGAGATGTTCGAGCCCGTCGTGGCCCGCGCCAAGGAGCACAAGGCGCACGTCCGCGGCTACCTCTCCATGTGCTTCGGCGACCCCTGGGAGGGGCCGGTCCCGGTCCACCAGGTGGTCGGCGTCGCCAAGGCCCTCCTGGACCTCGGCTGTGACGAGCTGAGCCTCGGCGACACCATCGGTGTCGCCACCCCGGGTCACGTGCGGGCCCTGCTCTCCGCGCTCAACGAGGAGGGCGTGGGCACCGACCGGATCGGCGTGCACTTCCACGACACCTACGGCCAGGCCCTGTCCAACACCCTCGCCGCGCTCCGGCACGGCGTGACCACCGTCGACGCGTCCGCGGGCGGCCTCGGCGGATGCCCGTACGCCAAGAGCGCCACCGGCAATCTCGCGACCGAGGACCTCGTCTGGATGCTCGACGGCCTCGGCATCGAGACCGGGGTCGACCTGGCCGCCCTCACCGCCACGAGCGTGTGGATGGCCGAGCGGTTGGGGCGACCCAGCCCCTCCCGTACCGTCCGCGCCCTCTCCCACAAGGAGTAACGAAGACCATGGCCCTCGACCACCGGCTCACCCCCGAGCACGAGGAACTCCGCCGCACCGTAGAGGCGTTCGCGCACGATGTGGTGGCGCCCAAGATCGGCGATCTGTACGAGCGGCACGAGTTCCCGTACGAGATCGTCCGCGAGATGGGACGCATGGGCCTGTTCGGCCTGCCCTTCCCGGAGGAGTACGGCGGCATGGGCGGCGACTACCTCGCCCTCGGCATCGCCCTGGAGGAGCTGGCCCGCGTCGACTCCTCGGTCGCCATCACCCTGGAGGCCGGAGTCTCGCTCGGCGCGATGCCCCTGTACCTCTTCGGTACGGAGGAACAGAAGCGGGAGTGGCTGCCGCGGATGTGCTCCGGCGAGATCCTCGGCGCCTTCGGCCTGACCGAGCCCGGCGCGGGCAGCGACGCGGGCGGCACCCGCACGACCGCCGTCCGGGACGGCGACGAGTGGGTGATCAACGGCTCCAAGTGCTTCATCACCAACTCCGGTACGGACATCACCGGTCTGGTCACCGTCACCGCCGTGACGGGCCGCAAGGCGGACGGCCGCCCGGAGATCTCCTCGATCATCGTCCCGTCCGGCACCCCGGGCTTCACGGTGGCCGCCCCCTACTCCAAGGTCGGCTGGAACTCCTCGGACACCCGTGAGCTGTCCTTCGACGGCGTACGGGTCCCCCTCGCCAACCTGGTCGGCCAGGAAGGCCGCGGCTACGCCCAGTTCCTGCGGATCCTCGACGAGGGCCGCGTGGCCATCTCGGCGCTCGCGACGGGCCTGGCGCAGGGCTGCGTGGACGAGTCGGTGAAGTACGCCAAGGAGCGGCACGCCTTCGGCAAGGCGATCGGCGACAACCAGGCCATCCAGTTCAAGCTGGCGGACATGGAGATGCGCGCCCACATGGCCCGGATCGGCTGGCGCGACGCGGCCTCCCGGCTGGTGGCCGGGGAGCCGTTCAAGAAGGAGGCGGCCATCGCGAAGCTGTACTCCTCGACGGTGGCGGTCGACAACGCGCGCGACGCCACGCAGATCCACGGCGGCTACGGGTTCATGAACGAGTACCCGGTGGCCCGCATGTGGCGCGACTCCAAGATCCTGGAGATCGGCGAGGGCACGAGCGAGGTGCAGCGCATGCTGATCGCCCGTGAGCTGGGGCTTTCCTCCTAGCGGCAGTCGGCGGTGCGATGAAGGGCCCTCCAGGCGGAGGGCCCTTTATCGTTTCCAGCAAAGGTTAGGCTAACCTTCCTATCGAACGCCCGAGCCACCCAAGTACGCACGAAAGTGGACATCCCCATGCCCAAGTCCCGCTCCTCCCTCCTCACCCGCCGCGGCCTCATCGCGGCAGGCGGCGCCCTCGGCCTCGTGGCCGCGCTCACCGCCTGCGGTGGCAGCGACTCCGCGAAGGACGGTTCGGGCGACAAGGGCGCGGGCGCCGCGGCCTCGGGGCCCTGGAGCTTCAAGGACGACATGGGCAAGGACGTCACCACCAAGTCCACGCCGAAGAACATCGTCGCCTTCACCGGCACCGCCGCCGCGCTCCACGACTACGGGGTCGAGGTCAAGGGCGTGTTCGGCCCGACGAAGACCGCCGACGGCAAGGCCGACGTACAGGCCGGCTCGATGGACATCTCCAAGGTCGAGATCCTCGGCAACGTCTACGACGAGTTCAACGTCGAGAAGTACGCGGCCCTCCAGCCCGACCTCCTGGTGACCAACACCTGGGAGCCCGGCAGCTACTGGTACCTGCCGGAAGCCTCCAAGGACAAGATCCTGAAGCTGGCCCCGGCCGCCGCGATCGGCGTGGGCGGCGACGTCACGATGGACAAGGCCCTGGCCCGCACCGCGGACCTCGCGAAGTCCCTCGGCGCCGACCTGAACGCCAAGAAGACCGTCGACGCCAAGGCCCGCTTCGAGGCCGCCTCCGCGAAGCTCCGCGAGGCCACGAAGGCGAACCCCGGCATCAAGGTGCTCGTCGGTTCCGGCGCCGCCGACCTGTTCTACGCCTCCACCCCGGCCACCTCCGCCGACCTGAAGTACTTCCAGTCGCTCGGCGTCGAGTTCATCGTCCCGGACAAGGTCGAGGGCGGCTTCTTCGAGAGCCTCAGCTGGGAGAACGCCGGCAAGTACAAGGCCGACGTCGTCCTCCTCGACAACCGCACCGGCACCCTCCAGCCGCAGGAGCTGAAGGCGAAGCCGACCTGGGCCGAGATGCCGGCCGTCAAGGCCGGTCAGATCACCCCCCGCGTGACCGAGCCGATCTACTCCTACGAGAAGTGCGCGCAGATCGTCGAAGAGCTCACCAAGGCCATCCAGGGCGCCAAGAAGGTCAGCTGACCCCTGACCGTCAGGCCCCGGCGCCCCACCCGGGCGCCGGGGCCTTCTGCCGCGTCCCGCGCACCAACGGGCCGCGGCGCCCCGCTGCCGTACCGGCCACCCGGCCCGCCACCGACCCGACTCCCAGGGGGACCGCATGACCGCCACCGCCCCGGACGCCGTACCCGAAGCCGCCGATGAGACCCCCCACTTCCGGTTCTTCGCGCTGGAAGTGCTCCGCACGCGCCGCCTCGGCCGCTCCTTCCTGCGGATCACCTTCGGCGGCGAGTCCCTCAGCGGGTTCCGCTCGGGCGGCCACGACCAGAGCCTCTCCCTCTTCCTGCCGCCCGCCGGCCGGGAGCACACGGCGCTGCCGTCCACGGACGAGGACACCTGGTTCGCGGACTGGCGCGGGATGCCGGACGAGGAACGCCCGGTGATGCGCTCGTACACGGTCCGCGAACAGCGCCGGACCGCCGACGGCGTGGACGAGGTGGACATCGACTTCGTCCTGCACGGAAGTTCCTCCCCCGCCTCGTCCTGGGCGGGCCGCGCGGTGACCGGCCGCCGGATCCTGGCCATCGGCCCGGCCGTCGCGGAGAACAAGTCCGTCCGCTTCCAGCCGCCGGCCGGCACCGACGCGTTCCTCCTCTACGCGGACGAGACCGCCCTGCCCGCGGCCGCCGCGATCCTGGACCGCCTCCCGGCCGGGATCCCGGTCCGGGCCTGGTTCGAGATCCCGCACGAGGACGACCGCCTGTACCTCCGGACTCCCGCCGGCGCGGACGTCACCTGGGTCGTGCGGGACCCCGGCGCCGGCCGCGAACGCACCGACCGGGTCCTGGACGCCCTGCGCACCGCCGAACGGCCCGCCGCCGGAGCCCCGTACGCCTGGATCGCGGGCGAGTCCGCGACGGTCCGGGCGGTGCGCAGGCACTTCGTCCAGGACTGCGGCATCGACCGCCGGGCGGTCCGCTTCACCGGCTACTGGCGCCTGGGCGCCACCGAGGAACAACTCCTCGCGGAGGCCTACGCGGGCCGGGCCCCGAACGAGGACCCGACCGCGGAGCTCTAGCGGTGCGCCGCCGGCCCCGGACCGCCCGGCCCCGGCCCTACTGCCACGGCACCTCCGGTGTCCGGAGGTAGGTGATGTCCTGGGCGTCCAGGCGGGGGCCCTGCGCGGCCAGTCGCCCGCGGTACGAGGTCCAGTCGTGGGTGGCGGCCGGGGACCAGCCCAGCTCCGCGAGGCCCAGGACGCGCGGGAAGGCCATCAGCTCCCAGTCGCCCCGCGTCGCGATCGTCTCCGTCCACAGCGGGGCCTCCACCCCGAGGACCGCGGACTCCGGGAGGCCCGGCAGATAGGCCCCCGGGTCCCAGTCGTAGGCGCGGCGGACCGGCACGTACCCGGCCCAGGCCAGCCCCGGCTTCGTGTCCTTGTCGTACTTCATGTCCAGGTAGAGCCGGTCCGCCGGAGACAGGATCACCGGGCTGCCCGCCTTGGCCGCCGCGGCCACCGCCGCCTTCTCGGCCGCCGCCGTGCGGTCGTGGCCCCAGTACTGGAGCACCGCTCCCGGGGCCGGCCGGGCCGTCGCGAGCTGGTGCCAGGCCACCACCGTCTTGCCGTGCTTCGCCACCACCGCCTGGGCCCGGTCCATGAAGGCCGCGTAGTCCGCCGCGGGCGTGGAGTGGGCCTCGTCGCCGCCGATGTGCAGGTACTTGCCCGGGGTCAGCTCCGCGAGCTCCCCCAGCACCTGGTCGATGAACGCGTAGGTCCGCTCCTGGCCCACGCACAGCGAACTGAAGCCGACCTTGATCCCGGTGTAGCGCTCGCGCGCCTTGCCGTCGCAGTTCAGCTCGGCGTAGGCGGCCTGCGCGGCGTTCACGTGGCCCGGCATGTCGATCTCGGGGACCACGTCCACGTACCGCTCGGAGGCGTACGCCACCAGGTCCCGGTACTCGTCCTTCGTCCAGTGCCCGCCGGGCCCGCCGCCGACCTCGCTCCCGCCCCCGTACTCCGCCAGCCGCGGCCAGGAGTCGATCGCGATGCGCCAGCCCTGGTCGTCGGTCAGGTGCAGATGCAGGGTGTTGACCTTGTACTGCGCGAGCTGGTCGACGTACCTCTTGACCTGCTCCACCGTGAAGAAGTGGCGGGCCACGTCCACCATGGCCCCGCGGTACGCGAAGCGCGGCGCGTCCGTGACCGTGCCGCCCGGCACCGTTCCCGGGCCGGACACCGGCAGGAGCTGGCGCAGCGTCTGGCCGGCGTGGAAGAGGCCCGCCGGCGTGCGGGCGGTGAGGGTGACCCCGCCGGGCCCCGACTCCAGCCGGTAGCCCTCCTCCCCCGCCGCGTCGTCCGCGCCCCCGTAGGCTCCGTCGATCCGCAGCCGGATCCCGTCGCCCTGGGCGCCGTCGACCACGGGCAGCGGCAGCCCGCTGGGGCCGCGGAGCTGCTCGGCGAGGAGTTCGCCGACCTTGCGGACCTCCTCGTCGCCGGTCGGGCCGGTACGGATGACCGTGCCCGGGCCGAAGGCGTACCCCGGCCCCTGGGCCCGGGCGGAGACGGGCGCCGGGAGGAGCCGTTGGTAGGGCGCGAGCGCGACGGGGGGCTCGTCGCCCGGCCGGGCGTCGTCCCCCCTGGCGGCGGTGGAGCAGGAAGCGGCCGCGGGGACGGCGGCGAGGACCAGGAGGGCGGCGAGCATGCGTCGCGGAACTCTCATGCGCATAGGTATAGGCCAACCGGGCTCGTGGGGCCGATGCAAGAATCCAAGGATGGCGGAAATCATCCAGAAGGACGGCACATGGACCTTCGACGGGGACGCGGTGCGCATCGTGCCGGGCCGCGACAAGGGGGTCGGACTGCTGCGCCAGACGCTGGGCGAGGTGCTCGTCCCGCTGCGCGCGCTGGCCGGCATCTCCTACGAACCGGGGCGCAAGGCGGGCCGGCTGCGCCTGCGGCTGCGTGACGGCGCCGACCCGCTGCTCCAGGTGACGGGCGGCCGGCTGCCGGAGGCCTCCGACCCGTACCGGCTGACGGTGGAGCCGGACCGCGGCGGGGTGGCGGAGTACTTCGTGGACGAGGTCCGCAACGCCCTGCTGCTGGACCAGGTGGACGGCGGCCCCGCCGACTCCTACCTCCTGCCGGGTCCCTCCGTGCCGATCACGGTCGGCGCGGGCGACGGGACGGTGGCCTTCGACGGGGACCGGGTGGCCCTGGACTGGAACTGGACGACCGAGGAGGCCAAACGCTCCGGCGGACCCCGGGAGTTCAGGGTCGCGGACCTGCGGTCGGTGGAGTGGGCCCCGTCGCGGGGGCTGGAGAACGGGTGGATCCGCTTCGCTCTGGCCGGCGCCGGCCAGAGCGCGGCGCCGAAGTACGACCCGTACACGGTGGAGCTGTTCGGCTTCAAGAAGGACCCCCTGATGGCGCTGGTCGCGGCCGCCGTGGCGGTCCGGATGCCGCACCCGGCGGCGCCCTCGCAGGCGCCCGAGCCCTCGCCCTCGCTCCCGCCCTCGCTCTCCCTCTCCTCCTCTCCCTTCCCCTCCCCCTCGCTCCCGCCCGCGCCCTCGCCGGAACCCGCTCCGACCGTCGCCCCCGCCCCCGCCCCGGCGCAGGACCACGACGCCCTGCTGCGGCGGCTGCGCGAGCTGGGAGAGCTGCATCAGGCGGGGATCCTCACGGCCGAGGAGTTCACGACGGCGAAAGCAGCGATTTTGGGTCGTTTCTGACCTCCTGAGACCGGAATCAACCACTCCCCTGGTCCAGACCAGCGCGATCCTGCCCGATTTCGGGCAGGATTTTTGCGTTCTGCGGCCCGTACCGCCAATATCGACGGATGCCCGACCGCCGCCCGTCGCCGTCGCACGACGACCTCGTCGACCACTTGGTGCGCAGCACCTCGCTCCAGCGGGGCGAAGCCGCCCGAGTGGTGCTCGACGTCCTCGCGTACTTCGACGAGAGCACCGAGGAGTTCGTCCGCCGGCGCCACCGTGAGCTCCAGTCCGGGGGCGCGGTCAACGCGGACATCTTCGAGCGGATCGCGGCCGAGCTGCCGCACCGCGCCGTGGCACCGCCGGAGCTCTCGCTCCGGCAACTGCGCCGCATCGTCTACGGCTGAGACACCTGCCGGGGACCCGGACAGCGGCAAGAGCAACCGAACTTCAGGAGGGGAAAGACCTTATGTGCGGAATCGTGGGTTACATCGGCAAGCGTGACGTGGCACCGCTGCTGCTGGAGGGCCTGCAGCGACTGGAGTACCGCGGCTACGACTCCGCGGGCATCGTCGTCAACAGCCCGAAGGCCGCGGCCCTGAAGGTCGTCAAGGCCAAGGGCCGCGTACGCGAGCTCGAGTCCCGGGTCCCCAAGCGCTTCGCCGGCACCACCGGCATCGCCCACACCCGCTGGGCCACCCACGGCGCCCCGAGCGACCTCAACTCCCACCCGCACCTGGACGCCGACAACAAGGTCGCCGTCGTCCACAACGGCATCGTCGACAACGCCTCCGAGCTGCGCTCCAAGCTGGAGGCCGACGGGGTCGTCTTCCTCTCGGAGACCGACACCGAGGTGCTCGTCCACCTCATCGCCCGCGCCCAGGCCGACACCCTGGAGGAGAAGGTCCGCGAGGCGCTCAAGGTCGTCGAGGGCACCTACGGCATCGCCGTGATGCACGCCGACTTCGCCGACCGCATCGTCGTGGCCCGCAACGGCTCCCCGGTCGTCCTCGGCATCGGTGAGAAGGAGATGTTCGTCGCCTCGGACATCGCCGCGCTCGTCGCCCACACCCGCCAGATCGTCACCCTCGACGACGGCGAGATGGCGACCCTGAAGGCCGACGACTTCCGGACCTACACCACCTCCGGCACGACGACCACCGCCACGCCCGAGACCGTGGAGTGGGAGGCCGCCTCCTACGACATGGGCGGCCACGACACGTACATGCACAAGGAGATCTCCGAGCAGGCCGACGCGGTCGACCGCGTCCTGCGCGGCCGGATCGACGACCGCTTCAACACCGTCCACCTGGGCGGCCTGAACCTGGACCCGCGCGAGGCGCGCGGCATCCGCCGGGTCAAGATCCTGGGCTGCGGCACCTCGTACCACGCCGGTCTGATCGGCGCGGGCCTCATCGAGAGCCTGGCCCGCATCCCCGCCGACGCCGAGCCGGCCTCGGAGTTCCGCTACCGCAACCCGGTCGTGGACCCCGACACCCTCTACATCGCGGTCTCCCAGTCCGGTGAGACGTACGACGTGCTCGCGGCCGTGCAGGAGCTCAAGCGCAAGGGCGCCCGCGTCCTCGGCGTGGTCAACGTGGTCGGCTCCGCGATCGCCCGCGCCGCCGACGGCGGCGTGTACGTGCACGCCGGCCCCGAGGTCTGCGTCGTCTCCACCAAGTGCTTCACCAACACGGTCGTGGCCTTCGCGCTGCTCGCCGTGCACCTCGGCCGCATCCGCGACCTGTCCGTCACCGACGGCAAGCGGATCATCGACGGCCTGCGCAAGCTGCCCGCGCAGATCCAGGAGATCCTGGACGGCGAGGAAGACATCAAGAAGCTGGCCGCCGAGTACGCCGAGGCCAAGTCGATGATGTTCATCGGCCGCGTCCGGGGCTACCCGGTGGCCCTGGAGGCCTCCCTGAAGCTCAAGGAGATCTCCTACATCCACGCCGAGGCCTACCCGGCCTCCGAGCTCAAGCACGGCCCGCTGGCCCTCATCGAGCCCTCGCTGCCGACGGTCGCGATCGTCCCGGACGACGACCTGCTGGAGAAGAACCGCGCGGCCCTCGAGGAGATCAAGGCCCGCAGCGGCCGGATCCTGGCGGTCGCCCACACCACGCAGGAGAAGGCCGACCACACGATCCTCGTGCCCAAGAACGAGGACGAGCTGGACCCGATCCTGATGGGCATCCCGCTGCAGCTGCTGGCGTACCACACCGCCCTGGCCATGGGCCGGGACATCGACAAGCCGCGCAACCTGGCGAAGTCCGTCACCGTCGAGTAGGTCGCACGCGCGAAAAGGCCCCCGGGGATCCCCCGGGGGCCTTTTGCGTGCGGTGTCCGTCAGCTCGCGGCGACCGCTCCGCGCCGGCCCTTGCCGAGGGCCATCGGCCAGCTCGCCAGCGCCGCGGTGGCCCCGTACCAGGCCAGCAGTCCGCAGAGCGCCGCCACCCAGCCGGCCGCCTTGGCCAGCCCGTCGCTCTCGGCGAAGGTGCCTATCGCCAGGAGCAGCAGGGAGAGGGTGAACAGGCCGTACACGCCCTGACCGAACAGCCCGCCCGAGGCGGCGGCGGTGAGGGTCAGTCCCAGCATGGCGAACAGCACGAGGAACAGTCCGGCCGCGTCTGCCGAAACCTTTCCGTCGGCCCCTCCGGCCCAGATGAACCAGAAGGTGCCGATGCCCGCGAAGGCCGTGCCGTTGAAGCCGTCGCCGCCGCGGTACTCGAGGACTCCGAGGACGAACAGGGCGAGTCCGCCGAGGTACATCGCGAGCGACACGGAGTTCGCCGCGGTCACACCGTCGATGATGCCGGTGTTGCCGATCCCGAACGCGAGAAGGGTGAGACCCAGGGCGATGTGCCCGAGGGTCGAAGTCGAGGCCGTGCTTCCCGCAGAGACACCATTGTCCACGGCGGGCTCCCTTCGATCTGCAGTTGTTTGCTGCGTCCCAGCAGCCTTTATGTACCCCTTACATGGGGGTGCACAACCGCACAATCGACATACAGTCGGTTACGGGATGACAACGACCGGTCGCTGCGCCCGCTTCGCCAGCCGGCCCGCCACCGACCCGAAGATCCGGCCGACGATCCCGTGCGTGGAACCGACCACGATGGCGTCCGCCGAGTACTCCCGGCCGACCTCCTCCAGCTCGTGGCAGATGTCCCCGCCGCGCTCGACGAGGATCCACGGAACCTCGGACAGGTAGTCCGCGCAGGCCAGCTCCAGCCCCAGCACCTCGGTGCGGTGGTCCGGCACGTCCACGAAGACCGGCGGCTCACAGCCGGCCCACACGGTGGTGGGCAGCCGGTTCGCCACATGGACGATGATCAGACCGGAGCCGGAGCGACGGGCCATGCCGATCGCGTACGCGAGGGCGCGCTCACTGGACGTGGATCCGTCGAAGCCCACCACGACCCCGTGCCGGAAGGCCGGGTCGCAGGGATGACGTGGTTGTTCCACCGCGCGCAGGTCGGCCGACTCTGGGTCGGCGAGGTGTTTGCGCTTGCGGTCCGCGGGTTCGGAGAATTCGTGACCGGCCATGGGTGTCTCGGCGAAGAGGTCCTCAGGGGAAGGGACAAGGGGACGGGGCGCCAGTAGGCGGAAGCGACGATTCAAGCGGGACGATTCCAGAAAACGACAACTCAGTGTGACCGAGCTCTGTCCGGGAAGCATCTTCCCAAGCCCATACCCACCAGGGTACGGCGACACTCCTGTGCTGCACAGGTCATGCCGCCCTTGGAGAGCGTCCCAGGGAGCATGCCGCAGCCACGCCGCCTTGGCAATGTCCGCTGTCCCCTACAGCCAGTGACCGGGAGCACCCCATCGGGTGTGCGCCACCCGTGCGCGCAGTGACCGAGCCGCGCCGCACGCCGTTGGGTACGAGTCCGACCGTCCAGGAAGAGCCCGCAGGGAGCACGCCGTGCCCGGTCGTCCGGTTCACCCCGTCCAGCCCGCTCAGTCGCCCGCTCAGCCGAAGCAGTCCGTCCACACGCCGCCCCCTCCCCTTCACTCGTCCGTGCAGCCCTCCCGGCGGCCCCAGGAGGACCCGGCGGGTGACGTGGTGCGCTGGGCGGCTTTCAGCTGCCTGCTCGTCCCCGTGGTCCTGGTCGTCTACGGGACCTCCTTCGGCGGGGCCGCCGTCGCCACCCTGGGCCTCGCGGCCGTCACGGCGGCCTGCCGGGTCCTGCTGCGCCACTCGGAACAGGCGGAGCGGAATGCCGCCCGGGTCCTCACGGAGGACCGATTGACGCCCGCGCACCGGGGCCGGCACTCGCGCTCCGGGGCCGGAACCCAGCGCGGATGTCAGGTTTCCGGCGGGATGTCCCCTCACGACTGACCGATTCGCACATCCACACCCGCATGTTTTCAGCCAACTTCCCGGCAGGTCACCCCCCTTGCCGGAATGTCCCCCCGACCCCCTCACCATCAGCGACTACGGCGCTACAAGGGGTCTTTGACCCTACGAGTACTGGCCATGGCCGGACACTGCGCTTTCCACCCGGGTAGCGGAGTGGAAGGCTTCCTGATCGAATGCTTTTCGCCAAGTTGCCAAGTCGACATAGCGCTGCGTGCTGAACTTGTCACGCCGACACCACGGGACGCAGTAGATTCGATCATGTATTTACGGCGGGGGAGCCACGTGCAAGGCCGAGGGGATACGTGCAGGTGCGACCAGACCAAGGAGTCGCGACACCCAAGGGGGGCTTAGCGCCATGAGCCAGGATTCCACCGCCGTCGTCGTAGACGGCAGGAAGCTCGCGGGGCGTCGCCGCAGGGAGATCGTCGCGGTGCTGCTCTTCAGCGGCGGGCCGATCTTCGAGAGCTCCATTCCACTTTCCGTGTTCGGCATTGACCGGCAGGACGCGGGAGTTCCACGCTACCGACTGCTCGTGTGCGCCGGTGAGGACGGTCCGCTGCGGACCACCGGCGGACTCGAACTGACCGCGCCATACGGGTTGGAGGCGATCGCCCGGGCAGGCACGGTCGTCGTTCCCGCGTGGCGTTCCATCACCTCACCTCCACCGCCGGAGGCGCTCGACGCGCTGCGCCTGGCGCACGAGGAGGGGGCCCGGATCGTCGGCCTGTGCACGGGTGCGTTCGTGCTCGCCGCCGCCGGCCTGCTGGACGGCCGGCCCGCGACGACGCACTGGATGTACGCGCCGACGCTGGCCAAGCGCTACCCGTCCGTCCACGTCGATCCGCGCGAGCTGTTCGTCGACGACGGCGACGTGCTGACGTCCGCGGGCACCGCGGCCGGAATCGACCTGTGCCTGCACATCGTGCGCACGGACCACGGCAGCGAGGCGGCGGGCGCACTGGCCCGCAGGCTCGTCGTGCCGCCGCGCCGCACGGGTGGCCAGGAACGCTACCTCGACCGGTCGCTGCCGGAGGAGATCGGCGCCGACCCGCTGGCCGAGGTCGTCGCCTGGGCACTGGAACACCTCCACGAGCAGTTCGACGTGGAGACGCTGGCGGCGCGCGCCTACATGAGCAGGCGCACCTTCGACCGGCGGTTCCGCTCGCTCACCGGCAGTGCGCCGCTCCAGTGGCTGATCACCCAGCGGGTGCTTCAGGCGCAGCGGCTGCTGGAGACCTCCGACTACTCGGTCGACGAGGTCGCCGGACGCTGCGGGTTCCGCTCGCCGGTCGCCCTGCGCGGTCACTTCCGCCGCCAGCTGGGGTCCTCCCCGGCGGCCTACCGCTCCGCCTACCGGGCTCGCCGCCCGCAGGCGGACGTGGTCCAGGTGGCACAGCTGTCGGAGTCGCCGGTGCCGCACCAGCGCACTCCGCAGCCGCAGCGGGCCGCGGCGGCACTGGCCGCGGCCGGACCCACGGTCACGGAGCTGTACGCCCCGGGCCGGGTGCTGCGCGAGCACGCGTAACGAGGTCCAAGGAAAGGTCCCCCGCACCAGTGGTCACCTCGGTGGTCACCGATGCGGGGGACCTTCCGCATAAGGTGGGGCGCATGAACGATCGCATGGTGTGGATCGACTGCGAGATGACCGGGCTCTCGTTGACGGACGACGCACTTATCGAGGTGGCCGCACTGGTCACCGACTCGGAGCTCAACGTGCTCGGCGAAGGCGTGGACATTGTGATCCGCCCGCCGGACGCGGCCCTGGAAACCATGCCCGACGTGGTGCGCGAGATGCACACGTCGTCCGGCCTGCTCGACGAGCTGGCCGGCGGGACCACCCTCGCGGACGCGGAGGCACAGGTCCTGGCCTACGTACGGGAACACGTGAAGGAACCCCGCAAGGCCCCGCTCTGCGGAAACACGGTCGGCACCGACCGCGGCTTCCTGCTGCGCGACATGGCCGCGCTGGAGGGGTACCTGCACTACCGGATCGTGGACGTGTCCTCGATCAAGGAGCTGGCACGCCGCTGGTACCCGCGCGCCTACTTCAACAGCCCGCCGAAGAACGGCAACCACCGGGCGCTCGCGGACATCAAGGAGTCCATCGCCGAGCTGCGCTACTACCGGGAGGCCGTCTTCGTGCCGCAGCCCGGTCCGGACTCGGACACGGCGCGCACCATCGCCGCCAAGCACGTCGTCCCCGGCGCCTAGTACCCACCGGAGTGGGGTGCGGGGAAAGGGGGGAGCGAGCACCCTCCCGGACCCTGTACCCTTTTCTTCGGCCGGTCGGTTTTCCGACCGGACATGGTGGGTGTAGCTCAGTTGGTAGAGCACCTGGTTGTGGTCCAGGTGGCCGCGGGTTCAAGTCCCGTCACTCACCCTGACGAGAAGGCCCCGGTCCGCGAAAGCGGACCGGGGCCTTCCGCGTTTCTCAGAACAGCAGGTTGTACTTGCCGAGGCCGGTGGCGATCTTCACCCCGGCCGCGTACGGCTTCGCCGCGACACCCGTGCCCCGGTACAGCCACAGGCTGCCGGCCTTGTCCCGGGCCACCAGGTCGGCCTTGCCGTCGGACGTCAGGTCACCCGGCGCGACGATCGCGTTGAAGGTCTGCCAGTTGGTGCCTACCTCCTGCCTGGCCGCGAACGGCTTCGCGGCCGCCCCCGTGCCCTGGTACAGCCAGAGCTTCCCGGCCTTGTCCCGGGCCACCAGGTCGGCCTTGCCGTCACCGGTCAGATCGACACCGCCGACCAGCTGGTCGTAGATGTTCCAGCCGCGGCCGACCTGCACCCGGGTCTCGAACGGCCTCGCGTTCAGGCCCGTGCCCTGGTACAGCCACAGGACGCCCTCGGTGTCCCGCGCCAGGAGGTCGGCCTTCTTGTCGCCGGTCACGTCGGAGACGCCTGCCAGCGTGTTGTAGACGTTCCAGCCGGCGCCGACCCGTATCCGCTTCTTGTAGATGCTGCCGTCACCCGAGGTCGGAAGGAGCCACAGGACTCCGGCCTTGTCCCGGCCGACCGCACCCCGTCCGGTGCTCTGGACCGTCACCGGCGCCAGCCGGGTCAGCGCGGTGTACTGGTTCCAGTCGAAGGTGCCTCCGACCGGGTCGACCGGCGTGAACGGCTCGGCGACCTTGCCCGTGCTCTTGTAGTCCCACAGATCGCCCGCGGCGTCGCGGCCCACGAGCCGGTACCGCTGGGTCACCGGTATCGAGCTGGAGATCGCGAAGTCCGAGGCCGCCGCCGGGATGTAGCCCCAGCCGCCGGTGTACACCTCGTACGTCGAAGCGGCGCTCAGCTTCCACGCGGGCGTGGTCGCATCGGCCGTCAGCGTGTAGGTGACCGTGTAGTCACCGGGCTTCGCGATGTCGCAGCGGATCTCGTTGCCCCAGCCGATCTCGCCGAAGGAGTGATCGCACTCGGCACCGGCCGCGCCACCCGCTTGGACACCGGTGACCGTGACCTTCAGCTCGTCCTGATCCCACCGGCGGAAGCCCGCCGCCTGGGAGAGGCTCACCTGCAGCTTGCCCTTGTCGACCGCGTGCAGCTTCAGCGTCTGCATCACCGAGCCGCCGGCCGGCAGTGTCGGCGTCGACTGCGTGACGGTGTTCTGCGCGACGTGCGCCTTGCTCTTCACCGTGACCGTGGCATGCGCTCGGCGCGGACCGATCGCCTTGGATCCGGCCGTCTGCGCCTCCTTGACGCCCGCGTCGACGCTGGCCCCCCGCGGCACGTAGACGAGGCCGTAGTAGGCCGTCACGCCGTGCGCCGTCGAGCTCGGAGCCGTTATCTGCGGATACGGGTTGTTCCACCCGTCCAGGTTGCACAGGTACACGCCGGCGATGCCGGCCTTCGGTGCACAGCTCTCCGTCAAGCCCACCTTCAGCCCGGTCGGCGCTCCGCCGCCGGACCACCCTGCGTCCGTGAGCGGCTTCTTACTCACTACGTAGACGTAGGTGCCGTCCGCCTTTCCGTCGCCGTTCCCGCCGGTGCTCGACGGGGCCAGCTCCGCCCACCCCTCACCCGGCATGAGGACCTTGTCCTCGACCGGACTGAAGTAAAACGTCGGGTCCCCGGCCGCCATGGCCGTGCCCGCGCCGGCGATACCGCCGGTGACGAGCAGGGCAACCGTGACACCGGTGCCCAAAATCCTTCTCATGTTCCCCCCTGGGAAATCGATCAATCGGCGGACGCTAACACGCGCCGTCGCCGGGGGACGCGGTCGGGGGCCACCCTTGATCGTCTACGCCCGGAAGGCGTCCGCGTGCTCCGCCGACCAGGTCTCGAAGGTGCGCGGCGCGTGGCCGACGAGCCGTTCGAGATCGTCGGTGAGGCCGACCGGGAGGCCGTCGGTGGAGGCCCAGTAGTCGAGCAGGGCCTCCGCGTACGGGCCCGGGATGAAGCCGTCGGCCTCGGACTTCCACTGCTCGCGCGAGACGGGCTCGAAGGGTATGGGGCGGCCCACGGCCTCGCCCAGTAGGGCCAGCTGGGCGGCGAAGGTCAGTGTCCGCGGCCCGGTCAGGGTGTACGCGCGACCGGCGAGCGAGGGGTCGGTGAGGACCGCGAAGGCGGCTTCGGCGAGGTCGGTCTCGTGGACGGGGTCGCTGTACGCACCCGGGTAGGGCAGGTGGACCGGGCGGCCCGATTTCAGCGACCAGGCCCAGCCGAGGGCATTGCTCGCGAAGGATCCGGGGCGCAGCAGGGTGGTGCGCAGCGGGGAGGCGAGGAGGGCCCGTTCCACCGCGAGGTGGGAGGCGGCGAGCGGGCTGTCGGCGGCGTCGGGGGCGAGGACCGAGGAGGAGGAGAGGAGGACGACGTGTTCGACGCCGGCGCTCACGGCCTCCTTCACGAAGGCGTCGACGGCGGCGGCCTCGGCGTAGAGGAAGACGGAGCGGACGCCGGCGAGGGCTTCGGGGAAGGTCGCGGGATCGGTGAGGTCGCAGCGGACGGTGCCGGGTGAGTCCGGCTCGCGTGATGCGAGGCGGTGCGGGACGCCGTGGGCGGTGAGGAGGGACGAGAGCCCGCGGGCGATGGAGCCGCGGCCACCGGTGACGAGGACCTCGGGCGCGCTCACGGCGTTCGGCGTGTTCAGGGCGTTCGGCATGTTCAGGGCGTTCGGCGTGCGGGGCGTGTTGGGCGTGTGCGACATGGCGGATTCCTGCTCTTCCTGCTCTAGAATGAATACGTGACGCAGATTCTGTGTGACGCATTCTCTGCGCCACACAGACAAATTTGGAGCATGGAGAAGCCGATGTCAACCGATTACGCTCGTTCGAGTGATGAGTGGAGCCGCGCCGAGCTGCTCGCGCGCATCGTCACCGAGAGCCAGCGGCACTACGCCGACTACTCGCTCTTCAACCAGGCCATGGCCGACCACGTGGGCCTGCACCCGACCGACATGCAGTGCGTCGCCCTCCTCGACATGGAGACCGAGCCGGTCAGCACCGGTGACATCGCCCGCCTCACCGGCCTGACCTCCGGCTCCGCCACCCGCCTCGTGGACCGCATGGTCAAGGCCGGCGTCGTCGAGCGGCACGCCGACCCGAACGACCGCCGCCGCTCCCTCGTCTCCCTCTCCCCCGCCGCCCGCGAACGGATCGGCGCCGCCTGGGAAACCCCCGGCCGCGCCTTCGGCGCCGTCCTGGCGAGCTACTCCGACTCCGAACTGGCGGTCATCGCCGACTACCTGCACCGCGCCGCCGAGGTCGGCCGCGCCCAGGCCAAGCGGCTGACCTCGGGCGACTCCGCCCCGTAGGGACCCTTCCCAACCACCCCGCCCCGGCGTTAGCGTCCAGCCCAACGGGCAACGGCGCGCGCCGGAGAAACGGGAGGGTCGGCGTGCGGCTGGAGGTTGTCCGTGCCCACGTCCATGCCCACGCCCTCACCCACGCCCGCACCCGCCGGCTTCCGCGGGGTCTTCGCCCTCGGCGGCCCTGCCCTGCCCGTCCACGGGTTCCTCGCCCGCCTGCCCGCCGCGCTGTGCCCCATCGGGACGCTGCTGCTCATCAACGAACGCGACGGCATCGGCGACGCCGGGACCATCGCCGCCGCCCTCTGGCTCGGCCAGGCCCTCGGCGGCCCGGTGATCGGCCGGCTCGCCGACCGGCGCGGCCACCGGCCCGTCCTGCTGGTCGCCTGCGTCGCGAACGCCGCCGTGCTCCTCGCCCTCGTCGCCGCCGTCCTGGGCGGACTGCCGCTCGCCGCCCGCATCGCGCTCGCCGTCGCCGCCGGCCTCACGGCGGCGCAGGTCGGGCCGCTGGCCCGGGCCCGGTGGGCGCGGCTGGCCGGAGAGGACAAGGCCCTGGTCGGGGCCGCGCTCTCCTTCGACACCACGCTCGACGAGGTCGGCTTCATGGTGGGGCCCGCGCTGGCCGGGATCCTCGCGGTGACCGTCCACCCCGCCTCGGCGCTGGTCCTCGCGGCCGCCCTGGGCCTGGTGTTCGGGACGCTCTTCGCCCTGCATCCCACGGCGCCCGGCCCGACGGGACAAGTCGGCGCCGCCGCGCGGGGCGACGTACGGCTGTGGTCTCCGGGGCTCGCGCTGCTGTTCCTCGTGGCCGTCCTGCAGGGCGCCGCGTGGAGCGGGGCCAATACCGGGGTCAACGCCCTTGCCGTGGCCGTCGGATCCCCCGGCGCCGCCGGGCTCGTGTGGGCGGCCATGGCCGTGACCAGCTCGGTGGCCGGCTTCGTGACCGTGGCCCGGCCCGGGTCCGCGAGCCTGACCGTCCGGCTGCGCCGGACCATCGCCGCCCAGGCGCTGCTGACGCTTCCGCTGCTCGCCGTCTCCGGCCTGTGGGGCGCGGCCTTCGCCGTCGCCGGTATCGGACTGGCCGTCGCCCCGCACCTGATCGCGCTGTTCGGCCTCGTGGAACGGGCCGGCCCCGCGCGGCGGATGGGCGAGGCCATGACCCTGGCCGGCAGCGGGCTGATCATCGGCCAGGCACTGGCCGCGGCCGCCTCCGGCCCGCTCGCCGCGGCCTACGGGTACCGGGCCGCCTTCGCCGTCTCGTGCGCGGCCGCGGCCGCCTCCGCGGTACTGGCGTGGGCGGCCGCCGACCGGATCCTGGGGGCGGTCGCGCGACCGGCTCCGGTGCCGGGGCTCAGCCCGAGCCCTTCATCGCCGCCGGCCCCTTCGCCAGGTCCCCGGCGTTCGTCACCGGGGCTACCTCCAGCCCGGCGTTGACGCGGGAGTAGCTCCGGCCGGCCGGAGCTACTCCGTCCGGTTCGCGCCCTGGATGTGGAAGTTGAAGTCCGTGTGCCCCAGGGTCCCCATCAGCCGGAGCCAGACCGGCAGCAGCATCTCCGTGCCGCGCGCGCTCTCGATGCCGCCCAGGTCGATGACGCTGTGCTCGCTCCAGTCGAAGGAGTACAGGAGTTCCCGTACCGCCTTCTTCGCCCCGGCGTCCTCACCCGAGAGGAACACCGTGTGCGCGCCGGGGACCCGGCCCGGGTTGACCATGACCTGGCAGTTCATCGTGTTCAGCGTCTTGACCACGCGCAGCCCCGGGAAGGTCCGCTGGATCAGCTCGCCCAGGCTGTCGCTGTCCACCGGGTCGAGGCCGGGCGGGAACCCGTGCGAGAAGTCCAGCGGGTTCGCGATGTCGATCAGGATCTTGCCGTCCAGGTGCGCGGCGTCGGCCGCCGTCAGGGCGGCCACGCTGACCTGCCCGCCCGTGGCGTTGACGAGCACCTCTCCGAGCCGCGCCGCCTCCGCGAAGGGGGCGAGGCCCGCCGCCGGGTTGGCCCGCTGCCACGTGGCGTACTCGGTGCGGTCGAGGGTGGCCCCGGGGTCCCGGGTGCCGATGACGACCTCGTGGCCGAGGGAGAGCAACCGGGTGGCGACCGTGCGGCCGACGATCCCGGTGCCGAGGACTGCGTAGCGCATGACGGCTTCCCATCGCGTACGGAAGGAAATGGGGAACGAAGCGGACCCACTCAAGCAGGTCGTACGGATTCCCGCGCGGGAGGCGTCGACTCCGCGCCAACCTCAGCTAGTCCAGGATCCCCACGTCGTAGAAGAACTGGTAGCGCGTCGGGTCGTCCGGCAAGAACCAGTGGAAGCCCTCCTCCAGGAAGACGGCCACGAGGTTCACGGCGATCACCAGGCCCAGGAACCACAGCGCGAGCATCCCCGCCGACCGGTACGGTCCCGGCTCCTGCGCCGGGACGACCCGGTCCGCGGTGGCGTGGGCGAAGGCCAGGACGATGCCCACGGCGACGACCGAGGCCTGGAAGAGGATCAGCGCCCAGACGTAGAGGTGCAGGCCGAACACCTCGCTCCCGTACCCCTTGTCACCGGGCAGGATGTGCAGCGTCGTCTGCCGCCACGAGGCGAACGAGCCGGCGGTCACGGCGACCAGGGACAGGCCCCAGCCCATCATGTAGTCACGGCCGTTGACGGCCCCGCGCGACAGCGCCGTCCGGACGATGTGGGCCGCCCCCATGGCCGCCAGCAGCATGAACATCCGCTGCACGATGCAGAGCGGGCAGGGGTACTCCCCCCTCCCGAACTGGTAGAAGAGCCCGCCGCACACCACCCCCGTCCAGCCGACGGCGAAGGCGCACGCGAACCAGAACTGGACCCGGCCCAGCAGGCCGCCCTCCAGGGAAGCCTCCGGGAGGAGGCTGGACATCGCGGCCACGGTCAGTAGCTCAAGGTGAGGGCGAGGCCGCTGGTGATGTGGTGCGCCATCAGCAGGATCACGGCGAGGAGCATGACCCACCAGGCGCCGAGCACGACGAACCTCGGGGAGTCCCGGTACATCGCGATCGAGGTGGCGAGGAGGCCGCCGAAGATGAGGGTGTCCATGGCGCGGACCGTACCGACAGGGGGACATGCCGAACGCGCGGCGCGCCCCCGCCACCCGTGGGGTTACGTCAGTTGCGCCGCCGCCGGCGCCGGCTGCGTCCGCCACGGGCGGACTCGCCCCGCGTCCGCCCGTCCAGGGCGATCCACACCCGCACCTCGGTGCCGCCGAGCACCGAGCGCCCCAGCCGCACGTCCCCGCCCGTCGACTCCGCGACCCGCCTCACGATGTCCAGTCCCAGGCCCGTCGACCCGTCGCGGCCGCCGTCGTTGCCGCGTCGCAGGGCCGCGTCCGGATCGGCGATGCCGCCCCCCGCGTCCGAGACGAGCACGATGACCGCGTCCCCCGCGTCGTGGACGTCCACCGCGAACGGGGTGCCCTCGGGGGTGTGCCGGAACACGTTGCCCAGCATGGCGTCCAGCGCCGCGGCGAGTTCCGGCCGGGCCACGGGGATCCGTACCGTACGGTCCACTCCCGCGAGCCGCACCTCGCGGCCCTCGTCCTCCGCCAGCGCCGACCAGAACCCCATCCGGTCACGGATCACCTCGGAGGCGTCGCAGCCGGCGCCCGGCCCCTGCGCGGCGGCCGGACGCTGCTCGCGGGCGGTACGGATGATCGTGTCGACCTCCCGCTCCAGCTGCTCCACGGCCGCCCGGGTGTGCTCCGCCGCCGGGCCGTCGCCGAGGGAGGCCGCGTTGAGGCGGAGCACCGTCAGCGGGGTCCGCAGCCGGTGCGAGAGGTCGGCGGCCAGCTCCCGCTCGTTGGCCAGGAGTTCCACCACTTGGTCCGCCATCGAGTTGAACGCGACGGCCGCCGAGCGGAGTTCCTTCGGCCCGTCCTCCGGCACCCGGGCCCCCAGCCGCCCCTCGCCCAGCCGGTGCGCGGCGTCCGCGAGCCGCTCGGCGGGCCGCACCAGGCGGGCGCCGAGCCGGTCGGCGACCGCCACCGAGCCCACGACCAGGGCGAGGCCGACGCCCGCGAGGACCACCCAGGCGGTGGCGACGCCATTGCTGACCTCGCTCTCCGGCACCAGGATCTCCACCACGGCGATGTCCCCGGAGCCGAGCGCCACGGGCTGGAGCAGCGCGAAACCGCCGCCCCTCACCGGGACGGTCGCGGCCCGCCCGATCCGCCGGGTCTCGGAGACGGCGCGCTCGCCGGCCCAGCCGTCGCCGATGTCCACGCGCGGGGTGTCCCCGACGGCCGGGACGTGCACGCCCATCCGCCGGTCGGCGCCCATCTGCGTGGACTCCACGGCCTTGCGCAACTGCACCGGGTCGGTGGTGATGGACAGCGTCGGCCCGATGGTGGCGGCCTGCCGTTCGGCGTTGGAGAACGCCCGGTCGCTGGCCATCTCCTGGACGACCAGCCCGAGCGGTACGGCGAAGGCCACGACCACCATCACGGTGACCGCGAGGCACACCTTGACGAGGGCCCACCTCACAGCGGGCCCCTCACGCCGGCGGCTCCAGCTTCACCCCGACGCCCCTCAAGGTGTGCAGGTAGCGCGGACGGGCGGCGGTCTCGCCGAGCTTGCGGCGCAGCCACGACAGGTGGACGTCGATGGTCTGGTCGTCTCCGTACGACTGCTGCCAGACCTCGGCGAGCAGCTCGCGCCGGGCCACGACCACGCCCGGCCGCCCGGCCAGGAAGGCCAGCAGGTCGAACTCCCGCCGCGTGAGGTCCAGTACCGCGCCGTCCAGCTCGGCCTGCCGGCGCAGCGGGTCGATGGCGAGACCGCCGACGCGCAGGACGCGCGAGGGCGGTTCGGCGTCGGCCGCCTGGGTGCGGCGCAGGACGGCGGCCATCCGGGCGGAGAGGTGCTCCACGGAGAAGGGTTTGGTCAGGTAGTCGTCGGCGCCGTCGTTGAGCAGCCGGACGATCTCCGCCTCGTCGTCCCGGGCGGTCGCGATGATGACGGGCACGTCGGTGATCCCGCGCAGCATCTTGAGCGCCTCGGCCCCGTCCAGGTCGGGGAGTCCGAGGTCGAGGATCACCACGTCGAAGCGGTTGTGGGCGACCTCGCGCAGCGCCTCCAGAGCGGTGCCGACGCTGCGCACGGTGTGCGAGGCCTCGGTCAGGTGCCGGATGAGGGCGGAACGTACGAACTGGTCGTCCTCGACCACGAGCACACTAGCCATGGCCCGCACCGTAGCCCATTCGGGGGATGCCGAGGGGTGCCGGGCCAGGTCTGGGACGGGTGGTGCAGTATGTCCCCCGATGCGACGAGGATCTGTCGGTAGAGCAGTCGCCCATGCGGGGGCGTGGACCCTGGCGACCGGGGCGGCGGTGACGCTGTCCTGGTGGGGCGTGCACTCGGTCATGTCCGGGACCGCCTACGATCCGCCGCTCGCGGTGCCGCTGGCCGCGCAGCCCCTGTCCTCCTCCACGCACGGGGCGCAGCCGCCGGAGCCGACGCCTTCGCCGTCGCCCTCCCCGTCGCCGTCCGCGTCCCCGGCACCGGCCTCCCCGTCCCCCTCTTCCTCCCCTTCCGCCAAGCCCTCCGCGACGCCGACTCCCCGTTCACAGCGTCAGGGGCCCGCGGCGGAGAACGTGAAGGCGTACAGCGTCTCGGGCGGCCGGGTCGTCTTCGGTCTCGGCTCCACCTCCGCCGAGCTGGTCTCGGCGACTCCGCTGGCCGGCTGGCGGATGCAGGTCTGGAAGCAGCCGTCCTGGATCCGCGTCACCTTCACCCGTGACGGCCGCGAGGTGTCGGTGTTCTGCACCTGGCACGACCACCCGCCGCTGGTCGAGATCGTCGACCCGTAGGACCTGCGACCCCCATCACCCGTCTCCCGCACCGGGCCCGCCGGATACCGTGGCGCCATGAGCACCGGCGCGCGGTACGTCACCGACCTGATCGACGCCTGCGAGCGGTACGCGGACCGCCCCGCCTTCGGGTCCGGATCCTGGGTCCTGACCCACTCCGAGGTGCTGGCCTGGACGTACCGGCTGGCGGGCGCCCTGGCCGACCTGGGGATCCGGCGCGGCTCCGGGCTGGCCTGCGTATCGGCGGGGAACCCGCCCGAGACCCTCCTCGTACGGCTGGCCGCGCACGTGCTGGGCGCCCGGCTGACCCACGTGTGCGTCGGCCCCACGACCCACGGACTCGACCACCTGCTACGGGACTGCGAGCCCGCCCTGGTGGTCCACGACCTCCCGGTGCCGCCGGGCCCGGGGGCCCGCATCGGCCTGGCCGCCCTGCTGGAGTCGGCCTCCGCCCGGGAGGCCCTGCCCGTCGCGGTGGCGGCGCGCGGCGAGGACGTGGCCCGGGTGACCTACACGGGCGGGACGACGGGCCGGCCGAAGGGGGTGGCCTCGACCTTCGCCGCCATGGCGGCCCGCACGGCCACCCGCACCGAAGCCCCCGACGCCGCGCCCCTCACGTTCGTGTCGACCGACTCCCTCTCCCAGCGCTCCGGCGGCCGCTGCCTGGAGCAGCTGCGGGTCGGCGGCCGCTCCGAGATCCTGCACCCCTTCGGCACGCGGGAGTTCGCCGAGGCCTGCCGGCGGCTCGGGCCCGCGTCCACGTACCTGACGCCGTCGATGCTGTACCGGCTGCTCGACGACCCGGAGACCGCCGACGGCGTGCCCGGCCTGGTGCGCGTCTCCTACGGCGACTCCCCCGTCCACCCGGAGCGGCTGCGGCGGGCGCTGACCCGGTGGGGTCCGGGGGTGCGCTGGACCCAGGGCTACGGGATGAACGAGGCCGGGGTGCTCAGCCGGCTCTCCCCGGCCGACCACGATGCGGCGGCCGCCGACCGCCCCCACCTGCTCGGTTCCGTGGGCCGTCCGGCGCCCGGCGTGGAGGTCGAGGTACGGGGCCGCGCGCCCGGGGCGAGCGGGGAGATCTGGGTGCGCTCCCCGATGGTGATGGCCGGCTACCGCAACCAGCCCGCCCTGACCGCCGAGGTCCTGCGCGACGGCTGGCTGCGCACGGGGGACGTCGGGCACGTGGACGCCGACGGGTACCTGTACCTCGACGACCGGGTCAAGGACGTGGTGATGGTGCACGGGGCGAACATCTACTGCGGCCCGATCGAGACGGCCCTGACCCGCCACCCGGCCGTGGCCCGGGCGGCCGTCGTGGGGCGGACGGACCCGCTCACCGGGGAGGCGGTCTGCGCCTTCCTCGTCGCGGCCCCCGGTCACGCCCCGACGGACGCGGCGGCGGCCGAGGCGTGCGCGCTGGTCGCGGCGGAGCTGGCCCCGGGGCAGCGGCCGGCGGCGGTGTTCTGGCTGCCGGCGCTCCCCCTGACGGACCGCGGCAAGCCGGACAAGCGCCGCCTGCGCGAGCTCGCGGCGGCCTCGCGGGACTAGGCCGTCTCTTTCGGATCTTGCCGCGCGCGCGACGCCTGACCCCGTCTCAGCGGAAGACCGACGGCGGGGGCTCCGGCGAGGCCACCGCCGAGGCGTCCGAGACCGGGGCGGCGCCGCCCGCGAAGTCGATGAGGGCGCGGCCGTGTTCGACCCGGCCGGGGTGCGGGTCGCTCGCCACCCGGCGGGTGAACTCCGCGACCGGGAGCTCCCGGTCGGCGGCCACCAGCACGCCGTTGCCGAAGCGTTTCCCCCGCCACACCACGGGGTCGGCCGCCATGGCCAGTTCCGTGAACCGGGAGGCGGCGGTGGCGATCTGGCCCCGCAGATGGGAGAGCGGCGGACCGTCCGCGAGGTTCGCCACGTACCAGCCGCCCGGCGCCAGGGCCCGGCGTACGTCGTCCAGGAACTCGGCGCTCGTCAGGTGCGCCGGGGTGCGGGCCCCGCTGAACACGTCGGCGATCACCAGGTCGGCCCAGCCGTCGGGGATCTTCGCCAGCCCGGCCCGGGCGTCGACCGCGCGGACCCGGACCCGCGCCTGCGGGTCCAGCGGGAGGTGTTCCCGTACGAAGGCCACGAGCCCGGCGTCGATCTCGATGATCTGCTGCGTCGAGCGGGGGCGGGAGGCGGCCGTGTAGCGCGCGAGGGTGAAGGCGCCGCCGCCGAGGTGGAGCACGTTCAGGGGCTGGCGGGCGGGGGCGAAGAGGTCGATCAGGTGGCCGATGCGGCGCTGGTAGGAGAAGTTCAGGTGTCCGGGGTCGTCCAGGTCCACGTGCGACTGCGGGGCGCCGTCGATCAGCAGGGTCCAGGCGCGCGAACGCTCCCGGTCGGGCTCCAGCGCGGCGTGGCCGCCGTCCACCTGCCCGGCGGGTGCCTCGGGGGTCTCGCGCCCGCGCCGCTTGTCACCGCTGTCCTTGCCGGTGCTGCCCTTGCCCTTGCCCTTGCTCGCCACACCCTCATTATGGCTGGTCAGGGCCGGGGAGCAGGATCGACGGAGGCAGGCGGGGCTCAGCGGCAGTTGTCGGCGGCCTCGATCAGCCGGGCCGCCTCGCCGAGGGCCGCCCGCAGCACCTCCGGGTCGGTGACCGGCCCGACGGCCTCCGGAGGCAGCAGCCAGCCGGTGTCGCCCGCGGTGGGCGAGGTGTCGCCGAAGCGCATCCCGCGCCCGTTGGTGTGCGTACAGGCACTGCCCGGGAGGTCCCAGCCGTCGGCGGTGCCGGGCGGAACGAGGAAGCCGAGGGTGCTGCCGGAGCCGTCGTGCAGGACCGGGCCGACGCCGCCCGAGCGGCTGGCCTGGCCGGCGGCCCGCTGGATGATGTCGACGGCTTCCAGTCCCTGCCGGGTGGGCACCGTGACCAGGTCCGGGGCGCCCGCGAGGAGGTCCGCTCCGGCCTCGGGCGCGGTCTTCGTGTCCGTACTCTCCATGCCGCCCTCCACCAAGGGAACCCCTCCTCGATCCGCGTACGAGCATCGCGGGAGCGGTCCCGGAAGCCGGCGGGCTTCCTCCCACTCCGCACGGGTTCAACGCACGGGAACGTCAACAGGTGCGGCGGCAAGACGCTGCAAAGGATGGCAGTTCATGGCGGATCGCGGGTGAGATATCCGTTTTGTAGCCAAACACCGGGTCAACCCTCCGTCGGTGGCGGTACGTTCATGCCCGCCGGGCAGCGCGTCACAGGCACCACACAGTCACCGGCAGCGCAATCACTTGCCCAGAGAGGCCGCGTCCATGGCGACGTCCCCCCACTCACCCAACACCCCCTTCCGGCGGCTGCGCGGTCAGCACTCCCCGGCCGAGTTCGCCGCGCTGGTGCGCAGGGCGGCGAAGGAAATCGGAGAAACGGTTTCCTGCGACGCCCGTTACATCGGCCGGGTCGAGTCCGGTGAGATCCGCTGCCCCAACTACGCCTACGAGCGGGTCTTCCTCCACATGTTCCCCGGCCGCACCCTGGCCGATCTGGGGTTCTCCCCGCGCGAGACGGTACGGGGACGGCTGGCGCAGCGCGAACAGGCCGCCCCCTTCTCCGCCTTCGCCAAGCGCCCCCACCCCACCGGCTTCCCCGCCCCTTCGCGTTCCAAGGAGAGCGACGTGCTGCGTCGCGCGTTCATGGCGGGGGGCTCCGCGACCGTCGCGGCCGCGACCCTCAGCCTCACCCTGCTCGGCGACAGCCGCCGGCTCCCCTCCCGCGCCGGCGAGTCCGAGGCGGCCGCCGTCGAGGACGCCGTACGCCAGATCCGGCTGCTGGACGACCGGCACGGCGCCGACGCCTTGTACCGGCGGGCCGCCGAACCCCTGCGCACCGCCTACGCGTTGCTCGACGCGGGGGCGACCCGGCAGTCGACGGAGGACCGGCTGCACGCGGGTGCGGGAGAGCTGGCCATCTCGGTGGGCTGGCTCGCGCACGACTCGGGCCGGTTCGACGACGCCCGCTCGCACTACGCGGAGGCGCTGGCCACGGCCCGGGTCTCCGGGGACGCCGGCCTGGAGGCGCACGCCTTCAGCAACATGGCCTTCCTCGCCCGGGACTGCGGGCGCCCCCGCGAATCGGTACGGGCCGCCCAGGCGGGCCGCCGCGCCGCCCGGTCGCTCGGTTCCCCGCGGCTGCTGTCGCTGCTCGCCCTGCGGGAGGCCGGCGGCTGGGCCGGGCTGTCCGACCGCAAGGCCTGCGAGGAGGCGCTGACCCGGGCGCACACGGAGTTCTCGCGCGGCGAGGCGGGGGCCGACCCCGAGTGGATGTCCTTCTTCGGCGAGGCCGAGCTGGAGTCCCTGGAGTCCCGCTGCTGGGCCTCGCTCGGCGAGCACGCCCGGGCCGCCCGGCACGCCCGCCGGGCGGCGGACCTCCAGGACCCGCACTTCGCGCGCAACGTCGCCCTCTACACCGCGGAGCTGGCCGACAACCTGGCCCACGCGGGCGCCCCCGACGAGGCCGCCTGGGCGGGCGGGAGGGTCATGGAGCTGCTGGAGGAGGTCCAGTCGACCCGGATCCAGTCGATGCTGGCGGCAACGGCCCGCACCCTGGTCCCGCACCAGCGCTCCCCGCGCGTGGGCCCGTTCCTCGCCAAGCACGCGTCGGCCTGACCCTCGGAGGGGGGCGGACAGGGGCGGCGCCCTGTGCGCGAGCCTTGGGCTCCGCCCCGGACCCCGCTCCTCGAACCCCCCGGCTACCGCTGGGAGGGGCCCCCGGCAGGGGCTGGACTACTCCAGGGCCCCGGGACGGGCTGGATTACTCCAGATGCCCCGTGTCGTTCCAGCGTTCCAGCGCGGGAGCCCCGTACGCCCAGCCCAGGACCGACAGGGAGGTCGGCTCCAGTCGGATGCGGGCGCCGAAGGAGGCCTCGAAGCCGAGCCACCGCGCGGCCAGGGTGCGCAGGATGTGGCCGTGCGCGAAGACGAGGACGTCGCGTTCGGCCGAGCGGGCCCAGGTGACGACCTCGTCGGCGCGGGCCGAGACGTCCGCGACGGACTCGCCGCCCGGGACCCCGTCGCGCCAGATCAGCCAGCCCGGCCGGATCGCCTGGATCTCGGCCGGGGTCATGCCCTCGTAGTCGCCGTAGTCCCACTCCATCAGCGCGTCCCAGGGCTCCGCCTGGATGCCGAAGCCGGCCAGGTCGCAGCTCTCGCTCGCCCGCACCAAGGGGCTGGTGCGCACCTCCAGCCCGCGCAGGCTCGCCCACGGGTCGCGGGCGAGGCGCTCGCCGAGCAGCTTCGCGCCGCGCTTCCCCTCCTCCAGCAAGGGCACGTCCGTGCGTCCGGTGTGCTTGCCGAGCTGGGACCACGCCGTCTGGCCGTGACGGGCCAAGAGGATGCGGGGGGCCATATGAGTTCTCCCGGTCGAGGGGGTGAGATACGGGCAACGCACCGACGGGCCGACCATTCGCACTGCTTTGCGGTGGTTCCGTCGCCGCTCCATCATCCATCACATGAACGCCACGCAACCCTGGCCTCTTCACGCACGTCATACGCCGTATGACTAATAGGCGGCAGCCTCCGCGCTGGTGGGCCGAACTGCTGCTCCTGGGGATCGTCTACGCGGCGTACTCGGGCGGCAGACTCCTCGCCCGGGGCGACGTCGGGATGGCGGTGGACCACGGGCTCGCGATCCTGCGCCTGGAGGAGCTCCTGGCGCTGGACCTGGAGCGGCCGCTCAACCGGCTCTTCACCGGCCAGGCGGTCCTCGGCGTACCCGCCGACTTCGTCTACGCCTCCCTGCACTACCTCGTCACCCCCGCGGTGCTGGTCTGGCTCTACCGGCGCCGCCCCCAGCAGTATCGTTTCGCCCGCACCTGGCTGATGATCTCCACCCTCCTCGGTCTCGTCGGCTTCGCCCTGGTGCCCACCTGCCCGCCCCGGCTGCTCGACGCCTCGTACGGGTTCACCGACACGATGGCCCGCTACAGCTCCTACGGCTGGTGGGGCGGGGAGGCCAGCGCGCCGCGCGGGCTCGGCTCCTTCACCAACCAGTTCGCGGCCATGCCCAGCCTGCACGTGGGCTGGGCACTGTGGTGCGGGATCATGCTGTGGTGCCGCGCGCGCGGGCCGCTGGTCCGCGGGCTCGGGGTCGCGTACCCCGTCCTCACCGCCCTCGTGGTCATGGGCACGGCCAACCACTACTTCCTCGACGCCGTCGCCGGGGCCGCCGTGATGGGGGCGGGCTTCCTCGCGGCCCGCGCCCTGCCGGCCGCGGTCACGGGGCTCCCCGCGTCCGCCGGGTCCCCGAACACCACCCGAACAGCCGGTTTCCGCCGTAAGTCCACGATTGTCAGTGGCGGATGGGACACTTCCGCGGGTGAGCTCCTACCCGTCCAGCGGTCAGCCGCCGCAGAACCCTCCGCCGTCCCCCGGACCGACGGCGGGGCCGGCGGCGTGGCGGACCACACAGCCGACGACGCCGCCGAATCTCCCGGACGCCCCGAATCCCCCGAGAACACTGCGGCAACGGCTCGCTGATCTGCGCGGCCCCGACGTCGCGCCGCGCCCGCTCGACGCCCGCGCGCTGGCGGCCCTCGCCGCCAACCCCGGATGCGGCAGACGCGCCCTGCTCGACGGCGCCGGCGTGGACAAGACCGTCCTGGCGGCGGCCCTCGGCTCCCCCGCGGCCTTCGGGCAGTCGCAGTTCGCCATCGTGCGCGGCAACTCCTTCGAGGCCAAGGTCAAGGGCGACGGCGGAGCGGAGCTCCTGCGGCTGGTGTACGAGCACCTCGGCGCGGGGTTCGACGACGCGGGATCCGGCGGCGCGGCCGGCCCGCCCGGACCGGACGCCCTCACCCCCGACCTCACCGCCGCGGGCCCCCAGGGCCGCGCCGCCCGCACCGCGCTCGCGCTGCGCGAGGCGACCGCCGCCGGGGCCTGGACCCTGCTCGACCACCCCATGCTCGCCCTGGAGGTGGCCGGCTCCCCCGCCTACCTGGAGCCGGACGCGGTCGTCGTGCACCCCGACGGGCGCTGGACCGTGGTGGAGATCAAGTCGTTCCCGATGATCGACGGGGCGGCCGACGCCGCGAAGGTGGGCGCTGCCGCCCGCCAAGCCGCCGTCTACGTCCTGGCCCTGGAGACGACCGCCGCGAAGGTGGCCGGCGCCGAGGTCGGGCACACCGTGCTGCTCGTCTGCCCCAAGGACTTCTCCAACCTGCCCACCGCGGCCCCCGTCGACGTCCGGCGCGAGCGTTCGGTGACCCGGCGCCAGCTAGAGCGGCTCACCCGGGTCGAGGAACTGGCCGGGGCCCTGCCCGAAGGCCTCACCTTCGATCCCGCGTGCTCCGCCGAGGAGCTGACCGAGGCCGTCTCGGCCGTGTCCGCCGCCTACGCCCCCGAGTGCCTGGCCGCCTGCGAGCTGGCCTTCCACTGCCGGGACCGGGCGCGCACGGCCGACGAGGTGACCGCGCTCGGCCGCTCCGTACGGGGTGAGCTGGGCGGGCTGACCACGGTCGAGGCCGCCCTCGCGGCGGCGTGCGGTTCCCCCGGCGGGCAGGCCGTCGATCCGGCGGCCCCGGACGATCCCACGGCCGCCGCGCTGCGCCGGGCCGCCCGGCTGCGTGCCGAGGCGCTGGAGCAGGCCCCCGCCCGCGTCCGCACGGAGGCCGCCGCATGTCGCTGATGCACACCCTGGCCCGGCTGGAGGCCGTCCGCGCCGGGCGGGCCCAGCCGCTGGCGACCGTACGGCACCGGCATCTGAGCGAGCGCCCGCTGGTCTTCGTACCGCTGACCACGGCGGGCGAGGCCGGGGCTCCGCTCGGCGCGATGGTCGGCACCGATCCGGACCGGCCGCAGGTCCTGGCCATACCGCAGCCGCGCGACCGCGACCTGCGGTGGGAGTTCCTGGCGGAGCTGGCCGCGCAGGTGGTCCCGTACATCGAGGGGTACGCGGACGCCGTCGAGCCGGTGGAGCGCACCGAGACCGATCCGGAGACGGGCAAGCGGGTCAAGGTGGAGGCCGAGCTCTGCCTGGACGCTCCGCAGCTGATCGTGCCGAGCCGCGCGGGCATCGAGTACGTCCGGCTGCTGGGGCGTTCCATGCGGTTCCGGCGGACCGCGGAGGAGGATCCCGAGCACCCGTATCCGGCGCCCGCGCAGGTCCCACTGCTGGGGCGCTGGTTCACGCACCTCGCCGAGCGCTCCCGGGTTCCCGGCTCCTCGATGCTGCTGTCGGCGACCGACCTGCTGTCGCGGCACTGGGCGACCGGGCAGAGCAATCTGGAGGACCAGCACCTGCGCGCCCTGCTGGCGTGGATCGACCCGCCCGAGGGCGAGTCCGGCGCCGAGCTGGCGCTGCGCGCGGAGCTGGGCCGGGACCCGCGGGGCCTGCTGCTGGTCCCGCCGGCCGGCCCCGCCACCGATCCGGCCTTCGACAACAAGCTGCTGGCCCCGGCCATCGCGAGGTTCGACGCGGCACGGGCCGCTTCCGACGTGAGCGGGAACGGCGACGGACAGCGCGCGGCAGCCGAGCAGGCGGTCCGGCGGCTGGTCGTGGAGCAGATGGAGGGCACGTGGCGGGCGGTCTGGGACTCGATCGCCCTGCTGCGCGAACTGCCCGCGGGCGAGCGGGCCGAGGACCGCTGGACCGGTGACCGCTGGTCGTACACCGGCCACCGGGACCGGGTCCGGGCGGGCGAGGGCCCGCAGCCGCGCCGCGACGACGCGGTGACGGCCGCGCGCAAGCTCGCGGCGCGGGAGACCGAGCAGGTGCGGCTCGACGCCCAGGAGGCGCTGGACGACCTGCTGGTGATGGCGGGCCGGCGGCTCTCGGGCGAGGCATTCGCCGGTGAGGTCACCGAAGTGGTCATGGAGTGGACGGAGTCGAAGCGGCCGAGCCCCCGCCCGCTGGTGTGGGTGGCCACGGAGGACCGCCCGCAGCTCACCGAGGACGGTGGCGGGGGCGGGGGCGGCGGGCCGAAGGTCTACCGCTCGCTCGACGGGCGCCCGCAGAGCGCGCAGTTCGTCCGGTGGGAGGAGGACGGCCGGCTCGTGCTGCGCGTCCTCGACAAGATGGGCCGCGCCAAGGACCCGGAGCCGGGCTCGGTCCCGGAGAAGGGCGACCGGGTGTGCTGGACGCTGTTCGAGCACGACGCGCGCGGCGGCCCGAAGCTGCCGGACCCGGAGCAGACCCCGTGGACCCACGGCGGGCCGCCCGCACACCTGACCGGCGACGCCCCGACGCTGCCGCTGCCCGATCCCGTGACCGCCGAGGACCTCCTGTGAGCACCGCGAGCACCGCCTTCGATCCGGGCGCGGCCGCCGGCCGGGCCACCGACGCCATCCTGCGCGACACCCTGCACGGCGTGGCCCGGGGTGTGGTCGTCGACTCCCCGCCCGGGGCCGGGAAGTCCACGCTGGTGGTGCGGGCGGCCCGGGACCTGGCGGCGGCGGGGCGCCGGCTGATGGTGGTCGCGCAGACGAACGCGCAGGTCGACGACCTGGTGCTGCGGCTGCACGCGAAGGATCCCGAGCTGAAGGTGGGCCGGCTGCACAGCAGCGAGGGCGATGCCTACGATCCGGCGCTGCGCGAGCTGGATTCGGTGGTGCTCTCGGCGAAGCCGGGGGACCTCGCGGGGCTGCCGGTCACCATCTCGACGGCGGCCAAGTGGGCGTGGGTCAAGGACGTGGAGCCCTGGGAGCACGCCATCGTCGACGAGGCGTACCAGATGCGCTCGGACGCGCTGCTGGCCGTGGCCGGGTTGTTCGACCGGGCGCTGTTCGTGGGCGACCCGGGGCAGCTCGACCCCTTCAGCGTGGTCGGGGCCGAGCAGTGGGCGGGCCTGTCCTACGACCCCTCCGCCTCGGCGGTGTCCACCCTCCTCGCGCACAACCCCGACCTGCCGCAGCACCGGCTGCCGGTGTCCTGGCGGCTGCCGGCTTCGGCCGCGCCGCTGGTCTCCCGCGCCTTCTACCCGTACACGCGGTTCCGCAGCGGTACGGGCCACGGCGAGCGGCGGATGTCCTACGGGGTCGCGGGCGACGGCTCGGGCCCCGACCGGGTCCTGGACGAGGCCGCCGAGTCGGGGTGGGGGCTGCTCGAACTGCCGGCCCGCCACACCCCGCGCACCGACCCGGAGGCCGTGCGGGCGGTGGCCCTGGTGGTGCGCCGGGCCCTGGACCGGGGCGCCGTGACGGTGGACGAGCAGCCGGGCGGCCCGTCACCGCTGACGGCGGACCGGATCGCGGTGGGCACCGCGCACCGGGACCAGGCGGCGGCGGTCCGGGCGGCGCTGTCCGCGCTCGGGGTCACGGGCGTCACCGTGGACACGGCCAACCGCCTCCAGGGCCGCGAGTACGACCTCACCGTCGTGCTGCACCCCCTGTCGGGCCGCCCGGACGCGACGGCCTTCCACCTGGAGACGGGCCGGCTCTGCGTCCTGGCCTCCCGGCACCGGCACGCCTGCGTGGTGGTGGCCAGGGCGGGGATAGCGGAGCTCCTGGACGCCCACCCGTCCTCGGAACCGGTGCAGTTGGGCGTGACGATGAAGTTCCCGGACGGCTGGGAGGCCAACCACTCGGTCCTGGCCCACCTGGCCGAACACCGGGTGGTCTGGCGACCGTAGCCCGGCGGCTCAGCGGGTCGGCGACTCCCCGGCTCAGCGGGTCTTGCGCTCGACGCCGAGGCGGGTGCGGAGCAGTTCGCCCACCTCGGCGAAGGTGCTCAGCTGCTCCGGGGTCAGGATGTCGATCAGGTGGCGGCGCACCGACTTCACGTGGAGCGGGGCGGCCGTCATGATCGTGGTGACGCCCTGCTCGGTGAGCACCACTTCGGCGCCGCGCCCGTCGTCGGCCACCTCCTCGCGGCGGACGATCCCCCGCTGCTCCATCCGGGTGAGCTGATGGGAGAGCCGGCTGCGGGACCACTGCATGAGGACGGCGAGGGCGCTGATGCGCATGCGGTGGCCGTCGGTGGAGCCGAGGACGGACAGGACGTCGTAGTCGGCTTCGGAGAGCCCGCTGTCCTGGGTCAGATCGCGCGCGATATCGGCGTTGACCAGCGGAAACATCCGCCGCCAGGCGTACCAGGCCTGCTGCTCGGGCTCGCTGAGCCAGCGCGGGGCGCTCGCGCTCTCCTTCTCGGTCATGGTCGAAGTCTAGACCGATACGTGACGTGTCACCTATCTAGTTGACACGTCACACACCTTCCCGTTCTCATAGGTGACACGTCAACAAACCTGCCCGCCCGCGAGGAGCCCGCCATGCCCAGCCGCGTCCCGCCCATCCACGCCACCCACGCCACCCACCCCATCCGCCCGATCCGCCTGCACGTCGTCTCCGCCTCCGTCCGCCCCACCTCCGCCGCCCGCCCCCTGGCCCGCTGGGCCGCCGACCAGGCGCACGCGCACCGAGGGGGCCGCTTCGAGGTCACCCCCGTCGACCTCGCCGACGTCGGCCTGCCCTTCCTGGACGAGCCCGCATACGCCTCCACCGGGATCTACACCCACCCGCACACCCGCGCGTGGAGCGCCCTCGTCGACTCCGCCGACGCCTTCCTCTTCGTCCTGCCGATGTACAACGGCGGCTTCACCGCGCCCTTCAAGAACGCCATCGACTTCCTCCACCGCGAATGGCGGGGCAAGCCCGCCGGCCTGCTCTCCTACAGCGCGGGCGGATCCGGCGGCGCCCCGGCCGGCCGGATGCTCCGGCCCGTGCTGGAGGCCGTCGGCATGGTGCCGGCCGCGGCCTCGGTGGCCGTCCCGGGCATCACCGGGCTGGTCACGGCCGACGGGTTCCGGGCCCCCGAGGGCCTCGCCGGCGAGCTGGCGACCGTACTGGACGAGCTCTCCGCCCTGGCGAGGACGCCGGTCAGCGCGTGACGAGGGCCCCCGTCAGGTGGTCGTACGCGGCGTGCGCGTGCAGCCGTACGCCCGTGATCAGGGTGTCGTCGTCGGCGTAGAAACCGGGGTGGTGGTTGCCCACCAGGCCACGGCCGCCGGGCACGGGCGCCGGTTCGCCGCTCGCCGGGTCCAGGACGGTGTCCTGGACGCCGAGCATCACGTACAGCCCGCCGAAGCGGGTGATGAGTTCGGAGACGTCGTCGTAGCCCAGCGTGCCGCCGACCTCCACCACCCGGTCCGCACCGGCGACCCGGCGCAGGGTGGGCAGCGCGGCCTCGATCCACGCCGCGCCGTTGTCCACGGCGGGCACGTCCTGGAGCAGTTCGACGGTCGCGGAGGCCCCGTAGGCCTCGGCGGTGTGTTCGGCCAGTGCCGTCAGCCGGCGCTTGACCTCGGGCATGTCCCGCTCCTCGGCGCAGCGGATCGTGCCCCACAGGGTGACGGTCTCCCCGATGACGTTGAACCGGCCGACGTCCTCGATGTGCCCGATGGAGACCGTGACCGGGGAGAACGCCGACACCTGCCGGTAGAGCTGGCCGATCCCGGTGAGCAGCGCCCCGACGGCGGGCATCGGGTCGACGCCGTGCCAGGGGGAGGAGGCGTGCGCCTGCTTGCCGGTGACGGTGACGCGGACCAGGCAGGAGGCCCCGTACATCGGGCCGGACTTGTAGCCCACCCAGCCCTTGGGGTGCGGGGTGACGTGCATGCCGAAGGCCATCGTGGGGACGGGGTCCGCGAAGGCCCCCTCGGCCACCATCAGGCGCGCCCCGCCCTCCTCGTCGACCGGCGGGCCCTCCTCGGCGGGCTGGAACACGAACAGCACGGTTCCGGGCAGCCGTTCCCGCACCCGTACGTCGGCCAGTGCGCGCGCCGCTCCGAGCAGCATCGCGGTGTGGCAGTCGTGGCCGCAGGCGTGCGAGGCGGCTCCGGTGGCGGCGAAGTCCGCTCCGCAACGGTCGGGAACGGGCAGGGCGTCCATGTCGGCCCGCAGCGCCGCCACCCGGTCCCCGGGCCGGCCGCCGCGCAGCACGCCGACCACGCCGTGCCCCGCGATGCCGGTCCGCACCTCGTCCAGTCCGAACCCGGTGAGCTCCCGCGCCACGAGCCGCGCGGTGGCGGCCTCGCGGTTGGGCAGCTCGGGATTGCGGTGCAGATGACGGCGCCAGCCGATCACCTGCTCGATGCCCTCGTCACAGAGCTTGTCCAGCTCCTCGTGCACACCATGGGTCATACGTACGTTCTAACCCATCTACCGGGGCCCTCGGGCGCTCTTGCGCGAAGCAGGACAATAGACGGTGGCCCGGAAGCTTTTCGACCCCGGAGGCTCTCGGCCCGGAAGCACTTTCCACGCCCAGCACGCCCAGCAGGAGGACACGCATGGCAGAGCCCGAGCGGACCGAGCGGAGGCTTCGGCCCGCGCAGTTGCTCTTCGAGCCGCCGGAGGCCGTCACGGACCCGGAGCACTTCTTCGACCTCGAATCGATCGAGGACCCGCGGGAACTGCTGGCCCGGGCCACGGAGCTGACCCTGGCCTTCCGCGCCGCCCAGGAGCGGGCGGTGGAGTTCCAGGCGGTGGCGGCGGCGCAGCTCGCGGATCCGCGGCGGTTCGACCGGCTGTCGGCGGCGGCGATCGCGGAGCAGGCCGAGTGGACCGAGGACTACGCCCACAAGATGATCGAGTTCGGCGAGTCCCTGCTGCGCGGCACCACCGCCGAGGGCGCGTGAGCAGCCGACCGGAGGACACACCCGGGACACCTGGGACCACTGGGACACCTGGGACCACTCGTACGCCTGGAAGACACGCCCGGCCTCGACCCCTGGCATATGCGGGGCGCAACATACCCCAGTCCCACCCGGCCTGTCCCGGTTTCCCGTAACTCCCGGAGACCGGTCCGCTACCGCGGGTAGACCTGGACGCATGACGACGATGACCGGCTGCCCCGCGCTCGACCCGCGGACGACGACCGCCTCCGCGAACCACGTCACCCCGGCCGGCGCCGCCTGGCTGGCCTCGGCCTCCGCCCGGCCCGGAGGCACGCTGGCCGCCTGGCAGGCCCGGCCCACCGCGCCCGCCGTGCTGCCCTGCGGGACCGCCTTCGACGTCGTCAGCGTCCCCCTCGTCCTCGGCCGCCGGATGCTCGACCTGCTGTGGGCCGAAGGCCCCGGCTCCGGGCCGGCGGCCGTGCACCGCGGGCGGACCCTGCTGTTCGCCGCGCCCGGGACGGCCCAGCGGCTCCCGGCCCTGCTGGCCTGGGAGGAGTGGAGCACCCCCGCGCCCGCCCCGCTCTGCCACGGCCCCGGCGACGCCGTCACCGTGCCCCCGCTGGCCGCCGGCGGAGGGCCCTCGCGCTGGCTCGTGGCGCCCGACACCCGGCTGCCGTGGCTGCCCGGACCGGAGGCACTGCTGTGGGCGTTCGTCCGTGCCACCCGAGCTGCGGATATCGATTTTTCCGATCGCCGCCCGGGGTGCTAATGTCTCTCTCGTCACCAAGCGCCGCTAGCTCAGTTGGTTAGAGCAGCTGACTCTTAATCAGCGGGTCCGGGGTTCGAGTCCCTGGCGGCGCACAGACGGAGAAAGACCCCCACGCGAGTGGGGGTCTTTCTCGTGTCCCGCCTCTTGCCGCTACCGCTACCGCGTGATCTTCACCGTGTACGCGCCCGACGGCGTGCGGTCGGCCACCTCGACGGTGATCCCCTCGCCCGGGACGGTGAAGGTCTCCCCCACCTCCAGCGGGGCGTCCGCCAGCGGCGGGTACACCGACCGGTCCCAGCAGGCCTCGGTGTCCGGATGCGCGTCCACGACCTCGATGGGTCCGCCGCCCGAAGCCGCCTCGTTGCGGACCCGGTAGACGAGGACCCCCTCGGTGCAGGTGTCCCCGTCGTTGCCGGCGGAGCCCCGCGCCTCGACGGCGATCGCGCTGCCGGGGCCCGTACGGACCACCGCCATCCGCGTGCCGCCCGTACCGCCCGGGCGCGGGGCCTCGGACAGCGGCTGGAGGGTGTGCAGGGAAGAGCCGGATCCCACGCAGTCCACCTGGGAGGCGTCCAGCCAGCCGAGCTTCCACTTCTGCCAGGCGAAGAGGTCCGGGGCCATGCCGAACTGGCTGCCCATGACGTCCCAGTCCCCCACGTACGTGTCCCAGTCGCCCTTGCCGTCCGAGGGACGGTGGTAGAGGTCGGGCAGGTCGAAGACGTGCCCGGTCTCGTGGGCCAGCACGTTGCGGTCCGGCGGGTGCTTCTCGAAGACCGTGACGATGCGGCGCAGGTCGGCGCCGTCCGCCCGGATCGGCTGCTCGAAGTTGACGACCTTGGTGGCGTCGGAGTCCACGCCGGGCGCGTCCGGGTCGGCGACGAAGTAGACGACGTCGAACCGGCTGAAGTCCACCGAGGGGTCCGCTCCGGCCACCGCGTCGCGCAGGTAGGAGGCCCGGTCCGCCGGGGCCCAGTCGCGCTGTATCCCGTAGGCGGCGGACGGCTTCGGCATCTGGATCCACTGCTTCTGCGGGTGGGCGACCAGCCGGAAGCGGCCGTAGGAGGCCCGCTCGAAGAACTCGCTGGTCGCCGGGAAGTAGTCGGCGGTGAGTTCCTCGGTGGTCAGCGTGGTGCGGTGGTCGGGGAAGGAGAGGAAGACCATGACCGCGTTGAGGGTGCGCTCGGGCTTGGGGTAGGCGCCGTTCCAGCTGTCCAGGCCCAGGGAGTGGTGGGCCGCGGTACGGGTCAGCGCGCACGGTCCGGCTCCGGGGGCGGCGACCGCGGGTCCCGCGACGAGCGACATGGCGGCGAGCGCCGTCAGGGAAGTGAGCGCCGCCGCCGTGGTTCGCATGCGGGAGCGGTCCACTCCCCCGGGTGTCTGCTGTCGCGGCACATCGACCTCCGGTGGTGGATTAGTACCTCTTCATCCACCTTGGGGCGATTGTCTTACTAATGCCCTGTTCCGCTGCCCCACACGAGTGAGCACTGAGGCAAGCCGGTGACGCCGGGTTTCGCACATGCGCCTACGGAAAGTCACGACCGATCAGGTCGGGACAGTGGTGGGCGCCGGATGCTCACAGCCGTGCGGAAACGATCATTCGCCGTCAGGCCGACGATCCGTCATCACACCGAACTCCCGCGCCACACACGGCGTCGCCGCTGGATAGGGCCGTCCGGGAACCTCTATGATCGGCACACTTTCCTGCACGGACACTCACACGCACTGCGGGAGCCAACGGTGAGCGGAACCCCAGATGGACCCGGGTCGACGGCCGACGGCATCCGACCGGCCATGACGCAGCGTCACCCGGCGGCGCCGGCGGCGACGGCAACCCCGGACCGCGACGACCACCGGGGCGACCAGCAGCCCGGCCACCAGCCCGGCCACCAGCCCGGCCACGAGCCCGACTACCGGGCCGACTACCGGGCCGCCTTCAACGCGGCCCACCTCCCCATGGCCGTCGTCGACCGCACCGGCCACATCGCCGGAGCCAACCTGGCCCTCGCCGCGCTCCTCGGCTCCGAGCCGCACGTCCTCGCCGGGCAGTCCGCCGCCGAGCTGGTGGACCTGGCCTCCGAGGCCCGGACCTGGCACGCCTACAAGGAGGTGCTGCGCGGTCGGCAGGCCCGGCTCCGCTGCACCCGCCGCCTCAAGCACCCCGACGGCCACTCCCTGTGGACCGAGATCACCCTCGGCCCCGTCCCCGGCACAGGCGACGTGCTGCTGTCCGTCGCCGACATCAGCGACCGGCGCGACCTCCAGGCCCGGCTGCGCCACCTCCAGATGCACGATCCGGTGACCCGGCTCGCCAACCGGGCGCTGTTCTTCGAGCGGCTCTCCGCCGCCCTGGAGGCCTCCTCGTACGGGCAGAGCGGCACGGGCCGGATCGGGCTCTGCTATCTGGACCTCGACGGGTTCAAGGCCGTCAACGACACCCTCGGCCACCGGGTCGGCGACCGGCTGCTGACCGCCGTCGCCCAGCGGCTCACCCAGTGCGCCGACCAGTCCGGCTACGGGCGCACCGGCGGCCACCTGGTGGCCCGGCTCGGCGGCGACGAGTTCGCCCTGCTGGTCGAGGAGTCCACCGGCACCGAACAGCTCGTGGACCTGGCGCGCAGCGTCCTGGCCGCCGTACAGGAGCCCTTCGACCTGGCCGGTCAGCGGCTGTCGGTCTCCGCGTCCATCGGCGTGGTGGAGCGGGCGGCCGCCGGGACCTCGGCGACCGGCCTGATGCAGGCCGCGGACACGACCCTCTACTGGGCCAAGGCGGACGGCAAGGCCCGCTGGACCCTCTTCGACCCCGAGCGCAACGCGCACCGGATGACCCGGCAGGCCCTGGCCTCGACGCTGCGGCCGGCCGTGGAGCGCGGCGAGTTCACCGTGGAGTACCAGCCGCTGGTGGACCTGGAGAGCGGGGCGGTGCGCGGGGTCGAAGCCCTGGTGCGCTGGAACCACCCGCAGTTCGGCATGCTGACGCCGAATCGGTTCATCGGAATTGCCGAAGAGGACGGTTCCATCGTCCAGTTGGGCCGCTGGGTGCTCCAGACCGCCTGCCGACAGGCCCGGCGCTGGCAGATCGAGCAGCCCAGCGACTCCCCCGTCTTCGTCTCCGTCAACGTGGCCGTCCGCCAGGTCTGGGACTCCGACCTCGTCGGCGACGTCGCCGAGATCCTCGCGGAGACCGGCCTGGCCCCCCAGCTCCTGCAGCTCGAACTGACGGAGTCGGCCGTCATGGGCTCCGCGGGCCGCCCGCTCCAGGCCCTCCAGGCCCTGAGCGACATGGGGGTGCGGATCGCCATCGACGATTTCGGCACCGGCTACTCGAACCTGGCCTACCTCAGCCGCCTGCCCGTCTCCGTCCTCAAACTGGACGGCTCCTTCGTCCGCGGCTTCCGCTACGAGGAGGGCTCCCACCCGAACCCGGCCGACGAGACCATCGTCGAAGCCCTGGTGCAGCTCGCGCACCGGCTGGGCCTGACCGTGACGGCCGAATGCGTGGAGACCGCTGGCCAGGCGGCCCGCCTGCGGCGCGTCGGCTGCGACACCGGCCAGGGGTGGCTCTACTCCCGGGCCGTGCCCCCGGAGGCGATCGCGGCCATCATCAGCCGCCAGGCGGCGGTGGGCCCCGCCCAGCCGGAGGGGCCGGCGCCGCACCCCGAGGTGTGAGTCGAAGACTCCGCACGAACACGCCGAACGCCTCGGGCGCGACGGTGAGGTTCCGGTACGGGAGATCCGGCAACTGCTCCGGTATACCGGGTCAGTTGATCAGGTGCGTGGCAAGTCGCTCCCACTCCTGCCCGGACGGGGAGTCGGACCCGGTCGTCACCAGGTGGAGGCTGACGTGGTCGGCTCCGGCGTCGAAGTGCTCCTGAACCCGGTCGGCGATGCTCTCGGCCCCTCCGTGGACCACCAGCGCGTCGACCAGTCGCCTGCCGAGCGCGTCCGGGTCCTCGTATCCGAGTCCACGCAGCAGGTCGCGGCGGTTCGGCAGGGCAGCGGCGGCCACGGTGCGGGCCGGTGCGGCCGTGTCCGCGCGGTCGCGGCCGAGCACGCAGAGCTGCGTGACGGCCAACAGGCCGCCGCCACCGAGGGCGGTCCTGGCCACGCGGGTGTACTCGACGGGCATGCCCAGAACCGTTGCGCCCAGGGCGCGTTCGGCCGCGAGGGTGAGCAGGGCCCGGCCGAGGCCGACCTGCTGCCGGCGATCGTCATCGACGGCGTACGCACGCGGTGACCCGGGGACCCACAGCCGGCGTGATGCCCGTCCGGATGTCCGTCCGGATGTCCATCCGGCTGGCACCCGTTCGACGGGGGGCGTGTGCCGGATGGCCGGCGGTCCTCGGTCGTTCCTAGCCTCGGTTCATGATCTTCCGTCGCTTCTGGTTGCCAACTGCCTTATTGGCGCTGACCGTGTCCTCCCTGCCGTCCATCGCGGCTTCGGCCGCGCCACGCCCCTCCGATACGGCTTGGTCCGTGCAGCGTGACGCCGACGTGCTGCGGGACACCGGGGTCACCGGGGTGGCGGTCCGGCTGGAGACTCCGCGCGGGACGGTCACGGCCCGGTCCGGGGTGGCGGACCTGGTCACGCGCCGCCCGGTTCCGGAGGACGGCCACCTGCGTCTGGGCAGTACCACCAAGACGTTCGTCGCCACCGTCCTGCTGCAACTGGTGGGCGAGAAGCGGATCTCCCTCGACCAGACGGTGGAGGAGCTGCTGCCCGGGGTCGTGTCCGGCGCCGGAAACGACGGCCGGACCATCACCCTGCGCCATCTGCTCCAGCACACCAGCGGCCTGCCCGAGTACATCTCCGACGTCTTCCCCGACCCCAGCGCCCAGACCTACCTGGCCAACCGGTGGCGTGCCTACGCGCCCGAGGAGCTGGTGGGCCTGGCCATGCGCCATGAACCCGCCTTCCCGGCGGGCACCGGCTGGGCGTACTCCAACACGAACTACGTGCTGGCCGGAATGATCACCGAGAAGGTCACGGGCCGCACCTGGGAACAGCAGGTCCACGACCGCGTCCTGCGCCCGCTCGGCCTCCGGCAGACCTCAACCCCCGGCACGTGGCCCTTCCTTCCGCGTCCCCACGCGGCCGACTACCAGCAGTTCACCGCGGGCGGCCCCCTGGTCGACACGACGATCCCCTACCGCCCCTTCGACAGCGGAGCCGACGGCTCGATGACCGGCACGGCCCGCGACCTCAACCGCTTCTTCGCCGCGCTGGCAGGTGGGGAGCTGCTCAAGCCCGCCGAACTCGCCGCCATGCGCGGCACCGTGCAGGTCCCGCCGGACAGCGGCCACCCGGAGGGCACCCGGGACGGGCTGGGCCTGTTCCTCACTCCCCTGTCCTGCGGTGGCGGCTACCTCGGGCACGGCGGAAACGGCTTCGGATACGAGATCCGGGCGGCTACGACCACGGACGGACGGCGCACCGTCACCGTCTCCGCGCACAGCCGCTCCGCGGACCCGCGGGTCGCGGCCCGCCAGGAAGACGCGGTGCGCACCCTCATCGACCACGCCCTGTGCCGGGACAACTGACACGGCCGACAACACAGCAGCCCCCGCACCCTGGGAGGGGAGTGCGGGGGCTGCCGGCGCTCGGCGCGGGGTGGGGGGATCAGCAGGCGCCGAGGTCCTTCCAGACACCCCATTCACCGGTGGTGCCGGGCACCTCGTTCTGCGTCCACCACTGGGCCTTGTACTTGCGGCCGTTGTACGACACCTCGGTGCCACCGGTGTAGATGTTGCCCGGGACGTAGGCCGCGGCGGTGCAGCCCGTGCTGGGCGGCGTCGTCGGAGGCGTGGTCGGCGGGGTGGTCGGCGGCGTCGTGGGCGGGGTGGTCGGAGGCGTGGTCGGCGGGGTGGTCGGCGGCTGGGTGGTGCCGCCGAGGGAGTCCGAGATCTGGTTCAGCAGGGTCGCGTTGGCGTCCAGGCCGAGCAGGGAGTACATCATCGCGCCGGCCAGGCCGCGCTGCTTGCCGTAGTCGACACGGGCCTGGATGGACTTCTGGTTGAGGCCGGTGAAGAACTCGCCGTCCTTGTAGAAGTACGAGGCCTTGGCCTGGTCGTCCCAGAAGGTGGTCGCCGGGTTGTCGACGATGCCGCCGAGCTCCTTGTAGAGCGCGATGCCGGCCTGCTGGCTGGTCGGACGGGCGGCGGAGGCCAGGGTGGCGGGCTGGGCGAGACCGTTGGTGGTGCCGGGCTGCACGCCCTTCCAGCCGCGGTAGTAGAACTCGTAGCCCAGGACCAGCTTGTTGGCGGGGAAGCCGCCGGTGATGCCGTAGGCGGAGTTGCCGTCGATCCAGGAGTCGATGGCGTTCTTGATGCTGTACTTCTCGGTGCCCGGGGCGATCACGTCGGTCGGGTCGGACGACGAGGGCAGCAGCGGGGACTGGTGGTACGTCGGACCGTCCGAGTCCCAGGCGCCGTGCATGTCGTACGTCATGATGTTCGCGTAGTCGAGGTACGCGCCGATCTTGTCCGTCTCGATGTACTTGATCTTGTCCTGGCCGGCCGGGAGGGCCGAGGTCAGCAGGTACTTCTTGCCGCCGTTGGCCGCGCCGTAGGCGTCGAGCTGGCTGCGGAACTCCTTGAGCAGGAGCGTGAAGTTCTGCTTGTCCTCGGGGGCGTAGTGGTTGCCGAGGTGGCCGCCCGACGAGCCCGGGTACTCCCAGTCGATGTCGATGCCGTCGAAGATGCCGGCCGCGCTGCCCGCGCCGCCGTAGCCGCCCTCGACGGGCAGGTTGCCCTTGATGTACTGGTCGATGCAGGAGGTGACGAGCTTCTTGCGGGAAGCGTCGGTCTTGGCCGCGTCGCTGAAGTACTTCGAGTAGGTCCAGCCACCGAGCGAGATGTTGATCTTCAGGTTCGGGTACTTCGCCTTGAGCTGCTTGAACTGGTTGAACACGCCGACGATCGGCTGGTCCCACTTGTCCGCGACGCCGCTGACGCTGTCGGCCGCGCTGAAGGACTTCTGGTAGTCGGCGTACGAGTCGCCCGCACCGTCACCGGCGTTGGGGTTGTTGTCGTCGCCCGCTGCCTTGTTCGCCTCGAAACAGGTGAGGTTGGTGGGGTGGATGTTGCCGAACGAGTAGTTGATGACGTCCAACTTGCTCGCTATGCCACGGGTGTCGAGGTGCTTGGGATAGAACGCGTTCCCGTACACGGACCACTGGTCGTAGTAAGCGATCTTGACGTTGCCGGCCGTCGCGGTGGTCCCGGCCTCGGCGGCCGAGGCGGTGGTGAGTCCCGCGAAGGCGGCCAGCGTGCCGCCGGCCAGCGCGGCCGTGGCGGCGGCCGCGATGAGGGATTTACGGATGTGCATGAACTGCCTCCGGGGAGTGGGAGGGGAAGGCAAGACTTCAGGTGGGGATAGTGATAGCGATCACTCCGGTCCCGAGTCAATGGTTTGGACCAAAGAAGGACTAGACCAGTCACGGCCCAGAACCCCACGTCAGCGACGTGGGACCACACCAGAAATCGCCTGCCACCCGTCGTGACGAGCGACTTAAGGCTCCCTTCATTCACCCTTCGGCAAGGTTTCAGCAACAAACCAGCCAAACTCCGGATGTCACCTCGTGCGAGGCCCGACGGGCTGGTGTACATCCGTAAACCCTTCCGGGCGGGCGCGCGGCGGACGGCAGAATCACGGGATGATCGGCAACCGAGTCACCCATCGCGTCGTGGACGGCGTCCGCATACCCGGCACTTGGCGGCCCGCCTTTATCCGCAACGGGCACCACCACCTGATCGACCTCTTCATCTATGCCGACGGGCTCATCGGGTGCTGGGAACTGGTCACCGTGGAGGAGTTCGAGGAGAAGCTCCGGACCGGCTGGGTGGCCACCACCGTCCCGGAAGGCGCTGTCGCGGCCGCGCCGGGGATGGGCGAGTGGAAGTTCAGCGAGCCCCGGCACTGGACGGCCCCCGACGAACTCGTCGCCGAAATCCGCGACACCATCGACCAGTTGAACGATCGGCCCGACTCGACCGCTCGCTGCCTGGCCGCCGTCGACGTCTTCCTCGCCGACCGGACGGAGGAGAACCGCGCCGCGGCCCGGACCGCGTTCCTCGCCGTCCCGAAGTCCCAGCGGCACTGGGCGCTGGACGACTGGGACACCAAGGCCTGGCAGCTGCGGGTACTGGTGGCGGGGCCCGGAGGCCACACGTACATGTTCCCGCGGGAACCGGCCGTCACCCAGGAGCGCTACGACGAAGCCCTCGCGTACTTCGAGGAGCGTGCCCGCCGCAGGGACGAGCCGAAGGCACGCGTCCCGGCAGCCGGGCCGGCGGTTGTGTACGCGCCGGCCGTCCGCCTCCACCCCACGCTCAGCCCCAAGCGGGTGGCCGACCCCGGCCGGCTCGGACTGCGCAACGAGTACCCCGCCCCGGTCACCATCGGAAATGTCACGCACGCCTCCGTCACCCACGCCTACTGGGCCCTGTCCATCGCCGAACCGGCCGTGCGAGAGGCGATCGCCGCGGCGGACACGTACAACAAGGCACGGATGCTCGCGCGGGAGGCGCGGCTCCGCGATGGCTGGGAGCAAGCGCGTACCGGCTTCATGACCCGCCTGCTGCGCGCCAAGTACGACCAGCACCCCGAGCTCGCCGAGATCCTGCTGGGGACGGATGACGCGACCCTGGTCTACAACGACGTCGACTGCGACTCGGCCTTCTGGGGCGACAACTCCGGCCGGGGCCGCAACTGGACCGGCCGCCTCCTCGAACTGGTCCGGTCCGAACTGCACATGCGGCGGGCCGGGTTCCCCGGCCTCTGACCGGGGAACCCGGGGAGGGCCGGGCGGCTCAGGCGTCCAGGACCGGCATGCCGTACGCGTCCGCGACGAGGGCGTACGAGCGGAGGCGGGCCTCCCCCGCGTGGGCGTTGGCCGTCAGCATCATTTCGTCCGCGCCGGTCAGCTTCGCGAGGGCGTCCAGGCCCTCCGTGACCTCGTCGGGGGTGCCGTGCACCACGCTCGCGAGGCGGTCGTCCACGAACTCCCGCTCCAGCGGCGTGTACGGGTACGCCGCCGCCTCCTCGGGCGTCGGGACCAGCCCGGGGCGCCCGCTGCGCAGCCGGAGCATCGACAGCGCGCCGGTCAGCACCTGCGCGCGGGCCTCCGCGGCGGTGTCGGCGGCGAGGGCCGCGACTCCGATGACGGCGTACGGGGCGTCCAGGACGGCCGAGGGGCGGAAGGACTGCCGGTAGAGGTCGAGGGCGGGCAGGGTTCCGGCCGGGGAGAAGTGGTGTGCGTAGGCGAAGGGCAGGCCGAGTCCGCCGGCGAGGCGGGCGCTGAAGCCGGAGGAGCCGAGCAGCCAGATGGGCGGCCGTGCGGCGGGGCCCTGCACCGGGCCCGGCACCGCGTGCACGCGGGCGTACGGGTGCCCGTCGGGGAAGTCGTCGTCGAGGAAGCGGATCAGCTCCGCGAGCTGCCGGGGGAACTCGTCCACGGCCTCGTCACGGCGCCCGGGCCCGCGCAGGGCGGCGGCCGTCTGCCCGTCGGTGCCGGGCGCGCGGCCGAGGCCGAGGTCGATCCGGCCCGGGGCCAGGGCCTCCAGGGTGCCGAACTGCTCGGCGATGGCGAGCGGGGCGTGGTTGGGCAGCATGACCCCGCCGGAGCCGAGCCGGATCCGGGAGGTGTGGGCGGCGAGGTGGGCCAGGATCACGGCCGGGGAGGAGCTGGCGACCCCGGGCATCGAGTGGTGTTCGGCGACCCAGTGGCGGTGGTAGCCCCGGGACTCGGCGAGCCGGGCGATGTCGACGCTGGTGCGCAGGGAGGCGTACGCGGTGCTGCCGGCGCCCACGGTGACGAGGTCGAGCACCGAGAGCGGCACCGGCGCGCGGCCCGGGGCCGTCCCGCGGATCTCCGCCCCGCCCGATAGGGCGCCCGAGATTCCGCCCGCTCCGTCGCCCGGACGGTCGGCTCCCCGTCGTCCAGCGTCTCCCGCGCCTCCGATGTCACTCATCGTCTCTCCCGCTCCGCTCGCCCGTCCGTCCTCGTCCGTACGAAGAATCCGAACCGCGCGGCCGGTCCGGGCATTCCCGGCACTCTCGGACACCACGCATGACCTTGGCATATGCCATCGGAGTAGATCCAGGCAGAGCGACGTAATCGAGCCATCAATCTCATCAACAGGCGCTCCACACGGGCCTCTTGATGGCTATCGTGTGAGAGCAAGCGGTAACAACCTGCTAGGGGGAAAACCGTGGCGCTGAAGCCCGAGCCGACCGCGCCGTTCCACTCGGTGCAGTACGCCCTGCGCGTACTCGAAACGGTCGCACGCCATACCGGCGGCGTGACCGACGTACAGATCGCGCGGGAGACCGGCCTGCCCGCGGTCCACCTCGCCCCGATGCTCCTCATGCTGCGTCGTGAGGGGTACGTACTGCAGGTGTCCGACGGCGCCTACGCCATCGGAGACTCCCTCGTGCTGCTCGGCTCCGGCGTCGACCGCCAGCAGGCGCTGCAGGACAAGCTCCAGGACACCCTGGACCGGCTGCGGGACTCCGTCGGCGCCGCGGTCTACATCAGCCGGTACGTGGACGGCGAGGTCCGGATCACCCAGTTCGCGGACAGTCCGCGCACCCCCAAGGTCCACGAGTGGGTCGACTTCCGCTCGGCGGCCCACGCCAGCGCGGTGGGCAAGTGCCTGCTGACCCAGCTCGACCTGGACGGACGGCGCGACCACCTGTCCCGCCACAAGATCGCCCGGCTGACCTCGAAGACCATCGTGAACGAGCGGATCCTCTTCTCGAAGCTGGACAGTCAGCCGGCCACGGTGCCCACGCTCGACCTGCAGGAATACGCCGTCGGCACGGTCTGCGCGGCCGTCCCGATCACGGCCGGGGCCTCGGTGGGCTGCCTGGCCCTGTCGCTGCCCGTGGAGCACGCCCACCGCCTGCGGGCCGCGGCCGACGTGCTGAACCGCAAGGCCGCGCCGCTGCTGCTGTCGCTCACCCTCTGAAGGGGGGAGGCAGGCGGGCGGCCCACCCGCGCGAGCGCCCGGAAAACTCTTCGGGCGGTTCCCAGTGAAACCGGAAACCGCCCGAAGGACAGGTGCGCCGCCAGGGACTCGAACCCCGGACCCGCTGATTAAGAGTCAGCTGCTCTAACCAACTGAGCTAGCGGCGCCTGCTGACAGAGAAAATACTACCTGCTCCTCCGGAGTGCTCAAAACCGGTTCCGGAAGCACCCGCCGCGACCCCTCGCGCGGCCCTTCGCCGACCCCGCCGGCGGCCGCGGTCAGCGGCCCAGCAGGTCGGCGCGGCCCTGGGCCTCGTAGGCCCCCAGGAGCCCCTCCAGGTCCTCCGCTTCCAGCTTCCGGTACGCGTCCTCGCCGCGCGGCCGCCACCAGACCGGGTCGGTGGTCCGGAAGGCCTCGGCGCGCAGGGAGACCCGGTGGACCTTGTTGGTCGCCGTGGTCGGCATGGCGCCGACCACGCGTATGTAGCGCGGGGCCATCTTGGTGCCGAGGTCGGGCTGGGCGGCGAGGAAGGACGCGAAGCCCTGCGGGGAGAAGACGGCCCCCTCGCGCAGGGCCACGGCCGCCATGACCTGGTCGCCCGCCACCTCGTCCGGTACGGCGTACACGGCCACCGCGGCCGCCCGGGTCCAGCGGGCCAGGATGTTCTCGATCACCGCGGCGGCCAGGTTCTCGCTGTCGACGCGCAACCGGTCGTCGGTGCGGCCCGCGAAGTAGAGGAAGCCGTCGGGGTCGCGGAAGAAGAGGTCCCCGGTCCAGTACCAGCCGTCGCGGGTGCGGGCGGCCTCCGCGCCGGGGTTGCGCCAGTAGCCCTCGAAGAGGCTGCGGCCCTTGTTGACCAGCTCGCCGATGGCCTCGGAGCCGTTGAGGAGCCGGCCGCGGGCGTCGAGCTCGGCCGGAGGGCACTCGCGGCCGGTCTCCGGGTCGATGACGGCCAGGTCGTCGCCGGCGCCCGCGCGGCCCAGGGCGCCCGGCGGGGTGTCGGGGGTGCGCTGGACGGAGGCGCCGCCCTCGGTGGCCCCGTAGCCCTCGACGAGGCGGACCCCGAAGCGCTCGGCGAAGCGGGCCGCGTCGACGGCGCCGGCCTCGGTGCCGAAGCCCAGGCGCAGGGTGTGCGCGCGGTCGTCGGGGCGGGGCGGGGTGGCGAGGAGGTACTGCACCGCTCGGCCTACGTAGGTGAAGTACGTCGCCTCGTAGGCCCGTACGTCGTCCAGGAACGCGGAGGCCGAGAAGCGGCGGCGCAGGGCCACGGCGGCCCCGCCCGCGAGGGCGGGGAGCCAGTCGGCGATCACCGCGTTGCCGTGGAAGAGGGGCATGCAGATGTAGTGGACGTCGTCCGGGGTGACCGAAAAGTGACGTGCGAGCGAGGCGCCGGCGCCGGCCAGGCGCCCCTGGGTGCAGATGGCGGCCTTCGGGGCTCCGGTGGAGCCGGAGGTGAAGTAGAGGAGCAGCCGGGAGGACGGGGTCGGACCGGGGCCGAGCGTCGCGTCGCCCGGCTTCGCGCCCGCGTACGGGGCGAGCAGGGCCGCGTACTCCTCCGTGTCCGTCACGAGCAGGCGTACGCCGGGCAGGTCCAGGCCGCGCAGCAGCGGCAGGTGGGTCCGCTCGGTCACCAGGATCCGGCAGTCGGTGTGCAGGATGTCGCGGGCCAGCTCGGGGCCGCGCCGGGTCGGGTTGATCCCGGCGACGGCGGCCCCGGCGAGGGCCGCCGCGCCGAGCCAGAACGGGAACTCGGGGGTGTTGTCGAGCAGTACCCCGATGTGCGGCTCCGCCCCCGGCGGCAGCAGGTCGACGAGGAGCGCGGCGCGCGCCGCGGCCTCCAGGGCGGTCCGGTGGTGGCTGAGGACGCCGTCGGCGTACTTCAGACCGGGCCGGTGGTCGCCCCATTGGCTCGCGATGAGCTCCGCGACGGTCTCGGGTGTCCTCGTCGTCCGCATGCCGCCGGAGAATAGCTGACGTTCCGTCAGAATTGAACGCCGTGGCGGGCCGTGGCGATCAGAACCGGACGTCGGAGCAGGAGTAGAAGGCCATCGGGGTGTCGTTGACCGTCCACACGGCGAGGATCATGTGCCGGCCGGTCTTGCCGCTCGGCATGGTGCCCTGGTGGACGGTGGTCATCGCGGGGCGGGCGCCGTTGTAGGCGACCGTGAGGAAGGGCTGCGGGTCGAGGGCGGCCCGGGTGAGCGGCTTGGTGGAGTCCCAGCCGTTCTTGGTGACGTAGTAGCGGAAGTCGGTGGTGGAGTGGTTCGCGGTGAACTGCCAGCGGAAGCTGTAGCTCTGCCCACTGGTCACCGGGGTGGCCGGCCAGGCGCCGCCGCGCGGGTCGTCGAGCTGCGCGAACTCCGAGTGGTTGCCCGCACATATGCGGCCGTCGGCGGGACCGGCCGCCGGGAAGCCCTTGAGGCCCTCGACGCTCTGCGGCTCCCACTGGATGGGGCCGCAGTCGGACACGGTCTTGTTGGCACAGAGCTTCTGGCGGCTGATCGGGGTGTCGGTGTACCCGTGGCTGCTGGCCGTGGGGGCCGTGACGAGCGCGAGGGCGGCGACGACCCCGAGGCCGAGGGTGGTGGCGGTGGCCGTGGCGGCGGCCCGCTTGGTTCTGGGCATGCGGAAGGAACGCATGAGGCTGATGCTCCTTGAACGTGGGGGGATGTCCGGAGAGAGCGTGCGCACGCGTGGGGATGGGCCGTACCGGGTTCGGCGGCACGGCCCGTTCACGAGCTTTGGCTTAGGTCTAGACCAAGTTCCACAGTATTGACGGGAGTTGGCCATGTCCAGACCAACGGAAGAACGGGTGGTCCGGACCACCCGGATTCCACCCGTTCTCCTGTCGGCCCGCGTTGGCCGGCTCGCGCTCGTGGGGACTACTCGGCGCGGCCCGTGTAGAAGGCGACGGTCAGGTCCTTCACGAGGGCCTTGCGCTCGTAGTCGTCGAGCTCGACGATCCCGCGCGAGGTGAGGCGGTGGACGGTGTCGTCCACCGCGTCGACCACCGAGGTCAGCACGGTGTCCCGGTGCTTCGCGTCGATCGCCGCGACCCGGCGTCGGCGCATGGCGTCCGCGACCTCGGGGGCGTACTCGATCCGGGTGGGCTGCGCCGAGAACACCTCCACCCCGACCGCCTCGGTCTCGGCCGCCAGCATCCGGGTCAGCGCGTCGCCGACGGCTTCGGCGTCGCGCAGGGTCGGGGCGGCCTCGTGGAACGCGTCGGCCGGGAGCTGGGACAGGACCCGGGCCATGGCCGATTCGACCTGCTCGGCGAGGTAGTCGACGTGGTCCTCCACCGCCAGGGTCGCCCGGGCGGTGTCCTTGACCTGCCAGACCACCTGGACCACGACCTGGAGGGCGAGACCGCCGGAGTCCACGGCGGGCATCGGGTCGCTGCGCCAGTGGCGCAGCCGGACGTCGACCCGGCGGCGCAGCAGGAGGGGGCTGATCCACGTCAGGCCGGTACGGCGGACGGTGCCGCGGTATCGCCCGAAGAGGGTGAGCACCCAGGCGTGGCCGGCGCGGCCGCGGCCGAGACCGCCGAGGGCGAGCAGGGCGACGACCCCGAGGAAGGCCAGCGGGGGCCAGAACCGTGCCTGCAGTCCCCGGTAGGGACGGGGCTCCGCGCCGAAGGCAACCGCGAGGGCGTCGGGGACGGCCCCGGCCCGCCACAGCACGACGGCGCAGCCGGCGAGCGCGATGCCGCCGACGGCCACGGCGATCCAGCCGGGGAGCACCGGGCCGCGGTGCTCGTGCAGCCGGTCGTCGCCCCGGGGTACGCGACGTCCGGGGGCGGGCCGGGTCGCGGCGGCCTTGGCCTTCGGCGGGGCCGGCTCCCCCGGCTTCGTCTGCGGGTTCGGCTGGGCCGCGCCGTGGAACGGGAGGTGCACCGGCACCTCGGTCACCGCTACCCCGCGGGACGGGGCGACCCGGGGGAGGTCCTGCGTGTCGTCCTCCGCGATGCGGGCGACGGCTCGCGCGACGACGTCGGCGACGTCCGGGCCGGCTGCGGCTGCGGCCTCGGGCCCGGGAACGATGGCGTTGCCGGTCGCGGGCAGCGGGCCGGTCGCGGCTTCGCCGGTGGCGGGCTCGCCGGTGGCCGGCTCGCCGGTGGCCGGCTCGCCGTGGGCGGGCTCGCCGTGGGCGGGCTCGCCCTCCTCGGCCGCGCCGGTGGCGGACCCGCCGGTGGCGGCCTGCTCGTCCGAGGTCTCCCGTCCCGAGTCAGCGTCGCCGCCTACGGGTCCCTTGCCTGCGGGTCCGTTGCCGACGGGGCTGCCGCCCGTGGGGTTGCCGCCCACGGGGTCGGCGTCACCGGCCGCGCCCGGAGCGGGCACGGACCAGGTCAACTCCCGCCCGGCGGGCGGCTCGGCCGGACCGGCGTCGCCCGGCTCGGGCAGGTCCCGTACGGGGTGCGGATCCGCGTACGCGGGCTCCGCGGCGGGGCCCGGGACCGCGTGCTGCGGGGCCCGCCCCAGCTCGGCGGACGAGCTGCCCTGGCCGGGCAGGTCCCAGGCGGCGGGCGGACCCGCGTGCCGCGGGGCGTGCTCCGCCCTGACCGTCGCGGCGGAGAGGGACACGGCCGGCGGCCTGGCCTCGTCGTCCTGCGGGTGCGGCCTGGCCGTCTCGGTGTCGGGGTGCCGCGGCCGGAGCGTGGCCGCAGCGGCGTGGGCCGCCTCGTCCTGGGGATGCGGGATGTCCACCCCGGGCCCGGCCTGGGCCCGCGCCGCGGGTACGTCGCCGCGCGCGGCCTCCCCGATCCGGCCGGCGGGCCCGTGCGGGGCCACGCCCACGGCGGGGAATCCGTCGGCTTCCCGTCCGTCCCCGGCGGCGGCCTCCGCATGAACGGGCCCGGAGAGCCCGGCCGCCAGGTCCCAACCGGTCGGCGCGGCCCACTCGGTCACCGTTGCCGCGGTCCCGGACGCGGACGCCGCGGAACCCACGGCCGGCACCGCGCCGGAGGCCACGGCCACGGAGCCCCCGACCCAGCCGACCACACCATGCGCGGAGGCGGCCCTGTCGGGCGCGCCCGACGGGTACGCCCCCCGCTCGGCGTCACCTTCGGCGAAGCCCCGCCCTGCCGCAGCCGGCGCGAACCCGCCCCGGTCGCACTCGCCCGACGCGGGCGAACCCCGCTCCGCCTCAGCCTCGGAGGCGCCCCGGCCGGCCCCGGCCGGCATGCGCGCGGCCCGGTCGTGCCCGCCCGACGCGTGCGAGCCCGGCTCGGCTGCGACCGGCAGGTGTGCGCCGCGCTCGGCGTCCGCCTCGGAGGGGATCCGTGTTGCCGCGACCGGCACGCCTGCGGCGGGTGCGGCCCGGTCGGGCGTGGCCGGGTGCGAGCCCGGCTTCGTACCGGCCCCGGGCTCGGCCGCCGCCCAGCCGGCGGTGACCGGTGCGGCAGCGGAGTGCGCGCCCCGCTCGGTGCCGGCCTCGGCCGGAACAGCCCACCGGGGAGCGGCAGCTGCCGGTGCGGATGCGTCCGGCACGGCTCCCGCCTGTGCGGCGGCGTCCGCACCCGCTCCGGCCGAAGAGCCTCCGGCGGCCGGAACGGCCCACCGGGGGCCCACCGCTGCCGGCACGGCAGCGCCGGGACCGGCTCCGGCTCCGGCTCCGGCTCCGGCCTGAGCGGCTCCGGTCAGGCCGGCTCCGCCCGAAGCCGCCTCGCTCCCGGCCTCCGCCGCCGGGGTCGGGTGCGGGGGGATCCGGAAGGTGCCCGTGGTCGATGTCGTGCGCGTGGGGTACATCGTTGCCTCCGTCATGCGAACAGCCGGCGCCAGGTTTCCGGGCCCGGGTAGCCGTTGGCCTCGGCGCCGCGCCAGCCCTGGGCGCGCTGGAACGCCTCGACGTTGCGGCGGTCGGCCTCGCCCCAGCGGGGGCCCGGTCCGGACAGGTAGTGCTTGCCGAAGCCCTTCTTCACCAACTGGCGGCCAAGGGCGGTGATGGACGGGTGGGTCGCGCCCGGCCGGAAGAAGGACGCCCCGGGGTAGGCGGGCTTGCCCGCGGGACCCGGTGCGCCGCCCGTGGTCGGCGGGATGTCCTTGCCCTGGTGCAGGGCGAGCAGCCGCCAGGTGTGCGCGCCCGGGATACCGTCGGCGTCCGCGCCCGTCCAGCCCTGGGCGCGCTGGAAGGCCGCGGTCGCCAGCCGGTCGGCGTCGGTCCACTTGGAGCCGATGCCTTGCGGGTAGAACCGCAGCCCGCCCCGGTCGGACAGCATCCGGCCGAGCTGGGTGATGTAGGCGTTGTCCGCGCCCGGCCCGAATTTCGAGGCTCCGGGGTAGGTGGCGGAGACGCCGCCCGTGCCGCCCGGTGCGGGCGGTTCGCCCGTGACCGGGGGCTCGGGAACGACTCCGCCGGCCACCCCGTTGAACCGGTACGGGACGTACTTCACCGCGTTGTTCCAGTAGCCGTACGGCGTGGCCAGCTTCCGCGTCGTCGGCCGCGTCTGCTCGTAGGCGACGTAGTGCGTGCGCGTCTGGTCCACCCACCCCCCGAAGAGCACGACGTGCGAGCCCTTGTTGGGGTCGGCCGGGTTGTGGAAGAGCAGCATGTCTCCCGGGAGCAGCTCGTCCTTCGTGATCCGGGTCGCGAACTTGTCGAGGCTCCCGGTCCACTCGTTCGTGCCGAGGTTCCAGGCCATCGAGACGAAGCCGGAGCAGTCCTGCCGGTACCCGTCCGACCAGTACTGCTCCATGCTGTACGGGACCTGCGCGTCCAGCCACAGCTTCGCCCGGTTGATGATCGTCGCCCGGTCGGTCCGCCGCACCGCCGCGGGTGCTCCCGGCAGCCCGGCCGGCTTCGCGGTGGTGCCCTTGCCGCCCTTGGGCCCGTGCAGCGGGGCCCGGCCGCCCTGGGGGGTGCCCGGGCCGGGGTCGTCCAGCGCCACCCGGCCGCCGGGGCCCGGCGCGGTGGCCGCGGCCACGGATGCGCCGCCTCCGCCGAGGACCACCCCCGCGGCGGTGGCCAGCACCAGCGCCCGGCGGGCTCCGCGCGCGGCGGGGTGTCCGCCGTCGCGCAGCGGTATGGCCCGGGCGCGCGCGAGCGTCCGGCGGCGCTGGGCGCAGCCTTGGCACGGGCAGTCACCGGTGGGTTCGTACTCCTCGAAGGAGGGCAGCGGCATCGGCGGCATCGCCTCGGCCATCGGCGTCACTTCGTACACATGCGTCGGAGGCTGCATCGTCATGCGGTTCCGTCCACTCCCCTGCTCGTCGCCGGTCGGCCGGGACCGCATCTGGCGGGGCATCAGATCCGGCCTGGCCCAGACATATCGTGCACGACAAAACCCCCAAACATGGGTTAATCGGACAGAACGCGCGCGGCTTGTCACGAGCACCCGCGGCGGTGGGGTAGAGTTTTCCCTGTCACCAAGCGCCGCTAGCTCAGTTGGTTAGAGCAGCTGACTCTTAATCAGCGGGTCCGGGGTTCGAGTCCCTGGCGGCGCACAGACACGAAGAAGCCCCTCGCAGTGAGAACTGCGAGGGGCTTCTTCGTGTCCGGTGAAACTCCGCAGAAGGCCCTGTGGTCAGGCCGCCGTGCCCGGGCGGATTCCGGCGCCCGTCAGGTACGCCGATACGACCACGTTCGCCGAGTACTCCTTGGCCGCCTTGTCGTAGGTGCCGCCGCAGGTGACCAGCCGCAGTTCGGCCCGGCCGCGGACCTTGGGCCCGTACACCTTGGCGGGATCGAAGTCCGCGCGCTCGTGGACCCGTACGTCCTCGATCGTGAACTCCGCCACCGACCCGTCGGCCCGCACCACGCGGATCTTGTCGCCGGCCTTCGCCGAGCTCAGGCCGTAGAACACCGCCGGCTTGGACTTCGTGTCCACGTGGCCGACCAGCAGCGCGGTCCCGGCCGTGCCGGGCTGGGCGCCGCCGCGCCACCAGCCGACCGTGCCCGGGTTCTCGTACGGGGGCGGCTCGATCGCCCCCTGCGCGTCGAGGTCCCGGACGATCACCGGGGCCTGGATGCCGAGGGACGGTACGTCGACCCGCGCGGGCACGGCCGGCCCCAGCGGGCTGTGTGCCGCGGGCATGCCCGGGGCGGCCGGTCCGCCGGCCTGCCCGGGCAGGGGTATCGCCACTCCGGTGATCTCCCGGCCCCACAGCCACAGGCCGAGGACCAGCACCGACCAGGCCGCGAAGGTCAGCACCCGGGAGCTCCCGGAACTCCTCGGCTCGCCGCTCACCCGATCACCCGGTCACTCGCCGCTGCGGCGGCGGCGCAGGGTCAGCGCACGGCCGGCGACCGCGAGGGTGGCCGCGGCGGCGAGCACGGCGCCGATCACGGTGTGCGGCAGGCCGGGCCCCTCGCCGTCGTGGCTCTTCTTCGCGGCCGCGGCGAGCTGCGCGGAGTCGGCGGCCTTGGCGGCATCCGCCGCGCCCGCCGCCTTCGACTTCGCGGCGATCTCCTCGGACATGCCTCCGCCGCCCGCGTGGACCGGCCACACGGGTGTGTGGTGGGGGTCGGGGCGGTGCTCGCGACGGCGCTCGACCTCGATCGTGCCCCACTCGCGTTCGCCGCCGCGGCCACCGCACTTGATCTTGATGTCGTGGCGGCCGGGCTCCGCCCAGGAGCGGATCATCGCGTCGCCCCACAGGGTGCGGCGGTCGTCGCGGCCGGTGGAAAGGCGGACCTCGGAGACGAAGACGACGGACGAGGCGACGGCCCAGTCCTCCTCACAGCCGCGGACGCGCAGTTTGACCTGCGCCCCCGGCTCCGCCGGATTGGGGTCGGCCGAGACGCTGCCGCGGTCCCGGTCGCGGTTCCAGTCCTCCTCCCCCGCGAAGGCGAAGGGAGCGGTCACGGCGGACAGGGCCGTCAGGGCGACGGCCACCCCGGTGACACGGAAAGCGATCAAATCACTGCGCATGGTGAACCTCCTCAACAAGGAGATTCACGCGCGGCGCGCCGCTCCGCATCCGGAGCGGCGCCCTCTTGGCCCGTACGTGTCAGCCGTACGACCTAAACCAGATCCACCAGATCGGCGATGGAGTCGAACGTGTGGGTCGGCCGGTAGGGGAACTTCTCGGTGTCCTCGACCGACGTGAGACCGGTCAGGACGAGGAAGGTCTGCATGCCCGCCTCCAGCCCGGCGAGGATGTCGGTGTCCATCCGGTCGCCGATCATCGCGCTGCTGTGGGAGTGCGCGCCGATGGCGTTCAGGCCGGTGCGCATCATCAGCGGGTTGGGCTTGCCGGCGAAGTACGGCTGCTTGCCGGTCGCCTTGGTGATCAGCGCGGCGACGGCTCCCGTGGCGGGCAGCGGGCCCTCGGTGGAGGGGCCCGTCTCGTCCGGGTTGGTGCAGATGAAGCGGGCGCCCGCGTTGATCAGGCGGACCGCCTTGGTCATGGCCTCGAAGCTGTACGTCCGGGTCTCGCCCAGCACCACGTAGTCCGGCTCGTGGTCGGTCAGGACGTAGCCGATGTCGTGCAGGGCGGTGGTGAGACCGGCCTCGCCGATGACGTACGCGGTGCCGCCCGGACGCTGGTCGTCGAGGAACTTCGCGGTGGCCAGGGCCGAGGTCCAGATGTTCTCCACCGGGACGGACAGGCCCATCCGGCTCAGGCGGGCCTGGAGGTCGCGGGGGGTGTAGATCGAGTTGTTCGTCAGCACCAGGAAGGGCTTGCCGGACTCGCGCAGCCGGTTGATGAAGGCGGCGGCGCCGGGGATCGGGGTTCCCTCGTGAATGAGGACCCCGTCCATGTCGGTGAGCCAGGATTCGATCGGCTTGCGCTCTGCCACTGGACTGTTCTCCGCTCTCGGTGGCCTGACCTCTGTGACCTCTGGTCTCTACCACCTTATCCGGGCCGGACCGCGGACGCGTGGGGCGTCCACGGCCCGGACCGCACGGCGGAACGGGCTTCCGCGAAGGCCCTTCGAAGGCCCCCGCCGAAGGTCCCGTACCGCCGGAAGCGACCTCAGCCGAGCTTGACGTTGTCCACGGTCCAGTACCAGTTGTTGCTGCCGGCGTAGCGGAAGCGGACCTGGACATCGGTGGCGCCGGCCGGGATCTGGAGCGCGATCGATTCGGAGCGGGCGACCGCGTCGGCGGTGTAGCTCTTGACGACCGACGCGGCGGCGCCGTTGTAGGAGACCAGGACCTGGGCGGTCTGGCCGGCCTCGTGGTGGTAGTGCGTCTGGAAGGTCAGGTTGCGCGTGGTGCCGCCGGTGACCGCCCACTTGGGGGTGATGAGCGTGGAGTCGTAGGAACCGGTGTGGCTCTTGTCGTCCCACTCGTCGGAGTCGGCGACGGCGAAGACGTCACGGGAGCGGACGTTCAGCTCGCGCCACTGGTCGCGCTGGGACTGGCTCCAGAACTCGTCGGTCGCGAAGGCCCATCCGGCCCACTCGGTGACACCGCCGGTGCCCATCTTGGAGTTGTCGACCGACCAGCCGGCGGGCGGGGTGTGCGTGAAGCCCTTGGTGCCGGCCGGGATGCCCGTCTCGTCCACGCGCGCCTGGAGGTTGGGGCGCAGGGTGTCGAAGGGGTCGTCGTCCGGGGCGTTCAGCGGGACGCCGTCCAGCCCGGTGGTGGGGACGCCGACCTGCTGGAGCGCGGTCGCGGCCACGTCCACCAGCTTCACGTCCTCGCGCACCGAACCGGCGGGGATGCCGGCGCCCTTGGCGATGACGAAGGTGCCGCGCTCCTGGATGGTGGAGCCGCCGTGGCCGCCCGCGTTGGTGTGGCCGTGGTCGGTGGTGACCAGGACCTTCCAGTTCTCCTGGGCGTAGGTCGGGCGGCTCTGGACGGCGGTGAGGAGCCGGCCGACGAGGACGTCGACGCGGGCGATGGTGTCCAGGTACTCCTGGCTCGCGGCGCCGGAGGAGTGGCCCGCGTGGTCGATCTCGCCGAAGTAGACGAAGGCGGCATCGGGGTTCTGGTCGCGCAGCTCGGCGGAGGCCGCGGCGGCGATCTTCGGGTCCTCGCTGCCGTAACCGTCGCGGTCGCCCTTGAGGTTGAGGCGCTTGTCGACCTTGGCGGAGAAGATCGGGCCGTTCTGGTCGGTGGAGGTGATGGGCTCCCAGTCGGCGGCCGCGTAGGTGTTGAGCGCCGGGTTGGCGTTCTCGACGCGGGTCAGGAAGTCCGGGTAGGCCGTGTAGTTCTTGCCGGTGAAGGAGTTGTCCTTCACCCCGTGCTTGTCGGGCCAGACGCCGGTGGCGATCGTGGACCAGCCGGGGCCCGAGGAGGTGGCGGCCATCGGGTTCGCGTACAGGGTGCTCTTGGCGGTCAGACCCTGGGCCATCAGGCCGTTCAGGTAGGGGGCGTTGGCAACCTTGACGCGGTCCAGGACCGTGCCGTCGATGCCGATGACGAGGACCTTGTTCGTGACGGCGGCGGCGCCGGCTTCGTCGGCGGTCGCGGCGTGGGCCGCGAGACCGGTGGCGAGCAGGGCGGTGGCGGTGGCGGCCACGGCGAGGGTCCGTCCGGACAGGACAGTGGGCACGTACTCCTCCGGGAGTAATCGTGGGGAAGGCACAGGGGACGTACGGGGCGTGCGGTCGTACGGGGCATGCGGTCGTACGGGCATGCCGTCGTGCGGGCGTACGGGCGCATGCCGTCGTGCGGGCGTACGGTCGTGCGGCAACGCGAGCGAGCGTACGGCGGGTCCGGACTGAAGACGAGACTCGGTCCAGACCCGTTATCCGCTCGTCACTCTCCCGGTCGCGAGTGACCGGGAGGCGACCAGTCAGCTGCCGGTCGCCGACTTCCACGCGTCGACATAGCCGGTGAGGTTCTTGTCGATGTCGGCCCAGTCCGGCTCGAAGACCTCGACTCCGGTCATGAGCTTGGTGAGCTCGACGGCGTTGGCGTCGGTGGGCTTGACGTCCGTGCGGGACGGGAAGCCGCCGCCGACGCCGCTGACCAGCTTCTGGGCGTCCTCGCTGAGCAGGTAGTCGAGGAGCTTCTTGCCGTTCTCGGTGTGCGGGGCCTTCTCGACGAGGCCGGCCGCGTACGGGAGCGAGAAGGTGGTGGGCTTGCCGCCGTCCTTGGCGGGGAACCAGATGCCCAGGTTCGGCATGGACTTGGACTGCGCGAAGTTCATCTGGACGTCGCCGTTGGCGACGAGCAGCTCGCCCTTGTCGGTCTTCGGCGCGAGCTTGCTGGTGGAGGACGACGGGCCGACGTTGTTGGCCTGGAGCTTCTTCAGGTACTCGTTGGCCTGCTCCTTGCCGCCGAAGTCGTGCATCGCCTTGATGAGCACGGCCGTGCCGTCGCCCGCGACGCCCGGGGTGGAGTACTGGAGCTTGCCCTTGAACTTGGGGTCGAGGAGCTCTTCCCAGGTCTTGGGGGCGGTCGACAGCTCCTTCTTGTTGTAGACGAAGCCGAAGTAGTTGTTGACGACCGAGGTCCACTTGCCGTCGGAGGACTTGTTCGCTCCGTTGACCTTGTCGGCGCCCTGCGGGGTGTAGGCCTGGAGGAGGCCCTTGCCGTCGGCCTGCTGGATGAACGGGGGCAGCGTGATCAGGACGTCGGCCTGCGTGTTGGTCTTCTCGCGGACGGCGCGCTGCACCATCTCCCCCGAGCCGCCCTCGACGTACTTGACCTCGATGCCGGTCTTCTTCGTGAAGTCGGCGAAGACCTTGTCGTACCAGCCGTCGCCCTTGTCGCCCTTGAGGCCGTCGGCGCTGTAGACGGTGACGACCTTCTCGCCGCCGCCCTTGGTGTCGGCGGAGTCGGCGGAGCCACCTGAGGACGAACCACCGCAGGCGGTGAGTCCGGCGGCGAGGGCGAGGCTGCCGGTGATGGCGGCGGTGATGCGGAGGTGTCTGGTGCTGGGCATGGAACTTCCTTACGGGGAAAGGGAGTCGGCAGGAGTTCGGCGGGGGTGGCGCACAGGGGTCGAGCGGGGTGGTTCAGCGGTACGTGGCCTTGGTGCGGACGCGGGAGACGGCCAGCAGGACCAGCAGGGTGGTGGCCATGAGGACCACGGCGACGGCGGATCCGCTGAAGAGCGAGCCGCGGTCGGTGGCGGTGAAGATCCGGACCGGGAGGGGCATCCAGTCCGGCGGGTAGAGCATCATCGTGGCGCTCAGCTCGCCCATGGACAGGGCGAAGCAGAGCCCGGCCGCCGCGGTCAGCGACGGCAGCAGGAGGGGCAGCTTGACCCGCCACAGCACGTAGGAGGGACGGGCGCCCAGGGAGGCCGCCGCCTGCTCGTAGGCGGGGTCGAGACGCACGATGGCAGCCGAAACCGACTGGTAGGCGAACGCCGTGACAAGAATGGTGTGCGCCAGGATCACGATCGAGCTGGTGCCGTTGAGCAGCAGCGGCGGCTTGCTGAAGGCGACGAGCACGGCGAGGCCGACGACCACGGACGGCACGGCGACGGGCAGCATGAACAGCGCGTCCAGAGAGCTCTTGCCGCGTCGGCGCAGCCCGGCGGCGGCGAGCGCCGCCCAAGTGCCGACGGTGAGCGCGATCAGGCTGGCGGCCAGGGCGGTGAGCAGCGAGGTGGTCAGCGCCTGGAGGGATTCGCCCCGGACGGCCGCCGCGTAGTTCTCGGTGGTGGGGCCGGAGGGGAAGGCCCCGGACCAGTGCGTGGAGAAGGACGCGGCCACCACGACGAGCAGCGGCAGGGCGAAGAGGGGCAGGAAGAGGATGCCGAAGAGGCTCCAGGCGGCCCAGCGGCCGCTCTTGCTATGCACCAGCACGCTTGCTCACCACCCGGTAGAGGCCGAACAGGCCGACGGAGATCACGATGTTGACGACGGCGACCACGCAGGCGGCGGCGTAGTCGGATTCGAGGATCGCCTTGCCGTAGATGAGCATCGGGAGCGTGGTGACGTCCTTGGCTCCGGTGAACAGGACGATCCCGAACTCGTTGAGGCACATGACCAGGACGAGGCTGCCGCCGGCGGCGAGGGCCGGGAGGGACTCGGGGAGGATCACCCGCCGGATGATGCGGCCCGGCTTCGCGCCGAGCGAGGAGGCCACCTCCAGCTGGGCGGTGTCCAGCTGGGAGAAGGCGGCGAGCAGCGGGCGCATCACGAAGGGCGTGAAGTAGGTGATCTCCGCGAGGAGGACGCCCCAGGGGGTGGTCAGGAAGTGGAAGGGGCCCTCGGCGGCGCCGAATCCTTCGGTCCACAGGCCGTTGGCCATGCCGACGGTGCCGTAGATGAAGAGGAGGGCGAGGGTGATGAGGAAGGAGGGGAAGGAGAGGAAGACGTCGATGAACTTGGCGACGGCGCGGGCCCCGGGGAACGGGACGAAGGCGATGACCAGCGCGAGCGCGAAGCCGAGGACCAGGCAGCCGGCGGTGGCGCCGACGGCCAGCCAGACCGTGGTGCCGAGCGCTTCGCGGAAGGAGTGCGAGGCGAAGACGGAGGCGTAGGCGTCGAAGGTGCCGCCCCCGTTCTCGGGGGACAGCGACTGCTGGACGACCAGCACGAGGGGGTAGAGGAAGACCGCCGCGAGCACTGCGACGGGAGGCACGGTCCACAGCCAGCCGGGAACGCTACGGGGCGCACGTGCGGCCTTCGCCGCGAAGCCGTCGGGGGCTCCGGCCGGGCTTTCGGGCGTGCCGGGGGCAGGGCTTCGTACGGGCTGGTGGGGGACGGCCGGAGCGGGGGTGGCGGTTGCCGGCCCCGCCGCGGGTGTGCGCCGGTCCGTGGCCTCAGCCATCGGAGACCCCCGCCGCCAGCAGTACCGCGTCCCGCGGCTCGAAGTGCAGGGTGACGTGGTCGCCCAGCGCCGGGGTCTCGCGCAGTTCGGGCAGGTCCGCCTTGACCCGGTGGCCCTCGATGTCCACGTAGAGCCGGTGGGTCGAACCGCGCCACTGGACCTCGGTGATGGTCCCGGTCAGCGCGTTGGGGCCGGCGCCGAGGCCGAGCAGGTGCGGGCGGACGCACAGGGTGGCGCTCGCGCCGACGGCCGCGCGGCCGGAGTCGAGGGCGAGGGGGTGCCCGGCGAAGAGGGCGCCGCCGTCGGCGACGGTGACGGGCAGCAGGTTGGCGTTGCCGACGAAGGAGGCGGTGAACTCGGTGCGTGGGGCCCGGTACAGCTCCTGCGGGGTGCCGCAGTCCTGGAGGCGGGCCTGGTCCATGACGGCGATCCGGTCGGCCAGGGTCAGCGCCTCGACCTGGTCGTGGGTGACGTAGAGGATCGACACGTCGGGGAGTTCGCGGTGCAGCCGGGCCAGTTCGGTGAGCATCCCTGAGCGCAGCTGCGCGTCGAGCGCGGACAGCGGCTCGTCCAGGAGGAGGACCCCGGGGCGGATGGCGAGGGCGCGGGCGATGGCCACGCGCTGCTGCTGTCCGCCGGAGAGCTCGCGGGGGTAGCGCTGGGCGTAGGCCGCCATCCCGGTCATCTCCAGGGCCTCGGCGACGCGGCCGGGGATCTCCGCCTTGGGCGCCTTCTGCGCCCGCAGGCCGAAGGCGACGTTGTCGGCGACGCGCATGTGCGGGAAGAGCGCGTACTGCTGGACGACCATGCCGATGCCGCGCTTGTGCGGCGGGAGCGCGGTGACGTCCCGGCCGCCGATCAGGATCCGGCCCGAGGCGGGCCGCACGAAGCCGGCCACCGCGCGCAGGGCCGTGGTCTTGCCGGAGCCGGAGGGCCCGAGCAGCGCCATGACCTCGCCGGGCTCGACGGTCAGGTCGAGGGAGTCCAGGACGGTGTTGCCGCCGTAGGCGACCGAGACGGAGTCGAAGCGGATGCCGCTCACGCGCCGGGCTCCCCGGACTCCTCGTGCGCGACGCGCTCCAGCAGCGCGGGCAGTTCGGCGACGGAGCCCAGGACGTGGGTGGCGCCGTGCCCGGTCAGGGCCGCGCGGTCGTGGGCGCCGGTGAGGACGCCCGCCACGATCCCGGCGCCGGAGCGGACGCCGCTGAGCATGTCGTACGAGGTGTCGCCGGCCACCACGGTGTCCCGTACGTCGGCCACGGCGCCGGTGCGCAGGAAGGCGGCCAGCACCATGTCCGGGTAGGGCCGGCCGCGGCCTCCCGCGTCGGCGGGGCACAGGGTGAGGTCGGCCAGGTCCTGCCAGCCGAGGGCGTCGAGGATGGCGTCCTGGGTGACGCGGGCGAAGCCGGTGGTCAGGACCACGGTGCGGCCGTCGGCGCGGAGCTTTTCGACGGCCTCGCGGGCGCCGGGGACCGGGGCGATGAGGCCGCCGTCGACGAGTTCCCCGTAGGCCTGCTCGAAGGCGGCGTTGGCGCGCTGGGCGAGGTCCTCGGCGCCGAAGAGGTGGCGGAAGACGGAGATCTTCGACTCGCCCATGGTGTCGCGGACGTACTGGAGCTTGCCGGCGTGATCGGCGCTGCCCGGCTCGACGCCGAGGCGCTCGGCGGCGCGCTCGAAGGCGCGCTCGACGAGGCCGCCGTCGGCGACGGTGGTGCCGGCCATGTCGAGGACGATCAGTCGGCGGGTGGGGGTGTGGGGGGTGCGGATGTCGGTCATGGTGCTACCAGCCCAGTTCGTTCGCGGTGGTTTCGGCTATGGCGGGCGAGCAGGTCATGCCCCGGCCGCCGGGCCCGGTCACCAGCCAGACGCCGTCGGCCACCTGCTGGCGGTGGACGACGCGGGTGGTGTCGGTGCACTGCGCGTACACGCCCGCCCAGCGGTGCCTGATCTGCGGCAACGGGCGGCCCAGGAAGGACTCGACGACCTCGGCGAGGTGCGCGTAGGGGTCTTCGAGGGTGTCGAACGCGAAGGGGTGCTCGTACTCGTGGGTGTCGCCGATGGTCAGTCCGCCATCCTGCCGCTGCACCATCAGGAGCTGCATCTTGTGCGCGGCGGCGATCGGCGCCTGGGCCTGCTCGGCGTTGAGTTCGTCGAGGGCTTCGCTCTTGTAGGCGGGGTAGTAGCGGAAGCTGTCGGCGTCGGCGACCGAGGTCGTCAGGGGCTCGCCGAGCGGGGCGGTCTGCATCATCTGCAGCCGGACGCGGCGCACGGGCAGCTCGGGGGCCAGCTCGCGGACCAGGCCGGAGAGCCAGGCGCCGGTGGCCAGGATCACGGCGTCGCCCCGGTGGACGTCGCCGTGGTCGTCGCGGACGGCTCCGTTCCCGACGACCTCGCGCACTTCCCGTCCGGGGAGGAAGGTGTAGCGGCCGGAGGCCTTGAGGGCTTCGCGCAGGTGGAGCTGGGCGGTGCGCGGCTCGACGGCCGCGTCCCGCTCGCACCACAGGGCGGCCTCGAACGCGCCGCGCAGGGCGGGGTTGATCGCCCTGGCCTCCTCGGCGGTGACCAGCTTGTAGCCGCGGGCGGCGGCGTCGGGGCGGGCCACGGCGGCCTCGGCGACGGCGTACTCGCGGGAGTTGCGCACCGGGGTCAGCGAGCCGATGGCGCGGAAGCCCAGGCCGGGCACCCGCTCACCGATCGCCTCCCAGAGCTCGCGGGCCCGCAGGGCGGTGTCGAGCTCCTCGCCCCCGGCCCGGCCACTGACCCAGATCTGGCCGAAATTGCGCAAGGACGCTCCGCGGGCCTCCGCTTCTCGCTCGATCTGGACGACCTCGTGGCCGCGTTCCACTGCTTGCCAGGCGTGCATGGTGCCTACCACGCCGCCTCCGACGACTATGACTCTCACGTGCTCCAAGGTGACGGCGGCCCGTGACCCCGGAGGATCCCCCGGGCGACGCTCCGGTGAACAGCCTCCAACGCTTGGACTAGACCCGTTATCGTTCCGTGATGCGACTCCGCCCCTTTTCCATGCTTACGGGGGCTTCGGGTGGGGCTACTCGGGCTGCAGGTGGGTCGTGAAGCTGAACCGGTCACCACGGTAGAGAGAACGCACCCGCTCCAGCGGCCTGCCGTCCTGGTCCCGGGAGAAACGGTGGATGAGCAGCATCGGGAGCGCGGGCGGGGTGCCGATCAACAGGGCTTCGCGGGGGGTGGCGAGGACCGTTTCCAGCTTCTCGTCGGCGTCGCCGAAAGAGATGCCGAGGCTGTCGTGGAGGTAGCCGTAGAAGGAGGAGTCCGGCTGGAAATCGATGTCGAGGCGGGGCGCACGGGCGACCCGGACGTACGTGCTCTCCAGCCCGACCCGCTCCTCGTCGGCGAGCAGCACGCGCTCCAGGTGCCAGACCGGCTCCCCGGGCTCGGCGCCGATGCCGGGGGCCACGGGCGCCGGGCAGGGAAAGCGCTCCAGGCCGATCAGATGGCGGCCCGGGGTGCGCCCTTGGCGGCGCACGCCCTCGGTGTAACTCGCCAGCGACAGGGGCTGTTCGAGCTTCGGCCCGGCGGCGACGGTGCCGCGGCCCGAGCGGCGCAGCCGGCCCTCCAGCAGCAGCTCGCGCAGGGCCTGGCGGACGGTCTCGCGGGAGACCTCGTACTGCTCGGCGAGATCCCGCTCGGTGGGGAGGAGTCCCCCTTCGCCGAGCTCGTCGAGCAGCCCGGCGATGCGGGCCTTGACGGCGTAGTACTTGGGGATGCGGCCGTGCTCGGGGATGCCGGAGCGGACGGGCAGGCCGGGCTGGTGGTGGTGCGCGTAGGCGGTCGGTTCTTCCACCCTCGGACTCTACGTGGACCGCTCCGGGTGGACTGCTCTACGCGGACCGCTCCGGGTGGACTGCCCCGGGTGGACCGCTCCACACGGACTGCTCTACGCGGACAGCTCTACGTGGACTGCGGCCCTTGCCGCCCCTCACGTCGCAACCGGCGGGCCCCGAGCAGGAGTCCGCCGCCTCCGGCCAGGGCGGCCGCGGCGCCGGCCGCGTACGTCCAGGCCGCGGGGGTGCGGCCGGTCTCGGCCAGCGCTCCGGCCTCGCCGGTCTCCGCGTCCGGGCCTTGGACCTCGAACCGGTAGCCGCCCGTCTCCCCGATCCAGTCCCCGTCGTCGCCCTTGCGCTGCACCAGCGCGGCGTCGGCGACGGCTTCGCCGAGCGGGGCGCCGGGGGCGAAGGCGAGCCGGACGGTGACGGTCACGGAACCGCCGGGACCGATGGTGAAGCCGGAGAACGCGTCGCCACCGTCGAAGACGGCGACGATCTCGTCCCGGTCGGTGCGCTCCAGACTGACGGGGAGGGCATGGCCGGGGGCCGCGCCGCCGGGGGCGTCGAACTCCATCCGGAAATGGGCGGGCCGCAGGGCACGGGCCGGGTCGGTGAAGACCACGACGGGGTGGATGGCCGTGCACGGGGACGTGGTGGTGTTGGTGAGGTCGAGGTACCAGGTCTGCGCCGCACCGCCGGTCCGGTACACGGCCGGCCCGCCGCGAATACGGGCACCGATGGGGAACTGCGCGCTCTTCCCGTCACCGCAACTGGCCTCCACCCGCGAGGGCAGCGCGGGCGCGGGGCGGGCACCGCCGCCGTTGCCGATGTCCGCGTACGCAGTGGTGCCCGTGCTGACGGCGGAGGCGGTGGCGGCCACGAGGACGGCTGCGAGGGCAAGGGCTTCGCGCAGTCGCATGGAGAACCCCTACTCGCCGACGCCAGAACAGAACGACCCATCAAACGATTGCCGGACAAACCGACAATCACCCCGGCCTTGCCCGCACCCTCCCACGCCCGCCAACCCCCTTGTCCAGCACCACGCCCGACCTCTCCCCATTTCCCCCCATTCGGCGCACACCCCCAGCCCCCCCTCCAGTCGGCAGCCACCACCCGGCCGGGAGTGCCGGAAGCCGGAGAGCCAGGGAGTCAGAGCCAGAGAGTCAGGGAGCCAGAGAACCAGGGAGCCGGTGAAGCGAGGCAGAGCGCCAAGGGGTCACGTCCCTCGCCCGAACAACGGGCCGAGCACCAGCTCCGCCGCCCCCTCCGCCACGCCCCCCTCCGCGAGTTCCACCCTCACCGAGCCCCCCACAAAGGCCCGCACCCCCAGAACCCTCCGCACCCCCTCCAGGAACACGCCCGGCGCAGCCGCCACCACCCGGCCCCCGAGCAGCACCCGGTCCACATCCAGGAGCGCGACCAGGTTCGCCGCCGCCTCCCCCACGATCCGCGCCGCTTCCTCCAGCCGGCCGCCGGCCACGGCGTCCAGGCACAGGACCTCCGCGCACCCGCGCCCCCCGCACCGGCAGGCAGGCCCGTCCAGCCGCAGCACCTGATGTCCGAACTCCCCCGCCGCCGAGCGCCGCCCCCGGTAGACCTCGCCGCCGCCGGCCAGCCGGAGCCCGGCCCCCAGTCCGGTGCCCACGTGTACGTACGCCACGGCCTCCCCGAAGGCGGCCTCTCCGAAGCCGGCCCCCGCCGCGACCCCCGCGTTGGTGTCCTTGTCCACCCGTACGGGAACCTCCAGCCGCCCCTCCAGCACCTCCCGCAACGGGAACCCCTCCCACTCCGGGAACCCCGTCACCCTCCCCAGTACCCCGGTCCGCCAGTCCAGCGGCCCCGGCGCGGCCACGCCGACGCCGAGGAGCGGCCGGTCACCGCACACCCGCGCGACAGCCCGTACGACCTCCTCGACCACCGCGTCCGGACCGGCGCCGAAGTCCAGCGGGGCACGCCCGTCCGCGACGACGCGGCCCGCCAGGTCGACCCGTACCGCCGTGAGCTCGTCGCGGTCCAGGTGCACCCCGACCGCGTGCCGCGCCTCCGGGACCAGTCTCAGCAGCGTGCGCGGTTTGCCTCCCGTGGACGCCTCGCGTCCGGCGTCGGCCACCAGGCCCTCGCCCCGGAGCCGCGCGGCGATCTTGCTGACCGCCTGCGGGGTGAGCCCCGTACGCGCGGCGAGGTCACCGCGGCCGAGCCCGGCGGGGCCGGCTCCGCGCAGGAGATCGAGCACCAGCGCGTCGTTGTGCCCGCGGAGCACGGGCAGATTCACGCCGCTGGCACCACTCACGTCGCCCCCGCCACCCCTGCTGTCCCTGCCGCTCCCGCTACCCCTGTCCACCTGGCCATTGTCCACCCTCCTTGCACTTAAGCAACACTGTTGCCAAAGTAGTCACCATGAACGCCACCGCCCCCACCCCCTCCCCCACACCTCTTCGCGTAGGTCTCGTCGGCTACGGCCTGGCCGGTTCCGTCTTCCACGCCCCGCTCGTCTCCGCGACCGAGGGCCTGGTCCTCGACACCGTCGTCACCTCGGACCCGGGCCGCGCCGCCCAGGCCCGCGAGGCCTACCCGGGCGTCCGGATCGCCGCCACCGCCGACGAGCTGCTCGCCCAGAGCCCCGCCCCCGACCTGATCGTCATCGCCTCCCCCAACAAGACGCACGTCCCGCTCGCCACGGCCGCCCTCACCGCCGGCATCCCCGTCGTCGTGGACAAGCCGCTCGCCGCCACCGCCGCGGAGGCCCGCGAACTGGCCGCGCTCGCCGAGCGGACCGGCACCTTCCTCTCCGTCTTCCAGAACCGCCGCTGGGACAACGACTTCCTCACCCTGCGCCGCCTCCTCGCCGACGACGAGCTGGGCGAGGTGCAGCGCTTCGAGTCCCGCTTCGAGCGCTGGCGCCCGCAGCTCAAGGGCGGCTGGCGGGAGTCCGGCGCCCCCGAGGAGATCGGCGGGCTGCTGTACGACCTCGGCAGCCACGTGGTGGACCAGGCGCTGGTGCTGTTCGGCCCCGCGGTACGGGTCTACGCGGAGACCGACGTACGCCGCCCGGGCGCCGAGGCGGACGACGACACCTTCATCGCCCTCACCCACGCGAGCGGGGTCCGCTCGCACCTCTACGTCAGCGCGACCACGGCCCAGCTGGGCCCGCGTTTTCGCGTACTGGGCTCCCGCGCGGGCTACGTCAAGTACGGCCTGGACCCGCAGGAGGGGGCACTGCGCGAGGGCCTGCGCCCCGGCGACCCCGAGCGGACCTGGGGCGAGGAGCCCGAGCACCTGTGGGGCCGGCTGGGCTCGGGGGAATCGCCACTGACCGGCGGCGGCACGCCGGTACGAACCGCCCCGGGCGACTACCCGGCGTACTACGCGGCCGTGGCGGCGGCCCTGCGCGACGGCGGCCCGGCCCCCGTCACGGCCCTGGAGGCGGCGCACTGCCTGGACGTACTGGAGGCGGCCCGCAGGTCGTCGGCGGACGGACGAACCGTGGATGTGTGACCTGACACATCCGATTCACAAGGAAAATGGGCCTCTTGCGCGAGAGGGGCGATCTACAGTTTGCATAAGTAAAAGATCGTCGCATGTGTGAAGAATGGTGCCCCCAGTGAAGCTGCCCCGTCTCGCCACGGCCCTCGCCGTCGGCGCGATAGCCCCGGCCGTCCTCCTCTCCTCCCCGGCCTTCGCCTCCGACACACCGTCACCCGCCGCTCCCCCGGCGCCTTCCGCACCGGATCAGGGTGCGCCGGGGAGCGGTCCGTCGCAGGGGGAGGCCGGCGCCCCGGAGGACGCCGGGCAGGCCGCGGAGGACCGGAGGCGGATCGAGGCGATCCTGGCGGACCCGGAGACCGGTCCCGGTGTGCGCGAGGCCGCCGAGAAGGCGCTCAAGGGGACGGCCGCGGACATGCGGCGCTTCCTCGACGTCATCTGGGCGCAGCAGCAGTACGTGGACGACCGGGTGAAGGTCACTCAGATCTTCAGCACCGGAGGCCGCGGCGTGCAGCGCGAGGCCAAGAAGGCCCTGGCGGCGGGCACGCAGGCCGCGCTCACGGAGTTCCTCAAGAACGGGCAGCACGTGGCCCGGCTGGAGGACGACACCGTCGAGATGCTGAGGATGCTGACGGGCGCGGGCAAGGGCATCACGGAGCGGGTCAATCATCTGCTCAGCCACGGAACGCGTGAGGAGATCCGCGCGTTCATCGAGACGGAGCAGCACGCGATCCGCGCGGACGACGACAGGGTCGCGATCCTGCGGATGCTCAAGGACGCGGGCCCCTCCCTCGAGCAGGGCATCCAGAAGTTCCTCGACGGCAACCCCACCCCCGCGCAACTGCGGGAGTTCGTCACCACCACGCAGCACAAGCTCCGCGACATGGACAACAGCCTCCTCATCGCACAGATCGCGAGCGTCGGCGGCCCCGAGGTGCGCAAGGCCGCCGACGCGGCGCTGCGCGGCACGCCCGAGGACCGCGTGGAGTTCCTCAAGACCGGCCAGCACGTCGCACGCGAGAAGGACAAGGCCGCGGAGGAAGCGGCGGACAAGCCGGACGAGGGCGGCGAAGAAGGCGACGCGGGCGGCAAGGGTGACGACGCGGACACGGGAACCACGACGCCCATCGTCGACCACGACAGCAACGGCGGTACGGGGACCGGGACGGGAACGGGCAGCCAGGCGAACCCGGCCGGCGGCACCTCCGGCAACCTCGCCAGCACGGGCGCGGGCGCCGAGAACGGCTGGATCGCCGGCGGAGCCGCCACCGCGTTCGCCGCGGGCGCGGGCCTCGTGCTCGTCAACCGGCGGCGCCGCATGCCGTCCGGGCGCTGACGGGCGCCGACGGACGTTGACGGACGCTGACGGGAGCCGCCGGCGCTGACGGGCGTACGAGGCACCCGAGGGGCACCCGGGAACAGGCAAGGGGCGGCGCCGTCGACGACGGCACCGCCCCTCCTGTCGATCCGCGAGGACCGACTACGCGTCCTTGAACTCCTGGCGCTGACGGCCGAGCCCGTCGATCTCCAGCTCCACCACGTCGCCCGCCCGCAGGAACGGCTTCGGCTCCGGCTGGCCCGCGGCCACGCCGGCCGGGGTGCCGGTGACGATGACGTCGCCCGGGTGCAGGGTCATGAACTGGCTCACGTACCGCACGACCTCGCCGACGGCGAAGATCTGGTCGGACGTGTTGCCGTCCTGCTTGAGCTCACCGTTGACCCACAGCTTGACGTCCAGCACCTGCGGGTCCGGGACCTCGTCCGCGGTGACCAGCCAGGGGCCGAGCGGGGTGAAGGTCTCGCAGTTCTTGCCCTTGTCCCAGGTGCCGCCGCGCTCGTTCTGGAAGGCGCGCTCGGTCACATCGTTGACCAGCACGTACCCGCCGACGTGCGCGAGGCCCTCCTCGGGGGAGGCCAGGTAGCGGGCGGTGGCACCGATGACGACGCCGAGCTCGGCCTCCCAGTCGGTCTTGACGCTGGTGCGCGGGATCAGCACGGTGTCGTCGGGGCCGACCACGGTGTCCGGGGCCTTCAGGAAGATGATCGGCTCGGCCGGCGCCTCGGCGCCCACCTCGGCCGCGTGCCCGTGGTAGTTCAGGCCGATGCCCACGACCTTGCCTATGCGGCCGACCGCGGACCCGATCCGCAGACCCTCGGCGTCCAGCACCGGGAGCTCACCGGACTCGGCCGCGTCCCGTACTCGGGACAGCACGGAGTCGTCGGCGAGCAGCGCGCCGTCCACATCCGTGATCAGGCCGGACAGGTCCCGCAGGGTCCCGTCCTGGTCGAGCAGCGCGGGGCGCTCCGACCCGACGGGTCCTACACGCAGCAGCTTCATGGGCATTCTCCCGTGGTCGAGGGTGGTCGGCCCATGGGCATGCCCCGGGCCGGACGATGGGTTGCGGCCATCGGAGGATTGGTCGATCCTCCAAGATGACGGCCTCATCCGCAAGACCCTGTTCACATGGCGGAACGCTCAGCTCCGCTGAGCGCCAGCCCGGCACGCTCCGACCGGTCCTTCCGGTGCTGGAGCCAGGCACGCTCGGCAACCGACCACGCGGTGGTGGTGACCAGGTACAACCCGGCCGCCAGCGGCACCAGGGCAGCCGTGATCAGCGTCCCGAAGGACAGCAGGGGCAGTACGCCGCCCAGCTTCCGCGCGAGCTCCTGCTGCTCGGCACTCAACCCGGCAACCGCCCCGGCTCCACCGGCCCCCGACACTTTGCCCCCGACAGCCTTGGACCGGGCAGCCTTGGACCCGGCAGCCTTGGACCCGGCAGCCTTCGCGCCGCCGGCCTTCGCGCCACCGGCCTTCGCGCCACCGGCCTTGGCGCCACCGGCCTTGGCGCCACCGGCCTTGGCGCCACCGGCCACGATCCCGGCAGCCTTCGCCCCGCCCGGATTCGCCCCGCCCAGCTTGGCGATCCCGCTGCCGGCCCCGGGCCCGGCCCCGGCCCCGCCAGTGGCAGCCATCAGCGCGGCCGCCGCGCGGCCCCGCACCGCACTCCACGCGGCCACCACCGCGACGGCGGCGAACAGCCCGAGGAACACGAGCCCCTGCTCGCCGAAGAGCCCGCCGTCCCCGAGCGCCTCACCCCACCGGTCCCCGAGCGGCGCGGCGAACAACCGGTGGCCGAGCAGTTCGTTGGTGGCCCCGCCGATCTCGGACGAGGAGAACGCCCGGTACATCAGGAAGAACACCGGCAGCTGGAGCAGCACCGGCAGGATGCCCGCCACCGGGGTCGCCCCGCGGAAGGCGGCCCGGCTGAGCGGGTGCAGCGCGAGCCGCACGAGCACGGTGAACAGCACGATCGCGGCAGCGGTCGCGGACTCGGCCAGCACCGGCTCCAGGAGCCGGCCCAGCAGGGCAACAAGATCGATGAAAACGGACACGTGGGCCCTCCGAAGGGACTCGTCGAACGTCGAAAGAGATGCGTTTCGGCGTGACGACCCGCGAGGGGCGGCAAGGTGTGGCGATCAGAAGTGATCAGGAGGAAGGAGCTGCGCGCCCCTACGCGGCCGTCGGAAGGGGCCGGCCCGGCGCCCTGGGCCGCGACCGGCCCGCAGCGTCGGGGTCGCGCTGCGGCAAGAACGCCGTGCGCTGCTCGCGATCACGGATCGCGGTACGTATGCGGTGCGGCGGCACCGCCCGGACCAGCCGGGCGGCCAGGGCCGAGGCACCCACGGCGAGGCTCGCCGCGAGGACCACCACGACCGCGCCGAGCCCGCCCTCACCGGCGAACAGCCCGAGGAACCCGCCGAGCAGCAGGAGGGAGGTCAGCAGGGCCGCGAGGCGCGTGGACGGCGCGAAGGACGCGGTGAACCGCACGGGGCGAAGCCCGCTGTGCTCTGCCACACGAACCACCCCCCTTCCAGCTCCCGCGCACGAACTCCCGTAAGGGACCGGCGACTCACACCAGCGCACGACCCCGCACTAGCACTGGCACTCGATACTAACCCTGTGCACCGACAACGGACGGGGCCTCGTTTTGATCCCCGGTTCCGGGCAGCGGATCGCGCGCCAGCACGTCCCCATCCGGCCGGCGGTCGGGCCCCCCGCTCCCCGCCCGCTCCCGCGGGCCGAGCCAGGTGACCGTCAGCGCGATCGTCAGGTTCACCACGAGGGCGATCATGCCGGCGTTCACTCCCCACACCGGGTCGTTGCCCGTGAAGACCAGCCCGCACACCACCGCGACCCCCGCGGCCAGCCCGCACACCGCGGCCACCGTCGTGAGCCTGCGCCACACCAGCCCCAGCAGCAGCATCGGCACCAGTTGTGCCATGCCCTCGTAGGACACGAGCGAGAGCCTGACCAGCGTGTTCGGCGCCACGTAGGTCATCACCAGCGCGATCGTCCCGGCCACCACCACGACCGCCTGCGAGGCGAGCTTCTGCCGCTCGCCCGAGCTCCAGCGCGGCAGGAACGAGAGCACGCTGCGCCCCCACATCGTGCCGATGACCAGCATGAACACCGCCATCGGCACGATCGACGACAGCGCCGCCGCCACCCCGATCACCCCCACCGCCCACGCCGGCAGGGAGTCCACGACCAGCTTGAACAGCGCCAGGTTGGACTCCGCGCCCGTCAGCCCCGGTACGACGAACAGCGCCGCCATGCCGAGCAGCATCGGCACGAAGAGCAGCACGTTGTACGCGGGCAGCAGGATGGCGTTGCGGCGCAGCGCGTCGGCGCTCCGCGCGCCCAGGTACCCCGCCACGGTGGTCGGGAAGATGACGACGGTCAGCGCGTTCAGCACGGTGGTGGAGGCGAACCACCCCACCCCCAGTTCGCCCCGGCCGCCCGCCCCGCTCCCGGCGCCGGGCAGCGTCAGCCACTGCGGGCGTTCGGCGGTGAGCCGCTCGAAGAGCTCGCCGTAACCGCCGAAGTAGTGCAGGGGCACGTAGACGGCGAGGAACCCGAGGGTGCCGATGACCAGTACGTCCTTCAGCACGGACACCCACGCGCTGCCGCGCAGCCCGCTCACCACGACGAAGCCGGTGGTGACGGCGAAGGCGATGAAGTAGGCCCATTCCAGTGACACCGCCCCGTAGGTGACGGTCGAGACCACCACGCCCATGCCGGTGATCTGGAGCTGGATGTAGGGGAGCAGGAAAACGGTCGCGAGCACCGCGACCGCGGCGCCGAGCCAGGGGCGCCCGTACCGGTGGGCGACCATGTCGGCGATCCCCACCAGCCCGTGCCGGCGCGCGTAGTCCCACAGCATGGGCCCGACGACGTAACCGACCGCGTAGCCGCAGGACATGTACGCGACCACGTACATCACGGGGGCGCCGTAGTTGTAGCCCCAGCCTGCCGCGCCGAGGTAGCTGAAGCTCGTATATCCCTCGCCCGCCATCAGGACCCAGATGAACACGGTGCCGAGCGAGCGCCCGCCCACCGACCACTCGGCGAGTCCGCCTCCCCCGCCCCCGCCCTCCCCGTCCCGCCCGCCGCGCCCGCGCACCGCGAGCAGTCCGAGCGCGACGGTGGCCACCATGAACACGGCGAAGACGGTGGTCGCCACGGCCACCCGGCTCACCGGTGATCACCGCGCCAGGTCAGCCAGACCGCCAGTGGCGTCAGCAGGGTCGCCCCGATGAACCAGAGGAGCAGGAACGGTACGCCGCCCGGCGCCGGCTCCACCCGGTTCGCGAACGGCAGCACCCCGACGAACAGCACGAACGGCACGGCGAGCCACAGCAACTGGGGACGTTTCATCCTTTTCCGACGCACCGCCCCACCCTACGGTCCGTCCACCCGCTGACCCGTCAACGCTTGAGCGTCCCCCACACCACGAGCCGGTACTTGGAGCTGTACTCGGGCGTGCAGGTCGTCAGCGTGATGTACACGCCGGGCTCGCTGTACCCGGCCCCGGGCCTGACGATGCTGCGCGGGACGGGCGCGATCACCCCGGTGTCGCGCTCGGTCGTCTCCGCCAGCGTCTGCCCGACCAGGTACACGTACCTCTTCCCCCGCACGTCCACGATCAGCTCGTCCCCGGCCCTGAGCCGGTTGATGTAACGGAAGGGCTCCCCGTGCGTGTTGCGGTGTCCGGCGACCGCGAAGTTCCCCTCGACCCCGGGCTGCGCGGTTCCGGCGTAGTGCCCGGCATACCCCCTGTCGAGCACGGACCGCTTGTCCACGCCCTGCGCGACGGGCACGGCGACGCCCAGCCGCGGAATGCGCAGGATCCCGTACGCGGACTCCCGCGGCGGCGGCTTGCCGGTGCGCGGCCCGGAGTTCCCGGGCGCCTCGCCGGACGGCCCGACGGAGGGGTCGACGACGGAATCCGCCGCGTCCTCCCCCACACCCTCTCCCTCACCCCCACCCTCCGGCAGGGGGGCCCACCCGCCCTCCTCCAGCTCCCTCACCATCTCGTGCGCGGCGCTCAGCGCCTGCCGGTTGGTCCACCACACCTGGTGCACCACCAGCAACATCACCACCACGCCCACGGTGACGGCCAGTTCACCGACCGCCCACAGCAACCCCGCGATACCGGCCCGGCGCGACCGCCGGCCCCTGCCCTGCACCACGACCCGCACGCGATCTCGCACGGGCGGCACCCTAAGTCCTCCCCCCTCAACTGACCAGCGGCAGTACGCTGCAAACCATGCGCCCCGACACGCCTGCCGAGCACATCGCCGAAGCCGAGCGCCTCATCCGCACGGCGACCCGCTACCCCGAGGACCAGGAGCCGTTGCTCCTCCAGGCCGCGGCCCACCTCGAACTGGCCGACGAACGCGAACGGGCGAGCGCCCTCTACGACCAACTCCTGGCCGCGGACACGACGGACGACCCCTCCCTCATCAAGGCCCTCCAGGCGGCCAACCTCTGGGAGTACGGCCACGAGCCCGAGGCCCGCGCCCTCATCCAGGGCATCCGGGCGGCGGCCCCCGCGGACCCCGCCCCCTGGGAAGTCATCGCCGAGGCACTGGAAGCCCACGACGAACTCGAGGCCTCCCACGAGTGCTTCACCGAGGCGGCCACCCTCCTGGCCCCGGACAACACCCCCCTCACCCCGGCCACGACGGCGCTCCTCACGGGCCGCCACCGCGTACGCCGCCTCCTCGGACTCCCCCACGACGACTGGGACATGGTCGCGGACACCCGCCACATCGGCCCGATCCCGCTGGACGAACTCCACGACCCCAAGCGCATCTGGGCCCTGGGCTCCGACGACCCCGCCGAACTCCGCGCCGAGATCGCCCGCCTGCGCGCCGAACTCGGCGACCGCCGCGCCGCGCTCTCCCGCCCCTTCCCGGTGGCCATCCTCCACTGGCCGGCCCGCGAACTGGCAGAGCTCCTCACCAGCTACCCCACCCTGTCGGCGGAGTACCCCTCCCACGACGCCCACCTGGCCCAGGTCGAGGCCTCCCTCCGCAGCCTGGCCGCCTCGGGCACCACGAACCTGGGCATCGTCACGGCCAGCGTCCCCTCCTACGAAGCCTTCGCGGCCTCGGAGAAGACCTCCCCGTCCTCCCCGTCCCTCCTGGCGGAATACGCCACCACCCTGGCCGCCCGAGGCAAAGCCACCCCATGGCCCCCGACCCGGACGACCCCATGCTGGTGCACCTCAGGCAGGCCCTACGGCGACTGCCACGGGGCGGCCTGACCGGATCGCGGCGATACGGGGTCTCGGCCGGCCCGTCGTTCCGCGACCACCTCCGCGATACGGACGGCGGCTTCGTCGGGACTCTCGTGTTCCCACACTCGGAGCGACAGCCAGCCGGACTCGGCGAGGCGCGCGTCGGTGTCGCGGTCCCGTGCCCGGTTTCCCTCGATCTTGGCTCGCCAGAACTCGGCATTTCGTCGGGGCCACGTCACGTGTTCGGGACATCCGTGCCAGAAGCAGCCGTCCACGAAAACGGCGACCCGTGTGGGGCCGAACACGATGTCGGCTTCGCGTCGTACCCCCTTCGCCGGTCGACGATGGACCCGGTAGCGCAACCCCGCCGCGTGCAAGGCCCGCCGCAGGGCCATTTCGATCCCGGTGTCTTTGCTTTTCTGCCGGCTCATACGAGCACGGTCGCCTGGAGTGCTCTCAAGGGCTTCCACCTCGCCATTGTCACGGCACGGGAAGCTCCAGCTGGACATGGCCGCGGGCCTGGGCTGTGGGTGGGGTGGGGCGGGTGGTGGTCAGGGTGAGGAGGGTGCGGATGGCTGCGATGACCTCGGCCGGGGTGTCTCGCATCATCGACGGGGTGGCGCTGACCACCAGGATGCCGTGGGACTCCAGGCGGAGGCGGCGGTGGAGCGTGGCGTGCCAGGAGTCGCGGGTGTAGTGGTACTCCGCCGAGTCGATCTCCAGGGCCACGCCCTCGTCGGGCCAGTAGGCGTCGGGGCTCGCCAGGAAGGTGCCGTCCGGGGTGTGGAGGCGGGCGTTCCAGAGGGGGGTCGGAAGGTCCGTGGTGGAGAGGACGTCGCGGGCCTGTGCCTCGGCGACCGAGCGGACGCCGACGAGGAGTTCCGCGGCCGCCGCGCGGATCGCGGGGCGGGTCAGGAGGCGGGCGGTGCGGAGTTCGGCGTGCAGGTCCTGCGGGTGGCACCAGCCGGACTGGACGACCTGGGCGAGGATCGAGCGGATCCGGTCCGCCGGCTCGTCGGTCCGGGCCGCGAAGTCGGCGGCCGCGCGTACCGGGCGGGTGCTCGGGATGCCGGACACGGTGATGGTGCGGGGCCAGCGGGTGGTGGGGAATGGCCGTACCTCTGGCGAGGCGGCGAGCCTGCGCGGGGCGCGGATCAGGACGTCGGCCGGGGTGTACGGGGCTTCGCGGATGCCGAGCAGGGCGAGGGCCGCGCCGCCGGTGAGGGCCGCGGTGTCGCCGGAGAGCGGGTCTGAGCCGGGATCGGCGGCGTAGAGGACGGCGGCGAGGGCGCGTTGACGCTGGTCCGGGGGGCCGGTCTGGAGGAGATAGACCCTGGGCAGCAGGCGCTGCCACGGGCCGCCGGGGCGGGTGCGGGAGGTGATCGTGCCGGGTGGGATGCCGGCGGTGGTGGTGAGTTGGTGGCGGGTGGCGAGGTTGAGTTGGCGGCGGGCGGGGGTGGCCTCAGAGGCCGGCCTGGGCCGACCGGCCCGCCTGGGCCGCGCCGGGTGGGCCGGGTGCGTGGGCTGGGCCGGGTGGGCCGGGTGCGTGGCTGGCGCCGGGCGGGCCGTGGCCTGCGCCGGGCGGGCCGGGTGCGTGGCTGGCGCCGGGCGGGCCGCGTGGGTGGGCTGTGCCGGGTGGGCCGGGTGCGTGGCTGGCGCCGGGCGGGCCGTGGCCTGCGCCGGGCGGGCCGGGTGCGTGGCTGGCGCCGGGCGGGCCGCGTGGGTGG
>NZ_JBIAPV010000002.1:1209461-1340078 GCF_042888445.1 Streptomyces sp. NPDC002886
TGGGCTGTGCCGGGTGGGCCGGGTGCGTGGCCTGGCTGGCGGGTGTGGTTCGTGTGGTGCCTGTGGTGGGGTTCATGGGCGCGGTATGCCCTGTTCGAGGTGCTTGGACGCCCCGCTGGGCGATGTTTCGGAGCAGCCCGTGGGCGCCCTCACGGCCGTCCTCCGCCACCCTCGGCCGTCCTGCACGTCCGGTGACGCTTCGCGTCGCGCGACCCGTCGTTCCGGTGGCGGACAGGTTCGGTCGCGCCGGCGGTATGGAACACGACCGGAGCGCCAGGGCTCCCCGGATCCGGCCGGTGGGCGTGCCGGTCGGGCGATCGATGGCCCTGACGATGTGCCTGGCAGGCAGTCGAACGATGAGCCTGACGGTAGAGCCGTCGCTAGAGCCGTCGCTAGAGCCCTCGGTAGAGCCCTCGGTAGAGCCCTCGCTGAGCCGTCGGTAGAAGTGCCGGTAGGGCCGCCGGTGGGGCTGGTGGCCGGCTGGGGGTCTGTCGGGCCATCCGCCTGGCGGCCGGTCGGGTCGTCGGCCAGAGCCAAGTGCCCGCGGGGGTGCTCCGTGAGGGCGGGGGTATCTCTCAGCGGTCGGCGGCCGGTTGGACGGGTTCCCGGCAGGCGGCGGGCCCGTCCCAGCTGCGGGCGACCGCCCCCAGGCCCGCCCGCTCCTCCACCGAGGCCAGGCCGGAAGCACGGAGCCGCCTCCTGCCGACCCGTCGCAGCCGGGGCTGTACACGAGCGATCAAGTAGCCGAGGAGCACGCGCCGGGCAGGACGCCCGCGCAGAAGAGTGCGCAAGTTCTGTCGTCGACCGATGGTCCGGTCCCTAATCGGGTTGTGCCAGCGCTTCGTCCCAGACGTTGCCGCCGTCCGCCCAGGTCCACAGCCACTGGCGCAGTGATGGCGCCGCATACCGCAGGCCGTCATGAGGGTCCTGACCCCAGTCCGGTTCCCAGCCGTCGGCATCCCAGAGCAGCACCGGGTGATCAACCGCTATCAGGGAGACGTACCACTCCATCGTGCAGCCGCCGCCCGTCAAGAAGAACCACGACGCCGACGCCCCCCGCCCCGCCCGCTCGGCGTGGATGGTTGTCGCGCAATGCCAGTCCGGCACGTGCCAACGCGGAACATGGCGCGGCGTCAGCGACGCAAGGCCACCCTCCGGCCCGAACCCCCCGTCGCCCACCTCCGTGTAGATGCGGCGGAGCAATCCAGGCAGGGGATACCCGAGGCTGCGTTCGGCAAGGTCCACTTCCGCGTTCGTCAGAGGCGGGAACGGCTGATCCGGGAGGCACCCACGAGAGGCGGGCACGCTCTCCGAGCCCCACGCGAGGGCGTGCAGCCTCTCCAGAAGCGCGTCGTCGTCCGCAGCGGTGCGGTGCGCGGCATCGGTCACGAGCCGGGACTGTAGGCGTAGGCGGGTTAGGCCGCTCGGTTCGGGTGGTCCGGGGACAGGAAGACGATGACGCCCGTCTCCGTGCCGGGGAGGGGGGCTACCTCGTGCCAGCCCAGGCGGCGGTACGTGGCCACCGTGTTCTTGGCCAGGCGGCTGGTCAGCAGCCAGGCGCGGCGGTCCGGGGCGTCGGTGGTGATCTCGGCGAGGAGGTCCCGGGCGGTGCCGCGGCCGCGTGCGTAGGGGCGTACCGCGAGTTCGTCTATCTCCAGCGCCCCGGTGAGGAGTTCCTTCACCCGGGCCGACCCGAGCTGCGCCGCGACCTGGGCGTACGCACGGTTCTTCGGGAAGGCCGCCGGGGTGAGCCAGCCCGTCGCGAAGCCGTCGATGCCCGTGGCGGACTGGATGAATGCGGTACGGAAACCACGGCGCCTGGCGTCGGCCGGGAGGCGGGCGGCGAACTGGCGAATGGTTTCTTCGTCTTCGTTCCACGGCGGGGCGGAGAAGACGTCGGCGTAGGCGTCGACCAGTTCGTCCGCGAGGTCGAGGACGGCCTGTCCGTAGCAGATCACGATGTCCTGGCTCCTGATGTGGGTGGGGTGGGGCGGGCGGGTGGGGCCGGGGTGGTTTGCCCCTTTGGGTGGGAGATTGAATTTATGCCCATCGGGTTCCATCAGCAGACATCGCGCGGATCCGGCGAGTGTGCGACAAATCCCCTCGGTGCGGTCCGTGTCGGGCGGCCGGGCGGCCGCGTTGAGCAGCACGTGGACAGACTCCTTCGGGCCGTCGGCGGGTGCGGGCTCGCGTTTCTGCTCGTGTTGGGCGTGGTGGCGGTGCTGCCGCGCGGTGTGCGGGACGCGGTGCCGGATCCGGTGATCGGCGGTGCCGTACTGGTGTTGGCCGCGGTGGGGGCCCGGCGGGTGGTCAAGCGGTCGAGTTAGCCTCGGGGGCGAATAGGTGTGCGCGTATGAACCGATGAACCGATGAGGTGAGGGAGTTGGACAGCATGGCACGGGTACCGAGCTCTGTAGTGGCGGCCGCCGGTCTGGTCGGGGGTTACGCCGTCGCGCGGTGGACCAAGAAGCGGCCGCTCGGCGGTGTCGTCCTCGGTGCCGCGGGCGTCGTGGCCGGGCGGGAGTGGCACAAGCGCGGCGGCGTTCCGGCCGCCGCCGGGCTCGGCGCGCTGTACCTCGCCGGCTTCGCCGGTGCGCACCCGCTGGCCAAGAAGGTCGGCGCCTGGCCGGCGGTCATCGGCGCCGCGGGTGTGGTCGCCGCCGCGTCGTGGGCGGTTGCCGACCGGGGCTGAACCCCGGCCGGGGCCCCTGTCCGAAGTCCCTCGGACGAAGCCCGGGCCGGCCGCGCCGGGGCCTGCCCCGTCCCCCGCCCGGGTCACATCCGGTCCCGTCCGGCCCGCCCGCCGCGGTACGCGGCCCCGTGCGGGCATCCCCTTCGAGCAAGGAGCTCCGGCATGCCCGATCGTGCGCTGAGCTTCGGAGCGCGGGCGGAAACGTACGAGCGGTTCCGGCCGGGGTATCCCCCGGAGTTGTTCGACCTCGTGCGGGAGTACGCCGGCGGTCCGGTCACGAGCGCCCTCGAAATCGGGGCCGGGACCGGGAAAGCGACCCGGCTGTTCGCCGGACAGGGGGTCGCGGTCACCGCGACCGACCCGGACGGTGCCATGCTCGCCGAGCTGCGCAAGCACGTGCGGGCCGCCGGCGTCAGGACCGTACGGGCCTCCCTCGAGGACCTGCGGCCGGGCCTCCGGCGGTACGGGTTGGTCTACGCGGTGGCGGCGCTGCACTGGACCGATCCGGAGGGCCGGTGGGCGCGGGTGGCCGCCCTGCTGGAGCCGGCGGGGGTGTTCGCCTCGGCAGGCGGGCAGGTGCGGCCGGCCGACCCCGCCGTGACCGAAGCCGTTCGTGCGGCACGGGCTCCGTTCCTGGAGAGCGACGAGGTCCCGTCTCCGGACGGAACACCACCCGGGGACGCCATGCAGTGGCCGGGGACCGAACTGCGGCGGGCCGGCTCCGCCTGGTTCGGCGGTGTGCGGCAGGTCGTGATCGACCGCCGGCTGGCGATGAGCGCCGACGAGTACACCGGCTACCTCTCCACCGTCTCGGCCTATGCCGCGCTCCCGGCTCACGAGCGGGAGCAGGTGTTCCACCGGATCGCGCGGGTCCTGCCCGCCCGCGTCGAGATCGTGGCCGACTTGGTCGTCCATCTCGCCCGGCGCCGCTGACCACGCCCCGGGGGCCCGTACGGCGCCGCCCGCCATGCCCGGCCGGCGCGTCGCCCGGCCGGGGCGGGGCCGTCTCGGTCGCCGGACCCCGTCGCCCCGGCCCCGTAGCCGCCGGGCACTGCCCCGCCGCCCCGCCACCGGCGCCCCGCCCCGCCGAGGCGCCCTACGCCCCGAAGGCCCGTGACACCGTGTAGATCAGGAGGCCCGCCAAGGCGCCGACCACCGTGCCGTTGATGCGGATGAACTGGAGGTCGCGGCCGATGTGGGCCTCGATCTTGCGCGAGGTGTGCTCGGCGTCCCAGCCCGCCACCGTGTCCGTGATCAAGGAGGTGATCTCCTTGCGGTACGTGGTGACCACGTACACCACCGCGCCCTCGATCCAGCCCTCCACTTTGTCTTGGAGCCGGCCGTCCGTGGCCAGCCTCGAGCCCAGGGACATCAGCGAGGAACGGACCCGCAGGCGCAGCGCGCTGCGTTCGTCCTCCGCCGCGGAGATGATCATCGAGCGGACCGCCGTCCAGGTGGAGGCGATCACGTCCTGGATCTCCTCCCGCTGCAGGATCTCCGACTTCAGGCGCTCCACCCGCGCCCGCGTCTCCGTGTCCGACTGGAGGTCCGCCGCGAAGTCCGCGAGGAAGCGGTCCACCGCCCCGCGCGCCGGGTGCTCCGGCATGTCCCGCATCTCCTGGACGAAGCGGAGCAGTTCCTTGTAGACGCGGTCGCCGATCTTGCGGTCCACGAACCTCGGGGTCCAGCCCGGCGCCCCGCCCTGCACCGCCGCCTCGACCGACTCGGCGTGGGTGACCAGCCAGTCGTACGCCCGCGCGCACACCAGGTCCACGACCCGGCGGTGGCCGCCGTCCGCGACGACCTTCTCCAGCGTCTTGCCGATGCCCGGCGCGATCTCCGCCGTCTCCGCCCGCCGCGTGATCGCCTCGCCCACGACGGCCTGCACATCGGAGTCCCGCAGGACGGTCAGCGCCCCGCGCAGGGCCGTGGCCAGCTCCGCCGTGACCCGGTCGGCGTGCGCGGGCTCGGCCAGCCAGGCACCGAGCCGGCCGCCGATGCCGAGGGCGTGCAGCCTCGTACGGACCACGTCGGCGGAGAGGAAGTTCTCCCCGACGAACTCCCCGAGCGAGACCCCGAGCTGGTCCTTCTTCGTCGGGATGATCGCGGTGTGCGGGATGGGCAGGCCGAGCGGCCGCCGGAAGAGAGCGGTGACGGCGAACCAGTCCGCGAGCGCGCCGACCATGCCCGCCTCGGCGCCGGCTGCCACGTACCCGGCCCAGCCGCCCGCGCCCGCGTGCTCCGCCCACTTCGCCGCCACGTAGATCAGCGCGACGAGGATCAGCAGGCCGGTGGCGGTCCGCTTCATCCGGCGGACGCCGCGGCGGCGCTCCTCGTCCGCCTCGCTGAACACGAACCCGCCGCGCGCCGCGGCCGGCCCAGCCGGTGACGTCGTCGACGACTCCGACGACTTCGACGAAGAAGTCGGTGAAGACGTCGGCGAAGGCTCGGCCTCCTCCGTAGTCGTCGTGCTGCCCTGCTCCACGTGCTCCTGCCTTCCCCCGGGCGACGGTTTCGTCCGCAAAGCGTCCGACTCCATAGCATCCGACTCCCGGGGCGCCCGGGGAGTTCCCGGCGCGCCGTACTCGTCCCCCGGCTGAGGGACCCCGCGGGCCCCTCCAGGCAGCCGCCGGCCGCCTACAGCTCCTTGCGCGGCTTCTGCTTCGAGACCGACCGCTGCTTCGGCGGCTTCACCTTCACCTCGACCCCGCCCCAGAAGGCGAGGCCCGTCACCACCACCCGCGGAGCCCCCGCCTCGACGGGGCCGGGGCTGTCGCGCTGCTCGAAGCTGCCCATCACGCCGATGCCGCGTACGTCGACCTCGATGCCCGGCGGCACGATGATCTCGATGCCGCCCATGATGGCGACGCAGTTGATCACCACCTCCCGCTCCGCGAAGTTCGCCTCGCGCAGGTCGATCTCACCGCCGCCCCAGAACGCCACCGTGTGGAACCGCGCGGGCACGGTCCAGTTGCCCTTGCGCTGGAAGCCCGACATGACCGCCACGGCCATCGCCGGGCCGCCCGCCGCTCCTCCCCCGCCCACGATCCGGTCCGGCCAGGCGGCCACCGAACCCGCCGGCACCCCCTTCGTCAGCCCGACCGGACCCACCGGGGCGGCCGCGATCGGGGCCGTCGCGCCGGGCGCGGGCAGATCCCGGGTCAGCGGTTCGAGCTCCGCGTACGTGCGGGACCGGTACGCCGTGTCCAGCCGCTCCTCGAACTCGTCCATATCGAGCCGGCCCTCGGCGACGGCCTCCCGCAACCGGTCCACCACCCGCTCCCGGTCGGCGTCCGAGGCCCTCAGCTCGGGCAGCGGCGACTTCTCGGGCAACGGCGGCAACGGCGTCTCAGGTCGCTCATCACTCATACGGCCCAGCCTATGCAGTCACCCCCCGGAGCGGTACGGGCCGAACCCCGCTCCGGCTCAGGGTTGTCCCTGATTTAACCCCTGACCCGACCCGCCCACCTCCTACCCCCTACCCCTCTCCCCCCCTACCCCCGCCCCGCATACATCCGCGCGATCACGTCCTCGATGTCCGGCTCCCGCACCGACAGGTCCAGCAGCGGGTACTCCGCCGCCACCGCCGCCACCAGTGGAGCCGCCGAAGCCTTCGCCGGGAAGGCCAGCCACTGCCGCGCGCCCTCCACCTTCACCACGCGCGCCCCCGCCACCTCGATCGGCGGGAGCTCCCGCTCCAGGTCCACCACCAGCGTCCGCTCGCTCACCGCCGCACCGTCCGCGCCGTCCGCCGTGTGCAGTCCGCCCAGCGAGCCGTCGTACACCAGCCGCCCGTGGTCGATCACCATCACCCGTTCGCAGAGCTGCTCGATGTCCTGGAGGTCGTGGGTGGTCAGCAGCACCGTGGTGCCGAGCTCCTCGTTCAGCTGCCGCAGGAAGCCCCGTACGCTCGCCTTGCTCACCACGTCCAGCCCGATCGTCGGCTCGTCCAGGTACAGCACGTCGGGGTCGTGCAGCAGCGCCGCCGCGATGTCCCCGCGCATCCGCTGCCCCAGCGACAGCTGCCGTACGGGTACGTCGAGCAGCTCGGCGAGGTCGAGCCGGTCCACGCAGCGCTCCATGTTCTGCGCGAACCGCGCCGCCGGGATCCGGTACATCCGCCGCATCAGCGCGTACGAGTCCTTCAGCGGAAGGTCCCACCACAGCGTCGTGCGCTGCCCGAACACCACGCCGATCCGGTGCGCGAGGCGCATCCGCTCCCGGGCCGGGTCGATGCCGGCGACCCGCAGCCGGCCGCCGCTGGGGGTGAGGATGCCGGTCAGCATCTTGATGGTGGTGGACTTGCCGGCGCCGTTGGGCCCGATGTAGCCGACCATCTCGCCCCGGGCCACCTCGAAACTGATCCCGTCCACGGCCCTGACCTGCCGTTTCTCCCGGCGCACCAGGCCCACCCGGCGCCGTACGTCGAAGACCTTCTCGACCTCGTGCAGTGAAATCAGCGCTTCCGGATCCGACATGGCTAGCTCCCCGTGCTGCGGTACGAACGAACGCCCGCGCGCCAGGCCAGCGACGCGGGGAGGAACACCACGAAGGCCACCAGCGGGCTCGCGAACGCCACCCACCCCGGCAGCCCCAGCGGATCGGGCCGGCCCAGCACGTACAGCGCGGGCAGCCAGTTGACGAAGGCGAGCGGCACGATGAAGGTGACCCCGCGCAGCAGGTCCTTCGCGAAGACGGTCGGCGGGTACTGGAGCATGGTGCAGCCGCCGTAGGTGAAGCTGTTCTGCACCTCCGCGGCGTCCCCGGCGACGAACTGGAAGGCCGCGCCGGCCACCATCACCGCGCCGAAGATGGCCGCCCCGGCAATGATCATCACCGGCACCATCAGTGCCTTCCCGGCGGTCCAGTGCACCTGGTCCAGCTCCGAGACCGCCCACCCCAGCACCGCGAGCCCCTGCCCGATCCGCCCGAGCCGGCGCAGCGCGAAGCGGTCGGCCGCCACCTGCGCGAGCACCGGGACCGGGCGCACCAGCATGGTGTCGAGGGAGCCGTCGCGGATCCGGGTGCCGATCCGGTCGGTGTTGCCGAGCAGCAGGTCGGCCAGGCCCAGGGAGGCCGAGCAGGACCCGTACAGCAGGGCGATCTCGGGCAGCGTGAAGCCGCCCAGCTCGTCCACGTGCGAGAACATGATCATGATCGCGACGAAGTCGAGGAGCGTGACGGCCGCGTTGCCGAAGGCGGAGAGCAAGAAGGAGGTGCGGTACGTCATCGTCGACCGGATCCACATCGCGGCGATCAGCCCGTAGCCGCGCAGCCCTTCCAGGACCCGGCTCCGCCGCGGGACGACAAGCTCCGCCGCTGCCCTCGCAACGCTCACCCCGGCCCCGCCCTCCGCCACCCGCTCAACCACCCTGGACCACCACCTTCCGCGTCGCCGCCGACTGCACCAGCCGCCCCAGCCCGAGCAGCACCACCGCCCACGCGGCCTGGAAGCCCAGCGCCCCCGCCGTACGCGCGGCCCCCGCGCCCCCGCCGAGCAGGACGTCCACCGGGACCTGGAGCATCGCGGCCCAGGGCAGGACGCGGACGAACTCCCCGAAGCCGCCCGGGAACACGGTCAGCGGCAGCAGCATCCCGGAGCAGAAGATGGAGACGACGGTGGCCATCATGTTGATCCCGGCCCCGTCCATCAGCCAGAACGCCGCCAGCCCCAGCAGGTAGCGCAGCGCGAAGCTGACGACGAGCCCGAGGAGCACGGACACCAGGAAGAGCAGCCAGCGCAGCGGAGCGGTGGGCAGCGCCAGCTGGAAGGCGAGCCCCCCGATCACCAGCGGCACTACGCCGCGGCCCAGGAGTTGAAACCCCGCCCGGCCCAGATCACCCGCGAGCCACCACGCCTGGAGATCGGCCGGACGGTACAGGTCGACGGCGATGTCACCCCTACGGACGCGTTCCTGGAACTCCTCCTGGAAGCCGCCGCCGATCAGCGCCCCCGCGGAGAGCAGCGCCTGACTGACCCACATGAACGTCAGGGCTTCGGACTGGTCGTAGCCGCCGAGCCCGGGCCGCTCGTCCCAGAGCGCGATGTACGTGTAGGCGAGGATGAAACCGAACACGGTGTTGGTGAACACCCCGGCCGCGGTGGCCGTCCCGTAGGTGGCGTACCTGCGAAAGCCCCCGGCCGCGACCGCCCCGTAGAGCCCGGCTCGTCCCACTACCGGCTGGCGCACCTCGTCCCCTCCGTTTCCCAGGTCCTAGCTGCGTCGTTCCTACGTCGGCCAAAGCGCGCGAGCTTAGTGCGGAGGGGCGATCCACGCGAACGAATTACGCCCGTCCGGAGCGGAACCGGCGGCCATCGGGTAGACAGCATGAGGTACAGATGTGGATATTTCGTACGGCGCCGAGGAGTCCCGGAGATGAGCGACCCGTCACCACCGCCCGGCTGGACGCCTCGCGACCCCGACACCCCCGACGGACAGCCGGCTCCGGGCACCGGCGCGCCCCGGCCATCCGGAGCGCCACCCACGGCCAAGGAAGCGAAGAGGGCCCGGAAGGAGCAGGCCAAGGCCGCCAAGAAGGCCAAACGCAAGCGCACCGGCTGGCGCCGGCTCCTCCCGACCTGGCGCATGGTCCTGGGCACGTTCCTGCTGCTCGCCCTGCTCGTCTGCGGCGCCCTCGTGGCCGGCTACCTGCTCGTCCACATCCCGCCCGCCAACGCGGCCGCCACGGCGCAGTCCAACGTCTACCTCTACACCGACGGCACCCAGCTCGCCCGCGACGGCGAGGTCAACCGCGTCAACGTGCCGCTCTCCCAGATCCCCCTGACCGTCCAGGAAGCCGTACTGGCCGCCGAGGACCGCGACTTCCACTCCGAACGGGCCGTGGACCCCGCGGCGATGCTGCGCGCCGCCTGGAACACCGCGACCGGCAAGGGCACCCAGTCCGGGTCGACCATCACCCAGCAGTACGTCAAGAACTACTACCTGGGCCAGGAACAGACGATCAAGCGGAAGGTGAAGGAGTTCTTCATCGCGATCAAGCTCGGTCGTGAGAAGTCGAAGAACTACATCCTCGAGGGGTACCTGAACACCAGCTACTTCGGCCGCAACGCCTACGGCATCCAGGCCGCCTCCCAGGCCTACTACGGCAAGGACGTCGGCAAGCTCACCACCGCCGAGGGCGCCTACCTCGCCACCCTCCTCAACTCCCCCAGCGCCTTCGACGTCGTCGCCCACCCCCAGGGCCGCGGCCGCGCCACCGCCCGCTGGAACTACGTGCTCGACGGCATGGTCAAGAAGGGCTGGATGACGCCCGCCGAACGCGCGACCACCCAGTTCCCCGAGCCCGGCAAGGTCCGCCCGGCCGCCGGCCTCTCCGGACAGCGCGGCTACCTCGTCGAGGCCATCAAGGACTACATCGTCGAGAACAAGATCCTCGACGACAAGACCCTCGCCGAGGGCGGCTACCGCATCAACACGACCATCGACAAGACCCGTCAGACCGCCATGGTCGACGCCGTCAACGACAAGATGGTCAGCAAGCTCGACCCCGCCAAGCGCAAGGCGGACCGCGTCGTACGCACCGGTGCCGTCTCCATCGACCCGGCCACCGGCAAGGTCGTCGCCCTGTACGGCGGCATCGACTACACCAAGCAGTTCGTCAACAACGCCACCCGGCACGACTACCAAGTGGCCTCCACCTTCAAGCCGTTCGTCTTCGCCTCCGCCGTGCAGAACGACTCCCGCACCCAGGACGGCCGCACGATCACCCCGTACACGATCTACAACGGCGACAACAAGCGGCGCGTCGTCGGCACCCGCATCCCCTACGCGCCGGAGAACGAGGGGCAGGTCAGCTACGGCAACATCACCGTCAACGCCGCCACCGACCTCTCCGTCAACGCCGTCTTCGCCCAGATGGTCGTCGACGTCGGCACCGACAAGGTCAAGCAGACCGCCATCGCCCTCGGCATCCCCGAGAACACCCCGAACTTCGACGCGGGACCGGCCATGGCACTGGGCACCATGCAGGCCAGCGTCCTGGACATGACCCAGGCCTACGCGACCCTCGCCGCCCACGGCCGCCACACCCCGCACACCTTCGTCGAGAAGATCACCAAGGCCGGGGACACCGTCCCGCTCCCGCCCCGCGACCCGGCCCAGGCCGTCAGCCGCGAAGCCGCCGACACCACCACGTCCATGCTGGTCAGCGTCGTGGACAACGGCACCGGTACGGCCGCCCTGGCCGCCGGCCACCCGGCCGCCGGCAAGACGGGGACCGGCGAACTCGACCGCTCGGCCTGGTTCGCCGCGTACACCCCGAACCTGGTCACGGTCGTCTCGATGATGGGCCAGGACCCGGACACCGGCTCCCTGGAATCCCTCTACGGGGCCCTGGGCGAGGCCCGCATCGGAGGCGGCGGCTACCCGGCCCGGATCTGGGCCCAGTACACGAAGACGGCCCTGGCGGACAGCGACCCCGTGGACTTCGACCTGGAGCTCATGCCCGGCGCCAACCGGCCCCCGCCGCCCCCGCCCGTGGAGCCGAACCCGAGCCAGTCCGAGGAGGAGACCCCGGGCGACCGCCCCTCGGGCCGGCCGGGCCGCCCGACGCGGAGCCCTTCGACGGGCGGGCAGACGGACGGAGGCCGCACGACGGGCGGCCAGAACACCGGAGGCCGGACGGACGGGGGCCAGACCACGGGCGGCGAAACCACCGGAGGTCAGACCACCGGCGGCGAAACCACCGGAGGTCAGACCACGGGCGGCCAGACCGACGGCGGCACCACGAACGGCACCACGAACGGCACGACAACGGGCACCCAAGGCGGCGCCACCGAGGGCCTACGCCCACCGGCGGACCTACTGGAGTGACCCGGCCGACCCGGTCGACCCGGTCGCGGCGGTCGCAGCGGTCGACCGGGTCCTCACTCAGTGACCGGAGGTCGCCTTCAGCCCCACCACGGCGACCAGCAGCAGACAGATGAAGAAGATCCGGGCGGCGGTGACGGGCTCCCCCAGCACCGCCATACCGAGCACCGCCGCACCGGCGGCGCCGATACCGACCCAGACGCCGTACGCCGTACCGATCGGCAGGGTCTTCGCGGCGTACGACAGCAGCACCATGCTCGCCACGATGCCCGCGCCCGTGAACACGCTCGGCCACAGCCGCGTGAAGCCTTCGGTGAACTTCATGCCGATCGACCAGCCGACTTCGAGCAGACCGGCGAGAAGAAGCAGAACCCAGGCCATGACAGGCACCTCCGGGACGAGAGCGGAACGGGGTGCGTCGTCTTGTCATGCAGCCATCGGCAACAGCGCGACAGCCACCCGGTACGGCGCGTCTCGTCGGGGGTTCTCTCCTACCGTAGCAAAGCACAACGAAAAGGGCCGGTGACGATGGTCACCGGCCCTTCCCACACGCACACGCACACTCACACGCACGATCTAGAGATAAAGCCCCGTGGAGTCCTCCGACCCCTCCAGCCGCTCGGCGGCCACGGCGTGCAGGTCCCGCTCCCGCATCAGCAGGTACGTCGCCCCGCGGACCTCCACCTCGGCCCGCTCCTCGGGGTCGTACAGCACCCGGTCCCCGGGCTCGACGGTCCGTACGTTCTGCCCGACCGCGACCACCTCGGCCCAGGCCAGGCGCTTGCCGACGGCGGCCGTCGCCGGGATCAGGATGCCGCCGCCCGAGCGGCGCTCACCCTCCGGCGAATCGGATTTCACGAGCACGCGGTCGTGCAGCATGCGGATGGGCAGCTTGTCGTGGGTGGTGGTGTTCTCGCTCACGCACCGAACCTACCCGGCCACACCCGCCCCGCACCCCGCCGGGGCCTCAGCGCTTGCGTCGCGCCGAGATCACCAGCAGCCCCACGACACCGATCGCGAGCAGCGCGACCGGCACGATCCGCTCGACGCGCGGGGCGCCGTCCTCGTGACGCAGCCCGTCGCCGGCATCGGTCACCAGACGGTTCACCGTCGCCACGGCGCGACCGACGACGTGGTCGATGTTCCCGACCACCTTCGCCTTGGCGTCCCCGACGATCGTCTTGGGGTGCATGCGCACCCCGATCTCGTCGAGCGCCTCGGCGAGCTGCTCGCGGCGGCGGACGATGTCCGCCTCGATCTGTGCGGGGGTCCTGGCTTCCGGCACCGCGCTGCCTCCGTCGTCGTGGTCGGTCCCATGGCGGGCGTAGCCCGCCATGAACAGTCAGTCAGCAGCTTAGTCTCGACTTCGTACCGATCCCCTCTTGAGGAGACTGTTGAGCATGAGCGAGCGACTTGAGCCGGGCGACATCGCCCCCGCCTTCACCCTGCCCGACGCGGACGGCAACGAGATCTCGCTCGCCGACCACAAGGGCCGCAAGGTCATCGTCTACTTCTACCCGGCCGCGCTGACGCCTGGCTGCACGAAGCAGGCCTGCGACTTCACGGACAACCTGGCGGTGCTGGCCACGGCCGGCTACGACGTCATCGGCGTCTCGCCCGACAAGCCGGAGAAGCTGGCGAAGTTCCGCGAGCAGGAACACCTGAAGGTCACCCTGGTCGGCGACCCCTCGAAGGAGGTCCTGACGGCGTACGGGGCGTTCGGCGAGAAGAAGCTGTACGGCAAGACCGTCACCGGGGTCATCCGCTCCACGGTGATCGTCGACGAGGAGGGCAAGGTCGAACGCGCCCTCTACAACGTCAAGGCCACGGGCCACGTAGCCAAGATCATCAAGGACCTGGGCATCTGACCCGCCCGTCTCCTTACGCAGCGGCCCGCACCCACCCGGTGCGGGCCGTTCTGCATGCCGGACGAAACCGCCCGTAACTGTCCGACTATCGGTCCGTTACTCCGTACGAGGGCCGCACGCGCGGCCGATCCGGAGGAACCCATGACCGACCCGTACGACCGAGACACACTGGCAGCCGCCGTCGCCGCCTCGAAGGGCTGGGCAGACCTCATGCGACGACTCCACCTCAAGGAGAGCGGCGGACGACGCCGCACACTGCAGGAGAGGGTCGCCTCTTTCGGGATCGACAGCAGCCACTTCGCGAAGCGCAGTCCGTGGCGCAAGTACCCGGACGAGGCGATAGCGGCGGCCGCCGCGTCATCCAGCACACTGCGCGAGGTGGCCCTCAAGCTCGGCATACGCCCTGCCACCGGCGCCCTGTCGCACATCGTCCGACGCATGACGGCAGCGGGCATCGACACGAGCCACTTCACCGGCATGCGGCGTGAGGTGATCGAACTGCCATTCACCTCCACAGAGCTCGCCGAAGCGGCAGCCTGCGCTGACAGCATCCGCGGTACGGCTCGCGCGCTGGGCATGGCCGACGACAGTCGGTCCCGATCCGTTCTCGGGAGAATGCTCCGGACCTACGGCATCGACACCACACACTTCCGCAATGCCCGGCTGACCATCCCCGAGGAAGTCCTGCGCTCCGCCGCGCCGAAGGCGAACAGCTACGCGGACCTCATGCGCGCCCTCGGTCTCAAAGTCGACGACGTCAATCACCGCAGGGTACGCCGACGCGTCGCCCAACTCGGGCTCGACGTGGATCACTTCAAGCGGCGCCCCTGGGCTTCCGGCATAGCTGTGACGCCGAGAGCCGTCGCACCCGACACCCTCGGCGTCCTCCCAGAGGAGTCCACCCGGCTCAAGCGGCCCCGCCTCCACCGCGCACTCCAGGAGGTCGGAGTTCCCTGCACCTGCGCGAACTGCGGGAACCCCGGCGAATGGCTAGGGCGGCCGATCACGCTCCACATCGACCACATCAACGGGGACTGGCGCGACAACCGGCGCGAAAACCTCCGCTACCTGTGCCCCAACTGCCATGCGCTGACCGACACCTGGTGCCGCGGAGGCCGCGGCCGCAACGGTGTCGCCCGCCGGAGCCAGGCAGTCGTACACTAGCCGCAGCCGGCCAAGCCTGATGTCCGAATTGACCGGTTAGTCGCGGTCGTGGTGGAATTGGCCTACACGCAACTTTTAGGTAGTTGTGGGAGAAATCCCTTGAGGGTTCGAGTCCCTCCGACCGCACGTACACGAAGGCCCCCACGCAGCCGCGTAGGGGGCCTTCGGCATGGTCCGGGCGGCGTCAGCCCAGGAGTTCGCGGACCGCCGGGACCAGGGCTCGGAAGGCCTGGCCTCGGTGGGAGATGGCGTTCTTTTCGTCCGCCGTGAGTTCCGCGCAGGTGCGGGACTCGTTCAGGGGCTGGAGGATCGGGTCGTAGCCGAAGCCGCCCGTGCCCGCCGGGGTGTGGCGCAGGGTGCCCAGGAGGCGGCCCTCGACCACGCGTTCCGTGCCGTCCGGGAGGGCGAGGGCGGCCGCGCAGAAGAAGTGGGCGCCGCGGTGTTCGTCGTCGATGTCGCCGAGTTGGGCCAGGAGCAGGGCGAGGTTCGCGGCGTCGTCGCCGTGGGCGCCGGCCCAGCGGGCCGAGAAGATCCCCGGGGCGCCGTTCAGGACGTCCACGCAGAGCCCCGAGTCGTCGGCGACGGCCGGGAGCCCGGTGGCCTGGGCCAGGGCGTGTGCCTTGAGGAGGGCGTTCTCCGCGAAGGTGACGCCGGTCTCCTTGACGTCCGGGATCTGCGGGTACGCGTCCGCGCCGACCAGCTCGTGCGGCAGGCCGGCGGCGGACAGGATGGCGCGGAGTTCGGTGACCTTGCCCGCGTTGCGCGTGGCGAGGATCAGGCGGCTGGGCTGCGTGGAGGTCATGCGGCCATTATCCCGGGCCGCCCGGCGGCCTCCGGGCCGCGGGCTCAGCCCGGGGTGCAGACCTTCGAGATTTCCTTCGCCGCGTCCGCGACCGGGGTGACGTCGGGGGTCGTGGTGCCGCCCTCGATGGAGGTGCGGACGTTCTGGACGGCCGTGTTCATCGAGGAGATGGCCTTGCTCAGGTCGGCGTTGTCCGTCTGGTCGCCGACCTTCTTGAGGTTGGCCTCGATGGCGTTGAGCGCGTTCTGTGCGTCCTGCGGGCTGTTGCCGGCCTGCGAGACCGCCTGCTGGAGGTCGTTGGCGCCGTCCGTGATGGCGACCGCCGTGCTCGCGCAGTCCATCGCGGTCGAGATCGCGTCGCAGGAGGTGATCGCGGGTATGGCGAGCGCTGCCGTCAGGGCGACGGCTGCCAGGCGGTACTTCGGCTTCACTTCGGCCCCCAGGAGGATGATGCGGATGCGCGGATACGCGGATACATGGACGGGCGCACGGCTTCGACGCCGTGCACCCGTATGCCAAGAGACGCGCGGACGGGCCGCGCGGTTGCCGCCGACGTCAGAGCGTGAGTTCCAGGGCGCTGAGCTGGAGGGCTTCCAGGTCGGCGCAGCCGCCGGCGGCCAGGTCGAGGAGGGCGTTGAGTTCCTTGCGGTCGAAGGGCTCGCCCTCGGCCGTGCCCTGGACCTCGACGAAGCGGCCGTCGCCGGTGCAGACCACGTTCATGTCGGTCTCGGCGCGCACGTCCTCCTCGTAGCAGAGGTCGAGGAGCGGGACGCCGTCGACGATGCCGACGCTGACGGCGGCGACGGTGCCGGTCAGGGGCTTGCGGCCGGCCTTGATGAGCTTCTTGCCCTGGCCCCAGGCGATGGCGTCGGCCAGGGCCACGTAGGCGCCGGTGATGGCCGCGGTGCGGGTGCCGCCGTCGGCCTGGAGGACGTCGCAGTCCAGGACGATGGTGTTCTCGCCGAGGGCCTTGTAGTCGATGACGGCGCGCAGCGAGCGGCCGATCAGGCGGGAGATCTCGTGGGTGCGGCCGCCGATCTTGCCGCGTACGGATTCGCGGTCGCCGCGGGTGTTCGTGGCGCGGGGCAGCATCGAGTACTCGGAGGTGACCCAGCCTTCGCCGCTGCCCTTGCGCCAGCGCGGGACGCCTTCGCTGAAGGAGGCGGTGCAGAAGACCTTGGTGTCCCCGAAGGAGACGAGGACGGAGCCCTCTGCGTGCTTGCTCCATCCGCGTTCGATGGTGACCGGGCGGAGCTGTTCGGGCGTACGGCCGTCGATGCGAGACATGGCACCGAGCCTAGCCGGTGTGGGGGAACGAGAAGACCCCGTCCGGGTGCGTCCGGTCGGGGTCCTGTCGTACGTACGGGTGCGCGCGCGGGGCGCTCGTACGGGTGCGCGCAGGGGCGCGCGTGAGCCGGTGGGCTCAGCTCACATCATGTCTTCGATGTCGGCGGCGATCGGGTCGGCGTCGGTGCCGATGACGACCTGGATCGCGGTGCCCATCTTGACGACGCCGTGGGCGCCGGCGGCCTTCAGCGCGGCCTCGTCGACCTTGCTCGGGTCGATGACCTCGGTGCGCAGGCGGGTGATGCAGCCCTCGACCTCTTCGATGTTCTCGATGCCGCCGAGCCCGGCGACGATCTTCTCAGCCTTGGTGGCCATGTGTTTCTCCCTGAGTTCTACGAAGAACGAGTCCGACTGACATCCGGCGCCCGGCGTCTGCACGCCCGCCGCCCGACCGACCGACCAACAGGGGCGGTCCGCTTCGTCACGGTAGCCCACGATTGGCCCAGCTACGCGGGCACATGCCCGGTATCTGCCGAATGATGATGATCAGCACCAACCTGCCCTGAAGGCGGGTGAAATGCGACCGCAACACAAGTGGTCTACACCAGTGTGCCGCAAGTGTCGCGACTGCCAAAAACGGGCCGGTCAGGGAGGACGCGGATGAGCGCGAGCAGCGCCGCAGCAGTGCCACAGCCGAAGTGGTGGAACGGCTTGTTCCAAGGGCTGCAGAAGATGGGCCGGAGCCTGCAACTGCCGATCGCCGTGCTGCCCGCGGCCGGCATCCTGAACCGGTTCGGGCAGGACGACGTGTTCGGCAAGGACGGCTTGGGCTGGACGAACGTCGCGAAGGTCGTGGCCGCCGCGGGCGGCGCCCTGCTCAACGCCGACCTCGGTCTGCCCCTGCTCTTCTGCATCGGCGTCGCGATCGGCATGGCCAAGAAGGCGGACGGCTCGACCGCCCTCGCGGCGGTGGTCGGCTTCCTCGTCTACCGCAGCGTGCTGCGCGTCTTCCCCAAGGACTGCCCGTCGGGGACGAAGGACATCGGGGGCGGCTGCCTGGGCCCCGACCAGACCTTCGCCGAGTACACCTTCCAGAATCCGGGGGTCTTCGGCGGCATCATCATGGGCCTGCTGGCCGCCTGGTTCTGGCAGCGCTACCACCGCGTGAAGCTGGTCGACTGGCTCGGCTTCTTCAACGGCCGCCGCCTGGTGCCGATCATCATGACCGCCGTGGCGATCGTCTTCGCCGTCCTGTGCCTGTTGATCTGGCCGCCGATCGGCGACGCGCTGGAGAGCTTCTCGGACTGGCTGGTGGGTCTGGGCTCCCTGGGCGCAGGCATCTTCGGCATCGCGAACCGCGCACTGCTGGTGATCGGCCTGCACCAGTTCCTGAACGTGCCGGTGTGGTTCCAGTTCGGCAGCTACACCAAGCCGGACGGGCAGACGGTCCACGGTGACATCCCGATGTTCCTGGCGGGCGACCCGAGCGCGGGACAGTTCACCACCGGCTTCTTCCCCATCATGATGTTCGCCCTCCCGGCAGCGGCGCTGGCGATCACGCACTGCGCGAAGCCGGCCCGGCGCAAGGAGGTCGGCGGTCTGATGCTGTCGGTCGGCCTGACCTCCTTCGTCACCGGCATCACCGAGCCGCTGGAGTACTCGTTCCTCTTCCTGGCGCCGCTGCTGTACGCGGTCCACGCGGTGCTGACGGGCGTGTCGATGGCGGTGACCTGGGCGTTCGGCGTCAAGGACGGCTTCAGCTTCTCGGCCGGCCTGATCGACTACCTCATCAACTGGAGCCTGGCGACGAAGCCCTGGCTGATCATTCCGATCGGCCTCTGCTTCGCGGTCGTCTACTACGGCATCTTCCGCTTCGCGATCACCAAGTGGGACATCAAGACGCCCGGCCGGGAGTCGGACGAGGAGATCGCGGTGATGCAGGCGGAGAACACCAAGGCGTAGGCCCGAAGGGACTTCCGGCCCGTGCGCGGCGCCCGGCGGAGAGGGCCGGAAGTACCCCCGAGTCGCCGCGAAGGCCCCGCCGGGACCCTCCCGAGGCCCCCTCTCCGGGGTGGCCGAACGTCCTTCCGCGCGATGCCTTAAGCCCTCCCAGAACAGACAAATAAGAGACGAAGGCCTCCGGACCCACAGGGTCCGGAGGCCTTTGCCATGTATGTCCCGGTGTGTCTTCCACCACGGAATTGGTGGGTTCCTTACGCGGACCTCACCGTGCTACAACTGGTCTACACCACTGAGTGGTGTAGACCACGTAGGCCTTTCGGCCCGGGGTCCTCCCCTTTCCTGAGACGCCGCCATCCCCCCTTTTTGCCATGTCCCCAGGCAGCGTCTTGTCCACTGGAGGAAGTTGATGAGTACGGCCACCGCCGCTCCCGCCAAGAAGCGGGGCTCCGGCCTGATCCAGGGTCTGCAGAAGGTCGGCCGCAGCCTTCAGCTGCCGATCGCCGTTCTGCCGGCCGCGGGTATCCTGCTGCGCCTCGGCCAGCCCGACGTCTTCGGCAAGGACGGCCTCGGCTGGGGCAAGGTCGCCACGGTCTTCGCCACCGCCGGTGACGCGGTCTTCGCCAACCTGCCGCTGCTCTTCTGCATCGGTGTCGCGATCGGCTTCGCGAAGAAGTCCGACGGCTCCACCGCCCTCGCGGCCCTGGTCGGCTTCCTGGTCTACAAGAACGTCCTCACCGCCTTCCCGGTGACCGAGGCCGTCATCAACACCACCGAGAACAAGGGTGTGGACGTCGCCGCGACGTACAACAACCCCGGCGTCCTCGGCGGCATCATCATGGGTCTGCTCGCCGCGGTCCTGTGGCAGCGCTTCCACCGCACCAAGCTGGTGGACTGGCTCGGCTTCTTCAACGGCCGCCGCCTGGTCCCGATCATCATGGCCTTCGTCGGCGTCATCGTCGGTGTCTTCTTCGGCCTGGCCTGGGAGCCGATCGGTGAGGTCATCACCAACTTCGGCGAGTGGATGACCGGCCTCGGCTCCGTCGGTGCGGGCATCTTCGGCCTCATCAACCGCGCGCTGATCCCGATCGGCATGCACCAGTTCGTCAACGCCGTCGCCTGGTTCCAGATCGGTGACTTCACCGACGCCACCGGCGCCGTCGTCCACGGTGACCTGACCCGCTTCTTCGCCGGCGACCCGGACGCGGGCATGTTCATGACCGGCTTCTTCCCGATCATGATGTTCGGCCTCCCGGCCGCCGCCCTGGCCATCGCCCACAGCGCCCGTCCGGAGCGCCGCAAGGCGGTCACCGGCATGATGGTCTCGCTCGCCCTCACCTCGTTCGTCACGGGTGTCACCGAGCCGATCGAGTTCTCCTTCATGTTCATCGCGCCGGTCCTGTACGCCATCCACGCGGTCCTGACCGCCGTGTCCATGGCCGTCACCTGGGCGCTCGGGGTCCACGCGGGCTTCACCTTCTCCGCCGGCCTGATCGACCTGGGCCTCGGCTGGAACAAGGCCACGTCCCCCTGGCTGATCCTTCCGATCGGCCTGGTCTTCGCAGCGGTCTACTACTTCGGCTTCCGCTTCGCGATCACCAAGTTCAACCTCCCGACGCCGGGCCGCGAGTCCGACGAGGAGCTCGCGGAGATGGAGAAGGCCGAGGCCAAGTAGGTCTCCCGCCCCACACCACGGAAAAGCCCCCGCTCTCCCGGAAGGGAGGGCGGGGGCTTTCTCGTGTTCGGGGGGCGGGCTCGTCAGACCTCGTACACCGCGCCCGTGTACGCCAGCTCCACCGGGCCGTCGTAGACCGCGCGGGCGTCCGCCAGGTTGCGTTCGGCGTCCGTCCACGGCGGGATGTGGGTCAGGACGAGCCGGCCGGCACGGCCGGCGCGGGCGAACTCCCCGGCCTCGCGCCCGTTGAGGTGGAGGTCCGGGATGTCCTCCTTGCCGTGCGTGAAGGAGGCCTCGCACAGGAAGAGGTCGGTGTCCTCGGCGAGCAGGCCCAGCTCGGGGCAGACACCGGTGTCGCCGGAGTACGTCAGGGAGCGGCCGCCGTGCTCGACGCGGATCCCGTAGGACTCGACCGGGTGGCAGACCTTCTCCGTGCGGACCTGGAACGGCCCGATCTCGAAGGTGCCGGACTTCAGGGTCCGGAAGTCGAAGACCTCGCTCATGGAGCGCTCGTCGGGGACGTCCTCGTAGGCGGTGGACAGCCGCTTCTCGGTGCCCTCGGGGCCGTAGACGGGGATGGTGCCGCAGCGGCCGCCCTCGTGGCGGTAGAAGCGGGCGACGAAATACGCGCACATGTCGATGCAGTGATCGGCGTGCAGGTGGCTGAGGAAGATCGCGTCGAGGTCGTAGAGCCCGATGTGGCGCTGGAGCTCGCCGAGGGAGCCGTTGCCCATGTCGAGGAGCAGCCGGAAGCCGTCGGCCTCGACGAGGTAGCTCGAACAGGCCGATTCCGCGGACGGGAACGACCCCGAACAGCCGACGACGGTGAGCTTCATGGAGCGTGAACCTCCGTGGACGGTCCGTGGACGGAATGCGGGCCGTGCGTGGGTCGAGCGTAAGGCGCGAAAGGTCCGGTCGCTCCTCCGCGGCAGGCCGTTGTGGGGCGAATCACCTGAGCTGTCACCCGGGGGAGCGACGGGGCGGACCCGGGTTGCCGTTCGGGTGCCGTGTGGCGCGGCAGCGGCGGGTGTGCCGCTGCCGTGCCGGGGGCGTCGGGCAGGACTACGGTCGGAGTATGGACACGTCCTGGTGGCCGGCGGTCGCCGCCGTGGTGGTCGTGATCCTGCTGGTGCTCCTCCCCCGGCGGGCGCGGCCCCTGCGGCCGGCCGCGGATCCGCCGCACGGACCGGGACCGCTGCCGCGGCCGGAGGCCGGCGAGCTGTGGTCCCTGGAGGACGGACGGCCCGTCCTGGTGCTGGGCGTACGGGGCCACCGGGCGCGGATCGCGCGGATCACCGGGAAGTACGACGACCGGCGCGCCGGGGTGATCCCGCTGCCGCCGGGGGTGGTGGGGGCGCGGGGCGCGTTCCTGGAGGCGGACCGGGCGGTGGAGGTGTCGGTATGGGAGTTCGCGAGGGCGCGGCCGTTGGGGACGGTGGATCCGGCGGTGTGGGACGAGGTGAAGGGGCTCGGGGGGCCGGGGCCCGGGTGGCCCGGGTCGTCCGGCTGAAGCGGGTCTACGATCCCCCGGACCCGGAGCTGGACGGGGTCCGGGTGCTCGTGGACCGGCTGTGGCCGCGGGGGCTCTCGAAGGAGGCGGCGGGGGTCGACGCGTGGGCGAAGGCGGTCGCCCCGTCGGGGGAGCTGCGGAAGTGGTTCCACGGGGGCGGGTCCGTGGCGGAGTTCCGGGAGCGGTACGCGGTGGAGCTTCGCTCCGAGGAGGCGGAGGCCGAGCTGGCACGGCTGCGGGCCGTGGCGGCGGCCGGGCCGGTCACGCTGCTGACCGCCGTCAAGGATCCGGGGGGCAGCCATGCGGGGGTGCTGGCCGCACTGTTGGCGGGCCCGGCTCCCTCTTGACCCCCGGCACCCTTCGCTGCGGCGGACTCCGTCCGGCGGGGTGGTGCGGCTGGGTGGGCCCTGCGGGGGCTGTCCCCTACCCGCCCTTCCACCGTTCCCCGGGCTCCGCCCGGACCCCGGTCCTCAAACGCCGGACGGGCTGAAGAGCAGGGGTACCGGGCTGCGCCCGGACCCCCTGGGGCCCCGCCCCAGACCCCGCGCCTCAAACGCCGGCGGGGCTGGATATTCCCAGCCCCCGGCCCCGCAGGGCCAACCCCAGCCGCACCCGCCCCACGCCGGGACGGCAGTGGCGGCAGCCCCGGCCAGCCACCGCCGGACGGAGTCCGGCGCAGCGGCGCGAAGCCGGGGAGGCCCGCCAGGGCCGAGCCGCGCGAGCGGCGCGTCAAGAGGAAGCAGCTGCGGGCTACGCCCAGAGTTGGCCCTGGAGGACTTCGATGGCTTCTTCCGTGGTCGCCGCCGTGTAGACGCCCGTCGACAGGTACTTCCAGCCGCCGTCGGCCACGACGAAGACGATGTCGGCCGACTCGCCCGCCGCCACCGCCTTGCGGCCGACGCCGATCGCCGCGTGCAGGGCCGCGCCCGTGGAGACGCCCGCGAAGATGCCCTCCTGCTGGAGGAGCTCCCGGGTGCGGGTGACCGCGTCCGCCGAGCCCACCGAGAAGCGGGTCGTCAGGACCGAGGCGTCGTACAGCTCGGGGACGAAGCCCTCGTCGAGGTTGCGCAGGCCGTAGACGAGGTCGTCGTAGCGCGGCTCGGCCGCGACGATCTTGACGCCCGGGACGTGTTCGCGCAGGTAGCGGCCCACGCCCATGAGGGTTCCGGTGGTGCCGAGGCCCGCCACGAAGTGGGTGATCGAGGGGAGGTCCGCGAGGATCTCCGGGCCGGTCGTGGCGTAGTGGGCGCCCGCGTTGTCCGGGTTGCCGTACTGGTAGAGCATCACCCAGGAGGGGTTCTGCTCCGCCAGTTCCTTCGCGACGCGGACGGCCGTGTTCGAGCCGCCCGCCGCCGGCGACGGGATGATCTCGGCTCCCCACATGGCCAGCAGGTCGCGCCGCTCCTGAGAGGTGTTCTCGGGCATGACGCACACGATCTTGTAGCCCTTGAGCTTCGCGGCCATCGCGAGGGAGATGCCCGTGTTGCCGGAGGTGGGCTCCAGGATCGTGCAGCCGGGGTACAGCCGGCCGTCCTTCTCGGCCTGCTCGACCATGTGGAGCGCGGGGCGGTCCTTGATCGAGCCGGTCGGGTTGCGGTCCTCCAGCTTCGCCCAGATGCGGACGTCGTCCGAGGGCGAGAGCCGGGGCAGGCGTACCAGCGGCGTGTTGCCGACCGCGGCCAGGGGGGAGTCGTAGCGCATTACTTCGATCCGCCGGCTACGGCCGGGAGGATGGTGACGTTGTCGCCGTCCTTGAGCGCGGTGGAGATGCCGTCCAGGAAGCGGACGTCCTCGTCGTTGAGGTAGACGTTGACGAAGCGGCGCAGCTCGCCGCCCTTGCCCTCGTCGATGATGCGCTCCTGGATGCCCTTGTGGCGGGTCTCCAGGTCGGTGAAGAGGTCGGCCAGCGTGGCGCCCTCACCCGTGACGGCCTTCTCGCCGTTGGTGTAGGTGCGGAGGATGGTGGGGATGCGGACCTCGATGGCCATGGCAGGCTCCAGTCAGGATGGTGAAGGGAAGGCGGGCGAAGCGGAGCAGGCGTGAGCACGCGCGGCCCCGCGAGGGGGCCGCCGGGGGCTCAAGCGGCTGTACAGATGGCGCTGGCGAGGCGGCACAGGTCGACGTGCAGCCGCGCCACAAGCAGCAGCCTGCCGGGCGTCTCGATGCTCACGTCGTGGGAAACCATGCGGTCATGTTAACGATTCCCGGTCCCTGGTTTGGAGTGTGATCCCGCATGGTGGACGGATCTCGCTCACATACTGAGAAGTAGCCCTGTGGGGGCGCCTCAGTAGGCCGCTACGACCTGCACTTCTTCCTCCGTGATCACGCCTTCGACGATCCGGTACGACCGGAACTGGAACTCCCCGAGGCCGTCCTTGTCCGCCGTGGAGACCAGGACGTAGTGCGCTCCGGGCTCGTTCGCGTACGTGACGTCCGTGCGCGAGGGGTAGGCCTCGGTGGCGGTGTGCGAGTGGTAGACGATGACGGGCTCCTCGTCCCGGTCGTCCAGCTCGCGGTACAGCTTCAGCAGGTCCTTGGAGTCGAACTCGTAGAACGTGGGCGACCGGGCCGCGTTCAGCATCGGTACGAACCGCTCCGGGCGGTCCGTGCCGGCCGGGCCGGCCACCACGCCGCAGGCCTCGTCGGGGTGGTCCTGACGGGCGTGCGCGACGATCTGGTCGTACAGGTCCTGGGTGATGGTCAGCATGAGCGACAGGATAAGCAGACGGGCCCTCCCGTACCGAGGACTGGTACGGGAGGGCCCGGATGGTGGACACGGTCCCCCGCTCACAAGGGATCGCGCCCGAATGCCGCGCGGTTCCCGGCCGTGACAGGCGGCCGGGACCCACGGTTCGTGGAGGCCTTACGAGGCCCGGAAGGCGCTACGAGGCCTTGGTGAAGGCCGCGCCGCGCGGGTCGCGGGACTTCATCACCAGGTAGGAGACGCCGAGCAGCAGACCCCACAGGGGGGCGCAGTAGAGCGAGACCCGGGCGTCCTTGTCGATGCCCATCATCACGATGACCATGCCGATGAAGGCCAGGGCGAAGTAGCTCGTGAACGGGGCGCCGGGGGCGCGGAACGGGGACTTGGGGAGGTCGCCGCGGTCGGAGGCGGCGCGGTAGCGGATCTGGCAGACCAGGATCATGATCCAGGCCCACATGCCGGAGATGGTGGCGAAGGAGACGACGTAGTCGAAGGCCTTGCCCGGGGCGACGTAGTTGATCCAGACGCCCACCAGCATCAGCGCGGCGGAGAAGGTGGTGCCGACCAGCGGGGTGCCGCTCTTGGTGAGCTTGGTGAAGAACTTCGGGCCCTGGCCGTTGAGCGCGAGGTCGCGCAGCATGCGGCCGGTGGAGTACATGCCCGAGTTGCAGGAGGACAGGGCCGCGGTCAGGACGACGAAGTTGACGATCGCGGCGCCGACGCCGAGGCCCATCTTCTCGAAGGCGGCGACGAAGGGGCTGACGCCGGGCTGGAACTCGTGCCACGGGACGACCGACAGGATCATGATGAGCGCGCCGACGTAGAAGACGGCGATGCGCCACGGCACGGTGTTGATGGCCTTGGGCAGGGTCTTCTCGGGGTCCTTGGACTCGCCGGCGGTGACGCCGACGAGCTCGACGGCGAGGAAGGCGAACATCACGATCTGCAGGGTCATCAGCGTGCCGCCGAGGCCCTTGGGGAAGAAGCCGCCGTCGTTCCACAGGTTGGAGACGGTGGCGGTGTCGGCCGCGTCGGAGAAGCCGATGGTGAGGATGCCGGCGCAGATCAGGATCATGCCGACGATGGCGGTGACCTTGACCATGGAGAACCAGAACTCCAGCTCGCCGAAGAGCTTCACGGAGATCAGGTTGGCGCCGTAGAGGATGACGGTGAAGATCAGCGCGTACGCCCATTGCGGGAAGCTGTCATGGGTCCAGTACGACATGTACTGCGCCGCGGCGGTGACTTCGGTGATGCCGGTGACCACCCAGAAGAGCCAGTAGGTCCAGCCGGTCACGTACCCCCAGAAGGGGCCGAGGAACTCTCGGGCGTAGTCCGAGAAGGAGCCGGACACCGGGCGGTACATGAGCAGTTCGCCCAGCGCCCGCATGATGAAGAAGATGACCAGGCCCGCGATGGCGTAGGCCAGGATCAGGCTGGGGCCGGCCTTGGAGATGGCCTTGCCAGCGCCCAGGAAGAGGCCGGTGCCGATGGCGCCGCCGATCGCGATCATCTGGATCTGGCGGGCTCCGAGTGCGCGGTGGTAGCCGTCGCCCTCGCCCGTGTCGTGCTGCTGCTCGTCGACCTGTACGGAGGTCATGTCTTGGTGCGCCTTTCTCCACGCCGACCCGCGCCATGACTGGCAGCGGATCGGGTCCTCGATCCCCCCGGATACGGATGGAGTTGCACGCCGGCGGTCAGCCGGTTCAAGCAGGCCGGGGGGCATGGGTGGCGCCCCGTCGGCGGTCGTGAAGATTTATCACGGGCTTACGGGTGCGAGAGGGCGGAAAATGTGACGCAGGGCATAAAAAAATCAGGACAGAGGTCCTGAAATGGATCAGATCACCACATCGTGGTGATCTGATCGTTATCCGGATTTGAGCGTCCGCTGAGCGAACGGCGGACGTACTTGAGGATCTTCAGAGGGTTCCCCGGCGGGCTCCCCGGGAGTTCCTCAGAGGGCGTCGGCGAGCGTCTCGATCAAGGTCTCCTGGAGACCGCCGAGCCAGAGGTACGCCATCACCATCGGCTTGCGCGGGTCGTCGTCCGGGAGCCGGAACAGCACCGCGCTCTCGTCGTCCTCCGTGATGTCGAGGCGGGCCGCGATGGTGAGCCGCAGGTCGTTCAGGGCGCCCAGCCAGCGCAGGCGCAGCTCCCCGTCGACCTCCAGGACGGCCGCGCCGTCGCCTGCGGGGCTCAGCCCGTCCAGGCTCCGTACGACGGCCAGCGCGTCCTCCCGCTTGCGGGTGCGCAGGTCGTTCTCGGTGAAGCGGCGGAACTCGGCCGAGTGGGCCCGCAGCTCCTCCGTGTCGGCGTTCGCCGGGGTCTCCGGGCCGCCGTAGGCGTCGGGGAAGAGCCGGGCCAGTGCCGGGTCGGAGGGGGGCTCGGTGGGGCCGTCGGAGGCGGCGAAGAGCGCGGCCAGCGGGTCGGCGTCCGGTTCGGGCTCCGGCTCGCCGGGTCCGATGAGCTCCAGCAGCTGTACGGCCAGGGAGCGCAGGATCGAGATCTCGATCTCGTCGAGCGCGATGGCGGCCCCGCCGCCCTTCAGGGGTTCGAAGACGCCGCCCATCAGTTGCGGTCCTGGGACATGGTCGCCCAGAGGCCGTAGCCGTGCATGGCCTGCACGTCCCGTTCCATCTCCTCGCGGCTGCCGCTGGAGACGACCGCCCGACCCTTGTGGTGGACGTCCATCATCAGCTTGTTCGCCTTGTCCTTGGAGTAGCCGAAGTACGCCTGGAACACGTACGTCACGTAGCTCATGAGGTTGACCGGGTCGTTGTGCACCAGGGTCACCCACGGGACGTCGGGTTCGGGGACCGCGAAGGTCTCTTCGGCAGATTCGGTGCGTTCGATCTCAATGGGAGCAACACTCACTTGTCCCATGCTGCCACTGACGAGGGCCCGTCGCACAAACGGGCCCCTACATCTCGTCACTCTGACGAGATGTGCGCTAGCATCCGTCACATGAACCCTGCGGACCTGGGCCTGCCGGTGGACGTGCCGTCGACAGCGCTCTTCACGGACCATTACGAGCTCACGATGCTGCAGGCCGCGCTGGCCAACGGCACGGCCGACCGCCGCTCGGTCTTCGAGGTGTTCACCCGCCGGCTCCCCGAGGGGCGCCGCTACGGAGTGATCGCGGGGACCGGCCGGGTGCTCGACGCGGTGGAGAACTTCCGCTTCGACGGCGCCGTACTGGAGTTCCTGCGCGAGCGCAGCGTCGTCGACGCCCGCACCCTCGACTGGCTCGCCTCGTACCGCTTCTCCGGAGACATCTGGGGCTACCCGGAGGGCGAGGTCTACTTCCCCGGCTCCCCGGTCCTGCGCGTGGAGGGCAGCTTCGCCGAGTGCGTGCTGCTGGAGACCGTGATCCTGTCGATCCTCAACCACGACTCCGCGATCGCCGCGGCCGCCTCCCGGATGTCCTCGGCCGCCGGCGGCCGGCCGCTGATCGAGATGGGCGCCCGGCGCACGCACGAGCTGGCGGCCGTCGCCTCGGCCCGCGCCGCGTACGTCGGCGGTTTCACCTCGACCTCGGACCTGGCGGCCGGATTCCGGTACGGGATCCCGACGGTCGGCACCAGCGCCCACGCCTTCACCCTGCTGCACGACAGCGAGCGGGACGCCTTCACCGCCCAGGTGGCCTCGCTGGGCGGCTCCACCACGCTGCTGGTGGACACCTACGACGTGGCGGAGGCGGTCCGCACGGCCGTGGAGGTCGCCGGGACGGATCTGGGCGCCGTCCGCATCGACTCCGGGGACCTGCTGCTGGTCGCGCACCGGGTGCGGCAGCAGCTCGACGAGCTGGGGGCCACGGAGACGAAGATCGTGGTGACCTCGGACCTGGACGAGTACGCGATCGCCTCGCTGGCGGCCGCTCCGGTGGACGCGTACGGGGTCGGCACCCAGCTGGTGACGGGCAGCGGGCACCCGACGTGCTCGATGGTCTACAAGCTGGTGGCGCGGGCGGCCTCGGCCGATCCGAAGGCGCCGCTGGTGTCGGTGGCGAAGAAGTCCTCGGGCGGCAAGACCTCCGTCGGGGGACGCAAGTGGGCGGCCCGGCGGACCGACTCCGAGGGGATCGCGGAGGCGGAGGTCCTCGGGACCGGGCCGGTGCCGGCCGCTCTGGCCGACAAGCAGCTGCTCGTGGAGCTGGTCAAGGGCGGCGAGGTCGTGGCCCGCGAGTCCCTGGAGACGGCCCGGGACCGCCACCGCGAGGTCCTGGCGGGCCTGCCCCTGTCGGCCACGCAGCTGTCCCGCGGCGAGGCCGTGATCCCGACCGAGTACGCGTAGCGCCCAGCGGCGGGGCCGGAAGATCCGGCCCCGCCGGCGTTCGAGGCGCGGGGTGCGGGGCGGAGTGCGGGGCGGACCCCGCGAAGGGGGGCTGGGGGTGGAGCCCCCGGTTTCGGGAAGGGGCGGGGTGGGGGAAGAGCCCCCGCAGGGTCCCCGCCGAACACACACCAAGCCGAAGGGCACCGGACATGCACCGCGCACTGATCGTCGTCGACGTCCAGAACGACTTCTGCGAGGGCGGCAGCCTCGCGGTCACCGGCGGGGCCGACATCGCCGCCGCCATCACCGAGCTCATCGGCCAGGCCACCGCCGGGTACCGGCACGTCGTCGCCACCCGCGACCACCACGTCGACCCGGGGTCCCACTTCGCGCACCCCCCGGCCCAGCCGGACTACGAGACCTCCTGGCCGGTGCACTGCGTCGCCGGGACCGAGGGCGTGGGCTTCCACCCGAACTTCGCGCCCGCCGTCGCCTCGGGGGCCGTGGCCGCCGTCTTCGACAAGGGGGCGTACGAGGCCGCGTACAGCGGTTTCGAGGGCGCGGACGAGAACGGCCGCGGGCTCGCGGAGTGGCTGCGCGACCGGCAGGTCACCGAGGTCGACGTGGTCGGCATCGCCACCGACCACTGCGTGAAGGCCACCGCCCTGGACGCGGCCCGCGCGGGGTTCCGTACGCACGTGCTGCTGGACCTGACGGCCGGCGTGGCCCCGCACACCACGACCCGGGCGCTGGCCGAGCTCCGGGAAGCCGGCGTGGAGCTGAGCGGGACCCCCGTGGTGGCCGGCTGAGGCCTCGACTGAGGCCCGGCCTGAGGCCCGGCCCGGGGCCCCGCCCGAGGACCCGCCTGGACCCCGGTCGCGCCACCGGGGCCGCCCGGCCGCGGGCCGGGGGCGCTCAGGTCCCCCCGGTCACCCCAGCAGGGCCCTGATCGGGTGCCACAGCTCCGCCGCCCGGTCCGGGGCGGAGCGCCAGAGCAGGCCGTCGGGGTGGTGCAGGACGGCGGTGATCTCGTCCGGTGTGGGCGGCTGCGCGTTCCCGCGCAGGTAGACGGCGCGCAGTCCGAGGTTCCGCAGCCTGGTCAGGGCGCGGGCCCGGTTCACCGCGTGCACCAGCACGCGGACGTTCCCTCCTTCGGCGGCGCCCGCGACGCCGCCCGTGATGCCGCCCTTGACGGCGCCGACGGCGCCTTCCACGGACGGTCTGGGCAGCGTGAGCGCGACGACCACGCTGCCGCCTGGCAATCGGACGAAACCTCCACCGGGCATGTCTTCATCTCCCCCGTCAATAAGAAACTCAGCCCACGCATCTAAACGCGATCGGCCGCCGCCCGCTAGGGGGCGACGGCCGATCATGTTTTGACCTGCGGTTTTACCGAATTACTTGGTGGAGGGACCGACCTCGACCGTCATGACGAGACCGTCGTAGGTCTCCTTCACGATCTTGATCTTGGTGTTGGTGTCAGTGGTCTTCACCGAGCCGGTCGGGTTCTCGTCGTAGAAGTACTTGCCCTTGTGGTCGTCGAAGACGAGCTGCGCGGGCTTGGGCTTCAGGAAGAGCTCCTGGCCGTTCTTGTGCAGGGTGATCGCATCCGTCTTGTACGCGCTGAAGGCGGCGTCGTACGGCTGGATCTTGTTGCGCAGCAGGGTGCCGTCCGACCACTTCATCGGCTTGGCGTTGGCGTCGATCGGAAGGATCAGACCGGCGCCGGGGTGCTGGCTGGTGTTGTTGTCCTTCTGGGAGGTGTCCCACTGCCAGATCAGGAGGCCGTCCTGGTAGGCGTAGTGCTCGACCCAGTTCGGCTTCGTGTTGGCGAAGCCGAAGTTGTACGGACCGACCTTGAGGGTCTTGTCGTACGAGACGTAGCGGCGGTTCTCGGCCAGGTAGTACTGGGCGTACTCCTTGGTGAAACCGGAGCCGACGCGGGAGAAGCCCTTGCCGGTCCAGCCGTTGTCGCCGTTCTCCGCGCCGTCGGTGAAGACCGTGGCGCCGTCCGCCGTGATGGCGAGGGCGTCACCCGTGAAGCCCTTGCCGCCCGCGCCGCCGTCCGTCTGGTAGCGGAAGCGGAGGTCGACCTTCTTGCCCGCGTAGGCGTCCAGCGAGTAGGCCAGGTTCTTCCAGCCGCCCGAGACGCCGGTGAGCGACGGGCTGTTGGAAGCGTCGACCGGGATGGCCACGCCGTCGGCGGTGCCGGCGAGCGCGGTCCAGGTGGCGCCACCGTCGGTGGAGACCTCGGTGTACAGGAAGTCGTACTCCGCCTCGATGTCCCACCAGCCCTTGAGCGACAGGGCCGCGGAGGACTTGCCGGTCAGGTCGACCGAGCGGGTGAGGGTGTTCTTGAGGTCGTCACCCATGTTGCTCCACCACTGCGAAGCACCCTCGGCGGGAGCGACGATGTCGGTGGTGACCTTCTTCTTGGGAAGGTCGACGAGCAGGGCCTGCTTGTCCTTGGTGTTGTACTCCGAGACGCCCAGCTTGTGGGTGGACTTCGTCGCGGCCTTGGCCTTGTCGTAGTTCAGCCAGCCCAGCTGGAACTTGTCCCAGGCGGTCATGTCGCCCGGGAGGTCGCCTATGGAGTCCTTGCCGTTGCCGAGCCAGGAGCCCGCCGACATCAGGGACCAGAAGCCGACCGAGTTCTCGCCGCCACCGGAGGTGTCGTAGAGGTCCGGCAGGCCCAGGTCGTGGCCGTACTCGTGCGCGAAGACACCGAGGCCGCCGTTCTCGGGCTGCATCGTGTAGTCGCCGACCCAGATGCCGGTGTTGCCGATCTGGGTGCCGCCGGCCTTGTTGTTCGCGGGGCCGTTCTTGCCGGCCTCGGTCCCGTAGGCGTACCAGCGGTGGGCCCACAGGGCGTTGGTGCCCTGCACGCCGCCGCCGGCCGACTCGTCCTCGCCCGCGTGGACGATCTGGAAGTGGTCGATGTAGCCGTCGGGCTCGTTGAAGTTGCCGTCGCCGTCGAAGTCGTAGCGGTCCCAGAGGTCGTACTGGGCCAGCTGCGCCTTGATCTGCGCGTCGGTCTTCCCGGCCTTCTTCTGGCCCTCGGCCCAGGCGGTCACGCCGTCCTTGACCGTGTCCCAGACGTTGGCGCAGTTGCTCTGGCCGCAGTAGTTCGAGCCGTAACGGGCCTCGTTGTAAGGGACCTTGACCCAGTCGGCCACCTCGCCGTCGACCGAGTAACGGCCCGAGGAGGTCTTCTCGTAGTAGGTCTTCAGCGAGTTCTTGCCCTTGCCGGTACCGAAGTACAGGTCCTGGAAGTACGCGCGGTTGAAGTCCTTGCGCCAGGCCGTGCTGTTGTTCACAGTGCGGTCGGGCTGGGCGATCTGGTTGTGCTGCGGGCCCGGGTTGCCGCCGTACTTGGGCACCGGCGGCTTGGGGCCGGCGCCGTCCGGGTCGAACATGGTGGTGTTGTCCACCTGGTCGCCGAAGTCGACGAGGATCGTGAAGATCTTGTCGGTCTTCTCGCGGCCGAGCTCGACGTACTTCTTGTCGTCGAGCTTGACGACCTTGGAGGCGCCCTTCTGCTCGACGGCCTTCTTGCCGCTCAGCACCTGCTCCAGGGCAGCCTTGCGGGCCTGCTCCTGCTGCTTGCTGAACGGGCCTTCGAGGTTGTGCTTGACCTGCTCCTTCGAAGGAGCGGTCGGGTCCTGGCGGTCCGCGGCGGACACCTTCGCACCCGGGTCTGCCGTGGCCATCGTGAAGGCGGCGCCGGTGGCCGCCGTCGCTGCCAGGGTCACGCCGATTGCGGCGGCGCGCAGCGCTCGTCGTCTGGCCGAGTTGCTGGTCACTTGATGTCGTTCCCCTCCCGCGGCCGCGAAGTGGTGCGGAACTTCTCCGTAGGAGTTGGGGGGTTCCGTGCGGCGCGCGTCTCAAGTGACGACATTTGACCGGAGAGACGCGAGAAAAGACAGACCTTGACTTGTTCCTTACAACTGCACTATGCGGTCACCGAGTTCCGCTATACGGACGTTCGGCGGCCATAGGGGACGAAGGGGACTTCCGACCCCCATCGGACCGCCCCGGGCCCACCCCGGATCCGCCCCGGGTCCGCCCCCGACAGTCGTCGGCCCCCATCGAACCAAATCGAATCCCATCGGTCCCGTCCGCCCCTCCCCACCCCCCGAACCCCTACGGTGCCCCCCGTGCGCCCCCTGTGCTCCGCTGCCTCCCCTCACATGAGTGAGGTCACGCTTACCGACAGTTCCGCTCGGGCATCCACCGTCGTAGGGTCACTCGGCGCCAGCCCTGACCGAGCCGACCCACCCTCCCGCTTCGAGGACGGATATCGCCATGCCGCGTCCGACTGCCGCACAGCTCGCCTACGGGTCCGCCACCGTCATCGTCTCGACGATCGCCATGCTGCTGCTCTCGCAGACGAGTACGGGACTCGGCATCGCGGTCATCTCCGCCGCCGCCCTCGCCCTCGGGGTCCTCGTCGCCCTCACCGTTCCGCTGCCCCGCCGGCGCGGACGGCACGCGGCGACCCGCGCGAGGACCGCCTCGCCGGTGCCGGACACCGTCCCGCAGGACGTGCCGGCGGGCGCCCCGGCCGCGGCGCCGGTCGAGCACCCCGTGCACCACTGACGCGACGCCACCGCTCCGGCGCCACCGCTCCGCCCCGCGCACAGCGCGGCGCGGGCGGCCTCCCCCGTGGGGAGACCGCCCGCGCACACCGGACCGGGTACGTCTACGTGGCTTGGACCACCACGGTCTTGGCCACCTTGTCGTGCAGACCCTGCTTGTAGGGCTTGTCGACGAGCATCGAGATGACGAGCGCGATCGGCCACAGGCAGAAGCAGCAGATCAGCGTCGGCAGCCAGAGCACGGCGGCGCGGGAGAGGGCGGCGTTGGACTGCGGGACGCTGCCGTCGTTGAGCATCGCGACGCGCAGGCCCATCCACTTCTTGCCGAGGGTCTGGCCGTTCTTCTTGACGAACCACCAGTCGTAGCCCACGTACGCGACGATCGAGATCAGCGTCATGATCAGTCCGCTGCCGCTGTAGGACTTGGTGATGACCTCGGTGACGTCCTCGCCCTCGTTCGTCTTCACCGTGTAGCGGTTGCGGTCACCGGCGAAGAGCTGGATGACGAACAGCGGGACGGCGATGATCAGCAGGTCGATGACGCGGGCGGCGAGCCGCTTGCCGAAGTCGGCGAGCGGCGGCATCCCGGCGAGCGGGTCGGGCATGCCGTAGCCGCCCCCACCACCGCCGTACGGGTCGTTGCCGCCTCCGCCGTACGGGGGCGGCGGGGGCGGGTAGCCCCCTCCCCCGGGCGGGGGCGGCGGCGGGTAGCCCCCTCCGCCTCCGGGCGGGGGCGGCGGGAAGGCTCCGCCGGCGCCTGCGGGCGGTGAGCCGTACGGCGAACCACCCGACGGCGGAGGCGTCGGTTCCTGGGGCTTCTTGAGGAACGGGTCGTCCTCGGGCGGCTGGCCCGGCGGCGGCTGGTCGGTGCTCATGGCCCGAGTCGAACCCGGCCCGGAGCGGCCCGCAACGGGGACGCGTCCATTCGGGGGACACGGCGGTCCGGGACGGCCCGCAGGGGCCCTAGCGGGCCACGTACGTGCGTGCGGCGCGGTCGTGGAGGGTCCGGCGCCGTTGCCGGTCCGCGAGGGCCCACAGGGCCCCCGGGAGGCCCAGGAGGGCGTACACGAGCCAGCGGCGCAGCGCCGCGCCGAAGCGGGGCGGGCGCAGCGTGGCGGTGGCCAAGACCCGTACGCCGAGCAGCTTCTTGCCCGGGGTGCGGCCCCAACGGGCGGTGGGCAGGGCTTCGTAGAAGACGCCGAAGAGGAGGACGACTCCCAGCACGAGGCCCAGCGAGCCACCCGTGGTCCCGTCCAGCAGCCACACGGTGGTGGTCCGGCCGGCCGCCCGGGCGGCGTCCACCTTGGCCTCGAGGTGCGCGGTCGTCCCCGGCACGAGGGGCAGCGCCACCCCGGTCGCGACGGCGGCGTACACGAGGGAGTCCAGCAGCCGGGCGGTCGCGCGGCGCACGAGCCCGGCGGGGCGCACGGCCCGCTCCGCCATCCGCTCGAACACCGCGCGTCCGGTCCGCTCGGGACGCGGAGCCGCAGGCACGGCGGCCCCGGCCCGCTCCGCACGGTCGGCCTGCTCTACGGGGGCCGCGCGCCGGGCGGGCTCCGCCGGGGCGGCCGGGGCGGGGCGCTCCGGGCGCCGTACGCGCTCCGCCGGCTCCGGGTCCGCACCCGGAGCGCCGGGGCGCGCGGGAGCGGGGGCATGGGCCGCGACCGGGGAGGGCGCCGACAGGATGCCGAGCCCGCCCGGGGCGGCGGAGCCGGAGGCCTGCGCGGGCAGGGCGGCCGACACGGGGGCCGGGGCCGAGTGCCGGGCCGGGGCCGGGTCCTGAGCCGCTCGGTGGGCCGGGGCGGGGGCGGGGGCCGCCTGCGCCTGTGCCTGGAGCGGTGCCGGTGCTTGAGCCTGCGCCTGGAGCGGCGCCTGGGCCTGGAACTGTCCGGGCGCCTGGGCGCGTAGGGGTGCCGGTGCCGCTGCCTGGTGAGGAGCGGGGGCCGGTACCGACGGGCGGGCCAGGGAGATTCCGCCGGGGCGGGCGGCGGCTTCCTCCTCGTGGCCCCAGGACACCCGGCGGTCGCGCGGCCCGCCGAAGCCGGACTGGTGGAGCGGGTCGGCCTGCCATTCCGCGGCCGCGGACCCGGGCTCGGACCCCGACTCGGACCCGGACCCGTATCCGGACTCGGATCCGGACGCGTATCCGGGCTCGTATCCGCCCGCGTATCCCGACGCGTATCCGCCCGCGTCCCCCGCCGCGTCCGCGGCCCCCGCCGCCGGCCAGGACCCGAAGTCCGACCGCGCGGCGGACTCCGCCCAGGACTCCACCTCCGACCGCGCGGCCGGAGCCGCCGCGGAGCCCGCGGGCTCCGGCCAGGACGCCGGCGCGGGCGCCGGGGCGGGCCGGGGCCGCGGTCTGTGTTCAGCCCGTTCCGGCTCGCGCAGCGCCTCGCTCATGCCCGTCTGGTCGAGGAACACGGGACCCGTCTCGTCGGCAGGGGCCGCGGGGCGGCTCGTACCGGGAACCCAGTTCAGGCCGTTCCAGAACCTGACGTACCCGGGGATGGACGGATCGGGGTAGTAGCCCTCGCGGGCCGCGTGCTCGCCGTCACCAGGGGAGGCCGTCAATGTCCCCAACTCCGATCGTGGCTTGAGGCTTCTTGCAGGGGTGGACCATAGCCAAGAACCGCCCCCCGACAGGTCCGGTAACGGGAGAATCCAAGCGTTCGGGCGAACCCTGGCGAACCCCGACGGACGCGGCCCCGTACGTATGAATTCGGTCAGCCGATAGATTTCGGCCAATTCTCGATCCGCCTCGCGAAGTCGCGTCATACCCGGGCACTTCGGCGCTCTCTCCGGGTGTGGGCCGCTCCAGGGCCCCGCGCACCGCCCGAACACGCACCCCGTACCGAAGTGAGGCCGCCATGGAGCACCCCGTCGTCGAGCGCGAGCTGGAACTGAAGCTGGTCCTGTCCCCCGAGCGCAGCGTGCCCGTCCCCGCCCGCCTGCTGTACCTGACGGACGACCCGTACGCCGTCCACATCACCTTCCACACCGGCTCCAGCACCCCGGTCAACTGGACCTTCGCCCGGGAGCTGCTGGTCGAGGGGGTGTTCCGGCCGTGCGGCCACGGAGACGTGCGGATCTGGCCCACGAAGGTCGGCCAGCAGGCCGTCCTGTGCATGGCGCTCAGCTCCCCCGACGGCGACGCCCTGCTGGAGGCCCCCGCCGTGTCGGTGTCGGCCTGGCTGGAGCGGACCCTGAGGATCGTGCCGCCCGGCACCGAGGCCGACCGGCTCGGCCTGGACGCGGCGCTGGCCGAGCTGCTCGCCCCGACCCCGGCCGACGAGCTGTGGATGCGCGACCCGTGGCCGTCGGACGAGTCCGCGGACGGGGACCTGTGACTCAGAAGAGCTTGCCCGGGTTGAGCAGTCCCTCCGGGTCGAAGGCGTGCTTGACGGCGCGCTGCATCTCCAGGCCCACCGGGCCGAGTTCGCGGGCGAGCCACTCCTTCTTCAGGACGCCGACCCCGTGCTCCCCCGTGATGGTCCCGCCCAGTTCGAGTCCCAGCGCCATGATCTCCTCGAAGGACGCGCGGGCCCGCCGGGTCTCGTCCTCGTCGGCGGGGTCGAAGCAGACGATGGGGTGGGTGTTCCCGTCGCCGGCGTGCGCGCAGACCCCGATGAGCAGGTCGTGCGTACGGGCGATGGCGGCGGTCCCGTCCAGCATCTCGGCGAGCCGGGTCCGCGGTACGCACACGTCGTCGATCATCGTCGCGGGCCGCAGGGCCTCCAGGGCGGGCAGGGCCATCCGGCGGGCCTGGAGGAGCAGTTCGGACTCCGCCGCGTCCTCGGCCGGTACGACGGCGCTCGCCCCGGCGGCGGTGCACAGCTCCCCCACGGCGGCCAGGTCCTCGGGCGCGTGCGGGGTGTCGAAGGCGGCGAGCAGCAGGGCCTCGGTGGTCTCGGGCAGGCCCATCTTGCCGAGCGCGTTGACGGCGCGGACGGTCGTACGGTCCATCAGCTCCAGCAGCGAGGGCGTCAGACCGGCCTCCATGACGGCGCAGACGGCCGCGCAGGCGGCCGCGGCGGAGGGGAACTCGGCGGCCAGCGCGAGCTGGCGGGGCGGGGCCGGACGCAGGGCGAGGACGGCCCGGACGACGACGCCGAGGCTGCCTTCGGAGCCGACGAACAGGCGGGTGAGGTCGTACCCCGCGACGCCCTTGGCGGTGCGTCGGCCGGTCCGCAGGAGCCGGCCGTCGGCGAGGACCACGTCGAGGCCCAGCACGTACTCGGCGGTGACCCCGTACTTGACGCAGCACAGACCGCCGGCGGCGGTGCCGATGTTCCCGCCGATGGTGCACTGCTCCCAGCTGGAGGGGTCCGGCGGGTAGTGCAGGCCGCGCTCGGCGACGGCGCGCGAGAGGACGGCGTTGACGACGCCCGGTTCGACGACGGCGATCCGGTCGACGGTGTCGATCTCCAGGATCCGGTCCATCTTCACGAGGGACAGCACGACGCAGCCGTCGGAGGCGTTGGCCGCGCCCGACAGGCCCGTACGGGCCCCTTGGGGAACCACGGGCACGCGGAGCGCGTGGGCGGTGCGCATCACGTGCTGGACCTGTTCGACGGTCCGGGGCAGGACCACGGCGGCCGGGGTGCCTGCCGCGCAGAAGCTCGCCATGTCGGTGGAGTAGGAGGCGGTCACCTGGGGGTCCGTCAGCAGGGCCTCGGGCGGGAGGCCTTCCAGGAGCAGCGCGTGGAGCGTGCGTGAGCCATCGTCAACTTCGTCAGCCATGGTGCCAGCGTGACAGTCGGGGCCATCGGTGTGAACACGCCCGCGACGCTCTTCGGACACCTCGGCGAGCTCTTCATATTGACGCACAGTGACTCCATGGACCCTATGCGCGACGCATCCGTCTCTCAGGAGAGGCAGCAGCAGGCTGCCCCGCCCGTGACCTTCACCGGCCGCAAGACGCTCGTGGCGGCGGCGGCCCTGGTGGTCCTGATCGCCGGGGCCCTGGTGATCCGGCCGGCCCGTACGGACGACGACGCGCGCCCGCCGGGGCCCAGCGAGCGGGCCCGGGCGGCGGTCGGCATGGGTGCTCCGGCCGCGGCGGTGGACCTGTCGGCGCTGGTCGCCGACCGGGAGAAGTGGGTCGCGGAGCACCCGGACGACGAGGGCTCGTGGGCGGTGCTGGGACAGGCGTACCTGGAGCAGGCCCGGCGGACGGCCGATGCCGCCTGGTACCCGAAGGCGGAGGGCGCCCTGAAGCGCTCCCTGGAGCTGCGCCCGGCCGAGAAGGGCAACTTCGACGCGATGACGGGCATGGGCGCGCTGGCCAACGCCCGGCGGGACTTCGGGACCGGGAAGAAGTGGGGCGAGCTCGTACGGGCGCAGGCGCCGAAGCGGTGGACGGCGTACCCGGTGCTCGTGGACGCGTACGGCGGTCTCGGGGACTACAAGGCCGCGGAGAAGGCGATGGAGAGCCTGGTGGACCTGCGGCCGGGGCTGGCGGCCTTCACGAAGGCCTCGCAGGTGTACCGGGACCGGGGCTGGCGCGAGGACGCGGCCATGTCCATGGAGCACGCGGGGGGCGCGGCGAAGGCCCCGGCGGAGAAGGCGTACGTGCTGTTCCGGCTCGGGGAGCTGGCGTGGGAGCGCGGTGACGACGCGGAGGCGCTGAAGCAGTACGAGGCGGCGCTGCGCACCGATCCGGGCCAGGCGGCGGCGCTGGGCGGCCGGGCGCGGGTGCTGGCGGCGCTGGGCCGCGGCGGTGAGGCCGTACGGGACTACCGGCTGGCGCTGGGCCGGGCCGCGGTGCCGGCGCTGTCGCTGGAGCTGGGCGAGCTGCTGGAGTCGCTGGGCCGGGGCGAGGAGGCGAAGGCGGTGTACGACGGGCTGGCGGCGCAGGCCGCCCGGACCGGGGTGAACGAGGAGCTGGTTCTGGGCCGCTTCGAGGCGGACCACGGCGACCCGGGCGCGGCCGTACGGCGCCTCACGGCGGAGTGGGACCGGCACAAGAGCCTGCCGGTGGCGGACGCGCTGGGCTGGGCGCTGCACAAGACGGGCGACGACACGGCGGCGCTGGAGTACGCGAAGAAGGCCACGGAGCAGGGGCTGCGGCTCGCGGAGTTCTCCTACCACCGGGCGGTGATCGAGCGGGGCCTGGGCGACGAGGCGGGTGCGCGGCGGCACCTGGAGGAGGCGATGCGGACGAACCCGCACTTCTCGCCGGTACGCGGCCCCCTGGCGAAGGCGGCCCTGGCGTCGATCGGCAAGCCCCCGTCGGGCGGCCCGGAGAACATGCAGCCCACCACCCCGTGGGTGGCCCCGGAACTCCCGAAGGCGGCCAAGCCCGCGACGAAGCCCGCGGCGAAGGCCGCGACGAAGCCCGCGGCAACGGCCGCGACGAAGCCGAAGCCGTAGGGGCTCGCCCCGGACGCCGCCCGAATCCAGCCCCGCCCGGGGGCACCTCCCAGCGGTGCCGGGAGCGTTTGAGGCGCGGGGTCCGGGGCGGAGCCCCGGGAGCGGAGCCGCAGGGGCCCCGCCACCCGGTTCCGGCGAGCCGGTTCCCGCACCCTTCTAGAGGTTGCCCCGCTTCTCCTGCTCCCGCTCGATCGCCTCGAACAGGGCCTTGAAGTTGCCCTTGCCGAAGCCCATCGACCCGTGGCGCTCGATCATCTCGAAGAAGACCGTCGGCCGGTCCTGGACCGGCTTCGTGAAGATCTGCAGCAGGTAGCCGTCCTCGTCGCGGTCGACGAGGATCTTGAGCTCGCGCAGGATCTCGACGGGGACGCGGGTCTCGCCCGCCCACTCGCCGAGGGTGTCGTAGTAGGAGTCCGGGGTGTTCAGGAACTCCACGCCGGCCGCCCGCATCGCCCGCACGGTGCGGACGATGTCGTTCGTCGCGAGCGCGATGTGCTGGACGCCGGCGCCGCCGTAGAACTCCAGGTACTCGTCGATCTGCGACTTCTTCTTCGCGATCGCCGGCTCGTTGATCGGGAACTTCACCTTCAGGGTGCCGTCCGCGACGACCTTCGACATCAGCGCCGAGTACTCGGTCGCGATGTCGTCGCCCACGAACTCCTTCATGTTCGTGAAGCCCATGACCTTGTTGTAGAAGGCCACCCACTCGTTCATCCGGCCGAGCTCGACGTTGCCCACGCAGTGGTCGATGGCCTGGAAGGTGCGCTTGGCCGGGGGCTCGACCATCGGGGCGACGGAGACGAAGCCGGGCAGGTACGGGCCGGTGTAGTCGCCGCGCTCGACCAGGGTGTGCCGGGTCTGGCCGTAGGTGGCGATCGCCGCCAGCCGGACCGTGCCGTGCTCGTCGGTGAGCTCGTACGGCTCGTCCAGGCCGCGCGCGCCGTGCTCGACGGCGTAGGCGTAGGCCGCCTTCACGTCCGGGACCTCGATCGCCAGGTCGACGACGCCGTCGCCGTGGTCGGCGACGTGCTCGGCGAGGAAGCGGCCGCGGTCGGTGGAGGCCTTGATGACCGAGGTGAGGACGAACCGAGCGGCGCCGTTGGTGAGGACGTAGCTGGCCGTCTCGCGCGTGCCGTTCTCCGGTCCGGAGTAGGCGACGAGCTTCATGCCGAAGGCGGTCGAGTAGAAGTGCGCGGCCTGCTTGGCGTTGCCTACGGCGAAGACGACCGCGTCCATGCCCTTGACCGGGAAGGGATCGGCCTTGGCGGCGGTGGACGGCGCGATGTCGAGCGGCTGGGTCTCAGTCATGACGGCAGAGTCCCGCCGTTCCACAAGATGCGCAATAGTTCCCATTTTCGCTGTACATACTGACCATCCTGAGCCCACCATTGCTGGAATATCTGTGCACTATGACCACCGACCGACCGCCCGGGAGGCACCCATGGGAATCGACGAACTCGACGGCCGGCTCATCGTCCTGCTCGCCCGCGAGCCCCGGATCGGGGTCCTGGAGGTCTCGCGCCGGCTCGGCGTGGCGCGCGGCACGGCGCAGGCCCGGCTGGACCGGCTTCAGTCGAACGGAGTCATCCGGGGGTTCGGCCCGCAGGTGGATCCGGCGGCCCTGGGGTACCCGGTGACGGCCTTCGCCACGCTGGAGATCAAGCAGGGCCAAGGAGCCGACGTACGGGCCCACTTGGACGGGGTGCCGGAGGTGCTGGAGCTGCACACGACGACCGGGCACGGGGACATGCTGTGCCGGCTCGTGGCCCGGTCGAACGCGGATCTCCAGCGGGTGATCGACCGAGTTGTGGCGTTTGATGGCATCGTGAGGGCTTCGACGGCGATTGTCATGGAGAATCCCGTGCCTTTGCGGATCATCCCTCTGGTCGAACAAGCGGCCGAGGACGACTGACGACCGACGTGCGGCAACTACGGATGGGGTGACGCGGCGTGAGCTTCTGGGCCTACCTGTCCAACCGCCACCAGCAGCTCCTGACCGACGCCTTCCAGCACGCCAGCGCCGTCTTCCAGTGCATGGTGATCGCGACCGCCCTCGGCGTCGCCATCGGCGTCCTCACCTACCGCAGCGGCTGGGCCGGGAACCTCGCGGTCACCTCCACCTCCACGGTGCTGACCATCCCCTCCCTGGCCATGATCGGCCTGCTGATCCCGATCGTCGGCCTCGGCGTCGCGCCGACCGTGATCGCCCTGACGCTGTACGGGCTGCTGCCCATCGTCCGCAACTCCATCGTGGGGCTGCGCGGGGTGGACCCGGCCCTGGTCGACGCCGCCAAGGGCATCGGGATGTCGCGCTCCGCCCAGCTGCTGAAGGTGGAACTGCCGCTCGCCTGGCCGCCGATCCTGACCGGCATCCGGGTCTCCACACAGATGCTGATGGGCATCGCGGCCATCGCCGCCTACGCCTCCGGGCCGGGCCTGGGCAACGAGATCTTCCGCGGGATCGCCTCGCTCGGCAGCGCCAACGCCATCAACCAGGTCCTGGCGGGGACGCTCGGCGTCGTCATCCTCGCCCTGCTCTTCGACGCCGCGTACGTCCTGCTCGGCCGTCTCACCATCCCGAGGGGAATCCGTGTCTGAGCCGACGCCCGCGAGCCCGCCGACCGAGCACCCGCCCACCGAAGGCGTGCCGGCCTCCACCGCCGCCTCCGGCGCCACCATCCAGCTGGAGAACCTCACCAAGCGCTACCCCGGCAACCCCAACCCCTCCGTCGACGACGTCTCCATGGAGATCAAGGCGGGCGAGCTCGTGGTCTTCGTGGGCCCCTCCGGCTGCGGGAAGTCCACCACCCTCAAGATGATCAACCGGCTGATCGAGCCCACCTCCGGCCGGATCCGCATCGGCGACGAGGACGTCACCGACATGGACCCGGTCAAGCTCCGCCGCAAGATCGGGTACGCGATCCAGTCCTCGGGGCTCTTCCCGCACATGACGGTCGCCGAGAACATCGCCCTGGTCCCGAAGATGACCGGCTGGTCCAAGTCCCGCGTGAAGGACCGGGTGGAGGAGATGCTCGACCTGGTCGGCCTGGACCCGCGCGAGTTCCACGGCCGCTACCCGCGCCAGCTCTCCGGCGGCCAGCAGCAGCGCGTGGGCGTGGCCCGGGCGCTCGCAGCCGACCCGCCCGTCCTGCTGATGGACGAGCCCTTCGGCGCCGTCGACCCCATCACCCGCGACCACCTCCAGGACGAGCTGATCCGGCTCCAGCACGAGCTGCACAAGACGATCGTCTTCGTCACCCACGACTTCGACGAGGCCATCAAGCTGGGCGACCGGATCGCCGTCCTGCGCGAGCGCTCGCACATCGCGCAGTTCGACACCCCCGAGGCGATCCTCACCAATCCCGCCGACGACTTCGTCTCCGGCTTCGTCGGCGCAGGCGCCGCCCTCAAACGGCTCAACCTCACCCGCGTGCGGGACGTGGAGATCGCCGAGTTCCCGACCGTCTCCGTCGACGACCCGCTCCAGCAGATCTTCAACACCCTGCGCGCCGGCCAGGGCAACGAACTGCTGATGCTGGACCGGCGCGGCCGCCCGTACAAATGGCTGCGCCGCGGCGACCTGATGCGCGCCAAGGGCTCGCTGGCCCGGGCCGGACAGCTCGTGCACGACACGGTGACCCGGGACGCGACCCTGCACGACGCCCTGGAGGCCGTACTGACCGACAGCGGCGGCCGGGTGGCCGTCACCGGGCGGCGCGGCGAGTACATCGGCGTCGTGGACATGGAGACCCTGATGAACTCCGTGCACGAGATGCTGGAGGCCGACCGGCTGACGGCCGCCGAGCACGCGCACGACCTGGAGGAGCTGCGCCACCACCGCACCGAGCGGGACCTGGAGGGGCTCCGGGACGGTTCGGAGGGCTCATGAGCCCCCGGAACCCGGTCTCCCCCGAACGCCCGCCCGGCGAGCACGAGCTCAAGGGGCACGTCTTCCGGGATCCGGAGGAGCCCGCGCCCGACGAGACGGTGATGGCCTCCATCGCGCCGCCCCGCCCCGGGAGCCGGCTCACCTGGGCCCGGCTGGTGACCCTGCCCATCGTGCTGGCGCTGGTGCTGCTGGCCACGTACCTGTGGATCACCAACGCCACACTGGACACGATCGCGGAGAACTCCCTCAAGGACGGCAACGTCGAGCTCCGGCTGTGGCAGCACGTCAAACTCACCGCGATCTCCACCTTCTGGGTGCTGATCATCGCGATCCCCCTCGGCATCGCCCTGACCCGCCGCGGCCTGCGCCGGGCGGCCCCGCTGGTCACCGCGATCGCCAACATCGGCCAGGCCACCCCGGCCATCGGACTGCTGGCCCTGCTGGTCATCTGGCTCGGCATCGGCCCCTCGACGGCGATCATCGGCATGGTCGCCTACGCCGTCCTGCCCGTGCTGTCCAACACCGTCGCAGGGCTGCGCGGGATCGACCCCCAGCTGGTGGAGGCCTCGCGCGGGATCGGGATGTCCTCCATGGGCACCCTGATGAAGGTGGAACTCCCGCTGGCCGTCCCGCTGATCCTGGCGGGCGTACGGACGGCCCTCGTCCTCAACGTCGGCACCGCGACCCTGGCGACCTTCGGCGGCGGCGGGGGCCTCGGCGACCTGATCACCTCCGGGATCCAGACGCAGCGGATGCCGGTGCTGGTGCTGGGCTCGGTGCTGACGGTGGCGCTGGCGCTGTTCGTGGACTGGCTGGCCTCACTGGCCGAGACGGTCCTGACCCCGCGCGGGCTGGAGGCGTAGATGGACAAGCTCTCCCTCTCCGTGCGGACGGCCACGGCCTGCGCGGCCCTGCTGGCGCTGGGGCTGCCGCTCGCGGGCTGCGGGCTCAAGAGCGGGTCTCCGATGGTGGACGACGTCGTACCGGGCTCGGTGGGCCAGGGACTGCCCCTCAAGGGCGCCTCGCTCACGGTCACCTCGAAGAACTTCAGCGAGAACATCGTGCTCGGCCAGATGATCGGCCTGATCTTCAAGGCGGCCGGCGCGGAGGTCCTCGACCGCACCAACCTGCCGGGATCGATCAGCGCCCGCGAGGCGATCATCCAGGGCGACGCGGACGCCATGTACGAGTACACGGGCACGGCGTGGATCACCTACCTGGGCAACGACAAGCCGATCACGGACCCGTACGAACAGTGGAAGGCGGTGCGGGACGCGGACGTGAAGAACGGCGTGGCCTGGCTGCCGCCGTCCACGCTCAACAACACCTACACGCTGGCCATCAGCAAGAAGAACAACGCCAAGTACGGGCTGAAGACCATGTCGGACGTGGCGGCGCTGTCGCAGCGCGACCCCAAGGCGGTGACGGTCTGCGTGGAGAACGAGTTCGCCTCGCGGGAGGACGGGCTGCCCGGGATGGAGAAGGCCTATGGGATGAAGATCCCGGCGGGCAACGTCATGAAGATGGATGCCGGAATCATCTACACGCAGGTCTCCAAGTCCGATTCCTGCCTGCTGGGCGAGGCCTTCACCACGGACGGCCGGATCAAGGCCATGGATCTGGACACCCTCGCCGACGACCGGCACTTCTTCCCCAACTACAACGCGGCGCCGGAGCTGCACGCGAAGACCCTGGAGAAGTACCCGGCGATCGCGGGCCTGCTGGACCCCCTGTCGAAGCGGCTGACGACGGAGACGGCGCAGCGGCTCAACGCGCTGGTGGACGTGGAGGGGCAGGACCCGCACGAGGTGGCGAAGGACTGGCTGGTGGCGGAGGGGTTCATCAAGGAGGGCTGAGCCCCGCCTCACCCGGACGGGTGGATGCAAAGAAGTGGTTGCAAAGAAACCCTTGCATAGGGTTCTTTGCAACTCTACTGTTGAGGCATGCCCGAGAAGAACGCAGAGCCCTCGAAGCCGGAACAGTCCCGGAAGCCGGAGCCCCAGCTCCGCAAGCTCGACGCCAACTCCCTGCGCGGCCTGGCCCACCCGCTGCGCATCCGCCTGCTGGGCGACCTGCGCCTCCACGGGCCGGCCACCGCCTCGCAACTCGCCGAGCGTCTCGGGGAATCGAGCGGGGCCACCAGCTACCACCTGCGCCAGCTCGCCGCGTACGGGTTCGTCGAGGACGCCCCCGAGCACGGCAAGGGCCGCGAGCGCTGGTGGCGGCCCGCCCAGGACGGCACGATCTTCGACGAGGCGCTGATCTACGACACCGACCCGGCCACGCGCGGCGCCGCGGAGGTCTTCATGGCGGAGATCGTGAAGATCCACGAGCAGGAACTGTCCGGCTGGCTGGGCGAAGCCCACACCTGGTCGGTGGAGTGGCGCCGGAGTTCCGAACTCAGCGACTTCTCACTGCAGCTGACCCCCGCACAGAGCCACGAGCTGGTCCTCAAGGTCCACGACCTGATCAACAGCTACCGCGATCTGCCGCCCTCCGAAAGCACGGAAACGGTCCGCTTCCACACACACGCCTTCCCGGTCCGCACCAAGTAGCGCCCTCCACAACCCCTTTCGCAGAAGGAGCCCTGCCGTGCACGCCTTCAGCCATGCCCAGATCCACGCCGACACCCACACCATCCGCACCGCCGAGGCCGCCGCCTGGCGCCGTGCGCGGGAGGCCGCACCGCGCCTCCGCCGGCACCCCGCCTCCGCCCTGCGCAACCGGGTCGGCGAGGCCTTGATCTCCACCGGCATCCACCTGATCCAGCCCGCGCACCTGCACGCACGCATCGCCCGCAACACCCGGATCTCCCGCCCGCACGGCGGCATCGCGTGAACCGTCGCCCCTTCACCGCCGTCCTGGTCGCCAACACCATCTCGATAGCCGGGAGTTCGCTGACCCTCATCGGCGTCCCGTGGTTCGTGCTCCAGACCACCGGCAGCGCCGGCCGGGCCGGGATCGTCGCCTTCTGCGCCACCCTGCCCGTCGCGATCGCCGCCCTGGTCGGGGGCCCGGTCATCGACCGGCTCGGCCGCCGCCGGGTCTCCGCCGGCTCGGACCTGATCTGCGGACTGTCCGTGGGCGCCATCCCGCTGCTGCACTACGCGGGGCTGCTGGAGTTCTGGATGCTGTGCGCGCTGATGGCCGTCGGCGGCCTCGTGCACACCCCCGGACTGGCCTCGCGCTACGTGCTGCTCCCCCATCTCGCCGAGCACGCCGGCACCACCGTCGCCCGCGCCGCCAGCCTCTACGACGCCGTGTCGCGCGGAGCCCGCATGATCGGTGCCGCGCTGGCCGGCGTACTGATCGCCACGCTCGGCGCCGAGTCGGTGCTGCTCCTGGACGCCGCCACCTTCTGCGCCTCCGCGCTGCTGGTCGCCGCCTTCGTGCGCGGGATACCGGCCGCCGAGCCGCAGCGTGCCGCCGGGAAGGTGTCTCTGGCCGGCTACCGGGCGGAGCTCGCCGAGGGCTGGCGGTTCCTGATCCGCACGCGGCTGCTGCTCGGCGTCACGGTGATGGTGATGATGACCAACGGCCTCGACCAGGGCTGGTCCTCGGTCCTGCTGCCCGTGCACGGCCGCGACGCGCTCGGCGGGGCCACCGCCCTCGGCCTGATGGTCGCCCTCTTCGGCGGGTTCGCGCTGCTGGGCGCCCTGCTCTACGGAGCCTGGGGCGAGCGGTTCCCCCGTAGGACCGTGTTCGCGGCGGCGTTCCTGCTGTGCGGGGCCCCGCGCTACGCGGTCGCCGCCTTCACCGACACCTCGCTGCCGCTCGCGGTGACGATGGCACTGTCGGGGCTCGGCGCGGGCGTGCTCAACCCGATCCTGACCACGGTCATGCTGGAGAAGGTGCCCGACGAGCTGCGCAGCCGGGTCTCGGGCGTGACCCAGGCGGGCTGCGAGCTGACGATGCCGCTGGGCGGGCTGGCCGCGGGGCTGCTCATCGACGGTTTCGGGGTGACCACGGCGCTGCTGGTGTTCGGCGGGGTCTACTTCCTCGCCACGCTCTCCCCGCTGGTGTTCCCGTCCTGGCGGAGCATGGAGGCGGAGCCCCGGCTCAGCAGGACGGAACCGACGCGCCCTTCTGCAGAGCCCGCAGCGCGTCAACCGCATCCGTCAGTGAAGTGACGGGGACCAGCCGGAGCCCCTCGGGGAGTTCGGACTTCGCGTCCGAGCACTCCGCCTTCGGTACGAGGAACACGCTCGCCCCGTCGCGACGCGCGGCCTGAGTCTTCAAGGCCACCCCGCCGACCGCGCCGACCTCGCCGTCCGCGCTGATGGTGCCCGTACCGGCGATGCTGCGGCCCCCGGTGAGATCGCCGCCGCTGCCGTTCCCGTCGAGCTTGTCGACGATGCCCAGGGAGAAGAGCAGTCCGGCGCTCGGACCGCCGACGTCGGCGAGGTTCAGCTCGACCTTCACGTCCTTCGGGTCCTTGTGGAGGTAGCCGAGGGCGGCCTCGGAGGCCGTCGACTGCGACTTGGTCATCTCCTCCAGGTTGTGCTCCTCGATCTCCTTGTCGCTTCCGCCCGATCCGTACACCGACGCCCTGGGCATGACCGCCCGGGCGGTGTCGAACCAGTCGCCGACCAGTTCGGAGAGGGTGACGGAGGTGGAGGGACCGGTGGCCTGGATGGTGGTCATCCGCAGCTGGCCCGTGGTCTCGCGGGTGGGGGCCCCGGTGATGCTGATGACCTGCTTGCCGTCGCGGGAGCCGAGCACGTCGGCCGTGAGGCCCGGCTGCGCGATCACGAAGGGCAGCGGTGCGAAGGCCGCGACGGCGAACAGCGCGAGCACGGGCACGGCGCAGACGGCGAGGGCGGCGGGACGCGGCAGACGTGTGAGGCGAGAGAGCACCGGGCCAATCTAGCGCGGGTGCCCGGCAACGGGTCGAGCCGCGCCCCCGGTGATCGGGGACGCGGCTCGGTGTCCTGCTCCACATCCTGCCGCGCGGCTCAGCGCAGGGCGTCGGCCACCTCTCGGGCGGCGTCCACCACGCGCGGGCCGACCCGCTCGGGCACGGCGTCGGCCAGCATGACGACTCCCACGCTGCCCTCCAGCCCGGTGATGCCCACGAGGGGCGCGGCAGCGCCGCTGGCGCCCGCTTCGAGCTCACCGTGGGTGAGCGTGTACCCGGGCTCGATGAGCGTGCCCTGACGGGCGGCCAGGATGGCCCGGCCGGCCGCCCCGCGGTCCAGCGGATGCCGGAAGCCGGGCCGGTAGGCCACGTGGTAGTCGGTCCAGGTCGGCTCGACGACCGCCACGGCGAGCGCTTCGGTTCCGTCCACGAGGGTCAGGTGCGCGGTGGCGCCTATGTCCTCGGCGAGGGAGCGCAGCGCCGGCAGTGCCGCCTCGCGCACGAGGGGGTGCACCTGGCGGCCCAGGCGCAGCACTCCGAGCCCGACGCGGGCACGGCCGCCGAGGTCGCGGCGGACCAGGGCGTGCTGTTCGAGGGTGGCCAGGAGGCGGTAGACCACGGTGCGGTTCACACCGAGGCGGTTGGAGAGCTCGGTGACGGTCAGACCGTGGTCGGTGTCGGCGAGCAGTTTGAGAACTCGGAGTCCTCGGTCGAGAGTCTGGGAGGTTTCCGCGGTCACGACGCCTCTCCCTCTTTCGGTGGGCGGCGGTGACTCTCTGGGGATAGCGCCGCCGGTCCCTCGGCGACGCACGGAGAGGCCGCCGGTAGCGGCCATGGCACCGGCTGCGCTCCCGCGGCGGCGCTGCCACGGGGCGTTCGATGCCGGGACACTAGCGAGCGGGTTCGCTCAGCGGAAGGGCTCGTCCAGAATCCGGGCGCCTACTGGCGTTTTGTGCCGGTTGAAATCGCACATCGCCGCAGATTCGTGACCTTCGGCCCTCGGGTCGCCGCTCGTGTCCCCGGGCCGCCCGCGCGGCCCGCCTGGGCCTCCCACCACGGGTGCGGCGCCACCGCTACGACGGCCCGGGCGGGCGGAGACCGTACAAAACTCCCCGCACCGCCCGTGCCGCATTCCGTAGGAAATCACCGCATCCGGGTGGCCCACTCCTGGACCTTCTTGATCCGCTCCCGCAGCTGTCCCGCCGTGGCTTCCGCGCTCGGCGGTCCGCCGCACACGCGGCGCAGCTCGGTGTGGAGCACCCCGTGCGGTTTGCCGCTCTGGTGGACGTAGGCGCCCACCATCGTGTTGAGCGACTTCCTCAGCTCCAGCAGTTCCTTGTGCGAGACCACGGGCCGCCGGTCGGCCGGCAGCTCCAGCAGGTCCGCCTCGGAATCGGGCTTGCGCTTGCTGTGCGCGATCTGCCGCGACTGCCGCTTCTGGAGCAGCATCTGCACCTGGTCGGGCTCCAGCAGTCCCGGGATGCCGAGGTAGTCCTGCTCCTCTTCGCTTCCCGGGTGCGCCTGCATGCCGAACTCGGCGCCGTCGTAGAGCACCCGGTCGAAGACGGCGTCGGACTCCAGGGCCTCGAAGGACATCTGCTCCTCGTCGCCGGTGTCCTCGTCCTCCTGCTTGTTCGCCTCCTCCATCTCCTTCTCGGAGTCGGCGTACGGGTCTTCCTCGCCCTGCTTCTTCGGCTTGTCGAGGACGTGGTCGCGCTCGACCTCCATCTCGTTCGCGAAGCCCAGCAGGTAGGGAATCGTCGGCAGGAACACCGACGCCGTCTCGCCGCGCCGGCGCGAGCGCACGAAGCGCCCGACGGCCTGCGCGAAGAACAGCGGGGTCGAGATGGTGGTGGCGTACACGCCGACCGCGAGCCGCGGTACGTCGACGCCCTCGGACACCATGCGGACGGCGACCATCCACCGGTCGTTGCTCGCGGCGAACTCGTCGATCCGCTTCGAGGCACCGGTGTCGTCGGACAACACGACGGTGGCCTTGCTCCCGGTGATCTCCCGGATGAGCTTGGCGTAGGCCCGCGCCGAGTCCTGATCGGCGGCGATGACCAGCCCGCCCGCGTCCGGGATGCCCTTCCGGACCTCGGTCAGCCGCTGGTCGGCGGCGCGCAGCACGTTCGGCATCCAGTCGCCGCGCGCGTCGAGCGCCGTACGCCAGGCCTGCGAGATGGCGTCCTTGGTCATCGGCTCGCCGAGGCGCGCGGCGATCTCGTCGCCCGCCTTGGTGCGCCAGCGCATGTTGCCGCTGTAGGAAAGGAAGATGACGGGCCGCACGACCCCGTCCCCGAGCGCGTTCCCGTAGCCGTACGTGTAATCGGCGGAGGACCGCCGAATTCCGTCGTTCCCTTCCTCGTACGCCACGAAAGGAATGGGATTCGTGTCGGACCGGAAAGGCGTACCGGTAAGCGCGAGCCGCCGGGTCGCCGGGTCGAAGGCCTCCAGGCAGGCCTCGCCCCAGGACTTCGAGTCACCGGCATGGTGGATCTCGTCGAGAATGACCAGCGTCTTGCGCTGCTCGCAGCGGTTGCGGTGCAGCATCGGCCGCACGCCCACACCCGCGTACGTGACGGCGACCCCGTGGTAATCCTTGCTGAGCGGCCCCGCGGAGTAATCGGGATCCAGCCGGATCCCTATCCGGGCGGCGGCCTCCGCCCACTGCTTCTTCAGGTGCTCGGTGGGCGCGACGACGGTCACCTGCTGCACCACGTGGTGGTGGAGCAGCCAGGAGGCGAGGGTCAGCGCGAAGGTGGTCTTGCCGGCGCCGGGGGTGGCGACGGCGAGGAAGTCGCGCGGCTGGGTCTCCAGGTACCGGTCCAGCGCACCCTGCTGCCAAGCTCGCAGGGCGCTGGCGGTACCCCACGGCGCGCGGCCGGGGAAGGCGGGTGAGAGGTGGTGGGAGGCGGTAGTAGTCACGGTCTCCGGTTCGGTCTCTCGGCGGCGTATCCGTTGCGGGCACGCACTCCGGGCATCTTCCGGGGGTGCGGTCCGGGCATCGCTACGGCCGGCGGTACGGGCAGTCGTACGTAGGACAACCGGGCCACCTTACCGGCCCGGGCCCGTCCCTCGCGGAGGGACAGGCCCGTGACCTCGGCGCGTGCGGCGAGCGTCACATTCCTCGGGCCAGCGCGCGCAGCCGCTCCGCGATCCGCCCGATGTGCTCCTCGTTCCCCGCCGCCACGTCGATGACCAGGTCGTACGCGGAGTCCTGGTCGGCATCACCGAGATCGACCCCGTTCAGCGCGAGGAAGGTGACGGCGGCGAGCCATGCCGTCCGCTTGTTCCCGTCGACGAGGGGGTGGTTCGTCGCGATCGCGTGCAGCAGGGCGGCGGCCTGCTCGTAGGTGTCCGCGTACGCCGAGGTCCCGAACATCCGGGCCCGCGGCCGGTGCACGGCCGACTCCAGCAGCCCTGGGGCCCGCAGCTCGACGGGCTGGTCGTGGGCGAGGCAGGCGTGCCGCGCGAGGTCGAGGACCTCTGCCAGGGTGAGGTGCCTGGTGCTCATTCCCCGAGCCTCCTCAGGAGCCCGGCATGCCGCCCGGCCAACCGCGACGCCTCACGTCCGGCCCGCTCCCGCTCCCCCCCGCACCCAGCCCCGCACGGCGGCCAGCACGGCCTCCTCGACGCTCTGCCCGGTGGCATCGGCCAGATCGGCCAACTCCGCCCGCTCGGCCTCGCCCATCCCGATGATCAGCTCACTCATCCCCGGATGCTAGCCAGCCCACCCCGGGACCCGCGCCGCAATTCTCCGGGGGCCCGCCAGGCCGACCCCGCCCGGCAGGCCCGCACGCACGGGACCACCCCCGGCCGAATCCAGCCCCTCCGGCGCCTGAGGAGCGGGGGCCCGGGGGCCGACCCCGGCAACGGCGCCGCGCCGGACCACGGGCTCGCCCGGACCACGGGCCCGGCCAGACCACAGGCCCGCCCGGACTACAGGCTCGCCCGGACCACGGGCTCGGCCAGACCACGGGCTGGGCCGGAGCACAGGCCCGCCCAGACCACGGGCTCGACCGGACCACAGGCTCGACCAGGCCCCGGGCTCGGCCAAGCCACGAGCTCGCCCGGACCACGGGCCCAGCCGGATCACGGGCTCGGCAAGAGCACGGGCCCAGCCCGACCACGGGCTCGGCCGGAGCACAGGCTCGGCCAGGCCAATCGCCTCAGCCCCGCTGGGGCTCCGCGTCCAGCCGGGTGGCGACCCACGCCCCCACCAAGGCCACGCAGGCCATCGGCAGGAACACCACCACGAACGCACCGGGGTGCGAAGCCCCGGCCCCCTCCGCCACGGAGTGCGCCGCCCCCACCGCTCCCCCGCCCAGCGCGGCGAACGCCGCCCCGCCCGCCGCCAGCAGCACGACGTTCGCCAGCGCGTCCGAGATCTGCAGCGAGGCGGAGTTCGCCCCCGCCTCCGCCGGCGCCGACAGCTTCAGCAGCAGCACGCTGGTGGACCCGATGACGAGCCCCATCCCCAGGCACCCCAGCGCCCACACGAGCGCCATCGTCCACACCGGCACCCACTCCACGAGCACCGCGGGCGCCCCGGCGATGGCCACCGCGACCATGACCATGCCCAGCACGATCAACCGCTCCCGGTGCGGATCCATCCGCCCCTTCGACTGCACCCACGAGCCGAGCGCCCACGTCACCCCGCCGAGCGCGAGCGAGAACCCGGCCATGGTCGGGCTCAGACCCCGCTGGGTGACCAGCATCAGCGGTACGAAGCTCTCCGCCGCGATGAACGACCCCGCCGCCACACCGCGCAGCAGCACCACCGACGGCAGCCCGCGCCGCGCCCGGTAGGTCCCGCGCGGCAGCAGCCCCAGCACGGCGGGCACCAGCAGAGCCGCTCCAGCGATCCCCGGCAGCAACGACAGCCACCGCAGATCCTGCGCGGCGTACTGCAGCAGCCCCGCACCGGCCGAGATCCCGAGGGCGAGCCGGATCCGCCGCCGGTCGAACGCCACGGGCGGTGCCTCGGGGTCCACCGGCCCGGACGCGTTCCGCCGGATCGCGGGCAGCGCCACGGCCAGCGGTACGAAGACCAGCGCGGGGATCCCGAGGAACACCCAGCGCCACCCGAGGTGCTCGGTGACGGTCCCCGCGGCCAGCGGCCCGACGATCGACGGCACGACCCAGCTCGCGGCGAAGGCCGCCATGATCGCGGGCCGCAGCCGCTCCTCGTAGGCCCGGCTGACGACCACGTAGAGCGCGACGATGACCAGCCCGCCCCCGAAGCCCTGCACGGCCCGCCCGAGCAGGAACATCCACATCGCCCCGGCGGTCCCGGAACACACCAGCCCGGTGGCGAAGCACCCGATCCCCACGGTCAGCGGCCGCAGCGGCCCCTGCCGGTCGGCCCACTGCCCGGAGAGCACCATCCCGAAGAGGCTGGTCGTGAAGTAGGCGGAGAAGGCGAAGGCGTAGAGCGCGACCCCGTCCAGCTCCCGGGCGGCCACGGGCATGGCGGTCCCGACAGCGGTGGCCTCGAAGGCGATCAAGAAGACAACGGAAATGATCCCGATGCTGAGCGTCCGGTACGCGGGCCCGAGGACCCCGCCCTTCGGGTCGGGTATCGCTTCGGCCGGTGTGACAGCAGCTCGCTGGGGGAGGACGCTCATCGCCCCAGAGTAAGGCTCATACCTCTGTTTCGACCCTGTCATTCCGACCGATCCCACCCCCTCCTCCAGCCCTAGGCCAAAGGTCCCGCACCCCCTCACCCCCGCCCCCTCTGTGAACGCGGCATGGCAGTCACATTGCACGGCCCCCGTACCCCTTCCCCACCCTCCCTCCCCCTCGTACGGTCATACACATCACCACCACCCAGCCGTGTGCCCGAGTGGTTGAGGGACTCGCCTGCAAAGCGAGTTACGCCGGTTCGATTCCGGTCACGGCTTCTGATGGCCCGACCAGCCATGCCGAATGGGCGGCACCCCGCAGGGGGTGCCGCCCATTCGGCTGTTCGTCTCAGTTCCCGTCCCAGTTGGCCGGTACACGAAACGGCGGCCCCTTCCGGGTGCCGCCGTTTCGCGCTGCGCAGCCTGGTCAGCGGGCCCGACGCCGGACGACGACGGCGGTGACGGCTCCACCGATGAGCACACAGGCCCCAAGCCCGAGGGCCAGCCAGGGGAGGCTCCCGCCACCCTCTTCCTTCGCCTCCGCCTGAGGGGCGGGGGCCGCCGCCTGGCCGGAGGGAGCGGTGGAGGACGGCGCCGAGGGGGCCTTGGTCCCGGCACCGCCGCCGGCTGCGGCGAGGTCGGGGAGCGGGTAGACGTCCGCGGGGCCGGGGTCGCCGGGGTTGGGCACGGCGATGCGGGGGCGGACGGTGCCGTACCCAATGAAGTCACTGCGCTCGGCGCCGTCGATGGGCTTGCCGGCGGTGTTCATCATGACCCGGAGTACCTGGTTGTTGGTCCACTCGGGGTGGGCGGACCAGATCAGCGCAGCGGAGGCGGAGGCGAGGGCGGTGGCATTGCTTGTTCCGCTGCCCTTGCAAACTCCAGTCTTGCCAGAACAACCCGTGACGATGTCAGCACCAGGTGCTGTCAGATCAACCTGTGATCCGTGCTCCGACTCCGCAGTCGCTTTGCCCTTGGAGTCGACAGCTCCTACGCCCACCACTCCCGGCGTTGCAGCGGGATAGAGGACTTCGTTCGATCCATCTCCGCGATTTCCTACACCAGCGAAAATCAGCTTCCCCTTGGAGAGGGCATACCTCACCGCATCAAGACGTGCCGGATCTTCTTCACCCGAAGCCAGAGAGATACTGATGATCTTTGCTTCCGAGTCTGCCGCATACCGGATCGCCTCCGTCCAGGCGGCGTTCTTAACGTCGACGCCCTCTGGCACGCGAATCGGAAGGATCTTGGCCCCAGGCGCAAGCCCAAACGCTCCGTCACCGCTCGAGTGCTTCCCGGTCCCAGCAATCAACGCAGCCATCGCTGTGCCGTGTTGATTAGAGTCCGTTCGCTCATCTCCGCTGTACGTCGTGGCAAAGTCCTTGCCTGGGACGACCTGCCCCTCCAGCTCAGGGATGGGTGCTACACCACCGTCGATGACAGCAACAGTGACCCCCGCTCCAGTACTGGTCTTCCAGATCTCTTCGGCCTTCATTGACGTGAGATGCCATTGCCGCGACCTGATGCTCTCCGCGTGCGCGGGAGTCGCAGCAACCCCGGCCAGCAGAAAACTCGCCAAGACCACGCCCGCCTTACGCATACGCATCCCGTGCAACGTCCGCTCCACTCAGTCGATCACCGGCGGAACGACACGACCATCGCCCTGCCACGTCTCTTCGTCCTCAGCCAGGTAGTCAGGGCGCTCCCCCTGCCGACCGTCACTCCGTCGGCCCGGAGCATGCGCACCAGCGCCGCCGTGGCCCATAGGACCGCCTGCCGGAGCAGCGCCAGATCCACCGCGCACCAGTCCAGAGCCGCCTTGGGTAAACGGCTGACCACCAGCGATGGAACGACCACCCGCACCCGTCTGCGCCCCGCCGAACACACCGCCCGGTTCGGTGGCGAGACGGCGACCCGCCATGGGACTACCGAGACCGCCGTGCGCTCCGCCGCCACCCATACCCATGCCGCCGCCCATGCCCATGCCGCGACCACCTGCCTGTCCACCCTCGCCGCCGATGACCGTGCCGCGGGGAAGACTTGTCCCCGGCCCCCCGGGCGTGACCGGCCTACCACCGCTGATCCCGTTGTCGCGCGGGGGCAGCCCGGCAACACCACCTAGTCCGCCGCCCTTCCCGCCAACCCCACCGAGGCCGGGAATGGTCCCGCCGGGACCCAGGCGGCCGGGACCGCCACCGCCGATCGGTTTCGACACACCACCGCTCGGCGGCAGCGTCAGGGGCGGAGCCAATCCACCGGGGACGAGACCCTGACCGCCCCCGCCCGGACTAACCGGATTCGGGCCTCCAGGCACGCCCGGGGCCGGGGGAAGGGTCGTACTGGGAACCGGGCCGACGGTGTCGAGACCAGTGCCGATATTCCGATCAGGAGGAACCGGAACGGGTCCAGGCTGCTGGGGAGCGGGCACAGAACCTGGGCCAGACGACGAACCACTCGGCCCCACCGGTGACGGGGAATTCGACGAGCTACCCGCCCCAATGACACCCTGAGCAGCCCCACCGCTTGCCCCTTGAGAACCCCCTCCATCTCGTTCGAGATCCCCATATCCAGCCACCGGCGGTGGAATGAACGGCTCCGGCAGCTTCGGAAACGTCGGGACCTCCGCCATCTCCATCCCGGTGGCCGAAGCCTCGTATCCCTGCGCCAGCTTCGTCATCTGCTGGATCGCCTGCTGCCGGTCGCCGCTCAGCTTCGAGTGGGCCTGCTGGCCGATCTGCTGCGCGTCCGGGTCGTTGTGGTACTCGCGGGCCGCTTCGAGGTTGGCCGCCGCCGTCGCGTCGTACGTCGGCATGTTGGCCTTGACTTCGATGACGACCTGGCTGGCCTGCGTCAGATGCTTGCCACCCTCGGCGCTGTACTCGCTCAGGCGCAGCGTCGCGTTGCCCGCGCGGCTGACCCAGTCCTGGAAGGCCGTACCCGATTCGCCTTCCCAGCCGGTCACCCGGTGGTCCTTGAGGCTCTCGCCGATCTCCTTGATGGTCGCCGCGGCGTCCGTCAGCTGCGCGCCGCGCTCCTTGAGGGTCTCCGCGTTGGCCGAGGCGAGCATGGCCAGCAACTGCTGGTGCGTGTGGCTCTCGAAGTTCGTCGCCATCAGAAGCCCTCTCCCTGAGTGCCTGCCGACGCACTTCCCTGCGAAGCCGAACTGTGCGGGGGCGGCGGAGCCAACGGGTCACGTTCCGGGACGTAGTTCGCGTCGGCCTGCTTGCTGATCGCCAGCATCCGTCGCTTCGTCTCCTCGTCGACGCCCTCGAAACCGCGGCCGCTCGTCCGGATCGCGATGCTGAGCCCCTCGATCTGCTCAGCCAGCCCCTTGGACAGCGCAAGCAACTGCGTGTGCACCGTCGAGTAGGCCGTGAACAGCCGCTTGGCCTCCGCGAAGCCCTCGCCCAGGGAGTTCTCCGGGAGGGTGCCGTCCGCCAGTTTCTTGTCGCTCGCCGGGGAGCCGTCCAGCTTCTCCAGCAGACCGTCGACCCGCTTCTTGTAGTCCGTCAGCGATTCGTATTCGACCTGGAGCGCGCCCAGAGCCGCCGGCGAGGCCACGCCCACACCGAAGTCCACTCCGAACACGCCTGGCCCATAGTCCACTGCCACGATGGCCTCCCCGACTCCCCGTCGTCCCCGTTCGCACCCGCTTCGCCCGCATTCGCACACGCACGTCGCCAGTGTCCACAAACACTGTATCGAGAGAGTCCGACAGGCCCAAGTTCCGAGTTGCAGGTGCAATCAGGGTCACAAGGTCACGAGTTGGGCGCCGCCACCGCCGCAGATGGCCGGATCGGGAGCCTGTTGACCGGGCGGCCCGTGGCCGCGCGGACCGCCGAGGCCACCGCCGCCGGGGCCGTGACCACCGGGACGGCGCTCGCCGGCTTGGCGCCGAACGGGGCCACCACGTCGCGTTCCTCGACGAGTTTGACGATGCGGACCGTCGGGGCGTCCAGGGAGGTGGGCAGGGCGTAGCCCGTCAGGTCCGGGTGGCGGATCAGGCCCGAGGCCGTGCGGAGGTTCTCCGTCAGGGCCGCGCCCACGCCCTGGATGACGCCCGCTTCGATACGGGCTTCCAGCTGGCGGGGGTTGAGGACGCGGCCGACGTCCTGGGCGACCGCGAGCTCCACGACGCGCACCGAGCCCAGCTCGATGTCCACGTCGACCACCGCGCGGATCGCGCAGAAGGCGAGGCCGACGAAGGCGTCGCCCTGGCCGTCGCCGTCCAGCGGCTCCGTCGGGTGCGGGCGGCACTGGGCCGTGGCCCAGAGTTCCTTGCCCTCCATCGCCTCCGCGACGGTCGTGGAGAACGCGCCGTCGTACGACGTGATCCGGCCATCAGCGATCTGGAGCAGTTCGGTGGACATGCCCAGTTTGTGCGCCATCGGCTGGAGGAGCTGGGTGCGGACCATCTTCGCGGCGCGTTCCACCGCGCCGCCCGAGACCCAGGTGTGGCGGCCGTGGGCCGAGGGGCCCGCCGGCGGCTGGTCAGTGTCGACCGGGGCCGTGACGACCTCGTCGACGCCCAGGGTCTCCTGGACGATCTGGCGGGCGAGCGTGGAGAAGCCCTGGCCGGTGTCGACGGCCGCGCAGATGACCGTCGCAGCGCCGCCGACGATCTTCACCGTGGCCGTGGACACCTCGTCGGTGCCCTCGGCGCCGAGCATGTGGACCATGCCGACCCCGTACCCGACCCCGCGCCGCACCGCGCCCGGCTCGCCCGCGCCCTCCAGGCCGCCGGGGAGCAGCCAGTCCTCCTCCGGGGTGTCCTTGGGGAGGGCGGGCAGCTCGTGGTCCCGGACCGCGCGCAGGAGTTCCGCCACGGGGGCGGGGCAGGTGACCGTCTGGCCGGTCGGGAGCAGGTCGCCGGTGGCCAGGACGTTGCGCAGGCGCAGTTCGGCGCCGTCGATGCCGAGGGCGGCCGCCAGCTTGTCCATCTGGCCCTCGTAGGCCGCGCAGACCTGCATGGCGCCTTCGCCGCGCACGTGGCCCGACGGGGGGTTGTTCGTACGGACCGCCCAGCCCTCCACGAAGGCGTGCGGGACGACGTACGGGCCGCAGGCGAAGGCCACGGCTGCCGCGAGGGACTCCGAGGAGGCGTCGGCGTAGGCGCCGGCGTCCATCAGGATCTGGGCCTCGACCTTGACCAGCCGGCCCTCCTGGTCCGCGTGGTGGCGGTAGCGCAGCAGCGTCGGGTGGCGGTGGGCGTGGCCGAGGAAGGACTCCTCGCGCGTGGCGGCCAGCTTCACGGGGCAGCCGGTGCGCAGGGCCAGCAGGCCGAGCGGGAGCTGGAACGCGGCGTCCTCGCGGTCCGCCGTCGCGCCCGGGACCCCGGTGACCACGACCCGTACGCGGTCCGGTTCGAGCCCGAAGCAGGCGGCGGCCAGGTCGCGGTCGGTGTGCGGGTCGGTGGAGGCGGTGTAGATCTCCACGCCGCCGTCCGGGCGCGGTACGGCCAGCCCGGCCTCGGCGCCGATGGGGGCGGGGTCCTGGCGGCCGATGCGGTAGAGGCCCTCGACCACGACGTCGCCGGTGGCTTCGGGGTCGCCGTAGCGCAGCGGGATGTGCCGGATCAGGTTGCCGTCGGGGTGCAGGTCGGGGGCGCCGAAGGCCTGTTCGGGGTCGGTGACCGGGTCGAGGAGCTCGTACTCGACGGCGATCGCGGCGGCCGCGAGGCGTGCTGTGTCGGGGTGGTCGGCGGCGACGGCGGCGATGGGCTCGCCGTGGTGGCGGACCACGTCGTGCGCGAAGACGGGCCGGTCGGCGATGCGGCGGCCGTGCGTGGTGGCGCCGGGGACGTCGGCGTGGGTGACGACGGCGCGCACGCCGGGCATCTCGGCGGCGGCGGAGGTGTCGATGGAGAGGATGCGGGCGTGGGCGTGCGGGGAGCGCAGCACGGCGGCCCAGAGGAGGCCCTCGGCCCACAGGTCGGCGGCGTAGGGGAAGGTGCCCTCGGTCTTGGCGCGGGTGTCGGTGGCCGGGACGGACGCGCCGATGCCGCGCGGGACCGCCGGCTCCGACGGCTCCGTGCCCTCGGGCAACGGTGTCGTGACGGATACCGGGACCGTCGCCGCGTCGTGGGCGCTCACGCCGTGCCTCCCTCGTGGTTGCCGTGGTTGCCCTGGTGACCCTCGTTGCCCTGCCGGCCCGCGTCGCCCTGCGTCCCGTGGAAGCCGCCCTCGCCCGGCGGGGCCTGGTGCGGGATCCGTGCCTCGGCCGAGGCCGCGGCGGCGGCTTCCGCCGCCGAGCCGCGCTCGGCCACGACCTCGCGGACGGCCTCGATGACGCCCGAGTACCCGGAGCAGCGGCAGAGGTTGCCGCACAGCGCCTGGCGGGTCTCCAGCTCGCTGGGGGCGTGGTTGCCTTCCAGCAGGTCGTGGATGGTCATGGCCATGCCGGGCACGCAGAACCCGCACTGCACCGCACCCGACCTGCACAACGCCTCTTGTACGTCCGACAGTTCCCCGTCGGTCGCGAGACCTTCCACGGTCCGGACCTCACTGCCCGCGGCGGTGGCGGCGGGAACCAGGCAGGAGGCGACGAGCCGGCCGTCGACCTGCACGGCGCAGGCGCCGCATTCGCCCTGCGAGCAGCCGTCCTTGGCGCCGGCGAGGCCGAGGCGCTCGCGCAGCACGTAGAGGAGGGACTCGCCGATCCAGGCGCCGGTGACGGGGCGGTCGGCCCCGTTGACGCGCAGGACGTAGGAGGCCGACGGGTGCTCGTGCTGGGCCACGGCCCCGGCGTCCGCTCCGGACGCCCCCTCGGCGAATTCCTCTTCGTACGTCTCCCCCTCGGCCGGAACCCCTTCGGCCGTCCCCGCCGGAGCCGTCTCGACAGCCAGGTCGGCGTCGTCCGTACTCGGCACGGGCCCGGCCCCGGCTCCGCCCGGGCCCGGCACGCCCGCGCCGAACCCCGGCTCCGCCTCGGCGGCCCCGGCCTCGCCCTCGGCCCCGGCTTCGCCGCCGGGTTCGCCGTCGCTCCCCGGATGCTGCCGCTCCCCCGAGTCCGGAACCTGCGCCGGGCCGTGGGCGGCTTCGATGTCGTGCGGGGCCGGGTGGACCGGCTCCCCCTCCAGCGGGGTCCCGACCCCCGGGCCGCCCAGCACGCGCGGTCCGCGTCCCAGGGCCGGGCCGAAGGGTCCGCCGGCCGGCGCGGAAGCCCCGGGAAGCACCCCGGATCCCAGCGGACCGGAACCCGGCGCATCGGAGCCCAACGGGCCGGAGCCCAGCGGGTCGGAACCCGCCCCGTCCCCGCCCGGCTGCTGCGCCACGTATCCGCGCGCACCCTCGAAGTCCGGATGCGTCGCCCACGGGGCCGCGGCCCCGCCCGGCAGCGTCGCGGGGGCCCGGCTCCAGTCGGCCGCGGCCGCGAGCTGCCCGAAGCTGCCGGTGTCGCCGGCGCCGCCCGGGGTCCACACGTCGCTCGCCGCCGCCTCGGGGAAGTGCCACTCGGCGGTCGACCCCGGCTCGTGCGCGCCGGCCGGGCTCCCCGCGAAGGACTCCCCGGCGGACCCGATGGAGTCCCCGGCGGAGCCCCCGAAGGAGTCCCCGTAGGGCCCCGCGAAGGGCTCGGCGAAAGGCTCCGCGAAGGGCTCGCCGAACGACTCCCCGTAGGGATCCGCGACGGGCTCGGCCACCGGCTCCGCCGCCGGATCCGCGAACGCCGCGGCCACCGAGGCCGGAATCGGCACCGACGCCGGGATCGGCGCCCGCACAGCGGCGCCCGAAGCGCCCGCGTCCGCACCCGTGTCCGCCGGAGCCGCCGCGCCCGCCTCGGGCCACTGCACCGGGATCGTCCAGGTACCCGTGGCCGCGGGGTCCGTGCTCCCCGTGCCCAGCGGCACGATCATCGGCGGCGGCACGTAGCCGTGCCCGGGGGCCGCGAGGGGCTCCCCGGTGCCGAGCGCGTCCAGCATGTCCTGCGGCAGTTTCACGAAGGCCGTGGCGTCGGAGTCGTACTCGCCGCCGTGCGGCACCGGTTCCCAGCCCCAGTGGGGTCCCGTGGAGCCCGCGGCACCCGTGTTGTCGTTCTCACTCATGAGCTCAGCGCCCTCCCCAGGGCCCTCCGTGCCAGCACGGCCACCGTCCGCCGCAAATGCAGTACTGCGGGAGCCACCGGCTCCCCCTGGTCGGGCACGCACGCCGCCGCGACGTACTCGCCGAAGGCCTCGAGCGCCTCGGGGGCCAGACTGCGGTCCCCGTCCCAGTCGATCAACGAAGCAACCCACTGCTCGGCTTCCAGCGGCCGCAGCGGCATCGGGGCGACCGCGCCGATCGCGCAGCGCACGCCCCGGCGCGCGGGGTCCAGTACGAGCCCTACGGACGCCATCGCGCGCCCCGGTCCCGTACGGCCCGTGGCCTTGAGGAACACCTGCGGCGCGTGCAGCAACGGCACCCGCACGAAGCCGATCAGCTCGCCGGGGCGAAGCATCTCCCGGCCGGCGAGCAGGTGCGAGACCGGGATCTCGCGCCGCGATCCGCCGGGTCCGACGATGACGAGCACGGCCTCCAGCGCGGCCAGCACGGGCAGCGCGTCGCCCGTGGGCGCGGCCGTGGCGATGTTGCCGCCGAGCGTGCCGGCGTTGCGGATCTGCGGCGGGCCCGCGGCGCGCGCGGCGGCGGCCAGGGCCGGGATCAGGGCGGCGAAGTCGGGTCGGCCCATGCGCGCGTGCGTGAGGCCGGCGCCGAGCAGCGCGTGGCCGTCCTGGTACTGCCAGCCGCGGATCTCGTTGATCCGGCCGAGGCCCACCAGGGCGGCGGGGCGCAGGAGTCCCGCGTTGACGGCGGCCATGAGGTCGGTGCCGCCCGCGACGGGGACGGCGGCGGGCATGGCCGCGAGCGCCGCCACGGCCTCGTCGAGCGAGGCCGGCAGCGTCACGGACTGCTCCGCGTTCCCCGCCCGCGGGTCGCTGCGGGGCCCCTGGGACGAGTCCCGTGCCTGCGGTGCGTGCGGTGCGTGCGTGGTCAACCCAGCTGCCCCTTCCCGATGTCCCGGTCCCGGCGCTCACGCCTGTCCGCCGTACGGTACGTGCTCACCGCCGGGACGTGGCAACTCTGGCACATCTTCCGGAGCACCGGACGCGAGGGTCCACCGCCCGCGCACCACCGGCGCACCACCCCCGCAAGACCCCGCCCCCGGCCGCGAACACGCCCCCCGCGGGGCCCCCGCACCACCCGCGGCGTTCACCGTGATCCGGCCGCGATCCGACTGCAATCCGACTGCGATCCGGCCGTGATCCGGCCCCGTCCCGGCCCCGCCCCGGGGGCCCTGTCCCGGGCCTCGGAGCGAGGCCGGGGACAGGGGTCGGGACTGCGGCCGGGACGGGGCGCGCTCCGGGGCCCGACCCGCGGGCCCGTCACACGTTCGGGGGCGCTCCCTCGATCGGGCGTCCGAGCACTCCGGGCCGGCGCTGCCACGGCAACGGGCCGCCCGGCGGCCGGTAGTCGACCCCGAGGGCGTCCAGCCGCCGGTAGTGGGCCGCCATCCGCGCCTCGAAGTCCGCGTAGTCCCGCTCCGCGGGCTCCGGCAGCCGGGACCACACCACCTCGGCGAAGGCCGCGAGGCGCGGGAACACCTGGTAGTCGACGCGGCTCTGGTCCTCCATCACCTCGGTCCACACGTTGGCCTGCGCGCCCAGCACGTGGGCGGCGGCCTCTTCGGACAACTTCGGTGGTACCGGCTCGAACCGGTACACATCCTCCAATGTCCGCACGTACCCGATGGGCATCGGCTCGTCCTCGCCGCCCGCCTGACGGTGGTCCAGGTACACCTGCTGCTCGGGGCACATCACCACGTCGTGGCCGGCCTCCGCGGCGGCGATGCCGCCCGCGTAGCCGCGCCAGGAGGACACGGCCGCTCCCGGGGCCAGTCCGCCCTCCAGGATCTCGTCCCAGCCGATGAGCCGGCGGCCGCGCTCCGCGAGCCAGCCGTCGAAGTGCCGGATGAACCAGGACTGCAGACCGTCCTCGCCGTCGACCCCCAGCTCCCGGATCCGCTCCTGCGCCGCCGCGGAGGCCTTCCACTGCGCCTTGGGGCACTCGTCGCCGCCCACGTGCACGAAGGGCGAGACCTCCGCCGGGAAGATCTCCAGCAGCTCCTCGAAGACCCCCTCGTAGAACCGCAGGACGGCCTCGGTGGGCGCGAGCACGTTCTCGTTGACGCCCCAGTCGTCCCACACCTCCAGTGCCGCCGTGTCCACCACGTCGGTGTTCCCGAGCTCCGGGTACGCGGCGATCGCGGCCTGCGAGTGCCCCGGCACGTCGATCTCCGGCACCACCCGCACGTGCCGCTCCGCCGCGTACGCGACGATCTCGCGCAGGTCGTCCTGGGTGTAGAAGCCGCCGTGCGGGGTCTCGTTCCACAGCGGCGAGGCCCGGTGGCCCCACCGGCTGCGGGCCCGCCAGGCGCCGACCTCGGTGAGCCGCGGGTAGCGCTTGATCTCGACCCGCCAGCCCTGGTCGTCCGTCAGGTGCAGGTGCAGCACGTTGAGCTTGTGAGCGGCGAGCAGGTCGATGTACCGCAGCACCCCGTCCTTGGGCATGAAGTGCCGGGCCACGTCGAGCATCAGCCCGCGCCAGCCGAAGCGCGGGCCGTCCAGGAGGTCGCCGACCGGCAGCCGCCACACCGCTCCGGGCAGCGGCGCCCGCCGGTGGGCGTCGGCCCCGAGGAGCTGACGCAGCGTCTGGGCGGCGTAGAAGAGGCCCGCCTCGTCGGCGCCCTCCAGGAGGACGAACCCGGGCGCGACATGGACCTCGTACGACTCGGCGCCGGTCCCCCGCGCGATCTCGGGGCGCAGCGCGAGCCGGATCACCGGGCGCTCGCCGTACGCCTCGCCGCGGACCGGGGACGGCAGCGCCCAGCCGGCGGCCGCGCCGAGTTCGCGGCGCAGCCAGCGGGCGGCGCCCTCGGTGCCGGGTCCGGCATCGAGGAGCGGGTCGGTGAGCTCGACCGTGCCTCCGTCGGGCAGGAATCGCGCGTACCGGGGCTGCGGGATCAACTCGGGCATGGGATCGGCTCCTCCACCGTTGCATCCTGTGCAACGCACGTTTCACATGGCGCTGATGCGGCGACCCTAACCCGCCCCCGGGGCACGGCAAAGGCCCCCGGGCGCACGTATGCGCACCGAGGGCCTTCGTCCCGTTTCAGGAGGGCCGCAGGACTACTTCCCGTCCTTGCCGCCCTTGTCCTTGTCCCCGCCGGGGCCCATGGACTCGTAGATCTCCTTGCACATGGGGCAGACCGGGTACTTCTTCGGGTCCCGGCCCGGCACCCAGACCTTGCCGCAGAGCGCGACGACGGGGGTGCCCCCGAGCGCGCTCTCCATGATCTTGTCCTTCTGGACGTAGTGGGCGAAGCGCTCGTGGTCGCCGTCGCCGTGGGACACCTGCGGCGTCGGCTCTACGAGGGTCCCCGTACCAGTCCCGCGATCGGGCTCAAGAGTGCTCATGACTGCCAGGGTACCGAGTCCCTCGCGCGCGAGGGATCCGCACCGGCCGCCGCGGCCGCCCAGGCCCCGGGGTCAGTTCAGCGACGGGTCGTCCGCGTACGTGGCCACCATGGCCAGCTCGCTGCGCTGGCGCCGCAGCACGGCTCGCCACAGCCGTTCCGGATCCGGGAAGGAGACGTCGCCCGGCTCGGAATCGACCACGTACCAGGCGCCCACGCCCAGTTCCTCCTCCAGCTGCCCCGGGCCCCAGCCCGAGTACCCGGCGAAGATGCGCAGGCCCCCCAGGGCCGCCGCGAGGAGTTCGGGCGGGGCCTCCAGGTCCACCAGACCGATCGCCCCGTGCACCCGGCGCCAGCCGAGCGGACCCTCCTCGCCCGGGATGACCGCCAGCCCCAGCGCCGAGTCCAGCGCCACCGGGCCGCCCTGGAAGACCACTCCGGGGTCCTTGGCCAGCGGAGCCCAGGGCAGCAGGACGTCGCCGACGCCCACCGGGGTGGGGCGGTTGAGGACGACGCCGAGCGAGCCCTGGTCGTCGTGGTCGAGCAGCAGGACGACCGCGCGGTCGAAATTCGGGTCCGCGAGGGCGGGGGTGGCCACGAGCAGCCGCCCTGTGAGGGAGGACACCTCGGTCATGGCCACATGGTCTCGCACATTCGCCCGTGAGGGGGAGTGAGCGGCGCACCGGGATCCTGCGCAGCTCAGGGCGCACGGCGGCAGTTCGGGGCGCGCGGGGCCCTGCGGCCGGCCCCCGGGCGGAAGGAGACACTCCGCCACCTGGCGGGCACCCAGGGTGTTGTGCCGAATTCATGACAGTCCTACGGCCCCGTCAGCCTTACGAACAAGGGGGGCATGCCCCTTACCCTTTTCACTGGCCCCCTGCCCACCCCTCTCCGGAACGCGAGATTCATGACCGGCATCAGTGACGATGTACTGCTTGTCCACGGCGGAACCCCGCTCGAGGGCGAGATCCGTGTCCGCGGCGCGAAGAACCTCGTACCCAAGGCGATGGTCGCCGCCCTGCTCGGCAGTGAGCCCAGCCGGCTGCGCAACGTCCCCGACATCCGGGACGTCCGGGTCGTGCGCGGGCTGCTCCAGCTGCACGGGGTGACCGTCAGGCCCGGCGACGAACCGGGCGAGCTGGTGCTCGACCCCTCGCACGTCGAGAGCGCGAACGTCGCCGACATCGACGCGCACGCGGGGTCCTCGCGGATCCCGATCCTCTTCTGCGGCCCGCTGCTGCACCGCCTCGGCCACGCCTTCATCCCGGGCCTGGGCGGCTGCGACATCGGCGGCCGGCCGATCGACTTCCACTTCGAGGTGCTCCGCCAGTTCGGCGCGACCATCGAGAAGCGCGAGGGCGGTCAGTACCTGGAGGCACCGCAGCGACTGCGCGGCTGCAAGATCCGCCTGCCCTACCCGTCGGTCGGCTCGACCGAGCAGGTGCTGCTGACGGCCGTCCTGGCCGAGGGCGTCACCGAGCTCAGCAACGCCGCCGTCGAACCGGAGATCGAAGACCTCATCTGCGTCCTGCAGAAGATGGGCGCGATCATCTCCGTCGACACCGACCGGACCATCCGGATCACCGGCGTGGACCGCCTCGGCGGCTACAACCACAAGGCGCTCCCGGACCGGCTGGAGGCCGCCTCCTGGGCGTCCGCGGCCCTCGCCACGGGCGGCAACATCTACGTGCGCGGCGCGCAGCAGCGTTCGATGATGACCTTCCTGAACACCTTCCGCCGGGTCGGCGGGGCGTTCGAGATCGACGACGACGGCATCCGCTTCTGGCACCCGGGCGGTCCGCTCAACGCCATCGCGCTGGAGACGGACGTCCACCCCGGCTTCCAGACCGACTGGCAGCAGCCGCTGGTCGTGGCGCTGACCCAGGCCGCCGGCCTGTCGATCGTCCACGAGACGGTCTACGAATCCCGTCTGGGCTTCACCTCCGCGCTCAACCAGATGGGTGCGCACATCCAGCTCTACCGGGAGTGCCTGGGCGGCAGCGCCTGCCGTTTCGGCCAGCGCAACTTCCTGCACTCGGCCGTCGTCTCGGGGCCCACCAAGCTCCAGGGCGCCGACCTGGTCATCCCCGACCTGCGCGGCGGGTTCTCGTACCTGATCGCGGCGCTCGCCGCCGAGGGCACCTCGCGGGTCCACGGCATCGACCTGATCAACCGGGGCTACGAGAACTTCATGGAGAAGCTCGTGGAACTGGGCGCCAAGGTCGAGCTCCCAGGCGGGGACCTCGTCTGACCCGGGCGTAGATCCACCCAGACCGTCCCAGAACGCCCCCACAGGCCCCGTACAGGGCCCGTGGGGGCGTTCTGGCTCCCGGAGGCCACACGCGCTCCGGAAGCGCCAGAGGCGGCCACCCGGTGCCGGGTGGCCGCCTCTGGCGTACTGCTTGATACGTACTACGTACTACTGCCGTCCCGAGGGCCGGTGCGGCCCTCGGCACAAGGGCGGACTACTTGCCCTTGGCGGCTTCCTTGAGCTTGGAGCCCGCGGAGACCTTCACGCTGTAGCCGGCCGGGATCTGGATGGGGTCGCCGGTCTGCGGGTTGCGCGCGGTGCGAGCGGCACGGTGGGTGCGCTCGAAGGTCAGGAAGCCGGGGATGGTGACCTTCTCGTCGCCCTTGGCGACAATCTCGCCGACGGTCTCGGCGAGCGCGGCCAGAACGGCGTCGGCGTCCTTGCGGGTCACCTCGGCGCGCTCGGACAGAGCGGCCACCAGCTCACTGCGGTTCATGTTGTACTCCCGTGTTCAACGTGCCTTAGAGGCGTGAGATCGAAGCCGATGCTGCCAGGGCCCTAGGACAGTCCCCGGACCCGGGTCTGACGTCAGACCCTCTCGCCCGGTTACGCATCCTGCCCCCACCACCGGCGGGAAAGCCAATCCGGCACCCGCCGGGGTCACACGAAAAGCGCCACAGTCACGCCGCGGTGACGCTCCGTCCGCGCCAGAAGGCGTCCGGACGGGTGTCCGGACGACGCGGACCGCGGGCCACGCGGGCATCCCCGCAACCCTATGGGCGGCCCGGGGGGCCCGCATCCCGCGACGCGCCGGGGATCAGACGGAGGTGGGCGCCGTCACCACCGCGGAGGCGGCCTTGCGGACGGCTCCGGCGACCGCGCCGGCGACCTTGTCGTTGAAGACCGACGGGATGATGTAGTTCGCGTTCAGCTCGTCCTCGCCGACCACGTCGGCCAGGGCGCTCGCGGCGGCCAGCATCATGTCGGTGTTCACGGTGCGGGACTGGGCGTCCAGCAGGCCGCGGAAGACGCCCGGGAAGACCAGGACGTTGTTGATCTGGTTCGGGAAGTCGGACCGGCCCGTGGCCACGACGGCCGCGGTCTGGCGGGCGATCGCCGGGTCCACCTCGGGGTCCGGGTTCGCGAGCGCGAACACGATCGCGCCTTCCGCCATGGCGGCCACGTCCTCGCCGGACAGGACGTTGGGGGCCGAGACGCCGATGAACACGTCGGCGCCGACCACGGCCTCCTTCAGAGTGCCCGTGTAGCCCTCGGGGTTGGTGTTGTCGGCGATCCAGCGCAGCGGGGAGTCCGCGGCCGCGTCGACGAGGTCGGGGCGGTCCGCGTGCACGACACCGTGGATGTCGGCGCTGACGGCGTTCTTGACGCCGGCGGCGAGGAGCAGCTTGAGGATCGCGGTACCGGCGGCGCCGGCGCCCGACATGACGACCTTGACGTCGCCAACGGCCTTGCCCACCACGCGCAGTGCGTTGGTGAGGGCGGCGAGGACCACGATGGCGGTGCCGTGCTGGTCGTCGTGGAAGACGGGGATGTCGAGGGCCTCGCGCAGCCGGGCTTCGATCTCGAAGCAGCGCGGCGCGGAGATGTCCTCCAGGTTGATGCCCGCGAAGCCCGGGGCGATGGCCTTGACGACGGCCACGATCTCGTCGGGGTCCTGGGTGTCCAGGCAGATCGGCCAGGCGTCGATGTCGGCGAAGCGCTTGAAGAGGGCCGCCTTGCCCTCCATGACCGGCATGGCGGCCATCGGGCCGATGTTGCCCAGGCCCAGCACGGCGGAGCCGTCCGTCACGACTGCGACGGTGTTGCGCTTGATGGTCAGACGGCGGGCGTCTTCGGGGTTCTCGGCGATCGCCATGCACACGCGGGCCACGCCCGGGGTGTAGATCATCGAGAGGTCGTCGCGGTTGCGGATGGGGTGCTTCGACTGCATCTCGATCTTGCCGCCGAGGTGCATCAGGAAGGTGCGGTCGGAGACCTTGCCGAGGCTGACGCCCTCGATCCCGCGGAGCTTCTCGACGATCTCGTCGGCGTGCGCCGTGGACGTCGCCGCGATGGTGACGTCGATGCGGAGCTTTTCGTGGCCGGATGCGGTCACGTCGAGGCCGGTGACCGAGCCACCGGAGGACTCCACGGCGGTGGTGAGCTGGGAGACCGCGGTTCCGCTCGCGGGCACTTCCAGGCGGACCGTCATCGAGTACGAGACGCTGGGCGCCGTTGCCATGGCCGTGTTCCTCTTCTGTCCCTGGTTCTTCTGTACACAGGGCCCAGCGCTGCTCCGGCCGAAACATGGCAGGTGCGGCAGGACCTGTTGTCCGATCGTCCCACCTACCAGCCGGTACAAGGTAACCAGCTACAAATTTCGGAAGAACTCTTCCACCATACGAGATAACCGGGGTCCGGGGAATGGGTGGCCCATACAAAAAAAGTCCGCGCCCTCCACTGAGTGGAGGACGCGGACCTGGTGCTTCCTACGTCTATGACACCGACCCGCCATGCTCGCCTCGCGGCAAGTGGTCGCTCTAGGCGACGAAGGTTGGGCCCGGGGGCTTGGATCGAGTCGGTGCCGTAACCCAGGCTAACAAAGGTTCGCCCGAAGTGATCCCCCTACCGGCGACCGGTTGTCGGGACCACGCCCTTGGCCGCCGACCAACCGGCCCTACGTCCGTCCCGGGCCCGTCCTGTGCCGGCCCCGGGCCCGCTCCTACGGCTTGAGCAGCGCGGCGACGCCCTCCGCATCCGGCTCGTCCTGGCCGGTGGAGATCACCGTCAGCTGCTGGGTCGCGCGGGTCAGGGCCACGTAGAGCACCCGCAGACCCGCCGGGGACTCGTTCGCGATCTCCGCCGGGGAGACCACGACCGTGGCGTCGTACTCCAAGCCCTTCGCCTCCAGGCTGCCCAGGGCGACCGCCCGCTCCCCCAGGTCCGCGAGCCATCCCGCGGCCTCCGCGCGCCGGTCCATGGCCACGACCACGCCGACCGTGCCGTCCACCTGCTCCAGCAGGCGCCGGGTCTCCTCCACGACGGTGGAGCGCAGGTCCTCGCGCACCGCCGTGAAGCGGGGCCGCAGGCCCGTGGAACGCACGGCCGTCGGCGGCTCCGTGCCCGGCGCCGCCAGCTTCAGCACCCGCGAAGCGACCTCGGCGACCTCGGCCGGGTTGCGGTAGTTCACCGTCAGGGTGAACTTGCGCCGCGGCCGCGTGCCCAGCGCCTCGTCGCGCGCGGCGGCGGCCTCCTCGGGATCGGTCCACGAGGACTGCGCCGGGTCACCGACCACCGTCCACGTGCCGCCCCGGCCGCGGCGGCCGACCATCCGCCACTGCATCGGCGTCAGGTCCTGCGCCTCGTCGACGATGACGTGCGCGTACTCGGTGCGCTCCGCCGCGAGCCGCTCGGCCCGCTCCCACTGGGTCTCCTCGCGGGTCGGCATCAGCTCCTCCAGCCCGCTCAGCTGGTCCAGCGGGTTCAGCTCGCGCTTCCGCTTGGGCCGCGCGGGCGCGCCCAGCAGCTGCTGGAGCTCGTCGAGCAGCGCCACGTCGTGCACCGACAGGGCGCCCTTGCCGTCCGGGCCGACCCGGCGCAGGGAGCGTGCCACCTGCCGGGTCTCGCGCGGGTTCAGGTCCCGGCGCGACCAGCGCGACAGGCGCCGCTCGTCCGCCATGGAGGCCAGCACCCCGCGCGGGGTGAGCTCGGGCCACCAGGCGTTCATGAACTCGATGAACGCGTCCTCCGTGGAGATGTCCTCGTCGAAGGCGGAGCGCAGCTCGGCGGCGAGCTCCGGGTCGCTGTGCCGGCCGGCCCCGCCGGACTTGGAGTACAGCGCGTCCAGCAGGAGCTTGCGGGCGCGCGGGCGCAGCAGGTTGACCGGGGCGGTGCCGGACAGGACGTTCTGCCGGATCCGGTCGAGGTCGGGGGCCTCCAGCTCCTGGCGGCGGCCGAAGGCCACCACCCGCAGCCGGTCGGGGGCGGGTGCCCCGCCGGGGCCGCCGAACTCCAGGGCGCCCCGTACGGCCTTGCGCAGCACCTTCAGCATCCGGGACGAGCCCTTGATGCGTGCCGTGGACGGATCGTCGTACGTGGTCGCCTCGGCGCCGTCGACGAGCGAGCCGAGCGCCCGGATGGCGACCTGGCCCTCCTCGCCGAGGGAGGGCAGGACGCCCTCGGTGTAGGCGACCAGGAGCGGGGTCGGGGAGACGATCAGGATGCCGCCCGAGTAGCGCCGGCGGTCCTGGTAAAGCAGGTAGGCGGCGCGGTGCAGGGCCACGGCGGTCTTGCCGGTGCCCGGTCCGCCCGCGACCTCGGCGACCGAGGCGGCGGGCGCCCGGATGACGAGGTCCTGCTCGGCCTGGATGGAGGAGACGATGTCGCGCATCGAGTGGGTACGGGCCCGCCCGAGGGCGGCCATCAGGGCGCCGTCGCCGATGACGGGCAGCTCGTTCCCGTCGAGGAAGGCGGTCACCTCGGGGCGCATCAGGTCGTCCTCGACGCCGAGCACCTTGCGGCCCTTGGAGCGGATGACCCGGCGGCGCACGACGCGGCCGGGCTCCTTGGGGGTGGAGCGGTAGAAGGGCGCGGCCGCGGGGGCCCGCCAGTCGATGACGAGCGGCGCGTAGTCGGAGTCGAGGACTCCTATGCGGCCGATGTGGAGCGTCTCGGCGATATCGGCCGTGAGGTCGGTGCGGATCGCGTCGTCGGCGGGCTCGACGGAGGTGAAGGCGCCGTCGGGGCCCCGCTCCCCGTCCTTGCCGAGGACCAGGTCGATGCGGCCGAACAGGAAGTCCTCGAACTCGTTGTTGAGACGGTTGAGGTGGATCCCGGCCCGGAACACCTGTGCGTCCCGCTCCGCGAGGGCGCCCGGCGTGCCGACCTGGCCACGCTTGGCGGCGTCGTTCATCAGGAACTCCGCCTCGTGGATCTTCTCCTCAAGGCGTCGGTACACGTGATCGAGATGCGTCTGCTCGACCGCGATCTCCCGATCGCGGACGGAATCCGCCGTGCTGTCGACAGCGGCATTCTGCGCGGCCACCAAGGCCCCTTTCTGACGTGCATGGGCAGCCGTCAACCGTACGCCAAGGGACCCGCCCGCGCACGCCCCTTCCGGGACGGCTCGCGGATCAGGACGAAGATCACGCCCCGCGGCCGCCCCCCGGCCGCCCCGCGACGGCCCGGGACCGGGTCAGCCGGGGCGGGATTCGAGGACGCGGCGCCGGTGCCGGGCCACGCGCTCGCGGTTGCCGCAGAGCTCGCTGGAGCACCAACGGCGGCGGTGTCCGCGCGAGGTGTCGAGGTAGACCCGGGCGCAGCCGTCGCCCTCGCAGGCCCGCAGCAGGTCCCGTTCGCCGGGGTCGGTGAGCAGTTCGACGGCGTCCCGGGCCACGGAGGCGAGCAGCCCGGCGCATTCGACTCCGCCGCACAACTCCCGTACGAGGTGACCTTCTTGGTCCTGTACTGCACACAGTCCCGGGGGTGGACCGGCGGCCGCCGCGTTGACCCGGGCCAGAGCGGCCTCGGGCGGCGAGGCTCCGGCCAGCTCGGCCCGTACGAGGCTCTCGACGTCGGCGCGCAGCACCCGGAAGGCGTGCACCCAGTCGTCCCCGACCAGGGCGAGCGGCGTCCGGTCGGGCACCAGCCCGGCTCCGGTGAGCCACAGCCGCAGCCCGTCGCCGTCCCGGATGCCCTCGGTGTGCGCGAGGGGAGAAAAAGTAGCCACCAGGTCCAGGCAGACCCGCCCGGAGTCGAACCACATACCCGTCACCGCCTCCCTCTCGGGGCGTGCCCCCAGAGTGCCCGTCGCGCGGGCACTCGGCTAGAGGGCGGGCGGCTCGTCGTTCAGGAGGAGCTGGAAGAGGCGGTGGTCCTGCCAGTCCCCGCCGACGTGCAGCAAGCGGGGCGCGAGCCCGTACGGCTCGAAGCCGGCCTTCTCCAGCACCCGCTGCGAGGGCAGGTTGTCGACCCTCGTGCCCGCCTCGACCCGGTGGAGCCGCTCCTCGTCGCGGGCGATCCGGCAGAGCTCCCGCAGCGCGGCGGTGGCCAGTCCCTTGCCGGTCCAGGCCTGGTCGATCCAGTAGCCGACGGAGGCGCTGAGCATCGGCCCGCGCACGATGTTCTGGAGGTTGATCCCCCCGACCTGCGTGCCGTCGGCGGCGACCAGCACGAAGGTCCGCGCGCGGCCGCCCTCCTGCTCCGCGAGGAGCCCTTGGAGCCGGGCCCGCTGGCCTGCCTCGGTGTAGAAGTCCTCGTCCCGCCAGGGCTCGTAGGGCGCCATGTACGCCCGGTTGCGCGCCAGTGTCTCGGCCCTCCCGGCGGCGTCTTCCAGCCGCAGGGCCCGCATCTCCACACCGTCAATGATCATCCGGGCACGCTAACGGACGGCCCGGCCCCCGGCCAGACCCGTGTTCCTCAGGTGTCCGCGTACTTCGTGTCGGCGGCCATGTCCAGGGACAGCCGGTAGCCGCGCTTGACGACGGTCTGGATGAGGTTCGGTGCGCCCAGGGCCACGCGCAGGCGGGCCATCGCCGTTTCCACCGCGTGCTCGTCGCGGCCCGCGCCCGGCAGGACGCGCAGGAGTTCGGAGCGGGCCACGACCCAGCCCGGGCGCCGGGACAAGGCCCTGAGCAGGGCCATGCCGGCCGGTGGGACGGGGCGCAGCTCGCTGTCGAGGAGGACCGCGTGGCCGCGCAGCTCCAGCCGGTGTCCGGCCACCGGGAGGACCCGGGCCCGGCCGGGGAGTTCCTGGCACAGGAGCTGCACGAGGGGTCCGAGCCGGAAGCGCTCGGGCTGCACCGTGGGCACGCCCTCCGCCTGCAGCGGCAGGGCCGTCACCGGCCCCACGCAGGCGGAGAGCACCGACCCGCCGGTCAGCGCCCCGAGCACCTGGTCCCGTACGCCCCGCTCCGCGGCCCGGGTCAGCAGCGAGGCCGCGGCCGGGGCGGAGGTGAAGCTCACGGCGTCCACCCCGCCCGCGGCCACCGCGTCGAGCAGCCGGTCCAGCGGCCCGAGGTCCTCCGGCGCCATCCACCGGTAGACGGGTACGCCGACCACCTCGGCCCCGCCGGCCCGCAGCGCCTCGATGAACCCGGGCAGCGGCTCCCCGTGCAGCTGGAGGGCGATGCGCCGGCCGGCCACCCCGGCCGTGAGCAGCCGGTCCAGTACCTCGGCGAGGGATTCCGACCGCGGGGACCAGGTCTCCACGAGCCCGGCGGCCCGGATCGCGCCCTTCACCTTCGGTCCGCGCGCGAGCAGTTCGGTCTCCCGCAGCCGCCCGAGCAGCTCCTCGCCGAGCCCCCATCCGTCGGCGGCCTCGATCCAGCCGCGGAAGCCGATGGCGGTGGTCGCCACCACCACGTCGGGCGCGCAGCCGATCAGCTCCTTGGTGGCGGACAGCAGTTCGGCGTCGTCGGCGAGCGGCACGATCCGCAGGGCGGGCGCGTGCAGCACGGTGGCCCCGCGGCGGCGCAGCAGGGCGATGAGCTCGTCGGCCCGGCGGGCGGCGGTGACTCCGACGGTGAATCCGGCGAGCGGACCGGCCGGAGGACCGGCGGGCGGACCGGCGGGCGGGCTGAGGGGCGGACCGGTGGGGGTGTCCTGGTCGTGCATGGTGACCTGCCTCGCGCAGTGGTCGGGTCCGGTGTCGGGGTCCGATATCGGGGTCCGGTGTCGCGGTCACACGCAGTCGTGACGCTCGCGTGAACCGAGCCTGCCCCCGTGGCGTATCAGGCTCGGTTCACGCGTATTTCGGTGCCGTTAACCGGCGTGTGCCCTGCGTTACACCGAGGTGAGCTGCGGCTTCGCCTCCGCCCCGGCCGTGGGGATCACCGCCTGGGCGGGCCGGCGAAGGTATACCGCCCAGGTGACGGCGCAGCACACCGCGTAGAAGCCGAGGAAAGTGACGAAGGCCGCCGTGCCCGAGCCGGAGCTCAGGAACGCCTCGCGGAAGACCAGGTTGATGGCGAGTCCGCCGAGCGCGCCGACCGCGCCGATGAGTCCCATGGAGGCGCCGGACAGTCGGCGCCCGTACGCGGCCGCGTCCTCGCCGCTCATCCCGCGGGCCAGCGCCTTCGCCTGGAAGATGCCGGGGATCATCTTGTAGGTGGAGCCGTTGCCGAGCCCGCTGAGGACGAACAGCCCCACGAAGCCGACCAGGAACACCGGCAGGGACTCCCGTACGGAGGCCAGGATCACCACTCCGGTGGCCGCGGCCATCGACACGAAGGTGCCCAGGGTGATCCAGGCGCCGCCGAAGCGGTCCGCGAGGGCCCCGCCGACCGGCCGGATCAGCGAGCCGAGCAGCGGTCCGATGAAGGTGAGCGAGGCCGCCTGGAGCGGGGTGCGGCCGAACTGCGTCTGGAGCACCAGGCCGAAGGCGAAGCTGTAGCCGATGAAGGAGCCGAAGGTGCCGATGTACAGGAACGCCATGATCCAGGTGTGCGCGTCGCGGGCCGCTTCCCGTACGGCTCCGGTGTCGTTGCGGACGGGCGCCAGGTTGTCCATGCGCAGCGCGGCGAGCGCCGCCGCGAGCACGATGAGCGGGATGTAGGCGCCGAGCAGCAGCCGCGGGTGGCCGGCCCCGGCCGTACCGATGACCAGCAGGGCGGCGAGCTGGACGACGGGGACGCCGATGTTGCCGCCGCCCGCGTTGAGGCCGAGCGCCCAGCCCTTCTTGCGCAGCGGGAAGAAGGCGTTGATGTTCGTCATCGACGAGGCGAAGTTGCCGCCGCCGACCCCGGTCAGCGCGGCCACCAGCAGGAAGGTGCCGTACGAGGTCCCGGGCTCCATCACGATCCAGGCGGCGACCGTCGGCGCGAGCAGCAGCAGGGCGCTGACGACCGTCCAGTTGCGGCCGCCGAAGCGGGCCACGGCGAAGGTGTACGGGACGCGGACCAGGGCGCCCACGCAGGTGGCGGTGGCGATGAGGAAGAACTTCCCGGCGGGGTCGATCCCGTACTTCGGGCCCATGAAGAGCACCATCACGGACCACAGGGACCAGATCGAGAACCCGATGTGCTCGGAGAGCACGGAGAAGACCAGGTTGCGGCGGGCGGTCTTCTCGCCCGTCTCCCGCCAGAAGGTCTCGTCCTCGGGTTCCCACCGCTCGATCCAGCGGCCACCCTTGCGCGGTGCGGTCGTACTGGTCATCACACGCCTCCACAGCTGCTGCGATCACGTCGCGCTCGTCGGCCGCCCCGGGCCTTGCCGGGTCTTGCCGGTCGTGCCGGGCTCGTCGCGTCCCGTCCGTGGTGACGACCCTAGGAAGGGCTCGTTTCGGCCCCGGTCCCCGCCGGATGACCGGCGGGAAACCTTGCACTCACCCGCCGCCGGGGCCCGGTGTGAGCGCGGGCAGCCAGCTGTCCGGGGGCACCTCCAGCCAGCCGCGCCCGGCTCCGAGCTCCGCGGCGGCGCGGCGCAGCGCGTCGAGCCCGGGATGGCTCATTCCCTTCCTCCACACCATGGAGAGCGGCGACAGCGGCACCGGGGCGGTCAGGGGCCGCTTGACGCAGCCGGGCATGTCGAGGAAGCCCACCGTGGCCAGGACCGGGCGGCCGGTCTTGACCATGACCCGGCGGAACTCCTCCTTGCCCACCGCCACCGGCGCGGGCGGCGCGGGTTCGATGCCCCGCCCGGCGAACAGCTCGCGCGCCAGCCCGGTCCACTCCGCCGTCCGCGGGTTCCCGGCCCCGGTGTACACCGACTCGCCGCGCAGCGCGTCCAGCGGTACGGCGTCCAGCGCGGCCAGCGCGTGCCCCTCGGGCAGCAGCACGGCGAGCGGCTCGTACCGTACGGGCGTCCGCACGAGGCGGGCCCGCAGCGCCGGGTCGAGGCCGTCGGCGTACCCGAAGGAGACGTCGAGGCGGCCCGCGGCGATCTCGGCGGCGGCATGGGTGAGCCCGGACTCGAAGCGGGCCATCAGCTCGCAGTCGGGGGCGAGTTCGCGGGCCCGGTCCAGGACGCTGCGGGCGGTGCCGGGGCCGTCGGTGTTGAGGTCGACGAGCAGCGGCCGGGGCCCCGCGAACGCCCCGGCCAGCTCCTCGTGCGCCCGCAGCACGCCCCGGGCCAGGGGCAGCAGCCGCTCCCCGTCCGGGGTCAGCTCCACGGCGCGGGTGGTGCGGAGGAACAGGGCCGTGCCCAGGGTCTGCTCGAGCCGGCGCACGTCCCGGCTGAGGGCCTGCTGGGCCACGTAGAGCCGGGCGGCGGCACGGGTGAAGTGCAGTTCCTCGGCCACGGCGAGGAAGGCGCGCAGCAGGCGGGGTTCCACGTCTCGGGGCGTCACCTGCGGAGACTAGACAACGGTGGGCGGACTGACAACGCAGAGCGGTGAATCGCTCCCGAACAGGTGTTGGACCGCTGACGGCCCCCGGCCCGAGCCTTGATCCATGCCCACCACCCCGCCGTCCGCTGCCCCTGCCCCGTCCGCTGCCCCTGCCATCGGCACCGCGCGCCGCGCCGCCGCCCCGGCCGCGAGCGGCCCGCTCATGGCCGTCTCCGGCAGCACGCTGGTGCTCGCCGCCGCCCCGGCGCGGCAGGAGCACCGGGCTCGCCCGGCGCGGCCGGCCCGCGCTCCGGGCCCGTACCGCCGGCTCTTCGCGCTCCCCGGCACCCGCGGGTTCACCACCGGGAACCTCATCGCCCGGCTCCCCATGGGCATGTTCGGGATCAGCGCCGTCATGATGATCGCGGGCCAGCGCGGTTCCTACGCCCTCGCCGGCGCGGTCGTCGCGGCCGGTCTGGCGGCCACCGCGGTCGTGGCCCCCTGGACGGCCCGGCTGGTCGACCGGCACGGGCAGGCCCGCGTCGCCGTCCCCGCCACCCTGATCGCCGTACTCGGCTCGCTCTCGCTCGTCGCGTGCGTCCGTACCGGGGCGCCCGACTGGACCCTCTTCGCCTCCTACGCCGCCACCGCGACCACCCCCAACATCGGCGGCATGTCGCGCGCCCGCTGGACGCACCTGCTGGAGGGAGAGCCCGCGGCGCACCACACCGCGATGTCCTTCGAACAGGCCGCGGACGAGCTGGCATTCATGCTCGGGCCGGTGGTCGCCGCGTTCCTCTGCACCACCGCCTTCCCGGAAGCGGGCACGCTCGCCGGCGCCGCACTGCTCCTGACCGGGATGCTGGTCTTCACGGCCCACCGCGCCACGGAGCCCCCGCCGACGGCGCCGGTCCGCGGCAAGTCCCCGCTGCGGAGCCTGGGACGGCTGCTGCCGCTCTTCTTCATCCTCGGCACGATGTTCGGCTCGTTGGAGATCACCTCCGTCGCCCACCTCGGCGGCCACGGCCTCGGCGCGCTCTCGGGCCCGGTCATCGCCCTCCAAGCGGCGGGCTCCTGCGTGGCCGGTCTGCTCTACGGCACCCTGCGCCCGCGCGGGTTGCCGGCCTGCCTGGCCGTCCTGGCCGGGGCGATGGCACTGCCCTGGGCGGCCGCGGCCACCGGCTCGGTCCCGGCCCTCGCGGCGGCGCTGCTCGCGGCCGGCATGGCCACGGCCCCGGTCATGGTCACCGCCATGTCCCGGATCCACGCGGTGATCCCGCCGGGCCGGCTCAACGAAGGAATGACCCTGGCCGTCACCGCGATCTTCGCGGGCATCTCGGTGGGCTCGGCAACCGCCGGCTCCGCGATCGACCACCTGGGCACGATCGCCCCGTACGCCCTCCCGGCAGCGGCAGCCCTGCTGGCCCTCCTGTCTAACTCCTCCGGTCGCCGGAGAACGCGAAGCGCCTGATGGAAGCGGTCGCCCGCGACCGCGAGGGCACAACCACCGTCGCCAGGCCACTGGACGAGCTGAAGGAGACGGCCGGGGGCGAGGAGTAGGGAGCGTCCACTTCGACCCCGCGGCCTGGGAGCCCGCTACCCCTACTGACGGGCACGGCAAAGGCCCCGCAGCCTGATGGCCGCGGGGCCTTCGCTCAACATGGGGGTTGTGGAGATGGCGGGAATCGAACCCGCGTCCAACGGTGCAGAAGTAGGGCTTCTCCGAGCGCATTCCGCTGCGCTTTTCTCAGCCCCGGAGATCACACGGACAAGTCTCCGACGGGCTCAGTCACTGTTTGATTTCCCTCTATCCCCCGTGACCGGAGTTAGAGGTTTAGATCCCTAATTGACGCCAGGATCCGGACCGGGACCACTTCCGGGCTGACGCTCCTCACAGAGGCTTCAGCTCACTGTTATTAGGCAGCGAGGGTGAAGCGGGAGTTATCGCTCTTGGAGTTGGCGATTATTGTTTGCGACATATGGTTAACGAGATCATTGCCGCTTTCTCGGCTCGCTTCCCCTACATCGACATCCGCTGTCGAAACCGATCATCCCCATGTTTCACGCTGTTCAGTTATGAAATCCAGCAGGCGCTCTCCATGCGTCCCGCTCGACCGGCGCCACCCGCAAGCGCGTGGTGCTGACGCCATCGTACGCGAAGTGGACCACCGTGTGCCAGGAGGTTAAAGCTGGCCGCGCTCCTTGCGCTTCACGGCCGAGATCACCCGGTTCGTCTCGCGCGTGTCCTGCTTCTCGCGCAGCGACTGCCGCTTGTCGTACTCCTTCTTGCCCTTCGCCAGCGCGATCTCGATCTTCGCCCGGCCGTCCTTGAAGTACAGGGCGAGCGGCACGATCGTGTTGCCGGTCTCCCCCGTCTTCGAGTCCAGCTTGTCGATCTCCTCGCGGTGCAGCAGGAGCTTGCGCTTGCGCCGCGCGCTGTGGTTGGTCCAGGTGCCCTGGCTGTACTCCGGCACGTGCACGTTGTAGAGCCAGGCCTCGCCGCTCTCCACCGACACGAAGCCGTCCACCAGCGAGGCACGGCCCTGACGCAGGGACTTGACCTCGGTACCCGTGAGCACGAGGCCGCACTCGTAGGTGTCGATGATCGTGTAGTCGTGCCGCGCCTTCTTGTTCTGGGCGATCAGCTTGCGCCCTGTTTCCTTAGCCATAGTGCGGTCATTTTCGCACTACGGACCCACCCCGATGCCACCCAATACCGTGCGGGCCCGTTCTTCGACCCCGTCCGCCGCCGCCAGGTCCGGGGTGATGCCCGTGCCGTCCAGACCGCGGCCCGCCGGAGTGCGGTACGTCCCCACCGTCAGCTCCGCCACCGATCCGTCCGGCAGCTCCGTGGGCATCTGCACCGAGCCCTTGCCGAAGGTGCGGGTGCCGACCACCACCGCGCGGCCGCGGTCCTGGAGGGCTCCGGTGACCAGTTCGGCCGCGCTCATCGTGCCGCCGTCGATCAGCGCCACCAGCGGGCGGGCCGTGTCGCCGCCCGGGGCCGCGTAGAGGGCCCGCTGCTCGCCGCGCACGTCGTACGTCGCCACCAGCCCGCCGTCCAGGAAGGCGGAGGCGGCCGTCACCGCCTCGGTGACCAGGCCTCCGGTGTTGCCGCGCAGGTCGAGCATGACCCCGCCGCCGGCCGGGGCGGCCCGGACCGCGGAGCGGACCCGGTCGCCGGACCCCCGGGTGAAGGAGGCGACCTTGATGACCGTGATCCCGCCGGCGAGCGACCGTACCGTCACCGGCTCGCTGCGCAGCTCCTCGCGCCGCACCGTCTGCGTGAGGTCGGTCCCGCCGCGGGTCAGCTTCAGCTCCACGGGGGTACCGGCCGCGCCGCGCAGCAGGGACACCACCTCGGCCACCCGGAGCCCGGTCACGCCCTGCCCGTCGATGCTGAGCAGCCGGTCCCCGGCCCGCATCCCGGCCCGCGCCGCGGGGCTGCCGGGCTGGACCCGGTCGATCTCGATGCGGCCGTCGCGCAGCCGCCCGGCCCACAGGCCCACGCCCGTCCAGTGGCCGTCCAGGTCGTCGGCGAAGGCCTCGTACTCGCCCTGGTCGTACACCACGGCCCAGCGGTCCCCGCTGCGGCTGACCACGTCCTGGGCCGCCGACTTGGCGGACTTGCCCTCGGCGACCGCCTCGGCGGCCGCGCGGGCCACCGCGTCCCGGTCGGCGGTGGCCGCCGCGCGGGGCGCCTGCGCGGGGACCCTCGGCCCGGGCGGGGCGGCGTCGGGTTCCGTACCCACCACCAGCGCGGCGGCCCCCGCGGAGTCGGCGGAGCCGCCGTGGCCCCAGCTCCCGGTGCCCGCTCCGACCCCCACGGCGGCGAGGAAGAGCAACGTCACAACAGCCCCGCGACGCACGTCGCGGGGCTGGAGACAGAAGGCGGGAATACTCGGCAGGCCCGGCATGGCGCCGAGTCTAGGACAAGGCCCCGCGCGGTACGGGTGGTTGGCCGTACCGCTCGCGGGGCGCTCGTCACACCTTGAGGTACTTGCGCAAGGCGATGAAGGCCGCCAGCGAGGGCATCAGCAGACCGATGACCAGGACGAGCGGCAGCTTGGTCAGGACCGAGTCCCAGCCGATGAAGTTGATGAGCTCCATCTTCTCGCGCAGCGCGGCACCGTGGTCGATCACGAAGTACTGGCCCGCGCCGAGCATCCCGCAGGCGAGCAGCGCGCCGATCAGGCCGGCGAAGGCCGCCTCCATGATGAACGGCACCTGGATGTAGAAGCTGGAGGCGCCCACCAGCCGCATGATCCCGGTTTCGCGCCGACGGCTGAAGGCCGAGACGCGCACCGTGTTGACGATCAGCAGCAGCGCCACGACCAGCATGATCAGCATGATGCCGAGGGCGGCCCAGTTGAGGTAGCCGAGGAGCTTGAAGAGGTTGTCCGTCACACTGCGCTGGTCCTCGACGGACTGGACCCCGTCACGGCCGGAGAAGGAGGTCGTGATGACCTTGTACTTCTCGGGCTGCTTCAGCTTCACCCGGAAGGATTCCTGCATCTGGTCCGGGGTGATGGAGGCGGCCAGGGCGGTCTTGCCGAACTGCTCCTGATAGTGCTTGAAGGCCTCGTCGGCGGACTCGTAGGTGACCCCCTTGACGAGGTCCATGCCCTTGAGCTCGGCCTCCAGGGCCGTCTTCTGCTCCGGGGTCACCGCCCCCTTGGAACAGGCGGATCCGCCCGTCGCCTCGGCATCGTTCTTGTTGCAGAGGTAGATGGAGACGTTGGCCTTGTCGTACCAGTACCCCTTCATCTTGCTCACCTGGTCGCGCATGAGCAGGGAACCGCCGAACAGGGCCAGCGACAAGGACACGGAAATGATGACCGCGAAGGTCATGGTCAGGTTACGGCGGAGACCGACCCCGATCTCCGACATGACGAACTGGGCGCGCATCGCGTCTCAGGAGCCTTTCAGTGCTGGTAGCCGTAGACGCCGCGCGACTGGTCGCGGACGAGACGGCCCTGCTCGAGTTCGATGACGCGCTTGCGCATCTGGTCGACGATCTGCTGGTCGTGGGTCGCCATGATCACGGTGGTGCCGGTCCGGTTGATCCGGTCCAGCAGCTTCATGATGCCGACGGAGGTCTGGGGGTCCAGGTTGCCGGTGGGCTCGTCCGCGATCAGCAGCGCCGGCCGGTTGACGAAGGCACGGGCGATGGCCACGCGCTGCTGCTCACCACCGGAGAGCTCGCCGGGCATCCGGTCCTCTTTGCCGCCGAGGCCGACGAGTTCCAGGACCTGGGGAACGGCCTTCTTGATCTCGCCGCGAGGTCTGCCGATGACCTCCTGGGCGAAGGCCACGTTGTCGGCCACCGACTTGTTGGGCAGGAGACGGAAGTCCTGGAAGACGGTCCCCAGCTGGCGCCGCATCTGCGGAACCTTCCAGTTGGAGAGCTTGGCGAGGTCCTTGCCCAGGACGTGCACCTGGCCGTGGCTCGCCCGCTCCTCGCGCAGGATGAGCCGCATGAAGGTGGACTTGCCGGAGCCGGAGGAGCCGACCAGGAAGACGAACTCGCCCTTCGCGATGTCCAGGGAGACATCCCTGAGTGCGGGGCGGCTCTGCTTCGGGTAGGACTTGGAGACGTTGTCGAATCGGATCACGGGTGCACCACGGTCGCCGGGAGTAGGTGTCCGTGACCATACGCGAACAGGCGCGAGGTGTGGACCCGGCGTCCGGAGTTGCCCGATATATCCCCTGGTCCGAGAGGTGCGCGACCGCGATTGCCCGGAGGGGCCGCGCCGAATGTCATCGAAGCTGGCACAGTGGGAGGGGGAACGGACCGGTTCCCGCGACCGTTGTAACCGAGGGGACGAGAGGAGGAGCGCATGACATATGACCGGCTCGTGTGCGCGAACTGCGCCGGACCCGTCAGCCAGGGCCGCTGCCGTGTGTGCCGGGCGAACCGGGAGCGCCTCCAGCAGGAGGGCCCCTTCTCCGGTGGTGTGAACCCGGTGGCGCTCGTCGCGCTGCTGGTGATCCTGGTGACCGCGCTGGCACTGGTGGCTCAGCAGACGGCGTAGCTCCTCAGCCGCCACGTCCCGATCAGACGTAGAAGACGCAGCATGAGCAAGAGCGGAAGGGCCCGGACACCGTAGAGGTGTCCGGGCCCTTCCGTGCGTACACGGGTACGCGCGTACGCGCCGACTAAGCGGTCTGCTCCTGCTGCTTGCGCCAGCGGATCCCGGCCTCCAGGAAGCCGTCGATCTCGCCGTCGAGCACCGCCTGCGGGTTGCCGACCTCGAACTCCGTCCGGAGGTCCTTGACCATCTGGTACGGGTGCAGGACGTAGGACCGCATCTGGTTGCCCCAGGAGCTTCCGCCGTCCTTGAGGGCGTCCATCTTGTCCTTCTCCTCCTGGCGGCGCCGCTCGAGCAGCTTGGCCTGGAGGACGTTCATCGCGCTGGCCTTGTTCTGGATCTGCGAGCGCTCGTTCTGGCACGAGACCACGATGCCGGTCGGCAGGTGCGTGATGCGCACCGCGGAGTCGGTCGTGTTGACGCCCTGGCCGCCGGGGCCCGAGGCGCGGTACACGTCCACGCGCAGCTCGCCCTCGTCGATCTCGACGTGGTCGCTGGACTCGACGACCGGCAGCACCTCGACGCCCGCGAAGGAGGTCTGGCGGCGGCCCTGGTTGTCGAAGGGCGAGATGCGGACGAGGCGGTGGGTGCCCTGCTCGACGGAGAGGGTGCCGTAGGCGTACGGGGCCTTGACCACGAAGGTGGTCGACTTGATGCCGGCCTCTTCCGCGTAGGAGGTCTCGTAGATCTCGGTCGGGTAGCCGTGCCGCTCGGCCCAGCGCAGGTACATGCGCTGCAGGCGCTCGGCGAAGTCGGAGGCGTCCACGCCGCCGGCCTCGGCACGGATGTTGACCAGCGCCTCGCGCTCGGCGTACTCGCCGGAGAGCAGGGTGCGGACCTCCATCTCGTCCAGGGCCTTGCGCACGGAGACCAGCTCGGTCTCCGCCTCGGCGAGGGTGTCCGCGTCGTCCATCTCCTGGGCGAGGTCGAACAGCACCGCCAGGTCGTCGATGCGCCCGCGCAGGTTCTCGGTCTTGCGGACCTCCGCCTGGAGGTGCGAAAGCTTGCTCGTGATCTTCTGAGCGGCCTCCGGGTCGTCCCACAGGGACGGCGCGGCGGCCTGCTCCTCGAGCACGGCGATTTCTGCCCTCAGCTTGTCGAGGTCCAGGACGGCCTCGATCGACCCCATGGTCGAGGAGAGGGACTTCAGCTCTTCGGAAACATCGACGACTGCCACGGGTCCAGCGTAGCCGGTCCCCGGGGGCCGCTCTCCGGCCGCTCTCCGGCCAGGCCGAATCCCCCGTACTAATGACGGGTCGTACGGGCGTACGCTCACGATATGACCGTCTTCCTCGTCAAGCGCCGCCATGTGGACCACATGCGTGTCACGACGACGAGCTGTCTGCCGCCGGACCATCCCCAAGCCTGATCCACCCCGATCCGACTTGGTCCTGTACGCGGCCCCGCGGCCCCGGCGCCAACCCTGCCGGCGGCCCTCCCCAGCCGCGGCCCCCGCCACCCCTGGGGACAGGACCCCGTGACATCCGAAACGGAGCCGTCATGCCGTCCGCGCACCCTTCTCCCGCTTCCCCCTCTTCTTCGCCTTCCCCCTCCGCTTCGCCCGAGGCGCACTCGCTTCCGGTCCTGGACCTGTCCCAGGCCGATGATCCGGCGCTGCGCGACGCCTTCCGCAAGGAACTGCACGCGGCCGCCCGGGACAGCGGTTTCCTGCACCTCACCGGGCACGGGATCACCGCCGCCGAGACCGCTCGCATCCTGGCCCTGACCAGGGCGTTCTTCGCCCTCCCGGAGGCGGACCGGCTGGCCGTGAGCAATCTCAACTCCCCGCACTTCCGGGGGTACACCCGCATCGGGCACGAGCTGACCGGCGGCGCTTCCGACTGGCGCGACCAGCTCGACGTGGGAGCGGAGCGTCCGGCGCGGGACGTGGGACCGCAGGACCCGGCGTACCTGTGGCTGGAGGGTCCCAACCAGTGGCCCGCGGCGCTTCCGGAACTGCGGGACGCGGTGCTGGAGTGGCAGTCCCGGCTGGCGGCGGTGGCCCACCGCCTGCTCCAGGAGCTGCTCGCCTCGATCGGCGCCCCGGCGGACTTCTTCGACGCGGCCTTCGCGGACCGGCCCCACCTGCACACGAAGCTGATCCGCTACCCGGGATCCGCCCCGACGGGCACCGACCAGGGGGTCGGGGCCCACAAGGACTACGGCTTCCTCACCCTGCTCCTCCAGGACTCGGTGGGCGGGCTCCAGGTGGTCCGGGACGGGGCCTTCCTGGACGTCCCCCCGATGCCGGGGGCCTTCGTGGTCAACCTGGGCGAGCTGCTGGAGATCGCCACGGAGGGGTACCTGACGGCCACGGACCACCGCGTGGTGAGCCCGGCGGGGGCCGTGGAGCGGTTCTCGGTGCCGTTCTTCTACAACCCGCGCCTGGACGCCGTCATCGAGACGGTCCCGGGCGCCTACCTGGACGCGGCGCCGGGGATAGCGCACGACGCGTCGAACCCGCTGCACGCGGAGTACGGCCGCAACGAGCTGAAGGGCTGGGTCCGGGCCCACCCCGCGGTGGCGCGGCGCTGGCACCCGGAGCTGGCCGGCGGCGCGTAGCCCGGCCCGGGAGCCCGGCGGGGCTGACCCAGCCCCGCGGGGCCGAGCCGACCGCACCCCCGTACTACGGGGCCGTGGAGCCCGACTGCTTGTTGTCCTGCGGCGGCGCCGAGTCGGAGGAGACGGCCAGCCAGCTGCCGACGCCCACCGCGGCGGCCAGCGCGACCGCGGCGGCCGACAGCGCGAGCCGGCGCTTGCGGACGGTCTCCGCCCGGTGCCGCGCGGAGCCCGGCCGGTGCCCGCCGGCGGGGCGCGGAACCCGGGCCGTGCCCAGCGCACCCCCCGCGAGCTCGTCCGGCCCCGGCACCCGCATCGAGGTGTGGGTGTCCCGGTTGGAGTCGGTGGAGGAGCCGGGGACCAGCGGAACCACACCCCGGCGCCGCACCGGATCGGCGGTGGCGGCCTCCGGTTCCGGGAAGTCCGCCTGCTCCGGCTCGTCCGGCTCGTCCACGTCCAGCGGCGGCATCCCCGCGAGCAGCGGCAGCAGGTCCCGCAGCCGCAGGGAGAGTTCCGAGGCCCGCAGCCGCGAGGCGGGGGCCTTGGCCAGGCACTGGACCATGAGCTGCCACAGCTCGTCGGGGATGCCCGGCAGCGGGACGACGGTCTCCGTCACGTGGCGCCGGAGCACCGCCCCGGGATGGCCGCCGCCGAACGGCGTGAAGCCGGCGAGCAGTTCGTACAGCACGGTGGCCAGGGCGTAGATGTCCACCGCCGCGCGCGGCGGCAGTCCCTCCACTATCTCCGGCGCCAGGTAGTCGGGCGTGCCGATGATCCGGGTGGTCGGGGCCGAGGCCCGTCCGCCGGTGGAGCGCCGCGGCGAGTCGATGAGTTTGGCCACGCCGAAGTCGGTGAGCAGCGCCGGGTGCGCGCCGCCCGGGCCGAGGGGGCCCTGCATGTCGAGCAGGACGTTCTCCGGCTTCACGTCCCGGTGTACGACCCCGGCCGCGTGCGCCGCGGCCAGCGCGTCGGCGACGTCGGCGACGATCGCGACGGCCGCCTCGGGGGCGAGCCGCCGCTCGCGGTCGAGGCGCGTGCGCAGGTCCGTACCGCGGACGAGGTCCATGACGAGGGCGAGGTCGTTGCCGTCCACGACGAGGTCACGGACGCAGACGACGTGCGGGTGCTCCAGGCCCAGGAGCGCGCTGCGCTCCTGGACGAACCGTCCGACGAGTTCCTGGTCGGACGCGAGGTCCTCGCGCAGCAGTTTGACGGCGACGGGGCCGTCAGGCCCCTCGCCCAGCCACACCGTGCCCGCGCTGCCGCGTCCCAGGATCTGGTGCGCGGTGTACCGGCTGCCGATCTTCCGTGCCACAACTGCTCCCTCAGCGGCTGGCGTACGCACCAAAGCTACGCGGCCGGATGGGTGTTGGAGTCCACGGATCGCGGCGACCTTCACTTCTGCGGGCGAAATCACGTCCCGGAAGTCGACAAATCCACGAAGTCACCGGTACAAGGCCCGGTTCGGGCGGATTGTGTCGATCAGGGGGTCGTGCCGCCGCCCGTGGAGTCTCCGATCGCGGTGACCCAGTCCACGGCGTCCGAGCCCCAGGTCCACACCTGGTCCCACCAGCCGCGGCCGGTGCCGACCCATTCCTGGAGGGGGGTCAACTCCCAGATCAGCCAGCCCGCGACGAAGAACACCAGGATCATCACCAGGCAGCCCTTGAGGCAGCCCAGCCCCGGGATCTTCACCGGATTCGCACTGCGGCGCGGCTCGCGGGGCTCGCGCCGCTCCGGCTGGCGGCCCGGCGGCGGACCCTGCGGGGGCTGCTGCTGGGGCTGCTGGGGCTGGCGGTACTGGGGCTGCCCCTGCGGCTGCTGGTACTGCTGGGGCTGCTGCGGCTGATAGTGCTGCGGCGGGGGCTGCGGCGCGTACTGCTGCTGCTGGTACTGCTGAGGCTGCTGGTACTGCTGCGGCGGCGGGGCCTGCCGGTACGGCTGCTGCTGCGGAGGCTGCTGCGGTCGCTGCGGCTGCTGCGGCTGCTGCCGGGGCGGCTGCTGGTACTGCTGCTGCGGCGGCGGCGCCTGACGCTGCGGCCGCCGGCGCAGGGGGTCCTCGCTCGGGTCCAGGTACTGCATCTGCGTCTGCTCGTTGCGGTCGCGGGCCGCCTGCAGCTGCGACTGCCACGGGTGCGGCTGGTCCGGCCGCTGCACGGGCGGCATCACGGAGGTCGCGTCGGCGCCGGGCGCCCCCGTGCTCGGGAGCACGGACGTGGCGTCGGCCCCGCCGACCGGCGGCATCACGCTGGTCATGGCGTTGGGGTCGTAGGCCCCCATCGGGGAGGCGCCGGCGGACCCGGCCGATCCCCCGGGCAGCATCTGCGTCGCGTCCGCGGCACCCGGGGTCGCGGGCACCGGCGCGGGCGAGGGGTCGGGCGCCAGGAGCGCGCCGACGCCGAGGGCGGCCTCGACCTCCGCGGCCGTGGAGTGCACGCCGATGCCGGAGGCGACCACGCGCAGGCCGCGCGCCAGGGTCTCCGCGCTCGGGCGCTCGTAGGGCTCCTTGCGCATGCAGCGCTCGATGACCGTCCACAGCGGCTCGGGCACGTTCGGCGGGCGCTGCGGCTCCTCGCTGAGGTGGCGGTGCAGCACCTCCAGCGCGGTGCCGCCGGCGAAGGGCGGCCGGCCGGTGAGGAGCTCGTAGAGCAGGATGCCGGCGCCGTAGATGTCGACGGCGGAGGTCTGCGGGCGGCCCTCGGCGGATTCGGGGGCCACGTAGGCCGGGGTGCCGACGAACTCGTGCGTGCGCGTCAGGCCCGGGGAGTCCGCCAGGCGCGCGATGCCGAAGTCGGTGAGCATCGGCTTCATCTGGCCGTCGCGCTCGTCGACCAGGACGTTGGCGGGCTTCAGGTCGCGGTGGACCACGCCGTCGGCGTGGCTGGCGGCGAGCGCGTCCGCGATCTGGGCGGTGAGCAGGCTCGCGGCGACCGGGCTGAAGGGGCCGTTCTCGCGGAGGTACCGGTGCAGGTCGGGACCGTCGATGAGGTCCATGACGAGGGCGAGGAGATCGCCCTCGACGACGAGGTCGCGGGTGCGGACGATGTTGGGGTGCGTCAGGCGCAGCAGGACCGAGCGCTCGCGCAGGAAGCGCATGACGATGTCCGGGTCCTGGGCCAGCTCCTCCTTGAGGACCTTGATGGCCACGGTCTCGCCGGGGTGGCCGGCCACCGCCGCCTCCGCACCGGCCGCCTCACGCTGGCGGGCGCGCCAGACGGTGCCCGTGGCGCCGCGCCCGAGCGGCTCCTCGAGCAGGTACTTGCTGCCGACTGGCCGCACGTCACGCGCTCCCTGCTGTCGTCGATTCCGGCGAGGTGGTCCCCGTGCCGCACACTCGATGCACGCTCGATCCACGCCTGATCTGCGCAATGGTTTTCCGGCCCACTCTAGGGCTTGTCCCGAAGGAAGACGCGGGGTGAGGGAGGTTGGTTGCCGCACATATGCGCGAAGGGTGATGTTTGCGGCGTATGCCGGGGGCGATTTTCCCGGCCATCCTGTCGATATCCGATCGGCCCGCCCGCAGGTCCGGTGCCGGTCCGCGACCGATCAAGATCAATTGCCGGTGGGTGGCGGGCGTGTCGATGACGACAGGTGCGAGGATGCACCCGTACGGAACGGCCGGGACGGGAGCCCCGCCTTCCGGGCAGACCTGACCGGACGACGCGTCCGTGCCGGGTGGGGGCGGACGGACGGGCACCGCGTGCGAACGGCACCGGGTGATCCGTCCCACAGGTCCCTGCCGGGCGCACGCACCGCGCACCGCGCAGAAGGGACCGCTGACGGCGATGCAGATCCGGCTGACCGTCCTCGGGTCGGGGTCGCGCAGCGGCCACCAGACCGCCACCGCGAGCGCCTCCGGCGGAGGTACCGGCGGGGGAGGCACCCCGGCGAGCTGTGACGTGCTCGTCACCGCACCCGCCGGAACGGCGCTGTCCGCGGTGGCCTCCGGGCTCGCGGCGACTGTCGGCGGCCCCGACACCGGTGGCACGGTCGTGCTGTACGCCGGTACGGAGCGCCTGGACCCCGCGCGGGCCGCGCTCGGCGAGCCGCCGCTGGTGGACGGGGCGGTGCTGTCGCTGAACGTGCCCGGCCCCGACGTCCGCACGGACGGGACCGCGGCGGCCCTCGGCGACGGGCCGCAGCTGCACGTCGTGGCCGGGCCGGACGCCGGCGGGGTGCACCTGCTGCACCCGGGGGCGATCCGGATCGGGCGCTCGGCCGACGCGGACGTCCCGCTGGACGATCCGGACGTCTCGCGCCTGCACTGCACCGTGACGGTGCTCCCCGACGGGCGGGTGGCGGTGGCCGACCTCGGGTCGACGAACGGTACGACGCTGGACGGCGCGGCGGTCGGCGCGGAGCGGGTGGCGCTCGCGCCCGGCGCGCTGCTGCGGGTCGGCGAGTCCACGCTCCGCCTGGCCGTGGGCCCTGCGTCCTCCCCCCTCCCCCTCACCCCGGACCTGGAGGGCCACCTCGCCGTCTCCCTCCCGGGCCACCCCGATGCCGACCCCCCAACGGGGTCGCACCCCGAAGGCGACGGATCCCGGGCAGCCGCTACGCCGGGCACCGCGGCCGGGTCGCACCCCGCCGGCGGAGCCTGGGCCGGAGCCGCGCCCGGCACCGCGGCCGGGTCGCACTCCGCGGGCGGAGCCTGGGCCGGAGGCGCCCATCCCGACGCGGGGAGCCGGGGCGCGCAAGCGCAGATCCCCCACCCCGCCCCTTCCCGGGACGGCGGTGCCGGAGCGGTGCCCGCCGCCCGGGGCTCCGAACACCACACCGGAGGCGGCCGGGCCGCGTCCGGCCCCGCTGCCGCGGCCCCCTGGCCGTACGGCGAGGCCGGCCAGGGCGGCGACGCCGACCCCCACCGCGCCGGCCTCATCGCCCGACCCGGGTCACCCGGCGCCGGACAGTACGGCGGAGCGTCCCACCAGGCCGGACCGGCGCACCCGGCCCCGCACCCGCACGGCGGAGCAGCGCACCTGGGCGGTACGTCGGACCCGTACGCGGAACCGCCGTACCCCGGCCGCCACGCGGGAGCACCCGCCGCGGACCCGTACTCCGGCCCCCACGGCCACGACGTCCCGGCGGCGGCGCAGCACACCGGGGTCGAGCATCACGGTGCCGGCGGCTGGGAGGAGTCCGAGGCGGCCCGTGAGTCCGAGCCCCGGCGTGCGGGGCGTCGCGGTATCGGGGCCTGGGCCCGCAAGTGGGTGCGCGGGGCGGAGGCCGCCGAGGTGGAGGTGGTCGCCGAGACGGCGGCCGCCGTCACCGTGCGGCCCGGCTCCGACGATCCCGCGGCCCTGCTGCTCACCGCCCTCGGGCCGGCCCCGCGGCTGTGGGCCGGGCCCGCCGGGCTGGACGTCACGCTCGGCGCGGGCAGCGAGGTCGCGCTCCGCGAGACCGGCGCGCTCGGCATCGCGGGGCCCCGGGCCCGGCTGACCGGTGTGGCCCGCTCCGTCATCGCACGGCTGGCGGCGCTGCACGCCCCCGGCCAGCGTCTGGAGATCGTGCTGGTCTCCACCGACCGGGCCCGCCCGCTCGCCGAACGCCGCCGCGACTGGGGCTGGCTCGGCTGGCTGCCCCACGTGCGCCCCGCGCACGGGCAGGACTGCCGGCTGCTGCTCGCGTACGACCGCGATCAGGCGGCCGCCCGCGCCGGGGAGCTGACCCGGCGGCTCGACGACGGCCCCCTGGGCACCCACTGGGCCGCCGCGGGCCCGGACGCGGTGCGCGAGGCCTCGTACGCCTATCGGGGCCCCTACACCCTCCTGGTGCTCGACGGGGACCCCGGTCCCGGGGCGCTGCGGGACATCACCAGCCGGCTGGCCTCGCACGGGCCGGCCGCCGGGATCCACGTGCTGGCCCTGGCCGAGGCTCCGGCGGCGACGCCCGCCTCGCCCGTCGCCGAGACCTACGAGGCGGCCTGCGCGGCCGCCCCCGCCTTCCGCGACTGTTCGACCGCCGCCCTGCTCAGCGGTGACGTGGCCACGACCGTACGGACCTTCGCGGTCTCCGGCGGCAAACCGGCCGCCTCCGGCGGGACGGCGACGGCGGACGCCGTTTCGGCGGCCTGGGCGGAGCGTTTCGCCCGTGCCCTGGCCCCCCTCAAGGCCGACTCCCCCGCGACCGAGGGCGGTTACCGCCCGGCCGCCGCACAGCTGCCCCAGACCGCCCGGCTGCTGGACGAGTTGGGGCTCGCCCGGGCCACCCCGGCCTCCCTGATGGCCCGTTGGGCCGCCGCCACCGACCAGGGCCAGCGCGTCGGCGGGCTCGCGGAGATAGTCCTCGGCACCGGGCGGCGCGGGCCGGTGGGCGCCGAACTGGTCACCGACGGGCCGCACATGCTGATCGAGGGGCCCGCCGGCAGCGGCCGTACCGAACTGCTGCGTTCCGTGGCGGCCTCCCTGGCGGCGGCCGCCCGGCCCGACCGGCTCGGCCTGGTCCTGCTGGACGGGGCCGGCGGCGAGCGCGGCGACGGCCTGCTGCCCTGTACGGAGCTGCCGCACGTCTCGGCGCACCTGGTCGCCTCGGACCCGCTGCGGATGCGGGAGTTCGCTCAGGCGCTGGGCGCGGAGCTCAAGCGGCGGGCCGAGCTGCTGGACGGGGTGCCGTTCTCCGAGTGGCACGCCGTGCGCGAGGTCTCCGACCGGATGGTCTCCCCCCGCCAGCCCACCCCGGGCGAGCTGCGCGGCGATCTCGAACCCCAGCGGTCCGGCACCCTGCGGCTGCGTTCCTCGGCCACCCGGACCGATCCGGCGGCCGGGCCCAGCCCGCTGCCGCGCCTGGTCGTGCTCGTGGACGACTTCGACGCGCTGGTCGCGCCGGGCCTGGGCAGCACGGGCCGGCCCGCCGCCGGTTCGGTGGTCCGCGCGCTGGAGGCGGTGGCCCGCGAGGGAGCCCGGCTCGGGGTGCACCTGGTGGCCACCACCGCCCGCCCGGACCGGACGGCCGACACCGAGCTGGCCCGCCTCACGACCCTGCGCGTGGAGCTCGACGCCCCCGACCAGCCGGGTCCCGGCCGGGGCGTACTCCGGTACGCCGACGGGCGCGCGGTCCCGTTCCAGGGCGGCCGGGTCACCGGACGGATCCCCCGGACGGCGACGCTGCGGCCGACGGTGGTGCCGGTGGAGTGGGAGCGGATGGGCGATCCGCCGGCCCGTCGCCCGGTCCGCGAGCTGGGCAACGGCCCGACCGACCTGGCGCTGCTGGCCAGCGCCCTGGACCGGGCCTCGCACCTGGTGTCGGCGGTACCGGTGCTGTTCCCGCCGGCCCCGTGACCGCCGCTCGACCGGCCCCTTGAACGCCCCTCGACAGGCCCCGCCACCGCTACTCGAGCGGCCCGCCGAGTAGCCCTCCGCGCACCCCCGTACCCCGCGAGGCGGTATTGCGGGGGTGCCCGGGGCGGCGTAGACCTTGTGGCACGGGACACACCATCGCCAGCGAGGCATCGGGGGCACCGCCATGCGCAAGCAGGGAACGAGCCGCACGACAGCTCTTCGTACGCACCACACGTGGGCCGCTCTGGCCGTGGCCGGCGCGCTCGCGCTCAGCGCGTGCGGCGGCGACGGCAAGGAGCCGGCGAAGGGCCCGGACGGCCCCGACGCCTCGGGCGGGCCGTCCGTCGCGTTACCCCGACTCGACGGGGAGAAGCTGGAGGTCGCCGCCGTCTGGACGGGGGCGGAGCAGGCGAACTTCGTCAAGGTGCTCAAGGAGTTCGAGCGGCGGACGGGCGCCACCGTCACCTTCGTCCCCGCGCAGGACCCGATCGTCACCTTCCTCGGCTCGAAGATCGCGGGCGGCGCCCCGCCGGACGTGGCGCTGCTCCCGCAGGTCGGGGCGCTGGTCTCGGCGGTGAAGAACAAGTGGGCGCAGCCGGTCGGCGCCGAGGCGAAGGCCCAGCTCGACAAGAACTACTCGCCCGGCTGGAAGACGCTGGGCGCGGTCGACGGCACCCAGTACGGCGTCTACTACAAGGCCGCCAACAAGTCGCTGATCTGGTACAACGCGAAGGCCTTCGAGGCGGCGGGCGTGACGCCCCCGAAGACCTGGAAGGAACTGCTCACCGCGGCCGACACCCTGTCCGCGTCCGGCACTCCGGCGGTTTCGGTGGCCGGGGCCGACGGCTGGACCCTGACCGACTGGTTCGAGAACGTCTACCTCTCGCAGGCGGGCCCGGAGAAGTACGACCAGTTGGCGAAGCACGAGATCAAGTGGACGGACGACAGCGTCAAGCAGGCGCTGACCTCCCTCGCCGAACTGTTCGGCCGCAAGGACTTCCTGGCGGGCGGCCAGAGCGGGGCGCTGGCGACCGAGTTCCCGAAGTCGGTGACGCAGACCTTCACCGGCGGCGACCGGCCGGCGGCCGCGATGGTCTACGAGGGCGACTTCGTGGCGGTGAACATCGCGCAGACCGAGGCGAAGGTGGGCACGGACGCGCTGGTCTTCCCCTTCCCGGCGGTCGGCGCCACGGCCCCGGTGGTCTCGGGCGGGGACGTGGCGGTCGCGCTGAAGGCCTCCAAGGGCGCGCAGGCGCTGCTGACGTTCCTGGCCTCGCCGGACTCGGCGCGGATCCAGGCCCGTGAGGGCGGATTCCTCTCCCCGAACAAGGCCTTGGAGCCGGACGCGTACCCGAACGACATCCAGCGCGGCATGGCCGAGGCCCTGATCGCGGCGGGCGACCGCTTCCGCTTCGACATGTCGGACCAGGCCCCGGCGGCCTTCGGCGGCACGCCGGGCGCGGGCGAGTGGAAGGCGCTCCAGGACTTCCTGGCGAACCCGGCCGACGTGGCGGGAACCCAGGCGAGGCTGGAGGCGGACGCGGCCAAGGCCTACGGGAACTGACCCCGTGCCCGCCGCAGCCTCCCCCACGGGATCGCCCGCCTCCCCCACCGAACCAACCGCCCCGCCCACCAGCTCCCCCAAGAACAGGGAGACCCGGCGCCGCCGGCTGACGGCCGCGGCGTTCCTCCTGCCCTCCCTCGTCCTGCTCGGCGCGCTCGTCGTGCACCCCATCGGCTACTCGCTGTACCGCAGCTTCTTCGACCGCTCCGGCGAGGAGTTCGTGGGCGCCGGGAACTACGGGGAGATCCTGCGCGACGACACGATCCGCACCGCGCTGGGCAATACGGCGCTCTGGGTGGTGCTGGCCCCGGTCAGCGCCACCGCGCTCGGTCTGCTCTTCGCCGTGCTGACCGAACGGGTGCGCTGGGGAACGGCGTTCAAGCTGATCGTCTTCATGCCGATGGCCATTTCGATGCTCGCGGCGGGCATCATCTTCCGGCTCGTCTACGACGCCGACCCCGACCGGGGCGTCGCCAACGCCGTCTGGGTCGGCGTCCACGACACCTTCGCCGAGTCCTCCGCCTTCCCCAAGGCCCGCCCCGGCCGGGATTCGCCGCTGGTCCCGGCCGACGGGGGCGCGTACGTGACCCGCGATCCGGTACGGGCGGGCGTGCCCGCGCCGCTCCCGCTGGTCGGCATCGCGCCCGACGCCCTTCCCCCGGGGACGGGGACGGCGCGGCCGGCCGCCGGGGAGCCCGGGAAGGTCACCGGCACCGCCTGGCAGGACTTCACCCGGGGCGGGGGCGGTACGACGAACACCGTCGACCCCACCGAGTCCGCACTGTCGGGGCTGCGCGTCGAGGCGGTCAAGGACGGCCGGGTGGTCGACTCGGCGCGGACCCGGGCCGACGGCACCTTCACCCTGTCCGCCGCCGCGGACGGCGCGCTGCTGCGGCTGCCCGCCTCGAACTTCCGGGAGGCGTACGCGGGCGTCGAGTGGCTCGGCCCGACCCTGGTGACCCCGGCGGTGATCGGGGCCTACGTGTGGATGTGGGCCGGGTTCGCGATGGTGCTGATCGGGGCCGGGCTGGCCGCCGTACCGCGCGAGCTGCTGGAGGCGGCGCGGGTGGACGGGGCGAGCGAGTGGCAGGTGCTGCGGCGGATCACGGTGCCGCTGCTGGCGCCCGTCCTGGCCGTCGTGCTGGTGACCCTCGTCATCAACGTGATGAAGGTCTTCGACCTGGTCTTCGTGATCGCGCCGGGCGCGGTGCAGGACGACGCGAACGTCCTGGCGCTCCAGCTGTACCGGACCTCCTTCGGCACGGACGCCGATCCGGGGCTGGGCAGCGCCATCGCGGTGCTGCTGCTGGTGCTGGTGGCTCCCGTCATGGCCTACAACATCCGCCGGATGCGCCGGGAGGCCCGCCGATGAGCACACCGCCGCGCACACGGTCCCGTACGCCGTCCCCGACCGCGGCCGCCTCCGCGCGGTCCCTGGCCGCCCGGGCCGCCGGCGGGGCGCTGCGCGTCTTCCTGGTCCTCGCGGGTCTGTTCTGGCTGCTGCCCACGCTCGGACTGCTGGTCTCCTCCTTCCTCTCGCCCACCGCGCTGAACGACGGCGGCTGGTGGCGGGCGCTGACGGCGCCCTCCCGGCTGACGGCCGGCAACTACGAGCGGCTGCTGGCCAACGAGACCGTCACGGGCTCGCTGATCGACACGGCGGCCATCGCGATCCCGGCGACCCTGCTCGTCCTGGCGCTGGGCTCCTTCGCCGGATACGCCTTCGCCTGGCTGGAGTTCCCCGGCCGCGACTGGCTGTTCCTGCTCGTGGTCGCGCTGCTCGTCGTCCCCGTCCAGGTGGCGCTGATCCCGGTCTCCGAACTCTTCGGCTCCATCGGCCTGTTCGAGACAACGGCGGGCGTGGTCCTCTTCCACACCGCCTTCGGGCTGCCGTTCGCCGTGTTCCTGCTGCGCAACTTCTTCGCGGAGATCCCGCGCGAGCTGCTGGAGGCGGCCCGGCTCGACGGGGCGGGCGAACTGCGGCTGTTCGCACGGGTGGTGCTGCCGCTGGGCGGTCCGGCGATCGCCTCGCTCGGCATCTTCCAGTTCCTGTGGGTGTGGAACGACATGCTGGTCGCCCTGGTCTTCGCGGACTCGGCGCACCCGCCCGTCACGGTCGCGCTCCAGCAGCAGGTACGGCAGTTCGGGAACAACATCGACGTGCTGGCGCCCGGCGCCTTCCTGTCGATGGTGGTGCCGCTCGTCGTCTTCTTCGCCTTCCAGCGGCAGTTCGTCTCGGGGGTGATGGCGGGAGCGATCAAGTAGAGCGGTGTGGATCACGGTGTTGACGTGCGTGGTTGACGCTCCGTAACCCGAATGCCGCACCCTGCGTAACCCGATCACCACGCCGGGGGTTCCTGGGCCATATGTCCGCGCCGACCCCTGGATGTGCCGTGCCCCGGTTCAGCGTCATCGTGCCCGCGTACAAGGTCCAGGCGTACCTCCAGGAGAGTCTGGACTCGGTCCTGACCCAGTCGTACCCGGATCTCGAACTGATCGCGGTCGACGACGCCTCCCCGGACGCCTGCGGTTCGATCATTGACGACTACGCGGCCCGGGACCCCCGGGTCACCGCCGTGCACCTGGCGCACAACCTCGGCCTGGGACCGGCCCGCAACGCGGGCCTGTCCCGGGCCACCGGCGACTACGTCCTCTTCCTCGACGGCGACGACACCCTGGCCCCCGGCGCCCTCCAGGCCGTCACCGACCGGCTGAAGGCCACCGGCTCCCCGGACGTGCTCGTCTACGACTACGCGCGCACCTACTGGACCGGTGAACTGGTCCGCAACAGCCAGTCCTACCGCCTCTCCGAGGAGGGCCCGGCCAGCTTCCGCCTCGCCGACCGCCCCGCCCTCCTCGGCATGCTGATGGTCGTGTGGAACAAGGCCTACCGCCGCGAGTACGTGGAGCGCGAGGGCCTCTCCTTCCCGCCCGGCTTCTACGAGGACACCCCCTGGACCTACCCGGCGCTCCTGGCGGCGGAGTCGGTCGCCGTCCTCGACCGGGTCTGCGTGCACTACCGCCAGCGCCGCACGGGCTCGATCCTGACCACGTCCACCCGACGCCACCTGGACGTCTTCGACCAGTACGACCGCGTCTTCGGCTACCTCGCCACCCGCCCCGAGCTGGAGCGCTGGCGGCCCGCCGTGCACCGGCGGATGGCCGAGCACTTCTGCGCCCTGTACGCCGACCCGCGCCGGCTCCCGCGCGCCGCCCGGGCCGAGTTCTTCGCCCGGGCCTCGGCCCTGCTGCGCCGCTACCGGGTGCCGGGCCCCCGGCCGCTGTCCCTGAGCCGGACGGACCGCACCCGCCACCTCCTGATGCGGCTGGGCACCAGGCGCGCGTACCGCGTCCTGTCCGTGCTCCGCTCGGCCTCGCTCGCGGCGGGCCGCGCCGGGATCACCCTGGGCCGGGGCCTCGGCGAAACCGCCCTGCGCCTGCACTACCGCGCCCAGCGCATGCTCCCGCTCCGGCCGGAGCTGGCGGTCTTCTCCGCGTACTGGCACGGGGGTTACGCCTGCAACCCGGCGGCGATCGAGGCCAAGCTGCGCGAACTCGCCCCGCGCATGCGGACGGCGTGGATCTGCGACCCGGCGCACGCCTCGACCGTGCCCCGCGGCACCACCCCGCTCCGCCCGGGCTCGGCGGCGTACTGGACGGCCCTGGCCCGCGCCACGTACCTCGTCACGAACGTCAACTTCGACCGCACCCTCGTCAAGCGCCCGGGCCAGATCCTCCTCCAGACCCAGCACGGCACCCCGCTCAAGCGCGTCGGCCTCGACCTCCAGGACCGCCCGGCGGCCACCCCCACGACGGACTTCGCGGGGCTGCTGCGCGGCGCGGACCAGTGGGACTACCTGCTCTCCTCCAACCGCCACTCCACCCTGGTCTGGGAGAAGGCGGTCCCGTCCTCCTACACGACGCTCGAGTACGGCTACCCCCGCAACGACGTGTTCCACCGGGCCACCCAGGCGGAGGTCCTGGAACTGCGCGAACGCCTCGGCATCCCGCCGGGCTCCACGGCGATCCTGTACGCGCCGACCCACCGCGACTACCGCCGCAGCCGCCCCGCGCAGCCGGACTTCGACCGCATCCTGCGCGACCTGGGCCCGCGCTACACGATCCTGACCCGCACCCACCTCACGTACGCGGGCTCACCCGCCCCCGACCCCCACCCGCGCCTCCTCGACGTCTCCTCGCACCCCTCCGTCGAGGAACTCTGCCTGGCCTCGGACGCGTTGGTGACGGACTACTCGTCCCTGATGTTCGACTACGCGTCCCTGGACCGCCCGATCGTCATCCACGCGGACGACTGGGAGGCGTACGAGGCCTCCCGCGGCACGTACTTCGACCTGCGGGCCTTCCCCCCGGGAGCGATCGCCCGCACGGAGGACGAGCTGGTGGACATCTTCGCGACCGGCCACTGGCAGGGCTCCCGCTCGGCGCAGCTCCGCGCGTCCTTCCGGACCCGGTTCTGCACGCACGACGACGGCCAGGCGGCGGAACGCGTGGTCCGCCGCGTCTTCCTGAGCCAGCCGACCGCCCCCATCACCCCCCTGGAAGACCGCCGCCCCACCCCGGCGGCCCCCTCCGCCACCCCGGAACCCACCCTGGCCCACCTGACCACGGGCCGCTGGCCGTAGTCCTTCGCAGCCGCTTTCAGCCGTCCGGCACTTGAGGACCGGTCTGGGGCGGAGCCCCAGGAGCGGTCCGGGCGCAGCCCGGTACCCCTGCCCTTCAGCCCGTCCGGCGCTTGAGGACCGGGGTCCGGGGCGGAGCCCCAGGAGGGGTCCGGGCCCAGCCCGGGGAACGATGGAAGGGCGGGTAGGGGACTTCGCCCCGCAGGGCAGCCCAGCCGCACCCGGGGCGCAGAGGGACGGGCCCGCGCGCAGCGCATGCCCTCAGGCGGCCGGCCCGGCCGTGAGCCCGGCCACGACGGACCGCGCGAGGTCGTCCAGGTAGCCCCGCGACACCGCGTCCCGTACGACCACCTGCCGCCAGTACAACGGCCCGATCGCCAGATCGAGCGCCCTCCCCGCGTCAACCCCCACGGGCAGCTCGCCCCGCGAGACCGCCTCGGAGATGATCCCCTCCGCCATCCGCCGCTGCCCCTCCAGCAGCGCGCCCCGCACCGCGTCCGCGATCTCCGGGTTCCGCGCCGCCTCCACCAGTAGGTCGGGGATCACCGCCGAGGCCACCGGATGCCGCAGCACGTGTGACATCACCTCCAGCAGCGCCCGTACGTCCCCGTAGAGGGACCCCGTCGACGGCACCGGCAGGCCGTCCGTGGCGAAGGCGCCCACCAGGTCGAGCACCAAGTGCAGCTTCGACTTCCACCGGCGGTACACGGCCGTCTTCCCGACGCCCGCCCGCCGCGCGATGCCCTCGATCGACATCCGCGCGAACCCGACCGTCGCCAGCTCCTCCACGACGGCCGTCCGGATCGCCTCGGTCACGTCCTCGCGGAGGACGGCGGCCCCCGCGGGGGCTCTGCGGGCGGCGGAGGGAGCGGTGGCGGCAGGGGGCTCAGGCGTCATAAGCAGAGCATAACCCGCGACGACGATACGGTTGCGTTTCGACGATGCACGACCTAACCTCACCGTAGCGACGATACGGACCCGTCCCATCGATACGGACCCGTCCCACCGATCGCCCGACGCCCCGCCCCCGTCGAAAGCGACCCTCGTGACAGTGACCACCGCGCCACCGCCCGCCCCCTCGCACCGCAAGGGCCGCACCACGGGCAAGGGCAAGGACAAGGACAGGACCCAGGCTCCGGACCCCGTCGCCGAGCTGGCGGCGGCCCACGACCTGACCCTCAGCGGAGCCCGCCCCAGCCTCCCCCGCTACATCGCGCAGCTCTGGGGCCGGCGTCACTTCGTGACCGCGTACGCCACCGCCCGGATGCACGCCCAGTACAGCCAGGCCAGCCTCGGCCAGGTCTGGCACCTGATGACCCCGCTGCTCAACGCGGCCGTCTACTACTTCATCTTCGGCGTCGTGATGCACGCCCAGAAGGCCGTACCGGACTACATCGCGTTCCTGATCACGGGCGTCTTCGTCTGGGACTTCATCGGAAGCTGCTTCAACGCCTCCACGCGCGCCGTCCAGGCCAACCTGGGCCTGGTCCGCGCCCTGCACTTCCCGCGCGCCTCGCTGCCGCTGTCCACCGTCGTCCAGCTCTTCCAGCAGCTCATGATCACCATGGGCGCGCTGGTCATCCTGCTGCTCATCTACGGCCAGACCCCGGACCTGAGCTGGCTGCTCGCCGCGCCCACCCTGGTCCTCATGGCCGTCTTCTGCGCCGGCTGCGCCATGTTCATGGCGCGGATCGGCGCGAAGAGCCCCGACATCAGCCAGCTGATGCCGTTCATCCTGCGGACCTGGATGTACGGCTCGGGCGTCATGTGGTCGATCGACGCGATGCTGAAGTCGGACCACCTGCCGACCTGGGTCTCGATGGCCCTCAAGCTGAACCCCGCCGCCGTCTTCATCGACCTGATGCGCTTCGCGCTCATCGACTCGTACAAGGCGAGCCAGCTCCCGCCGCACGTCTGGCTGGTCGCCCTGGGCTGGGCCCTGCTCGCCGGCATCGGCGGGTTCGTTTTCTTCTGGAAGGCAGAGGAGGAGTACGGCCGTGGCTAAGACCGCACACGCACCCACACCCGCGCCCACACGCGCACCCGCACCCGAGACCCGCACCCCGACCGTCATCGCCGACGACGTCCACGTGATCTACAAGGTCCAGGGCTCGGGCGGCCGCAAGGGCGGCGCGACCGCGGCCCTGAGCCGGATCTTCTCCCGCAAGCCCGCCCCCGGCATCCGCGAGGTGCACGCCGTCAAGGGCGTCAGCTTCACCGCGTACAAGGGCGAGGCCATCGGCCTGATCGGCACCAACGGCTCGGGCAAGTCCACGCTGCTGTCCGCCATCGCCGGCCTCCAGCCGGTCGCGCGCGGCCGGATCTTCTCGCACGGCCAGCCGTCGCTGCTCGGCGTGAACGCCGCCCTGATGAACGACCTGACCGGCGAGCGCAACGTGGTCCTCGGCGGCCTCGCCATGGGGATGACCAAGCAGCAGATCCGCCAGCGCTACCAGGAGATCGTCGACTTCTCGGGCATCAACGAGAAGGGCGACTTCATCAACCTGCCCATGCGCACCTACTCCTCCGGCATGGGCGCCCGGCTGCGGTTCTCCATCGCCGCCGCCAAGGACCACGACGTCCTGATGATCGACGAGGCCCTGGCCACCGGCGACGCCGCCTTCCAGCGCCGCAGCCAGGCCCGCATCGAAGAACTCCGCGAACACGCCGGCACCGTCTTCCTCGTCAGCCACGGCATCGGCACGGTCCGCGAGACCTGCGACCGCGCGATCTGGCTCGAATCGGGCGTCCTGCGCATGGACGGCCCCTCCGACGAGGTATGCGACGCGTACGAGGCGTTCACCAAGAAGCGCTGACCACCAGGCACCACGAACGCGGGCCGGGCCCGGAACCCCCAGAGGGTCCCGGGCCCGGCCCGTACGCGTACGCGTACCGCTGCCCGTCAGGGCTACGCGTGCGCCCTCAGCAGCGAGCGCATCGTCCGCATGGCGACGGACAGGTTCGCCAGATCGAAGTCGTCCGACCCCTGGATCTCGTCCAGGGTCGTCCGCGCACGCCCGATGATCGCCGCGTTCTTCTCCTCCCACGCCTTGAAGCGCTCCTCGGGAGTCGAAGTGCCGTTCCCGACCGCCAGCACGTCCGCGGTCAGCGCCGCGTGCGCCGAGAACAGGTCCTCGCGGATGGACGCGCGGGCCATCGACTGCCAGCGGTCGGCCCGCGGCAGCTCGATGATCCGGTCCATCAGCTGGGTGATGTCCAGCCGGTCGGCGAGGTCGTAGTACACCTCGGCGACGGCCAGCGGCTCGACACCCGTGCGGTCCGCGATGGCGACGATGTCCAGCGTCGGGAAGGCGGAGGAGAACCCGGCCACCTTGGCCGCCAGTTCCTCCGGGACGCCCTCGCCGATCAGCTCGGCCATGACCGCCTCGTACCACTCCAGGTCCGCGCCGCGCACCAGCTTCGGCAGGTCCGACCAGACCCGCTCCACCCGCTCGGTGAAGAGCTCGATGGTCTCGGTGATCTGGAGCGGCTGCGGCCGGTTGTTCAGCAGCCAGCGCGTACCGCGCTCGACCAGGCGCCGCGAGTGCAGCCGGATCCGGGTCTGGACGTCGGCGGCGACCTCGTTGTCGAGGGCCTCGACCCTGTCCCACACCTCGGCCAGGCCGAAGATCTCGCGGGCCGCGAGCTGCGCCCGGACGATCTCCTCCAGGGAGGCTCCGGTCTCCTCGCGCAGGCGGTGCAGGAAGGTCGAGCCACCGCTGTTGACGGTGTCGTTGACCAGCACCGTGGTGATGATCTCGCGGCGCAGCGCGTGCCCGTCGACCTGCTCGGGGAACTTCGCGAGCAGCGCGCCCGGGAAGTAGGCGTGCAGCAGGCGGGCCAGGTACGGGTCGTCCGGCAGCTCGGTGTGGATGAGCTCGTCCGCCACCGTGATCTTGGTGTAGGCGAACAGGACGGCCAGCTCCGGCTGGGTCAGGCCCTTGCCGTTGTTCAGCAGCTCGCGGATCTGCCGGTCGTTGGGCAGGAACTCCAGCTCCCGGTTGAGCAGGCCCTCACGGCCCAGGCGGCGCATGAAGCGCTGCTGGGCGTGGAGCAGGCTGGGGGCCTGGGCGGCGCCGTTGGCCAGCGCCACGTTCTGCGCGTAGTTGTTGCGCAGCACCAGCCGGCCGACCTCGTCGGTCATCTCGGCGAGGAACTTGTTGCGCTGCTTGACGGTCAGGTCCCCGTCGGCGACCACCGAGTTCAGCAGGATCTTGATGTTCACCTCGTGGTCGGAGGTGTCCACGCCCGCACTGTTGTCGATGGCGTCGGTGTTGACCTTGCCGCCCTCGCCGCCCGCGCCGATACGGGCGAACTCGATGCGGCCGAGCTGGGTCAGGCCCAGGTTGCCGCCCTCGCCGATGACCCTGGCCCGCACGTCGGCGCCGTCGACGCGGATCGCGTCGTTGGCCTTGTCGCCGACGTCCGCGTGCGTCTCGGCCGTCGCCTTGACGTACGTACCGATGCCGCCGTTCCACAGCAGGTCCACCGGGGAGTGGAGGATCGCCTTCATCAGGTCGGCCGGGGTCATCTTCGTGACGCCCGCCTCGATGCCGAGGGCCTCGCGGACCTGCGCGTTGACCGGGATGGCCTTCGCGCTGCGCGGGTGGATCCCGCCGCCGGCGGACAGCAGGGAGCTGTCGTAGTCCGCCCACGAGGAGCGCGGCAGCTCGAACAGGCGCCGGCGCTCGGCGTAGGAGGTCGCCGCGTCCGGGTTCGGGTCGATGAAGATGTGCCGGTGATCGAAGGCCGCCACCAGGCGGATGTGCTCGGAGAGCAGCATGCCGTTGCCGAAGACGTCACCGGACATGTCGCCGACGCCGACGACCGTGAAGTCCTGCGTCTGGGTATCGTGCCCGAGCTCGCGGAAGTGCCGCTTGACGGACTCCCAGGCGCCGCGGGCGGTGATGCCCATGCCCTTGTGGTCGTAGCCGGCCGAGCCGCCGGAGGCGAAGGCGTCGCCGAGCCAGAACCCGTAGGACTCCGCGACCCCGTTGGCGATGTCGGAGAAGGTCGCGGTGCCCTTGTCGGCGGCGACGACGAGGTAGGTGTCGTCCTCGTCGTGGCGGACCACGCCCTTGGGCCGCACGACCTCGCCGCCGACCATGTTGTCGGTGATGTCGAGCAGCGCCGAGATGAAGATCTTGTACGAGGCGATGCCCTCGGCGAGCCAGGCGTCGCGGTCCACCGACGGGTCGGGGAGGTTCTTGGCGACGAAGCCGCCCTTGGCGCCGACGGGCACGATGACGGTGTTCTTGACCATCTGCGCCTTGACCAGGCCGAGGATCTCCGTACGGAAGTCCTCGCGGCGGTCGGACCAGCGCAGGCCGCCGCGGGCGACCTTGCCGAAGCGCAGGTGGACGCCCTCGACGCGCGGGGAGTAGACCCAGATCTCGAAGGCCGGACGCGGCGCCGGCAGATCGGGGATGGCCTGCGGGTCGAACTTCATCGACACGTAGGAGTGCTGCTCGCCCGCGGAGTTGAGCTGGAAGAAGTTCGTCCGCAGCGTCGCCTTGATGAGGGTGAGGAAGGAGCGCAGGATGCGGTCCTCGTCCAGCGAGGCGACCTGGTCCAGGGCCCCGTCCAGCTCCTCCAGCATCGCGTCGACGAGCTCGGTGCCCGCGGACTGGCGGCCGGGCGACATCCGGGCCTCGAAGAGGGAGACCAGCAGCCGGGTGGTGTGGACGTTGTTGCGGAGGGTGTCCTCCATGTAGTCCTGGCTGAAGGTGGCACCGGCCTGGCGCAGGTACTTGGCGTACGCGCGCAGGACCACGGCCTGGCGCCAGGTCAGTCCGGCGCCCAGCACCAGGGTGTTGAAGTTGTCGTTCTCGGCGTCGCCCCGCCAGACCGCGGAGAAGGCGTCCTGGAACCGCTCGCGGGCGTCGTCGCCGAGGTAGTTCGCGTTCCCGGCGGCGTCCGCGCCACCGCTGGGGAGCGGCATCCGCAGACCGAAGTCGTAGATCCACGCGTTGGTGCGGTCGGTGCAGCGCAGCTCGTACGGCCGCTCGTCGGTGACCTCGACGCCCAGGCGCTGCAGGACCGGCAGGACCGCGGAGAGCGAGACCTGCTCGCCCGTGCGGTAGATCTTGAACCGGCGTTCGCCGGGGCCCGCGCCGACCGGCTCGTACAGCGACAGCGCGAACTCGCGGTCGCTGGCGTTCAGCCGCTCCAGGTGGCACAGGTCCGCCACGGCCGAGCGCGGCGAGTGGTCGGCCTTGTAGCCCTCGGGGAAGGAGTTGGAGTACTTGCGCAGCAGCTCGGCGGCGCGCTCCTCGCCCAGCTCCGCGACGAGCGCCTCGCCGAAGCCGTCGGCCCAGGAGCGGGCGGCCTCCACCAGGCGGCCCTCGATCCGCTCGACGTCGGCGTCGGTCAGCACGGGCAGCTCGGTGCCCTGCGGGACGCGGACGACGAAGTGGATGCGGGAGAGGATCGACTCGGTGTTCCAGGCGGTGAAGTCGACGCTGATGCCGTCGAGCTCCTCCTGCAGGATCGCGATCAGCCGCAGCCGCACGCCGGTGGTGTAGCGGTCGCGCGGGAGGTAGACCAGCGCGGAGTAGTAGCGCCCGTACTCGTCCTGGCGCAGGTACAGCCGCAGCCGGCGGCGCTCCTGGAGGTAGAGCACGGAGGTGGCGATGGCCTGGAGCTGGTCGACCGGGGTCTGGAACAGCTCGTCGCGCGGGTACGTCTCCAGGATCTGGAGCAGGTCGCGGCCGTCGTGGCTGGACGGGGCGAAGCCCGCGCCTTCCAGGACCTCGGCGACCTTGCGGCGGATGACCGGGACCCGGCGGACCGACTCGGTGTACGCGGCGGAGGAGAACAGGCCGAGGAAGCGGCGCTCGCCGACGACGTTGCCCTCGGCGTCGAACTTCTTCACGCCGACGTAGTCGAGGTACGACGGGCGGTGGACGGTGGAGCGGCTGTTGGCCTTGGTCAGCACCAGCAGGCGGTGCTCGCGGGCCTTGGCGCGGGCGTCGGCCGGCAGCCGGTTGAAGGACGGGGAGACGGGGTGCGCCTCGTCCTGGCCGAGGTGCAGCGGGTCGGAGCGCAGGATGCCGAGGCCGGTGCCGGGCACGGCGGACAGGGAGTCGCCGTCGACGAGGTTGTACTCGCGGTAGCCGAGGAAGGTGAAGTGGTCGTCGGCGAGCCAGCGCAGCAGCTCGCGGGCCTCTTCGAGCTCGTACTCGCGCAGGTCCGGGGCGGTCGGCTCCTCGGGCAGCTCCTGCGCGATGCGCAGCGCCGCGTCGCGCATCTTCTCCCAGTCCTCGACGGACTCGCGCACGTCGGACAGGACGCGCTGCAGATCGGCGGTGATCTGCTTGAGGTCGGCCTTGTCGGTCTCGCGGTCGATCTCGACGTGGATCCAGGACTCGACGAGCGAGTCGTGGGGGCGCGCGGTGCGGGGACCGTGCGCGTCGCAGTCGGGGCCGAGGATCTCGATCAGCTTGCCGGTGACGTCGCGGCGGACGACGACCTGCGGGTGGATCACGACGTGGATGCCGCGCCCGTGGCGGGACAGCTCGTTCGTCACCGAGTCCACGAGGAAGGGCATGTCGTCGGTGACCACCTCGACGACGGAGTGGCTGGAGGTCCAGCCGTTCTCCTCCACCGTGGGCGTGTGCACCCGCACGTTCGCCTTGCCCTGCGGACGCTTCTCCGCGAGCCGGTAGTGCGAGAGCGCGGCCCCGAACACGTCCACCGGGTCCCGGTCGAGCAGGTCCTCCGGGGCCGTGTGCAGGTAGTACCGCTGGAGGTAGGCGAGGGTCGTGTCCCGGTCGGGACGCTCCCCCGGTTCGGACCCAGTCGGAAGTAGCCCCCCGGCCGGGCTGTTCTCAGCTACCCGTGCCGCCCGCGCGAGCAGCTCGGCCTTTGCTTCGTCCAGCTTGGTCTGCATGTCCTCTGGCTCCTGTCGCGCGCCATTGCGTGACGTAGGTGAAGGAAGGAATGGCATAGCACCGCGAGGCGGGGATTCGTTGTCCGTCCGGGATCGACGCTATGCCGTCGAGAGAGCCCACCGGGAGGAAATCGGCCAAGATCGGCTGGACGTCCCGGGGGCGGAGATCAGCGACGGCCCGGGCACGTATGTGCGCCGGGCGCCGGGCGGAGGCTTCAGTGCCTCCGAGAACTATCGCGCTGATCACGGGTACCAGGCTATCTCGCTCCACCCCCGGCTCGTCATGAGCTGTATGTGTACAAAAGAGGGGGGGTAACTTTGACACTCTGGACAGGGCCCGGCCCGGCCGGGCGTGCCAGACCGGTGCGCGGTCGCTCTCCGCTCATGCGCCGGTCGCTATCCGGCCAGCTCGCGAGCAGTGCGGACGGCCTCCGCCAGGCTGTCCACGACGGGGACACCGGCTGATTCCAGACTGCCCCGGCTGTGCGAACCGCCCGTATAGAGCACGGCCCGCGCGCCCACGTGCGCGGCGGCCAGCGCGTCGTCCACGGCGTCTCCGATGAGGACCGTACGCCCGGCCGTCACTCCCGTCCCGTCCAGAGCCGCCAAGTGACGTACGAGGTGTCCCGCCTTGGTGGTGTGGGAGGGCCCGGTACGGCCGTCGACGCGCAGGAAGTGCGTGTCGATCCCGTGCGCCCGGACGAGCGGCACGAGCTTGTCGTGGGGCGCGAGGGACAGCAGGGACTGCGTGAGCCCGCCCTCCTGCCAGTCCCGCAGGAGCTCGCGGGCCCCCTCGGCGAGCCCGGCGTCCTCGGCGGCCGCCCAGTAGTGGCGGTGGAAGGCCTCGTCCATGACCAGCCACTCGGCGTCCGTGGGGAGCCGGCCCATGAGGCGCTCGTAGAACTTCGGCACCGGTACGACGTACAGCTCGCGGTACCGCTCCAGGGTGATCGGAGCGAGGCCGAGCTCGGCGAAGGAGGCGTTGGTGGCGGCTATCACGGCGTCGATGTCGTGGAGCAGCGTGCCGTTCCAGTCCCAGACGATGTGCGGGGCCGCGGACGCCGGGCCCGGGGCTGCCGGGCGCGCGGACGCGGTGGCCGCGGGCACGGCGGCAGCCCGGGCCGGCACCGCGAGCGCGGGGCCCTCGGGCGTCGGGACCACGGCTGCGGGGGCCTCGGGTGCGGGGGCCTCGGGTGCGGGGTTCCGGGGTGCGGCGCTCACTTCAGCAGCCCCGGAATCTCCTGGACCCCGAACCACAGCAGCTCGTGCTCCTCGGCATCGTCCACGGTGGAGCGCGCGGCCTCGTCGCCCCCGTCCGCGGCCGCGACGGCCGCCACGGCGGCGCTCACGTCCTCCAGGGCCTCTTCGGCGTCCACGTGCACCGCGGCCGCCACGGAGAGCCGTACGGCCCCGGCGAGCGCCACCTGGCCGAGCGCGGCCTCGTCGGTGCCGGGGACGGCGGTGGCGGCCTTGTCGTCCACGTCGACGGCCACCACGACCCGCTTGCGGGGCGCGGCCCCGTCCTCGGCGATCATCCGCAGCGAGGCGGCGGCGGCCCGGGTCAGGGCGGCGTACTCCAGCTCCTCGATGTCGTCCGACACGAACCACTCGCGCAGCCCGGGCGTGACGGCGTACGCCGTCAGCGGAGCCGGGCCCAGCTCACCCGCCTGGTGCGCCTCGGCGAGCCCGGGCAGGGTCAGGGGGACGTACACGCGCATGGCCGGCTGCTTTCGGTAGTCGGAAACGCCCCCAGGATACGACCGGGACCCGCCCCGCATCCCCCGCCGCCCCCCCCTCACACGCATCGGCCCCAGGGCCCTCCGCGACTCCGCCGGACCACACCGGACTCCGTCCGGTGACGGCCCGCGTCCCCCTTCGGGGTGCGGCGCCGGGGCCGTGCGGCGTCCACCTTCCGCCCCGCGGAACCGGGGGCCGGGCCCGGGGGCGGCCGGGGACCGACCCGGATAGGTGAAGGCGGGCCGGAGGCGGGGCACCCCCGCGGCGTCGTTGCGGAGCGTGTTCGCGGCCCCGTAGAAGTCCCCTACCAAGTTACCGCCCGGTACCACGCCGGGCCCGACCCCGGGGACGACCGCCATGACCACCAGCACACCCCGCACCACGGGAACCACCCCCGGAACCACCGCCATGGAGCCCACCGGAAACCTCCGCGTGCCCGTGCCCACCGGTATCCCCCGCGCCCCCGGGCCCACCGGGAGCACCGGACCCAAGACCGCGCGGCCGAACCGCAGCGCCGAAACGACCCCGCCCACCGGGACCGGGACCGGGCCCGCCCGGCGCCCCGGGAGCGGCGGCCCCCGCACCGCTGCCGGGGGCGGCGCCGGCACCGGTCCCGGCCGGGGCTCCGACCGGCCGGCCGGGACCGGCCCCCGCACCGCGCGGCCCGGCCGCCACGACCGGCGCCGACCGCCCACCACCGTCCACCGCGGCAGCGGCCCGCACCACTGGTTCGCCGAACGGCTGCTCGCCGTCCTCAGCGGACGCCGCCCCGTGCACTCCCTGATCGGCCACACCATCGGCCCGGCCTACGACCAGCTGATCACCCTCGCCCCCGCCGACCCCCCGCAGGAGCGCGCGTACGACGCCCGCCGGCTCAGCCCCGTCCTCCACGGATGCGGCCGCTTCACCCCCGGCCCGGGGGTCATCGAGGCCTTCGCCCGCATCGCGACGGGCGAGCGCCTCACCGCGCTGGCCTTCCGCCTGGAACAGGGCCCCGACCTGCGCTGGCGCTGCGCCGCCGTGGAACTCCAAGGCCCCCGCCCGTGACCCCGCGCACACGCACACACAACAACGCCGCCGGGGCCGGACCCCACGCACAGCGTGGTGTCCGGCCCCGGCGGCCATCCCGCGAGCAGCCCGCGGGTTACTTCTTGCGGCGACGGCCGCCCGTGGCCTTCGCGGCCTTGCGGCGCTCCGCGCGCGTCATCCCGGAATCGGCGTCGTCACCGGAATCCGATTCGAAGTCACCCTCGACGACGCCGCCCTCACCGTCCACGGTGGGCGCGGAGAAGTGCAGGCGGTCCGGCCGCTGCGGGGCGTCCAGACCCTTCGCCCGGATCTCCGGCTTGGTCAGCGACGGACCGGAGTCCGACACCAGGACCTCCTCGACCTGCTGCTCGACCTGGACCTCCAGGTTGAACAGGTAGCCGACGGACTCCTCCTTGATGCCCTCCTGCATGGCGTTGAACATGTCGAAGCCCTCGCGCTGGTACTCGACCAGCGGGTCCTTCTGGGCCATCGCCCGCAGGCCGATGCCCTCCTGCAGGTAGTCCATCTCGTACAGGTGCTCGCGCCACTTGCGGTCCAGCACCGACAGCACCACGCGCCGCTCCAGCTCGCGCATGATGTCGGAGCCGAGCGTGGCCTCGCGGGCCTCGTACTGCTCGTGAATGTCGTCCTTGACGGACTCCGCGATGAACTCGGCGGTGATGCCGGCGCGGTCGCCCGCGGCGTCCTCCAGCTCCTCCACCGTGACCTTGATCGGGTAGAGCTGCCGGAAGGCGTTCCACAGCCGGTCCAGGTCCCACTCCTCCGCGAACCCCTCGACCGTCTCGGCCGTGATGTACGCGTCGATGGTGTCGTCCATCATGTGACGGATCTGGTCCTGGAGGTCCTCGCCCTCCAGGACGCGGCGGCGCTCCTTGTAGATGACCGTGCGCTGGTTGTTGAGGACCTCGTCGTACTTCAGGACGTTCTTGCGCGTCTCGAAGTTCTGGGTCTCGACCTGCGACTGGGCCGAAGCGATGGCCCGCGTGACCATCTTGTTCTCGATCGGCACGTCGTCCGGCACGTTGGCCATCGACATGACGCGCTCGACCATCTGCGCCTTGAACAGCCGCATCAGGTCGTCGCCGAGCGACAGGTAGAAGCGGGACTCGCCCGGGTCGCCCTGTCGGCCGGAGCGGCCGCGCAGCTGGTTGTCGATGCGGCGCGACTCGTGGCGCTCGGTGCCCAGCACGTACAGGCCGCCGAGCTCCTTGACCTCCTCGAACTCCGCCTTCACGGCCGCCTCGGCCCGCGTGAGCGCCTCGGGAAGGGCGTGCGCCCACTCCTCGATGTGCTCCTCCGGGTCCAGGCCGCGCTGGCGCAGCTCGGCCTCGGCGAGGTCGTCCGGGTTGCCGCCGAGCTTGATGTCGGTACCACGGCCGGCCATGTTCGTGGCGACCGTGACGGCGCCGCGACGGCCCGCCTGGGCGACGATCGTGGCCTCGCGGTCGTGCTGCTTCGCGTTCAGCACCTCGTGCGGGATGCCGCGCTTGGAGAGCTGCTGCGAGAGGTACTCGGACTTCTCGACCGACGTCGTACCGACGAGGATCGGCTGGCCCTTCTCGTGCTTCTCCGCGATGTCGTCGACGACGGCGGCGAACTTCGCGACCTCGGTGCGGTAGATCAGGTCCGCCTGGTCCTTGCGGACCATGTCGCGGTTGGTCGGGATCGGGACGACACCGAGCTTGTAGATCTGGTGGAACTCGGCGGCCTCGGTCATGGCCGTACCGGTCATGCCCGACAGCTTCGAGTACAGGCGGAAGAAGTTCTGCAGGGTGATCGTGGCGAGGGTCTGGTTCTCGTCCTTGATGTCCACCCCTTCCTTCGCCTCGATGGCCTGGTGCATGCCCTCGTTGTAGCGGCGGCCCGCGAGGATACGGCCGGTGTGCTCGTCGACGATCATGACTTCGCCGTCGATGACGACGTAGTCCTTGTCGTTCTTGAAGAGTTCCTTGGCCTTGATCGCGTTGTTGAGGTAACCGACGAGCGGGGTGTTCACCGACTCGTAGAGGTTCTCGATGCCGAGCCAGTCCTCGACCTTCGCGACACCTGTCTCGTGGATGCCGACGGTGCGCTTCTTCTCGTCGACCTCGTAGTCGCCGGTCTCCTCGATGCCCTTGAGGGGCTGGCCGGGCTCGCCCTTGGTCAGGCGCGTCACCAGCTTCGCGAAGTCCGCGTACCACTTGGTGGCCTGGTCGGCCGGGCCCGAGATGATCAGCGGGGTACGGGCCTCGTCGACGAGGATCGAGTCGACCTCATCGACCACGGCGAAGTTGTGGCCGCGCTGGACGAGCTCGTCCTGCGACCACGCCATGTTGTCGCGGAGGTAGTCGAAGCCGAACTCGTTGTTCGTGCCGTACGTGATGTCGGCGGCGTACTGCTCACGGCGCTGCGCCGGAGACATGTTCGCCAGGATGCACCCGACCTCCAGGCCGAGGAACTTGTGCACCCGGCCCATCATCTCGGAGTCGCGCTCGGCGAGGTAGTCGTTCACCGTGATCAGGTGGACGCCCTTGCCGGACAGCGCGTTCAGGTACGCCGGGAGCGTGCCGACGAGGGTCTTGCCCTCACCGGTCTTCATCTCGGCGACGTAGCCGAGGTGCAGGGCGGCGCCGCCCATCATCTGGACGTCGTAGTGACGCTGGCCGAGGACGCGCTTCGCGGCCTCGCGGACCGTCGCGAAGGCCTCGGGCAGCAGGTCGTCCAGGGTCTCGCCGTCCTGGAAGCGCTGCTTGTACTCGTCCGTGAGCGCACGCAAGTCGGCGTCGGAGAGGTTGACGAAGTCCTCTTCGATGGAGTTGACCTGGTCCGCGATGCGGTGCAGTTTTTTGAGGATCTTGCCTTCGCCTGCACGCATGAGCTTGTTGAAGACGGACACCGAGGTTTGTCTCCTTGCCGGTCGGGCCTGGCACTGTATTCGTGCGCGGGCACGGAGGGTGGGCCCCACCGCAACGGCCATCGTAAGCGAGGACGCGGTCGCGTCGGGAGGTCCGCACTGCCGCGGGGCTGGACTGCCCGGAAATGAGAACGTGCGAGGGGCGCCGAAGGTGCCGGTATGGGCGGTCCCTCTTCGGGAATCCGTTTCCCCGCGGCCGTCCTCCCAGAGCAGAATCCGCCCATGGAACCGATCACCCTCACCACCGAGCGCCTCGTCCTGCGCCCCCTGGACGCCTCGGACACGGACGAGGTGTACGCGGCCCTGCAGGATCCCGCGATCCAGCGCTGGATACCGGTCCCCGTCCCGTACGAGCGCACGCACGCCGAGTCCTTCGCGACCCGGGTCCCGGGCGGGCAGAACGGCTCCGAGTACAACTTCGGCGTCCGGCTCGGCGCCGGCGGCCCGCTGGTCGCCTGCGTCGGGCTGGGCCCGCAGGGCGACAACGCGCACGAGGTCGGCTACTGGACCGTCGCCGGCCACCGGGGCCGCGGCTATCTGCCCGAGGCGCTGCCCGCCGTACTGCGCTGGGCCTTCACCGAGCTGGGCTGCGTACGGATGATCTGGCGCGCGGGCGTCGGCAACGAAGCCTCCCGCCGGGTCGCCGAGAAGGCCGGCTTCACCATCGAGGGCGTCGCGCGCGCGGGCATGGAACACCGCGAAACCCTGCGGGACTGCTGGACGGGCGCCATGCTCCCCTCGGACCTCGGCCTGCCCTCCCGCCTCCCGTACCTTCCCTCGCCTGTCGGTGGCCGGGTCTAGGGTGCGGTCATGACGCCCGCACCCCCGCCGACCGTGTCCCTCTCCGCCGACGAGGCCCGCCGCATCGCGCTGCGCGCGCAGGGCTTCCTGGGCGCCCCGGACCGGCGCGGCGGGGTCCGCGGCGTCCTGCGCCACCTGGGCGCCGTCCAGCTCGACACGATCTCCGTGCTGGCCCGGTCCCACGAGCTCGTCCCGTACGCGCGCCTCGGCGCGGTCGGCCGCTCCACCGTCGAAGCCTCGTACTGGTCTGACCAGCACGCCTTCGAGTACTGGTCGCACGCGGCCTGCATCCTGCCGATCGAGGAATGGCCGCACTTCGCCTTCCGCCGCCGGGCCCGCAAGGCCCGCGGCCACCGCTGGCACGTCCTGGAGGACAAGGACCGCTCGACGAAGACGGTCCTGGACCGCCTGGCGGCCGAAGGCCCTCTCACCTCCACCGAACTGGGCGGCGCCAAGAACGGCGGCGAATGGTTCGAATGGTCCGAGACGAAGATCGCGGTGGAGTGGCTCCTCGACATCGGCGAGGTCGTCTGCACCGAGCGCCGCGGCTGGAAGCGGGTCTACGACCTCCCCGAGCGCGCGGTCCCCTCCGCCCTGCTCCACGACGACCTGGACGACCGGGAGTGCAAGCGCCGCCTGGTGGCCCTCGCGGGGCAGTCCCTGGGCGTGGGCACCCGCTCCGACATCGCTGACTACCACCGCCTCAAGAACCAGGACTTCGACGCCGTGGTCGAGGACGCCGGCCTGGTCCCGGTGGAGGTGGAGGGCTGGGACAAACCGGCCTGGGCGGACCCCTCGGCCCTTTCCCCGCTCCCCCGGGGCCGCCACCGCACGACCTTGCTCTCGCCCTTCGACTCCCTGATCTGGGAACGCCCGCGCACGGAGCGGATCTTCGGCTTCACCCACCGCCTGGAGGCCTACGTGCCCAAGCCCCGGCGGATCCACGGCTACTTCGCGATGCCCCTGCTGGCCGGGGGCCACCTCCAGGGCCGTGTGGATCCGGCCCGCGAGGGCACCACCCTGGTGGCCCGCCAGCTCTCCCTGACCACCCCGAAGGCAGCCCGCCCCATGGCCGAAGCCCTCCGCGAAGCCGCCACCTGGGTCGGCTGCGACACGATCCGCATCGACCGCGCGAGCTCTCCCGCGGAAGCGCAAGCAGTCACAGCGGAACTGTCCACCCTCTGAACCCCGGGCTCCGCCAAGGGCATTTCAGCCGTCCGGTGTGTGAGGACCGGGATCCGGGGCGGAGCCCCGGGGAACGGTGGAAGGTCGCGGAGGGGACTCCGCCCCGCAGGGCACACCACCCGCACCCGGCACCGAGGCCGGCCCCCTACCGGATCTCGAGGATCTTCTCCCGCATCGCGTACACCACGGCCTCCATCCTGGAGTGCAGCTGCAGCTTCTCCAGAATGTTCCGCACATGGTTCTTCACGGTGTTCTCGGAGATGAACAACTCCTTCGCGATATCGCGGTTGTTCATCCCGGTGGCCACCAGCTTCAGGACCTCGAGCTCCCGATCCGTCAGCCGCGGCGCCGGCACCAACCGTCGCTCGTCGGTCCGCTGGATCATCGACTTGAACTCCGTCAGCAGCTTCGACGCCATCGACGGACTGATCTGCGACTGACCGTCCGCGACCGCCCGGATCGCCGTCGCGACCTCGTCCGTGGAGATCTCCTTCAGCAGGTACCCGGTGGCCCCCGCCTTGATCGCGTCGTAGAGGTCCGCCTCCTCGTCGCTGATCGTGAGCATGATGATCTTCGCGGAGGGCGCCACCTCCTTGATCGAGGTGCACGCCTCGATCCCCCCGCGCCGCGGCATCCGCACATCCATCAGCACGATGTCCGGCAGCAGATCCGCCGCCTTGTCCACGGCCTCCGCCCCGTCACCCGCCTCGCCGACGACCTGGATGTCCTCCTCCTGCGCGAGGACGATCTCCAGCCCGCGCCGGAACAGCGCGTGGTCGTCGACCACGAGCACCCGGATCGGCTCTGCCACCCGGTCCTCGTCACGGCAGCCCGCACCGTTGTCGTCACTCACCGGCCCGAAGCTGTCCGCCATCGTTCCTCCCCCTGCACCACGGTGCTGAGCTGCTGGGTCAATCCGACGAGAGCGGCCGCCGGCTGACTGCCCGACATGATTCCATGCCCAGGTAACCGAACGGGTGCCGACGATTACAGGCCGACCCATACAAGCCACCGTTGCGCAGCCATCACCTCACACGAGTGCCCCCGCGCCCGCCTGGGCGAACGCGGGGGCACCGCACGGACATCCGGATCCAGCCCGGAATCAGTCCGGAATCAGTCCGGAATCAGCGACTCAGCCTCCGAGCGCGCCACCCGCGCCCGCGCCGTCGAGCTCACCCGAGCTGGAGGCGGCGTCGGAGGCGTTGAGGTGGATCACGCCGTAGTCATAACCGTGGCGCCGGTAGACGACGCTCGGCATCTTGGTGTCGGAATCGACGAACAGATAGAAGTCGTGACCGACCAGTTCCATCTCGTACAGGGCCTGGTCGAGCGACATGGGTGCGGCCGAGTGGGTCTTCTCGCGAACGACGAGCGGGCCGTCGCCCTGCACTTCCAGCGATCCGATCCGGGTGGTCGGAATCGCGTCCGTCTTCTCGCCGTTGACCGGCTCGCCGTTGCCGTTGAGGGTGGCGGCGTTCGGGACCACGTCGGCGACCTCCGCCGCCGAGAGTCGTCCGGCGCCGCGCCGCGTGTAGCGCTTGTCGTGCTGCTTGCGCAGCCGGGCCTCCAGCTTGTCCTGAGCGAGGTCGAGCGCCGCGTACGCGTCGGCGGCGGAAGCCTCGGCACGAATCACCGGGCCCCGCGAACGCAGGGTGATCTCCACGCGGTCGGAACGGTCGGCCTGGCGCGGGTTGTGCTCCTTGGACACCTCGACGTCCAAGCTGATCACCTTCGCGTCGAGCTTCTGGATCCGCTCCGGATTCAGCTTCTCGGCCACGTGCTTGCGGAACCGGTCGGGCACCTCGGTCTTACGGCCCTTGACGACGATGTCCACGCAGAACTCCGTTCCCGGATAGCTCCGCCTCAGGGGCGAAGCGTCTCCCTTTCGCACCAGACCCCGGTGAACACCGGAGCCTCGGACTTGGCGACTTCCACCTCCTCCTCCCCCACCGGCAAGATCTACACCCCACCGACTTCGGAGTCGAGGGACAACCTCTGACACGAAGTTTCCGAACCGTCACAACGCTCGAAACGTGCGCTCCGATGCGCGGGGCCAAGGTTCGCCAATTCCTTACAACCGAACATATCCCTCTATGCCGGTTGTCGGCACCCGCTACCGGAACGTACCTCCGTTCAGGTGGCCGTTCCCTCTTACTACCTGCAACGATGCGCCTTCCCCTCCAGTTCCAAATCTATTCCCAAGTTTTTTGCTCTGTTCGAGTTGCACCGGCGGCGGGACGTACGAAGGAGTCCGCCGGCGCGGCCACCACGGCGGCCGTCAGACCCGCCGCCGAGGTCGCCCCGATCCCGGCCGCGCGCAGCGCCCGCGCCGCCTCCGCCAGGGTGGATCCGGTGGTCACGAGGTCGTCCACGACGACGATCCGGGCCGCCCCCGCCGTCACCCGACCGGCCCCGGGCCGCGCCTCCAGGGCCCCGGCGAGGTTCTCCCGGCGCTGCTTGGCCCCCAGGCCCGCCTGGTCGGCCACCGCCCGCCGCAGCCGCAGTACGGGCGCCACGCGCGCGGGCACCCCCTCCCGCCGCAGCCGCGCCGAGGCGGCCAGGGCGATCCTGCGCGCCGGATCGTGGCCGCGCGCCCGCACCCGGTGCCGCGCGGAGGGCACGGGGACCAGGACGACGAGCCCGCCGCCTCCGCCGCCGCCTCCGCCGCCCCCACCGCTCGACCCGCCCGGACCGCCCGCGCGGACCGCGGCCGCCAGCGAGGCGCCGAGGGCACCGGCCAGCGGCAGCGCGCCGCGCTCCTTGTGGGCCAGTACGACCGCCCGTACGGCCTCCCGGTACGCGGTGGCCGCATGGACCGCGGGCAACCCCGCGGGGCACGGAGACGGCCGTACCAGCCCCGCCAAGGCCCCACTGAGCTCCGACCGGCAGGCTCCGCACAGCATCGCCGCGCCTCCGGCCCCGCAGCCGGCGCATCCGACCGGCAGCACCAGCCCGGCCAGCTCACCCGCCGTCCCCCGCCACCACTCCCGCATGCCGATCACTCTGCCGGGCGGGGACAGCCGTCCACCACCCCTGTGGACAACCACGGAAAAGGCCAGGCCGGCGCTTCGGCCGCGGCCGTCAGCCCGGGTAGACCGGAGCCCGTCCGCCGGCCACCACCGTGCGCCACTGCGCCCCCGGCGGCAGCCACACGATGCCGTCCTCCAGGGATTCGGCGACCACCGGCTTCTTCTCGTCCTCGCTCGCGGCGACCGCCACGAGCCCGGTCGCGCCGGGCAGGCCGGCTCCGACCATCGAGCCGTCGGCCAGCATGTAGCGGGCCTGTACGACCCCGCCGCTCTCCCGGCCCACCACCAGCAGCCGGCCTCGCGGCGCCCAGCTCATCGCCGTCACGTCGGCCAGCTGCGGGGCGGCCGCGCGCAGCTCGCGCACCGAGACCGCCGAGGCGTCGCCCTTCCCGTCGGGCCGCTCGATCCGCCCGGTGTACAGGTACTTGCGGCTCTCCCGCTGCACCAGCAGTGCGATCCGCACCCCGTCGGGCGAGGCCTTCAGCCCCGTGATCCGTCCGCCGGCCAGCCCGGACACCTCGACCCGTTCGGCCGGCCCGGCGCCGCCGGGCAGCCGCCACAGCGTCGAGTTCTGCACGTCGGAGTCGGCGACCCACAGGTCGCCCGCCGCGTCCCACGTCGGGGTGGTGAGCCCATTGGGCTTCGTGCCCTTGGCGTTCAGCAGCGCCGGTGGCATCGGTCCGGCGGTGGTCAGGTTGACCACGTACAGCCCGTGCCCGTCCTCGGAGACGACCGCGGCGCGCTTCTCGTCGTAGGACACGGCGGCGGAGCCCACCTTGAAGGCCGGGTTCGCGGCCAGCGGCCCGGGAGCCGGTGACGGCGGGTCCTGCTGCTCCTCGCTGTTGGGGTCCAGGTTCAACCGCTGCAGCCGGTTCTCGGCGTCCACGTAGTACTGGTGTCCGGGCGAGGGCGGCAGGTTGGCGATCACGGCGGCCGCCGCCTCGGACACCTGGCAGGCCGTGGTGCCGTCGGAGCGCACGATGTCGACCCGGTCGACCCGGAAACCCGTCAGATCCTTGACCGTGTAGAGGAGCTGGGTCGCCATCCGCTGGCACTGGGGCCCCGCGACGTCGTCCGCGTTCTTGTTCAGGGGCACGCGCAGCGTGTTCTGACCGTCGATCGAGAGGGACTTGGTGCCCTCCCGCAGCTCCGTACCGGTCGGAAAGCTGGAAGTGACCACCGGCCCGAGCCACTTGGAGGGCCCGGCCAGCAGCGAGGTGACGGTCTGGGTGGTGGGGTCCATCCGGGAATCGGGGTCGCTGCGCTGGCGCACGTAGACGGGGTCGGCGACGAGCGTGGAGCCCGCGAAGTAGTACTTGTTGACCGGCCGGTAGATGCGCTGGAAGTCGGACTCGCTCAGCACCAGGCTGCTGGGCGGAGTCGCGATCCGCCACTGGCCGTCCTTCTGCTGGAGCTGGAGGAACTCCTCGTAGCGCTGGTCGCTGGTCTCCGGCTGGTACGCGCTGCGCTCGTCCACCGTGGCCAGCATCTTGCCCGCGATCTTGAACCGGGGAGTGGCGGCCGGCTCCTTCTCGCCCGGTACGGAGAACCGGTCGAGGCCGGCGGAGAGCACGGTGACGGCCGCTCCGGGCTTCCAGTTCTTCGCCGCGTCCTCGGTGAGGTACTTGCGGGCCGTCTGGAGCTGCGGATCATCGCTGGTCATGGCCTCCAGGAAGCCGTCGACGATCTCCTGCGGGCTGGCCTTGTCGGCCGGCGGCACACCGAAGACGCGGACCTGGGAGTCGACACCCTGGGAGGCCTCCACGGGTCGGACCTCGCCGTGGTCGGGCATGGAGGCGCAGCCGGCCAGCAACAGCCCCGCCGCACCGAAGGCGAACGCCCTCAGTGCGCCGAGCGCGCCCGGCGTGCGCCGGCGCGACCGTCCCGGCTCAGCGCCCATGCGATCCACCCCCGGCCCCCGCGCCGCCCGCGCCGCCCTCTTCGCCGGTTCCACCGCTGCCACCCTCTCGGTCGGTTGCTCCCGCCGCCCGGCCGGAGCGCGCGTTCGCCGCCGCCCCGCCCCCGGAACCGTGTCCCTGCTCCGCCGGCCGGGTCACGACCCGCGCCCCGCTGCCCGGCAGCGCCGTCGGGTCGGCCGGTACGGGCACCGCGCCCGCGACCGGGGATCTCGGCGGTATCGGCGACCGGTCGCTCCGCCCCGCCTGCTGCGCCTGGCGCCCGGCCGCCGCGGAGCCCTCCGCGGCGCCGGCGGCATCCGCGGCGGCCCTGGCCCGGCTGGCCCGGGAATCCTCGGGCTCCAGCGGGATCGGCGATCCGCGCAGCGGCTCGTCGGCGGTGCGCGGCAGCGTCAGGCGGAACTGCGAGCCGCCGCCCGGCTCGCCCCACGCCTGGAGCCAGCCCCCGTGCAGCCGGGCGTCCTCGACGGCGATGGACAGGCCGAGGCCGGTACCGCCCGTCGTGCGCGCCCGCGCCGGGTCGGCGCGCCAGAAGCGGTTGAAGACCCGGGTGGCCTCGCCGGGCTTGAGCCCGACTCCGTAGTCCCGTACGGCCACGGCGACGGCCCCGCCCGCCGAGGCGAGCCGGACGACCACGTCGCGGCCCTCGCCGTGCTCGACGGCGTTGACGACGAGGTTGCGCAGGACCCGCTCCACGCGCCGGGCGTCGGCCTCGGCTATCACCGGCTGGGTGTCCCCGAGGACGCGGATCCGGGTGTTCTTGTGGTCGGCGAGCGGCTGGGCCCCGTCGATGACCCGGTGCACGACGTCCCGCAGGTCGATCGGCTCCGCCTCCAGGGCCGCGGCGCCCGCGTCGAAGCGGCTGATCTCCAGCAGGTCGGCGAGCAGCGACTCGAAGCGGTCGAGCTGCCCGGCGAGGAGCTCGGCGGAGCGCGCGGTGACCGGGTCGAAGTCGGCACGGGCGTCGTGGATGACGTCCGCCGCCATCCGGACCGTCGTCAGCGGGGTGCGCAGCTCGTGGGAGACGTCCGAGACGAAGCGCCGCTGGAGCCGGGAGAGGTCCTCCAGCTGCTGGATCTTGTTCTGGAGGGTTTGGGCCATCTTGTTGAAGGCCTCGCCCAGACGGGCGATGTCGTCCTCGCCGGTGACCTTCATCCGCTCCTGGAGCCGACCCGCCGAAAGCCGCTCGGCGATCCCGGCGGCCATCCGGACGGGGGTGACGACCTGGCGCACGACCAGCCAGGCGATCCCGCCGAGCAGGACGACGACGAACAGGCCCGCGGTGGCGATGGTGACCTTGACCAGGTTGAGGGACTCCTCCTCCTGGGTGAGCGGGAAGAGGTAGTACAGGTCGTACGGGTCGCCGTTGATGTCGGTGAGCCGCTTGCCGATGACCAGCGCGGGCTCGGGCAGCTTGTCCCCGGCGTCGGTGTAGCGGATCTGCGAGAAGGTCTTGAAGGCGCCGGTCGCGTGGTTGACGTTGCGGCGCAGCCCCAGCGGGACGCTGGCGCCCGGGTCCACGTTGCCGGAGGCGCGGGCCCCGCGGACACCGGGGGCGCCCCGGCCGGCCGGCTGTTCTTCGCCGGTTCCGGTGCCGGCGCCCAGCGCCGCCACCTCGAAGGCGCTCTGCCCACCACTGGCGAGCTGTTTGACCAGGGAGTTCATCCAGGTACTGGCGTCCCGGCCGACCTTGTTGTCGGAGGCGTCGGCCACATCCGCCGTATAGGGCGTGTTGGCCTTCTCCTGTGCGACCGCGAAGCCGCCCGCGGCCTGGCTCTGCGCGGCCTCCTCCTTGGCGTCGAGGAGGCCCTTGCTGACCTGCGCGATGACCACGAACCCGAGGGCGAGGACCACGGCGAGGGAGATCAGCAGGGTGGCGGCGACCACCCGGAGCTGGATGTTGCGCCGCCACAGCCGGACAGCCGGAAGCAGCGGCCGTCGTACGAGGCGTACGAACAGTCGCAGCACGGGGCCGCCGGGCGCTCCGACCGCGTCGAGGCGGAGCTGCCGGCCGCCCCGCAGCGCTCCCCAGCGGGAGCGGCCACGGGGCTTGCCGGGTGTCATGTCAGCTCGGTCCGGCCTTGTAGCCGACCCCGCGCACCGTCACGACGATCTCGGGGCGCTCCGGGTCCTTCTCGACCTTGGAGCGCAGTCGCTGGACGTGCACGTTGACCAGACGGGTGTCGGCCGCGTGGCGGTAGCCCCAGACCTGCTCCAGCAGCACCTCGCGGGTGAAGACCTGCCAGGGCTTGCGGGCGAGCGCGACCAGCAGGTCGAACTCCAGCGGGGTCAGCGCGATCGAGGCGCCTTCCCGCTTCACCGAGTGCCCCGCCACGTCGATGACCAGGTCACCGATGGTCAGCTGCTCGGGCGCCGGCTCCTCCGAACGGCGCAGGCGGGCCCGGATGCGGGCCACCAGCTCCTTTGGCTTGAACGGCTTGACGATGTAGTCGTCGGCCCCGGACTCCAGGCCCACGACCACGTCCACGGTGTCGCTCTTGGCGGTGAGCATCACGATCGGTACGCCAGACTCGGCGCGGATCAGCCTGCACACCTCTATGCCGTCCCTACCGGGCAGCATGAGGTCGAGCAGCACGAGATCCGGCTTCGCCTCCCGGAAGGCAGCCAGTGCCTTGTCGCCGTCCGCTACGAACGACGGCTCAAAACCTTCTCCACGCAGCACAATGCCGAGCATCTCGGCCAGCGCGGTGTCGTCGTCGACGACAAGGACGCGTCCCTTCATGGTTGACATCATCCCATTAGCTAATCGTTACCCGGCGGTGAGCTGTCCCACAGCCAAAGGGGCTGGAAATCGTCCCTCGGACCTGCGTGGAGATCAGGGCGCCCAGTGTGCCCCGGATCCGGCCCCCAGACGAAGGCGCGAACGTCCGGGATCCGTCCGGCATCCATTCGGGATCCGGGAGGCCCCTGTTCCGTTCGGGACGGCTGGTCCGTTCGAGGTTGTCACATGGCACGATGGCAGCCGGACCAAGCGCCCGCACCCCGCGTGCACGTGAAGGAGCGACGATGAACGACTCTCCGGGCTGGGCTACGCCCGGATCCTCCCCGTCCGACGGTGAGGGCTCCCCCGGTACGCAGCCACCCGCGGGCGGTTCCGGCACCGATTCCAAGTGGTCCGCCGAGCAGCCACCGCCCGGCCAGTGGTCGAGCCCGACCCCGGGCCACACCCCGCCGAACCCGCAGCAGCCCCCGGCTCCGCAGCCGGGCGCTGGCTGGGGTTCGTACGGCACCGGCCCCCAGAACGGCTGGGGCGCGCACACCCAGGCCGTGAAGCCCGGCGTGATCCCGCTGCGGCCGCTAGGCCTGGGCGAGATCCTCGACGGCGCCGTCAGCACCATGCGCAAGCACTGGCGCGCGGTGCTGCCGATCACCCTGATCGTGGCCGTCGTCGTCCAGCTGGCCAGCGTGCTCACCCAGAAGTACCTGTTCGCCGACCTCGTCGTGGACGCGTCGAGCAGCGGCCCGGGGAAGGAAGAGCTCGAATCCTTCGGCAGCCTGGTGGGGGTCAGCGCGCTGGACGGCTTCATCCAGCTCGTCGGATCCATCGTGGCCACCGCCATGCTCACCATGATCTTCAGCCGCGCGGTCCTCGGACACGGCTCCTCCATCGGCGCCGCCTGGCGCGAGGCGCGGCCGCAGCTCCTGCGCCTGTTCGGCCTCACCCTCCTCCTGGGCATCGGATCGGCCGTCCTCTTCACCGTCCTGGTTCTGCCCGGCGCCCTGGCCGGACAGGCCGCCCTCGCCATCCTGGGCGGGCTCGCCGCCCTGGGCGTGATCCTCTGGCTCTGGATCAAGTTCGCCCTGGCCTCCCCCGCCCTGATGCTGGAGCAGACGACGGTCCGCAAGGCCTTCGTCCGCTCCTCGAAGCTGGTCAAGGGCTCCTGGTGGCGGATCTTCGGCATCACCCTCCTGACCGGCGTCATCACGACCCTGCTCTCGGGCCTCATCGTCCTCCCCCTCACCGTCGTGGGCGGGCTGGTGTTCGGCGGCGGCCTCGAAGGCATGGCCGACGGCACCGGGGCCACGAGCTGGGGCTACCTGATCTCCACGGGCATCGGCGGGGTCATCGCCCTGACGATCACCATGCCGGTCCAGGCCGGCGTCACCGTCCTGCTCTACGTCGACCAGCGCATCCGCCGCGAGGCCCTCGACCTGGAACTGGCGCGGGCCGCGGGCATCGAGAACTACGGCACCGCCACGCCGCCGACCGGAGGCTGACGCGGGAATGAGGAGCACGGGGGGCCTGCTCGCACCACCACCCACGCCACAACCCGGCATCGGCCGCGAGGCCGCCCGCGAGGCGGCCCGCCACGAGCTGTCCAAGCCCGCGTACCACGAGAACGACCCGGGGCTGGTGCAGCGGGCCCTGAACCGCTTCTGGGAGTGGGTGGGCGACCTCTTCGACCGCGCCTCCGGCGCGACCCCGGGCGGCACGCTGGGCCTGCTGGCCATCATCGTGTTCGCCCTCCTGGTCACCGCCGCCCTGTGGTGGCGCCTGGGCACCCTCGGCCGTACGGCCTCGCGCACCCCCGGCACCCTCTTCGACGACGGTGTCCGCAGCGCGGCGGACCACCGCGCCAGCGCCGAAGCACTGGCCGGCGAGGGCCGCTGGAGCGAAGCCGTCCAGGAGCGCATGCGCGCCGTGGTCCGCTCCCTGGAGGAACGCACCCTCCTCGACCCCCGCCCGGGCCGCACCGCGGACGAGGCGGCCGCCGAAGCCGCCCGCTCCCTCCCGTCCCACGCGACGGCCCTGCGCACGGCGGCGCGCACCTTCGACGACGTCACCTACGGCGCCCACCCCGCCACCCCCGACATGTACGCGACCCTCACCACCCTGGACGGGGCCCTGTCCCACACCAAGCCCCTCCTGACGGGCCCCACCCCATGACCGACAACCCCCACGACCCGAATGCCACCCCCGGCACGGACCACCCCCCGGGAGGCGCGGCCCCCGTGACGCCCGGCCACCCGGCGGCGCCCCCGCCCGGCGCAGGCTCCACCGTGCCGGGCGCAGCCCCCGTGCCCCCCACCTCCGCTGCGGCACCCTCGGGGTCGGGCACACCGGGCGCAGCCCCGACGCCCCCTCCCGGCACAGGCTTCACCCTGCCGGGCGCAGCCCCCGTGCCCCCCGGCTCCGCTGCAGCACCCCCTGGCGCGGGCGGACCGGGCGCAGCCCCAACGCCCCCTCCCCACCCGGCGGCGCCCCCGCCCGGCGCAGGCTCCACCGTGCCGGGCGCAGCCCCCGTTCCCGCCAGCTCCGCTGCGGCACCCCCTGGGTCGGGCGGAACGGGCACGGGCCACCCCGCCCCGGGCGCAGCCCCCTCGGCAGCGACCCCCGCCGGCGGAGCCCCCGCCGGCGGAGCCCCCGCCTCGGCGGCCGGCGAGGCCGCCGCCCCTCCCCGTACCACCGCCGGAGGCGCGTCACCCCGGGACCTGTGGACCCGCTCCCGCGGGTTCCTCCTGGCTCTCGCGGTGCTCCTCGCCGCCGGGTTGGCCCTCGCCGCCCTCAACTCCGGTGCCCGGCACGGCTACCTCGACCCCCGCTCCGCCGACCCCGCCGGCAGCCGGGCCGTGGCCGAACTGCTCGCGGACCGCGGGGTGACGACCCGCGTCGTCACCACCGCCGCGGAGGCCGCCGACGCCTCCGGCCCCGACACGACCCTGCTGGTGACCGACCCCGACCGGCTCGGGGAGACCCAACTCCGCGCCGTCCGTTCCGCGATCGACCTCTCCGGCGGCCGGACCGTCCTGCTCGCGCCGAGCTCCCTCAGCCTCCCCTCCCTGGCCCCCGGCACCCGCACCTCCGGCGACTCCGCCGCCCCGGACACGAACCTCGACCCGGGCGGCTCCTGCACCCTCCCCGCCGCCACCACCGCGGGCCGCGCCGCGACGGGCGGTGGCCACAGCTACGCCACCACCACCCCCGGAGCCACCGGCTGCTACCCCGACGCCGGGCACCCCACCCTCCTCGTCCTGCCCACCGGCATCCCCGGCGGCGACACCGTCCTCCTCGGCTCCGAGGACGCCCTCCTCAACCAGAACCTCGCCAAGGAGGGCAACGCCTCCCTCGCGCTCCAACTCCTCGGCTCCCGCCCGCACCTCGTCTGGTACCTGCCGTCCCTCGCCGACAACGCCGAAGGCAGCGGCACCGGCGAGGAGCGGAACTTCCTCGACCTGATCCCCGCCGGCTGGAGCTGGGCCCTGCTCCAGCTCTTCCTCGCCGCCGCCGTCGCCGCCCTCTGGCGCGCCCGCCGCCTCGGCCCGCTCGTCACGGAACGCCTCCCCGTCCTCGTCCGCGCCTCCGAGGCCACCGAGGGCCGCGCCCGCCTCTACCGCAAGGCCGGCGCCCGCGACCGCGCGGCCACCGTGCTGCGCGCCGCCGCCCGCGAACGCCTGGCCGCACTGGTCGGCGTACCGGCCGCCCAAGCCCACGACCCGGCCTCCCTGGTCCCCGCCGTCGCGGCCCGCCTCACCGCCGGACCGCCTCCGCACGACCCGGACACCCTGCTCTTCGGCACCACCCCCACCACCGATGCGGCGCTCATCGCGCTCGCCGACCACCTCGACGCCCTCGAAAGGGAGGTCCGCACCTCATGACGGCCACCACGGACAGCGCCCGCTCCGCCCTGGAGGCGCTCCGCACCGAGATCGGAAAGGCCGTGGTCGGCCAGGATTCCGCCGTCACCGGTCTCGTCGTAGCCCTCCTCTGCCGCGGCCACGTCCTCCTCGAAGGCGTCCCCGGCGTCGCGAAGACCCTCCTCGTACGGGCCCTCGCCGCCTCTCTCGAACTCGACACCAAGCGCGTCCAGTTCACCCCCGACCTGATGCCGAGCGACGTCACCGGCTCCCTCGTCTACGACGCCCGCACCGCGGAGTTCTCCTTCCAGAACGGCCCGGTCTTCACCAATCTCCTCCTCGCCGACGAGATCAACCGCACGCCCCCCAAGACCCAGTCCTCCCTCCTCGAAGCGATGGAGGAACGCCAGGTCACCGTCGACGGCACGCCCCGCAAGCTCCCGGAGCCGTTCCTCGTCGCCGCCACCATGAACCCGGTCGAGTACGAGGGCACGTACCCCCTCCCCGAGGCCCAGCTCGACCGCTTCCTCCTGAAGCTCACCGTCCCGCTCCCCTCCCGCGAGGACGAGATCGGCGTACTGACCCGCCACGCGGCCGGCTTCAACCCCCGCGACCTGCACTCCGCCGGCATCCGCCCGGTCGCCGGCCCCGCCGAACTCGACGCCGCCCGCAAGGCCGTCGAAGCCACCAGCGTCTCCCCGGAGATCACCGGCTACGTCGTCGACATCTGCCGCGCCACCCGCGAATCCCCCTCCCTCACCCTCGGCGTCTCCCCGCGCGGCGCCACCGCCCTACTGGCCACCGCCCGCGCCTGGGCCTGGCTCGTGGGCCGCGACTACGTCACCCCCGACGACGTGAAGGCCCTCGCCCTGCCGACCCTGCGCCACCGCGTCCAACTGCGCCCCGAGGCCGAGATGGAGGGCGTCACGGCCGACGCGGTCATCACCGCGATCCTCACCCACGTCCCCGTCCCGCGCTGATGGCGTTCACCGGACGCGCCGCCCTGCTCGCGGCCCTCGGCAGCATCCCCGTCGGCCTCCTCGGCCCGAGCTGGACGGGGATGCTGGCGGTCAACGCCCCCCTCGCCCTGGCCTGCGCGGTCGACTACGCCCTCGCCGCCCCGGTCCGCACGCTCCTCCTGGCCCGCTCCGGCGACACCTCCGTCCGCCTCGGCGAATCCGCGGACGTCCACCTCACCGTCACGAACCCGTCCCCCCGGACCCTCCGCGCCCGGATCCGCGACGCCTGGCCCCCGAGCAGCTGGGTCCCCGGAACGGAAGTCGCCGACTCCCGCCATGCCCTGACGGTGCCTCCGGGCGAACGCCGCCGCCTCACCACCCGCCTGCGGCCCACCCGCCGCGGCGACCGCCAGGCGTCCCGCGTCACGATCCGCTCGTACGGTCCGCTGGGCCTGCTGGCCCGCCAGGGCCACCACACCGTCCCCTGGACGGTCCGCGTCCTGCCCCCGTTCACCAGCCGCAAGCACCTCCCCTCCCGCCTCGCGCGCCTGCGCGAACTCGACGGCCGCACCAGCGTCCTGACGCGCGGTGAGGGCACGGAGTTCGACAGCCTGCGCGACTACGTACCCGGCGACGACACCCGTTCCATCGACTGGCGGGCCACCGCCCGCCAGAACAAGGTCGCCGTCCGCACCTGGCGCCCGGAACGCGACCGCCACATCCTGATCTGCCTCGACACCGGCCGCACCGCGGCCGGCCGCGTCGGCGACGCTCCGCGGCTGGACTCCGCGATGGACGCCGCCCTGCTCCTCACCGCCCTGGCCACCCGCGCCGGCGACCGCGTGGACCTCCTGGCCCACGACCGCCGCCTCCGCGCCCAGGTCCAGGCCCGCGGCGCCGCCGACACCCTGCCCGCCTTCGTCAACGCGATGGCGACCCTCGAACCGGAACTGGTCGAAACCGACTCCCGCACCCTGGTCTCCACCATCCTGCGCAGCGCCCCGCGCCGCTCCCTGGTGGTCCTCCTGACGAGCCTGGACCAGGCCCCGGTCGAGGAGGGCCTGCTCCCGCTCCTCCCCCGCCTCACCCAGCGCCACACGGTCCTGCTGGCCTCCGTCTCCGACCCCCACGTAGCGGACATGACGAAGTCCCGCGGCACGGTGGAAGCCGTCTACGAAGCCGCCGCCGGCACCCAGTCCCAGGCGGCCCGCCGCCGCACGGCCGAACAGCTCACCCGCCACGGCGTCCACGTCGTCGACGCCACCCCGGAAGCCCTGGCCCCGGCCCTGGCCGACGCCTACCTGTCCCTCAAGGCCGCAGGCCGGCTCTGACCCCAGCCGTCCCACCACGGGGACGTTCCGTCCTGATCTGGATACGCTGGGCACGGTACCCACCAGGAGGACACCATGGCCGACCTCACCCCGGAACAGATGCGCCGCATGCACGACTTCGCGGAGCAGCTCTCGGAGCTGGCGGAGCACCAGGAAGACCAGTGGAAGGTCCAGACGACCGAAGGTCAGATCTCCCTCACGATGATGAGCCCCACGGCTCCCCACGGGCTGAACGTGGTGCGGCTACGCCGTCAGATCGAATCACAGACGCCAGAGGTCATGGCTCTCAACGACACGAACATGGGCGATCCGGTGACGGGCCTGACCAAGGTCCCCGACCTCATGGTCATCGCCGAGGAAGATACCGACGACACGGCGAAGGTGGTCAACTCGCGCGATGTCCTGATGGTGGTGGAGGTCGTCTCGCGTACGAATTCCCTTACTGACAGCCGCGACAAGCTTCACGACTATCCGAAGATGGGCGTCCCGCTCTACGTCGTGGTGGACCCCCGCAAGGACAAAAAGACCGCCACGGTGCACTGCGACCCCTCGGAAGGGCCCGACGGAGTCCGCTACCGCAAGACGGTCCCGTACGCCTTCGGAGACACCGTCGTCGCCGGCCGCTGGACGCTCGACACGAGCAGCCTCAGGAGCTACCCCGCCGACTGGTAGGCCCCAACCAAATCCACATGGACCGTGCCCTGAAAAGTCCCCGTAAACGCAGAAAAGCCCCGTACCAGTTCCCTGGTACGGGGCTCTCTACAATGATTGTTCGGCGGCGTCCTACTCTCCCACAGGGTCCCCCCTGCAGTACCATCGGCGCTGAAAGGCTTAGCTTCCGGGTTCGGAATGTAAACCGGGCGTTTCCCTAACGCTATGACCACCGAAACACTATGAAGTTAACCAACCGGATATGAACACAGTTCGTTACTTCAGAACTAACACAGTGGACGCGAGCAACTGAGGACAAGCCCTCGGCCTATTAGTACCAGTCAGCTCCACCCGTTACCGGGCTTCCACATCTG
>NZ_JBIAPV010000003.1:0-757523 GCF_042888445.1 Streptomyces sp. NPDC002886
AGGAACCTCATCCACCGAAATGGACGGGGTATCAACTTTTTGGCGTTGATTTTTGGCACGCTGTTGAGTTCTCAAGGAACGGACGCTTCCTTTGTACTTACCCTCTCGGGCTTTCCTCCGGGCTTTCGTTCTGTTCTTGCGTTTCCGACTCTATCAGACTCTTTCGTGTCCGATTCCCAGTCAGCGGGATTCGCTTTCCAGTTCTTCGCTTTCGCGTTTCCCTTTCCGGCGATTCCAACTCTACCAGATCATTTCCGCGTCGTTTCCGACTTGGATTTGAATTGGACGGCCATTGGAGAGCCATTCCCTTTCGGGCGAGCCAGACTTTATCAGGTTTCCCTGCTCTGGAATCCCACCCGCCCGCATCGGCATGGCCGGGCACACGTGTGTGCCGGGGGGCCGTGCGAGGTGGAGACGTAAACGTACTGGAGCGGGGCCCCCGGATGCAAATCCGGTTGCCCCGCTCCGGTGTGGTCGCTACGGCGAGGGTCAGACCTCGACGACGACCGGGAGGATCATCGGGCGGCGGCGGTAGCCGTCCGAGACCCACTTGCCCATCGTGCGGCGGATGAGCTGCTGGATCTGGTGCGGCTCGGCCACACCGTCCGCGGCGGCGCGGGCGATGGCTTCCTCGATCTTCGGCAGGACGGACGTGAACGCCGAGTCCTCGATGCCGGAGCCGCGGGCCTGGATGTTCGGGCCGCTGACGATCTTGCCCGTGGTGCTGTCCACCACGACGTAGACCGAGATGATGCCCTCGTCACCCAGGATCTTGCGGTCCTTGAGGTGGGCTTCGGTGACGTCGCCGACCGAGAGGCCGTCCACGTAGACGTAGCCGGCCTGGACCTTGCCGGAGATGCGGGCCTTGCCGTCGATGAGGTCGACGACGACGCCGTCCTCGGCGATGACGATGCGGTCCTTCGGAACGCCCGTCAGGGCGCCGAGCTCCGCGTTGGCGCGCAGGTGGCGCCATTCGCCGTGGACCGGCATCAGGTTCCGCGGCTTGCAGATGTTGTAGAAGTACAGCAGCTCGCCCGCGGAGGCGTGGCCCGAGACGTGCACCTTGGCGTTGCCCTTGTGCACGACGTTGGCGCCCCAGCGGGTCAGGCCGTTGATCACGCGGTAGACCGCGTTCTCGTTGCCCGGGATGAGGGACGAGGCCAGGATCACCGTGTCGCCCGGGACGATCCGGATCTGGTGATCGCGGTTCGCCATGCGGGACAGGGCCGCCATCGGCTCGCCCTGCGAACCCGTGCAGACCAGCACGACCTCGTGGGGCGGCAGGTCGTCGAGGGTCTTGACGTCCACGACGAGGCCGGCCGGGACCTTCAGGTAGCCCAGGTCACGGGCGATGCCCATGTTGCGGACCATCGAGCGGCCGACGAAGGCGACCCTGCGGCCGTACTCGTGGGCGGCGTCGAGGATCTGCTGGATGCGGTGCACGTGGCTCGCGAAGCTCGCCACGATGATCCGGTTGTTGGCGTTGGCGAACACCGTGCGCAGGACGTTCGAGATCTCGCGCTCGGGCGGGACGAAGCCCGGGACCTCGGCGTTCGTCGAGTCCGAGAGGAGAAGGTCGATGCCCTCTTCGCTCAGGCGCGCGAAGGCGTGCAGGTCGGTGAGGCGGTTGTCCAGCGGGAGCTGGTCCATCTTGAAGTCACCGGTGCACACGACCATGCCGGCGCCGGTGCGGATGGCCACGGCCAGGGCGTCCGGGATGGAGTGGTTGACCGCGATGAACTCGCAGTCGAAGGGGCCGAGGTTCTCGCGCTCGCCTTCCTTCACCTCAAGGGTGTAGGGGCGGATGCGGTGCTCCTGGAGCTTGGCCTCGATGAGCGCCAGCGTCAGCTTGGAGCCGATCAGCGGGATGTCCGGCTTCTCCCGGAGGAGGTACGGGACGGCGCCGATGTGGTCTTCGTGGCCGTGCGTGAGGACGATGCCCTCGATGTCGTCGAGGCGATCCCGGATGGACGAGAAGTCCGGAAGGATCAGGTCGATGCCCGGCTGTTCCTCTTCGGGGAAGAGGACACCGCAGTCGACGATGAGCAGGCGGCCGTCGAACTCGAAGACGGTCATGTTGCGGCCGATCTCACCGAGCCCGCCCAGGGGGGTGACCCGAAGGCCGCCCTTGGGGAGCTTCGGCGGCGGACCGAGTTCAGGATGCGGATGGCTCAAAAGGTTCTCCTTCACCACGCGCGGCCACGTACCCGTCGAGGCACATGGCGCGCATGTCATTCGTGCACTTGCTGTTGTCTTGTGTGGTTCTGCTTATTCAGTTGTGAAGTCTGGTGTCAGAGCTGTACCCCGCCGGCGGCAAGATCGATCTTGAGCTGGGCCGTCTCTTCGGCGGTCAGCTCGACCAGCGGGAGACGCAGCGGGCCCGCGGGCAGGCCCTGCAGGTTCAGCGCACCCTTGGTGGTGATCACACCCTGGGTGCGGAACATGCCGGTGAAGACGGGGAGCAGCTTCTGGTGGATCTCGGTGGCCTTCTGGACGTCGCCGCCCAGGTGGGCCTCGAGCATCTCTCGGAGCTCGGGGCTGACCACGTGACCGACCACGGAGACGAAGCCGACCGCGCCGACCGACAGGAGCGGCAGGTTCAGCATGTCGTCACCGGAGTACCAGGCCAGGCCGCTCTGTGCGATGGCCCAGCTGGCGCGTCCGAGGTCGCCCTTGGCGTCCTTGTTGGCAACGATACGGGGGTGCTCGGCCAGCCGGACGAGTGTTTCCGTATTGATCGGGACACCGCTGCGGCCGGGGATGTCGTAGAGCATGACCGGGAGCTCGGTGGCGTCGGCGATCGCCGTGAAGTGCCGGAAGAGGCCCTCCTGCGGCGGCTTGCTGTAGTACGGGGTGACCGCGAGCAGGCCGTGAGCACCGGTGCGCTCGGCCTGACGGGCCAGCTCGAGGGTGTGACGGGTGTCATTGGTGCCGATGCCGGCGACCACGTGGGCCCGGTCTCCGACCGCTTCGAGTACGGCTCGTACGAGGTCGTTTTTCTCCGCGTCAGTGGTGGTCGGCGACTCACCGGTGGTGCCGTTGATGATCAGGCCGTCGTTGCCTGCGTCCACCAAGTGGACGGCGAGCTGCTGCGCGCCGTCGAGGTCAAGTGCGCCATCCGCCGTAAACGGCGTGATCATGGCGGTGAGGACCCGCCCGAAGGGGGTCTGCGGAGTCGAGATCGGAGCCATGGGTAACACGCTACTCGCTGCCATGCTCGCGGTGTCCCCTCGGGGGACGTGATGACGGTGTTGGAGCCCGGCACTGCCTGCTCGGGGGTTCAAGCAGTGCCGGGTCCGTTTGATCAGCCTAGATGAACTTTACGAAACGTGGCAATACGGACACTTCAGACTTGTTCCGTACATCCGTGCGGAACCGGTGATTCGGGCTATACGGGGCATCGCGGTCGGCCCTGGGAAGGGTCCGGCCCAGGTCACACCGCGGGGACGGCCGAGACGGCCGGCAGGGCCGAACGGGCAGCCCGGGCCGCGTCGGGCCCTCGGCGGCGAAACTGACGCAACGCCATGAACTTTGGCGAATCTCCCGAAAATCGGCACCGATCGGGCCATTCGTACGTCCTACTACGTAGAACGTCCGTCCATCCCGCCCCACAGCCCCAGGGCCCTGACCGTAAGGAGAGTCGTTCCCCATGTTCCGCCGGCGCGAACCCGTCCCGTTCGCCTTCGTCGCCGAGGCCGACCGATTCCGCAGCAATGTCACCCCGCCGCCGCGCGAGAGTCTGAGCAAGACCCAGATCGCCGCCCGTAGTCTGGTCGGACTGACCGTCGTCGCGGGGCTCGTCGGATCGCTGCTCTTCGGTGTCCCCGCACTGCAGCCGAGCCACGCACCGGAGAAGTCGCAGCAGTCGGAGGCCTCCGAGGGGCGGTAGCCTCACGGGCACAGCCCAACCGAACGTGCATGTGAGTGAGGTCCTGCCGTGCCCCTGCCCTTCCTGACGGCCGACGGCGCATTCGACGCGCACGACACCGGGGAGACGCTCCCCTACGAAGACCCCGACCGATGGCGCCGTCCGTACCGCCCGGGGCCCTGGCGGGTGGCCATCGCCTCGGTGATGCTCCTGGTCGGCTCGTTCATGCTGTTCGCCACGGTGATCATCGTGGCCGCCGGCACCTGGACCGGCGCCCTGGGCGGTCTGCTGGCCTCGCTCGCCGTGGTCGGCTCCGCCCTGCGGCTGCTGCGCACGGGCGTCTGGGTGAGCCCCAAGGGGCTGCGCGTGGCCGGGTTCCTGACCACGCGCTCGATCCCCTGGGACCAGGTCGGCGAAGTCCGCACCGTGCAGCAGCCCGTGCGCTGGCTCGGGTTGCCGAGGACCGTGCAGGGCCAGGCCCTGACGGTGGCCGCGCGCGGCGGCGCCGAGCTGCCGGTGCTGCTGACCGACCACAACGCCGATTTCCTGTCGCGGACCGAGGCCTTCGACCGGGCCGCCGGCAGGGTCGAGGCCTGGGCCGACGAGTACCGGGCCGTGCCCGCCTGAGGCGGTCCGCCCCGGCGCCGCGGCGCCCCCGGTGAGAGTGCGTCACGCGCACGGGAAGCCCGTACAGGCTCAGGCTTGTACGGGCTTTCCGTCGTGCAGGGAGATGGCCCTCTGCATGGCCTTGCGGGCCCGCGGGGTGTCGCGGGCGTCGTGGTACGCGATGGCCAGGCGGAACCAGCTGCGCCAGTCCCCCGGCGCGTCCTCCGTCTCGGCCCTGCGACGCGCGAAGACCTCGTCGGCCGAGTCCCGCAGGATCCGGCCGTACTTGTCCCGCTCCAGCTCGTCCACGGGCAGTCCGCCCTCGGCCTCCAGCTCGACTCCCAGCTGGTTGGCCCGGGTGACGAACTGGGTGTTCTTCCAGAGGAACCAGACGCCGATGACCGGCAGGATCAGCACGGCCACCCCGAAGGTGACGGTGAGCAAGGTCCCGTGCCGGATCAGCATCAGGCCCCTGCTGCCGACCAGGACGAAGTACACGACCAGGACGGCGGCCGTGAGGAAGTAGAGGATCTTCGCGCGCATGGGTACCGCCTGCTCGTCAGCCGAGTTCGAGGAAGTTTTCCAGGCCGAAGGTGAGGCCCGGGGTCTGCGTCACGCGGCGCGCGCCGAGCAGGATGCCCGGCATGAAGCTGCTGTGGTGCAGGGAGTCGTGACGGATGGTCAGGGTCTCGCCCTCACCGCCGAGGAGCACCTCCTGGTGGGCCAGCAGGCCGCGGAGGCGGATCGCGTGCACCGGGACGCCGTCGACGTTCGCGCCGCGCGCGCCGTCGAGGGCGGTGGCGGTGGCGTCGGGCTGCGCGCCGAGGCCGGCCTCGGCGCGGGCGGCCGCGATGAGCTGCGCCGTACGGGTCGCCGTACCGGAGGGGGCGTCGACCTTGTTCGGGTGGTGCAGTTCGACGACCTCGACGGACTCGAAGTACCGGGCGGCCTGGGCCGCGAACTTCATGGTGAGGACGGCGCCGATGGAGAAGTTCGGGGCGATGAGCACGCCGGTCGCCGGGGAAGCGGCGAGCCAGCCGTTCAGCCGGCCGAGGCGGTCCTCGGTCCAGCCGGTGGTGCCGACCACTCCGTGGATGCCGTGGCCGACGAGGAACTCGAGGTTCTCCATCACCGAGGCGGGGGTGGTCAGCTCGATCGCGACCTGGGCGCCGGCCTCGGCCACCGTCTCCAGCTTGTCTCCGCGGCCGAGGGCGGCCACCAGTTCCATGTCCTCGGCGGCCTCGACCGCCTTGACGGCCTCGGAGCCGATGCGGCCCTGGGCGCCGAGAACTGCCACGCGCAGCTTGCTCATGTCATTCCTTAAAGTGCGTACGGACCCGGGCCCTGTCCCGGGGCCCGGGCAACGTGCTCCCGGGGTTCGCCCGGCTAGGCGACGGCCTCGTCCAGACGGGCCGCCTGCTTCTCCTTCAGGGGGCCGATCACCGCGAGCGAGGGCCGCTGGGCCAGGACGTCCTGCGCGACGGAGCGCACTTCGTCCGGGGTGACGGCCGCGATGCGGGCCAGCAGGTCGTCGACCGACATCTGGTCGCCCCAGCACAGCTCGCTCTTGCCGATGCGGTTCATGATCGCGCCGGTGTCCTCCAGGCCGAGGACGGTGGAGCCGGACAGCTGGCCGACGGCCCGCCGGATCTCCTCGTCGGTGAGCCCGTCGGCGGCCACCTTGTCCAGCTCGTCCCGGCAGATCCGCAGTACGTCGTGGACCTGGTTGGGGCGGCAGCCGGCGTAGACGCCGAAGAGACCGGTGTCGGCGAAGCCCGAGGTGTACGAGTACACGCTGTAGGCGAGACCGCGCTTCTCCCGGACCTCCTGGAAGAGGCGGGAGGACATGCCGCCGCCGAGCGCGGTGTTCAGTACGCCGAGCGCCCAGCGGCGCTCGGCGGTGCGGGCCAGGGCCGGCATGCCGAGGACCACGTGGGCCTGCTCGGTCTTGCGGTTGACCAGCTCGACGCGGCCGGAGGTGCGGATCCGCTTGGTGCCGGAGCGCGGACCCACCGGTTCGGCGTCGGCGCGGGTCAGGGCGCCGGCCTTCTCGAAGGCCGCGCGGACCTGCCGTACGACCTTGTTGTGGTCGACGTTGCCCGCGGCCGCCACGACCAGGTGGGTGGGGTCGTAGTGCTTCTTGTAGAAGCGGCGGATCCGGTCGGCGGTGAGCGCGTTGATCGTGTCGACGGTGCCGAGGACGGGGCGCCCGAGCGGGGTGTCCCCGTACATGGTCTGGGCGAACAGGTCGTGGACCATGTCGCCCGGGTCATCCTCGGTCATCGCGATCTCTTCGAGGATGACTCCGCGCTCGGCGTCGACATCGGATTCGAGGATCAGCGAGCCGGTGAGCATGTCGCACACGACGTCGATGGCCAGCGGCAGGTCGGTGTCGAGCACCCGCGCGTAGTAGCAGGTGTACTCCTTCGCCGTGAAGGCGTTCATCTCGCCGCCGACCGCGTCGATCGCGGAGGAGATGTCGAGGGCACTGCGCTTCTCGGTGCCCTTGAAGAGGAGGTGCTCCAGGTAGTGCGTGGCGCCGTTCAGCGAAGGCGTCTCGTCCCGGGAGCCGACGTGCGCCCAGATCCCGAAGGTGGCGGAGCGCACGGACGGCAGCGTCTCGGTCACCACGCGCAGTCCGCCGGGGAGGACCGTGCGGCGGACGGTGCCGATGCCGTTCGCGCCCTTGAGCAGTGTTTGGGTACGGGCGACGGCCCGCCCCTCCGAAGAGGGGCGGGCCGTCACACGGGAACTACGCGACGTCACTTGTCGGAGTCGTCCTTGTCAGCGTCGTCACCGGCGGCCTCGCCGTCGATGACGGGGACCAGCGAGAGCTTGCCGCGGGAGTCGATCTCGGCGATCTCGACCTGGACCTTGGTGCCGACCGCGAGCACGTCCTCGACGTTCTCCACGCGCTTGCCACCGGCGAGCTTGCGGATCTGCGAGATGTGCAGCAGGCCGTCCTTGCCGGGCATGAGGGAGACGAAGGCACCGAAGGTGGTGGTCTTGACGACCGTACCCAGGTAACGCTCGCCGACCTCCGGCATGGTCGGGTTGGCGATCTGGTTGATCGTGGCGCGGGCGGCCTCGGCGGCCGGACCGTCGGCGGCACCGATGTAGATGGTGCCGTCGTCCTCGATCGTGATCTCGGCGCCGGTGTCCTCCTGGATCTGGTTGATCATCTTGCCCTTGGGCCCGATGACCTCACCGATCTTGTCCACCGGGATCTTGACGGTGATGATCCGGGGGGCGAACGGGGACATGGCGTCCGGCGTGTCGATCGCTTCCATCATCACGTCGAGGATGTGGAGGCGGGCGTCGCGGGCCTGCTTGAGGGCGGCGGCCAGAACCGAGGCCGGGATGCCGTCGAGCTTGGTGTCCAGCTGGAGCGCGGTGACGAACTCCTTGGTGCCGGCGACCTTGAAGTCCATGTCGCCGAACGCGTCCTCCGCACCGAGGATGTCGGTGAGGGCGACGTAGTGGGTCTTGCCGTCGATCTCCTGCGAGATCAGGCCCATGGCGATACCGGCGACGGGGGCCTTGAGGGGCACACCGGCGTTCAGCAGCGACATGGTGGAGGCGCAGACCGAGCCCATGGACGTCGAGCCGTTGGAGCCGAGAGCCTCGGACACCTGGCGGATCGCGTAGGGGAACTCCTCACGCGTCGGGAGGACCGGCACGATCGCGCGCTCGGCGAGCGCGCCGTGGCCGATCTCGCGGCGCTTCGGCGAACCGACGCGGCCGGTCTCGCCGACCGAGTACGGCGGGAAGTTGTAGTTGTGCATGTAGCGCTTGCGGGTCACCGGGGAGAGGGTGTCCAGCTGCTGCTCCATGCGGAGCATGTTGAGGGTGGTGACGCCCAGGATCTGGGTCTCGCCACGCTCGAACAGCGCCGAGCCGTGCACGCGCGGGATGGCCTCGACCTCGGCGGCGAGGGTACGGATGTCCGTGAGCCCGCGGCCGTCGATGCGGACCTTGTCCTTGATGACGCGCTCGCGGACCAGGGCCTTGGTCAGGCCTCGGTACGCGGCGGAGATCTCCTTCTCGCGGCCTTCGAAGGCCGGGAGGAGCTTCTCGGCGGCGATCTCCTTGACGCGGTCCAGCTCGGCCTCGCGGTCCTGCTTGCCCGCGATGGTCAGCGCCTGGGAGAGCTCGCCCTTGACCGCGGCCGCGAGGGCCTCGTAGACGTCGTCCTGGTAGTCCAGGAAGACCGGGAACTCGCCCTCGGGCTTGGCGGCCTTGGCCGCCAGGTCCGCCTGGGCCTTGCAGAGGACCTTGATGAAGGGCTTCGAGGCGTCGAGGCCGGCGGCCACGACCTCCTCGGTCGGCGCCTCGGCGCCGCCCTTGACCAGGGCGATGGTCTTCTCGGTGGCCTCGGCCTCGACCATCATGATCGCGACGTCGCCGTCCTCGAGCACGCGGCCCGCGACGACCATGTCGAAGACGGCGTCCTCGAGCTCGGTGTGCGTCGGGAAGGCCACCCACTGGCCGCGGATCAGCGCGACGCGGACGCCGCCGATCGGGCCGGAGAAGGGCAGACCGGCCAGCTGGGTGGACGCGGAGGCGGCGTTGATCGCCACGACGTCGTACAGGTGGTCGGGGTTGAGCGCCATGATCGTCGCGACGACCTGGATCTCGTTGCGCAGGCCCTTCTTGAAGGACGGGCGCAGCGGGCGGTCGATCAGGCGACAGGTGAGGATCGCGTCCTCGGAGGGGCGACCCTCGCGGCGGAAGAACGAGCCGGGGATCTTGCCGGCCGCGTACTGGCGCTCCTCGACGTCCACCGTCAGGGGGAAGAAGTCGAGCTGGTCCTTGGGCTTCTTCGACGCGGTGGTGGCGGAAAGCACCATCGTGTCGTCGTCCAGGTAGGCAACGGCGGAGCCGGCGGCCTGGCGGGCCAGACGGCCCGTCTCGAAGCGGATGGTGCGGGTGCCGAAGGAACCGTTGTCAATGACGGCCTCGGCGTAGTGGGTCTCGTTCTCCACTAGCGTTTTCTCCATTTTCGTCGTCTCCGTCCGCCACCCGTGTGGTGGTGGACGGTTGCGGAGAAGCGCTCCTGGCGTGCGGGCCGGTCTTCGATCGAAGCAGCCGGGCGAAGCCCCGTACGGGCTTTCCGGATGCCACTACCGAGGACCGGCGGCGTGGGAGGGCGCTCCTCCTCTTCAGTTGTGCGCGTCTTGCGACGCGGACGCTTCCAGACTACAAAGCGTCCGGTACCTCGCGCACGTACAGCAAAGGGAGCGGCCCACTCAATGTGGGAACCGCTCCCTTCACAGCGTCTTTACTTGGCGCCGGCCGCACCGCGGCGGATGCCGAGGCGCTCGACCAGCGTACGGAAGCGCTGGATGTCCTTCTTGGCCAGGTACTGCAGCAGGCGGCGGCGCTGGCCGACCAGGATCAGCAGACCACGACGGGAGTGGTGGTCGTGCTTGTGGGACTTCAGGTGCTCGGTCAGGTCCGAGATGCGGCGGGACAGCATCGCGACCTGGACCTCGGGGGAGCCGGTGTCGCCCTCCTTGGCACCAAACTCTGCGATGAGCTGCTTCTTGACTGCGGCGTCGAGCGGCACGCGTACTCCTTGTAATAGGTCTACATAGCCACCGAGTGCCCCAGGTCGAATTCTCTGGGGATCTTCCGTAACTCGGGAGGCGGGATCCGTTGAGCGCAGCCCCCGGAAGAGTCCGGAGGCGCGTACACAAACGGCCGTCACACAGCGTACCAGGCTGCCGCTGCCCCTCGTCTCAGCTGGTGAGAGCGCGGGCCCGGGCGTAGACGTCGAGCACGGCCAGGGCCAGCGGGACCAGGCTGAGCAGGACCGCCGCCTCGGTGAGGTCGAGCAGCCGCCCCCAGAAGGGTGACAGACCCTTGCGGGGAATGACCAATGCAATTCCGGCGAAGAGGGCCGCGCCGGCGGCGACGGCGGCGGAGAGCCAGAGCGTACGGATCTCCAGGCCGCTGTGGTCCCCGTACTGGGCGAGCTCCTTGAGCAGGGCGTACGGCGGGTGCATCGCGAGGCCCAGGACGAGCAGGCCGAGGGCGGCGAAGCCGGCCACGAGGGCGCAGGCGACCTGGGAGGTGTACCGGAAGAGGCGGGCGCGCAGCAGCATGGCGAGACCGGTGGCCAGGGCCAGGAGCCGGGCCCAGGTGTTGTCCGAGAAGCCGAGGACGGCGGCCGAGCCGACGGCGACGGCCGCGCAGCCGCCGACGAGGCCGAGGAGCATCTCGTGGCCGCGGCGGGCCTGCGCGGCGATGGCCTCGGCGTCGAGGGGGGCTGCGGAGTCGTGCCCGTCGGTGGCGGAACGGTCACCGTACGGCTCGGTCTCGTACCGGTCCGGGGTCTCGTACTCGGCGGTGGCGCTCCGGGGGGCGGCGTAGCCGATGGGGAGCCGGGCGAAGCGGGCGGAGAGGCCGGGGAGGAAGGCGACGAGGCCGATGGCGGCGGGGGCGCAGACGGCCGCGGCGTAGGTCGCGCTCGCGTCGGCGGCGATGGCGGCGAAGGTGGCCAGGGTCCCGGTGGCGGCGAGGAAGGTGGTCGCCACGAAGGGGGCGTCGCCGTCGGGGGTGAGGGCCACCAGGGCGACGGAGGCGACGAGGACGCAGACGCAGCCGAGGAGGAACTGCAGCCGGCCGGGGCCCTGGCCAGCGGCGGGGGCGATGATGCCGGCGCCGGCGAGCAGCAGGTGCGGTACGGCGGCGAGGCCGAGGGCGACGGCGGAGCCGCGGTCGCGGTAGACCCGGGCGCGGACGCCCGCGGCGGCGGTGAGGAGCACGCCGACGGAGCCGGCGGTGATGCCGGGCAGTCCGTGCATGTCGTGCAGGACGGGGTCGGCGTACCAGAGGACGAAGCCGAGCAGGACGAAGAGGACGGCGGCGCCGGTCAGGCCCGCGCCGCGCAGCATGTCGTCGCTCCAGCGGTGGCGGTCGCGCACCACGGCGGCGGCGACGGCGTCGGAGACGTCGTCGAAGACGGCGGGCGGCAGGGATTCCGCGAAGGGGCGCAGGCTGAGCACTTCGCCGTCCAGGACCTGCTGGGCCGCGAGGGTGCGGGCGCCGTCGAGGACGGTGCCGGAGCGCAGGACCAGGTGGAAGCCGGTGGGTGCGCCGACGGGCTGGGTCTGGCCGGTGAGGCGCAGCAGCTCGGGGTAGATGTCGGCGACGGCGATGTCCTCGGGGAGGGCGACGTCTATGCGGCTGTCGGGAGCCACGACGGTGACCCTGCGGAAGCCGGTCGCCTCGGCGGTGTTCACCTGATGCCCCCCGGTGGGTGTGTGCGTTGGTGTCGCGTGGGTATGCGCCGGCGGTGGTGGTCCGCCCGCCGGTGCGCGTCCGATTCGCGGATGCGCATGCCGCGCGCGCCACCCTACCGGGAGGGCTGATGACTGTCGGCAAGTAGGATCACCTCCCTGCGGAGGAGACCCCCTTCGCGCCCGGGACTTGAGGGCGCCGGTTGCGACGTCCCGTCTGTTTTCGAGGGATTGATGCTCCGGTGAGCCAGATCGTCGTCAAGCGTCCGCCGCGGTCGCTGCCGCCCGAAGTGCCTTCGGACGAACTGCGGCTGGAGGCGCCGCCGGAACTTCCCCGGGGGCAGCAGGAGGGCGTGCTGATGCAGCTCCTCCCGATGCTCGGGATGGGCTCGTCGGCCGTCTTCTTCTTCATGCCGGGCGCCGCGCCGTTCATGCGCATCATGGGCGTGCTGATGATGGTGTCGACGGTGGGCATGCTGGTGGCGCAGTTGGTGCGGCACCGGCGCGGTACGCAGGGGCAAATGGCCGATATCCGGCGGGACTACCTCAAGTACCTGGCTCAAACCCGTCGTCAGGTACGCAGGACCGCGCGGGCCCAGCGCGACGCGCAGCTGTATCTGCACCCGGCTCCGGAGCAGTTGTGGTCGGTGGTGGCCGAGGGTTCGCGGCTGTGGGAGCGGCGGGTCGGCGACGCGGACTTCGGGCAGGCCCGGCTGGGGCTGGGCGCGCAGCGCCTGGCGACCCCGCTGGTGGCGCCGGACACGGCGCCGGTGGACGAGCTGGAGCCGTTGGCGGCCGGGGCCATGCAGCGGTTCCTGCGGGTGCACTCCTCGCTGGACGGGCTGCCGATGGCTGTGTCGTTGCGGGCGTTCTACCACGTGACGGTTTCCGGGGAGCCGGAGTCCGCTCGGGGCACCGCGCGGGCGCTGGTGGCACAACTGGCCACGCTGCACTCCCCCGAGGACCTGATGGTGGCCGTGGTGGCGGCGCCGGGCGCGGTGGCGGAGTGGGACTGGGTCAAGTGGCTGCCGCACACCCAGCTGCCGGGTCAGATCGACGGGGCCGGCACGAAGCGGCTGTTCGGCGACGACCTCGGCGAGCTGGAGGGGCTGCTCGGCTCCCGCCTGGAGGGCCGGCCCCGGTTCAGCCGGGAGGGCTCCCCGGTGCTGGACCAGCCGCACGTGGTGCTCGTACTGGACTCGGGTTCCCGCGGGGGTCTGGTGCCGCCGGACTCGGTGTTCGCGGCGGCCGAGGGCCTGCAGGGGGTCACCGTCGTCGAGGTGGTGGCGGGCGAGCTGGACGAGGCGCGCGGCGGGCTGTCGGTCGTGGTGCGGCCGGGCCGGCTGCGGCTGGAGTCGGGTGCGGGCTTCGCCTACGAGGGTCTGCCGGACGTCCTGTCGCTGCCGGCGGCCGAGGCGCTGGCCCGGCAGCTGGCGCCGCTGCGGACGGGCGGCGGGGACGAGGACGAGCCGCTGCTCGCCAATCTGGACTTCACCGACCTGCTGAACCTGGGCGACGCGGCCGCGGTGGACGTGGCCCGCACCTGGCGGCCGCGCTCCGCCGGCGAGCGGCTGCGCGTGCCGATCGGGGTCGGCGAGGACGGCTCCCCGGTGATGCTGGACCTGAAGGAGGCCGCGCAGGAGGGCATGGGCCCGCACGGGCTGTGCGTGGGCGCGACCGGTTCGGGCAAGTCGGAGCTGCTGCGCACGCTGGTGCTGGGGCTGGCCGTCACGCACACCTCGGAGACGCTGAACTTCGTGCTCGCCGACTTCAAGGGCGGTGCGACCTTCACCGGGATGGGGCAGATGCCGCACGTCGCGGCGGTCATCACCAACCTGGCGGACGACCTCACGCTCGTGGACCGCATGGGCGACTCGATCCGCGGCGAGCTGCAGCGCCGCCAGGAGCTGCTGCGCTCGGCGGGCAACTACGCGAACATCCACGACTACGAGAAGGCCCGCGCGGCGGGTGCTCCGCTGGAGCCGCTGGCCTCGCTGGTGCTGGTCATCGACGAGTTCTCCGAGCTGCTGACCGCGAAGCCGGACTTCATCGACATGTTCATCCAGATCGGCCGCATCGGCCGGTCGCTGGGCGTGCACCTGCTGCTGGCCTCGCAGCGGCTGGAGGAGGGCAAGCTGCGCGGGCTGGACACGTACCTGTCGTACCGGATCGGTCTGCGGACCTTCTCGGCGGCGGAGTCGCGGACCGCGATCGGCGTGCCGGACGCCTACCACCTGCCGTCGGTGCCCGGCTCGGGCTACCTGAAGTTCGGTACGGACGAGATGACGCGCTTCAAGGCGGCGTACGTCTCGGGCACCTACCGCTCGGGCGGGCCGGACCTGTCGGTCGGGCTGTTCCCGGTGGAGCGGCGGCCCGTGCTGTTCACGGCGGCGCCGGTGCCGGTGGTGTACGCGGCTCCGGACCCGGCGTACCTGTCGGCGCGGGCGGAGCAGGAGGCGCGGGCCGGGGACGACGCGCTCGCGGACACGGTGCTCGACGTGATCGTGGGACGGCTGGAGGGGCAGGGGGTGCCGGCGCACCAGGTGTGGCTGCCGCCGCTGGACCAGGCTCCGCCGCTGGACCAGCTGCTGCCGGCGCTGGCGCCGAGCGCGGAGCGGGGGCTGCACGCCGAGGGGTACACGCGGCCGGGCGGGCTGGTGGTACCGCTCGGGCTCATCGACAAGCCCTTCGAGCAGCGGCGCGAGGTGCTGTACCGGGACTTCTCGGGTGCGGCGGGCCACATGATGGTGGTCGGCGGTCCGCAGTCGGGCAAGTCCACGCTGATGCGGACGCTGATCTCTTCCTTCGCGCTGACGCACACCCCGCGCGAGGTGCAGTTCTACGGGCTGGACTTCGGCGGCGGCGGCATGTCCTCGCTGGCCGAGCTGCCGCACGTGGGCGGGATCGCGTCCCGGCTGGACCCGGAGCGGGTACGGCGCACGGTCGCGGAGGTGGCCGGGGTGCTGCGCCGGCGCGAGGAGTTCTTCCGCGCGAACAACATCGACTCGATCGGCACCTACCGGCGCCGGCGGGCCGCGGGCGAGCTGCCCGGTGAGGCCTGGGGCGACGTGTTCCTGGTCGTCGACGGCTGGGGCGGTTTCCGGGGCGAGTACGAGGCCCTGGAGCAGGTCGTCACGGACATCGCGTCCCGCGGGCTGGGATACGGCATCCACGTGGTGATCACGGTCGCCCGGTACATGGAGGTCCGGGCCGCGCTGAAGGACCAGATCCTCAGCCGGCTGGAGCTGCGCCTCGGCGACGTCATGGACTCCGAGTTCGACCGCAAGGTCGCGGCGAACGTCCCGGCCGGCATGCCGGGCCGGGGCCAGGTCGCGGAGAAGCTGCACTTCCTGGGCGCGCTGCCGCGGGTCGACGGCTCGCATGCGACGGAGGACCTGTCGGAGGCGACGGCCGCCTTCGTGGGCGCCGTGAAGCAGAACTGGACCGGCCAGGCCGCCCCCGGTGTGCGGCTGCTGCCGCGGCTGCTGCACGCGGACCAGCTCCCCAAGGGCGGGGAGTACCCGGAGCGCGGGATCGCGATCGGCATCGACGAGACCGAGCTGGAGCCGGTGTTCGTCGACTTCGAGACCGACCCCTTCCTCCTCGTGTTCGGCGAGAGCGAGTCGGGCAAGACGAACCTGCTGCGGCTCATCGCCCAGCGGATCTCGGAGCGCTACGGCCCGGACCGGGCCCGGCTGGTGGTCGGCGACTACCGGCGCGGCCTGCTCGGCGCGCTGCCGGAGGAGCACCTGCTGGAGTACGCGCCGATGGCGAGCTCCCTGCAGATGCACATGGAGGCGCTGGCCGGGGTGTTCGCCCGCCGGCAGCCTCCGCAGGACGTCACTCCGCAGCAGTTGCGCGACCGTAGCTGGTGGACGGGCCCGGACGTGTTCATCATCATCGACGACTTCGACCTGGTGGCCACGAGTCAGGGCAATCCGCTGGCGCAGCTGGTGGAGTTCCTGCCGTTCGCGCGCGACACCGGGGTCCGCTTCATCATCGCGCGCAGTTCGGCGGGCGCCTCGCGGGCGCTGTACGAGCCGTTCATGCAGCGGATCAAGGAGCTGGGCGCGCAGGGCGTGGTGCTGTCCGGCGATCCGTCCGAGGGGGATCTGGTCGGCAGCGTGCGGCCGCGTCCCATGCCTCAGGGCCGGGCCTCCTTCGTCTCGCGCAAGCGCGGGACCTCGCTGATCCAGATCGGCCGGGTGCCGGGGATGTAGGGCGGAGCCGGGGCCGGGCGTGCGGGGGCGGAGGCGTGCGGGGGCTCGTGGTGGCTTGCGGAAAGCCCCCCGCGCGCGGCTCGCCACCGTCGATAATCGGCAGGGATCGCACCACCGAAGGAGAGGCCGCGCATGGGCACTCAGCAGGAGAAGGACGAGCTGTACGGGCTCGACATCAGCGGCGTCGAGTGGGAGGGCCCGCCCGGCACCTCTCCCGACGAGGAGCGGGTCGAGATCGCCCGGCTGCCCGAGGGGGCGGTGGCGATGCGGTCCTCGCTGGACCGGGACACGGTGCTGCGCTACACCGCCGCCGAGTGGGAGGCGTTCGTACTCGGGGCCCGGGACGGGGAGTTCGATCTGGACCGGGATCCGCGCTAGGACCCGTACGGCCTCCGGACACACGAGGCCTCCGGGCCTCGGGAGACGCCAGGACACGAGGAAGGGGCGCGCCCGGTGCGGGCGCGCCCCTTCCTCGTGTTTCGCGGTACCGCGGGCCTAGTAGGCCTCGGTGAACAGGCGCGAGGCCTTCACGTCGGTGGCGCGGTAGTCGTTCTTGCCGCGCTCGATCAGGTCCGCGACCTGGCGGAGCTGGGCGCGCATGTGGTCGGCCTTGGCGTTGTACTTGCGCTGCAGCTCGACGTACTGGAGGTGCGCCTCGCCGTCCCAGGTGTCGGTGACGACCGTCAGGGCCGCGCCCATCTCGTCGAGGTCCTTCTTGATGTTGTCCGAGACGATGCGGATGCGGTCCGCCATCCCCTGGAGGCTCTCGTACTGGACCTTGGTGTGCCCGTCGTTCGCGGTCATGCTCTTCTCCTTCGCACGGGGCGGGGCAGGTGGGTGGGAAACGGGTCGGATCCCGCGGGTCAGATCCCGTTGAGGGCGGAGGTGTTGCCGCCGCCGCTGGAAGCCTTGACCGCCTGGAACGCCGAGACCACGTCGTCGTCCTGCGCGTTGCTCAGGTTCTTGGTCTGCCCGACCGCGTTGTGCAGGACGCCGAGCAGCCGGCGGATCTCGTCGTGGTCCTCGTTGACGACGGTCTGCGCGGAGGTGAACCCCGACGCACCCACACCGGTCCAGCCCGCGCCGACGGTGGCGAGGATGTCCGCCAGCTCCCGGGACTGCCGGGTGACGCTGTCGGCGGTCTCCGAAATCTTGTTCAGTGCCTGCTTTACCGGGTCATCAGCGAGTCCGAAATTGTTGGTCATCCGAAGCTCCTCATCTCTCAATTCGCCAGACAGAAACGGCGGATCGCGCGGCGGAGCGGTATGTCGAGGGGGCGGTTTTCAGCCACACGCCCCCGGATCCCCTCCGCTCCACGCACCATCCCCGATCACAGTCGTGAAGCCTCCGAACACTGTAGTCAGTTGATCGGCCCGACCCAACACAGCCCTTGGGGATCTGTTGAGGAACCGTGACCGTTCACTGCAAACGGCGCCTTCGGTTCCGTCGGTTGCCCCGATTCCGTGCGTCCCGGACCACCGTGGCGGTACCGGCGATCACGGCGATGAGTACGCCGCCGATCCCCAGCGCGTACGTGGCGAGCCGCTCGTCGCGTTCGCGGGCCGTCTCCGTCGTCTGCATCGCGGCCGGTTCCGGCGCCGCCGCGGGCGGCGGACCGGGGTCCGGTACGGGGGCCTTCGGGGGCTCCGCGCCCACGGCGGACTGGGTGAGCGCGCGGACCGGGTCGACCACGCCCCAGCCCACGTAGTCGTCGTGGCCGTTGACGGAGCGCTCGGCGGTGTTCTGGAGCTGCCAGATCACCTCCTGCGCGGTCCACTCGGGATGCTTGGCGCGCAGCAGGGCGGCGACCCCGGCGACGTAGGGGGCGGAGAAGCTGGTGCCGTTGTCCACGCACTGGCCGAAGCCGGGGACGGTGGAGACCATGTCGACGCCGGGGGCCGCGATCCCGATGAAGGAGCCGGGCTGGGAGAAGGCGGCGCGCTCGTTGTTGCGGTCCGAGGAGCCCACGGCCAGGACGCCGGGGAAGGCCGCCGGGTAGGTGGCGCGCTTCTTCCCGGTCAGGCCGTCGTTGCCGGCCGAGGCGACGACGACCACGTTGGCCTCCACGGCCTTCTTCACGGCCTGCCCGAGCTTGGAGTCCTGGGTCATCGGCTGCTCGGTGTCCTGCGAGATGTTGATGACCTGGGCGCCCTTGGCCACCGCGTGCGTGATGGCCTCGCTCAGGGTCTGGGCGTTGCCGCCACCCTGTCCGTCGTTCTGCCGGATGGGGATGATCGTGGCCTCGGGGGCGATCCCGACGAAGCCGGTACCGGCCTTCGGGCGGGCCGCGATGAGCCCGGCGACCTTGGTGCCGTGCCCGACGCTGTCCGCCGTGCCGTCGCCCTTGGCGTCGATGAAGTCGCGGCCGGCCCCGATGTCGAGGGCGTCGCTGAGCTGCGGGTTGACCCGGTCGACCCCGGTGTCGATGACGGCCACCCGGACGGACTTGCCGTCCTTGGAGCGGCCCTTGGTCTGCGCCCAGAGCTCGTCGAGCAGCAGGCGCTGGAGGGCCCAGGGCCGGTCCTCTATCTGCTTCTTCATCGGGAAGGTGCACTCCCCCGCGCCCGCGAGACGCAGGGGGTACGAGGACTCGCGCGGGCTCGCGGACGAAGACTCGCGCGGGCTCGCGTACGAGTATTGCGGCGCGGCCCCCAGGGTGAGGGCCGCGGCCGTCAGCAGGGCGGCGAGGGCGGGCCTGACTGTCCTGCGCATCACGAACCCTGGGGCTGACGGGCGGAGTTGCTGTCGAGGCGGGGGCCCTTGGAGAGGAACTCCGACCACGCGATGGGCACCGTCACCGGGACCACGTCCGCGTATCCGAGCCGCGCCTGGGCCTGGCTCGGCGCGGGGCGGCCGTCGGAAGTGGCCGACCCGCCCTGACCGGGGCTCTCGCTCTGGCCGGAGCTCGCGCCCGGTCCGGGTGAGGGCTGGGCCGCGTCGCTGTCGCCGTTCGCCTGGACCGCGTACCGCAGGCCGGTGTCGGTGACCAGGAAGAGCGCGCCGCCCGCGGTGGTCTGGCGGCCCTGTGCCTGGGTGTAGAGCAGGCCGGTGCCCGGAGTGACGTAGGCGCTCGTGCCGCTGGCGGTGATGTCGACGGGGAATCCGGTGCCGGCCCAGGTGCTCAGCGTCTGGCGGCCCCGGGCGTCGACCGAGCGCAGCACGCTGCACACGGTGTCGCGGGCGCCGTCCGCACCGGCGGCGGAGGCCGCGGAGGCGCGGACCTCGTTGACCCGCTCGGTCTTCTTCTGCGGCCATTTCGCGTCGCCCTTGAAGGGCGTGCGGTCCGGGTTGATGGACTGCATGTCCACCTCGTGGGCCTTGCCGTGCATGTCGAGCCGGTCGGTCGCGGGCGAGGAGATCATCAGCCAGGCGACGAAGTCGGAGACGGGCACGACCTTGCCGGGCAGCACCAGGTAGTGCTGCACACCGGCGCCGGTCACGGCCTTCAGCACCATGCCGACCTTGTCGTCGGTGCTGGCCAGGCCCTTGACCCCGGCGGCCGTCCCGGCCCGGGCGCCCGGCAGTTCGGGGAAGGCCAGGTCGTCGCCGGAGCCCAGGGTGGCCAGCCACTCCTCGGTGACCTGCTGCGGGACGGCGCTGTTGCCGACCAGGGCATTGGTCATCGTGCGCGAGTCCGCGGCGGCGGCGTCGGGGAACTTGTACTTCATGCCCGCCGCGTCGACGAGGTAGCGGGCCCGTCCCTGGCCGGTGCTCTGGACGTACAGGGCCTGGGTGTCGGAGAGCCGGCGCCTGTCGTCCATCAGATGCGCCTCGCGGTCGGCGAGGACGAAGGCGGCCGTCTGCACGCCCTTGCCGTTGCCGCCGGGCTGCTGGCAGACGGCCCACCGCTTGGCCTTCCCGGCCTCCGCCGGGGCGGGCAGCCGGTCGGGGGCGTACGGGATGCCGATGATGGGGCCGCGCGGGATCTTGCCCGCGTCCAGCACCTTGTCCTCCACCTGGACGACCTTGGCCTTGGACGGGTCGAGGAGCAGCCGGGCGGAGGCGAGGTTGAGGACCGGGTGCAGCCGGGTCTGGGGTTTGCCGTCGACCGTGGTCGTCAGGATGACGTAGCGGGTCGTCGAGTCCTTGCCGACGATGACGTGGTCGCCGGGGGTGTCCCAGCCCTTGGGGGCCGTCGGCTTGAACATCCCCCAGGCTCCGAAGGCCGCGAGGACGACGGCGGCGGTGATCACACTGGGAAGGACGGCGCGCAGCGGCCGCGGCGCACCCTCCTCCGAACCGCTCGCCGAGGGCTGAAGGAACGCGGCCACCGTGCGTCGCTTCGCAAAGGTGTACGCGTTGAGCTCGTCACGTCGTGAGGCCATGGCCGCCTGATTCTCCCCGCACGGCCCGGTCGGTGAGTACGGTCGCCGGGCCTCTGTTGTCCGACCGGCCACCTACTATGCCTCTTGACGGGGGCCGGTTGGGGGCCGGGTAGGGTGAGGCAGCCGCTCCACGCCTTCCGGGCCGGGGGGAAACAGGGGTGTTGGGGCGGGTTGGGGAGATTCCGGGGGCGAGCGGCCGGCTGTCGCGCGTGCTGCCGGGGCTCAGGGGTACGAACCCCGGAAAGGTGAGGTGCGCGAGTGATGGCCACTGCCGTGAGGCCGCGGACCGGGGCGCCCGAACCCGCGCGCGCCGGAGTGACGCCGCATCCGAAGTCCGGCCCGGGGCGTTTCGGCCCGTTCCGATTGCAACAACTCGTGCTCCTCCAAGTGGCCGCCGCGGCCCTGCTGGCGGCCTGGGTCGTGGATCCGCTGCTGCTGGCTCCGGCCGGTGTGCTCGCCCTGCTCCTCGTCCTGCTCGCCGTCGTACGCAGGCACCGGCGCTCGCTGCCCGAATGGATCGGCGGCGCCCTGGCCCTGCGCGCACGCCGCCGCCGGGCCGCCGCCACGGCGGTGCCGGCCGGTACGGAACCCGGGCTGGCCCCGCTCGTCGAGGCCGAACCGGCTTTGCGGACGCTCACGTTCAGCGAGCGGGAGCGCGACCGTGACCGGCGGCCCGTGGGCATGGTCGGCGACGGCACCTTCCTGACCGCGGTGGTCCAGGTCGACATGGACGCCACCGCACTGCGCCCCGACCGGGCGGCGCGGCCGCTGCCGCTGGCCCTCGTACGGGACGTCCTCGAAGTGGACGGCATCCGGCTGGAGTCCGCGCAGCTCGTGCAGCACACCCAGCCCGCGCCGGCCCCGCACCTGCCGGCCCAGTCGATGGCCGCGCGCAACTACGCCCCGCTCCAGGCCCTGACCGGGAGCCCGGCCGTACGCCTCACGTGGATCGCGCTGAAGCTGGATCCGGAGCTGTGCCCCGACGCCGTCACGGCGCGCGGGGGTGGGCTGCCGGGGGCGCAGCGGTGTCTGGTGCGGGTCGCGGACCAGTTGGCGAGCAGGCTCGCGGGGGCCGGGTTCCGCGCGACGGTGCTCACGGAGCAGGAGCTGACGGGCGCGCTGGCCACGTCCTCGTGTGCGAACCCGATGGCGATCACCCAGGCCGGGCGGTCGGCGGCCACGGGCCGGCGCACCGAGGAGACCGCGCGGACCTGGCGCTGTGACGACCGGCGGCACACCACGTACTGGATCAGCCGCTGGCCCCAGTTGGGCGGAAGCGGGGCGGCACTGCCGCAGTTCGTCGCGCTGCTGACCTCGCTGCCGGCGCTGGCCACGAACTTCAGCCTGACGATGACCCCGGCCGCGCGGCACGAGGTCGCGCTGACCGGGCACGTACGGGTCACCGGGCGCAGCGACGAGGAGCTGGTCACCGCGCGGCGCGGACTGGAGCAGACGGCCCGCGGGGTCAAGGCCGGGCTGGTGCGGCTGGACCGGGAGCAGGTGCCGGGGCTGCTGGCGTCGCTGCCGCTGGGAGGGACGCGATGAGGGGCTCTCGTTCGGGATCCGCCGGGGGATCGGGATCCGTTGTGGGATCGCGCGCCGGAGCGGGTTCGGGCTCGCGGGGCGGTTTCGGGCTGGTCGGCCCGCGCCGGGAACGGCACGTGGTCCAGGCGGCGGAGCTGGACGCGCTCGCCCTGCCGGTCGGGGACGACGGAGTCGTCATCGGCGTCGACTCGGGGGGCCGCCCGGCGGTCCTCGGCATCAACCGGCCGACTCCGTACGAGGTCACGCTGATCGGCGGCCTGTGGACGGCGCAGGTCCTGGCCCTGCGGGCCGCCGCCACGGGGGCACGGGTGACGGTGGAGACCGGGCGCGGCCCGGTGTGGTCCGGGCTGGCGCAGGCCGCGGGCGGGGGCCAGCAGTGCGTGACCCTGCACGACGTGGGCCGGGTGCCGCCGCAGGGCGCGTCGGCGGGAAGTCCGGTCCTGGTGATCCGCGACTGCGGCATGCGGCCGCCGCGGGGCCGCGTCGCGGCGGGACCCTGGCAGTCGGTCCTGACCCTGCTCCCGTACCTGAGCCCGGCGGCCCCCCGCCTGGTGCGCAATGCCTCCCTGGTCGGCATCCAGCGGGTCTCCCCGGACGAAGCGGAGCAGCTCGGCCGCCTGATGCTGCTGCCCGCGGCGGCGGTGGAGTCACTGCCGACGCTGGGCGACGGGGTCACGCTGTGGTGCACCGAGCGGGACCGGCAGTTCGTGATGACCCAGCCGACGGACGGGGAGACGGGCCTGCTGGGCCCGGCACGTCGCATCGACTGAGCGGGGCGGAGCCCTGGCCCTGGCCGGGCGCTGACCGGCTGAGCGGGTCCGGGAGTTCCGGGTGGCTGCCGGCGGGGCCCGGGGTGCGGCGGGGTTCACCCTCACGGGGGACCCTGGGTCGTGGCGTGGACACTCGGGAGGGACCGGTTCGCGGAACCGTGGCTCGCGGGGTCCTTATGGGCGGGGCAGCGTGTACGCGGCCCGCGGTCCCGCGGAACGGACCGCGAGCGGGCAGACGTGCCCGCCGGTGGAACGAGCCTGTCGGCGGGACGGCAACGGCCAGGCCGCTGACCGGCAGTTCGGGCGACCGGTCAGTCGGGAACCGGGTGGCCCGAACGAGCGGTCCGGTAACGGCGGAACAGAAGCGGGCGCGCTCCGGCCGGCACCGCGGGAACCGTCCGGCGGAGCGATGTGCCGGTGCGGGGCAGGGCGTGCCCAGCACCGGCTCCGGCGAACGGGTGGAGCCCCGGGCCTTCCAGCCCGTCCGTCGCTTGAGGACCGGGTCCGAGCGGAGCCCGGGTAACGGGCGAAGGGAGGGTGGGGGACTTCGCCCCGCCGGGCCCACCACCCGCACCACACGAGCGGTGCACGGGGCGACCGGGCAACGGCGGGCCGAGCCGGACAAGCCCCGGGAACGGCCGGGCACGAACAGACAAGCTCCGAACCGGCGTCAGGCCACCGCTGGCACCGGAACAGCCCACGCCCACAAGGCCGCACCGGGCGAGGACGAAGCGGACGGGAACCCGCGGGGCGGGAACAGCCGGACGGGAACAGCCGGACGGGGACCGGCCCGCACGCGCCGCCGGCGAAGGGCAGGCCACCACCCGCGCCGGAACGGACCGCGCCCGCAAGGCCGCACCGGACCGCGCCACACGCGGATTGACCACCCGCAGCGCGGGAACGGGTGGAGGGAGACCCTCCCGCACGCGCCCCCGACGAAGGGCGGGCCGCAACCGGGCAGGACGGAACGGCGTGATACGGCAGGTGGGCCGGGGAGACGGGATTGGCCGGGGCCCGGCCGTATGGGCAGGATGGGGGCGGCCCCGGCCCGTGGTCCGCCCCGGGTACGGGCAGACGGGGGCGGAGACCGGCCGCAGTGCACGATTAGGCTGGGCGACGGCGTGGCCCGGTGGGACGCCGGACCAGTGTTCGACAGATCAGGAGGACCAGTGAGCGGCGATCGGAACGAGAGGCGCGGCGGGACGTGGGACGTCCCGACGGACGATCAGTCCGACGCGGAGCCCGAGCTGACGGGCGAGTTCACCATCGACTACACCCCGCCGGCCTGGTACACGCAGGGCACGGCTCCGGCGGCCGCCGAGATCCCGGGCCTGCCCGAAGGCAGCGGCTTCGAGCCCCACCGGCCTCCGTCGGACCTGGAGACCCCTCCGACGATGCGCATCGCACCGCCCGCGCCCCGCGCGGCGTCGCACCCCGCACCGGCCCCGGCCGTGCCGTACGCGGGCACCCCCGACGCACTCACGGCGCTGCCCGCGGACTCCGCGCCCGCACCGTACGCTCCGGCTCCGGCGGCTCCTGCTCCGGCTCCCGCCGCTCAGGACCCGGCCGCTCAGGCGGCACCGTACGCTCCGGCCGCCGGCACTCCGGCCGCGCCGCCGTACCAGCCGGCCCTCAGCACCCCGGCCGCGCCGTACCCGCCGGCCCCTGACACCGCCGCCCCGGCATACCCGCCGGCCCCCGATGCCTCCACACCGGCGTACCCGCCGGCCCCCGACACTGCCGCCCCGCCCCACCCGCCGGCCCAGGGCACCGGACTGCCGTCGCACTCCGTCGGCACCGACAGCCCCGCTCCGGCGCACACCCCGGCGCCGGACGCCGCCGGGCCGGCGTACCCGTCGGCCTCGATCAGCGCCGCCTCGCCCCAGACACCGCCCTCGGTCATCGGACTGCCGTCGACCCCGGCGGCCCCGGACGGCCCCGCCCCGGCCCACACGCCGGCCCCGGACTTCGCCCTGGCGCCGGTCCCGCCGGTCCCGGACGGCTCCGCGCCCGGCCGCGCCGACAGCGCCGCGCCGCAGCCCGCCGCACCGGCCGCGCCGACCCCGGACGCCCCCCTGCCGCCGCACCCGGGCAGCCCGGCCCCGTCCTATCCCTCCGCGCCGGACGCCGGCGTCCCTCCCCACGCCCCCGCCCTGGCCCCGGCCAACGCCCTTCCCCCGTACCCCGGCAGCCCGGACGCCTCCCATCCCCCCGCGCCGGACGCCGCCTCCCCGGCCCCGCCGGCCCCGGCCGGCATCGCACCGGCGGCGACCACCGGGTCCCCCGCCGGTCAGGTCCCCTCGAGCGACCCGTACGCCGCCGCGCCCGCCGGCCAGGGGCATGCGCCGGCCGCGTACGACGCCCGGCCTCCGTACGCGGACTCCGCGCCGGTCGGCGACGCGCCGCCCGGCGTCGTGCGTACGCCCACTCCCCCGGCGGGGACGGTCATCCCGGCGCCGCGCGAGGCGAACCCGTTCGAGGGATCCGCCGGAGTCGCCCCGGCGTCCGGCGCCGAACTTCCGCAGTGGCCCGCCGAGTTGACCGCACCGGTGGACCCCCAGGCCGGGTACGACATCCAGCCGCCGGCCCAGCCCCGCCCGCAGGCGCCCGACGCCGGGTACGGATTCCCGCCCGCGCACCAGGCCCCGCAGGCACCCCAGCAGCAACCACAGCCGCAGCCGCAGTACGCCGATCCGCGCGGCGGCCAGTGGCAGCAAGGTCCGCCGGGGCCCCAGGGGCCGCAGGGCCCCCACGGCCAAGACTCCCGTTACGGCGGCGGCGCACCCCAGCCCTCCGGCGGCGCGCCCCTCGGCTACACCGCCGCCGTCGAGCTGTCCTCCGACCGCCTGCTGCGCGGCCGGCAGAAGGCGCGGAGCGGCAACAACGCCTCCGGTGGCGGCGGCCTGTTCCGCTTCGGCGGCAAGGCGGCGGAGGCGGAGCGGCGGCGCAAGCTGGAGCTGATCCGCACGCCGGTGATGTCCTGCTACCGGATCGCCGTCATCAGTCTCAAGGGCGGCGTCGGCAAGACCACGACCACCACCGCCCTCGGCGCCACCCTCGCCACCGAGCGCCAGGACAAGATCCTGGCCATCGACGCGAACCCCGACGCCGGCACCCTCGGCCGCCGCGTGCGCCGCGAGACCGGGGCCACGATCCGGGACCTGGTCCAGGCGATCCCGTACCTGAACTCGTACATGGACATCCGCCGGTTCACCTCCCAGGCGCCCTCCGGTCTGGAGATCATCGCCAACGACGTGGACCCGGCCGTCTCGACGGCCTTCAACGACGAGGACTACCGCCGCGTCATCGAGACGCTCGGCCGCCAGTACCCGATCATCCTCACCGACTCGGGCACCGGCCTCCTCTACTCCGCGATGCGCGGGGTCCTGGACCTGGCCGATCAGCTGATCATCATCTCGACCCCGTCGGTGGACGGCGCGAGCAGCGCCAGCACCACCCTCGACTGGCTCTCCGCGCACGGGTACGCCGACCTCGTCTCGCGCTCCCTCACCGTGATCTCCGGGGTCCGCGAGACCGCCAAGATGATCAAGGTCGAGGACATCGTGCGGCACTTCGAGACCCGCTGCCGCGGTGTCGTGGTGGTCCCGTTCGACGACCACCTCGCGGCCGGCGCCGAGGTCGACCTGGACATGCTCCGGCCCAAGACGCGCGAGGCCTACTTCAACCTCTCCGCCCTGGTCGCCGAGGACTTCATCCGCGCCCAGCAGCAGGCACCGCAGAACCACTGGGGCCAGCCGCAGCCGCCCCAGCAGCCCTACCCGCAGCAGCCGCAGCAGCCGCACCAGCCCCAGCAGCAGCCCCCGTACGGCCAGCAGCCCTACCCCACCCCCGGCCAGCCCTGGCCCCAGCAGCCCGGTCAGCCCCAGCCGCCCCAGCCCAACGGGCCCCCGCGCGACCCGCGCCTGGGCTGACGGCCGGCGGCTTACGGCCGGCGCAGCCCGCACACGCACGAGGGCCCGTACCGCCCCCGGAATCCCCGGGACGGTACGGGCCCTCGCCCGTCGGTCGACCGCTCGTCAGCGCTCCGCGTCGTACGCGTCCGTCAGCACCCGCGCGCGCTTCACGTCGTCGGCGATGGCCTCCAGCAGCCCGTCCAGCGACTCGAACTTCGCCATCCCGCGCATGTAGGCGAGGAAGTCGACGGCCACGTGCATGCCGTACAGGTCCAGCCCGACCCGGTCGATCGCGTACGCCTCCACGGTCCGCTCGGTCGCGTCGAACTGCACGTTCGTGCCGACCGAGATCGCCGCCGGCATCCGCTCGCCGTCCGCCGTCAGCCAGCCCGCGTACACCCCGTCGGCCGGGATCGCGGTGTGCGGCTGCGTCTCCACGTTCGCCGTCGGGTAGCCGAGTTCGCGCCCGCGCTGCGCACCGCGCACCACGACGCCTTCGAGCCGGTGCGGGCGGCCCAGGATCTCGGCCGCGCCGTCCATGTCGCCCTGCGCCACCAGCTTGCGCGCGAGCGTGGAGGAGAACGGCACGCCGCCGCCCGCCTCGCCGCGCTCCACCAGGTCCACGACCTCGACCTCGTAGTCGTAGGTGGCGCCGAGCTGCCGCAGGAACTCCACGTTGCCCGCGGCCTTGTGGCCGAAGCGGAAGTTCGGGCCCTCGATGACCGCCAGCGCGTGCAGCTTGTCGACGAGCACCTTCACGATGAAGTCGGCCGGGGACAGCTGCGAGAACTCCGCCGTGAAGGGCAGGATCAGCAGCGCGTCCACGCCCAGCCCGGCCATCAGCTCGGCGCGCCGGTCGTACGGGGCCAGGATCGGCGGGTGGCTGCCGGGGCGGACGACCTCGCTCGGGTGCGGGCTGAAGGTGACGACGACGGAGGGGACACCGAGTTCGCGCGCCTTGGCCACGGCGCGTCCGATGATCAGCTGATGACCCCGGTGGACGCCGTCGTAGGAGCCGATGGTGACGACGCCGCGTCCCCAGTCCTGGGGGATGTCCTCCAAGCCACGCCAGCGCTGCACTGTGACCGCTCCTCGCCCGAACCCTTTAGGCCCTGTCCTGGTTGCCGATTGCAGGTCTAAGACTGCCATGCCGGTGCCCGCTGCCCATCATCGGCGTCGTCCGGCGCGGACGCGCTCCGGGACGCGCTCGGGGGCGCGCTCGCGGACACGCTGTGAGCGAGGGTCTCGACGGTCCGGCGCGCGCCCGGTCCCAGCAGCGCCGCCGCCTCCTGCGGCGCCCGCTCCAGCCAGCCGGCCACCAGCGCGCGGAAGGCCGGTTCGGCCCGCGCCAGCTCGACCGTGCGCCGCTCGAAGACCGCCGGCCCGCCCGGTGCCCGCAGCAGTTGCCGGCCGGTGCGCCGCAGCAGGTCCCGGGTACGGTCCGGCGGCCCGCCGGCGGCCGCACCCGCCGCCAGCGCGCCGAGGAAGGCGTCGAGCACCGACGGGTCGAGCTCCTCGCGGAGCAGCGCCTCGGCCAGTTCGCCGCGGAGCGTGTACGAGGACTCCGTGCCCGGGGCGGCCAGTACGCCGGCCAGCGCGGCCCGTACCGGGGGCGGCCCGGAGCCCAGCAGGTCCCGTACGAGCGGGCGGAGCACGGGGGCGGCCGCCAGGCCCTGTTCGAGCCGCCGGTCCACGAACGCGGCGGCGTGCGCCGCGTCCTGCGGGTGCCGCGCGAGGTGGTCCCGTACGAGGTCGGCCGCGCGCCGCGCCAGGCCCGGCGTGGTCAGCGCGGCCAGTGCGCGCACCACCTCCCCGTCGGCCCGCTCCCGCAGCGCGGCGAACACCGCGTCCGGGTCGGGCAGCACGGGGAGCGCGGCGACGAGCGCGGCGGCGGGCAGCAGCCGGCCGGGCCCGGGGTCGCGGAAGCAGGCGAGGGCCTCGGGGAGGTAGCGGGCCCGGACCTGGGGGTCGCGGAGCAGGATCCCGAGGGCGCTGCCGTGCAGGGAGGCGTCCGCGGGGCGGGCGAGGAGGGCCTGCGCGGCGTAGCGCAGCAGCTCGCGGTCGGCGGGGGTGCGCACGTGCGGGGCGGTGAGCGGCCCGTACGCGGCGGCCGCGACCCGGCGGCCGGGCCGCTCGTCGTGGGCCCAGCGGTCCACGGCCCGGCTGAGGGCGGAGGGCTCGTCCTCGGCGAGTACGGCGAGCAGCTCGTCGGCGCGGGGGTGCGCGGCGGTGACGAGCGCTTCGGCGAGGTCGTCGACGGCCAGGCTGCGGTGGGTGTGCAGCAGGGCCTGAGCGGCGGTGGCGACGGTGGCCCCGGGCCGCCCGAGCAGCCGCCGCTCGTCGCGGAACCAGCCGCAGAGCAGCGGCTGCACGAGGTGCGGTGCCCGGACCAGCCGCCGGGCGGCGGCGTCGAGGAGCCGGTGGTCATGGGGCACCAGCCGCCGCAGCAGCTCGAACCGGTCCTCCTCGGCGAGGCGCACCCGGCTCCAGAACCACACCCCGAACTCCCCCTCGTCCCCCTCGCCGTGGCCGGACGCGGCGGTCCCGCCGCACCCGTTGCCGCCGACGCCAACGGTGGCAGCCGCCCCGGGGCGGAGGTGCCCGGCCGGCACGCCGGGCCGGGTGCCGCCGACGGTGGCAGTACCGGGGCGGAGGTGCCCGGCCGGCCCACCGGCCGCCGATGCTCCACCCTGGGCGGGAATCCGCGGGTGCCCGGTGTCACCGGGTCCCGCCCACGCGGTGATGTCCGCCGGCCCCAGGGTGCCCGCGTACGCGGCGGACCCGGCCGACGCCGGGGGCACCGCGCCCGGCGCCGGGCGGGGCAAGCCCGTTCCCGAAGGCCCCGCATACCCGGCGGAGCCGGCCGACGCCGAGGATCCCGCCCCTGGTGCCGGGCGCGGCAGGTCCGCCCCGGAAGGCCCGGCCTCCGCGACGGACCCGGCCGACGCCGGGCGCGGCAAGCCCGTTCCCAAAGGCCCCGCATACCCGGCGGAGCCGGCCGATACCGAGGAGGCCGCGACCGGTGCCGAGCCCGGCAGGTCCGCCCCGGGAGGCCCGGCCTCCGCGGCGGGGCCGGCCGATGCCGAGGGCGCCGTCACCGGTGCCGGGCGCGGCAAGCCCGTTCCCGAAGGCCCCGCGTACGCGGCGGAGCCGGCCGGTGTCGGGGCCGGGTGCGGCGGGTCCGCCCCCGGAGGGGTGCCCTGCGCCGGAGCGGGACGGGGCCGGGACAGGTGCTCGGCCAGGGCGTGCAGGACCGGCAGGTACGGCGTGGCGTCGGGGGCGCGCAGCAGGGTCTCGCCGATGAGACGGGCGGCCCACCAACCCGCCTCCGGGCCGTCGGCTCCGTCAAGCAGGGCCACGAGCCGCTCCAGCGCGGCTGCCCGCTCCCCGGGCGGAAGCAGGCGCAGGGCCTCCAGCACGGGACCGATGCGGTGGCGGGGGACTTCCCGGCCCAGGGTGTCGAGGGCCACCGGGAGGTCCAGGTGCGCGGCCTGCAGCCAGTCGGCGATCTCCTCGTGGGCGAAGCGGTAGCCCTCGCCGGCGGGCACCAGCAGCCCCTCCGTGAGCACCGCGGAAGCCCACCCCGACCGCCAGGGGAACAGTTCCTCGAAGGAGGCCCGGTCCAGCTGTCCCTGACCCGGACCCAGGCACCGCCGGGCGGCTTCGTGCACCCGCCCGGCCACCCGCGCGGCCAGCCGGCCCACCCCGGGCCCGTACACCCCGGCCGCATCCGGCCCGGCGACCCCCGGCCCACCCGCGTACGGCCCCGCCGTGTCCTGCCCACCCGCGTGCGGCCCGCCCTCGTACGGCCCCGCCATGCCCCCCTCACCGGAATCGGGCCCGTCCGGGTACGGCCCACCCGCCCCCGGCCCGTCGCCGTACGGCTTACCCGTAGCCGGCCCGTCCGCGCACGGCCCCGCCATGCCCCACCCGCCCATGCCCCACCCGCCCATGCCCGGCCCACCCGGGAAGGGCCCGCCCGGGTACGGCCCGTCCCCGGTCGGCCCGGCAGGGTCGCACCCCTCCGTGTTCCGCCCGTGCGGCCCGCCGCCCGCGGCCCCGGCGCGTCTGTGGGGCTCGGGGAGTGCGGCGGATGCGCGGACGGCCACGCGCAGGCACAGCAGGGCCAGGTGCGCCGCGAACACCTCGTCACGGGACGGACGGCCCGCGGTGACCCCGGCCGCGTGGATCTCCGCGAGCAGCCGCAGGGTGAGCGGGTGCCGGGCGTCGGAGTCGGCGACGGCCCCGGCCGGGATGCCCAGCCGGGTCCGGGCCCGCGCCGCTTCCTCGGGGGTGAGATCGCCGACCGGGACCGCGGGCGGCAGCCGCCGGGCGGGCCGGGCCGGGTTCCGGAGCATCCGAGGCGGGTAGAGCCGCCCGGCCGACTCCCAGTACTCGGGGCGGGCGGCCACGGCCAGCCGGGCCCCGGTCGCCTCCAGCCAGGCGGCGGTGGCGCCGGTCCACGGCCCGGCCCGCCCCGCGAGCCGCGGCGGCATCTCCTCGGGCCCGTCCAGGACGACGAGCAGGGGCCGCCCGGCCGAGGCCACGAGGGAGGCCAGCGCCGAGGCCGACGCCGGCTCGGGGCCCCGGTCGGGCCCGCCGTCCGGCCCCTGGCAGCCGTCCGGCCCCGGGGCGGCGGCCGGCGCCTCCAGGATCCGTCCCGCCGCCGCCAGGGCCCGCGCCACCGCGTCGGCCAGCGAGGTGTCGTCGGCCCGCAGGTCGGCGCCGCGCAGCCAGAGGGTCGGGGCCGGGTGGGGGCCCCGGGCGCGGCGGGCCGCCAGCGCGGCGAGGGCGGTGGTGCGGCCGGTGCCGGGACGGCCGACCAGCGCGAGGACCGGGTGCTCCCCGGCGGCGAAGGCGTCCAGTTCGGCGGCGATCCCCGGGCGGTCCACCGGCTCCGGTCCCCCGGTGGTGAGGGCCGCGCCCAGGGTGGTGCCGGTGAGCTGGAGGGCTCCGGCGAGGTTCAGGTCGGCGCCGAAGCCCGGCACGGTGGCGGCGTTGCGTTCCAGCAGCGCGGCGAGGGGTCCGCCCGGATCGGCGGCGGCCGCGGCCGCCAGGGGCACGGCGAAGCCCCCGGAGCGGTGCTCCGCCCGCAGAGCGGTGCACAGGACCGCGAGCACCGCTCCGGTTACGGCGTCCAGCACCGGGCCCCCACAGGCCTCGCCGCCGAGCCGCAGCGCGTCGCGGCCGTCGGTCCCGATGGCCAGTTCCAGCGCGGCCGGGAGCAGGTGCGAACCGTCGGTCGCCGACGCCGCGTAAGTGGCCTCCGCCGAGCCGAGCACCCGTGCCTGGCGCCAGCCCCGCGCGGACAGCCGTACGTACGTCCCGGGGACGATCACCCCGCGCGGCGCGACCGGCAGCGGCCGCACCCCGAGCCCGTCGCTGCGGACGAGCGCCAGCCCGAGCTCCGGCAGGGCGGTCACGTCCGAGGCCCCGGCCCGCCAGGTCCGCTCCCCCGGCCCCGGTCCGTGCAGGACCATCCGGGCCAGTCCGTCCACCGCCTCGTGGCTGGTGAGCACCGTCCCGCGGTCGTCCGCGACGAAGCCGCTCCCCCGCGGCCGTCCGGCGAGATCGCAGATCCTGATCAGTTCCGCCGTCACCGCACCACTCCCCGCCGCGCGTGCCCCGTAGCCACGACCGTAGGCAGGTGAAGATCAGCGGGAACAGCACGCGTGGCGAAAGCGCCCCCTTACGCTCCCTCCATTCACTCCGAGCGCCTGCTCGGACGGGTGAATAAGGGGGTCCGGATGGATAGAGACCTACCCGAGGGGGGTCGTGGAGCGGCGAGCAGCAGTCCCTGTGCGCTCGCCGCTCCACGTCGAAGGAGGACCAGCCGGGCGAACGAGAACCGGCGGGGGGCAAACGAGAACCGGCCGGCCCGAAGGCCGGCCGGTGAACCGCGTCAGCGGAACAGATCAACGGAACGGATCAGGCGAAGACCGCGAGCGACTTCGCCTTGCCGCCCTTGCTCTCGACGAGCCCGAGCAGCTGCCCGTCCGGCCCGTAGACCGCGACCGCCTTGCCGGGCTCGTACTCGTCCGGCATGTCGATCCGCACGCCGTTCGCCAGCAGTGACGCCCGCCGGGCGTCGAGCTCCCAGCGCGGGAACGCGGCAGCCGCCGCGTCGCCGATCGGCATGACGGTCAGCTCCTCCTGGAGCTGGTCGAGCGTGCGCGCCCGGTCGATCTTGTACGGGCCCACCCGCGTGCGCCGCAACGCCGTGAGGTGCCCGCCGACGCCGAGGTCGGCGCCCAGGTCCCGCGCGAGCGCGCGGATGTACGTCCCGCTGGAGCAGACCACGGAGACGACGAGGTCGACGACCTTGGTGCCGTCCTCGGCCTCCGCCTCCCGCATGTCGTACACCTGGAACGAGGAGACGGTCACCGGGCGGGCCGGGATCTCGAACTCCTCGCCGTCGCGTGCGCGCTTGTAGGAGCGCACGCCCTTGATCTTGATGGCGCTGACCTTGGACGGGACCTGCATGATCGCGCCGGACAGCTTGGCGATGCCCGCGTCCACGCCTTCCCGGGTGACCCCGGTGGCATCCGTGGAGGAGGTGATCTCGCCCTCGGCGTCGTCCGTCAGGGTGTTCTGGCCCAGCCGGATGGTGCCGAGGTACTCCTTCTCCGTGAGCGCGAGGTGGCCGAGGAGCTTGGTGGCCTTCTCGACGCCCAGGACCAGCACGCCCGTAGCCATCGGATCGAGCGTGCCGGCGTGGCCGACGCGGCGGGTCTTGGCGATCCCGCGCATCTTGGCGACCACGTCGTGCGAAGTGAAACCGGACGGCTTGTCGACGATGACCAGGCCGTCCGGCGTCTTCCCTGCGTTGGTGCTCATTACGCGGATGCGTCCCCGTCTTCGTCGGCGCCGGCCTCTTCGGCGGCGTCGTCAGCGTCCTCGTCGGGCTTCTTGTACGGGTCGGCGTCGCCGGCGTACTTCGCGCCCGAGGAGACCTCGCGCACCTGTGCGTCGGAGGTCCGCGCCTTCTCGAGGAGGTCCTCGATGCTCTTGGCGGTCTCCGGAAGGGCGTCCGCCACGAACGTCAGGGTCGGCGTGAACTTGGTCTGCGCCGCCCGGCCGACCGCGGAGCGCAGTACGCCCTTGGCGCTCTCCAGACCCGCTGCCGCACTGACCCGCGCCTCGTCGTCGCCGTACACCGTGTAGAAGACCGTGGCCTCCCGCAGGTCGCCGGTGACCCTGGTGTCCGTGATGGTCACGTGCGTACCGAGGCGGGGGTCCTTGACGCCGCGCTGCAGCTTCTCGGCCACCACCTCCCGGATGAGGTCCGCCAGCTTCTTCGCCCGCGCATTGTCGGCCACTGGTCCGTCTCCTTCTCAAGTCTTGCGGTCAGTCTTCATCACCGTGGAGCCGCCGTCGTACCGACAGCAGTTCCACTTCCGGACGTGCCGCGACCAGCCGCTCGCAGCGGTCCAGTACATCCGAGAGGAACCCCGTGTCCCCACTCACCAGAGCGACCCCTATACGGGCCCTGCGGTGCAGGTCCTGGTCGCCCACTTCGGCCGCGCTCACAGAGAACTTGCGCTGGAGCTCGGCCACGATGGGCCGGACGACGGAGCGTTTCTCCTTCAGCGAGTGAACGTCGCCGAGGAGCAGATCGAAGGACAGAGTCCCCACGTACATGCAGTTCCGGATATCCCGCCGGTGCGGGTTCGGTGGCCTGCCGGCCGTCGCGCGGCAGGGTCATCAGAACCGTACACGCAACGGCCGGGGCCGATCGACGGATATTCCGCCGACCGGCCCCGGTGTTACAGCAACCTACGACTGGCTACGACACGGTGCGAACCGCCTCGCGCTTACGCGCGGGGCTTCTCGCGCATCTCGTACGTCGCGATGACGTCGTCGACCTTGATGTCGTTGAAGTTACCGAGGTTGATACCACCCTCGAAGCCTTCGCGGATCTCGGTGACGTCGTCCTTGAAGCGGCGCAGACCGGAGATGTTGAGGCTCTCGGCGATGACCTTGCCATCGCGCAGGAGCCGCGCCTTGGTGTTGCGCTTGACCTCGCCGGACCGGATGAGGACACCGGCGATGTTGCCCAGCTTGGACGAGCGGAAGACCTCGCGGACCTCCGCCGTACCGAGCTCGACCTCTTCGTACTCCGGCTTGAGGAGACCCTTCAGGGCCGCCTCGATCTCCTCGATGGCCTGGTAGATCACCGAGTAGTAGCGGACGTCGACACCCTCGCGCTCCGCCATCTGCGCGGCACGGCCGGCCGCACGGACGTTGTAGCCGATGACGATGGCGTCGGAGCCCATCGCCAGGTTGATGTCGGACTCGGTGACCGCACCCACACCGCGGTGCAGGACGCGGATGTCGACCTCTTCGCCGACGTCGAGCTGGAGCAGCGAGGACTCGAGAGCCTCCACCGCACCGGACGCGTCGCCCTTGATGATGAGGTTGAGTTCCTGGACCAGACCGGCCTTGAGGACCGAGTCGAGGTCTTCCAGGGACACCCGGCGGACGCGCTTGGCGAAGTTGGCGTTGCGCTCACGCGCAGCACGCTTCTCGGCGATCTGACGGGCCGTACGGTCCTCGTCGACGACGAGGAAGTTGTCGCCGGCGCCGGGGACGTTGGTGAGACCCAGGACCAGGACGGGGGTCGCGGGACCCGCTTCCTCGACGTTGTTGCCCTTGTCGTCGAGCATGGCGCGCACGCGGCCGTAGGCATCGCCCACGACCATCGTGTCGCCGACGCGGAGGGTACCGCGCTGGACGAGGACGGTGGCAACGGCACCGCGGCCGCGGTCGAGGTGGGACTCGATCGCAATACCCTGAGCGTCCTGCTCCGGGTTGGCGCGCAGGTCGAGCGAGGCGTCGGCGGTGAGGACGACGGCCTCGAGCAGGGAGTCGATGTGCAGACCCTGCTTGGCGGAGATGTCGACGAACATCGTGTCGCCGCCGTACTCCTCGGCGACCAGACCGAACTCGGTGAGCTGACCGCGCACCTTGACCGGGTCGGCACCCTCGACGTCGATCTTGTTGACCGCGACGACGATCGGAACGCCGGCGGCCTGGGCGTGGTTGAGCGCCTCGATCGTCTGCGGCATCACGCCGTCGTTGGCCGCGACCACGAGGATCGCGATGTCGGTCGACTTGGCACCACGGGCACGCATGGCGGTGAACGCCTCGTGACCCGGGGTGTCGATGAAGGTGATCTTGCGCTCTTCATCGTTGACCGTGGCGCTGACCTGGTACGCACCGATGTGCTGGGTGATGCCACCAGCCTCGCCCGCAACGACGTTCGTCTTGCGGATGGCGTCGAGGAGGCGGGTCTTACCGTGGTCGACGTGACCCATGACGGTCACGACCGGCGGACGCGGCATGAGGAATTCCTCGCCGCCCTCGTCCTCGCCGAACTCGATGTCGAAGCCCTCGAGGAGCTCGCGGTCCTCTTCCTCCGGGCTGACGATCTGAACGACGTAGTTCATCTCGCCGGCCAGCATTTCGAGGGTCTCGTCGGAGACGGACTGCGTGGCGGTGACCATCTCGCCGAGGTTCATCATCACGGCGACGAGCGACGCCGGGTTGGCGTTGATCTTCTCCGCGAAGTCGGTGAGGGACGCACCGCGGGACAGGCGAACGGTCTCGCCGTGACCACGCGGCAGCATGATGCCGCCGACCGACGGGGCCTGCATGGCCTCGTACTCCTGGCGACGCTGGCGCTTGGACTTGCGTCCACGACGCGCGGGACCACCGGGACGGCCGAAGGCGCCCTGCGTGCCACCACGGGCGTTGGGACCACCGGGACGACCGCCGAAGCCGGGACGACCGCCGCCACCGGCACCGGCCGGACCGCCGCCGAAGCCGCCGCCACCGGGACGGGGACCGCCGAAGCCGCCGCCGCCACCCGGACGCGAGCCCGGACCGGCCGGACGACCGGCGAAGCCGCCGCCCGCGGGACGACCGGCGCCACCGGCGCCGCCGGGACGGGGACCGCCCGCACCGGGACCACGGCCACCGGGGCCGCCACCGGGACGGGGACCGGGACCACCGGCAGCGGGACGCTGCGGCATCATGCCCGGGTTGGGACGGTTGCCACCGGGAGCACCACCGGGACGCGGGGCGCCGCCCTGCGGACGCGGCATGCCGCCCGGGGTCGGACGGCCCGCACCGGCACCCTGCGGACGCGGAGCGCCGCCGGGGCCGCCCTGCGGACGGGGAGCGCCACCCTGGCGGTCACCGGCGCCGGGGGCACCGGGACGGGGAGCGCCGGCCGGACGGGGCGCCTGCGGGCGCGCCATGCCGGTGGAGCCACCAGAGGTGAACGGGTTGTTGCCCGGACGGGGACCGGCCGGACGGGCGCCCTGCGGACGCGGGGCCGAAGCACCGGGACCGGCGGGACGCTCGGTGCGCGCCGGAGCGGCACCGGCCGGACGCGGGGCGCCGGGACGGGCGCCGGACTGGCCGCCCTGGGCCGCCGGACGCTCGGTGCGCTCGGGGCGCTGCTGCACCGGACGCGGACCGGGGGTCGCGCCGGGGCCGGCGGGACGGTCGGTGCGCGCCGGAGCCGCGGCGGCCGGAGCCGCCGGAGGCGCGGAGAACTCGGTCGCCACGGGAGCCGCCGGAGCGGGCTTCGGGGCGGCCGGAGCCTTCGGACCCGGACGCGGACCACCGGGGGCGGCGGTCGGGGTCACCGGGGCGGGCGCTGCGGGGGCCGGAGCCTCTGCGACGACCGGCTTGGGGGCCGGTGCGCCGGGCTTCGGCGCAGCGGATCGTGCGGGACCCGGGGTCGGGGCCCCGGGCTTGGCGGGCGCCGCGCTGCGGGGCGCGCCAGGCTTCGCAGGGGCCTTGCCGGCGTTGCCGCCGGGACCCTGCAATGCGTCGGTCAACTTGCGTACGACCGGCGCCTCGATCGTCGAGGACGCCGAACGGACGAACTCACCGAGTTCCTGGAGCTTGGCCATGACGACCTTGCTCTCAACTCCGAACTCCTTGGCGAGTTCGTATACCCGGACCTTAGCCACTTCGCTCCTTTTAGGTCCGGGTTACGCCGGACCGTCTCTACTTCATGCTCGTACTCATCGCGTACTCATCGAGGGGTGCTCATCGCAATCTCGACCTACTTCCAACTCGCGAGGTACCTGACCGCACGGTGATCCGTGCCGTACTACGTGCTTGGTGTCGCCTCGGCCTCATCGGCCACGGCATGGTGCAGTTCCGCCGTGTCGAACGGTCCTGCGGACTTGAAGGCCCGGGAGAACGCCCTACGGCGGACAGCCTGGTCGAGGCAGACCACGGCGGGGTGCACGTAGGCACCCCGGCCGGGCAGCGTACCGCGAGGATCGGAGACACATTTGTCACCGACCGCCACGATGCGCAGCAGATCGCTCTTGGCCGCTCGCTCCCGACACCCCACACAGGTGCGTTCGGGGCATGCGCGGGCTTGCGTCCGGCCAGACACGCTTAAGTCTACCTCCCCGCACCGACCTCACCCCTTCGGGCGAAAAATCGAACGGATGTTGTCGTGATCACTAGTGCCGGGTCACGCCGCCGAAACCCCGGCGGCGGACATCCGTGCACGTCGAGCAGGGCTCTTGTCGCCCCTGCCGTTCTTGTGTACCGCCCGAACAGCTCCGGGCGGTAGCGGTTTTATTCCCCGCGGCGGTCGTCGCGCCGGTCGGCGCCCCGGTCGTCGCGGCTGTCGCCCCGGTCGTCGCGGCGCTCGCCGCGGTCGTCGCGGCGCTCGCCCCGGTCGCGGTCATCGCCGTCCGAGGGCTGCTCGGTGTCGGGACGGATGTCGATGCGCCAGCCGGTCAGGCGGGCGGCGAGGCGGGCGTTCTGGCCCTCCTTGCCGATGGCCAGCGACAGCTGGTAGTCGGGCACGGTCACCCGCGCGGACCGGGTGTCCCAGTCCACGACCTCGACCTTGCTCACCCGGGCGGGTGACAGGGCGTTGGCGACCATCTCCGCCGGGTCGTCCGACCAGTCGACGATGTCGATCTTCTCGCCGTGCAGCTCGGCCATCACGTTGCGCACGCGGCTGCCCATCGGGCCGATGCAGGCGCCCTTCGGGTTGAGGCCGGAGCGGTTGGCGCGAACGGCGATCTTGGTGCGGTGACCGGCCTCACGGGCGATCGCGCAGATCTCGACGCTGCCGTCGGCGATCTCCGGGACCTCCAGCGCGAACAGCTTCTTCACCAGGTTCGGGTGGGTGCGCGACAGGGTCACGGACGGACCGCGAACGCCCTTCGCCACCCGCACGACGTACGACTTCAGTCGCAGTCCGTGCGTGTAGTCCTCCCCGGGGACCTGCTCCTGCACCGGCAGCATGGCCTCCATCTTGCCGATGTCGACCAGGACGTTCTTCGGGTCCTTGCCCTGCTGCACGACGCCGGTGATGACATCACCCTCGCGGCCCAGGAACTCGCCGAAGGTCAGGTCGTCCTCGGCGTCGCGCAGACGCTGGAGGATCACCTGCTTGGCGGTCGTCGCGGCGATGCGGCCGAAGTCCGACGGGGTGTCGTCGAACTCCTTGGCCTCCTGGCCCTCTTCCAGGTCCCTCGGGTCCTCGGTCGCCCACACGATCACGTGACCGTTAGTGCGGTCGAGCACGACGCGTGCGCGCCGGAAGCTTCCCTCGGTGCGGTGGTACGCGATGAGGAGGGCCGACTCGATCGCTTCGACGAGCAGGTCGAAGGAAATCTCCTTCTCCCGGACCAGACCCCGTAGGGCACTCATGTCGATGTCCACGACTACGCCTCCTCTTCCTTCTTGTCCTTGCGGTTGAACTCGATCTCGACACGCGCCTTGGCGATGTCGGTGAACACGATGCGGCGGGCGGTCGCCTTGCGGCCCTTCACGCCCGGGACCTCCAGGTCCATGCCCTCGTCGTCGACGTCGAGGATGCGGGCGATCACTTCCCCGCCGTCCGACGTCTGGAACTTCACGAGGCGGCCGATCGCCCGGATGTAGTGACGGTGCTCGGTCAGCGGGCGGTCCGCGCCCGGCGAGCTGACTTCGAGGACGTACTCGTCCTCACCCATCGCGTCGGTCTCGTCCAGCAGGTCGGAGACCTCGCGGCTCAGCTCGGCGCACGCGTCCAGCTCCACGCCTTCGTCGGAGTCCACGATAATGCGCAGCATCCGGCGCTTGCCCGCCTTGGACGTCTCGATCTCCTCGAGGTCCAGGCCCTTGGCGGCGACGAGCGGCTCCAGCAATGCGCGCAGCCTGTCGCTCTGGGTGGTGCTCATCCGGGTGACTCCTCGGCCGCGTGTGCTGTTGTGATTTCCGTCGTGCGTCAGGTCAAAGGGTATCCGGTCGCGGGGGGTGTTGCCGTCCGCCCTGTGGACGGGGCCCCGGGTACCGTGATCACACCCTGCCACCATCACCCCCAAGGACGTCCCCGTGCCCTCGATCCCGCCCTCGCGAAGAGGCCTGCTCGCCGGTGCCGCGGGCGTCGCCGGAGCCGTGCTGCTCAGCGGTTGCTCCGACGACCGGCCGCCCGCAGCGGCCCCCGAGGTTCCACTCGAACGGCGGATGCGCGAGACGGCCGTTCGTGAGAGCGAGCGACTGCTGAAACGTTACGACGCGACGGCCGCGGCCCATCCGGCCCTCGGCCCGCGCCTCGCACCGCTGCGCGCCTCGGTCGCGGCGCACACGGCGGCCCTCGCCGACGAGGGCTCCCCGGCGGCCTCGCCCTCCCGCTCCGCCTCCGCGCACTCCCCCGTCCCGTCCGGCGCCGCGGCCGCTCCCCCCGCTCCGGCGGCCGCGCCGGTGCCCGCCGCGCCCGCCGACGCGCTGGCCGCCCTCGCGGACGCCGAGCGGAGCCTGGCCGAGGCCCGGACCATCTCCCTGGCCGGCGCCCCCGGGGAGCTGGCCCGGATGCTCGCCTCCGTCGCGGCGTGCGGCCACGTGCACGCGTACCTGCTGACCTCGAACCCGGGAGCCTCCTCGTGACCTCCACACCCTCCCCCGCCGGCCGGGTCCTGGAGGCGGCGCAGGCCGCGCTGGCCGCCGAGCACGCGGCCGCGTACGGCTACGGCGTGATCGGGGCCCGGGCCTCGGCCGCCCGCTCCGCCGAGGCCCGCGAGGCGCACGGCGGCCACCTCGCGCGCCGCGACGCGCTCGCCCGCACCGTGCGTGAGCTGGGCGGTTCCCCGCGGCCCTCGGAGGCCGCGTACACCCTGCCGTTCACCGTGCGCACGCCCGCCGACGCCGAGCGGCTGGCCGCCGGGATCGAGGACCGGGTGGCCGGCGCGTACTCCGATCTGGTGCGCGCCGCCGAGGGCCGGTTGCGCCGCGAGGCGGCCGACGCGCTGAGCGCCGCGGCCCTGCGGGCGGCACGGTGGCGCGGTGTCGGCGTAGCCTTCCCTGGGCTCACGGAACGCGCGGACACACCGCCGACCTAGCGCGCAACCATGCGCGACGAGCCCGGGCACGGCTGAAAGGGACCACGCACGCATGGCTTTCGAACCGCCGCAGCGGCTCGTACGGGCGCTCGGCGAGCTGCCGGAATCGGCGCACGTCTCGGACTGGCTGGGGCAGCTCCCCGGGCTGGCGCGGGACGCGCTGGCGCGGCGCGGGGTGCAGGCCCAGCGGGTCCAGGCACCCGGCGGGCGCAGCAGCCTGGTCGTCCTCGTCCGGTACGCCGACGGGACCCCGGCCACGCTGAAGCTGGCCCCGCCGGAGCTCCGGCCCGACCGGGAGCTGGCCGCCCTGGCCCACTGGGGTGGTTTCGGGGCGGTACGGGTCCTCGACACGCGCCATCACGAGGAGGACGGGGCGCTGCTGCTGGAGCGACTGCACCCCGAGGTCTCGCTGCGGTCGCTGCCGGAGGCGAAGGCCCTGCTGGAGGCCTGCGGCACGCTGCGCAGACTGTGGGTGGCACCAGCGCCGGGGCACGGCTGGGAGACGGTCGCCGAGCGGACCTCCGAGCAGGCCGAGGTGCTCCGCAAGGCTCCCCCGGAGACGGCGGAGCTGGCCTCGGCGGCGCTGGCGGCCCGCGAGGAACTGACGGCGGCGCCGGCCGAGGAACTGCTGCTGCACGGGAACTTCCGGCAGGGCAAGGTCCTCTCCGGCGAGCGCGCTCCGTGGCTGGCGGTGGGTCCGGACCCGATGGTCGGCGAGCGTGCGTACGACTTGGCGCGGCTGGTACGGGACCGGCTGGAGGACCAGATGGCCTCCTCGGCGGGGGCATCGGGCGCCCGGCGACGGGTGAACAAGCTGGCCGACGCGCTGGAGGTGGACCGGGACCGGCTGCGGGGCTGGACGCTGTTCCGCGCGGTCGAATCGGGCAACCGGGCGCTGGCCGCGGGGCGGCGGCGGGACGCGGAGCTGTTGCTGGAGTTCGCGGGCTGGTTGTAGGGCATAAGCCTGGTGGGGGACCTGCCCGCCAGGAGGACGCCATGCTCCAGGAACTGCTGACAGCCGGCGCCGTCGCGGGCGTCGGGATCGCGGCCTACGCGGGCGCCGCCGCCCGCGTGGTGAAGCAGTACGAGCGGGGCGTGGTCTTCCGCCTGGGCCGGCTGCGGGGCGGTGTCCGGGGGCCCGGCTTCACCTTCGTGGTCCCGGTCGTGGACCGGCTGCGCAAGGTCAACATGCAGATCGTGACGATGCCGGTGCCCGCCCAGGAGGGGATCACGCGGGACAACGTCACGGTGCGGGTGGACGCGGTCGTGTACTTCAAGGTGGTGGACGCGGCCAACGCGATCATCGAGGTCGAGGACTACCGGTTCGCCGTCTCCCAAATGGCGCAGACCTCACTGCGGTCGATCATCGGCAAGTCCGATCTGGACGACCTGCTGTCCAACCGGGAGCAGCTCAACCAGGGCCTGGAGCTGATGATCGACAGTCCGGCGGTGGGCTGGGGCGTCCAGATCGACCGGGTGGAGATCAAGGACGTGTCGCTCCCGGAGACGATGAAGCGGTCGATGGCGCGGCAGGCGGAGGCCGACCGGGAGCGGCGGGCGCGGATCATCAACGCGGACGCGGAGCTCCAGGCGTCGAGGAAGCTGGCCGAGGCGGCGGAGGTCATGTCGGAGCAGCCGGCGGCGCTTCAGCTGCGGCTGCTCCAGTCGGTCGTGGCGGTCGCCGCGGAGAAGAACTCCACGCTGGTCCTCCCGTTCCCGGTGGAACTCCTGCGCTTCCTGGAACGCGCGGCCCCTGCCCCTACGGGTACCCCGGGCCCCGCTCCTGCGGTGGCGGCCCCGGTTGCCGCGGCCCCCGCTCCTGCGGCCGCGCCTGCGCCCCTCACGGACCCTGACCCCGAGGCGGCTCCTCCGGACACCGGTGCGGGTCTCGGGCCCCGGGCGGCGGACGAGCCCTGCCTGGACGGCTCCCCGCTCCCGCCCCCGGCCGAGCCGGACGTGCGCGGCTAGGCGCTGCGCGGAGCCGTCCCCTACCCGCCCTTCCACCGTTCCCCGGGCGCCGCCCGGACCCCCTGGGGCTCCGCCCCAGACCCCGCGCCCCAAACGCCTGCGAGGCTGGAATTGCCCTGCGGGCAATCCAGCCCCGCAGGGCTACGCGGTGCCGGTCAGGCGGGACAGGGCCTCCGGGAGGGGGAGTTCCTCTCGGGTGCCCGAGCGGCGGTCCTGGAGTTCGACCACCTCGTCCGCCGAGCGGCGGCCCGCGACCAGGATCCACGGGACGCCGATCAGCTCCGCGTCCGTCAGCTTCACCCCCGGTGACAGGCCGGGGCGGTCGTCGAGGAGGACGCGGAGACCGGCCGCGGCCAAAGCGTCCGCCGCCGACTCCGCGAGAGCGAGCGGCACCGCCTTGCCCGCCGCCACGACGTGCACGTCGGCCGGGGCCACCGCCGCCGGCCAGCACAGGCCCCGCTCGTCCGCCGTCTGCTCGGCCAGCGCGGCCACCGCGCGGGAGACGCCGATCCCGTAGGAGCCCATGGTGACGCGGACCGGCTTGCCCTGCGCCCCGAGGACGTCCAGGCCGAACGCGTCCGCGTACTTGCGGCCGAGCTGGAAGATGTGGCCGATCTCGATCGCCCTGTCCAGGCGGAGCCCGGCGCCGCAGGAGGGGCAGGGGTCGCCCTCTTCGACGACGACCACGTCCAGGTACCGGTCCACCTCGAAGTCCCGCCCGCAGACCACGTTCCGGGCGTGCGTGTCGGGCTGGTTGGCGCCCGTCACCCAGGAGGTGCCCGGCGCGACGCGGGGGTCGGCGAGGTAGGTGACCTTCTCCAGGCCCTGCGGGCCCACGTAGCCCCGTACGAGGTCGGGCCGGCCGGTGAAGTCCTCCGCCGTCACCAGCTCCACGACCGCCGGGGCCAGGTGCTCGCCGAGCTTGCCGAGGTCGACCTCGCGGTCGCCCGGTACGCCGACGGCGGTGATCTCGCCGTCCACCTTCACCAGGAGGTTCTTCAGCGTCGCCGAGGCGGGGATGCCCAGGTGCGCCGCCAGGGACTCGATGGTGGGGGTGTCGGGGGTCGGGATCTCCTCCAGCGGGCCGTGCTCCCCCTCGGCCGGGGTCAGGGCGAAGGTCACCGCCTCCGTGTTGGCCGCGTAGCCGCAGGAGGGGCAGTCCGCGAAGGTGTCCTCGCCGGCCGGGGCCGGTGCCAGGAACTCCTCCGACGCCGAGCCGCCCATCGCGCCCGACACCGCCGACACCACCCGGTGGTCGAGGCCGAGCCGCTCGAAGATGCGTACGTAGGCCTCGCGGTGGAGCCGGTAGGACTCGGCCAGACCCTCGTCCGACACGTCGAAGGAGTACGAGTCCTTCATCTGGAACTCGCGGCCGCGCAGGACGCCCGAGCGGGGCCGTGCCTCGTCGCGGTACTTGGTCTGGATCTGGTACAGCATGACCGGCAGGTCCTTGTAGGACGTGCACTGGTCCTTGACCACCAGGGTGAAGATCTCCTCGTGGGTGGGGCCCAGCAGGTAGTCGGCGCCCTTGCGGTCCTTGAGCCGGAAGAGCAGGTCCCCGTACTCCGACCAGCGCCCGCTGACCTCGTACGGCTCCTTCGGCAGCAGCGCCGGGAGCAGCACTTCCTGCGCCCCGATCCCGTCCATCTCCTCGCGGACGATGCGCGAGACGTTGTCCAGGACCCGCTTGCCGAGCGGCAGCCAGCTCCACACCCCGGCGGAGCTGCGCCGGACGTAGCCGGCGCGGACCAGGAGGCGGTGGCTGAGGGTTTCCGCGTCGGCGGGGTCCTCGCGGAGGGTCTTGGCCATGAGGCGGGACATGCGCTGCACGTGTTGCGTTGACATGGAGGGAGGCTATCGGGGGCCGCGCGGGCCTCGGAAACACTTTCCGGGTCCGCGGGGTCAGGGCTTGCGCAGCGGCAGCGGGGCGCCCATGACGGCGTACGGGAGGCTCGCGCTCGGGAAGAGGACCTGGCGGGCCAGGTCCGTGTAGCCGAGGGAGCGGTAGAGGCCGCGGGCGGGGCTCTCGGTGTCGATCGCGGAGAGGATCGAGCGTTCCTCGGCGGCGGTGTCGGTGATGAGGGTGATGAGGGCGCGGCCGACGCCCTTGCCCTGGAACCTGGGGTGGACGTGGAGCTCGGTGATCACGAAGGAGCCGTCGAGCCAGCCTTCGAGGCCGCCGGTCCGCAGATAGGGCTCGACGACTCCGGACCACCAGTGCGTGCGGTCGTTGGGCATGCCGTAGACGAACCCGGCGAGGCCCCCGTCCTCGGTGAACGCGCCGAGCGCGCGGGCGCCGCGGCAGGTCATGTGGCGCTGGACGATGTAGCGCCGGATGCCGACCTCCTCCTCGCTGAGGCCGAAGGCCACGGCCTGCACGCGCAGGGCCTCGTCGACCCGGGCGGCGAGGTCGAGGGCCCCGATGCGCAGGCCGGCGGGCCGGCCGGGGTCGTCTCCCGCGGGGGTAGGCATCATGCGGCGACCTTACTGGCCGGGCGTGCGGACGAACAGGAAGATCGGAACAGGAGGTGCCCGACGCTCGGAACGACACCCTCGGAACGGCACGCTCGGAACGGCACCCTCAGAACAGCACGCTCATGAACGCGCCGACCTCGCGGAAGCCGACCCGGCGGTAGGAGGCGCGCGCGGCGGTGTTGAAGTCGTTGACGTACAGGCTGACCACGGGGGCCACGTCCCGCAGCGCGTACGCGACGACGGCGGCCATCCCGCTCTCGGAGTGCCCGCGGCCGCGGAACTCGGGGGCCACCCAGACGCCCTGGATCTGGCAGGCGCGGGAGGTCGCGGCGCCGATCTCGGCCTTGAAGACGACCTTGCCGTCCTCGACGTGGGCGAAGGAGCGCCCGCTTGCCACCAGCTCGGCCACCCGGGCCTGGTAGAGCAGGCCGCCGTCGCCGGTCATCGGGGAGATGCCGACCTCCTCGGTGAACATGGCCACACAGGCGGGCATGATCAGGTCCATCTCGTCCTTGCGGATCCGGCGGACCCCGGGGTCCGCGGTCACCGTGGTGGACGGCTGCTCCATGATCATGAGCGGCTGCCGGGAGCGGACGTCCCGGGCCGGTCCCCAGCTGGGCTCCAGAAGCTGCCACAGCAGCCCCGTCGCCTCGGCGGGGCCGACGATGGAGGAGCAGCGGCGGCCGGTGCGCCGGGCGCGTTCCGCGAAGGCCCGTACGGCGTCGGGGCCGGCGCAGACGGGCACCAGGTTGGCGCCGGCGTAGCAGAGGGAGCGGAGCTCGCCGTCGGCGTACCAGCCCCACATCTCGCCGCCCAGGCGCCACGGGTCGAGCCCGGCGATCTGGACCCTGGAGGTGACGAACGCGTTCTCGACCGGCTCGCGGCCGAGGATGTCGAGCGCGGCGTCGAGATCACTGGGCTCAAGGACCCGGGTGGTGGTCTGCGTCAACACTGGGGCCTCACCATGCAAGTCTGCTGATCTCCGCACTGTACCCGGACCGGCTCCGAGATGCCTTCGAGGCCCCTCGGAGGCGCCTTCGGTGCGGTCCGCCCGGAGGCCCGCACGCCGACGGGCCCGGAACCGCACCTGCGGCTCCGGGCCCGTCACCTGCTGCGGAAACTAGACGCCGATCGCGACCGTCGGCTCGCCCGACATCACGCCGTCCTTCTCCATCTGCTCGGCGATCTTCATCGCCTCTTCGATGAGGGTCTCGACGATCTTCGACTCGGGAACGGTCTTGATGACCTCGCCCTTGACGAAGATCTGGCCCTTGCCGTTGCCGGAGGCGACGCCCAGGTCGGCCTCACGGGCCTCGCCGGGGCCGTTGACGACGCAGCCCATGACCGCGACGCGCAGCGGCACCTCCATGCCCTCCAGGCCCGCCGTGACCTCCTCGGCCAGCTTGTAGACGTCCACCTGCGCACGCCCGCAGGACGGGCAGGAGACGATCTCCAGGCGGCGCGGCTTGAGGTTCAGCGACTCCAGGATCTGGATGCCGACCTTGATCTCCTCCACCGGCGGGGCCGACAGCGAGACGCGGATCGTGTCGCCGATGCCCTCGGAGAGCAGCGCGCCGAAGGCGACGGCGGACTTGATCGTGCCCTGGAACGCCGGGCCGGCCTCGGTGACACCGAGGTGCAGCGGGTAGGTGCACTGGGCGGCCAGCTGCCGGTAGGCGTTGACCATGACGACAGGGTCGTTGTGCTTGACCGAGATCTTGATGTCGCTGAAGCCGTGCTCCTCGAAGAGGCCGGCCTCCCAGAGCGCGGACTCGACCAGCGCCTCGGGCGTGGCCTTGCCGTACTTCTTCAGCAGTCGCGCGTCGAGCGAGCCGGCGTTCACGCCGATCCGGATCGGGGTGCCGGCGTCCTTGGCGGCCCGCGCGATCTCCTTGACCTTGTCGTCGAACTGCTTGATGTTGCCCGGGTTCACGCGGACGGCGGCGCAGCCGGCGTCGATCGCGGCGAACACGTACTTCGGCTGGAAGTGGATGTCGGCGATGACCGGGATGTTCGACTTCTTCGCGATCACGGCGAGCGCGTCGGCGTCGTCCTGCGTCGGGCAGGCCACGCGGACGATGTCACAGCCGGACGCGGTCAGCTCCGCGATCTGCTGGAGCGTGGCCCCGATGTCGGAGGTCCTGGTGGTGGTCATCGACTGCACGGAGATCTGTGCGTCCCCGCCGACGGCGACCGAGCCGACCTGGATCTTGCGGCTGACCCTGCGGTCGGCAAGCTTCGTCGGCACGGCCGGCATTCCGAGAGAGATGGCAGTCATCTGCTGTGCAACCCCAAGGTGTGGATATAGGTGCCGGGATCGGCGGTCCCCAACGTCCGAGATTACGCCAACCGGCACGGCTCACGTGCATCGCAGGTGGCGTGCCACCCGAACGTAGGGAGCCGGGCACGATGCGTGCCCGGCTCCGGTCCCCATGCTGTACGGGTGTCCCGCAGGACGATCCGCCGGTCTTTGGGTCAGGTGATTTTGATGGGGTTGACCACGTCCGCGGCCAGCACCAGCAACGTGAAGCAGAGGAAGACCCCGGCCACCACGTAGGCGGCGGGCATCAGCTTCGCCACGTCGAACGGGCCCGGGTCGGCGCGCCGGAAGACACGGGCGAAGGCCCGCCGCACCGACTCCCACAGGGCGCCCGCGATGTGCCCGCCGTCCAGGGGCAGCAGGGGCAGCATGTTGAACAGGAAGAGGGAGAGGTTGAACATGCCGAGGACGTTCAGCATGATCGACATCCGCTCCTCGCTCGGGATGTTCAGGGCCGCGATCTCCCCGTTGATCCGGGCCGCGCCGACGATGCCCATCGGGGAGTCGGCCTCCCGCTCGGCTCCGTTGAAGACCGCGTTCCACAGGGCCGGGATCTTGCCCGGGAGCTGGGCCAGGCCCTGCACGCTGCTCTCCACGACCTCGCCGACGTGCTCCGCCGACTCGGAGAAGGTGAGCGGTGCGATCACGTTCTTCGCGGCCACGCCGAGGTAGCCGGCCGAGACGTACTGGTCCTTGAGGAAGACGCCCTTGCTGTCGGTCTTGCCGACGCGGTTCTCCACGAGGTTCGCGCGGAGGTCCATCTTCTGCCCGTCGCGGAGGATGGTGAGGGTGGCGGGTCCGACGGTGGCGCGGATCTGCTTCTGGAGCGCGTCCCAGTCGTCCTCGACGCGCTTGCCGTCGAAGGCCAGGATCTTGTCGCCGACCTTCAGGCCCGCGGCCTTGCCCGGAGCCTCCGGGTCGCCCGCCTTGCAGACGTCGCGCTTCTCGCTCTGCTTGATGACGCAGGGGGTCACCGTCTTGACCTCGGTGGTGGTCTGCGGCACCCCGAAGGTCATCCACACGCCGAAGAAGATCGCCATGGCGAGGACCAGGTTCATGAACGGTCCCGCGAACATCACGATCACGCGCTTCCACGGCTTGCGCGTGTAGAAGAGCCGCGATTCGTCGCCCGGCTGCAGTTCCTCGTACGCCGCCGAGCGCGCGTCCTCGATCATCGAGCGGAACGGCGACGTCGAGCGGGCGGTGATCTTGCCGTCCTCGCCCGGCGGGAACATCCCGATCATGCGGATGTAGCCGCCCATCGGGATGGCCTTGAGCCCGTACTCCGTGTCGCCCTTCTTGCGCGACCAGATGGTCCGGCCGAAGCCGACCATGTACTGGGGCACGCGGATCCCGAAGAGCTTGGCCGTGGAGAGGTGGCCGAGCTCGTGCCAGGCGATCGAGAAGAGCAGCCCGACGACGAAGACGAGCACGCCGATCAGGGTCAGCAGTACGGTCATGCGCGCGCCTCCACGGCGGCCCGTGCCGCCATCTCCTGTGCCCGGGCCCTGGCCCAGGTCTCCGCTTCAAGGACGTCCGCGACGGTGAGAGAAGTTCCCCCGGCGGGGGTTCCGTGCTCATCGACCACCGCGGAGACCGTATCCATGATTGCTGTGAACGGGAGCCGACCGGCCAGGAACGCCTCTACGCACTCCTCGTTCGCCGCATTGAACACGGCGGGCGCGGTACCGCCCAGGGCCCCGACGTGCCGGGCCAGGCCCACCGCCGGGAAGGCCTCGGTGTCCAGCGGGAAGAACTCCCAGGTGGACGCCTTGGTCCAGTCGAAGGCGGTGGACGCGTCCGGGACCCGCTGGGGCCAGCCGAGGCCGATCGCGATCGGGCCGCGCATGTCCGGCGGGGTGGCCTGGGCCAGCGTGGAGCCGTCCGTGAACTCCACCATGGAGTGCACGTACGACTGCGGGTGGACCACGACCTCGATCCGCTCGAAGGGGATGTCGTAGAGCAGGTGCGCCTCGATGACCTCCAGACCCTTGTTGACCAGGGTCGCCGAGTTCACGGTGATCACCGGGCCCATCGCCCAGGTCGGGTGGGCCAGGGCGTCCTGCACCGTGACCGAGGCCAGCTCGGCGCGGGTGCGGCCGCGGAAGGGCCCGCCGGAGGCGGTGACCACGAGCTTGCGGACCTCGGCGCGGGTGCCCGCGGCCAGGGCCTGGAAGAGCGCGGCGTGCTCGGAGTCGACCGGGATGATCTGGCCCGGCTTCGCCAGGGCCTTCACCAGCGGGCCGCCGACGATCAGCGACTCCTTGTTCGCGAGGGCCAGGGTCCGCCCGGCGCGCAGCGCGGCGAGGGTGGGCGCGAGGCCGATGGAACCGGTGATGCCGTTGAGCACGGTGTGGCACTCGGAGGCGGCGAGCTCGGTCGCCGCGTCCGGTCCGGCGAGGATCTCGGGCAGCGGCTCACCGGCGCCGTACTCGGCGTCCAGGGCCTCCTTGAGGGCCGGTACGACGTCTTCCCGTGCGACGGCCACGGTGTTCACGCGCAGCAGCCTGGCCTGCTCGGCCAGCAGCGCGACCCGGCCGCCGGCGGCGGACAGGGCCGTGACCCGGAACCGGTCCGGGTTGCGCAGGGCCAGGTCGATGGCCTGGGTCCCGATGGACCCGGTGGAGCCGAGGATGACGATGTCCCGACGGCCGGCCGCGGGGTCGAAGAGGAGGTGCGGATCGGCGAGGGGAGATGGGCGGTCGCTCATGGACCCATTGTTGCCGCAACTCAGGGGCGCCCGGACACCGCGCCCCCTTCCGTGACCCGAAGGAGGAGGTGCGGGAGCGTCCCGGCGAAGTCGGGGAGGGTGGTGGCCACCCGCCACCAGGCGTCCGGATCGGAGCCCAGGGCCAGCGCGAACAGCCGGTCGGCCTCGGACCGGGCGGCGATCACCGGGGCAGACGGTTCGTGGCGGTCGGGGTGGTCCACCTCACCCAGCCAGTGGTCCTCGTCCAGGGCCCAGCAGGCGGGCGCCTTGTGCCGGATCACGTCCTCGCCGGTGAGCAGCCCGCGGGCGAGGCAGTCGCGCACCCACCGGACGTCCTCCTCGACGGACTGCATGGGCACCGCGAGGCTCGCCAGGGCCAGTTCGCGGTCCACCCCGCCGACGGGATCGACGGGACCGGCGGGCTCGGCGCCCCCGGGCGCCATGGAGCGCACCGCCTCCGCGAGCCCGTGGACCGGCTCTCCCTCGGCGGGCTCCGGCAGGGTGCCGCGCACGATCCGGGCCACCAGGACCGGCAGGGTCCCCGGGAAGGCGGGGGCGTGGCGCAGCAGTTCCGCCCAGAGCCGGGGGTCGTCGCGCAGCGGGCGCAGGGCCCGGGCGACGGCCGTGCGCATCCCCGTCCGCTCGGGCAGGGTCCAGCGCAGGCCGCGGGCCCGGGACACGTCGGTGAGGAGCAGGGTGCGGTGCGCGGGGGCCACGTGGGCGACGACCTCCTCGTGCGTGACCCGGCCCATCCGTACGGCGCGGACGGCGGGCCGGTACCAGGAGCGCTCGTCCGGAGCCGCGGTGGCGAGCAGCGCGTGGACGGCCTCCCGGGGCAGGTCCAGGGTCAGCAGCAGGGCTTCGACGGAGCCGGCCGGCAGCGGCCGGCGGAGGTGTTCGGCGAGCAGCGGCTCCGGGTCCGTGTCGTGGGGCAGGGCCAGGACGTCCAGCGGGACCCGTGGCCCGCGCCGGCCGTGGCGGCGCAGCAGTGCGATGAGCTCGGCCTCGGTGAGCGGCTCCTCTTCCGGGTCCCGGCCGAGCTCGGCGCGGAGCACCGGCAGGAGCTCCGGCGGGGTCCGGCGGCGGGCGTACCGGGCGGGCCCGGGCAGGCCGGGCAGCGGCCGGCCCACGACGCGGGGGTTGCGGGCGACGTAGCTCCGGTCGGCCGCGGTTCCGTGGCGGAGCAGCAGGGTGACGGTCGAGGCCGCCAGCCATTCGTCGCGGCACAGGTATTTGAAGGCGGGCTCGTCGAGCCGCCCGATCATGTCGGTGACGACGTGGTCCGGTGCGTGGCGCAGCACGTGCGCCACGCACCAGGCCAGCCGTCGGCTGGTGCGGTCTTCCTCGGCCGTCGGCATCGTTCTCGTCCGCCTCGCGCTGTGCTCGTACGCGTACCCGTACTCGTACTCATCCTCGTACGTCCGTCCGACGTCCGGCGATGATTTCAGGTCAGCGCAGCGGCCGGTGGACATTTTCACGAGTGGAGGGGCCCGGGGTGGCGTCGGCGATCCACGGGCCGTCGCCGGAGGGATCCAGGACGCCCTCCTCCAGCCAGGTGTAGGTCCCGGACAGAACCCCGGCCACGACCTTGCGGTCCAGGTCGTCGGTGTTGTCCCAGAGCCGCCCGAAGAGCTCCTCCACGCGGAGCCGGGACTGCCGGCAGAAGGCGTCGGCGAGCTGGTAGGCCTCCCGGCCGTGCTCGTCGGAGGCCCTCAGGTGCTCGGCGCGCACACAGGCCGCGCTCATTGCGAAGAGCTCGGCGCCGATGTCGACGATCCGGCCGAGGAACCCCTGCTTGGTCTCCATCCGGCCCTGCCAGCGGGACATGGCGTAGAAGGTCGACCGGGCGAGTTTGCGCGACCCGCGTTCCACGTAGCGCAGATGGGTGGCGAGGTCGGGGTGGCCGCTCGGGTGGAAGGCCCGGTAGGTGCCGGGGACCTGGCCGGCGCCGGTGGCGAGCTGGGGCAGCCAGCGGGCGTAGAACCCGGCGGCGCGGGCCCCCGCCTTGGCCTTGTCGCCCAGTGCCTTGTCCGGGTCGATGAGGTCGCCGGCCACCGACAGGTGGGCGTCCACGGCCTCGCGGGCGATCAGCAGGTGCATGATCTCGGTGGATCCCTCGAAGATCCGGTTGATGCGCAGGTCGCGGAGCATCTGCTCGGCCGGAACGGCCCGCTCGCCGCGGGCGGCGAGGGACTCGGCGGTCTCGAAGCCGCGCCCGCCGCGGATCTGGACCAGCTCGTCGGCCATCAGGCAGGCCATCTCGGAGCCGTAGAGCTTGGCGAGGGCGGCCTCGATGCGGATGTCGTTGCGGTCCTCGTCGGCCATCTGGGAGGCCAGGTCGACCACGGCCTCCAGCGCGAAGGTGGTGGCCGCGATGAAGGAGATCTTGGAGCCGACGGCCTCGTGCAGGCCGACGGGCCGTCCCCACTGCTCGCGCACGCCGGACCATTCACGGGCGATCTTCAGACACCACTTCCCCGCGCCCACGCACATGGCGGGCAGCGAGAGCCGGCCGGTGTTCAGCGTGGTCAGCGCGATCTTCAGGCCGGCGCCCTCGGCGCCGATGCGCTGGGCCGCGGGGACCCTGACCCGGTGGAAGCGGGTGACGCCGTTCTCCAAGCCGCGCAGGCCCATGAAGGCGTTGCGGTGCTCGACGGTGATGCCCGGGGAGTCGGCCTCGACGACGAAGGCGGTGATCCCGCCCCGGTGGTGCTCGCTCTTCGGCACCCGGGCCATGACGACGAGCAGGTCGGCGACGACCCCGTTGGTGGTCCAGAGCTTCACGCCGTCCAGGACGTACGCGTCCTCCCCGTCCGGGACCGCCGTGGTGGCCAGCCGCGCCGGGTCGGAGCCGACGTCGGGCTCGGTGAGGAGGAAGGCGCTGATGGCGGTGGTCGCGCAGCGCGGCAGGTAGGCGTCCTTCTGCTCCTGCGTGCCGAACATCTTCAGCGGCTGGGGTACGCCGATCGACTGGTGGGCGGAGAGCAGGGCGCCGATGGCCGGGCTGACGGAGCCGACGAGGGCGAGCGCCTTGTTGTAGTACACCTGGGTGAGGCCGAGGCCCCCGTACTTCGGGTCGATCTTCATGCCGAGCGCGCCGAGCTCCTTGAGCCCGCGCACGGTCTCGTCGGGGATCTTCGCCTCGCGCTCGATGCGCGCCCCGTCGACGGAGGTCTCGCAGAACTCCCGCATCCGGGCCAGGAAGGCCTCCCCGCGCCGGACGTCCTCCTCGGCGGGGAGCGGATGGGGGTGGATCAGGTCCAGCCGGAACCGGCCGAGGAACAGCTCCTTGGCGAAGCTCGGCCGCTGCCAGTCCTGTTCCCGGGCCGCTTCCGCGACCTGCCGGGCCTCGCGCTCGGTCACCTTGGGGGGTGCGGACGGTGCGGACTCTTCGGGTTCCGGGGGCGGAACGGGCTGTGCTGGCTGTGCGGGCTGTGGTGCGGACATGAGGGGGCTCACCTCGCCGCCGAGAGTGGGGGTGCTTACCGGTGGGTGCTACCAGTGAGTCGTACCCGTTTCCGGCGGCGCGGAAGCGGCGGTAAAAGAGGGACGCCGGAGCCCGCTCAGGCGCCCGGCCGGCCCACGGCGAGCCGGGCGACCCGCTCCGCGTGGGGGACGAGGTAGAAGTGGCCGCCCTCGAAGACGTGGGACGTGAAGGCGCCCGTGGTGACCGTCGACCACGCTTGGGCCCCGAGCGGGGTGACGCGGGGATCGCGATCGCCCGTGAGGGCCATGACGTCCGCGCGCAGCGGCGGGGCGTCCTCGCGGCGGCGGTAGGCGTCGATCAGGCGGAAGTCGTTGCGGACGACCGGCAGGAACAGCTCGCGCAGTTCCGGGTGGCTCCAGACCTCCACGTGGGGGCCGCCCAGCGCGGTGACGGCCGCGATCAGGTCCTCGTCGGTGCGCGGAGGGAGCACGACGGCGGGCGAGGGGAGTCCGCGGCCCGAGACGCACAGGCGCGTGACGTGGTCCGCCCCGGCGGCTTCGAGCCGCAGGAGGCTCTCGTAGGCCACGGCCGCGCCCATGCTGTGGCCGAGGAGCACCGTGGGCACGGGAGTTTCGGCCAGGAGCTCGGCGACGACCTGCGGTACCAGCCCGTCCATCGTCGGGATCAGCGGCTCGCCCATGCGGGTTTCGCGTCCCGGGTAGCGCACCGCCACGAGTTCGACCGAAGGGTCCAGGTGCCGGGTCCAGTCGCGGAAGAAGCCCGCGCCGCCTCCCGCGTGCGGGAAGCACACCAGGCGCAGGGCGGGATCCGCGACGGGGCGGTGGCGCACCAGGTAAGACACGCGGGACTCGATTCGTCGGCCGGGGAACGTCTCGCCCGGCGGCGTGGGGACGCGCACCCGGACGCCCACGACCTTGCCACACGGCAAAAAGGGACGGCCGGAGCCCCCGCACAGTAGGCTCCGGCCGTCGGCTTGGTGGCCGTACGAGTTCGGTCAGATGTCGAGGCCGCTGAGGACCAGGACCCGCTCGTAGGTGTAGTCGTCCATCGCGTAGCGCACGCCCTCGCGGCCCACACCGGACTGCTTGACGCCGCCGTACGGCATCTGGTCGGCGCGGTAGGACGGGACGTCGCCGACGATCACGCCGCCGACCTCCAGCTCGCGGTGGGCACGGAACGCGGTCTGGATGTTCCGCGTGAAGACGCCGGCCTGCAGACCGAACTTCGAGTCGTTGACGGCGGCGAAGGCCTCGTCGGTGTTCTCGACCCGGCGCAGGGTGAGGACCGGTCCGAAGACCTCCTCGGTGGCGAGGGTGACGCCCTCGGGCACCTCCGCGACGACGGTGGGCTCGTACGAGGCACCCTCGCGCTTGCCGCCCGTGAGCAGCTTGGCTCCGGCGGCGACGGCCTCGTCGACCCAGGACTCGACCCGCTTGGCGGCGTCCTCGGAGACGAGGGGGCCGACGTCGGTGGCGGAGTCGTTCGGGTCGCCGGTGACCTGCTCGCGGACCTTCGCGACGACCTTCTCGACGAGGCGGTCGTAGACCGTCGCGTCGGCGATGACGCGCTGCACACCGATGCAGGACTGGCCGGCCTGGTAGTTCGAGAAGGTGGCGATGCGCGTCGCGGCCCAGTCGAGGTCGGCCTCCGAGGACCAGTCCTCCAGGACCACGGCCGCGGCGTTGCCGCCGAGCTCCAGGGTGCAGTGCTTGTGGGGCACGGCCTGCTGGATGGCGTAGCCGACCTTGTCCGAACCGGTGAAGGAGATGACGGGCAGGCGCTCGTCCTTGACCAGCTCCGGCATCTTGTCGTTGGCGACGGGGAGCACGGACCAGGAACCGGCCGGCAGGTCGGTCTCGGCGAGCAGCTCGCCGAGGATCAGACCGGAGAGCGGGGTGGCCGGGGCCGGCTTCAGGATGATCGGCGCGCCGACGGCGATGGCGGGGGCCACCTTGTGGGCGCACAGGTTCAGCGGGAAGTTGAAGGGCGCGATGCCCAGGACCGGACCCTTGACGAAGCGGCGGGTCAGCGCGAGGCGGCCGACGCCGCCGGCGTCGGTGTCCAGACGCTGGGCCTCTCCGCCGTTGAAGCGGCGGGCCTCTTCGGAGGCGAAGCGGAACACGGACACCGCACGGCCGACCTCACCGCGGGCCCACTTGATCGGCTTGCCGTTCTCCGCGGAGATCAGCAGCGCGATCTCCTCGGTGCGCTCGGCGAGCCGACGGGCGACGTGGGCCAGGGCCTCGGCGCGTACGTGGGCCGGGGTGGCGGAGAACTCCGCGGTCACGGCGTACGCGGCGGCGACGGCCTCTTCGACCTGGGCATCGGTCGGAACGCTGACGGTACCGACGAGGCGGCCGTCCCACGGGGAGTGGACGTCGAAGCTGTCGTCGCCCGTGGCCTGGCGGCCGGCGAGCCAGAAGGCGTGGGTGGAAGTCATGCTGATCCCGGCCCTTCGGAGTGTGTGCGGTGGGTCCTTGTCCCCTCCACCGTAGGACTCCGCCGGGGTTTCGGCGTTTGTCCGGGGTGGAGTACGCGCGTGGCGCGGCGCGCCGCTTTGTCAGTGTCGGGGGCGGCCCGGCCCGTGCGGGGCCCTGGCGGGGGCTTCTACGGGGCCCCGACCAGCCCCCGCTGCGCGGGGCGGCGGCCCGGCTGCGCCATGGCCCGGCCCGGCTGCGCGGGGCGGGATTCCCCTACCCGCCCTTCGCCCGTTCCTTGGGCTCCGCCCGGATCCCGGTCCTCAAACGCCGGACGGGCTGAAATTGCCCTCCAGGCTGGATGTGCCGCGCAGCGGCAATCTCAGCCCGCCCGGCGTTTGAGGGCACGGGCGCGCAGCGCACGTACGGGTCCGGGCGCAGCCCGGGGAACGGGCGAAGGGCGGGTAGGGGGCCTCGCCCCGCAGGGCCAACACAGCCGCACCCGCCCACCAGCCCCCGAGCCGGACGGCAGTGGCGGCAGCCCCGACCGGCCACCGCCGGACGGGGTCCGGCGCAGCGAGGCGAAGCCCGCGCAGCGGTGCGAGCGGCGCGTCAGGAAGGAGTGCGGCGCGTCAAGAAGGAGTGGTGGCCTTCAGGGCGAGCCACAACTCCATGCGGACGTCCGGGTCGTCCAGGGAGCGGCCGAGGATCTCCTCCACCCGCCGCATGCGGTAGCGCAGGGTGTGGCGGTGGACGCCGAGGTCGGCCGCCGCCGCGTCCCACTGGCCGTGGCGGGAGAGCCAGGCCTGGAGGGAGGCCACCAGATCGCCGCGGCCCTTCTCGTCGTGCTCGCGCAGCGCCCGCAGGGTGCCGTCCGCGAAGGCCCGTACCGCGTCGTCGGCCAGGAGCGGGAGGACGGAGCCCGCCGCGAGGTCCTCGTGCTCGACCATCGGGCGCCCGCGCCGCCGGGCCACGGCCAGGGCCTGGTCGGCCTGCTTGAAGGCGGCCGCCACTCCGGAGGCCGCCGCGGGGGCCGACAGGCCGAGGACCAGCTCGTCCGGCTCCGGTTCGCCCGTCTCCCGGCCGCGGCGGGATTCCAGCACCTCCGCGTGTTCCACGCACGCCTGCACCGCCGAGCCCCCGTCGGCCGCCAGGACCACGAGGCGGCCCGGCTCGGGAACCACCAGCAGGGTCTCCCCCGTGCGCGCGGCCGCCGATTCCACGGCGTCGGCGAGCATCGCCAGGCCCTCCGGCTGGGCGGTGCCCGTCAGGGCCGGTTCCGCCACGAGGATCCGGAACGGCGCGTCGAGCAGGGCCCCGTACAGGTCCCCGGCCACGGCCTGGGCGTGGTCCGCCTGACCGGCGAGCAGCATGCGCAGCACGGCGGCACCGAGCCGGGACTCGGCGTCGTGCAGGGAGCGGGAGCGTTCGGTGGTGAGGGTCAGCAGGGCCACCGCGGAGTGGACGGCGTACCGCTCCGCCGTGCCGAGCGGGGCCCCGGTGCCGACGGCGAGGGCTCCGCGCGCCCGGCGCCCGGTACCGAGCGACTGGAGTTCCACCCGGTCCTCGGAGCCGCCGACCACGGCGCTGGCCGGCGCCGGCCGCTCCCGCAGCCGTTCCACGTCGGGGGTGAGGCGGGCGGCACGGCGCGCGGCCCAGTCGGGCGCGGCCGCGACGACGGCGCCCGAGGTGTCGTACAGGGCGGCCCAGCCGTGCACGTGCGCGGCCAGCTTCGTCAGCAGTTCGGCGGGCCCGTCGGCGGACAGCGCGGCCCGGGTCAGCTCGCGCTGCGCCTCGAAGCCGGCGGTCACGGCCCGGTACTGGTCGGCGGCGAGGGCGGCGGAGACGGCCTTGCTGATGGCGAGGAACGGGGTGCGCCGGGGCACCTCCAGCAGCGGCAGGTCCTCGGCGGTGGCGGCTTCCACGAGCGCCTCGGGCACGGCGTCGTAGTTCACCCCGATGGCGAAGCCGATGCCGACGACCCCGGCGGCCGCGAGCCTGCGCACGTAGCGCCGCATCTCCTCGGGGTCCTCCGCGTCCAGCTTCATCGCGGTGATGAGGAGGAGCTCCCCGCCCTCCATGTAGGGAACGGGGTCGGCGAGCTCACTGACGTGGGCCCAGCGCACGGGGGTGTCGAGGCGGCCCTCCCCGGCACGGACGCTGAGCTTGAGCGCCGAGTGCTGGACGAGCGAGGCGAGGGTGAGCGGCATGGGTACCGGGGCGCCTTAGGGAGAGGAGGGGTGCGGCGGCGAGGTGCCGACGGAGGATTCTCGCCGTGGACCACCACCGCGTTTTTCGCCGTGTCGTACGAACGGCACCCTTTGATTCTGCCACCCCGTACGGGTTCGCTCCGTTCCTGCGGTCGTCCCGCCTCAGTCCTGTCCCCCGAGCCGCACCAGCAGCGGGGCGGCCCGCTCGCCGCGGACGGAGGTCAGGGAGAGCACGGCGTGGCCGGGGGGCACCACGTGCGCCAGGTCGGAGGCCGACCAGCGTTCCCGTTCCACCTGGCGCACCGTCACGGCGTCGGTGGTGACGGCCTTGCCGGAGACCAGCTTGCGGAAGGCGTGGATGGCCCGGGTGAGCGGCTGGTCGGCGAAGACCGTCCGGTGGGTGACGTCGCGGGTCTCCACCCATTCGGTGCCCCAGGTCTCGGCGAACCGCTTGCCGTCCCAGGTGGTGACCCCGGAGAAGGCCATCCGGCAGCCCACGGCCCCGAGCAGCGGGGTGCGCAGGGCTTCCGGTACGTCGTCCAGGGTGCGCAGCGTGAGCAGGACTCCCGCGTTGGCCGAGCGGAGCCGCTGGATGCCGCGCACCGCCTCCGGGGTGAGCGTGTGGGAGGCGTCGTCGAAGGCGAGGAGCGCGAAGAGCGTGCGGTCGGTGCGGGCCGCGGCGGAGGCGTTGAACTGGGCGAGCAGCAGTCGGGCCAGCATCCGGGAGGCGTCGGCGTGCCCGCGCTCGGGAAGGTCCACGCGGACCCGCAGGGGGTGCTCCAGGGCCCGCAGGGAGAAGGGCCGCCCGGCGCCGGTGGTGTCGAAGAACCCGGCGAAGGCGGGCCGGTCCAGCAGCGCGACCCGGTCGGCGAGGGCCGGGCCGGGGTCGGCGGGGGCCCCGTGCTGGCGTTCGCGCGCGTCGAGTTCGCGGAGCATCCGGTGCTGTCCGGCGGCCTCCAGGGCCTCGCGCAGCCCGGCGAGGGCGACGGGCACGTGGTCGAGGAGCTCCCGCAGCTCCGGCACCGCGGGGAAACGGCCGTACGCGGCCCGGAACGGTCCGAGGAGCTGGGCGAGGGCGGTGGCGGCGCGGCGCACGTCGACCCCCGGCAGGTCTCCCACGAAGCCCTCCGCGAGGAGCGTGGCGGCCTCGTCGGCGTCGGTCGTGCCCCCGTAGAGGTCCAGGTCGTAGACGGAGTCGGGATCGCCGACGCGGACGACGACGTCGTAGCCCTCGTCGGGTCCGAGGGCGGCGCCGGTGGAGGCGACCACGACGACGGCGGCTTGGCCGGCGAGGGCCTGCAGGGCCAGTGACTCCACGACGGGGCGGACCAGGCGGGAGGTCTTGCCCGCGCCCGAGGGGCCGATGGCGAGCAGCGAGGTGCCGAGGACTCCGGGGTCGAGGGCGAAGCCGCTGCCGCGGCGGGCGTAGGGGTTGCGCTCGCCGTCCTGGACGGTGCCGAGCAGCACCTGCCGGGCGAGCAGATCGTGCCGTGCCGCCCGGAGGGGCAGCTCGCGCGCCCCCGACGGGTGCACGCAGGCGCCGGCGCCCTTGTCCCGCACGGACTCGGCGAAGGCCCGCGCCCTCGAGGGATCGGCCCGTACGGTCTCCCAGGCGCGGCGGATCCGCACGAAGTCCACGTCGTTCATCCGCCCGGCCACCACCTCGGCCCCGAGCCGATCGGCCACCTCCGCCATCCCGGCGTCCCGCACCTCGGTCCACACCCCGGGGTCGTCGGGGCCGCCGGGCGCGATCTGCTGGGCGGCGGGCGACGGTTCCCCAGGGGAGCTCGCGCCGTCCGCTCTTGCGTGGCGGCGCACTCCGAGCCACAGAAAGAGCACGCCGACGAGGACCTGGAGAACGGTGAGGACCGTGTCCGCCTGGCTGACGAGGGCCGCAGCGTGGGCCGCTCCCGCGCCCTTGAAGGGAAACAGGGAGTACACGAGTTGCTTCAGTGGCACCACTTCGCGCGGCACGATGAGAAGAACGGCCAGCCCTGTGACCGCCGCGAGCGCCCCCTGAGTCAGCCGACCGCGTGCAGCGGCCAGGTTCCAGGCGGCGCGCCAGTTGCCGAGTCGGCCGAAGCCGTACAGGAGGCCGCAGATCACCAGGAGCCGGTACACCTGCAGGGCGTTGTCACCAGGGGTACCCAGGCCGGGGTCCCTCCCCAAAGAGGGCCACCAGTCACTCGGAGTGAACAGACGCGGGGGCACCTGCCAGTACGGGATCAGGTTGGCGCGCAGCACCAACCAGACGATCACGCAGGCGATCAGCGAGATGATGGCGCCACGGATCAGAGAGCGTTCGGGCGCCGTGGGCTCCTGCTCCGCGCGCGGAACGTGCCCGTACGACCAGACGCCGGGGCCCGCGGACGGGCGCGGGACGCGCAGCCACGCGGCGAGGGTGGGACCCGCGGCCCGGGCCGCGGCGGGTGCCGGGACGGCGCCGGGGGCGTGACCGGGCTTCGGCGGGAGGCCCTGGATGCCCGGGGGGCCGGCCGGGCGCGGGACGTGTCCGGTGCCGGAGGGCGTCCGCCGCTCCCCACCGTGCGTGCCGTCGGTGTCCATGAAACCTCTGCCCCCTGCCCGTGAGCGCATGCCCTGCACTGCCCTGCGCGCTCAATCTAGTGGCCGTCGCCGCCCCGCGACCCGTACCCGGGCATGATCCACAAGACATGCGCGGATTCCTCCCTATGGCCGTCACGGACAAGGACACGCGAGGACCACTCCCGAACGGAGCATGCAGGACCCCGCCTCCCGGGCCTAGCCTGCGGACAAAGACACAAGTGCGTCCGAAAACACCCCCCAGGAGCCCCCCTATGACCGCTGTTCCGCAGGAGCGCCGCATCGTCACCGCGATCCCCGGCCCCAAGTCGCAGGAGCTGCAGGCCCGCCGTCTGTCGACGGTGGCCGGCGGCGTGGGCTCCGTGCTTCCCGTCTTCACCGCCCGCGCGGGCGGCGGCATCATCGAGGACGTCGACGGCAACCGCATGATCGACTTCGGTTCCGGCATCGCCGTGACCTCGGTCGGCGCCTCCGCCGAGGCCGTCGTGCGCCGCGCCGCCGCGCAGCTCGCCGACTTCACCCACACCTGTTTCATGGTGACCCCCTACGAGGGCTACGTCGAGGTCTGCGAGGCCCTCGCCGAGCTCACCCCGGGTGACCACGCGAAGAAGTCGGCCCTGTTCAACTCCGGCGCCGAGGCCGTCGAGAACGCCGTCAAGATCGCCCGTTCGTACACCAAGCGCCAGGCCGTCGTCGTCTTCGACCACGGCTACCACGGCCGTACGAACCTCACGATGGCCCTGACCTCGAAGAACATGCCGTACAAGCAGGGCTTCGGCCCGTTCGCCCCCGAGGTCTACCGCGTCCCGGTCGCCTACGGCTACCGCTGGCCCACCGGCGCCGAGAACTGCGGCCCCGAGGCCGCCGCCCAGGCGATCGACAACATCGTCAAGCAGATCGGCGCCGAGAACGTCGCCGCGATCATCATCGAGCCGGTCCTCGGCGAGGGCGGCTTCATCGAGCCGGCCAAGGGCTTCCTCCCGGCGATCGTGAAGTTCGCCAACGACAACGGCATCGTCTTCGTCGCCGACGAGATCCAGTCCGGCTTCTGCCGCACCGGCCAGTGGTTCGCGTGCGAGGACGAGGGCATCGTCCCCGACCTCATCACGACCGCCAAGGGCATCGCGGGCGGCCTGCCGCTCGCGGCCGTGACCGGCCGCGCCGAGATGATGGACTCCGTGCACGGCGGCGGTCTGGGCGGCACCTACGGCGGCAACCCGGTGGCCTGCGCCGGTGCGCTCGGCTCCATCGAGACCATGAAGGAGCTCGACCTCAACGCCGCGGCGAAGAAGATCGAGTCCATCATGAAGGCCCGCCTGACGGCCATCCAGGAGAAGTACGACATCGTCGGCGACATCCGCGGCCGCGGCGCCATGATCGCGATCGAGCTCGTCAAGGACCCCACGTCCAAGACCCCGAACCCGGAGGCGGCCGGCGCGCTCGCCAAGGCCTGCCACGCCGAGGGCGTGCTCGTCCTCACCTGCGGCACCTACGGCAACGTGCTCCGCTTCCTGCCGCCGCTGGTCATCGGCGAGGACCTGCTGAACGAGGGCCTGGACGTCATCGAGGCCGCGTTCGCGACCCTCTGATCGACCGTCCGGTCCATCGTCCGACCGACCGCCCGCGCAACCCCCCGGTCGAACGCCTGACACAGGCGCTAGAACGCGGGGACGCGATCCTCGATCACCGCGCGGTCACTACCGGGGGTAACGGTCGGGCGCTGTGAAGAAGCTGTGGGGGGCCGATGGCGGGAGCGTTTTCCCGCTGTCGGTCCCCCTTCCGCTGCCGTACGGTTTCTGCAGATGAGTGAGACACCCCGCTGCCGGGAAACCGGAGGCGACACCAGTACCGGGCTTCCCCAGCGCCGCACTGGGCATGCGTTCGCGCACACTCTTCACCGATCGGACGGCCGCACGCCCCAAACCCCCCGGGGCGCCCGGCATCCCGATCCGGGCGGCCGCCCCGGAACCACCCCCCCTGTTCCGGGGCGGCCGGCCACTCTCCTCTCGGCGAGTTCCGCCGTCTCCGCGCTCTGCGCGGCGCTCTTCGCCCTGACGACCTGGCAGGTCCTCGTGTCCGGGCCCCTGCTGGTCCCGGACGCCGCCCTCAGCCGCTTGCTGGTGCGCACGGTCCCCGACGCGGTCACCCAGCGCCTCTCCGATCTCGGCAACGTCCCGGTCGCGGTCCCCGTCCTGCTCCTCTCGGTCGTCCACGCCGTCCGGCGCGGCAACCGGCGGGGCGCGGCGGCCGCGGCCCTGGCCATGGCCCTGGTGCCGGCCCTGATCGTCCCGCTGAAGGAGTGGACCGGCCGGCCGGGCCCCCTGGAGCCCTGGGCCTCCGGCTACTACCCCTCGGGCCACACGGCCACCGCCTACGTGGCGTACACGGGCGCGGCCCTGCTCGTGCGCCCGTACACCCGGGGCCGCTGGCCCCTCCCCCTCGCGGCGGCCCTCACCGCCCTGACGGCGACGGGGCTGATCCTGCGCGGCTACCACTGGCCCCTGGACGTCCTGGCCAGCCTCCTGATGTGCACACCGCTGCTGCTCGTGGTGCGGAGCGCGGCGAGCCGGGGACGCACGGCAGGGCCGGGGCGTGCGCGCCCCGGCCCTGCCACGTCCTACGGTCACTCGGCCGACGGTCAGCCGCCGAAGTAGGCGTCGAAGTTCTTCGAGAACTCCCAGCTGCCGAAGCGGTCCCAGTTGATCGACCAGGTCATCAGGCCGCGCAGGGCGGGCCAGGTGCCGTGGGTCTGGTACGAGCCGCAGTTCGTCTTCTTGGTCAGGCAGTCCAGCGCCTTGTTGACCTCCGCCGGGGAGGTGTGGCCGTTGCCCGCGTTGGTCGTGGCCGGCAGGCCGATGGCGACCTGGTCCGCGCGCAGCGGCGGGAAGACGCGGGCGGTGTTGCCGGCCACGGGGAAGCCCGTGAGCAGCATGTCCGTCATGGCGATGTGGAAGTCGGCTCCGCCCATGGAGTGGTACTGGTTGTCGAGGCCCATGATCGAGCCCGAGTTGTAGTCCTGGACGTGGAGCAGGGTGAGGTCGTCGCGCAGGCCGTGGATGACCGGAAGGTAGGCGCCGGCGCGCGGGTCCTGGCCGCCCCAGGGGCCGGATCCGTAGTACTGGTAGCCGAGCTGGACGAAGAAGGTCTCGGGCGCCATCGTCAGGATGAAGTCCGGGCCGTACTTGGCCTTCAGGGTCTTCACGGCGGAGATCAGGTTGACGATCACCGGGGTGGTGGGGGCGCGGAAGTCGGTGTCGCCGGTGGCCAGGGAGAGGGAGTGGCCCTCGAAGTCGATATCGAGGCCGTTGAGCCCGTACTCGTCGATGATCTTGCTGACGGAGGAGACGAAGGTGTCGCGGGCCGCCGTGGTGCCCAGCTGGACCTGGCCGTTCTGGCCGCCGATCGAGATCAGGACCTTCTTGCCCGCGGCTTGCTTGGCCTTGATGGCCGCCTTGAAGTCCGCGGCCGATTCGACGTTCGGGCATTCGCTGACCGGGCAGAGCTGGAAGCGGATGTCGCCCGAGGTCACCGAGGTGGGCTCGCCGAAGGCCAGGTTGATGACGTCCCAGGAGGCGGGTACGTCGGCCATCCGGACGTAGCCGGAGCCGTTGGCGAAGCTGGCGTGCAGGTAGCCGACCAAGGCGTGCGCGGGCAGGCCGGGGTTGCCCGGGCTGCCGCCGCCGTTCGGCGTGGTCACCGAGGCGGCCGCGCTCTTGGGGGATTCGCCGGCCGCGTTCACGGCGCTGACCTGGAAGGAGTACGTCGTGGAGGCGGTGAGGCCGGTGACCGTCGCCGAGGTGCCGCCGACGGTGGTCGGGTTCGCGCCGTCCCGGTAGACCTTGTACGAGGTGGCCCCGGTCGCGGCCGCCCAGGAGAGGCCGACCGTGGTGGAGGAGGAGGCGGACGCGGTGAGCCCGGTGGGGGCGGCCGGAATCTGGGGGCCGGGTCCGGAGCCGCCGGGGTCCGGGCCGACGAGGGTCACGTCGTCGGTGAACTGCGGCGGCTGGCCGTACCAGCCCTGCGTGTACACGGTCACCGAGGTGGTGCTCGCGCCGGTACGGAAGCTCGTGCTCAGCTGCTTCCAGGCGCCGGGGCTCTGGGTCCAGGTCTGCGGGTCCGTGGTCCCGGTGCCGGTCGCGCCGAGGTAGACGTACGCGCCCTGCACCCAGGCGCTCAGCGTGTACGCGGAGTCGGGCTTGACGGTGACGGTCTGGGAGCAGCGGGCGTTGTCCTGCCCGGCCGGGGTGCCCTTGAGGGCGGAAGTGCCGCCGTGTACCGGGGTGCTGACGGCGACTCCGCTGCCGGCCGAGCAGCTCCAGCCGTCGAGGCCGGCTTCGAAGCCGCCGTTGCGGATGAGGTCGGCGTCGGCCGCGACGGCCGGCTGACCTGCGGCGAGGAGACCGGCCGCCGCGAGGGCGGCGGCGGTAAGGAGGGACAGCGCGGAGCGTATGACGGTGGGTCTGGCGGGGCGGGTGGGGCCGGCAGGACGAGTGGGGCGCACAACTGCCTCCAGTACATGGGGGGATGGAGCCGGGCCGCGCGCGGGCGAGCCGTGGGGGAAGGCGCAGCGGCGCCCAAGATGGTCCAGACCAATCTTCTTGTCAAGACTTCCCACCCGTCCGCCCCACGACGCGCGCCGCCGCCTCGTGCATCGCGAGCTCCAGTACCGCCGGATCGGTGAGCGTGCCCCGCCCGTCCGGGACGACGAGCCAGCGGACCCCGCCCGTGGCCCGGCCCGGATACGGGACCACGATCCAGGTCCCGTCACCGGCTCCCCGTACGCCCGTCCCGATCCAGCGCGACGCCGTGCCCGGGGGCACGAAGAAGCCCAGCCTGGAGTCGCCGAAATCGGCGAGCACCGGGCCGGGCCGGGCGGGCAGCGTGTCCAGTACTTCGAGGGTCGTGCGTCCCAGCTCCCCCGGCAGGATCAGCACGTCCCACCGGCGGCCGGCGGGCAGCAGGGCGACCCCGAGGGGGTTGCGCTCCCACTCCCAGCGGCAGGCGTCCGGATCGGGCGCCACCGAAACCAGCCAGTCCACTGCCGTCTTGTCCCCCGGGATCGTCATCGCCCGGCCTCCGCTCTCTGTGGGTGAGGTGAAGCGTTCTCACAGGAGAGAGCGGGGCCGGGCGCAGGTATGACGCGGGTTTCGTTACCCCGTGGTAGTGAAGCGGGTCACACCATCACGGGCTAGGTGCGCCCGGGGCGTGCGGAGGTCGCTTACCCGATCAGCGCACCGGGGCGGCGCCGTCGGGTCCCGGCCTCAGCTGTCGAAGCCGAGACCGAACCGGTCCAGCGTCTTCAGCCACAGGTTGCGGTGTCCGCCCATCCGGTCCGCCCGGGCCAGCGACCACTTCGTCATGGTGATGCCGGTCCAGGCGAAGGGCTCCGGCGGGAAGGGCATCGGCTTGGAGCGGACCATCTCCAGCTCGGTGCGCTCGGTCTTCTCCCCCGCCAGGAGGTCCAGCATCACGTCGGCGCCGAAGCGGGTGGCTCCGACGCCCAGGCCGGTGTAGCCGGCCGCGTAGGCCACCTTGCCCGCGTGCGCGGTGCCGAAGAAGGCGGAGAAGCGTGTGCAGGTGTCGATCGCCCCGCCCCAGGCGTGGCTGAATTTCACCCCTTCCAGCTGCGGGAAGCAGGTGAAGAAGTGCTCGGCGAGCTTGAGGTAGGTCTCGGGCCGGTGGTCGTGCTCGGCGTCGAGCCTGCCCCCGTACGGGTAGATCGCGTCGTAGCCGCCCCACAGGATCCGCCGGTCGGGGGTGATCCGGAAGTAGTGGAACTGATTGGCGCTGTCGCCGAGCCCCTGCCGGTTCTTCCAGCCGATCGAGGCGAGCTGCTCCTCGGTCAGCCGCTCCGTCATCAGCGCGTAGTCGTAGACGGGGACGGTCAGCGGGCGCACCCGCTTGACCAGCGACGGGAAGATGTTGGTCCCCAGCGCCACCCGGCGGGCGAAGACCCGGCCGTACGGGGTCCGCACGGCCATCCCCTCCCCCGAGCCGGCCAGGTCGAGCCCGCGCGTGTTCTCGTAGATCCGTACGCCCAGCTCCAGGCAGGCCCGCTTCAGGCCCCAGGCGAGCTTCGCCGGGTTGAGCATGGCGACGCCGTCGCGGTCCCAGATCCCGCCGAGGAAGGTCGGGGAGTCGACCTCGGCGCGGAGGGCGTCCGCGTCCAGCCATTCGGAGCGGCCGGCGAGGCCGAGCCGCTCGGCCTCGGCGTGGAACTCGCGGAGCTCCTCGACCTGGTGCGGCTCGGTGGCCACGTCGATCTCGCCGCTGCGCTCGAAGTCGCAGTCGATGCCGTAGCGGGCGACCGCTTCCTCGATGGCGTCGAGGTTGCGGGCGCCGAGGTCCTCCAGCGTGGCGAGCTCGTCGGGCCAGCGGGCCATCCCGTTCGCCAGGCCGTGGGTGAGGGAGGCCGCGCAGAAGCCGCCGTTGCGGCCCGAGGCGGCCCAGCCCGCCTCGTGGCCCTCGATGAGGACGACGTCCCGGGCGGGGTCGCGCTCCTTGGCGATCAGCGCGGTCCACAGGCCGCTGTAGCCGCCGCCGATGACGAGCAGATCGCAGTGCTCGTCCCCGGTGAGGGCGGGCTCCGCGGCGGGCTTGCCGGGGTCGTCCAGCCAGTACGAGACCGGCTTCGCTTCGGAAAGAGATCGTGCAGCGGTGCGCATGGCGTCTGGGGCCATGTCTTCCAACTCCCTACAGGTGCTACTTGGGCTGTGCTTTCTTGCGGCGGTTGGCGACCATCTGGCCGCCCAGCACCACCAGGACCGCGATGACGAACATCGCCGTGCCGATGACGTTGATCTGTACAGGCGTACCGCGCTGGGCCGATCCCCACACGAACATGGGGAAGGTGACGGTGTTGCCCGAGTTGAAGTTGGTGATGATGAAGTCGTCGAACGAGAGCGCGAAGGAGAGCAGCGCGCCCGCCGCGATGCCGGGGGCCGCGATCGGCAGGGTGACGCGCAGGAAGGTCTGCACGGGTCCGGCGTAGAGATCGCGGGCCGCTTCCTCCAGGCGGGGGTCCATGGAGAGCACCCGGGCCTTGACGGCGGCGACGACGAAGCTGAGGCAGAACATCACGTGGGCGATCAGGATCGTCCAGAAGCCGAGCTGGATGCCCATGTTGAGGAAGAGGGCGAGCAGGGACGCCGCCATCACGATCTCGGGCATGGCCATCGGCAGGAAGATCAGCGAGTTGACCGCGCCGCGCCCCCGGAACCGGTAGCGGACCATCGCGAAGGCGATCGCCGTGCCCAGCACGGTCGCCCCGATGGTGGCCCACAGGGCGATCTGGAGCGAGAGGGACAGGGACCCGCACATGTCGGCGACCCCGCAGGGGTCCTTCCACGCGTCGAGGGAGAACTCCTGCCAGGCGTAGTTGAAGCGCCCGGTGGGGTTGTTGAAGGAGAAGACCGTGACGACGACGTTCGGCAGGATCAGGTACGCGAGCGTGCCGAGCCCCGCGATCACGACGAGATTGCGGCGCAGCCAGGTGGTGGCGCTCTTCATCAGACCAGGTCCTCCGTCCCCGCTCGGCGGATGTAGATGGTGACCATGACCAGCACGATGGCCATGAGGATGAAGGACAGCGCGGCCGCCGTCGGATAGTCGAGGATGCGCAGGTACTGCGACTGGATGACGTTTCCGATCATGCGGGTGTCCGTGGAGCCGAGCAGTTCGGCGTTGACGTAGTCGCCGCTCGCCGGGATGAAGGTCAGCAGGGTTCCGGAGACCACGCCCGGCATGGACAGCGGGAAGGTCACCTTGCGGAAGACCGTGGCGGGACGGGCGTACAGGTCCCCGGCCGCCTCGTGGAGGCGGGTGTCGATGCGCTCCAGCGAGGTGTAGAGCGGAAGGATCATGAAGGGGAGGAAGTTGTACGTCAGACCGCAGACGACCGCGAGCGGCGTGGCGAGGACGCGGTCGCCCTCGGTCATGCCGAGCCAGCTGGTGACGTCCAGGAAGCCGATCGTGTTGAGGACGCCGACCACCGGGCCGCCGTCGGCCAGGATCGTCTTCCAGGCCAGGGTGCGGATCAGGAAGCTGGTGAAGAACGGGGCGATGACCAGCACCAAGAGCAGGTTGCGCCAGCGGCCCGCCTTGAAGGCGATCAGGTAGGCCAGCGGGTAGCCCAGCAGCAGGCACAGCGCGGTCGCGGTGCCGGCGTAGAGCAGGGAGCGCAGGAACTGCGGGTAGTACTCGGTGAAGGCGTCCCAGTAGGTCTGGAAGTGCCAGGTGACCTTGAAGCCCTCCTCGAGGGAGCCGGTCTGCACCGAGGTGGAGGCCTGGTAGACCATCGGCAGCACGAAGAAGACGAGCAGCCACAGGATGCCCGGGAGCAGCAGCCAGTACGGGACCAGGCGCTTCTTCAGGGACGGCTTGTGCACCGGGGGCTCGGCGGAGACGGCGACCTCGGGCAGGGTCGCGGGGGCGGTCACGCGCTCTCCTCGACCGTCTCGATGCCGGCGTCGATGTCCTGGGCCGCGTCCAGGCCGAAGGTGTGCTCCGGGTTCCAGTGCAGTATCACGTCGGCGCCGGGGACGAGGCGGGCGTCGCGCTCGATGTTCTGCACGTACACCTCCAGCTCCGGGCAGACCGGGCTGTCGATGACGAACTGGGTGGAGACCCCGATGAAGGAGGAGGCCGCGATCTTGCCGGCGACCTTGTTGCGGCCGGTCTCGATGGTGTTCTCCGCGTCCGCGTGGACCAGGGAGATCTTCTCCGGGCGCACCCCGACCAGCAGCTTGCCGCCGGCGCGGGGTGTGGTCGAACATCGCGACGCCGGGACGCGCAGCTTCGTACCGGCCGAGGAGACGACGACGTCGGACGCGCCGGCCTCCAGGACCTCGGCCTCGATGAGGTTGGAGGTGCCGAGGAAGTTCGCCACGAAGGTCGTCTTCGGGTTCTCGTAGAGCTCGGCGGGGGCGCCGAGCTGCTCGACGCGGCCTCCGTTCATCACGGCGACCGTGTCGGCCATGGTCATGGCCTCCTCCTGGTCGTGCGTGACGTGCACGAAGGTGATGCCGACCTCGGTCTGGATGCGCTTGAGCTCCAGCTGCATCTGGCGGCGCAGCTTGAGGTCGAGGGCGCCGAGCGGCTCGTCGAGGAGCAGCACCTGCGGGTGGTTGATGAGCGCGCGGGCCACGGCGACGCGCTGCTGCTGGCCACCGGAGAGCTGGTGCGGCTTGCGCTGGGCGAACTGGCCGAGCTGGACCAGCTCCAGCATGTCGTCGACCTGCTTCTTGACCGACTTGATGCCGCGGCGGCGCAGCCCGAAGGCGATGTTCTCCGAGACGTCGAGGTGCGGGAAGAGGGCGTAGCTCTGGAAGACGGTGTTGACCGGGCGCTTGTACGGCGGAAGGTGCGTGACCTCGCGGTCGCCGAGGCTGACGGTGCCGGTGGAGGGCTCCTCCAGACCGGCGATCATGCGCAGGGTGGTGGTCTTCCCGCAGCCCGAGGCGCCGAGCAGGGCGAAGAAGGAGCCCTGGGGAATGGTGAGGTCCAGCGGGTGCACGGCGGTGAAGGATCCGTAGTGCTTGCTGATCCCGGCGAGGCGGACGTCGCCGCCTTCGGTCTTGTCAGTCATGGGCCTGGGCCTTCGGTGGTGTGTCGTGGAAGGGGCAGGTGCCGGTTCGGGTGTCTTCGCCGGTGGGGACGCGGCGGGACCCGTCAGGCTCCGATGAGCTTGGCGAACTTCTCCTCGTACGCCGTCTCTTCCTCGCTGGTGAGGGAGCGGAAGGCGTGCGACTTGGCGGCCATCGCCTTGTCCGGAACGATCAGGACGTTGTCCGCGAGCTCCGGGTCGATCTTGGCCAGCTCGTCCTTGACGCCCTCGACGGGACAGACGTAGCTGATGTAGGCGGCCAGCTGGGCGGCCACCGCCGGCTCGTAGTAGTAGTCGATGAGCCGCTCCGCGTTGGCCTTGTGCCGGGCCTTCACGGGGACCAGCAGGTTGTCGCTGGAGGTGATGTAGCCGGGCGCCGGGATCGCGTACTGGATGTCCGGGTTGCCGGCCTGCAGCTGGATGACGTCGCCGGCCCAGGCCAGGCAGGCTGCGAGGTCGCCCTTGTCGAGGTCCGCCGTGTAGTCGTTGCCGGTGAAGCGGCGGATCTGCTTCTTGTCCACGCCCTTCTGGAGCCGGCCGATCGCCGCGTCGTAGTCGGCGTCGGTGAAGTTGGCCGGGTCCTTGCCCTGGTCGAGCAGGGTCATGCCGACGCTGTCGCGCATCTCGGTGAGGAAGCCGACGCGGCCCTTGAGGGAGGGGTCGTCGAGCATCTGCGTGACGGAGTCGACCTTCTTCCCGCCGGTCGCCTTGGTGTTGTAGGCGATCACCGTGTTGATGCCGGTCCAGGGGTAGCTGTACGCGCGGCCCGGGTCCCAGTCGGGGCTGCGGAACTGCGGGATCAGGTTGGCGTACGCGTGCGGGAGGTGCGAGGGGTCCAGCTTCTGGGCCCAGCCGAGGCGGATGATGCGCGAGGCCAGCCAGTCGGTGACGACGATCAGGTCGCGGCCGGTGTCCTGGCCGGCCGCGAGCTGGGGCTTGACCTTGCCGAAGAACTCGACGTTGTCGTTGATGTCCTCGGTGTACTTGACCTTGATCCCGGTCCGCTTGGTGAACTCCTCCAGCGTGGGACGGGACTTCTCGTCCTCGCTGGTGTCCATGTACTCGGTCCAGTTGGAGAAGTTGATCTCCTTCTCCTGCGCCGAGTGGTCGTCGGAGGCCGCGGCGTTGCCCTCCGCGCGCTTGGCCGGCGGGATGCCGCAGCCGGCCAGCGCGGACAGGCCGCCGAGGGTGAGCGCTCCGACTCCGGAGGCGCGCAGCACGGAGCGGCGGGTGAGGGCGCCGCGCCCGGTGGTGAGGCTGCGCCGCATGGCGGCGAATTGCGCCGCCGAGAGGCGGTCGGGCTCGAACTGCTCCATGGGAGGTGCCCTTTCGGGATGGGTGCGAACCGCTGGTCGGGCGGCTCTACGTGGTTATCTGTCCCCGAAGATCGTGCGGTGCCAGTCCTTCGCGGCAACCGCGGTGTTGTCGTACATCACGTGCTTGACCTGCGTGTACTCCTCGAAGGAGTAGCTGCTCATGTCCTTTCCGAACCCACTGGCCTTGTAGCCGCCGTGGGGCATCTCGCTGATGATCGGGATGTGGTCGTTGACCCAGACGCAGCCCGCCTGGATCTCCCGGGTGGCACGGTTCGCCCGGTACACATCACGGCTCCAGGCCGAGGCCGCGAGACCGTACGGGGTGTCGTTGGCCAGCGCGATGCCTTCGTCGTCGGTGTCGAAGGGCAGCACCACGAGGACCGGCCCGAAGATCTCGGACTGGACCACCTCGCTGTCCTGGGCCGCGCCGGAGATCAGCGTGGGCCGGTAGTACGCGCCGTCCGCGAGCTCGCCACCGGGGATCTCACCGCCGGTGACGACCGTGGCGTACGCGCGGGCGCGCTCGACGAAACCGGCGACCCGGTCGCGGTGCACGTGCGAGACCAGCGGGCCGAGGTCGGTCGACGGGTCGAAGGGGTCTCCGACGCGGACGGTCTCCATCAGCTCGGCGACCCGGGCGACGAAGGCGTCGTGGAGGGGGCGCTGGACGTAGGCGCGGGTGGCGGCCGTGCAGTCCTGGCCGGTGTTGATCAGGGAGGCGGCGACGGCGCCGTTGGCGGCGGCCTCCAGGTCGGCGTCGTCGAAGACGAGGAACGGAGCCTTGCCGCCGAGCTCCAGGTGGAGCCGCTTGACGGTGGCGGTGGCGATCTCGGCGACCCGCTTGCCGATGGCGGTGGACCCGGTGAAGGAGGTCATGACCACGTCCGGGTGGCCGACCAGGTGCTCGCCCGCGTCCCGGCCGGCGCCGGTGACGATGTTGACCACGCCGTCGGGCAGGCCCGCCTCCTTGGCCGCCTGGGCGAACATCAGGGAGGTCAGCGGGGTGAGCTCGGCGGGCTTGAGGACGATGGTGTTGCCCGCGGCGATCGCCGGAAGGATCTTCCAGGCGGCCATCTGCAGCGGATAGTTCCACGGCGCGATGGAGCCCACGACCCCGATCGCCTCGCGGCGTACGTACGAGGTGTGGTCCCCGGAGTACTCTCCCGCGGCCTGCCCCTGGAGGTGGCGCGCGGCGCCCGCGAAGAAGGCGGTGTTGTCGATGGTCCCCGGGACGTCGAACTCCGTCGACAGCTTGACCGGCTTGCCGCACTGCAGGGACTCCGCGTGCGCGAACTCCTCCGCCCGCTCGGCCAGCACCCCGGCCAGCCGGTGCAGCGCCTCGGAGCGCTCGCCGGGGGTGGCTCCCGACCAGCCGGGGAAGGCCCGCTTGGCGGCGGCGACGGCGGCGTCCACGTCGGCGGTGGAGGCCAGCTCGTAGGTGAGCACCTCCTCGCCGGTGGCGGGGTCGACCACGGTGTGTGACCGGCCCGAGGTGCCGGGCCGCAGCTGCCCGTCGATGTACTGCGCGCCTGCGGCGAATCGGTCCTTGACCTGGACCTTGACCTGGAAGCGGTTGCCCATCACGCTCTCACGCTCTCCGTAGCTACAGTTCGAGCTACAGCTCGAATTGAGTGCCGATCCTGGCAGAGGTATACCCCTCGGCCAAGTGATTCCGTTGTTGCCTTTTGATTACGCGACGGAATCGGTCGACCATGTGTCGAGGCGCGCCCGAAATCCCGTACGAAGTGTCCGGTGCTCCTGCGAGACTCGCATGCATGGAGAAGATCGAGGAACTGATCGGGCAGGTCAGCCGGGGTGAGCGGGTGAAGTTCCTGCCGTTCTGGGGACACCGTCCGCGGCCGGACGGAACGCTCGGGCCGAGCTGCCTCAGTCAGTGGTGGCCGTCCGAGTTCACCGTGGGTGACGTCCGGTACGCCACCGCCGAGCACTGGATGATGGCCGGAAAGGCACGCCTGTTCGAGGATGCCGAGGCGGAGCGCGCGGCCCTGGAGGCGAGGACTCCGGCCGAGGCGAAGAAGGCCGGGCGGCTGGTGCGCGGCTTCGACAACGCGGTCTGGGAGCGGGAGCGGTTCGCGCTGGTGGTGGAGGGCAGCGTGCACAAGTTCGGCTCCGATCCCGCGCTGACCTCGTACCTGCTCTCGACCGGGAACCGCGTCCTGGTGGAGGCCAGTCCGATGGACCGGATCTGGGGCGTGGGCCTGGCCCCCGACGACGAGCGCGCGCTGGACCCGGCGCGGTGGCGCGGCCTGAACCTGCTCGGCTTCGCGCTCATGGAGGCGCGGGAGCGGCTGGGGGCGGTGCTGCGGGAGGGGGCGCGGGAGGGGCTTTAATCGCTCGCGGGCGAGGGGGGTGTGCGTCTAGCGTGATCCTTGTCCAGGTGCGCAGGTGAGACTTACTTCCACTGTTAATGGGGCGGCCGCGGGTTCGAGTCCCGTCATCGGCTTCGGGTCGGTGTAGCTCAGTTGGTAGAGCACCACGTGGTTTCGCCGACCTCTATCTCTGGACACCTCTTCACGCACCTCCCGGTGCGCGGGCAGCGGCTCCTTCTTTTGCAAAGAAACCCAGGCCGCAGCCACTTTGATCTCGGGAGGCACACGTACGGGAAGCCCGGTGCGCAGGCAACGGTTACTTCTCCGGATCAGCAGGTGGCGGGTTCGAGTCCCGCCCGGCTCCGGCCGGTAGCTCAGATGAGTAGAGCAGCTGACACAAGTCCGTCGTCGACTTCCGATCTCGGGCCTCCCGTACGTCCCGCCTCCCCCGGTTTCCACTGAATTCGGGGGGATTCACATGGCTCGTTTCAACCTGCTCCGCTCCAAGGCGTCGCCCGCTCCGTCCGCCACGCCCACCTCACCGGTCCGCTCCACCGGCCGCCGCGCCGCCAACGCGCACGGCAGCCCCGGCTTCGTGCGCGATCCGCGCTCCGAGCTGTTCCTGCTCGCCGTCGCCAACTTCGTGACGCAGCGGACCGCCTACGAGTCCGGCGAGGCCCGCGACGACCGCTACGGCGCGCTCGTGCGCGCCCTCGCCGTGGAGGATCCCGCGTGGACCGCGGGCCTGCTCGGCTGGCTGCGGCGCGACGGCAACATGCGGACGGCCTCGCTCGTCGGAGCCGCCGAGTACGTCAAGGCGCGGCTCGACGCCGGAGCGACCGACGGGCCGTCGAACCGGCAGGTGGTGGACTCCGTACTGCTGCGCGCGGACGAGCCCGGCGAGCTGCTCGCCTACTGGACGGCCGCGTACGGGCGCAGCGTGCCCAAGCCCGTCAAGCGCGGGATCGCCGACGCGGTGCGCCGTCTCTACTCCGGCAACTCCCTGCTGAAGTACGACACCGCCTCCCGGGGATACCGCTTCGGCGACGTCCTCAACCTGGTGCACGCCTCCCCCGACCCGGACAAGCCCTGGCAGGGCGAGCTGTTCCGGTACGCCCTCGACCGCCGGCACAGCCCGGAGACCGCCGAGGCACCGTCGGGCAACCGCACCCTGCGCGCGCACCGGGCCCTGATGGAGCTGCCCGTGGCGGAGCGCCGGGCCGTGGTCACCTCGGCGGACGGCGCCGAGCGGCTCGCCGCGGCGGGCATGACCTGGGAGGCGCTGGCCGGCTGGCTGCAGGGGCCGATGGACGCGGCCGCCTGGGAGGCGGTCATCCCGTCCATGGGCGTGATGGCGCTGCTGCGCAACCTGCGCAACTTCGACGAGGCCGGGGTCTCGGACGCGGTGGCCGAGTGGGTCGCGGCGAAGATCTCCGACCCGGAGACCGTCGCCCGGGCCCGGCAGTTCCCCTTCCGCTACCTGGCGGCCCACCGGCACGCGCCCTCGCTGCGCTGGGCGTACCCGCTGGAGCGGGCGCTGGGCCACTCCCTGGCCCTCGTACCGGCGCTGCCCGGGCGGACGCTGGTCCTGGTGGACCGGTCCGGGTCGATGTGGTCGCCGCTGTCGGACCGCTCGCAGCTCAACCGGGCCGACGCCGCGGCCGTCTTCGGGGCGGCGCTGGCGCTGCGCGCCGAGGACGCGGACCTGGTGCAGTTCGGCTCCACCAGCGAGGCGGTCGGCTTCCGGCGGGGCGAGTCGGTGCTGAAGGTGCTGGAACGGTTCGAGGACCTCGGCGGCACCTTCACGGCGGAGGCGGTGCGCACGCACTACGCGGGGCACGACCGGGTGCTGATCGTCACCGACGAGCAGGCCACGTACGCCTACGGCGGCGATCCCACGGCCCTGGTGCCGGACACGGTGCCGGTCTACACGTGGAACCTCGCCGGCCACCGGGTGGGCCACGCGCCCTCCGGGTCCGCGCACCGGCACACCTTCGGCGGGCTCACCGACGCGGCCTTCCGCATGGTGTCCCTGATCGAGGACGGCCGGGACGCCAGGTGGCCCTGGGAGGCCGGGCCGGAGCAGGGGCGGGCGGACACGGGCGCCTGAGGGCGGGGTGGAGGGCCGGGCAGGGACGCGCACCGTCCCCGCCCGGCCCTCCGTCGTGCCCGCCGGTCGCGGATCAACCCCGCTGGAGGACCTGGGTGTTCTCGTACGGGGACGGGAACTCCGAGTCGTACTCGGAGCCGCCGTCCTCGGACATGCCGGCGACGACGATGAAGAACACGACGAACGCGATGCTGATCACGATGCCGACCGCGCCGGTGATGATGCCGGCCAGCGCCATGCCGTCGTTGTCGGCCTCGCCGCGCTTGGCCTTTCCTCGGCCCAGCACTCCGAAGATGACGGCCGGAACGCCGAACAGGAGGCCCAGGTAGCACGTGCACACGGAGAGGATCCCGAGCACGAGCGCGGTGACGCCGAAGCCGTTGCTCTTGGGCGCGTACCCGGGGTATCCGGGGTACGCCTGATACCCCGGGTACCCCGGCTGGCCGCCGTACGGCGGCTGCGGGGCGCCTTGGTGGGCGGGGTAGCCGCCGTACGGGGCCTGCGGCGCGCCCGGCTGGGCCGGGTAGCCGTACCCGGCGGCGGGATCCTGCTGCGCCGGGTAGCCGTAGGCGGGCGTCGCCCCGGGCGCCTGCCCGGTCTGAGGTGCGGGCACCGGCGTGCCCGGAGGTATGCCGCCGGCCCCCGGCATCCCCGCGACGGTCTGCTGGTCGTGCACCCCCGGCGCGCCCTGCGCCCCCGGCGCACCCTGCCCGCCCTGCTGTTTGCCCAGATCGACCGCGGGCTGCTCCGGCGGCGCCCAGGGGTCTCGCGACTCGGGGCTCTGATCGGTCATACGGCGCCCCCCTCTCGTACGGCCATGCTAAGCGCTCCCTCCGACAGGCCCCTTCGGCGGTGCGGATCCTGCCTACGATGAACACCGTTCCATCCGCACCGCGTCCTTCGGAGGCACCCTCATGCCCGACCTGCACCCCTTCATCGCGGGGCTGCCCAAGGCCGAACTCCACGTCCACCACGTCGGCTCGGCCTCCCCCCGCATCGTGGCCGAACTCGCCTCCCGGCACCCCGACTCCAAGGTCCCCACGGACCCCGAGGCCATCGCCGACTACTTCACCTTCACCGACTTCGCGCACTTCATCGAGGTCTACCTCTCCGTCGTCGACCTGGTCCGCACCCCCGACGACGTGCGCGACCTCACCTTCGATATCGCCCGCGACATGGCCCGGCAGAACATCCGGTACGCCGAGCTCACCATCACCCCGTACTCCTCGACCCGCCGCGGGATCGACGAGAAGGCCTTCATGGAGGCCATCGAGGACGCCCGCAAGGCCGCCGAGACCGAGCTCGGCGTGATCCTGCGCTGGTGCTTCGACATCCCCGGCGAGGCCGGCCTGGAAGCCGCCGCGGAGACGCTGCGCCTCGCCGTCGACCTGCGCCCCGAGGGCCTGGTCTCCTTCGGCCTCGGCGGCCCCGAGATCGGCGTCCCGCGCCCGCAGTTCAAGCCGTACTTCGACGCGGCCCGCGCCGCCGGACTGCACAGCGTGCCGCACTCCGGCGAGACCACCGGCCCGCAGAGCGTCTGGGACGCCATCCGCGACCTGGGCGCCGAGCGCATCGGCCACGGCACCAGCGCCACCCAGGACCCCGAGCTCCTGGCCTACCTGGCCGAGCACCGCATCGCGCTGGAGGTCTGCCCCACCTCCAACATCGCCACCCGAGCCGTCGCCAAGCTGGACGAGCACCCCGTCAAGGAGATGGTGGCGGCCGGCGTGCTCGTCACCATCAACAGCGACGACCCGCCGATGTTCGGCTCCGACCTCAACAACGAGTACGCGGTGGCCGCCCGCCTGCTGGACCTGGACGAGCGGGGCCTCGCCCAGCTCGCGAAGAACGCCGTCGAGGCCTCCTTCCTGGACCCGGCCGGCAAGGCGAAGCTCACCGCCGAGATCGACACGTACACCTCCGCCTGGCTGGCTTCCTGACGGCCCAGCAGAATGGGCGGATGCGCACCCTGACTGCCGTAGGACACCGCGGGGATCCCTACCGCGCCCGCGAGAACACCCTGCCCTCCCTCCGGTCCGCCTTCGACCGGGGGGCGGACGCGGTGGAGATCGACGTACGGATGACCCGCGACGGGGTCCCCGTACTGCTCCACGACGAGGACCTCCGGCGGCTGTGGGGCCACGACGTACGGCTCGAAGACGTCACGGCCCCGCAGCTGAAGGAGCTGACCGGCGGCGGGATCCCGACCCTGCGCGAGGCCCTGATGGCCACCGGCGCGGGCCGGGTCATGATCGACCTGCCGGGTGCGACGGCCCAGGCCGTACGGACCGTCGTCGGCCAGGTCCGCGAATGCGGGGCCCGCGACCGTACGTACTACTGCGCGGGTCCGGCCACCATGCTGGCGGTGCGCGCCGCCGATCCGGGCGCCGAGATCGCGCTGACCTGGACCACCCTGGCTCCCCCGCGCCGGGTGCTGATCGACGCGGTGGCCCCGAGCTGGCTCAACTACCGCTTCGGGCTGGTCGGCCCGGAGCTGGTGGAGGCCCTGCACCGGGACGGCCTGCTGGTGTCGGCCTGGACCCCGGACACCAAGCGCGCGATGGGCGCGCTGATCAGGGCCGGAGTCGACTCGATCACGACGAACCGGGTGGACGCGCTGAGAGCCGTACGGGCCGGGCTCGGCCGGTGATACGGGCCTGGGGGGAGATCGCGGGGCGGATCCGGAGCGCCGGTCCGCGCCGGCAGGACCTGGGACTGACGCTGCTGGTGCAACTGGCCGTCACGATGCCCTTCGTGGTGCCGCGGCCGGCCGGGGCGCCGCCCGCGGACTGGATCTCGTACGCCATGACCACGCTCGGCGTGCTGCCACTGGTCTGGCGCCGGCGGGCTCCGGTGACGGTGCTGGTCGCGATCCTGGTAGCCGGCGGCGTGTACAACCTGGGGGGCGACGGCCCGGGGCAGCCGCTTCCGTACGCGGGGCTGATCGCCTTCTACACGGTCGCCCTGCGGTGCACGGCCCGGGTGCGGCTGACGGTGGGCGGGCTCACGATCCTCACGGTCGCCGTGTCGGTGTACTGGAACACCGGGACCGCGCGCGAGCTGCTCTTCACCCTCTTCGTCTCCGGGGCCGCGTACGCGCTGGGGCGGTTGCAGCACACCCGGCAGGCGTACACCGCGGCCCTCCTGGACCGGGCGGCCGAGCTGGAGCGGGCCAACCGGATCGAGGCGGAGCAGGCGGCCGCCCGCGAACGGGCCCGGATCGCGCGGGAGATGCACGACATCCTCTCGCACGCGGTCAGCATCATGATCGTGCAGGCGGAGGCCGGTCCGGTGGCCGTGCGCAGGGCCCCCGAGCGCGCCGAGGCCGCCTTCGAGGCCATCGCGGAGACGGGCCGGGACGCCATGGCCCAGCTGCGCACGATGCTGGGGGTGCTGCGCACGGACGAGGCGGCTCCGCGCTCCCCGCAGCCCGGTGTCGGGGAGCTGGAGGGGCTGCTGGAGCGGGTCCGGGGCAGCGGGCCCGAGGTGCGCCTGGAACGCACGGGTACGGTGCGCGCCCTGCCCGCGGCGCTGGAGGCGACGGTGTACCGGGTGGTGCAGGAGGCCCTGACCAATGTGGTCAAGCACGCCGGGGCTTCGGCGGTGGCCGTGGGCCTGGAGTACGGGGAGCGGGAGCTCACGGTGACGGTGACGGACGACGGGCGGGGTCCGGGGGCGGGGGCCGGTGCGGGTTCCGTGCCGCGGGCGCGGCCCGGCGGGCACGGCCTGATCGGGATCCGCGAGCGGGCGGCCGCCCACGGGGGTACGGCCCGGACGGGCCCGGGACCGGACGGCACCGGCTTCGAGCTGCGCGTCGTGCTTGTAACGTCGGGCGCGGAGGTGGGGAAGTGACGATCCGTGTGGTGGTGGCCGACGACCAGGAACTGGTGCGCAGCGGCTTCGCGATGATCCTGGACGCGCAGGAGGACATCGAGGTGGTGGCGGAGGCCGGCGACGGGGCGGCGGCGGTCTCGGCGGTACGGTCGCTCGCCCCCGACGTGGCGCTGCTGGACGTCCGGATGCCGGTGCTGGACGGGATCGAGGCGTGCCGGGAGATCTCGGGGACGAGTTCCTGCCGGACGGTGATGCTGACGACCTTCGACTCGGACGAGTACGTGTACGAGGCGCTGCACGCGGGGGCCAGCGGGTTCCTGCTGAAGGACGTGCGACGGGACGATCTGGTGCACGCCGTACGGGTGGTGGCGGCGGGCGATTCCCTCCTGGCGCCTTCGGTGGCCCGGCGGCTGATCGCGGAGTACACGGCGGCGACGGCCCGGCCGGCGGCCGGGGAGGCACTGTCCGCGGAGCGGCTGGAGGTGCTGACGGCCCGCGAGCGGGAGACGCTGCTGCACCTGGGGCGAGGACTGTCGAACGCGGAGCTCGCGCTGGAGCTGATGGTGAGCGAGCACACGGTCAAGTCGCATGTGGGCAACGTGCTGTCGAAGCTGGGGCTGCGGGACCGGATCCAGGCGGTGATCTGCGCGTACGAGACGGGTCTGATCGCGGCTGGCTCTCCGGTATCTCCCTCTGGGGAGTGAGACGGGTCGTATCTCCTGGCTCTCGGTGGTGAGTTGTCGTACCGGCAAAGACCACTCTTGATGGTGATCCGCAACTACCCCCCTGACCTGCAGCATTGAGGTCATCGGGGCGGAAGTCGCCCGGAGAGCCGACAGGGGGATCCCACCATGAACGCCATGACCCGCACGCTGATCGCCACCACTCTGGTCCTGGGTGTCGCGGCCGGACCGGCCGTCGCCGCCCAGGCCGGCCCGGGCGGCCAAGGCGGCCAAGGCGGCCAAGGCGGCCAGCCGCAGCCTTCGGCCGCCGCGGCGCCGGCCGCGCAGAGCCCGGCACCGCAGGTCCCGACCCCACCGAACGCCACGGCGCTGGAGCAGGCCCTCGCGGGGCTCGGGGCGGACCACAAGGACGCCACGGCCGCGCTGGTACGGGTGGGCGGCACGAGCGGCGGGTGGCAGGGCGGTTCCGGTCTCGCGGACATCCGCACCGGGCGCGCGGCGATCGAGGAGGGCCGGTTCCGGGCCGGATCGGTGACCAAGGTCTTCACCGCGGCGGTGGTGCTCCAGCTCGCCGCCGAGGGCAAGCTCGACCTCGACGGGCCGGTCCGCCGGTACCTGCCCGGGACCGTCCCCGAGGCGTACGGCACGGTCACCGTGCGGCAGTTGCTCACCCACACCAGCGGGATTCCGGCGGCCGACGGTCCGGGCGATTCCTTCGAGGCGCAGTGGGAACACCGCTTCGACGTGACCGATCCGCACGACCAGATCGCCGACGCCGTGACCAAGAGCCCCGAGTTCGTCCCGGGCACGGCCCAGCACTACCTGAACATCAACTACACGGTGCTGGGCGTGCTGATCGAGAAGGTGACGGGCACGACGTACGAGAAGGCGGTCGCGGCGCGGGTACTGAAGCCGCTGGGGCTGCGGGACACCTCGTTCCCGGGCCGTTTCCAGACCCGCATACCGGGTCGCCACAACCACGGGTACCAGGCGGTGGCCCGTCAGGACGGTTCCACCGAGCTGCGGGACGTGACGGAGTGGAACTCCTCGGACCGGTGGGCGGCGGGCGACATCATCTCCACCACGGCCGATCTGGAGCGGTTCACCATCGCCCTGTTCGGCGGACGCCTCGTGCCGGCGGCGCAGCTCGAGGAGATGTTCACGGTCCCCGGGGTGAAGGACTTCGTCACGGGCAAGTCCGCGACGCTGACGGCCGGGATGTCGCGGATCAAGCTCCCCGACGGCACGGTCGCCTGGGGCAAGACGGGCGGCCGGCACGGCTACAACACGGCGATAGGCGGGACCCGCGACCTGTCCCGCACCCTCGTGTACTCGGTCAACTCGACCGATGCCAAGGGCCAGGACATGAACCCGGTGGCCCTCGGCATCGTCATGGCGGCCTTCGCCAAGTAGCCCGGACTCAGACCCGGGTCCCGGCCAGGTCCACGGCCAGGTCCGGAGCCGGAGCCGGAACCGCGTCCCGGCCGGGGTCCGTCGGCATCGCTTCCAGTCGCTTGATCATGCGGCGCAGGACCAGCAGGGGAATCACCCCGAAGACGCCGAAGGACATGTCGATCAGCGACCAATAGAAGGGGATCCCCCGGATGGGGCCGCAGATCAGGGCCAGCGGGACGATGCCGGCGCAGGCGATCATGCCGGCCTCGACGATCCAGATGTTGCGGACCGGGTCACGGTGGACCCCGTAGAAGAAGACGGCGATCACCAGGTGGGCGAAGGCGAGCCAGTCGGTGCCGTAGAGGAGGAAGGGGTATTCGGAGTCCGCCCGTTCCAGCCCGTCGCCGACGCGTCGCAACCATTCGTTGTCCACCAGGGCGTTGGCCCAGTGGAGTTCGCTCACCAGGGGGAAGGCGGTGAGTCCGCTCAGCACGAGGCAGACGAGGAACAGGGCAAGCCAGGCACGGATCCGCCGCAGAAGGGCGCTTCTCTCGCTCATGGGAGGAAGCCTACGCAGCTTTCTGAACATGTTCAGCCGAATTGCTGAACATGTTCAGTTCCGCTGCGGGATCGTGATCGGGCCCGCCCCTCAAAGACCGACGATGCCGTTCCAGCGCTTGGCGAAGGACGAGCGCTCGGCGGAGGAGATGTCGCGGGCCACGACGAGCCGCTTGCGCATGTCCTCGTCGGGGAAGATCAGCGGGTTCTCGGCCAGTTCGGCGGTCTCCTGGTCGTCCGAGGCGGCCAGCACCTCGCGGGCCGCGGGGACCGGACAGACGTAGTTGACGGAGGCGGCGAGCAGCGCGGCCACTTCCGGGTCGTAGTAGAAGTCGATGAGCGCCTCGGCATTGGCCTTGCGGGGAGCCAGGTTGGGGATGAGCAGGCTCTCCGCCCAGAGTTCGCCCCCTTCCTCGGGGACCACGAACTCGATGTCGGGGTTGTCGGCCTGGAGCTGGATCGCGTCCCCGGAGTACGCCTGGCAGGCCAGCACGTCGCCCTTGCTCAGGTCGGAGGTGTAGTCGTTGCCGGTGAAGCGGCGGATGTGCTTCTTCTTCACCATGCTCTCGACCTGGTCGCACATCCGGTGGAAGTCGGTTTCGGTCCACCGGGTCACGTCGGCCCCGTTGCCCTGCATCAGCAGGGAGAAGGACTCGTCGAGGCCGGAGAAGAGCGTCACCTTGCCGGCCAGGTCCGGGTGCCACAGGTCCTTGACGGACTTGATCTCGCGGCCGAGGGCCTTGCGGTTGTAGGCGATGCCGGTGATCCCCGACTGCCAGGGCACGGTGTGCAGCCGGCCCTCGTCGAAGGCGGGCGAGCGCAGTTGCGGGTCCAGATGCTTCGACACGTTCGTCTGCGCCGAGCGGTCCATCTTCTGGGCCCAGCCGAGGTGGACGAAGCGGGCGGCCATCCAGTCGCTGACCACGACCACGTCGTGACCGGTCTGCTGGTGGTTCATCAGCGCCGGGCTGATCTTGCCGAAGAACTCGTCGTTGTCGTTGATCTCCTCGGTGTACCGGACCTCGATGCCGGTCTTCTCCGAGAAGGCCTCCAGCGTCGGGCGCCGGCTCTCGTCCTCTTCGTCGGTGTCGATGTAGAGGGGCCAGTTGGAGAAGGAGACGCTCCGGTCGGCGACGGAGCGGTCCCGGCCCTCCCTCCGGTCCTCCGGGACGTACGCGGCCGGGACACCACAGCCGGTGAGGCCGGCCAGCAGGCCCGCGGCACCGAGGCCGCGCAGCGCCGCGCGGCGGGAAAAGGCGAGTTCAGGCATGGAAAGAGCCTGGTGGAACACCAAAGGGCGGGCAATAGACATGTTGTCTACTACCCGCCCCTTCAAGGCAGTGCCCTGGCCGATGCGGCGGCCGCCAGGCCGCCCGTCCGGCTTCCGGTCAGCCGTCGAGCGAGGTCATGACGTGCTTGATGCGCGTGTAGTCCTCGAAGCCGTAGGCGGAGAGGTCCTTGCCGTAGCCGGACTTCTTGTATCCGCCGTGGGGCATCTCGGCGACGAGCGGGATGTGGGTGTTGATCCACACGCAGCCGAAGTCGAGGTTCTTGGACATCCGCATCGCGCGGCCGTGGTCCTTGGTCCACACCGACGAGGCGAGCGCGAACTCGACGTCGTTCGCGTACGCCAGGGCCTGGTCCTCGTCCGTGAAGGACTGGACCGTGATGACGGGGCCGAAGACCTCGTTCTGGATGATCTCGTCGTCCTGCTTGAGGCCCGAGACCACGGTCGGGGCGTAGAAGTAGCCCTTCTCGCCGACCTGGTGGCCGCCCGCCTCGACCTTGGCGTGGGCGGGGAGCCTCTCGATGAAGCCCGCGACCTGCTTCAGCTGGTTCGGGTTGTTCAGCGGACCGTAGAGCACGTCCTCGTCGTCCGGCTGGCCGGTCTTGGTGTCGGCCGCGTTCTTGGCCAGCGCCGCGACGAACTCGTCGTGGATCGACTCGTGGACCAGTACGCGGCAGGCCGCGGTGCAGTCCTGGCCGGCGTTGAAGAAGCCGGCGACCGCGATGTCCTCGGCGGCCTTGGCGATGTCGGCGTCCTCGAAGACCACGACGGGGGCCTTGCCGCCGAGCTCCAGGTGGACGCGCTTGACGTCCTTGGAGGCGCTCTCGGCGACCTGCATGCCCGCGCGCACCGAGCCGGTGATGGAGGCCATCGCCGGAGTGCGGTGCTCGACCATGGCCCGGCCGGTGTCGCGGTCGCCGCAGACGACGTTGAAGACGCCCTTGGGCAGGATCGAGCCGATGATCTCCGCCATCAGGATGGTGGAGGCCGGGGTGGTGTCCGAGGGCTTGAGGACCACGGTGTTGCCCGCGGCCAGGGCCGGGGCGAACTTCCAGACGGCCATCATCATCGGGTAGTTCCACGGAGCGACCTGCGCGCAGACGCCGACCGGCTCGCGGCGGACGATCGAGGTCATGCCCTCCATGTACTCGCCGGCCGAACGGCCCTCGAGCAGGCGCGCGGCACCGGCGAAGAAGCGGATCTGGTCCACCATCGGCGGCAGCTCCTCGCTGGCCGTGAGGCCGAGCGGCTTGCCGGTGTTCTCCGATTCGGTGGCGACCAGCTCGTCCGCGCGGGCCTCGAAGGCGTCCGCGATCTTCAGCAGGGCCTTCTGGCGCTCGGAGGGGGTCGCGTCGCGCCAGGCCGGGAAGGCGGCGGCGGCAGCGGCCATGGCGGCGTCGACGTCCGCCTGGCCGGAGAGGGGGGCGGTCGCGTACGCCTCGCCCGTGGCGGGGTTGACCACCTCGGTGGTCCGCCCGTCGGCGGCGTCCTTGAACTCCCCGCCGATGTAGTTGCGCAGACGACGCAGTTCGGTGGTCACTACAGCCACACTCCTGTGATCACATGTCCAACGGTTGAGACAGCTACCCAAGCCTAGCCTCTCGGACGCCGTTTTCGACAGGCCCACACATCACGAACTACGGAATCAGTGAGATCTGACTCCCCAAACAACGAATTACATCGTTCTCGCCTTGCGGAACAGACGACTCCTCGTGCACAGTGAGGTCGTGGTCAGTCGAAGCGCAGATTCCAGGACAAGACAACCGTCCCCTTCGGTCGATGCTGTGTCCCTGGCGATCATCGAGCAACTGCAAGAGGACGGTCGCCGCCCCTACGCAGCGATCGGAAAGGCCGTCGGCCTGTCCGAAGCAGCGGTGCGTCAGCGGGTTCAGAAGCTGCTCGACCAGGGCGTCATGCAGATCGTCGCCGTCACCGATCCGCTCACCGTGGGGCTCCGGCGCCAGGCGATGGTCGGCATCAACGTCGAGGGAGACCTCGACCCCGTGGCCGACGCGCTGACCGCGATGGCCGAATGCGAGTACGTGGTGATGACCGCGGGCTCGTTCGACCTGATGGTGGAGATCGTCTGTGAGGACGACGACCACCTGCTCGACACGATCAACAAGAAGATCCGTGCGCTCCCCGGCGTGCGATCAACCGAAAGCTTCGTTTACCTGAAGCTGAAGAAGCAGACCTACATGTGGGGAACGAGATAGCCCGTGAGCCAGGACCTCTCCAAGACCGCGTACGACCACCTGTGGATGCACTTCACCCGCATGTCGTCCTACGAGAACTCGCCCGTCCCCACCATCGTGCGGGGTGAGGGCACCTACATCTTCGACGACAAGGGCAAGCGCTACCTGGACGGTCTCGCCGGACTGTTCGTGGTCAACGCCGGTCACGGCCGCAAGGAACTGGCCGAGGTCGCCTACAAGCAGGCGCAGGAACTCGCGTTCTTCCCCATCTGGTCGTACGCGCACCCCAAGGCCGTCGAGCTCGCCGAGCGCCTCGCGCACTACGCCCCGGGCGACCTGAACAAGGTCTTCTTCACCACCGGTGGCGGCGAGGCCGTCGAGACCGCCTGGAAGCTCGCCAAGCAGTACTTCAAGCTGCAGGGCAAGCACACCAAGTACAAGGTCATCTCCCGCGCGGTCGCCTATCACGGCACCCCGCAGGGCGCGCTGTCCATCACCGGCCTGCCGGCCCTCAAGGCCCCCTTCGAGCCGCTGGTCCCCGGCGCGCACAAGGTGGTCAACACCAACATCTACCGCGCCCCGATCTACGGCGACGACCCCGAGGCCTACGGCCGCTGGTGCGCCGACCAGATCGAGCAGGAGATCCTGTTCGAGGGCGCCGACACCGTCGCCGCCGTCTTCCTGGAGCCGGTGCAGAACGCCGGTGGCTGCTTCCCGCCGCCGCCCGGCTACTTCCAGCGCGTCCGCGAGATCTGTGACGAGTACGACGTCCTGCTCGTCTCCGACGAGACGATCTGCGCCTTCGGCCGCCTCGGCACGATGTTCGCCTGTGACAAGTTCGACTACATCCCGGACATGATCACCTGCGCCAAGGGCATGACCTCGGGCTACTCCCCGATCGGTGCCTGCATCATCTCGGACCGCCTCGCCGAGCCGTTCTACAAGGGCGACAACACCTTCCTGCACGGCTACACCTTCGGCGGACACCCCGTGTCCTCCGCGGTGGCGCTCGCCAACCTCGACATCTTCGACAAGGAAGGCCTCAACCAGCACGTGCTGGACAACGAGGACGCCTTCCGCTCGACGCTGGAGAAGCTGCACGACCTGCCGATCGTCGGCGACGTCCGCGGCAACGGCTACTTCTACGGCATCGAGCTCGTCAAGGACAAGGTCACCAAGGAGTCCTTCACGGACGAGGAGACCGAGCGCGTGCTCTACGGCTTCCTCTCCAAGGCGCTCTTCGAGAACGGCCTGTACTGCCGCGCCGACGACCGTGGCGACCCGGTCATCCAGCTGGCCCCGCCGCTGATCGCCGACCAGGGCACCTTCGACGAGATCGAGGGCATCCTGCGCCGCGTGCTCACCGAGGCCTGGACCAAGCTCTAACCAGCCCGCGTCCTCCCACCGTCCCGCAGGCGGCAAACTGCCGGACCACACGGCCCGGATCCTCCGTTCGAGTGAGAACGAGGGGGTCCGGGCCGTGTGCTGTCACCATCCAAGACGTTCATCTCTTTACATCTCATTGCGGCGCCAGTGACCAAGCGGGCTCCGCTTCGTTCCCCCGGACGGAGGTGTACGCCATGGTGGCTCCACGGGACAACGCCGCGCTGGACAATGCCCGGCCCGACAGTGCCCTGCCCCAGGACGATCTGCTCTGGGCGCGGTCCCTTCACTACTCCCACAGCGGTTCACCGGGCCTGATCGGGGTCTCGGTCGGCGTCCGCGCGGGAGAGATCCTCGCCGTGACCGGCCCCCGGGGCAGCGGCAAGACCACGCTGCTGCGCTGCCTGTCCGGACAGCTCCGGCCCGAGCAGGGCGAGGTCTGGTTCAGCAGCGTCCCCGTGCACACCATGGGCGCCCCGGCCCGCGAGCGGCTGCGCCGCGACCGCTTCGGCTGGATCGGCCCCGAGCCGCGGCTGCTCCCGGAGCTCCGCGTCTGGGAGAACGCCGCCCTGCCGCTGCTGATCGCCGGCGCGAGTCACCGCACCGCGAAACGGGCCGCCTGCGAATGGCTGGACCGCCTCGACATCGGCGCCTTCGCCCGCAAGCACCCCGGCGCCCTCAACCGGGCCGAGTCCCAGCGCGTCGCGCTCGCCCGCGCCCTCGCGCACCTGCCCGCCGTGGTCTTCGCCGACGAACCCACCGCCCCGCTGCACCGCGCCGAGCGCTCGCTGCTGCTGCGCACGCTCACCACGGCCGCCCGCTCCCACGGCATCACCGTGCTCCTGGCCACCCACGACGAGGAGACCGCGGCCGTCGCCGACCGGCACTTCTCCCTGCTGGACGGCCGACCCGCCGCCGCGGCAACCGCGGCCGGGCTCTCCCCCACCTCCTTCCCCCAGCCCCCGGAGGAACAGGCCGCGTGCTCGCTCTCCGCCTAGCCCGCGGCTCCCGGCCGCTGGTACAGCTGCGCCGGCTGCTCGTCGCCGCCGCGTCGGCCGGCAGCGGCTTCCTGCTGCTGTACGTCCTCGCGCAGGCCACGGCCCGGCCCGCCGGATCGTTCCCTCAGCTGCTGTGGGCCCTGGTCCCCCTCGCCGCCACCGTCCAGTTCGCCGTCGCCGTGGCCCGGACCGACCCCGCGACCCGGCCCCTGGAGGGGCTGGACGCCGCCGGGCTGGGACCCGTACGGCTCACCCTGGTCGCGACGATCTCCACCGCCGTGGCCTGCACCCTCGGCAGCGCCGTGGCCCTGGCCGTCTTCCTCCACCTGCGCGGTGAGGTGACCGGGCTCCCCTTCGACGGCGCCGGAGCCGGGCTGCTCCACGCCGACCAGCCCCTGCCCGTGGCCGCAGCCCTCACCCTGCTGGCCCTGCTCCCGGTGGCCGCCTCGATCGCCACCGCCCTCGCCCTGCGCCCGCACCCCCGGCCCGCGCCACAGACCGCACTGCCCTGGGGCATCGCCCTCACCGCCTGCGGACTCGCCGCGCTGGCCTACGCCCGCCCCGGCGGAGCCGGCGTGCCCACGGGCTGGGCCCTGACCGCCCTCGGACTGGCCCTCGCCGGTCCGGGCCTCGCCTACGCCTGCGGGGCGCTGGTCCAGGCCGTCCGCCCGGGCGCGCTCCGGCTGCTGGCCGGGCGGACCCTCCAGGAGGAGGCCCCCCGGCTGGGCGCACCTCTCGGGGTCCTGTGCGCCGTCGGGGCGGGCGCCCTCAGCGCCGTGGCCCTGCGCGACCACGGCGGGCTCCAGGTCCCGCTCGGCCCGCTGACCGTGCCCGCCGCCGCCCTGGTGGCCCTGTGCGCGACCGCCACCCTGCTCACCTCCGCGGTCGAGGTCCACCAGGCCCGGGGCGCCACCCGCGAGACCCTGACCGGGCTCGGCGCCCCGGGCAAGGTCCTCCGTACGGCCGCGACCGTACGGGCCACCGCGCTGGTGGCGGTGTGCCTGCCGCTCAGCTGGGGTGTGTCACAGCTGACGTCGCTGGCGTTGACCCGCTGAGGTGAGCAGCCCTTAGGGTGGGCCGAATGGTCAACCCACACATCGAGACCGACAACGAGATCGAGACCCTCGCCGAATTCGACCGGGTCGCGGCCCGCGGCTCGCTCAGCGGGTACCGGATCCAGTCGGTCAACCTGCTGGAGCGGACCTTCGCACTGCTGTCCGCCGACACCTCGTCCGCCGTGTTCCTGGGCTGCGCGATGGAACCGGACGCCTCGGTCAAGGTGCGCGCGGACGGCGCCCTGGTGTTCCCGCCCGTTCCGGACCTGCCGTTCAACCCCTACCGGGGCCTGCTCTACACGCCGGAGGAACTCTTCACCGGGCTGTCCGCCGGCTACGAGGCCACCCCGGACGCCGAGGCGTACGCCTGGTTCCAGGAGACCAAGGCGGACGGCGACATCTACTCCTCGATGCTGCGCTCCATCCACGACGACGCCGTCTCCGACGCCCTCGACGAACACCTCGTGGGCGCACGCGTCGTCGGGGTGATGGGCGGCCACGCCATGACCCGAGGCGGCGACGCCTACCGGGGCGCGGCCGAACTCGGCCGGACGCTGACCCGCTCCGGGCTGACCGTGGCCACCGGCGGCGGCCCGGGCGCGATGGAGGCGGCCAACCTCGGCGCGTACCTCGCCCCGGCCCCCGACGACGCCCTGCCCGAAGCCCTGCGGATGCTGGCCAAGGCCCCGACCTTCACCCCGTCCGTCTCCGACTGGGCGCGCGCGGCCTTCGCCGTACGGGAACGCTGGCCGGCGGTCACGGGCGGCGACTCGGTGGGCATCCCGACCTGGTTCTACGGACACGAGCCGCCGAACCCCTTCGCCGGGCACATCGCGAAGTACTTCGCGAACGCCACCCGCGAGGACGGGCTGCTCGCGCGGTCCAACGCGGGCGTGGTCTTCCTGCCCGGCGCGGCGGGCACGGTCCAGGAGATCTTCGACAACGCGACGCCCAACTACTACGAGTCCCGGAGCGAGCCGACCCCGATGATCCTCGTCGACCGCGTCCACTGGACCGAACGGCTGCCCGCCTGGCCGCTGCTCCAGGCGCTGGCCCGGGGCCGGGCGATGGAGTCCCGGATCGCCCTGGTCGACTCGGTGGCCGAGGTACCGGCGGCCCTCGCCGCGATGGGCTGACCTGAACCGCCTGCCCCGGCCAGGCAACTTCTCGCCCCTTTTCCACGTCTGGAAGAGGTACGCACTACGTAAAACCTGCCAGACGTGAACGGAGCCCACGGGTGCTCATAGGCCTGCTGACCGCTATCGCGGCGTCCATCTGCTACGGCACGGGATCCGTCCTGCAAGCCGTGGGATCCCGGCGGGCGGCCCGGATGTCGCCCGCCGCCGCCGGGGTCACCCAGCACGGCGGCCCGAACCTCAGCTCCACGGCGAAGGCCGCGATGACCTGGGAGTTCATCGTCGGCACGATCCTGGACTTCGTGGGCTTCGGCCTGGGCGCGCTGGCCGCCCGCCTCCTGCCGCTCTTCCTGTCCCAGACGGTCATCAGCGCCAACCTGGTGATCACGGCCGTGCTGAGCGTGAAGATGCTCGGCATCCGGCTGACCCGGAAGGAATGGACCTCCATCGGGGTCGTCTGCGCGGCCCTGGTCCTGCTGGCGACGGCGGCGGGCCACGAGGGCGGTCACTACGTGCCGGCCGCCACGCACTGGTGGCTCCTGGCCGTGACCGTACTGATCATCGTGGGCGGCACCGTGGCGGTACGTTTCCTCGGCGCCCGCGCCGCGATCCTGGCGGGCCTGCTGTCGGGTCTGGCGTTCGGTGCGCTGGGAGTCGGGGTCCGCATCCTGAACGGCGTCGAGCCGTTCTCGTTCCCGGCCCTCCTCTCCGACCCGGCCCTGTACGCCATCGTCCTCGCCGGCGTCGGCGGCATGTACCTGCACACCGTGGCGCTCCAGATCGGCTCGGTGAACGGCGCCACCGCCGCCCTGGTGGTCGGTGAAACCGTGCTCCCCGGAGCGATCGGCGTGCTCTGGCTGGGCGACGCGTCCCGCCCCGGCATGGCCTGGCTGGCGGTCCTCGGCTTCGTCCTGGCGGTGACCGGCGCGGTGGCGGTCGCCTGGTACGGCAACCACGAGGGCGCCCACGGCGACGTCCCCACCCCGGAACCGGCCCCGGTCGGCTGAGGCGGCTGGTCTTTCCAGCCGTCCGGCGTTGGGGGACCGGGGTCCGGGGCGGAGCCCCAGGGGGTCCGGGCGCGGCCCGGGACCCCGTCCCAGCCCGTCCGGCGCTTGAGGACCAGGTCAGAGCGGAGCCCTGGGAACGGTGGAAGGGCGGGTAGGGGACATCTCCCGCGCAGCGGTCCGGCCCTACTCCCCCGGCAGCACGACCACCTCGGCCGGAGCGAAGGTCACCGCGACCCGGTCCCCGACCGCCGGCGCCCCGGCCAAGTCACACTCCGCCTCCAGCTCCGGCCCCACCTCGGGCCGGAGCAGCAGCGCGACATGCGTCCCCCGGAAGGTCCGGGACACCACCTCGCACCCCAGCCCCGCAGGCGAAAGCACCACCCCGGCCGGCCGGACCAGCACCTGGCGGTCCCCCTCGGAGGCCCCCGCCGCAACCGGCACCTTCCCCCACGGAGTGGCGGCGACCCCACCCGACACCACCGCCGGGACGACGTTCTCGAAGCCCAGGAACCGTGCCACGAACTCCGACGCCGGCCGCTCCCACACCTCCAGCGGGGTCCCCGCCTGCGCGATCCGCCCGTCCCGCATGACGACCACCCGGTCGGCCAGCGCGAACGCCTCGCCCTGGTCGTGCGTGACGGCCAGCACGGTCGTGCCCAGTCGCGAGAACAGCCCCCGCAACTCCACCACCAGCCGCTCCCGCAGCCCGCGGTCCAACTGCCCCAGCGGCTCGTCCAGCATCAGGAGCCGCGGCGAAGGCGCCAGCGCCCGCGCCAGCGCGACCCGCTGCTGCTCGCCGCCGGACAGCGAGGCCACCGCCCGGCCCTGCGCACCGGGCAGCCCGACGAGCTCCAGGAGCTCGGTGACCCGGGCCTCGGAGGCCTGTTTCGAAGCGCCCCGCATCCGCAGCCCGAACGCGACGTTCCCGCCCACGTCCCGGTGCGGGAACAGCTGGTGGTCCTGGAACATCAGGCCCACCCCCCGCCGGTGTACGGGCACCGCCGCATGGTCGGCGCCGCCCAGCAGCACCCTCCCGCCGGCGACGGGCTGCAGCCCGGCCACCACCCGGAGCAGGGTGGACTTGCCGCTCCCGCTGGGCCCCAGCACGCACACGATCTCGTGTTCGGCGACCGCCAAGTCCACGGCGTCCACGACCGCACGCTCACCGAAGCGGACCGACACCCCTTCCAGCTGAAGCAGGGTCATCAGAACTCTCCGGAGGTCTTGTCGGGTCGCAGTCGCTCCAGCGCCAGCAGGGACACCGCGCACACCAGCATCAGAATCGTGCTCAGGGCCATCGCCTGCCCGTAGTTCATCTCCCCGGCCCGCCCCAGCAGCCGTGCCACGGCGACCGGCAGCGTCGGATGGTCGGGCCGCGCGATGAAGACGGTCGCCCCGAACTCCCCGAGGGACACGGCGAAGGCGAAGCCCGCCGCGATCAGCAGGGCCCGCCGCACCATGGGCAGGTCCACCTCCCGCCAGGCCCGCAGCGGTGAGGCGCCGAGCACGGCGGCGGCCTCGCGCAGCCGTCCGTCCACCGCGCGGAGCACCGGCAGCATGGTCCGTACGACGAAGGGGACGCCCACCAGCGCCTGCGCCAGCGGCACCAGGATCCACGAGGTCCGCAGGTCCAGCGGCGGCTCGTCGAGGGTGATGAGGAAGCCGAAGCCGACGGTGACGGCCGACACCCCCAGCGGGAGCATCAGCAGCGCGTCGAAGCCCCGTACGAAACGGCCCGCGCGCCGGGTCAGCGCGGCGGCCGCGAGCCCGCCGACGACGAGCGCGATGGCCGTGGCGGCGAGCGCGTACTGCAGGGAGTTCCAGATGGCCTCCAGCGGTGGCACCAGGAACGTTCCGCCGCCCGCGCCCACCTCCTGGAGCGCCCGGTAGAAGCCGAAGCCGTAGCCGCCGGGGGCGTCCAGCGAGCGCTCGACCAGCACGGCCAGCGGCGCCACGATCAGCAGCGCCACCGTCAGCAGCACCCCGCCGAGCAGGGTGCGCTGGGCCCAGCCGCGCGGCCGGTGCGTGGTCCGCCCCGGGTCGACGAGCCGCAGCGCGGTCTCCCGCTTGCGCACGGTCCAGGAGTGCACGCCGAGGATCGCTCCGATGGCCGCGAACTGCACCATCGTCAGCACCGCGGCCGTCGGCAGGTCCAGGAGCTGCGCGGTCTGCCGGTAGACCTCCACCTCCAGGGTGGAGTACGCGGGCCCGCCCAGGATCTGCACGACACCGAAGGAGGAGAACGTGAACAGGAACACCATCAGCGAGGCGGCGGCGACGGCCGGGCCCAGCGCGGGCAGCGTCACGCGCCGCCAGGCGGCGAACCGCCCGGCGCCGAGCACCCGGGCGGCTTCCTCCTGACGCGGATCGAGCTGCGCCCACAGTCCGCCGACCGTGCGGATGACCACGGCGTAGTTGAAGAAGACGTGCGCGAGCAGGATCGCCCACACGGTCGTGTCGAGGCGGATCCCCCACACCTTGTCCAGCAGGCCGTTGCGCCCCACCAGTGCGAGGAAGGCGGTGCCGACCACGACGGTCGGCAGCACGAACGGCACCGTCACGAGCGCCCGCAGCAGTTGTTTGCCGGGGAACTCGAAGCGCGCGAAGACGTACGCGCCGGGGAGTGCGATCAGGAGCGTGAGCGCCGTGGACGCGAGCGCCTGCCAGGTGGTGAACCAGAGCACGTCGCCGATGTCGGGCCGGGCCAGCACCTCGCCGATCCGGCCGAACTGCCAGCCGGCGTCCGTCTTGAGCCCGCGCCCGACGATCGCGGCCACGGGGTAGGCGAAGAACAGCCCGAAGAAGACGAGCGGCACGGCCATCAGACCGAGCCTGACGGCCGTGGCCCGCCCGCTCTCCTTCGGTACGGAACTCAACCGTCCTACTTCACGACGAGCGCGGTCCACGCCTTGACCCACTGGTCGCGGTTCTTGGCGATGGCCTCGGGGGCGACCGTCTCGGGCTTCTCGATGACCACGCCGTGCTTGGTGAACAGCTCGGGCAGCGCCGCGTCCTTGGTCACCGGGTTCACGAACATCTGGAGCGGCATGTCCTCCTGGAACTTCTTGGAGATCAGGAAGTCCAGCAGCGCCTTGCCGCCTTCCTCGTTCTTCGCGCCCTTGAGCAGACCCGCGAACTCGGTCTGCCGGAAGCACGTGCCCGTCGAGACGCCCGTGGGGGCCACGGCCGGCTGCGGCTCGCCGTAGAGGACCTCGACGGGCGGGCTGGAGGCGTAGGAGACGACCAGCGGGCGGTCGCCCTTGGCCTTCTTGCCGCCCGCCGAGCCGGAGAAGCGCTCGTTGTAGGCCTGCTCCCAGCCGTCGACGACCTCGACGCCGTTGGCCTTCAGCTTGCTCCAGTAGTCCTTCCAGCCCTCGTCGCCGTACTTGCCGACGGAGGCGAGCAGGAAGCCGAGGCCGGGCGAGGAGGTCGCGGCGTTCTCGGTGACCAGCAGGTTCTTGTACTCCGGCTTGATCAGGTCGTCCAGCGTCTGCGGCGGGGCGAGCTTCTTGTCGGCGAAGTAGGCCTTGTCGTAGTTCACGCAGATGTCGCCGGAGTCGACCGGGGTGACCCGGTGCTCCTTGTCGAGCACGGACTCGGGCTTCACACCGGCCAGCCCCTTGGCCTCGTACGGCGTGAAGATGCCGTTGTCGAGGGCGCGGGAGAGCAGCGTGTTGTCCACGCCGAAGAAGACGTCGCCGCGCGGGGAGCCCTTGGTGAGGATCTCCTGGTTCAGTGCCGTGCCCGCGTCTCCGGACTTCAGGACCTTGACGGTGTACCCGCTCTGCTGCTCGAACTCCTTGAGGACCGCTTCGGTCACGTTGAAGGAGTCGTGCGAGACGAGAGTGATCGTCTTGGACTTCGGGGCGGCCGACGCGGAGGCCCCGGCGGACTTGTCCTTGGCGTCGCCGCCGCCGCAGGCGCTGAGCGTGGTGACGCCGAGCGCGGCCGCGAGCGCGACGCCCGCCATCTTCTTGGTGGTGCTCATTGGTGCATTCCTCCTGGGATGTCCAGGAGAAGACGCGGCCCTGCCCGGCGCTCTGTGGAGCGGACGCCGGGCAGGGCGCAACAGCTTGAGTGATGACCGAACTTCCTACCCCGAATGACCGGGGCGAGGTTCAGAGGGTCTGCGGTGACGGTTACCGCACTCTCAGCGCTGTGGCGCTCCCCTGTCGGAATATGAAATTGGTTCGGCCACAGGGTACCCCGTGGCCGAATGCCCACCTCAACTGGCGGAAATCAGCGCTCCGAGGCGGCGAGCTGGCCGCACGCGCCGTCGATCTCCTGGCCACGGGTGTCGCGTACGGTCACCGGCACTCCGTGGCGGGCGATGGCCTCGACGAAGGCCTTCTCGTCCTCGGGGCGCGAGGCGGTCCACTTCGAGCCCGGCGTCGGGTTCAGCGGGATCAGGTTGACGTGCACGCGCTTGCCCTTGAGCAGCCTGCCGAGCAGGTCGCCGCGCCAGGCCTGGTCGTTGATGTCGCGGATCAGGGCGTACTCGATGGAGATCCGGCGGCCGGACTTCTCCGCGTACTCCCAGGCCGCACCGAGCACCTCGCGGACGTTCCAGCGGGTGTTCACGGGGACCAGGGTGTCGCGCAGCTCGTCGTCCGGGGCGTGCAGGGAGACGGCGAGGCGGCACTTGAAGCCCTCGTCGGCGAAGCGGTGCATCGCCGGGACCAGGCCCACGGTGGAGACCGTGATGCCGCGCTGCGACAGGCCCAGGCCGTCGGGCTCCGGGTCGGTCAGGCGGCGGATGGCGCCGACGACGCGGTTGTAGTTGGCGAGCGGCTCGCCCATGCCCATGAAGACGATGTTCGACAGCCGGGCGGGCCCGCCGGGGACCTCGCCGTCGCGCAGGGCGCGCATGCCGTCGACGATCTGGTGGACGATCTCGGCCGTCGACAGGTTGCGGTCCAGACCGGCCTGGCCGGTGGCGCAGAACGGGCAGTTCATGCCGCAGCCGGCCTGCGAGGAGATGCACATGGTGACCCGGTCCGGGTAGCGCATCAGCACGGACTCGACGAGCGTGCCGTCGTGCAGCTTCCACAGGGTCTTGCGCGTGGTGTCGTCGTCGCAGGAGATGTGGCGCAGGACGTTCATCAGGTCCGGCAGCAGCTCCTGCTGGAGCTTCTCGCGGGACGCGGCCGGGATGTCGGTCCACTCGGCCGGGTCGTGCGCGTACCGGGCGAAGTAGTGCTGGGAGAGCTGCTTGGCCCGGAACGGCTTCTCACCGATCGCGGCGACGGCCTCCCGGCGCTCCTCGGGCGTGAGGTCGGCGAGGTGCCGGGGCGGCTTCTTCGCTCCACGAGGCGCGACGAAAGTGAGCTCTCCCGGGACAGGGCGGGCCATGGCAGGTACTCCTTGTAAGACGAAAGGCGCGCCGCAGAAGCAGCGCGCCTTCCAAGAGTAACCGCCCTGCCTGTACGGGCGCCTTTTCGCAGGTCAGCCGGTACCGACGAACAGCGCCAGCAGCAGCCAGACCACGGGGGCCGTCGGGAGGAGGGAATCCAGCCGGTCCATGATGCCGCCGTGGCCCGGCAGCAGGGTGCCCATGTCCTTGATCCCGAGATCCCGCTTGATCATGGATTCCCCGAGGTCGCCGAGCGTGGCGCTGACGGCGACGGCGAAGCCGAGCACCAGGCCCTGCCACCAGACGCCCCCGTCGATCAGGAACTCCATGCACAGCGCGCCGGCCCCCATCGCGAAGGCCACCGCTCCGAACAGCCCCTCGCGGGTCTTTCCGGGGCTGATGCGCGGGGCGAGCTTGGTCTTGCCGAAGCGCCACCCGACCGCGTAGGCCCCGGTGTCGCTGACCACGGTCAGGAGCAGGAAGGTGATCACCCGCTGCGGCCCGTCGTCGGCGGTGAGCAGCATCGCGACGAAGGTGGCCAGGAAGGGCACGTAGAACGCCGCGAAGGCACCCGCCGTGACGTCCCGGAGGTAGTCCTCGGGCGGCTCGGTCATCCGCCAGACGAGCACCGCCAGCACCGTCAGCGCCATGGCCACCCAGGCGCCCTCGGCCCCGCGGACGTATCCGGCGATGACCATGGCCGCGCCGCCGATGGCGAGCGGGACCAGCGGGGCCTTGATGCCCTTCTTCTCTTGCAGTCGGGAGGTGAGCTCCCACAGGCCGACGACGACCGCCACGACGACGACGCCGACGAAGACCGCCTTGACGATGAGCAGCGAGGCGAAGATCACCGCACCGAGGCCCACTCCGACCCCTATGGCGGCCCGCAGGTCCCGCCCGGCCCGCTTCTTCTGAGGCGGGGGCGAGGCGTCCTGCGGTGCCGGCGAAGGCGGGGTCGGCGGGGGGCTGGGCATGGGCTCCTGCGGCGGTGTCTCGGCGCGGAAGAGGGGGCCGCCGTCAGCGGCGGCCCCCCGATCGCGTGCTTCCCGGTCGTCGAAGTCACGGCCGGCGGCATCGGGCACGATGGGCATGGGCCGAGTGTGCGGGCCCACCAGCGCATCGTAGGCGGGACCCGCCGGAACCGGCTCCGGCTGCCAGGAAGTGTCGTTCATCAGACTTCGAGGAGCTCGGCTTCCTTGTGCTTCAGCAGCTCGTCCACCTGCGCGACGTACTTCGCGGTGGTGTCGTCGAGCTCCTTCTCGGCGCGGCGCACCTCGTCCTCGCCGGCTTCCTTGTCCTTGACGAGCTTGTCGAGGGCGTCCTTCGCCTTGCGGCGAATGGCGCGGATCGACACCTTGGAGTCCTCGGCCTTGGTACGCGCGACCTTGATGTACTCCTTGCGGCGGTCCTGCGTCAGCTCGGGGAAGGTCACCCGGATGATGCTGCCGTCGTTGCTGGGGTTGACGCCCAGGTCGGAGTCGCGGATGGCCGTCTCGATGTTGCGCAGGGCGCTCTTGTCGAACGGGGTCACGATCGCCATGCGCGGCTCGGGGACCGAGAAGGAGGCGAGCTGGTTGATGGGCGTGATGGCGCCGTAGTACTCCGCCACGATCTTGTTGAACATCGCCGGGTGCGCACGACCGGTGCGAATCGCGGCGAAGTCTTCCTTGGCGACGACGACGGCCTTTTCCATCTTCTCCTCGGCCTCGAGGAGGATCTCTTCGGTCACCACGTGCTCCTGCATGTCAGAAATGGATGGTTCAGGCGGACGGGGCCTGCTCAGGCCCGGGTGCCCTGGTCGCTCACGAGCGTGCCGATCTTCTCACCCTTGACGGCTCGCGCGATATTGCCCTCGGCGAGCAGCTCGAAGACCAGGATGGGCAGCTTGTTGTCGCGGCACAGCGTGATGGCGGTGGCATCGGCGACCTTGAGGTCGCGCGACAGCACCTCGCTGTACTCCAGCGCGTCGAACTTCACCGCGTCCGGGTTCTTCTTCGGGTCGGAGTCGTAGACCCCGTCGACGCCGTTCTTGCCCATGAGCAGGGCTTCCGCGTCGATCTCCAGGGCACGCTGGGCGGCCGTGGTATCGGTGGAGAAGTAGGGCATGCCCATGCCGGCGCCGAAGATGACGACGCGGCCCTTCTCCAGGTGGCGCACGGCGCGCAGCGGGATGTACGGCTCGGCGACCTGGCCCATGGTGATGGCCGTCTGGACGCGGGAGTCGATGCCTTCCTTCTCCAGGAAGTCCTGGAGGGCGAGGCAGTTCATGACGGTGCCGAGCATGCCCATGTAGTCGGACCGGGCCCGGTCCATGCCGCGCTGCTGGAGCTCGGCGCCGCGGAAGAAGTTGCCACCGCCGATCACGATCGCGATCTCCGCGCCGTCGCGGACCACCGCGGCGACCTCGCGGGCGATGGCGTGGACCACGTCGGGGTCGACGCCGAGTCCTCCGCCACCGGAGAAGGCCTCGCCCGACAGCTTCAGCATGAAGCGGCGGCCCTTCTTGTCCTGGTCGCTCTTGTCGTGGGAAGCGGTGTGGGTGTCCACGCCCTGATTCATGGAGATCTCCTCGTGCACATACGAAGAAGGCCATTGCCGGTGGGTCCTCGCGGTTCCCTCTACGGCAATGGCCTCCTCGTCAGATCTGCGGTCGCCCTGCGCGAACGCGGGCGACTGCTTCAGACCCTACCGGGGTCCGGTGTCCGTCGCGTACGGACGGACTCAGATGCCGACCTTGATGCGCGAGAAGCGCACCAGGGTGACACCGGCCTCGTCCAGAACCTTCTGGACGGACTTCTTGGCGTCCAGGGCGTAGGCCTGGCCAAGCAGCGTGTTGTCGCGGAAGAAGCCGTTGACACGACCCTCGACGATCTTCGGCAGCGCGGCCTCCGGCTTGCCCTCGGCGCGGGTGACCTCTTCGGCCACACGGCGCTCGGACTCGACGACCTCGGCCGGAACGTCCTCGGCGGCGAGCCACTTCGGGGCGAACGCGGCGATGTGCTGCGCGACGCCGCGGGCGACCTCGGCGTTCTCCTTGTCGAGCTCGACCAGGACACCGATCTGGAACGGCAGGTCGGGCATGGTGCGGTGCATGTACGCCGAGACGTAGCCGCCGGTGAACTGCGCGAAGCGGTCCAGGACGATCTTCTCGCCGAGGTTGGCGTTGGCCTCGTCGACGAACGCCTGCACGGTCTTGCCGGGCTCGATCTCGGACGCCAGGAGCGCCTCGACGTCGGCCGGGGACGTGGCGGCGATGTGCTTGGCCAGCTGCTCGGTGACTGCCTGGAACTTGTCGCCCTTGGCGACGAAGTCCGTCTCGCACTTCAGCTCGACGAGGACACCGGAGGTGTTGTCGTCGGAGATGACGGAGACGACGGCACCGTTCTCGGCAGAACGGCCTTCGCGCTTGGCGACGCCCTTCTGACCCTTGATACGGAGTGCCTCGACGGCCTTGTCGACGTCACCGTCGGCCTCGACCAGCGCGTTCTTGCAGTCCAGCATGCCGACGCCGGTGAGCTCGCGGAGCTTCTTGACGTCAGCGGCGGTGTAGTTCGCCATGAGTCTGTGATTCTCTCTCGAAGTCGTAGATCTACGGGTGAACGGCGGAGGAGGCGCGCTTGTGGCGCGGCTCCCCCGCCGTCATCGTCCGTGCTGTGAGTGCCCGGCGCATGAACGCCGGGCGCTCTCAGTGGGTCAGGCCTGCTCGGCGTCGGCGGCCGGAGCCTCGACGACGGCCTCGGCGACGACCTCGGCCTCGGCGGCCGGAGCGGCCTCAGCCTCGGCCTCGACGGCGGGGGTCTCGACAGCGGCCTCGGCCGGAGCGGCCTCAGCGTCGTCGGCCTTCTTCTCGCCCTCGAGCAGGTCGCGCTCCCACTCGGCCAGCGGCTCGGCAGCGGCCTTCTCGCCCGGCTTCGAGTCGCCAGTGGCGGCACCGGAACGGGCGATGAGGCCCTCGGCGACGGCGTCGGCGATCACGCGGGTGAGCAGGGTGACGGAGCGGATCGCGTCGTCGTTGCCCGGGATCTTGTAGTCGACCTCGTCGGGGTCGCAGTTGGTGTCGAGGATCGCGACGACCGGGATGTGGAGCTTGCGCGCCTCACCGACGGCGATGTGCTCCTTCTTGGTGTCGACGATCCAGACGGCGCTGGGAACCTTCGACATCTCGCGGATACCACCGAGGGTCTTCTCCAGCTTGATCTTCTCGCGAGAGAGGACCAGGAGCTCCTTCTTGGTGAGACCCGAGGCGGCGACGTCCTCGAAGTCGATCGCCTCAAGCTCCTTCAGACGCTGAAGGCGCTTGTAGACGGTGGAGAAGTTGGTGAGCATGCCACCCAGCCACCGCTGGTTGACGTAGGGCATACCAACGCGCGTCGCCTGCTCGGCGATGGCCTCCTGGGCCTGCTTCTTGGTACCGACGAACATGATGGAACCGCCGTGGGCGACGGTCTCCTTCACGAACTCGTAGGCGCGGTCGATGTACGACAGCGACTGCAGCAGGTCGATGATGTAGATGCCGTTGCGCTCCGTGAAGATGAAGCGCTTCATCTTCGGGTTCCAACGGCGGGTCTGGTGACCGAAGTGGACGCCGCTTTCCAGCAGCTCCCGCATCGTTACGACGGCCATGGCCATCTCCTTGTTTTCTCGGTTTGGTTCCTGACGCCCCTGTCGCGCCCTGCCCCCGTAGAGGGGACCGAGAGACGCTGTCACCTGGCCCTGAGGGGCCGGTGCTGGGGCGTGCGAAGTCGACCCGGTGACCCGGATCGCCACAAGAAGTGTACGGGACCCGGTGGTATGCCGGATGACGCGGTTGTCCACAGCGCCCCGCCCGTCCACAAGCCCCGGCGCGACCGGCTCCGGGGCGGGACCCTGACCCCCATGACGAAGCTGCTGCTCACCCTGGCCCTGACGCTCGGCCTCGCCCTGGGCCCGCCCGCGCCCGCGCCCGTACCGGGGCCGCGGCCTGCTCCGGGGGCCATGGGCGCCTCGGGGGTCACCGGCGCCTCGGGGGTCACGGGCGGACGCCCGCTCCCCGCGCCCCTCACGGTGGTCCGCTGGTGGGACCCACCCCCGACCCCGTACGCGGCGGGCCACCGCGGGGTGGACCTGGCGGCGCCGGTGGGCGCGGAGCTCCGCGCGGTCGGTCCGGGCCGGGTGCACTTCGCCGGCCCGGTCGCGGGTCGCGGCGTGCTCTCGCTGACCCTCCCGAACGGCCTGCGCACCACGTACGAGCCGGTCCGCCCGCTGGTGGCGGAGGGCGCCGAGGTCACGGCCGGCCAGGTGGTGGCCGTCCTCACGGACGGCACGCACTGCCCCCGGTCCTGCCTCCACTGGGGTCTCCTGCGTGCGGAGACCTACCTCAACCCGCTGGCGCTCCTCCCCCGCCCGACTCCCCGCCTACTGCCCCTTGCCGGAACCCCGGGGCCGGCGGCGGAGCGGGTCAGCCCCCGACGCCCCGCAGGGCCATGGCCACCGCCGCGTCCGTGACGACGACGGGGTCTTCCCCCGTGCCCGCCTCGATCCGCCGGACGGCGGCGTCCACCACGCCCTGGAGCAGCATCGCGGCCAGCCTCGGCTCCGCCTGTCCCAGCGCGGCCAGCGCCTCCACGATCATCGCGATCAGGCTCCCGTGCGCCGCGCGGATCTTCTCCCGCGCCCCGGCGTCCAGCTCGCTCGCCGAGATCGCCACCACCGCCCGGTGCCGCTTGTCCCCCACCAGCCCCAGCTGGCTGCGCACGTACGCCTCGATCTTCGACTCCGGCTCCTGCGCCTCGGACATCGCCGCCTCGATCTCGGCCGCCCACACGGGGAAGTCCACCGCGCACAGCTCTTCGACGACGGCCGCGCGGGACCGGAAGTACTCGTACACGGAGGACCGGGCGAGGCCGGTCCTCTCCGCGAGGGCGGGGAAGGTCAGCGCTTCCGTTCCCCCCTCGGACAGCAGGGAACGGGCAGCGTCCAAGAGGGCGCCGCGCTGCATCGACCGGTGCTCGGCCACGGAGGCCGCTCGAATCCTGGGCACGCGTCCACTCTACGGATGTACCGCAAGGCCGTCGCACGCTCCCGGCGCCCGCCCCCGGTCGCACGGCCCGCTCCCGGCGGGTCAGCGCCCGACGTCCGCCAGCTTCGCCCGGAGCTGCAGGACCGACTTGGTATGGATCTGGCTGACGCGGCTCTCGGTGACCCCGAGGACGTTGCCGATCTCGGCGAGCGTGAGGCCCTCGTAGTAGTAGAGGGTCACCACCGTCTTCTCCCGCTCGGGCAGCGTGTTGATGGCCCGCGCCAGCAGCCGGCGCAACTCCCGGTCCTCCGCGACCTCCACCGGGTTGTCCGCGGCGGTGTCCTCGAGGGTGTCCATCAGGGAGAGGCGGTCCCCCTCCCCGCCCACGTGCAGCAGCTCTTCCAGGGCGACCACGTTCGCCAGCGACAACTGGCTGAAAACGGCGTGGAGATCCTCCACCCCGATGCCCATCTCACCGGCGACCTCGTGCTCCGTCGGGGTGCGCCGCAGCTGGGCCTCCAGCGTGGCGTAGGCCCGTTCGACGGCGCGCGCCTTCTGCCGCACCGAGCGGGGGATCCAGTCCAGGGCCCGCAGCTCGTCGATCATCGCGCCGCGGATGCGGGTGATCGCGTACGTCTCGAACTTGATGGACCGTTCGATGTCGAACTTCTCGATGGCGTCGATCAGTCCGAAGACTCCGGAGGAGACGAAGTCGGCCTGTTCCACATTGGGCGGCAGGCCGACGCTGACCCGGCCCGCCACGTACTTCACGAGGGGCGAGTAGTGCAGGATCAGCTGCTCCCGCAGCCGCTCGTCACCCGAGTCCTTGTACGAGCGCCACAGCACCTCCAGCGACGAGGGCGCGGTGGACCGCTCGCTGCCGCGCGCAGCGGGGGGCACCGCAGCGCGGTCGGACCCTGAGGTGTGCTGGGGCATGCTTCGCCTTTGCCGGAGCCGGATTCCTTGGGAGCGTAGCGTGACGGAAGTGTCGCGGTGCGCGAAGAGTACGGGATCGCGCAGGCCCGCAAGGGCGCCCCGACTCGCGCGGGCGGCCCGGGACCGGCGCCTGGCGCACGGTCCCGGCGGGTGCCACCGGGAGGACCGCGTCTCTCATCGGCTTCACTCTTTCACCGGAACGCCCCAGGTCAACGACCGCCTCGCCGGGTGGCCGCGCTTTATGCGCCTCCTCTCGGCCGCTTCGAGGCCAACTGCCAGCCGTCGCCCTGCCGTTCGACAAACCCCAGAGAGTGAAGTTCGTACAGTCTGCCGATGACTTCATCGGTGCCGGTGCCCGCCGCCAGGGCCAGTTCCTCCAGCTCGGCGGGGCGACCCGCCGGGAGGGCTTCGAGGACCCGGACCGCGCCGGGGCCCAGGAGGTCCCGGGCGATCACGGGGCCCCGCCGCTCCGGGGCCAGCTCCCCCATCGCGCCGACCAGCTCGATGACCTCCGCAGCGTCCGTGACCAGCGAGGCCTCACCGCGCAGCAGTTCGTGCACGCCCGCCGAGAGCCCGCTGGTGGCCGGGCCCGGGATGCCCATGGTGATCCTCCCCAGCGCCTGGGCCCGCCGGGCGGTGACCAGGGATCCGCTGCGGTGGGCCGCCTCCACGACGACGGTGCCCCGGGTCAGGGCCGCGATGACGCGGTTGCGCAGGACGAATCGGCTCGGTGTGGGATGGCTGCCCGGGGGCAACTCGCCGAGGAGCAGCCCTTGGGCGGCGATCCGGCCGAGCAGTCCGGCGTGTCCGCGCGGGTAGGGCACGTCCACCCCGCAGGCCAGCACGGCGACCGTGGCCCCGCCGGCGGCGAGGGCGCCGCGGTGGGCGGCGCCGTCGATCCCGTAGGCGGCGCCCGAGACCACCACCCAGCCGTGCTCGGCGAGTTCACCGGCCAGACCCTGCGCCATGTGCGCCCCGTACGGGGTGCACGCGCGGGCCCCGACCACCGCCACGGACCGCAGCGCCCAGGTCCGCAGGCTCGGCCCGCCCCGCACCCACAGCCCGACGGGCCGGGCGTCGCCGAGGTCGTCCAGCTGACTCGGCCACTCCGCGGACCCCGGGCAGACGAACCTTCCCCCGGCCTCGGCGGCGGCCGCCAGGTCCCGCCGGGGGTCGGCCGCCGCGGCCCGGCGGCGGTATCCGGCGAGCCGCTCGGCGCCGACCCCGGTCAGCGCCCCGGGCTCCGGTTCGGGTCCGGTCAGCAGCCGTATCACCCCGACGGCCCCGTACGACCGCAGCCAGCGCCCGCCGTGCTCCTCCCCGGGCTCCAGGACCCGGGTGAGCGCGGCCCGCGCGAGCACCTCGCCCTCGAACTCCAGCCGCGCCTGCGGCTCCGCCTCCGCCCCGGCCTCCTCCTGCGGCTGCGCGGCGGTCACGAGGCGGCGTCCAGGTGCGCCGAGGCTCCGCGCGCGATCCCGGTGCGCAGTTCGAGGGCGACCGCCACGTCCAGGGCGTCGGGGCGGTCCCGGCTCCTCAGGTCGGCCACCGTCCAGGCGACCCGCAGCACCCGGTCGAGCCCCCGCGCGGTCAGCAGACCTCGCTCCAGGTCCCGTTCGGCCTGGGCCAGTGCTCCCGGCGCGGCCGGCCAGCGGGTCCGCAGCTCATGGCCCGGTACCTCCGCGTTGAGCCGCCAGGGCGTGCCGTCGAGGCGCGCCGCCGCCCGGTCACGGGCCTCCCGCACCCGGGCCGCGACCACCGTCGTGGCTTCGCCGCGGCCACCGCGCCCCAGCAGATCGGAGCGGGTGACCGGCTCGACCTCCACCCGCAGGTCCACCCGGTCCAGCAGCGGCCCCGACAGCCGGGCCTGGTAGCGGCGGACCACCGAGGCCGGGCAGTCGCATCCGGTCCCGTGCAGGGTGTGCCGCCCGCAGGGACAGGGGTTGGCGGCCAGCACCATCAGGAACCGGGCCGGCAGCCGTACCACCCCGGCGGCGCGGGCGATGACCACGTGTCCGGCTTCGAGGGGCTGCCTCAGGGCGTCCAGGGCCTTGGTGCTGAACTCCGCGGCCTCGTCGAGGAACAGCACCCCCCTGTGGGCCAGGGAGACCGCTCCGGGCCTGGCCACCCCGGCCCCTCCCCCGACGAGCGACTGCATGGTCGCCGAGTGGTGCGGGGCGCAGTACGGGGGCCGGGCGACGAGCGGTTCGCCCGGGGGCAGGATTCCCGCGACCGAGTGGACGGCCGTGACCTCCAGTGAGTCCTGTCGGGTGAGCGGGGGCAGGATCCAGGGGATCCGCTCGGCCAGCATGGTCTTGCCCGCGCCCGGCGGTCCGCTGAGGAAGAGGTGGTGACCCCCGGCGGCCGCCACCTCCAGGGCCCGGCGTGCCGCGTGCTGTCCGGCGACGTCGGCGAGATCGGGGAAGTCCCGCCCGTCGCCGTCGCGGGCCACGCCCGTGCCCAGTCCGGCGCCGGGGACGACCAGCCCGGCGAGCATCGGGTCCGGCCGCCCGGGCGGATCCGGCGGATCCTCCTCGGGGACCTCCCCGTCGGTGAGCACCGCGATCAGCTGCCGCAGGCTGCGGACCCCGAGCACCGAGACGTCCGGGACGAGCATGGCCTCGGCGGCGCACTGCTGGGGGACCACGACCTGCCGGTATCCGGCCTCGGCGGCGGCGAGCACGGCCGGCAGGATCCCGCGGACGGGACGCACCCGGCCGTCGAGCCCCAGTTCCCCGATGAGGACCAGATCGGCGATCACCTTCGGATCCACCACTTCGGCGGCGCCCAGAACGGCGGCGGCGACGGCGAGGTCGAAGCCGGCGCCGCCCTTGGGGACCGACGCCGGGCTGAGGCCGACGGTGAGCTTCTTCTGCGGCCAGGCGGCGCCCGAGTTCACGACGGCCGCCCTGACCCGGTCCCGGCTCTCGATCAGGGTCTTGTCGGGCAGCCCCACCAGGGCGAAGGTGGCGACCCCGGGCTCCAGGTCCGCCTGGACCTCCACCACCACGCCGTCGACGCCCACGAGGGCGACCGAGCAGGCCCGTGCGAACCCCATCAGGCCGCCCCCCTGACGTGCTCCACCACGGGACCGCCGCGCCGCGGCAGGAGGACCCCGACGAGGTCGATGCGCACCCCGCCCGGGGGTGGTCCCCCGTGGTCGGCGAGCCAACGTCCGGCGAGCCTGTGCAAGCGCTCGGCCTTGGCGGGCCGCAGCGCGGCCATCGGATGCTCGAACTCCCCGGCCCGCCGCGTCTTGACCTCGCACACGACGAGGGCGTCCCCGTCCCGGGCGACGATGTCGATCTCCCCGCCGCGACACCGCCAGTTCCGCGCGATCACGGTCATCCCGGCCTCGGTGAGCCGCCGCGTCGCGAGGTCCTCGCCGTACCGCCCCAATGCCTGCTGTGCCACGCCCTTCGCGTTCATCCGGCACCACCTCCGACACCGACGGTCCCGCACCCCCGCCCACCTAGTGGATCTTGGTGGACAGCCGGGGCGATGTGGACAACCGCATCACCCCGGCGGGGGAGGAAGGCTCGGAGGAGAGGAGGGAATCAGCTGCCCGGAAGTTCGAGATCGCTCTTGTTGAGCTCCTCGATGTTCACGTCCTTGAAGGTCAGCACCCGCACCTGCTTGACGAAGCGAGCCGGTCTGTACATGTCCCAGACCCACGCGTCGGCCATCGAGACCTCGAAGAAGACCTCCCCCTGCACCGAGTGCACCTGCATCTCGTAGTCGTTGGTGAGGTAGAAACGGCGTTCGGTCTCGATCACATACTTGAACAGCCCGACGACGTCGCGGTACTCGCGATAGAGCTTCAGCTCCATCTCGGTCTCGTACTTCTCGAGGTCCTCGGCACTCATGGCATGTTCCCCTTCAGCCGTGCGTCCCCCTATTGTGCGCCAGGCCCGTGCGCCCCTAAACGATTTCCGGGGCCAGGTTCACGGGCGCACCCGGGGGACCGTCGTCGAGCAGCGTGCGGAGCAGCTCTGCGAGTCTGGTCGGGTACACCGTCTCATGGGCCGCAAGAAGTTCCTCGGAGGTCCACCACCTGGTGCCCGAGACGCTGCGGCGCTCCAGCTCGGTGAGGCCGCCCAGCACCGTCGCGGTCTGGCTGGTCCGGGCCAGGAAGTACCACTCGTCCTGCTCCCAGCGGCGCCCGTCGAAGGGGAACGAGCAGTAGCGGTGCCACAGCACCGGGCCCAGTTCCACGTCGGTGATCCCGGTCTCCTCCGCGAGCTCGCGCAGTGCGGCCTGCTCGCGGGTCTCGGTCCCCTCCAGGCCGCCGCCCGGGGTGAACCACCAGTCGTCCGCCGGGTCTCCCGGCTCGAAGCCGTGCATCAGCAGGATCCGGTCCTCGGGGTCCAGCAGGATCACCCGCGCCACCTTCCGCGGCCCGCCCGACCCGGAACCCGTCCCCGGCCCCGCCGTCGCGTCAGCGGACATCGACCCGCTCCCGCCTCCGCCCACGCCCGAAGATCCGTACGACCGGCCCGTACGCGGCTCCGAGCACCACCAGGGCGGCGCCGACCACCACCGCCGCCACCTGGAGCAGCAGGGGCCCCGCCGTCGAGGTCCCGCCGGGCAGGGCGGCGTAGGCCTTGGGCCGCTCCACCATCGACAGGTCCGGCCACGCGACGGCGTCGACGCGGGCCATCACCGCCGAGCGGGGCACCGTCCCCTGGCCGGCCTCCTGCAGGTGTGCCCGCGAGTCCAGCGAGGATCCGCGCCGGTCGCCGAGCAGGAAGAGGTTGCCCTCGGGCACCGTCACCTCGAACGACGTCCGGGAGGCGGCCCCGTCCGGAGCGCCCGCCAGGTCGAGCTTCTCCACCTCGATGTACGGCTCGTCCAGCTCCTTGCCGTTCACGGTGAGCCGGCCGCCACTGGCGCAGCACTTGACCGTGTCCCCGCCGATCCCGACGACCCGCTTGACCATCGGCGAATCGCTCCACTGCTGGTCCTTGAAGACCACCACGTCCCCGCGGTGCACCTCGCCCCCGCCGATGCGCTGTGCCAGCATGCGGTCCCCGGGGTTCACCGTCGGCACCATCGAGTCGGTCGGCACCGTGTACGGCTGGTACACGACGGCTCCCCATACGAACCCGCCGAGGAAGAGCACAAAGCCGATGGCCACGACGACTCCCGACAGCACGCTGCCGAGAGCACCGCGGCCACCGCCGTCACCTGCTCGTATTGCTCGTGTTCCGCCCATTGCAAGCGCCCCCACACTCGGAGATCGTCGACCTGGGCGGCACCCTACCTGCCGGTAGGCCCTGCGGTCAGCTTCCGCCTGCGCCACAGTACGACCGGTACCGCGCCGGCGAACCCGAGGGCGGCCGGGCCGAGCCCGACCGGCGCCAGTCCGGCGGCGTCCATGCCGAGCGCGGTGGCCTTGGTCTGCGTGCCGATGCCGGGCTGGTCGAAGGTGTCCGGAACCGGCAGGGTCGACCAGCGGGTGACCGGCCACGCGACCACCACGGCGCGCCCGACGACGTCACTGACGGGCACGAAGCCCTGGGTGGCGGGGTCCTGCTGGTGGTAGCGGGAGTCCTGCGAGTTCTGCCGGTGGTCGCCCATCACCCAGATCTTGCCCTTGGGCACGGTGAGCGGACCGAAGGGCAGGTCGTCGCACGGGGTGTTGCCCGGGTAGATGTACGGCTCGTCGAGCTCCTTGCCGTTGACGATGACCGGTCCCCCCTTCTTGCACTCGACCGTGTCACCGCCGATGGCGATCGTCCGCTTGATCAGGTCCTTCTCCTCGGCGGACGGCATGAGGCCGATCCAGCTGAGGGCCTTCTGGGCGATGTTGGGCTCGGGAGTGAACTCGTTGCTCAGCCAGTTCGACGGGTCGTGGAAGACGACGACCTCACCGCGCTCGGGCTCCGACCCGAACCACGGCGTCAGCTTGTCCACGAGCACCCGGTCGCCGCGCTGCAGGGTGTTCTGCATCGAGTCGGAGGGGATCGAGAAGGCCTGCACGAGGAAGGTCTTGATCAGCAGAGCGAGCAGCAGGGCGATTCCGACCAGGAGCGGAAGCTCCTTCCAGAAGGAACGGTGCGAGCGTGCCTCGGCGCCGTCCTGCGCGTCGCCGTCTTGCTCGACGGCATCGGGCCCGGAGGAGTCTTTCGGCTCCTCGCCACCCTCGTCGCGTCCGGACCGTGCACCAACTGCCACGTCCCCCACATCCACTCCTCGTTCGGAATTCGACGCCCGGACCTGATGCGGCGCGGGCCCTCCCCTCCCCTAACGAGCGGGAGTTCCCGAAGGCGCGGGAGACCAAGGACACACTATGCGAACGAGGAGCCGCCCCGGCGCCTACGGGGCGCGCGGCGACCGCCGCGCGCCTGGTCGGGAACCATGCGGAAGGTGGCGGGCTGTTCCAGCCGGTGCCAGTGCCCGACGGGCCAGGCGATCACCACGGCCTGGCCGACCACGTCCTTGACGTCGATCGTGCCGTGGAAGGCCTCGTCGAGGTGGTAGCGGGAGTCGGCGGAGTTCGCCCGGTGGTCGCCCATGACGAAGATCCGTCCGGCGGGCACCTGCACCTCGAAGCGGATCTCCGAGGGCGCGTTGCCCGGGTTGACGTACGGCTCGTCGAGCGGCGAGCCGTTGACGCTGACCCGCCCCCGGGCGTCGCAGCACTTCACGCTGTCCCCGCCGACCCCGATGACCCGCTTGATCAGGTCCTGTTCGTTCGCCGAGGGCAGCAGGCCGATGAAGGTGAGCGTCTGCTTGATCTGCTTGACGCCCACCGGGTCCTCGGCCGGCTGGACGCTGTCGGCGCCCAGCCAGCCTCCCGGGTCCTTGAAGACGACCACGTCGCCCCGCTCGACCTGGGAGCCGAACCACGGGGTGAGCTTGTCCACCAGGACCCGGTCGCCGATGCGGATCGTCTGCTCCATGGATCCCGACGGGATGAAGAAGGCCTGGACGAGGAAGGTCTTGAGGATCAGGGCGATGCACAGCGCGACCACCACGAGCAGGGGAAGCTCACCCACCCGCCGGGTACGCCGCCTGCGCTTCACCCGGCGGGCGAGGCGACGCCGTTCGGCCCGGCTGCCGGGCTCGGCGGGCCCGGCGCCTGGCTCGGGCTCCGGCTCCGGTTCGGGCTCCGAGCCGGCGTCCTCGTACCGGTCTCCCCGCGGGCGCCCGCGGCTACCCACGGCCGCCGCCCGCGGAATCCGCGGCACCCCAGCGCGACACCGGCCAGCCGATCCAGTCGGCCCGCCCGATCACCTTCTCCACCGGCACCATCCCCCCGCCCGGCTCCCCGAGGTGGTCCCGGGAGTCCCGGGACTGGGAACGATGATCACCCATGACCCACAGGCTCCCAAGGGGCACGACGATACGGAACGGCACTTTCGATCCGGAGTCGCCGGGAAAGAGGTACGGCTCGTCCAGCGGGACCCCGTTGACCTTGATCCGGCCCTGTTCGTCGCACACCACGTCGTCGCCGCCGATACCCACGACCCGCTTCACGAAATCGGTGTCCGAGGGCTCGGCCAGCCCGAGCGCGGAGACCGCCCCGTGCAGGGCGTCGCCGATCGGACTCCCGCCCCGGTCCTCCTGTACGAAGGAGCCCGTGCCGTCGAAGACCACGACGTCCCCGCGCTCCGGCCGGTCGCCGAAACGGTACGCCAGCTTGTTGACCAGGACCCGGTCCCCGACGGCGAGCGTGGGCTCCATCGAGTGGCTCGGGATCAGGAAGGGCTGGAGCACGAAATTGCTGAACAGCAGCAGGAAGACGGTGCAGGCGAGGCCGAGCAGCCCGGCACGCCGCCAGCTCAGCCGGTCCAACGGGCCCCGACCCGAGTCCGCCGCCGAGTCCGCCACCGGGCCCGCCGCCGGGGCCGTGCCCGGAGTCGGACCCGAGTCCGGTCCCGCTCCGGAAAGCACGAAACGCGACCGCCCCTCCCCCTCGTCGGGGGAAGAGTGGCCGCGCTGCGTGTGAGGTGCTTCGGTGTCCATCGGGGGCGAGCCTATCCGGCCTTCCCCTGAACCCCGGGAGCAGATCAGCGGTCGCGCTTCTCCTTGATCTTCGCGGCCTTGCCGCGGAGCTCACGGAGGAAGTACAGCTTGGCGCGACGCACGTCACCGCGGGTGACGAGCTCAATCTTCTCGAAGATCGGGGAGTGGACCGGGAAGGTACGCTCCACGCCGACGCTGAAGGAGACCTTGCGGACGGTGAAGGTCTCGGAGACGCCCGCGCCCTGGCGGCGGATGACGACACCCTTGAACTGCTGGATACGGGAGCGGTTGCCCTCGATCACGCGGACGTGCACGTTGACGGTGTCACCCGGGCGGAAGGCCGGGAGGTCCGAGCGCAGGGTGGCGGCGTTGACGCCATCGAGCAGGTGAGACATGTGATTCGTCTGCTTTCTTCGCATGACGCCACAGGTCGCCGATGCGGGGTTTCCGGAGAGAATTCGGGAGCTGCGGGACTCGGCGGACGACGGTCCCCCTGTGGCAGGGGCGTACGCGAGCACACAGCAGCCGCCTATTCTTCCACGGTCTGCGGCCTGCGCCAAAATCGGCCGTCGGAGGACGGCTTCCAGCCGAGGATGCTCAGCAGCTCGCGGTCCTTCTTGTCGAAGGCCGAGGCCTCGCAGCGCTCGATCAGGTCCGGGCGGTTGGCCGCCGTACGGCGGAAGGCCTCGTCGCGGCGCCACCGGGCGATCTTGCCGTGATGGCCGCTGACCAGCACGTCCGGGATCCCGTGGCCGCGCCACTCCGGGGGCTTGGTGTAGACGGGCCCCTCCAGCAGGTTGGCCATGTCCCCGGGCGCGAAGGAGTCGTCCCGGTGCGATTCGGCGTTGCCGAGCACCCCGGGGAGCAGCCGGGCCACGGCCTCGGTGACGACCAGGACGGCCGCCTCGCCGCCGGCCAGGACGTAGTCCCCGATGGACACCTCGTAGACCGGCAGGCGCGTGGCGTACTCGTCCATGACCCGGCGGTCGATGCCCTCGTACCGGGCCGGGGTGAAGATCAGCCAGGGTCGTTCGGAGAGCTCGACGGCCAGTTCCTGGGTGAAGGGCCGGCCGCTGGGGGTGGGGACGACGATGACGGGCCCGTGCGCGCCCGATTCGTAGCCGTCGGCCAGGGCCGCGTCCAGGGCCTCGCCCCACGGCTCGGTCTTCATGACCATGCCGGGACCGCCGCCGTACGGGGTGTCGTCCACCGTGTTGTGCCGGTCGTACGTCCAGTCCCGCAGGTCGTGGACGTGCACGTCGAGCTGGCCGCGCGCCCTCGCCTTGCCGACGAGGGAGACGTTGAGCGGTTCGAGGTACTCCGGGAAGATCGTGACGACGTCGAGACGCATCAGGCGTCTTCCCCGTCCGAGTCCGACGCCGAGTCCGGCCCCGCTTCCGCGGCTTCCTCGTCCCGGGCGGACACGACGATCGCCTCGCGCTCGTCGATGAGACCGGGCGGCGGGGTGATGACGCAGCGCTGCTCTTCGAGGTCGATCTCGGCGACGATCTCCTCGACGAAGGGGATCATCACCTCGGTGCCGTCCGGCCGCTCGACGATGAACAGGTCCTGCGAGGGCAGGTGGGAGATCTCGGTGATCCGGCCGATCACGGTGCCGTCCTCCAGGACGACATCGAGGTCCATCAGCTGGTGGTCGTAGTACTCGTCGTCCTCGGCCGGCAGCTCCGCCGGGTCCACGTCGGCGATCAGCAGGGTGTTGCGCAGGGCCTCGGCGCCGGTGCGGTCCTTGACCCCGGCGAAGCGCAGCATCAGCCTGCCGCTGTGCACCCGGCCCGTCTCGACCGTCAGCGGTCCCGCCGACGCGGGGTCGGTCCGCAGCACGGCACCCGGCCCGAGCCGCAGCTCGGGCTCGTCGGTCCGCACCTCGACGGTGACCTCACCCTTGATCCCGTGGGCGCGGCCGATCCGCGCGACTACCAGCTCCACTGCTTTTCTCCTGTTCAGACGACGACGGGCCGGGGCGGGCACGTATGCCCTCCCCGGCCCGTGCCGGTGATTCAACTGCTCAGCGGACCTGGTCCACGTCGACGAGGTCGACGCGGATCCCCCGGCCGCCGATAGCGCCCACGACGGTACGCAGAGCACGTGCGGTGCGGCCGTTGCGGCCGATCACCTTGCCGAGGTCGTCGGGGTGGACCCGAACCTCCAGCACCTGCCCGCGGCGCAGGTTGCGCGAGGCGACCTGCACTTCGTCGGGGTTGTCCACGATGCCCTTCACGAGGTGCTCAAGAGCCTCCTCGAGCATGCTCAGGCCTCGGTCGACTCGGCGGTCTCGGCCTCAGCCTCGTCCGCCTTCTTGTCGGCCTTCTTCGCCTTCTGGGTGATGGCTTCGCCCTTGCCCTCGCCGATGCCCTCGAGGGCCTTGGCGAACTCGTCGAAGGAGCGACGCTTGTTCTCCTTCGTCGCCGGCTGCAGCAGCGGCGCGGGGGCCGGAAGGCCCTTGTGCGCCTGCCAGTCACCGGTGAGCTTCAGGATGGCGAGCACAGCCTCGGTGGGCTGGGCGCCAACGGACAGCCAGTACTGCGCACGCTCGGCGTTGACCTCGATGCGCGACGGGTTGTACGTCGGGTGGTAGATACCGATCTCTTCGATCGCGCGACCGTCCCGACGGGTACGGGCGTCGGCGACGACGATGCGGTAGTGCGGCTGGCGAATCTTGCCGAGGCGCTTGAGCTTGATCTTGACTGCCACTGGAGTGGTGTCTCCTGAACTTGACGTGGTTGGGCACATGAGATGCCACGTGGGGTTGCGGTACTCGGGTGCCCGATGGACGCGTCAGCCGGAGGAGAGAGGGGTCCTATGCGACTGTCGAGTACAGCTGTCCATTGTGCCACACGCCCGCGGCGCGCTCGGCCGGGAGGTCGCGCCCGCATGGACCGGGGCCACCCGCCGGGTCAGGAAGCCACCGCGATGGCCACTTCCGGGATGCGGAACGGCTTCATGCAGCCTCCGCACACGATCGGGGCCTGGGCCAGTACGGACGGGACCACGCGCACGTTGCGCCCGCAGTCGCAGACGGCCTTGACGCGGACGCCGCCGCCGGAGGACCCGTGCCGGGCCGCCGGTCCGCGGAAGCTGCGCTTGGTGTCGGCGGCCGTGGCGACCGTGTGGGCCTTCAGCGCACGCTGAAGGCGCTCCATGGTGGGGCGGTAGCGCTTCTTCGCCTCGGGATTGAGCGAGACCAGGGAGAAGCCACTGCTCGCGTGCGGCTCGTCGGTGTGGTCCAGCCCCATCTCCTCGGCGATCGCGAGGAACCTGCGGTTGTGGTAGCGGCCGGCCCGCGAAGTGTCACGCACTCCGCGGGCTGCGGCGATGCCGTGGACTGCCTCGTGCAGCAGTCGCTCGAAGGAGAGTTCGGCGCCGCAGGCGGACGAGGACTCTCCGATCAGGGACTCGGGCGCGGCAAGGTCAGGCAGCTCGGGGTGGTACCGCTGAATATCGGCCCACGCCTGCGCCAGCTCTGCGGCGAGAACAGGTGGTGTCGTGCTCACGTCGTGACAACGAGCCGGGGTGCCCCGGTGTTCCGATTCCGGGCCATTCCAAATTTTTTGCACGTACCAGTCAGTTCAGTCTCATGCGTCCCGACGAGGACGGGTGCGCATATCTCAGGAGGAGTCGGTACGTAGTGAGGGCTACCGCCCGACACAGCCCCGGCGCGCGGCGGATGCCGCACGCCGGGGCGTGAGAGCCCTCAGCCGGACCGGCTAGTACGAGCGCGCGACGATCGCGAGGTTGCCGGGGGCGTCGTCCGCCTGCGGCACCGACCCGTCCTCGGCGATCAGGCAGCGTACGGAGACGGCCTGCTCGGCGAGCTTCGCCTCGCCCTCGGGGCCGAGGTCGGCCCACGGGATCCGCGCCCAGCCACCGGCGATGGCGGCCTCGGCGGCCTCCTCGATGGTCGAGACGTCGGAGGTGCGGGAGATGCGGCGCTCGCGGGACTCGCGCAGCAGCTGCTCCTGGTCCTCCTCCAGCACCTTGGGCAGCAGGGCGGCGAGGTCGGAGATCTGCACGGCCTCCTTGCCGCCCGGGATCCGGCGGGCCAGCATCGCGGTGCCGGCCTCCAGGTCGCGGGGACCGATCTCGACGCGGACCGGTACGCCCTTGAGCTCCCAGTCCACGGCGCGGCGGCCGAAGGGCGTGTCGACGCGGTCGTCGACGAACACCCGCAGGCCCGCGGCCTTGAGCTGGGCGCCCAGCTCGCGGACCTTCGCCACGGCCTCGTCGCCCTTGATCGCCATGACGACGACCTGGACGTGCGCGAGGCGCGGCGGGACCCGCAGGCCGTTGTCGTCGCCGTGCGACATGATCAGGCCGCCGACCATGCGGGTCGAGACGCCCCACGAGGTCTGCCAGACGAGCTCCTGCTTGCCTTCCTTCGACAGGTACTGCGTGTTGAAGGCCTTGGCGAAGTTGGTGCCGAGCTCGTGGCTCGTGCCGAGCTGCAGGGCCTTGCCGTCGCCCATCATGCCCTCGAGCGTGAGGGTGTTGATGGCGCCGGCGAAGCGCTCCTTGGCGGTCTTGCGGCCGAGCACGACGTCGATGCCGAGCACGTTGGTCATGAAGTCGCCGTACACGTCCGTGTGGATGCGGGCGGCGTAGTCGCGGGCGTCCTCGTACGTGACGTGGGCCGTGTGGCCCTCCTGCCAGAGGAACTCGCTCGTACGGAGGAACACGCGCGGGCGCATCTCCCAGCGGACCACGTTCGCCCACTGGTTGATCAGCAGGGGCAGGTCGCGGTAGCTCTGGACCCACTTGGAGAAGTACTCGTTGATGATCGTCTCGGAGGTCGGCCGGACGACGACCGGCTCGTCGAGCTCCTTGCCGCCGCCGTGCGTGACGATCGCGAGCTCGGGGGCGAAGCCCTCGACGTGCTCCGCTTCCCGCGTCAGGTACGACTGCGGGATGAAGAGCGGGAAGTACGCGTTCTGGGCGCCCGCGTCCTTGATGCGCGCGTCCATCTCCTGCTGCATCCGCTCCCACAGGCCGTAGCCGTACGGCCGGATGACCATCGTGCCGCGGACCGGACCATTGTCGGCCAGCTCGGCCTTGTTGATCAGATCCTGGTACCAGCGGGGGAAATCCTCCGCCTGGGGGGTGAGAACGGGTGCCTTTGCCATGGCGCGAATGGTACGGCGCCCGGAGTGCCGAACGTGAATCGGGTCGCGCCCTCCCATGAATCGAGTGGCGCGCTCCTCTGGACGCGGGGGCGAATCGGGAGTTCTCTGGCAACGGGGGCATGGGGGCGAAACGGAATCAGGAGCGCTCTTTCGATGACACCGACGCCGACGGCGACGCTTGTCGCGCGGGACTGGGCGGAGATCCAGGAACGGATGCTGGTACCGCTGTACGAGGCGGTCTACGACCGGCTGGAGGTCGGGCCGGGAGACCGGCTGCTCGGCCTCGACTGCGGGGCCGGACTGGCCCTGCTGCTGGCCTCGGGCCGGGGAGCCCTGGCCACGGGTGTGGAGACGGATCCGGCGCGCCGGACGCTGGCCCGGGAGCGCCTCCTGGAGGTGCTCGCGGCCCCTCCGGCGCCCGCGGTGCCCTACGACGTCCTGCTGGCCTTCTCGCCCTCCCCGGGCGCCTTGGCCGCGGCCCTGCCGGCGCTGCGCCGGCCGGGCGCCGCGGTGGTGCTGGCGGACTGGGGTCCGGCGGAGCGGTGCACGGTGCCCTCCGTCCTGGGCGGCGGGCCGGCCGCGCGGGACCTGGACGCGATGGCGGCCGCGGCCGGGCTGGTGCCGGACGGGTCGGGGCGGGTGTTCTGCCCCTTCGGGTACGCCGACGTGGACAGCGCGGTGCGCGGGCTGCTGTCGACCGGGCTGTACGAGTGCTCCGACCCGGTGCAGGTGGAGAAGGAGCTGGCGGAGGCGCTTCACCCGTACGAACGGGGTGACGGGGCCGTCTGGCTGCCGAACATCTTCCGCTACGTCATCGCCCGTACGGCCTAACCGCCCTACGCGCGCGACCGCCGCCGTGCGGGGCCCCGGACCGGCCCCGCGCGGCGCTCACTCGTGCGGCGCCGACTTGTGGAGGCGGGGAATGCCCGCGGCGGCGTAGGCGGCCGCTTCGTCGAGGGTTTCGTTGGCCATCAGGGCCTCCGCGAGGGCGTCCAGCTTGTCGCGGTTCTCGACGAGCAGGCGGCAGGCCTTCTCGTAGCACTCGTCGACGATCCGGCGCATCTCGTGGTCCACCGCGTCGAGGGTGGCGGGCGCGGCGGAGAGGCCGTAGGGGCTCTGTCCGTCCGAGGGGATGGCGGTGAGGCGGCCGATGCGCTCGCTCATGCCCCAGCGGCCGACCATGCCCCGGACGATGTTGGTGACCTGTTCGAGGTCGTTCTCCGCGCCGGTGGTGATGACCTCGTAGACCACCTGCTCGGCGGCCATGCCGCCCAGGGCCCCGATGATGCGGCCGCGCAGGTACTCCTCCGTGTAGGCGTACCGGTCGGCCTCCGGGGTGGAGAGGGTGACCCCGAGCGCCCGCCCGCGCGGCACGATGGTGATCTTGCGGACGGGGTCGGCGCCGGGCTGGAGCATGCCCAGCAGGGCGTGACCGCTCTCGTGGTACGCGGTACGGCGGCGCTCCTCGTCCGGCATGACCAGCGGCCGCTCGGCGCCCAGCTGGACCTTCTCCAGCGCGTCGGAGAGGTCCGTCTGGGTGACCTCCTTCTGCTGGCGCTTCACGGCGAGCAGGGCGGCCTCGTTGGCGAGGTTGGCCAGTTCGGCTCCGGTCATGCCCGGGGTCGTACGGGCCATCTGCGCGAGGTCGACTCCGGCGGCCAGCGGGATGTCCCTGGTGTGGATGCGCAGGATGGCTTCGCGGCCGGCCTTGTCGGGCGGGGAGACCATGACGGTGCGGTCGAAGCGGCCCGGCCGGGTCAGCGCCGGGTCCAGCACGTCGGCCCGGTTGGTCGCGGCGAGGACGACCACGCCCTCGGAGCCGGAGAAGCCGTCCATCTCGGTGAGGATCTGGTTCAGGGTCTGCTCGCGCTCGTCGTGGCCGCCCATGGCCGCGCCGCCGCCGCGCACCCGCCCGATGGTGTCGATCTCGTCGATGAAGATGATCGCGGGGGCCACCTTGCGGGCCTCGGTGAAGAGTTCGCGGACCCGGGAGGCGCCGACGCCGACGATCATCTCGATGAACTCGGAGGCGGAGGCGGAGAAGAACGGCACCCCGGCCTCGCCGGCCACCGCGCGGGCGAGCAGGGTCTTGCCGGTGCCGGGCGGGCCGGCGAGCAGGACGCCGCCGGGCATGCGGGCGCCCATCTTGCGGTACTCGTCCGGGTTCTTCAGGAAGTCCACGACGTCGTTGAGCTCGCCCTCGACCTCGTCGATGCCGGCCACGTCCTCGAAGGTGGTGCGCTTGGCGCCCTCCAGCTCGACGGGCTTGGGCGGCGTCTTGCGGCCGAGCCCGCCCATGCCGCCGCCGCCCATCGCCGATCCCATCCGGCGGGCGATGACCACCCACAGGAGGACGAGCAGCAGCATCGGGGCCAGCGAGATCAGCAGATTGGCCAGGAAGCTGCGCTGTTCGACGACCGGGGAGGCCGTGACGACGACGTTCTGCTTGGTGAGGTTGGCCCACAGGTCGTCGTCGGCGAAGGCGGGCCGCTGGGAGACGAACTTCTTGTAGTCGCCCTTGTCCCCGTCCGGCTTGGGCTGCTCCGCCTTCAGCTCGCCCTGGATGGCGTCGCCCTTGGAGTAGATCTTCGAGACGTTGCCGTTCGCGACCTGCTTGCTGAACTCCGTGTACGAGATCGTCGGCTCGTCGCCCTCGTTGAAGAAGGAGAGCACCAGGTTGGTGATCAGGTAGACGATCAGGGCGGTGAGGATCAGGCCGCGCCAGCCGCCGGGCATCCGCTTCTTGGGCGGCGGGGCGGGCGGTGCGCCTTCGGAGCGCCAGGGCGTATCGGCCCGGTCGCGGGGCGGTACGGGGGTGGGGCTGGGCACGTAGGCCTCCTTCTGCCGTCCTCCCGGCCGACCATAAGCGACAAACCGGACCATCGCCCCTGGCGGCGGGCCACACGGCGAAGCCCCGGCCGGAGTGGTCCGGCCGGGGCTCGCGTGGCTCCGTACTGCTACGTCACGGTGCCGCGTGACGCACTGCTACTTCATGAACTTCTTGAACTCGTCCGGAAGGTCGAAGTCCTGACCGGGCTGGGCGCCCCCGGTGGGAAGTCCGAACGGGTTGCCGCCGGCGGCGGGCTCGATCGCCTCCGGACCGGCCTCGCGGCGCGCGGCTGCCGCGGCCTCTTCTTCCTTGCGCTTCATCGGGTTCCCGCTCTTGCGCTTGCCCTTGGCCTGCTTGACCTGCTTCTTCTGCCGGCCGGGGCCGCCGCCCATCCCGGGCATGCCCGGCATGCCCGGCATGCCGCCGCCCTGGGCCATGCGGGACATCATCTTGCGGGCCTCGAAGAACCGCTCGACGAGCGACTTGACGGCGCTGACCTCGGTGCCCGAGCCCTTGGCGATACGGGCGCGGCGCGAGCCGTTGATGAGGTGCGGGTCCTGGCGCTCGGCCGGGGTCATCGACTTGATGATCGCGGCGGTGCGGTCCACGTCGCGCTCGTCGATGTTGTTGATCTGGTCCTTGATCTGCCCCATGCCCGGGAGCATGCCGAGCAGCTTGGAGATGGAGCCCATCTTGCGGACCTGCTCCATCTGGGACAGGAAGTCGTCGAGCGTGAACTCCTTGGGCCCCTTCTGCAGCTTGGCCGCCATCTTCTCGGCTTCGGCCTGGCTGAAGGTCTTCTCGGCCTGCTCGATCAGGGTGAGCATGTCACCCATGTCGAGGATCCGGCCCGCCATGCGGTCCGGGTGGAAGGCGTCGAACTCGTCGAGCTTCTCGCCGTTCGAGGCGAAGATGATCTGCTTGCCGGTGACGTGCGCGATGGAGAGCGCCGCACCGCCTCGGGCGTCGCCGTCGAGCTTGGAGAGCACGACGCCGTCGAAGCCGACGCCGTCGCGGAAGGCCTCGGCGGTGTTGACCGCGTCCTGGCCGATCATGGCGTCGACGACGAAGAGGATCTCGTCCGGGCTGACGGCGTCGCGGATGTCCGCTGCCTGCTGCATCAGCTCCTGGTCGATGCCGAGGCGGCCGGCGGTGTCGACGATCACGACGTCGTACTGCTTGGTCCGCGCGTACTCGATGGAGTCCTTGGCGACCTGGACCGGGTCACCGACGCCGTTGCCGGGGGCGGGTGCGTAGACGGCCACGCCGGCCCGCTCGGCCACGACCGAGAGCTGGTTGACGGCGTTGGGGCGCTGGAGGTCACAGGCGACGAGGAGCGGGGTGTGGCCCTGCCCCTTCAGCCACAGACCGAGCTTTCCGGCGAGGGTGGTCTTACCGGCACCCTGGAGGCCGGCGAGCATGATCACGGTGGGCGCGGTCTTGGCGAAGCGCAGCCGCCGGGTCTCGCCGCCGAGGATGGAGACCAGCTCGTCGTTGACGATCTTGAGGACCTGCTGGCCCGGGTTCAGGGCCTTGGAGACCTCTTCGCCGCGGGCGCGCTCCTTGACGTTCGCGATGAAGGAGCGGACGACCGGGAGGGCGACGTCGGCCTCGAGGAGGGCGATACGGATTTCCCGCGCCGCAGCGTCGATGTCCTGCTCGGAGAGGCGGCCTTTGCCCCGGAGGGACTTGAAGGTCGCGCTGAGGCGGTCGGAAAGCGTATCGAACACGGTGGTCGCGATTCCTCGGGTCAGGGGGCGTGTGGTCGTCCCCAGGGTATCGGGCCGCGCCACCCCCCTGGCCCTGCGGGCGGCTTTCCCCCTCCGGGCCGGGCCCGTACGACGTCCGCCGCGCGGGGACGGCCCCGCGCAGCGGACGCCCCCGCTACGCCAGGGCCGCCTGGACCGCCCCCGCCAGGGCGGTCGCCGCCGGGCCTGCGAGGGGTTTGCCGTCCGCGTCGACCACGTAGACCGTGTCCACCGCGTTCGCGCCGAGCGTCGAGACGTGCGCGCTGCGGACCCTGACCCCGGAGGACTCCAGCGCCCGCCCGATCCGGTGCAGCAGCCCGACCGCGTCGGGAGCGCGCACCTCCAGGACCGTGGCCAGGGAGGAGACCTCGGGCATCACCGCGACCCGGGGCGGCGGCGGGACCACCCCGCGCCGGCGCGGGTACGCCGCCTCGCGGTCCGCCAGCTTCGCCGGGACGTCCAGCGAGCCGTCCAGGGCCCGCACCAGGTCGGTGCGCAGCCGTGCGGCCTGCGGCAGGGAGCCGTACTCCGCCGCCACCCGCCAGCGCAGGACCAGTACCTCGCCCAGTTGCTCCGGGAGCTCCATCGAGCGCAGGTCGGCCGCACGCACGGTGAGCCGGTGCAGGGCCAGTACGCCGGCCACCGCAGGCAGCACCCCCGGCTGGTCGGGGACGGCCACCACCAGTTCCACGCCGACCGCGTCCTCCTCCTGGCGGGCGTGCAGGGCCAGGACCGCCTCCCCGGTGCGCAGCGCCTCCACCGCGAGGCGCTCCTGCTCGGTGGTCGGGATCTCCAGCTCCGTCACCGCCGGGGCGACCCCGCGCAGCACGGCGGCGACCCGGGCGACCAGGTCGGCCACGAGCGAGCCGCGCCACGCGCTCCACGCCGCCGGGCCGGTGGCCAGCGCGTCGGCCTCCGTCAGCGCGTGCAGGATCTCCAGCGTGCCGGGCGACCCGACCGCCTCCGCGACCGCCTTGACGGTCGCCGGGTCGTCCAGGTCGCGCCGGGTGGCGGTGTCGATCAGCAGCAGGTGGTGGCGTACGAGCACGCCCAGCACGGCGACGTCCTCCGCGTCGAAGCCCACCCGCAGTGCCATGTCGCGCGCGATGGTCTCGCCGGCCACGGAGTGGTCGCCGGGCCAGCCCTTGCCGATGTCGTGCAGCAGCGCGGCCATCAGGAGGAGGTCGGGGCGGCCCACCCGGCGGGTCAGCTCCGAGGCCCGGACGGCCGTCTCGACGAGGTGCCGGTCCACGGTCCAGGTGTGCACCGGGTTGCGCTGCGGCCGGCACCGCACCCGCTCCCAGTCGGGCAGCAGCTTCGTGATGATCCCCTCGGCCTCCAGCGCCTCCCACACGGCCACCGTCGGCTCCCCCGCGCCCAGCAGGGTCAGCAGCTGCTCCCGGGCCTCGGCCGGCCACGGCACCGGCAGCGGCTTCGCCTGCGCCGCGAGCCGCCGTACGGCGTGCAGCGAGACGGGCAGTCCCGCCTGGGCGGCGGCCGCGCCGAAGCGCAGGGGCAGCACCGGGTCCCGGTCGGGCCGCGCGGCCAGGGCCAGTACGGCCTCGCCGTCGGACTCGACGACGCCTTCGGCGAGCGGAGCCCGCTCCGGTACGGAGCCGCGGGTGCCGAGCAGCCCGCGCAGCCGGGGGCGGGCCGACCGGGCCCGGAGCACGCGCCCGACCTCGCGCCAGGTCACGTCACCGGCGTACGAGACCACCCGCGCGGCCTCGTAGACCTCCCTGAGCAGGGCGTCGGCGTCGAGCAGACCGAGCTGCGCCGCGACCGGCGTCTGCTCCTGGAGGGAGAGCCGATCGGTGGCGCGGCCCGTCACCAGGTGCAGCGCGTCCCGGGCGTCGAGCAGCCGGCGCCGGGCTTCGGCGAGCCCCTCGCGGGGGGCGTCGGCCAGCCAGGACGCGGCTACGGCCCGCAGCGCGGTGACGTCGCGCAGTCCCCCGCGGGCCTCCTTGAGGTCGGGTTCCAGCAGGAAGCGGAGCTCCCCGGCACGCTCGGCCCGCTCGCGGCACAGGGAGTGCAGCTCGGGAAGGCGCTTGGCGGCGTGGTTGCGCCAGTCAGCCAGCACGGAGGTGCGCAGTCCCGCGAGGAGCCCGGCGTCGCCGGCGACGGGCCGGGCGTCGAGCAGTCCGAGGTGCACCTTGAGGTCTTCGGCGGCGGTCTTGCGGGCTTCGCCGGGGGTGCGCACCGAGTGGTCGAGGGCGACGCCGAGGTCCCAGACGGGGTACCAGAGCCGGTCGGCCAGGGTGGCCAGGGCGCGCGGTTCGGCCTTTCCGTCGTGCAGCAGGACCAGGTCGAGGTCGCTGCGCGGGGACAGTTCGGCGCGGCCGTAGCCGCCGACGGCGACGAGGGCGGCGCCCCGCACGCCCGTCTCCTTCACGGCGGTGGCGAACAGCGCCCTCAGCCAGTCGTCGGTCAGGGCGGCCAGGGCGGAACGCCGGGAAGGCCCGGACCGCGACTCCTCCTGGAGGAGTCGCAGCCGGGCCGCGGCGTACCCGCTGGGTCCCTGGTCGGCGGTGTTGCCGCCGTCAGTGGTCTCTTCGACGCTCGTCACCCAGAGGTTCCCATCACCTAGAGCGCGTCAGCGCCACGTTCGCCGGTGCGGACCCGGATGACCGAGTCCACGGGGATGCTCCACACCTTGCCGTCGCCGATCTTGCCGGTCTGGGCGGCGTCGACGACGATCCGCATCACGTCTTCCGCGTCGCCGTCCTCGACGAGCACCTCTATGCGGATCTTCGGTACGAGGTCCACGGTGTACTCGGCGCCCCGGTAGACCTCGGTGTGTCCGCGCTGGCGGCCGTAGCCGCTGGCCTCGGAGACGGTGAGCCCCTGGACTCCGAAGCGGTGCAGGGCTTCCTTGATCTCGTCGAGCCGGTGCGGCTTCACGATCGCGGTGATGAGCTTCATGCGTCAACCTTCTTGCTCGCGGCGGCAACGGGGGCGGGAACGGCGGTGCTCCGGGAGGAGGAACCGCCGCCGGCTCCGCTGAAGTCGTAGGCGGTCTCGGCGTGTTCGACCTGGTCGATGCCGGAGACCTCGTCGTCCTCGGGGACCCGCATCCCGATCGTCTTGTCGAGCAGGAAGGCGAGCACCGCGGACGCCACGAGAGAGTAGGCCAGGACGGAGAAGACTCCGATGGCCTGCTTGCCGAGCTGCTCCAGACCGCCGCCGTAGAAGAGGCCGGCCGCGTCGGACTGGACCCCGCCGGTGGCGAAGAAGCCGACGAGCAGGGAGCCGATGACACCGCCGACGAGGTGGACGCCGACCACGTCGAGGGAGTCGTCGTAGCCGAACTTGTACTTCAGGCCGACGGCCATGGCGCACACGACACCGGCGATGGCGCCGATGGCGATCGCGCCGAGCGGGGAGCAGGAGCCGCCGGAGGGGGTGATGGCGACGAGGCCCGCGACCGCGCCGGAGGCGGCGCCGAGGGTGGTGAAGGAGCCGTGGCGCAGCTTCTCGTAGCCGAGCCAGGCGAGCATGGCGGCGGCGGTGGCGACCTGCGTGTTGACGAACATGACCGCGCCGACGCCGTCGTCGTTGCCGAGCCAGGAGCCCGCGTTGAAGCCGAACCAGCCGAACCACAGCAGGCCGGCGCCGAGCATCACGAGCGGGAGGCTGTGCGGGCGCATGGGGTCCTTCTTGAACCCGACGCGCTTGCCGATGACCAGGATCACGCCGAGGGCCGCGGCGCCCGCGTTGATGTGGACGGCGGTGCCGCCCGCGAAGTCGATGACGCCGAGCTCGAAGAGCCAGCCGCCGGCGCCCCACACCCAGTGGGCGACGGGGAAGTAGACGATGGTGACCCAGAGGGTGATGAACAGCGCCCACGCGCTGAACTTGACGCGGTCGGCCAGGGCACCGCTTATCAGCGCCGGGGTGATGATCGCGAACATGAGCTGGAAGACGGCGAAGACGTAGACGGGGATGGTGTAGCCGTCCCACAGCTCGGTGATGCCGATGCCGCTGAGTCCCACGTAGTCGGAGGTCCAGCCGATGAGCGAGCCGGAGTCGGCGCCGAAGGCGAGGCTGAATCCGTAGAGGACCCAGAGGATCGTGACGATCCCGAGGCTGATGAAGCTCATCATCAGCATGTTGAGGCTGCTCTTGACGCGGACCATGCCTCCGTAGAAGAAGGCGAGTCCCGGGGTCATCAGCATGACCAGGGCGGAGCAGATGAGCATGAACCCGGTGTTCGCGGAAGACAGCGTGGGGGCGTCTGCCGCGAGGGTCGTGATGGCTGATGCCATCGGCGTCTCCTCGTCGTCGGTACGTTCGCGTGCGGGCGATCGTGAAAACCTGAGCGGCGCTGGTTCGTGAATCAGGCCTGAGGGTGTTCCGGCCCGGGGGCTGGCCGGTTATTGGCCCTGAGATTCGCGCAGGCCGGTTTCCGGCGGCGCCGCTGGGTGTTTCGCGTCGATGACGAAGAGGTCTGGCGTGTTACGCCTCCATGAACGAGTGGTTCATGGAGGTGGCGGGGGAAACCCGGCCGCGGCGATGACCCGGGGAACCTGGCTGGGGGAGCCTGATCGGGCTTCACGGGGTGACTGCCGCGGCCGGGGGCCTTGGGGCGGCCGGGTGGCCGTCAGACGGCCTCCGCGGCCTCGGGGAGGCGGGAGGCGAGGTGGTCGGTGAGCCGCACCACGTCGGCGACGTCGCCGTACTCACGCGCGGCGGTGTCGACGGTCTTGCGCAGCCGGGTGTTCACCCGTTCCGACCGCACCTTTCCCGCCACGTCGAGGGCGCGGCCGGCGAGGACGGTGGCCTGCTCGGGCTCGCGCTGGAGCAGGTGCACGGTGGCCATGCCGATCAGGTTGAGTGCGTAGGAGCGCTGGTGCTCCTCGTCCTTCTCGAAGAGCTCGACGGCACGCTGCATGACCGGCTCGGCGAGGGAGGCGTACATGGGGCTGCGGCCCGCGACGTAGGCCAGGTCCCGGTAGGAGTGGGAGTTCTCGCCGTTGAGCTCGGCCTCGGAGAAGAAGCGGATCCAGTCGGGCTCGGGCTCGGCGTCGAAGCCGACGTCGGAGAAGGTGTCCTCGGCCATCCGCACGGCCCGCTTGCAGCGGCTGGGCTGGCCCATGTTGGCGTAGGCGCGGGCCTCCATCGCATACAGCATCGCCTGCGTACGGGGCCCCGCGCAGTCGCGGCTGCCGTACTGGGCCAGGTGGATGAGCTCCAGGGCGTCCTCGGGGCGGCCCAAGTGGATCATCTGGCGGCTCATGCTGGAGAGGATGTACGAGCCCAGGGGCTTGTCCCCGCCCTCCTTCGCGGCGTGCAGCGCGAGGACGAAGTACTTCTGCGCGGTGGGGTGCAGGCCGATGTCGTAGCTCATCCAGCCGGCGAGTTCGGCGAGTTCGGCGGCGACCTTGAAGAGCCGCTTCATGACCGGGGCCGGGTGGTTCTCCTGGAGCAGGTCGGTGACCTCGTGGAGCTGGCCCACCACGGCCTTGCGGCGCAGTCCGCCGCCGCACTGGGCGTCCCACTGGCGGAACATCACGGTGGTGGCTTCGAGGAGGTCCACCTCGGGCTCGGAGAGCCGGGGCGGCCGGTGGCCGCTCAGGGCGCCCGTCGGCCCCGCCTCCCGGGGCCCCGGGTCGGCGGCCGGGACCGGTACGAGCCAGCGCTGCATGGGCTCGATGAGGGCGGGGCCGGCGGACAGGGCGAGCGAGGTCCCGAGGAAGCCGCGGCGGGCCAGCATCAGGTCGCTGCGGGAGAACTCGCCGAGGAGCTCGATGGTCTGCGGTCCGGCCCAGGGCAGGTCGACGCCGGAGACGGAGGGGGTCTGGTGGGCGGTGCGCAGGCCGAGGTGCTCGATGGCGACGACGGAGCCGAAGCGTTCGGAGAAGAGCTCGGACAGGATGCGCGGGACGGGCTCGCGGGGCTGTTCGCCGTCGAGCCAGCGCCGGACCCGCGAGGTGTCCGTGCTGATGTGGTGGGCGCCCATCTGGCGGGCACGGCGGTTGACCTGGCGGGCGAGCTCGCCCTTGGACCAGCCGCTGCGGACGAACCAGGACGTCAGCTGCTCGTTGCGGACGGTGGCGCCCTGCGACACGTCGGACTCCACGCCGGACTCCGCACTCGTTCCGCTTGCGCCGTTGCCGCTCACTGGAACGCCCCCCATCCGTCAGTCTCTTCCACACGAAACCCTGCCGGGAAACGGTCTTCACAGGTCCTTCACGCATGCCTCCGGCATACCCGCGCCCTACCCGCGAACCCGTCTCCTCATCGCGCTTCGTGCACCGAAAGTAATCCTACGATCACCCCTTCGGCGAGGTCGATCCCGGAAACGCCACCATTCGCCACCCCTTCGAATGAACTCGCCACCCGCCAGGCGCGATTCACTTGACACGAAGGCGAGACCGATCGGATGGACAGGAGTGCGCCGGGGCGTGCGCGTCACGGAGTGCGCCGGTCATCCGGGCAGCCAACACAACCGGCCGAGGTCGTAACCACCGGCACGTCCGACCCGTTGGAGGGGGCATGGGCATGGGCTTCACGATCGGCGGCAGCCGCGGCACCAAGGAGTTCCGTTCCGGCGCTCGGCGCCGCGGCCGGACGTCGGAGTGCACGACGGTGGCGGAGTACACCGGACTGTGGGGCTGGGACGTGGTCCCCGGCGCCCGGGCAGCGGGGCCGGCCCGCGACTGTTCCTGCGGTCATACGAATTGCGGTGCGCCGGGGGCGCATCCGCTGGCCCTCGCTCCCACGGTCCCGGCCGGCGCCACCCTCGACGAGGTCACCGAGACCTGGACCGGGTACCCGGGAGCCGCCGTGCTGCTCCCCGTCGGGCGCTCCTTCGACGTCATCGAGGTCTCCGCGGAGGCCGGGCGCCGCGCGCTGGTCCGGCTGGAGCGGATGGGGCTGCCGCTCGGCCCGGTGACCGCGACCCCGGACGGCCGGGCCCAGTTCTTCGTCGCCACGGGGGCGGCGGCCGGGCTGCCGCAGCTGCTGTACCGGATGGGCTGGGACGACGCCGATCTGGATCTGCGCGCACTGGGCCAGGGCTCCTACGTCACCGCCCCGCCCTCGGACTTCGCGGGCCTCGGCCCGGTGAGCTGGCTGCGCCCGCCGGCGCTGGACTCGGCCGGGGACCCGCCGCAGGCCCGCCTTCTGCTGGGCACCCTCGCCTACCTGTGCCACCGGCTGCGCCGCGCGTAGCCCCTCTCCCTGCTCCGCGCATGGCAGCGCCCCCGGGTCCTGGGACCTCGGGGGCACTGGCCGGCGTAGGAGCGGCGGGGGCGTTCAGTCGCCGATCAGGGCGTCGACGAAGGCTTCCGGCTCGAAGGGCGCCAGGTCGTCCGCGCCCTCACCGAGACCGATGAGCTTGACCGGTACGCCGAGCTCGCGCTGGACGGCGATGACGATGCCGCCCTTGGCGGTGCCGTCGAGCTTGGTCAGCACGATGCCGGTGATGTCCACGACCTCGGCGAAGACGCGGGCCTGGGTCAGGCCGTTCTGCCCGGTGGTGGCGTCCAGGACGAGCAGGATCTCGTCGAGCGGGCCGTGCTTCTCCACGACGCGCTTGACCTTGCCGAGCTCGTCCATGAGGCCGGTCTTGGTGTGCAGCCGGCCCGCCGTGTCGATGAGCACCACGTCGGCGCCCTCGGCGATGCCCTCCTTGACCGCGTCGTAGGCGATCGAGGCCGGGTCGCCGCCCTCGGGGCCGCGCACGGTGCGCGCCCCGACCCGGTCGCCCCAGGTCTGGAGCTGGTCGGCGGCGGCGGCGCGGAAGGTGTCCGCGGCGCCGAGCACGACGCTGCGGCCGTCGGCGACGAGCACGCGGGCGAGCTTGCCGGTGGTGGTGGTCTTGCCGGTGCCGTTCACGCCGACGACCATGATCACGGCGGGGGTGTCCACGCCGCTCTCGGTCTTCACCGCGCGGTCGAAGTCGGTACCGAGGAGCGCGACCAGCTCCTCCTTCAGCAGGGCGCGCAGATCGGCGGGGGTGCGGGTGCCGAGCACCTTGACGCGCTCGCGGAGCCGGTCCACCAGCTCCTGGGTCGGCGCGACACCGACGTCGGCGATGAGGAGGGTCTCCTCGATCTCCTCCCAGGTGTCCTCGTCGAGGTGCTCGCGGGAGAGCAGCGTGAGCAGCCCCTTGCCGAGCGTGTTCTGCGACCGGGCGAGGCGGGCGCGCAGCCGGACCAGGCGGCCGGCGGTGGGCTCGGGCACCTCGATCTCGGGGGCGGGCGGAGCCTCGACGACCGGGTCCTCGACCGCGACCGGCGATGCGAGGGCGTCCTCCGCGTCGGGGAGGACGACCTCCTCGATCGTGCGGCGCGGTTCTTCCGCCGTCGGTGCGGCGTCCTCCCCCACCTGCGGTTCGGCGGGCGGGGCAGTGATGGTCGGCGTGCTGGGCGGGGCCGTGGGGGGCAGCTGCTTCTTCTTGCGGCTGCTGACCACGAGCCCGCTGATCGCACCGACCGCGACCAGGGCGATGACTACGGCAAGGATGAGGATTTCCATAACCTCCCCAGTATCGGCCACGCGCGCGCCGAGCCGGGGACCCTGGAGGTTCACACCAGGACGTAAGCCTCTGTTTGTGCTTTTTGCGGCAAATCTACGATGATGAGCAGTCCCCCACGCCCCGCCCCTCCCCCACGGAGTACACCTATGCCTGCCGAGACCGCCGTCGAGTCGCGCGGACTGGAGCCCGTCCCGGACGCCGAGCGCCGCGGCCGGGTCCGTGAGCTCGTCCCGACCTGGGTCGCCGCCAACATCAGCGTGCTGCTGCTGACCATGGGCGCCGGTCTCGTCATCTTCAACGGGCTGAACATCTGGCAGGTGCTCGTCGTCGCGATCGCCGCCCCCATCGTCTCCTATGGGATCGTCGGACTCATATCCATCGCGGGCAAGCGCGGCGGCGCCCCCGGCATGGCGCTCTCCCGGGCCGTCTTCGGCCAGCGCGGCAACCTCTTCCCCGGCGCCCTGATCTGGGTCGCCCGCTGGGGCTGGGAGACCATCAACGCGGTCAGCGGCGCCTACGCCGTCCTGACCGTCCTGGACCTGGTCTTCGGCGTCAAGAAGAACACCGCGCTCATCGTCGTCACCCTGCTCTTCTTCGTCGGCTGCACCTTCCTGGTCTCCGGGCTCGGCATCAACGCGCTGCGCGTCTGCTCCAAGTGGTCCACGTACCTCTTCGGCGCCTTCAGCGTGCTCGTGCTCGGCTACCTGATCGCGGAGACCGACTGGTCCGCCGTCTTCGACAAGCCCGCCGGTTCCACCGCGATGATGATCGCGGGCATCGGCACCATCGCGGCCGGCGGCATCAGCTGGGTCCCCTCCGGCCCGGACTTCACCCGCTACCTGCCCCGTACCGCCTCCGCCAAGGGCATGGTCGGCGCGACCATCGGCGGCGCGGCCGTCGTGGTGATCCCGATGGTGCTCATGGGCGCGGTGATGGCGGTCGCCACCCCCGACCTGGCCACCGCGCAGGACCCGGTGTCCTTCATCGGCGAACTGCTGCCGATCTGGATCGCGGTCCCGTACCTGCTGATCGCCCTCATCGGCATGCTGCTCATCAACTCGATGTCCATGTACTCGGCGGGCTTCACCGCCCAGACCCTCGGCATCAAGGTCCCGCGCGCGGCGGCGGTCAGCGTCAACGCCGTCATCAGCCTGGTCTTCGGCTTCCTGCTCATGGTGGTCGCGACCAGCTTCTTCGGCTCGTTCATCTCCTTCCTGACCCTGCTGGCCGTGGCCTTCTCCGCCTGGATCGGCGTCTTCGGCGTGGACATGCTGCGCCGCCCGTCCTACGACGGGGCCGCGCTCCTGGACACCACGCGGACCAGCGCGTACTGGTACAAGGGCGGTTTCGCCTGGCAGGCCATGACCGCCTGGGGCCTCGCCCTGGTGGTGGGCCTGCTGTTCACGAAGGTCGACTGGTTCAGCGGCCCGCTGGCCACCACCTGGATCGGGCAGAACGGCCTGGGCTGGGCGGCGGGCATCGTCACCTCGGCCCTGCTGTACGCGGTCCTGCCGCGCACCCCGGCGGCCGCGGAGGCCGCCCCGGCGACCCCGGCCCCTGCCGCTGCCGCCACCGCCGAGGAGCGGGTCCCCGCCGGATCCCTGTCCAACTGACGCTGCGTCAGCTAACGTCCCCCTTCGCCCGCCCACCCACCTCCGGCGAAGGGGGACTTCTCCATGCCCATCACCGTGGCCCGGTTCAACCTCATCGACCCGAACGGCACCCCGGAAACCCTCTCCGCCCGCTACAAGGCCGCCCTGGAGATGGCGAAGTACGCGGACGACCGCGGGATCGACACCATCCAGACCGAGGAGCACCACGGCACCGACAACAACTGGCTGCCCTCCCCCTTCGCCTTCGCGGGCGCGGTCTTCGGCGCCACCCGCCGGATCGCCGTCACCGTCTCGGCGATCATCGGCCCGCTGTACGACCCGCTGAAGGTGGCCGAGGACATCGCGGTACTGGACCTGCTCAGCGGCGGCCGCCTCGTCACGGTGGCGGGCATCGGCTACCGGCCCGAGGAGTACGAGCAGCACGGCGTGGAGTGGGGCCGGCGCGGCAAGCTCCAGGACGAGCTGCTGGAGACCCTGCTGAAGGCGTGGACCGGCGAGCCGTTCGAGTTCCGCGGCCGGACCGTACGGGTCACCCCGCGGCCCTTCACCCAGCCGCACCCGCTGCTCCTGGTCGGCGGCAGCTCGGAGGCCGCGGCCCGCCGGGCGGCCCGCCTCGGGCTGCCGTTCTTCCCGAGCGCGCACCTGCCCGAGCTGGAGGCGTACTACAACGCGAAGCTCGCGGAGTACGGCACGGAGGGCTTCTGCATGATGCCGGCGGCCGAGACCCCGCTGCTGCACATCGCCGAGGACCCGGACCGGGCGTGGGACCAGTACGGCGAGCGGTTCCTGCACGAGGCCGGGATGTACGCCTCCTGGCAGTCCAAGGACATCCGCAGCGCCGTACGGTCGGGCGCGCGCACGGTGGCGGAGCTGCGCGCCGAGGGCGTCTACCGCATCCTGACCCCCGACGAGGCGGTCGCGTACGCCCGCGGCGCCGGCGAGGCGGGGAACCTGGTGCTGCACCCGCTGTGCGGCGGGATGCCCATCGACGAGGGCTGGCGCAGCCTGCAGCTGCTGTGCGAACAGGTGCTGCCCCGCCTCAAGGACTGAGACAGGGCAGTACGCGCTGCGGGTGGAGCGGGGCTGTCGGCGGGGCCGGTCAGCCCATCTCCTCCAACGACTTGCCCTTGGTCTCCGGCACCCACTTGAGGATGAACGGGATCGAGAGCACGGCGAAGACCGCGTAGATCACGTACGCCCCGGACAGGTTCCAGTCCGAGAGCGTCGGGAACGAGACGGTGATGACCCAGTTGGCGATCCACTGGGCGGCGGCCGCCACCCCGAGGGCCGCGGCGCGGATGCGGCCCGGGAACATCTCGCCGAGCAGGACCCAGACCACCACGCCCCAGGAGAGGGCGAAGAAGAGCACGAAGAAGTTGGCCGCGATGAGGGCCACGAGCCCCTGGGCGTGCGGGAGGGCGATGTCGCCGCCGCTGGTGTCCTTGTAGGAGAAGGCCCACGCGGCGAGCGCGAGGGAGATCGCCATGCCCACGGACCCGATGAGCGCGAGGGGCTTGCGGCCGATGCGGTCCACGAACACCATCGCGATCACCGTACCGATGATGTTCACGACGGAGGTCTCGAAGGAGTACAGGAACGAGGAGCTCGGGTCGATGCCGACCGACTGCCACAGCGAGGAGCTGTAGTAGAAGATCACGTTGATGCCGACGAGCTGCTGGAAGACGGAGAGGCCGATGCCGATCCAGACGATCGGCAGGAAGCCGAAGCGGCCGCCGAGGAGGTCCTTGAACGTGGACTTCTGCTCCGAGTGGATGGCGCGGTCGATCTCGCGGACGCGGGCGTCGGCGTCGATGCCCTCCCCCTCGACCTCGCGCAGGACCGTCTTGGCCTTCTCCATGCGGCCGGCCGAGACCAGGAAGCGCGGGGACTCGGGAATGGCGAAGGAGAGCAGCCCGTAGAGCACGGCCGGGACGACCATGACGCCGAGCATCCACTGCCAGGCTTCCAGGCCGCCGATCTTGCCGCGCTGGTCGCCGTCGGCGAGGTTCAGGATCCCCCAGTTGACGAGCTGGGAGATGGCGATGCCGATGACGATCGCGGCCTGCTGGAACGAGGCGAGCCGGCCGCGGTAGGCGGGCGGGGAGACCTCCGCGATGTAGGCGGGGCCGATCACCGACGCCATGCCGATGCCGAAGCCGCCGATGACCCGCCACATCGCCAGGTCCCAGAGCGCGAAGGGCAGGGCGGATCCGATGGCGCTGGCCGTGAAGAGGACGGCGGCGATCTGCATGCAGCGGATGCGGCCGATCCGGTCGGCGATCCGGCCGGCGGTGGCCGCGCCGAGGGCGCAGCCGATCAGCGCGGCCGCGATCACCTGGGCGAGCGTGGCGGAGCCGACGTCGAACCGGTCGCGGATGGCCTCGACGGCGCCGTTGATGACGGAGCTGTCGTAGCCGAAGAGGAATCCGCCCATGGCGGCGGCCGCGGTGATGAAGATGACGTGCCCGAGGTGGTCGGGCTGGGATACGTGGCCGCCGCCAGGGTCCTGGGGCCGCGTCGTGCTGCTGCTCAAGGTGCGCTCCTGCGTGCCGGCTGCGGGGTGGACGGGCTGAGGGTGTGATCCCTCCCAGTGGCACACAGGTCAAGATCGGGCACCACCCGGAAGGGCCATCGGTGGCACGCCTGCCCCGGACGGGCCCGGCCACACCCCACCGGGCTCCACTCGCGGCCACCCGGCCACCAGGCCACCCGGACCAGCCGTCATCCCACCGCACCGGGCCCCACCCGGCCGGCCCACCCGCACCCACCCGCACCAGGCGGCTCCGTCACCGCAGGCGCTGGCTGATCACCTTCGACACCCCGTCGCCCTGCATCGAGACCCCGTAGAGCGCGTCGGCGACCTCCATGGTCCGCTTCTGGTGCGTGATCACGATCAGCTGCGAGCTCTCCTGCAGCTCCTCCATGATCCGGATCAGCCGCTGCAGGTTGGTGTCGTCGAGCGCGGCCTCGACCTCGTCCATCACGTAGAACGGGCTGGGCCGCGCCTTGAAGATGGAGACCAGCAGGGCCACGGCGGTCAGCGAGCGCTCGCCGCCCGAGAGCAGCGACAGCCGCTTGACCTTCTTGCCCGGAGGCCGCGCCTCGACGTCGACGCCCGTGGTGAGCATGTTGTCCGGATCCGTCAGGATCAGCCGGCCCTCGCCGCCGGGGAACAGCCGTGAGAACACCCCCTCGAACTGGCGGGCCGTGTCGTGGTAGGCCTCCGTGAAGACCTGTTCGACCCGCTCGTCGACCTCCTTCACGACCTGGAGGAGGTCGGCCCTGGTCTTGCGCAGGTCCTCCAGCTGCTCGCTGAGGAACTTGTGCCGCTCCTCCAGCGCCGCGAACTCCTCCAGCGCCAGCGGGTTGACCTTGCCGAGCTGCTGGTAGGCCCGCTCGGCCGCCTTCAGCCGCTTCTCCTGCCGGGCGCGCACGAAGGGTTCCGGCCCGGCGTCCGCGTCCGGAGCCTCCCCGTCCGCGGACGGGCTCGGCGGCACCGGCTGGTCGGGCCCGTACTCGGCGACGAGCCCCTGCGCCGCCATCCCGAACTCCTCCAGCGCACGGCTCTCGACCTGCTCGATCCGCATGCGCTTCTCGGCGCCGAGCACCTCGCCCCGGTGCACCGAGTCCGTGAGCTTGTCGAGCTCGCCCTTGAGGCCGCGGCCCAGCCCCCGGGCCTCGTCGAGCTCGCGCTCGCGGACGCCCTTCGCGTGCTCGGCGGACGTGCGCTCCCCCACGGCGCGGGTCAGCGACACCTCGATGTGCGCCAGCAGCTGACGGGCTCCGTCGGCGACGGCCCCGGCCACCCGCACCTCGTACCGCAGCCGTTCCCGGCGGCGCTCGGCCCTGGCCCGGGCCTCGCGCTCGGCCCTGGCCCCGCGGTCGAGGGAATCGGCCCGGCCCGCGAGCCCCTTCACCCGCTCCTCGTGGGTCCTGAGCTGCAGCCGGGCCTCCATCTCGGTCTGCCGCGCGTTCGCTCCGTCGGCCGCGAGCCGGTCCTTCCTCGAGGTGTCCGGCTCCTCCTCCGCAGGCCTCTCCTCCGCGACGGCGAGCCGTTCCGCACACTCCTCCACGTCGGCCAGCGCCTGCTCCAGCGCGTCCTGCGCCGTGGCCGCGGCCGCGGCGGCACGCTCGGCTTCGCCCAGCGCCCCCTTCGCCTGCCCGGCGAGCCGCCCGAGCTGCTGCGCGACCCCGGCCCGCGCCCGCTCGGCGGCCCGCCGGAGCTCCCCGAGCTCCTCGACCCGGGCCCCGGCCGTCACCCGGCGCGCGTCCGCGTCCGTCTTCTCCCCCGCCAGCACCAGACACCGGCCGTCCAGCCGGGCCAGCTCCGCCGCGGCCTCGTCGACGGCGGCCTGCACCTCGATCAGGCTGGGCACCCCGGCGGAGCCACCGTGCGCGAGGTGCGCTCCGAGCACGTCCCCCTCGGCGGTCACGGCCACCAGCTCCGGCCGCGCGGCAACGAGCGCCTCGGCCTCGTCGAGCCCCCCGACGACTACGAAGTCCCGCAACACCCAGGCCACGGCCCGCACGACCTCGGCGTCCCCCCGCACGAGCTCCGCGGCACCGACCACCCCGTCCACCAGCGCCTGAGGCCCGGAGCCCGGCACGGTCAGCCCCACCGGCGCGGGAGACGCGGGTTCCGGGGCGGAGCCCCGGTTTCGGGAAGGGGCGGGGTGGGGGAAAGCGGCCCCCGGCCCGACCCCGCCGGCCGACCCGGCTCCGGTTTCCGGGGCCGACCCCGAGTCCGGCGCCGGGGCCTGGCCCGGAACTGCGGCCCCGGCCGCGGAGCCGCCGGAGGCGACCGGCGCGATGAGGAACGCCGCCCTCCCCGCGTCCCCCTCCCGCAAGTACCGGATCGCCCCGGCCGCGGCCGCCGTCGACGTGACGGCCACCGCGTCCGCCGCCGCACCCAGCGCCGCCGCCACCGCGATCTCGTACCCCGGGGTCACGGACAACCGCCGGGCGGCCGGCCCGAGCAGCCCCTCCAGCCGCGCCGCGAGCAGCTCGGCCGTGCCGTCCTTGCGGCGCAGCCCCATCGCCAGGGCGTCTCGCCGCGCCGACACCGCCGCCCGCGACCGCTCCGCCGCGGCCAACGCGTCCCGAGCCTCCCCGAGTCCGGCCTCCGCCGCCGCCAGCTCGGCCCGCGCCTCCTCGTACTCCCCCGGCCCGGAGCCGGCGGCGCCGTCGGCCGCCCCCGGGGATTCCTCCCCGACCTCCTGTGCCAGCGCCTCGTACTCCTCGCGCGCCTCCTCCGCCCGTGCCCGCGCCGCGTCCCGCGCCAGCACCAGCCGGTCGATCTCCGCCTGGGCGGCGCCCGCGCGGGAGCGGGCCGCGCCGAGCCGGCCCGTCAGCCGCGCCAGCGCCTCGCGCCGGTCGGCGATGGCCCGCGCCACGTCCCGTAGCCGCCGTTCCTCGTCGGCCAGCGCGCGCTCCAGCTCGGCCCGGTGGGCGACGGTGTCCTCCAGCGCCCGCGCGGCCGCCTCCTGTGCGGCCGTCAGTTCCGCCTCCTGCTCGCGGATCCGCGCGGCCTCCTTCTCCATGCTTTCGGGGTCCCGCTGGTCCCGGCCGGCCTCCTCGGCCGGCGCCGACGCCGAGGTGACCCGGGCGTCCGCCAGCGACACCGTCCCGCGCACCCGCTCGGCGAGCTGGGACAGTTCGTACCAGGTCTGCTGCGCCCGCTGGAGCCGGGGCGCGAGTTCCCGTACGGCCTCCTCCAGTTCGGATTCCCGCCGCACCGCCACCGCGAGCTGCGCCTCCGCGGCCTCCTTGCGCTCCTTCAGGGCCGCCTCGTCCGCGATCTCCGCGTCGAGCGCGCCCTTGAGCGTGACGAGGTCGTCGGCGAGCAGCCGCAGCCGCGCGTCCCGCAGGTCCGCCTGGATCACGGCCGCCCGCCGGGCCACCGCCGCCTGCCGGCCCAAGGGCTTCAGTTGCCGCTGCAGTTCGTTGCCCAGGTCCTGCACGCGCGCGAGATTGGCCTGCATCGCGTCCAGCTTCCGCAGCGCCTTCTCCTTGCGCTTGCGGTGCTTGAGCACTCCGGCCGCCTCCTCGATGAAGGCGCGGCGGCCCATCGGATCGGCGTGCAGGACGGAGTCCAGCTGTCCCTGTCCGACGATGACGTGCATCTCGCGGCCGATGCCGGAGTCGGAGAGCAGCTCCTGGATGTCGAGGAGGCGGCAGGTGTCGCCGTTGATCTGGTACTCGCTGCTGCCGCCGCGGAACATGATCCGCGTGATGGTGACCTCGGCGTACTCGATGGGCAGCGCGCCGTCGGAGTTGTCGATGGTGAGCGAGACCTCGGCGCGGCCGAGCGGGGGGCGGCCGGTCGTGCCGGCGAAGATGACGTCTTCCATCTTCCCGCCGCGCAGGGACTTGGCCCCTTGTTCCCCCATGACCCAGGAGAGCGCGTCCACCACATTGGACTTGCCGGAGCCGTTGGGGCCCACCACGCAGGTGATGCCCGGCTCGAAGCGCAGGGTGGTCGCGGAAGCAAAGGATTTGAAGCCGCGCAGGGTCAGGGACTTGAGGTGCACGCCGCCGGACTCTACCTTTCACGTTCGGTTTCGCCCATGAAGGTGCAGGGCACATCAGACGTTAAAGGAATGGGCCCCCCACCTGGCGCAACGCCGCCCGGCGGCCTTGTCCGAGGTGGGAAAGGCGGAGGAAAGCAGAGTAGGGAAGAACGGAAAGAAAGAAGGGACGCCGAAGCGTCCCTTGCAGATCAAGCGGTTCCGTAGATCGAGCGACGAGGGAGCGCGGATCAGGTGAGCGCAGGCTCCGCCTGGGGTACGTCGAGGTCGATGCTGTCAAGCAGCGAGTCTCCGTGCTGTGCGGCGGCCGCGTTCAGAGCGTCGTTTTCGGACTGGATTCGTCCGAGCTCGGACTCGAGGTCCTGGACGCGCTGCTGAAGCCGTCGCATCTCGGCGAGGAGTCGCGGGTCGGAACCGCCGACGTAACCGAGAAGCGCCTTTGCCATGATGGATGGTCCTCCACACTGAGTGACCGACCGAAGCGGTGTGGGTCGTGAGGGAATCGCACCCGCGGATGTCCGGCAGCGACTGTCAGTCACTGCATCGATCTTTGGCTGACACTGTGTACTGCCAGCACTGCCAAACAGCTCAGGTGCGCGGGGCTTCCAGCGTCTCACCAAAAAGTTTGACGGTCAACACGATCACGCCCCGTATCGGCGGGCATCCCGGCCCGCTCTAGGGGCATGGAGATCATCCTCGACTCCGAGCCTTCCACGGATCCGTCACGCCGGCAACGCGTCGGCGGTGAATGCGCAGTTCCGACCGCATGCGGACCATCCGGCGATGTGTTCAGTACATGATCAGTCGATCGCTCACCGGATCGCGAACCCGTCGTAACCGCCGCGCGGTGTGCTCCAGATCTCTGTCACCCCGTCCACGTTCCCGGGCGTGTCGGCACTGTGCAGCCACTCCAGGAGCCGGTGGCAATTCTCACGTTGACCTTCGGCCACCACCTGTACTCGCCCGTCGTCCAGGTTGAGCGCGAAGCCGATCAGTCCGCCGATCTCCATGGCGTTCGCCCTGGTGAACCAGCGGAAGCCCACTCCCTGTACACGGCCGCGCACCCAGGCGGTCATCCGCACATCTTCGTTCATGCCTGAACGCTAACCGGGCAAACAAATTCGGGTCACCTCGCCCCCTGCCGCCATGGCGTACAGTCGCGCAGCAATGAGCTCACCCATTTGGGTGAGTAAAGGTTGATCTTGAAGCGTTGACCCCAACCCCAGGAAGGTGAGCCACGATGGGACGCCACCGACTCCACGCCGCGCCGCGCCCCGGCGGCAAGCGCCGCGCCGCCCTGCGGGGCGGTCTCCTCGGCGCATCCGTGGCCGTGGCCCTCGGCACGGCGGCCGTCACCACGGGCTTCGTCCCGGTCGGCTCCGCCTTCCCCTACATAGGGGTCACGACCGCGGGCTCCGACGCGAAGACCACGGCCGCCAAGGCCAAGACTCCGGTCTCGCCGAGCACCCAGAGCGCGCTGGAACAGCAGGGCGGCCTCGCCAACCTCTCCGGCCGGGCCCCCTCGGGAGCGGCCACCCCTTCCGCCTCCCCCACGCCCTCCGCCTCACCTTCCCCGTCGGCCTCCCCTTCCCCTTCTCCTTCCCCCTCCACCAAGGCGGCGAAGACCCCGGAGGCGAGCCCCACCCCGACCCCGGTGAAGCCGAAGCCGAAGCCCTCCCCGCCGAAGACCTCCGTCCCGGCGGCCCCGCCCACCTCGGCCGGCCACTCCGCCGAGGAGAGCGCCGTACTCGCCCTGGTGAACCAGGAGCGCGCACAGGCCGGCTGCGTTCCCGTCCGGGCGAACCCGCCGCTGGCGGCGCTGGCCGGGGCCTTCAGCAAGGACATGGCCGTCCGGGGCTTCTTCGACCACACCGACCCCGACGGCAACACCCCGTGGGACCGCGCCACCAAGGCCGGCATATCGGGGATGGGCGGCGAGAACATCGCCCGCGGCCAGGGTGACGCGGCGGCCGTGATGAAGGCCTGGATGAACAGCCCGGGCCACAAGGCCAACATCCTCAACTGCGAGTTCCGCACCCTGGGCGTCGGCATGTACAACGCCGCCGGCGGCCCCTGGTGGACCCAGGACTTCGGCTTCTAGCAGCGGCTCCCCGCAACGGGAACGGGCGGGGGCACGGTCACGTGCGGCGGATATCGCCGCGCCCGACCGTGCCCCCGCCCGTTCCGCGTACCGCACCCGTGCCGGGCGGGCAGCGCCCGGCACCCGGGTCCTGTCTCAGACGGAGACGGAGGCCAGGGCGGCGCGGCCCGCGAGCAGGACACGGGCCTGGTCGGCGACGCGGGCGCCGAGGTGCTCGGCGGTGGCGATGTCGGCCTTGTGGACGAACTCGGGGCCCTGGTCACCGTTGGACTGGGCCGCGGCGCCGTCGAAGAAGCCGAGGCGGTTGATGTCGTTCTCGGAACCGGTGCTGGAGTTCCAGCCCGGCTTCAGGCCCAGGTTGACCCAGCTCATGCCGTGCTGCGAGGCCAGGGTCTGGAAGTAGTCGAGGGTGTTGCCCTTGTCTCCGGACTTGGAGCCGGAGTTGGTGAAGCCCGCGGCGACCTTGTCCTGCCAGCCGGCCGCGAACCAGATCTTCGAGGTGGCCTCGGCGAAGACGTGGAAAGCGCCGGAGGCGGTGCCCATGTAGGTCGGGGCACCGAAAACGATCGCGTCGGACGCGGTCAGCAGCTCCCACTGCGCGTCGTCGATCTCGTCGACCTTGATCAGGTGCACGGTCGCACCGGCCACGACGGCGCCGACCTTGACGGCCTCGGCGATCACAGCGGTGTGGCCGTAGCCGGAGTGGTAGGCGATCGAGACGACGGGGGTGAAATCGGTTCCGGACAAGACGGTCTCCCTCGGAAAACACCGTGGGGTACACGGCGCTGTGCGGCGTGAAGCAACGACAGAGAGGTAACCACTAACTTTTCGAAAGCGCAACCTGGATGGCTGGCGCTGCGCAGTAGTAGGCTGAAACCATGCAGACTCCAGGGTGTGGCGAGACAGAGGGTGACGGCGTGCCCGAACAGGCCTCCGAAGCCTTTGACGTGTTCGCTCGCACGTGCCCGTCCCGCGAGACGCTGGAACACGTCACGGGTCGCTGGGGCGGCCTCACGGTCGGTGCCCTGTCCAAGGGGCCGTGCCGGTTCAACGAGCTGCGCCGCCGGGTGGACGGCATAAGCGAAAAGATGCTCTCCCAGACCCTGCACGCGCTGGAGCGCGACGGCATCGTCAACCGGGAGGCCCAGCCGACCAACCCGCCCCGGGTCGACTACGAGCTGACCCCGTTCGGCGTATCGGTCGCGGAGCGCGTGGACGCGCTCATCGGGCTGCTGGAGGGCAGCATGCCCGCAGTGCTTTCTTCCAGGTCCGCCTACGACGCCACGCGCGAGACCCGCTGGCAGCGCGGGCAGAAGTAGCTCGACCGGTTCATCCAGGGCCTGCGCCGGATCGGAGTGCCGCAGCGCCGGCAGGGCTCGTCCTCCCGGCCGTAGGCGTCGAGCGAGCGGTCGAAGTAGCCGGACTCGCCGTTGACGTTGACGTAGAGGCTGTCGAAGCTGGTGCCGCCGACGGCGAGCGCCTCGTTCATGACGTCGCGGACGTGGCCGAGGAGTTCCGTGCTGCGGGGGCGGGTGAGCGCGGCCGTGGGGCGCTCGTAGTGCAGCTTGGCGCGCCAGAGCGATTCGTCCGCGTAGATGTTGCCGACCCCGCTGATCAGCGACTGGTCGAGCAGTGCCCGCTTCACGGTGGTGCGCTTGGCGCGCAGCGCCAGGTGATAGGCCGTTTCGTCGAACAGGGGGTCCAGGGGGTCCCGCGCGATGTGCGCGATGACGTCGGGGAGCCCCTCCGCGCTGTCGGGGACGCACGGGTGCAGCGACAGCCCGCCGAAGGTCCGCTGGTCGACGAAGCGCAGCTCCGTCCCGGCGTCGTCGTCGAACCGCATCCGGATGCGCAGGTGCTTCTCGTCGGGGGCGCCCTCCGGCTGCACGAGGAGCTGCCCGCTCATCCCGAGGTGCCCGAGCACCGAGTGCTCGCGCTCCTCCAGCGGCAGCCACAGGTACTTGCCGCGCCGCCTCGGTACCGCGAAGGTCTCCCCCGTGAGCCGCGCCGCGAAATCGGCGCCGCCGCCCTCGTGCCGGCGTACGGCGCGCGGGTGCAGGACCTCGACGGCCGTGACGGTCCGCCCGGCCACCCAGCGCTCGAGCCCGCGCCGCACCACTTCGACTTCGGGCAGCTCGGGCACGGGGGTCCTCCGGAGGGAGTGCGGGGCGGGACGCTGCCGCCGAGCCTACCGGGCCCTCGCGGACCGCCGTGCGGGGGCCTTTGCCGGAAAACGGGTCCGCCCCGCCGCCTGCCGGAGCAGGTGGCGGGGCGGGGAGTTCCCGGAAGAACGGATCAGGCGTCCGGGTCGGCGGGAGTCGGCGTCCCGTCGCCCTCGGCCGGAGCGGCCGTGGATCCGGCAGCCGCCGAAGTCTGCTCGCCCGGCGCGGTACTGATACCGCGCCACGCGGACTCGGCCGCCTGCTGTTCCGCTTCCTTCTTGCTGCGCCCGACACCGGTGCCGTAAGAGATCCCACCGACGCGCGCGGCGGCGGTGAAGGTCTTCTCGTGGTCCGGGCCGGTCTCGGTGACCAGGTATTCGGGCACCCCGAGACCTTCGGCGGCCGTGAGCTCCTGGAGACTGGTCTTCCAGTCCAGGCCGGCACCGAGGTTCGAGGACCTGTCGATGAGCGGGTCGAAGAGCCGGTGAACCAGCTCCGAGGCCGCGTCGAGACCCTGGTCGAGGTAGACCGCGCCGATCACCGCTTCAAGGGTGTCGGCGAGGATGGAGGCCTTGTCCCTGCCACCCGTGCCCTCTTCGCCCCGGCCGAGCCGGATGAAGGAGCCGAGCTCGAGCCCGCGGCTGACTTCGGCAAGTGCACGCGAGTTGACTACCGCGGCCCGCAGTTTGGCCAGTTGGCCTTCCGGCAGGTCGGGGTGGGTCGTGTACAGCGTGTCCGTGACCACCAGGCCCAGCACGGAGTCCCCGAGGAACTCCAGGCGTTCGTTGGTGGGCAGACCGCCGTTCTCGTACGCGTACGAGCGGTGGGTCAGCGCACGCACCAGAAGGGCGGACTCGAGTCGATACCCGAGCCGCCCTTCCAGAAGCACGTGGGACGAGGCCGCGTTCTTACTGTCTGCCTGCTTCTCAGCGTTGGACAGCTCAGACATTGCGCCTCTCACCAGCCGCTCAGACCTCGAGGACCTGGCGCTTGTTGTAGGTGCCGCAGCTCGGGCACGCAATGTGCTGGAGCTTCGGCTCCTGGCAACGCTCACACGAAACCAGGGTGGGGACCGCAGCCTTCCACTGCGACCGGCGGTGGCGCGTGTTGCTGCGCGACATCTTCCGCTTCGGAACAGCCACGGCTACTTCTCCTGCTTCTCGGCGGCGCCCTGAACTCCGTCGGAGGCAGTGCCGCTCATATTGTCCTTCTCGACGCCCTGATCGGTGACGAGTCCCTGCAGTGCCGCCCAACGGATGTCGACGGCGTCATGATGGTGGTCCGGGTCGTCGTTCAGGCTGAGCCCGCAATCGGGGCACAGTCCGAGACAATCCTCCCGGCACACCGGCTGCAGCGGCAGTGCGAGCACCACCACATCGCGCAGCACGGATTCGAGGTCGAACAAGCCGTCCTCGAGAAAGAGTGTGTCCTCGTCGTCCTCGGCGTCGTCGGCCGGCTCCGCCTTGGAGCGGATCCGGTCGTCGGCGTCAGGGTACGAGAACATCTCCTGGAACTCCGCCTTGAGCTCGCGCTCGACGGCCTCCAGACACCTTACGCACTCCCCGGTCGCCCAGCCACGGACGGTGCCTGTGACAAGCACCCCTTCCATGACCGACTCCAGCCGGAGCTTGAGGTTCAGCTTGTTGCCCTGGGGCACTCCGATGACACCTGCGAGACCGAGGTCCGCCGGCGCCGCGATCTCACGGGACAGCCGCAGCATGGCACCAGGACGCCGACCCAGCTCGTGCGTGTCGAACACGAGAGGGTTGCGGTGGTCGAGGTGGGTGTTCAGGGCTGTTCCCGCTTTCACAAAATCACTGGAGACTGCTGAAGATCAAGACTTCCGCCACGTGGGGGCAGCATGGATCGCGGTGCATACGCGCGACCGAAGAGCCAGGATACCCGCCGCTTCGCCCTGAGCCCAATCCAGGTTCCGGACGGGCTCAGCGCCCCTGCTCGTACTGACGCAGCTGGTCCAGATTGATCATGCTCGTGTCGAAGAAGCTGGTCTCGTCCAGGGCCGCCTGCTGGTCCTGCACGGGCTGCTGCTGGTAGCCGCCGTAGGGGTCGGGCTGCTGCTGCTCGTACGAGACCGCGTACGGGTCGGGCTGCTGCTGGGGCTGCTGGTAGCCGGAGTAGGGGTCCTGGTAGGCGTACGCGTCCTGCTGTACGGGTTGCTGGTAGGCGTAGGCGTCGTACGAGGGCTGCGGTTCCGGCTGCGCCTGTGCGGGGATCAGCGGCGCCTGCGGCTCGGCCAGCCCGGCCAGGAAGTCCGCGTCGCTGGAGGAGCGCGACTGGCTGGAGCCGACGGCGTCCTGGGCGGCCATGTGCGCGCCGAGGTCGTCGGTGGCCACGCGGCCCAGCAGCTTCTGGCGGCCCCGGCCGACGGCCTCCAGGGTCTTGGAGAGCACCGCTTCGAAGGTGGCCAGCTTGGTGTCCACGTACGCGTCCGCCTGCTGCCGCTGCGTCTCCGGGTCGTGGCTGCGCTCGGGCGCCTCGGCGTCGGGGTAGCCCTGCTCGTCGAGCCCGGCCCCGCGGCCGAGCAGCTTCTCGCGGCCCCGGTCCACCGAACCGATCGTCTTGGTGAGCACGACCTCGAAGTTCGCGAGCTTGCTGTCGACGTAGTCGTCGGCCTCGGCCTTGACCTCGTCCGCCTCCCGGCGGGCGTCCGCCAGGATCCGGTCCGCCTCGTCCTGGGAGCGCCGCGCGACCTCGGTGTCGGAGATCAGCGAACCGCGCTGGGCGTGCGCCGACTCGATGATCCGGTCCGCCTCGCGGCGGGCCTCCTCGACCATCTGCTCCCGGCCGCCGATGAGCTCCTGGGCCTGGGCCAGCGAGCCCGGCAGGGCGCCCCGTACCTCTTCGAGCAGGGCGAGCAGCTCGGCGCGGTTGATCACGCACGAGGCCGACATGGGCATGGACCGGGCGCTGCCGACGGCCGCGACGATCTCGTCGAGCTTCTTCTGCACGTCCATGGGTGCTCGCACTCTCTCGGCCCCGGGCGGTTCCCGAGACGGACGGGACGACTGTAAGGCCACCGGCCCGGGAGCCGACACCGGCTGACTCCCGGTCAGGGGGCGCTGGCGGCCGGGTCAGCGCCTGGGGAGCCGCTCCAGCAGCGCGGCGTGCACGTGCGCGGGCAGCAGGTGGGCGACGTCGCCGCCCCAGGCCGCCACTTCCTTGACCAGGGAGGAGGACAGGAAGCTGTAGGTGGGATTGGTCGGGACGAAGAGCGTCTCGACGCCCGACAGGCCCATGTTCATCTGGGCCATCTGCAGCTCGTAGTCGAAGTCGCTGACGGCGCGCAGCCCCTTGACGATGGCCGGGATCTCCCGCTGCTTGCAGAAGTCGACGAGCAGTCCGTGGAAGGACTCGACCACGATGTTGCCGTAGCCGGCGGTGGCCTCGCGGATCAGCTCGATCCGCTCTTCGACGGTGAAGAGCCCCTGCTTGGACTGGTTGATCATCACGGCGACGTGGACCACGTCGTAGAGCCGCGAGGCCCTGCCGATGATGTCGAGGTGTCCGTTGGTGATGGGGTCGAACGACCCCGGACAGACGGCGCGGCGCAACTGCATTCCCTCGTTCCCGGGTGCGGGCTTCATGACTCTTCGCTGGTGGAGGCGGCGCGACCGTACCAAAGGGTGCCCTCGCCGTACTTCCTGGAGCGCAGCGGCTCGAAGCCGTCCGGCCACGGGAAGGCCCCGCTGCGGGTCCTGCGCTCCACGGTGACGAGCGCGTCGCCGGTGAGCCAGCCATTGGACCGGAGTGTGAGCAGGATCTCGCAGAGGTGCGCGTGCTCGACCTCGTACGGCGGGTCCAGGAAGACCATGTCGTACGGGTCCCCGTGCGCGGCGCCGGCCACGATCTGCTCGGCCCTGCCGGACCGGAATTCGGCGCCGGGCAGGCCGACCGACGTGATGTTGTCCTTGATCGCCTTGGCGGCCTTGGCGTCGGGCTCGACCAGCAGCGCGTGGGCCGCGCCGCGGGAGAGCGCCTCCAGGCCGACGGCGCCGGAACCGGCGTAGAGGTCGAGGACGCGGGCCCCCTCCACTCCGTGCAGCGACTCCCAGGTGGAGAAGAGTCCTTCGCGCATCCGGTCCGAGGTCGGGCGGGTGCCGGTGCCGGGCGGTACGGCGAGGCGTCGCCCGCCGGCGCTTCCGGCGATCACGCGGGTCATCTGGGGTCCTTCGGTGAGCGGGGCAACGGGTGGTGCAGGTGTTCCACGATAGGTCGTGCCCGTCGCCGTGCCCGTCACCCCTTCTCCAGGTACTGCTCCCGCTCGGTGTCCAGCAGGGCGTCCAGGGCGGTCCGCAGGCCCGGCAGCTCCGTGAGTTCGGGGTCGGCGGCGACCACGCGGGTGGCCTCCTCCCGGGCCTGGGTGATGACCTCCTCGTCCTCGATGACCGCGAGCATCCGCAAGCTGGAGCGGACACCGGACTGGGCCTGGCCGAGCACGTCGCCCTCCCGGCGCTGCTCCAGGTCGATGCGGGAGAGCTCGAAGCCGTCCAGGGTGGCGGCGACGGCCGCGAGCCGGGCGCGGGCGGGGCTGGCTTCGTGCATCTCGCTGACCAGCAGGCACAGCCCGGGGGCGGAGCCACGGCCGACGCGGCCGCGGAGCTGGTGGAGCTGGGAGACACCGAAGCGGTCCGCGTCCATGATGACCATGACGGTGGAGTTCGGGACGTTCACGCCGACCTCGATGACGGTGGTGGCGACCAGCACCTTGACCTCACCGGCGGTGAAGCGGCGCATCACGTCGTCCTTGTCGGCGGGGTCCATCCGCCCGTGCAGCACCTCGACCGAGAGCCCGGCGAGCGGGCCCCGGGTGAGCTGCTCGGCGATCTCCAGCACCGCGAGCGGGGGCCGCCGGTCGCCGTCGTCCTCGGCCGCCGCCTTCTTCTTGGCCGCGGCCGACTTCGACCCCTTGGCTCCCTTGCCGTTCTCGTCCTCCCCGTCGCCGATGCGCGGGCAGACAACGTACGCCTGGTGGCCGTTCTCCACTTCCTCGCGGACCCGCTCCCAGGCCCGGGCCAGGAAGTGCGGCTTGTCCTTGGCGGGCACCACGTGGGTGGCGATCGGGGAGCGGCCGGCGGGGAGCTGGTCCAGTACGGAGGTCTCCAGATCGCCGAAGACGGTCATGGCGACCGTGCGCGGGATCGGGGTGGCGGTCATGACGAGCAGGTGCGGGGGCTGCTTCCCCTTGGAGCGCAGGGCGTCGCGCTGTTCCACGCCGAAGCGGTGCTGTTCGTCGACGACGACCAGGCCGAGGTCGTGGAACTGGACCTTGTCCTCGATGAGCGCGTGCGTGCCGATCACGAGGCCGGCCTCGCCGGTGATCAGGTCGAGCAGTGCCTGACGGCGGGCGGGCATCCCCATCGAGCCGGTGAGCAGCACCACCTTGGTCCCCCGGTCGGAGCCGCCGAGCATGCCTCCTTCGGCGAGCTCGCCCATCATCTCGGTGATGGACCGGTGGTGCTGCTGCGCGAGCACCTCGGTGGGGGCGAGCATGGCGGCCTGTCCGCCGGAGTCGACGACGGCGAGCATGGCCCGCAGCGCGACCATCGTCTTTCCCGAGCCGACCTCGCCCTGGAGCAGTCGGTGCATGGGGTGGTCGGTGGCGAGGTCGTCGAAGATCTCCTTGGAGACGGTCCGCTGGCCTTCGGTGAGGGTGAAGGGGAGCTTGGCGTCGAAGGATTCGAGGAGGCCGCCGGGGGTGGGGCGGCGGGGTACGGCCGGGAGCTGGGAGTCGGCGTGCCGGCGGCGGGCCAGGGCGACCTGGAGGACGAAGGCCTCGTCCCACTTGAGGCGGCCGCGGGCGTCCTCGATGTCGGCCTTGGTGACCGGGCGGTGGATCTTCAGCAGGGCTTCGGTGAGCGGGACCAGTGCGCGGTCCTCGCGCAGGGCCGGCGGCAGCGGGTCGACGACCTCCTGGGCCCTGGGGAGCACCGCGTCCACGCACTTGGCGATCTTCCAGGACTCCAGCTTCGCGCAGGCCGGGTAGATCGGGATGAGCTGGCTCGCGAAGGCGGTGGCCGCGTCCCGGTCGGAGGCGTCCGCGCCGAGCGGTTCGTAGGCCGGGTGGGCGAGCTGGAGCTTGTGGTTGAACATGCCGACCTTGCCCGCGAACATCGCGCGGCTGCCGGGCAGGAGGTCCTTGTGCGGCTTGTGGACGCCGGACCCGAAGAAGACGAGCTGGAGCCGTCCGCTGCCGTCGGTGATGGTGACTTCGAGGCGCTTCCCGCCGCCCCGGCTGCCCTGGTACGTGAGCAGGCGCGCGTCGGCGACCTGCGCGACCACGGTGACGTGCTCGTCGATCTGGTCGGCGAGTTCGGCAAGCGAGGTCAGTTCGCCGCGCTCCGCGTACCGCCGGGGGTAGTGGTGGAGCAGGTCCAGGGCCGTGTGCAGGCCGAGCTGCTCGGCCAGCACCTTCGCGGTGGCGGGGCCGAGGGTCTTCTTGAGGTCTTCGTCGAGCGCGGGCACGTGTTCCATTGCACACCATCGCGCCGACAACCCGGCTATTCCACCCCGATGAGCAGCGGCGCGGACCAGCGTCCGCCCTGATAGGTGACGGTGTCGACGGCGAGGTGACCGTGCTGGACGTACGCCTCCAGCAGGCCGGCGAGCTCATCGGGGGCGTCGGGGCCCAGGACCAGGGTGACCAGTTCGCCGCCCGATCCGAGCATGCGGGCGAGGACCGCCTCGGCGGTCTCGGCCAGGCCCGTGCCGATGACGGCGACGTCGCCGTCGATGAGCCCGAGCACGTCGCCGGCCTGGCAGATGCCGGCCGAGGTGAAGGACTGCCGTTCGGCGACGGCGAGTTCGCCGTAGCGGGTGGCTCCGGCGGCCGCGGTCATGGCGACCACGTCCTCGTCGAAGCTGCCGTCCGGGTCGTGCACGGCGAGGGCGGCCAGGCCCTGGACCTCGGAGCGGGTGGGGATCACGGCGACCCGTACGCCTTCGGCCCGCGCCTGCTGGGCGGCGGCCGCGGCGACCGCGCGCAGTTCGGCGCCGTTGGGGAGCAGGACGACCTCGCGGGCGTGCGCCTCGCGGATGGCGTCGGCGAGTTCGGCGACGGCCGGGGGTTCCCCGGGCCGGGCGAGCACGGTGGTGGCGCCCGCCTCTCCGCAGAGCCCGGCCAGTCCCTCGCCCTGGACCACGGCGACGACCGCGCGCTGGGAGCGCTCGCCGCGGGCGCGGCGGCGTTCGTCGCCGAAGTGCGTGATGCGGATCCGGTACGGCCGCCCGGCGACCACCGCGGCCTCCACGGCCGCGCCGGGGTCGTCGACGTGGACGTGGACGTTCCACAGCCCGTCGCCGCCGACCACCACGAGGGAGTCCCCGAGGGAGTCGAGCCGGGTGCGCAGCCGGTCGACCTCCGGCTCGGGGGCCTCCAGCAGGTAGATCACCTCGTAGGCGGGTCCGCCGTGCTCCTCGGCGCAGGGCTCGGCCGGCTTCGGTACGGGCACGGCCCGGCCGCGTACCGGTTCGGGCGCCGGCTCCCGCCCGGACAGCGCCTGCCACAGGGCCCCGAGTACGGCGACCAGCCCGCAGCCCCCGGCGTCGACGACCCCGGCCCGCCCCAGCGCGGCCAGCTGGCCCGGGGTTTCGGCGAGGGCCGCGCGGGCTCCGTCGTAGGCGGCCCCGGCCACGTCGGCTGCGTTCTCGGAGGGTCCGGCGGCGGCTTCCGCGGCCCTGGCGGCGGCGGTGGCGACGGTGAGCATGGTGCCCTCGACCGGGTGCGCGACGGCCCGGTACGCCTCCTCGGCGGCCCGGGTCAGCGCCTGCGCGAGCAGCCGGGCGGGATCCCGCCCGGCGGGCTCGTCGCCGAGTACGTCGGCCACGCCGCGCAGCAGCTGCGCGAGGATCGTCCCGGAGTTGCCCCGGGCGCCTATCAGGGCGCCGTGCGCGAAGGCCCGGACGGCTTCGGGGAGGGTGGCTCCGGCTGTGCCGTCCGTCACTCCGGCGAGGAGGTCCGCGAGCTCGCGGTCGGCCGATTCGGCGGTCAGGTAGAGGTTGGTGCCGGTGTCCGCGTCGGCGACGGGATAGACGTTGATCGCGTCGATGTCCTCGCGGGCCCGGCCCAGTGCGGCCAGGGCCAGCGAGCTCCAGGTGCGTACCGCTTCGGCGTTCAGGGGGTACGGCTGAGGCTGGTGCGCCACCGGGCGTTCCTCCTTGTGCGGGCCAGGGTTCACCGCAGGGTAACGAAGGACTGCCGGGAGGACGGGACCCCGGGGCCGGGGCGGCCGGGGACATGGTAGTTTTCTTGGACCGAGGCAGTCGTTGTATGCTGCTCCGGTTGCCCGATGAGAGTCGGGCCATTCCCCCCGGCAAACCACTTCAGATCTCTGATACCGGTGCGCCGGGATTCACTGTAAGTGCATCTGAAGTCTTTGGAGTGACCTGTGGCTGCCAACTGCGACGTTTGCGCCAAGGGGCCGAGCTTCGGCAACAGCATTTCCCACTCGCACCGCCGCACCTCGCGTCGCTGGAACCCGAACATCCAGCGTGTCCGTGCCGTGGTCAATGGGACGCCGAAGCGCCTCAACGCCTGCACCTCGTGCATCAAGGCCGGCAAGGTCTCGCGCTGACGCCTTCCGTCGTAGCGCAGCCCTTTCCGGTTGCTGAGAAGGCCGGTCCACCTGGTGGACCGGCCTCTTGCTTTGCCTGATCGAACATGATCAAACCTGTAGGGCCTGCTTCACCCCGTACGTGTACGGGGTGAAGCAGGCCCTACAGGCGTTTCAGGGCAGACGGTTCAGCCGCGCCACTGCCACGCGTGGTCCACCGGGCCGATGCCCGCGCCCAGGGAGAACCCGGCGGCGATGGCGCCGGTGACGTACTCCTTGGCCTCGGTGACGGCCTCCGGGACGGTCCGGCCCTTGGCCAGGCCCGCCGCGATCGCGGCGGCGAGCGTGCAGCCGGTGCCGTGGGTGTGCCGGTTGTCGTGACGGGGGGCCCGCAGCCAGCGTTCGTCGGCGCCGTCCGTCAGGAGGTCCACGGCCTCGCCCCCGTGGGCGGCGAGGTGGCCGCCCTTGATCAGCGCCCACGCGGGCCCGTACGCGAGGACGGCGTCGGCGGCCCGGCGCATGTCGTCCTCGGTCTCCACGACGACCCCGGTGAGCTGGGTCACCTCGTCCAGGTTCGGCGTGGCGACGGTGGCCCGGGGCAGCAGTTCCGCGCGTACGGCGTCCAGCGCGGTGGCCGCGAGGAGCGCGTCCCCGTGCTTGGAGACGCCGACCGGGTCCACCACCGCCGGGGCGGCGGTCGCGGCGAGCAGTTCGGCCACGGCCTCCACGAGCGCGGTGGAGGAGAGCATGCCCGTCTTCACGGCCTGGACGCCGATATCGTCCACCACGGCCCTGTACTGGCCCTTCACGGCCTCCACGGGGAGTTCCCAGACCCCTTTGACGCCCAGCGAGTTCTGCGCGGTCACAGCGGTCACCACGCTCATCCCGTGGACCCCGAGCGCCAGCATCGTCTTGAGGTCGGCCTGGATGCCCGCGCCGCCGCCGGAGTCGGATCCGGCGACGGTCAGGCACAGCGGCGGGTGCGGGCGGGGCGGGGTCACGCCTATCGAACCGGCACCGGGGGCACCGGGGGAACCGCTCATCGCGGGGTGTCCTCCGCGGCCGCGTCGCCGCCGAAGTGGTCCCAGCCGCCGGTGGAGGCCCAGGGGGCGCCGTCGACGGTCACCTGGGGCAGCGCGGAGCGGTTCTGGACCTCGCCGATGACCTTCCAGCGGGCCGGGAGCTTCACGTCCGGCGGGAAGGTGGCCACGATCGCGTGGTCCTCTCCCCCGGTGAGGACCCACTGGAGCGGGTCCACGCCGACGGCCTGCCCGATGTCGTGCATCTGCGTCGGGATGTCCACGGCCGCCGAGCGCAGGTCGATCCGTACCTTGCTGGCCTCGGCGATGTGCCCGAGGTCCGCGATCAGGCCGTCGCTGACGTCGGTCATGGCGGTGGCGCCGAGTCCGGCGGCCGCGGGGCCCGCGTGGTACGGGGGCTCCGGGCGGCGGTGGGCCTCGACGAAGGCGCGCGGCGAGCGGAAGCCCCGCGAGAGCACCGCGAAGCCGGCCGCGGACCAGCCGAGCCAGCCGGTCACGGCCACGACGTCGCCGGGCTGGGCGCCGGAGCGCAGCACGGGTTCGTGGTTGCGCAGGTCACCGAGGGCGGTGATGGCCACGGTGATGATGTCGCCGCGGACCACGTCGCCGCCGACCACGGCCGCGCCGGCGACCTGGCATTCGTCGCGGATGCCGTCCATCAGCTCGGTGGGCCAGGTCGCCGGCAACTCCGCCGGGACGACGAGGCCGAGCAGCAGCGCCGTCGGCACCGCGCCCATGGCGGCGATGTCGGCGAGGTTCTGCGCGGCGGCCTTGCGGCCGACGTCGTAGGCCGTGGACCAGTCGCGCCGGAAGTGCCTGCCTTCCAGCAGGATGTCCGTGCTCGCCACGACCCGCCGGTCGGGGGCCGACACCACCGCGGCGTCGTCGCCCGGGCCGACCCGGACCGCCGGGGTGGTGGTGAGCCGTGAGGTGAGCTCCCGAATGAGCCCGAACTCCCCCAGCTCGCCCACAGTGCCCTTCATCGCTGTGCCCCTTCTTGCCCAGTCCGCTTGCGGTCGCGAGCCGTCACAGCTCTGGGTACCGTCAACAGATACGTCAACTTCTGCTCTCCGTACGCCCCGCTGTGCGTGGAGCCGGCCACGCGGGTCTCCCCGCGGCGCTCGGCGACGCGGTACCGTGGCGTCCCTTCTTCCCCGGGCCCACCCGTCATCCCCGGGCCCACCCGAAGGGTAGGGGAAATGATCCTCGTGGCCGCCCTGGAGGTTCCGTGGTACAGGCGTACATCCTCATCCAGACCGAGGTGGGCAAGGCGTCGTTCGTCGCCGAGTCCATCGCGCAGATCGCGGGGGTGATCCAGGCCGAGGACGTGACCGGCCCCTACGACGTGATCGTGCGCGCCCAGGCCGACACCGTGGACGATCTCGGCCGCATGGTCGTGGCCAAGGTCCAGCAGGTGGAGGGGATCACCCGCACCCTGACCTGCCCGGTCGTCCATCTGTAGCCCCCGTCTACTCTTGGCCGGTGATGTCACGACACCGCCGGCCCTTCTCTCTGCTCGCCGCTCTGGTCGCGCTGGCCGCCTCGGCGGCCGTCGCGGGCTGTTCCCCGGGCGGTTCCGAGGCCCGGGTGGATCCGCCGTCCGCTCCGCCCGCCGATGTCGCGGATCTCTGTGCGGCGCTGCACAAAGAGCTTCCCGCGACGGTGGTCTCGCTGGCCCGGACCCCGGCACTGCCGGAGTCGGACCTGACCGCCGCGTGGGGTGGCTCGGCGATCGTACTGCGGTGCGGTATCCCCCGGCCCGCGAAGATGCTGGACGAGAAGCAGGAGGGCGTCGACGTCAACGGTGTCGGCTGGCTCCTGGAGGACCTGGGCGACGACGGCTTCCGGTTCACCACCGGGAGTCGGCTGGCGTACACGGAGGTCCGGGTCGACAAGGAGCATGCCACGGATGCGGGGATGCTGGTGGGCCTGTCCGCCGCGATCGCCAAGACCGTTCCGGTGGGCATCTCCTCGTACTGACGCTCCCGGGCCCGCCCGCGCGGAAGAGGACCGCCCGCCGCACTCCTCATCCGAGGGGCGGCGGGCGGTCCTCTTCCGCGTACGGGGCTTCGGGGCGGGGCCCGGTACGGGGTTAGCGGAGTCCGGTGGAGCGGCGCAGGGCGGCCTGGATCAGGCGGTCCACCAGCTCCGGGTATGCGATGCCCGACTCCTGCCACATGCGCGGGTACATGGAGATCGGGGTGAAGCCCGGCATCGTGTTGATCTCGTTGATGACGAACTCGCCGTCCTCGGTGAGGAAGAAGTCGGCGCGCACCAGGCCCTCGCAGGACGCGGCGTCGAAGGCCTCGATCGCGAGCTTCTGCACCTCGGTGGTCTGCTCCGGGGTGAGCGGGGCGGGCACGAGTCCGGAGGCGGAGTCGATGTACTTGGCCTCGAAGTCGTAGAAGTCGTGGCTGGAGACCGGCGGGATCTCGGCGGGCACGCTCGCGCGCGGACCGTCCTCGAACTCCAGGACTCCGACCTCGATCTCGCGGCCGCGCAGGAGCGCCTCCACGATGATCTTCGGGTCGTGGCGGCGGGCCTCGCGGATCGCGGCGTCCAGCCCGGAGGGATCGTCGACCTTGGTGATGCCGATCGAGGAGCCCGCGCGGGCGGGCTTGATGAACAGCGGCCAGCCGTGCTCGCCGGCGAAGTCCGCGATGCGGGCGAGGGCGCCCTCGCGGTCGTTCTCCCACTCGCGGGGGCGGATGGTCACGTACGGGCCGACGCTCAGCCCGAAGGACGTGAAGACCCGCTTCATGTAGTCCTTGTCCTGGCCGACGGCCGAGGCGAGGACGCCCGAGCCGACGTACGGGATGCCGGACAGCTCCAGGAGGCCCTGGAGGGTGCCGTCCTCGCCGTACGGGCCGTGGAGGACGGGGAAGACCACGTCGACCTCGCCCAGCGCCTTGGGAACGGCGCCCGGCTCGGTGTAGACGATCTCGCGGCTGGCCGGGTCCACGGAGAGCACGACGGTGCCGTCCTCGGATTCGGCGAGCTGCCCCACGTTGGGGAGCTCGCCGCCGGAGATGGCCATCCGGGCGGGCTCGTCGGCGGTCAGCGCCCATCGGCCGTCCGTGGTGATGCCGATGGGCAGCACCTCGTACTTGGAGCGGTCGATGGAGCGCAGGACGGCGCCCGCGGTGACGACCGAGATGGCGTGTTCCGAGCTGCGGCCGCCGAACACGACGGCCACGCGGGGCTTGCGGCCCTGCTGCTCAGGGGTCTGGGGGAGGTTCTCGCTGCTCATATCGCCACGACGATACCCGCTCGTGCGGCCGGAAAGCAGTCAGCGCCGTTCCGGTTTGGCGCTGCGTCCCATGAGTTCCTTGAGCGCGACCAGGGTGGGCTTGCCGTGGTGGACGATGTCGACGACCGTGTCGGTGATCGGCATGTCCACTCCGTGGCGGCGGGCCAGATCGGCCACGGACTGGCAGGACTTGACGCCCTCGGCGGTCTGCTTGGTGACCGCGATGGTCTCCTCCAGGGTCATCCCGCGGCCGAGGTTGGTGCCGAAGGTGTGGTTCCTGGAGAGCGGCGAGGAGCAGGTGGCGACGAGGTCGCCGAGGCCCGCGAGGCCGGAGAAGGTGAGCGGGTCGGCGCCCATCGCCAGGCCCAGGCGGGTGGCTTCGGCGAGGCCTCGGGTGATGAGCGAGCCCTTGGTGTTGTCGCCGAGGCCCATGCCGTCCGCGATGCCGACGGCGAGGCCGATGACGTTCTTGACCGCGCCGCCGAGCTCGCAGCCGATGACGTCGGTGCTCGTGTACGGGCGGAAGTACGGGGTGTGGCAGGCGGCCTGGAGGCGCTGGGCGACGGCTTCGTCGATACAGGCGACCACGGAGGCGGCGGGCTGCCGGGCGGCGATCTCGCGGGCCAGGTTGGGGCCGGTGACGACGGCGACCCGGTCGGCGGGGACCTTGGCCACCTCCTCGATGACCTCGCTCATCCGCTTGGCGGTGCCGAGTTCGACGCCCTTCATCAGGGAGACGAGCACGGTCTCGGGGGCCAGCAGCGGCACCCAGGCGGCGAGATTGCCGCGCAGGGTCTGCGAGGGGACGGCGAGGACGGTGAAGTCGGCGCCGGCCGCGGCCTCGGCCGGGTCGGTGGTGGCCCGGATGTTCGCGGGGAGTTCGATGTCGGGGAAGTAGTCCGGGTTGGTCCGGCCGCTGTTGATGGCGTCGACGAGCTCCTGCCGGCGGCCCCACAGGACCACCTCGCAGCCGGCGTCGGCGAGGACCATGGCGAAGGCCGTGCCCCAGGAGCCTGTTCCGAATACGGCTGCCTTCACGGGACCTGTCACTTGGTGCCCTCCCCTGCGGCCTTGCGCCGCTGCTGCGCCCTGGCGCCTCGATGGTCGTACGGCTGCGCGGGCGCACTCTCGCCCCGCAGTTCCTCCAGCAGCCCGGTGATGGCCGCCATGATGACTTCGGTTGCCTCCCTGAGCACGTCCGGAGTGGGTTCCCGGTCGTAGTACGCGGAGAGGTCCACGGGCGGCCCGGCGAGGACCTGGAGGGTCTTGCGCGGGAACAGGCTGACCTTGTTCTCCTTGGCGTAGGGCGGCATCGCGAGATTCGCGCCCCACTGGGCCACCGGAATGACGGGGGCCCTGGTCATCAGCGCCACGCGGGCGGCGCCGGTCTTGCCGGCCATCGGCCACATCTCGGGGTCCCGGGTGAGGGTGCCCTCCGGGTAAAAGGCCACGCATTCGCCGCGCTCGATCGCGTCCACGGCGGCCCGGAATGCGTCCAGGGCGTTGGTGGACTCCCGGTAGACGGGGATCTGGCCGGAGCCGCGCAGGATCGCTCCGACAATGGGGACCTCGAAGAGGGCCGCCTTGCCGAGCAATCGGGGCACCCGGCCGGTGTTGTACTGGAAGTGCGCGTAGGACAGCGGGTCCAGATACGAGTTGTGATTGACGGCGGTGATAAATCCGCCCTCGGTCGGAATGTGTTCCATTCCCCGCCAGTCCCGCCTGAAGAGCACTACCAGCGGCGGTTTCGCGATGGCCGCCGCAAGGCGGTACCAGAAGCCGATTCTGCGGCGGGACACTCGGACACCTTCCTCTAGGACCGGTGCGCGGCTTGGGCACCTCGGGGCCGGACAAGTGTGGGCCCCGGGTCCGGTCTCTGTCGAGAACACCGTACGCCCCGGACACCCGGACCAGACCCCGGGTCGCCCGGCATGAGGTGACAATGGGGCTCCGCATGACCTGACCATGACCAGCACATGGTCTGAGCGGCGCGCGAGCGTGCCGGAGGGAAGGGGTCCGTCACGAACGCCGTCTGGAGTCTGGTGGTCCCCCTGAAACCGCTCGCGGTGGCCAAGAGCCGCCTCGCGGTGGCCGTCGGGGCGTCCCGGCCGGGGCTCGCCCTGGCGTTCGCGCTGGACACCGTCGCGGGGGCGCTGGCCTGCGCCGCGGTCGCGGATGTGGTGGTCGTCACGGACGATCCCGCGGCCGGGGCGGAACTGGCCCGGCTGGGGGCCCGGATCGTGCCGGACTCCCCCGCCGCCGGGCTCAACGCGGCACTGGCCCACGGGGCGCGGGAGATACGGGCGGGCAGGCCGCGGGCGGCGGTGGCCGCGATGAACGCGGATCTGCCGGCGCTTCGGCCACCCGAATTGCTACGCGTGCTCGAAACCGCTTCGGCATTTCCCAGGGCATTTCTGGCGGATGCGGCGGGAATCGGGACGACCTTGCTTTCCGCTGCTCCGGACGTGGAATTGGCGCCCTCGTTCGGCGGTCCCTCGCGGGCCCGGCATTCGGCCTCCGGCGCGGTGGAAATGGCCCTCTCGGGCGTCGAGAGCATCCGCCGGGACGTGGACACGGGGGCGGATCTGCGGACGGCCCTGGCCCTCGGTGTGGGGCGCCATACGGCCCGATACAGTGCCCGTATGCAGGCGACCGCGTACACGTACGACACCCAGACCCGCAGCGGCAGTGTGCTGCTGGACGACGGCACCCCGGTGCCCTTCGAGGCCCCGGCGTTCGACGCGGGCGGCCTGCGGCTGCTGCGCCCCGGGCAGCGGGTCCGGATCGAAACGGACGGCGAGGGCGCGGGCCTGCGGATCACCCTGGTCACGCTGCAGACCTTCTGACCCCGGACCTTCCCGTACGCACCGCGGGCCGGTTTCCCCACGGTGGGGAAACCGGCCCGGCGTGTGTGACTCGTTGCCCTACTTGGTCTTGCGGGCGGTGGTCTTCTTCGCGGTGGCCTTGCGCGTCGCCGTCTTCTTGGCGGGCGCCTTCGTCGCCGCGGTGGCCTTCTTGGCAGCCGGGGCGGTCTTCTTCGCGGTGGCGGTGGTCTTCTTCGCCGTCGCCGCGGCCTTCTTGACCGTGGCCTTCTTGGCCGCGGGGGCGGCCTTCTTCGCCACGGCGGTCTTGGCGACCGTCTTCTTGGCGGTGGCGGTGACCTTCTTGGCCGTGGTCTTCTTCGCGACCGTGGTCTTGGCCGCGGCAGCCGCCTTCTTGGCGGGTGCGGCCTTCTTCGCGGCGGCCTTCTTGACCGTCGCCGAAGCACCACCGGTGAGGCTGCCCTTGGGCGCCTTCTTCACCGATACCTCGCCGCCCTTGGGCAGCTTCTTGGTGCCGCTGACCAGGTCCTTGAAGCCCTGGCCCGCACGGAAGCGGGGAACAGAGGTCTTCTTGACCCGGACGCGCTCACCCGTCTGGGGGTTGCGGGCGTAGCGGGCCGGGCGGTCGACCTTCTCGAACGAGCCGAAGCCCGTGACCGAGACCCGGTCGCCACCGACGGTCGCGCGGACGATGGCGTCCAGTACCGCGTCGACGGCGTCCGCGGCCTGCTGACGGCCGCCCAGCTTGTCGGCAATCGCTTCTACGAGCTGCGCCTTGTTCAACGTCTTCCCCTTCGGAGACTTCGCCAGAACGAATGTGTTCAAGCTTATTTCGCACGTTAGGCGGATATATACCGCAAATCAAACACGAAACGGGCTTATCACCCTAGTGCCGCAACGTTGTAGGCCGTTACGGAGTTCCTTCGCATCAGTCGCCTTCAGGGAATCGACCCTCGTCGAGGTCCTTCATCAACCTGTCCAGGCGCCTTGCCGCGTCGGCGAGATCATGCTTCGCCACGGCGGTGACGACCAACAGCTTCCGGGACAGCGCCATCCTTACGCCCTCCGGGACTTGCAGTGTGCGCACCCTTGTGTGTGCTTCTTTCAATCGGTCGGCGACAAGTCCGTAGAGCTCAAGTTGACTGTCGCGTTCCATGCACAGATTGTGCCATCTGGGGCGAGTTGTCGCCTCACGGGGCCTCAACACACGACTGTGCCCCCTGCCGGATGGCAGGGGGCACAGTGTTGCCTATGTGATCACCCTAAGGCGAATAAGCGCTGCTCAGGCTGGAATCACGCCTGAATCGTGCTCGGCTTGAAGGCCGGCCGAGTGCTTTCGTACGTGGCGATGTCCGCTTCGTTCTGAAGGGTGAGGGAGATGTCGTCCAGGCCCTCCAGCAGCCGCCAGCGGGCGTTGTCGTCGAGTTCGAACTCCGCTACGACGCCTTCGGCTCGGACCTGGCGGTCGACGAGGTCGACCGTGATCTCGGCGGTGGGGTCGGCCTCGGTCAGCTTCCACAGCTGCTCGACGGTCTCCTGCGGCAGGACCACGGTCAGCAGACCGTTCTTCAGCGAGTTGCCGCGGAAGATGTCGGCGAAGCGGGAGGAGATGACCGTCTTGAAGCCGAAGTTCTGCAGGGCCCAGACGGCGTGCTCGCGCGAGGAACCCGTACCGAAGTCGGGACCGGCGACGAGGACGGTCGCGCCGGCGCGCTCGGGGCGGTTGGTGATGAACTCCGGGTCCTTGCGCCAGGCCTCGAAGAGCCCGTCCTCGAAACCGTCGCGGGTGATCTTCTTCAGCCAGTGGGCCGGGATGATCTGGTCGGTGTCGACGTTGCTGCGGCGCAGCGGGACGGCCCGGCCGGTGTGGGTGGTGAAGGCTTCCATCGTTCTCAGACTCCTGCGGGCGCGGTAGCGGCGGACGACCCAGCCAGGTCGGCGGGCGAGGCCAGGTGGCCCAGCACCGCGGTGGCGGCGGCCACCTGCGGGGACACCAGGTGGGTGCGCCCGCCCTTGCCCTGCCGGCCCTCGAAGTTGCGGTTGGAGGTGGACGCGGAGCGCTCACCGGGCGCCAGTTGGTCGGGGTTCATGCCCAGACACATCGAGCAGCCCGCGTGCCGCCATTCGGCGCCGGCCTCCTTGAAGACCTTGTCCAGGCCCTCCGACACGGCCTGCAGGGCGACGCGGACCGAGCCCGGGACGACCAGCATCCGTACGCCCTCGGCGACTTTGCGGCCCCCGATGATCCCGGCGACGGCGCGCAGGTCCTCGATGCGGCCGTTGGTGCAGGAACCTACGAAGACGGTGTCGACCTTGATGTCGCGCAGCGGCTGTCCGGCGGTCAACCCCATGTACTCCAGGGCCTTTTCGGCGGCGTTCCGCTCCGAAGCGTCCTCGTACGAAGCCGGGTCGGGGACGTTCGCCGACAGGGGTGCGCCCTGGCCCGGGTTGGTGCCCCAGGTGACGAACGGCGACAGCGTGGTGCCGTCGATGACGACCTCGGCGTCGAAGACGGCGTCGTCGTCGGTGCGCAGGGTCTTCCAGTACGCGACCGCCGCGTCCCAGTCCTCGCCCACGGGGGCGTGGTCGCGGCCCTCGAGGTAGTCGAAGGTGGTCTGGTCGGGGGCGATCATGCCCGCGCGGGCGCCGGCCTCGATCGACATGTTGCAGATGGTCATGCGGGCTTCCATCGAGAGCTGCTCGACGGCCTCGCCGCGGTATTCCAGGATGTAGCCCTGGCCGCCGCCGGTGCCGATCTTGGCGATGATCGCCAGGATCAGGTCCTTGGCGGTGACGCCCTCGGCCAGCGCGCCGGTGACGGTGATCGCCATCGTCTTCGGGCGGGCCAGCGGCAGCGTCTGCGTCGCCAGCACGTGCTCGACCTGGCTGGTGCCGATGCCGAACGCCAGCGCGCCGAAGGCGCCGTGCGTGGAGGTGTGCGAGTCACCACAGACCACGGTGGTGCCCGGCTGGGTCAGACCCAGCTGCGGTCCCACGACGTGGACGACACCCTGCTCGACGTCGCCCAGCGAGTGCAGGCGCACGCCGAACTCGGCGCAGTTCGACCGCAGCGTCTCGAGCTGGGCCCGGGAGACCGGGTCCGCGATCGGCTTGTCGATGTCGATGGTGGGGGTGTTGTGGTCCTCGGTCGCGATGGTGAGGTCGAGGCGTCGGACCTTGCGGCCGGCCTGGCGCAGCCCTTCGAAGGCCTGCGGGCTGGTCACCTCGTGCAGCAGGTGCAGATCGATGAAGAGGAGGTCGGGCTCGCCTTCGGCGCGCCGGACGACATGGTCGTCCCAGACCTTCTCCGCGAGTGTCCTACCCATCGCTTTCCCTCCGGCCGGCCGGTTGTGCCGGCGCTTGATAGAGATCTTGTGCGCCTGATCGTCCGTACCCCACGTCCCGGACGACGGCTCGGACCCAGTGGTTCGTGGACCCGCACATACAGACTCGCTGGTTCTTGGAAAAATTGAACTTGCGTTTCACAGTGTGAGACGCGAATATCGTTTCATGGACAACTCTAGCGGCGTCGGCGTTCTCGACAAGGCAGCTCTGGTATTGAGCGCACTGGAGTCCGGTCCGGCCACCCTCGCCGGGCTGGTCGCGGCGACAGGGCTCGCACGACCCACGGCACATCGCCTTGCCGTGGCACTGGAACACCACCGGATGGTGGCGAGGGACATGCAGGGCCGGTTCATACTCGGACCGCGGCTGGCGGAGCTCGCCGCCGCGGCCGGTGAGGACCGCCTGCTGGCCACGGCCGGACCGGTGCTCACCCACCTCCGGGACGTTACGGGCGAGAGCGCGCAGCTCTACCGGCGTCAGGGCGACATGCGCATCTGCGTGGCGGCCGCCGAGCGGCTGTCGGGTCTGCGGGACACCGTTCCGGTGGGCTCCACGCTCCCGATGAAGGCCGGCTCGGCCGCGCAGATCCTGATGGCCTGGGAGGAGCCCGAGCGGCTCCACCGCGGGCTGCAGGGCGCGCGCTTCACGGCGACGGCCCTCTCGGGCGTACGGCGTCGCGGCTGGGCGCAGTCGATCGGCGAGCGGGAGCCCGGCGTGGCCTCCGTCTCGGCGCCGGTGCGCGGCCCCTCGAACCGCGTGGTGGCCTCCGTATCGGTCTCCGGGCCGATCGAGCGCCTGACCCGCCACCCGGGGCGCATGCACGCCCAGGCCGTCATCGACGCGGCCGCCCGCCTGACCGAGGCCCTGCGCCGCTCCAGCTGAGCACCTCCCCGGTCGCAGACCTCCCACCACCACTTCCACCCCCGGGCCCGGGGGCGCGTGAGACGCCGCACACGTCCACACACGCGCCGCCGGGCCCGCACTTCTCCCCCGGCTCCGCTCCGTCCGGAAACAGCGAAGAGGCCCTCCGCGATGAACGCGGAGGGCCTCTTCTGTGCGTACCCCCGACCGGATTCGAACCGGCGCTACCGCCTTGAGAGGGCGGCGTGCTAGGCCGCTACACAACGGGGGCTAGCTTTACTGCGGTACTGCGCTGGGCTACCAGGACTCGAACCTAGAATAAGAGAACCAGAAACTCTCGTGTTGCCAATTACACTATAGCCCACAGGTCTAGACCAGCTAGACACCGTACCCCCGACCGGATTCGAACCGGCGCTACCGCCTTGAGAGGGCGGCGTGCTAGGCCGCTACACAACGGGGGCCCTAGCGATCCTGCATCAAAACATCCGGGTGCGACCCTGGAGATCTCGCGGGAAGGATCTGTACCCCCGACCGGATTCGAACCGGCGCTACCGCCTTGAGAGGGCGGCGTGCTAGGCCGCTACACAACGGGGGCAAGCACTGCGTTTACTGCTGAACTGCGCTGGGCTACCAGGACTCGAACCTAGAATAAGAGAACCAGAAACTCTCGTGTTGCCAATTACACTATAGCCCACCAAAACGCAAGACCTTGAGGGACTTTCGTTCGGTTAGCGTCTCCGGCCCGGCCTTTCGGCCCGAGCGGGCGGCGCAGAAAGAACATTACCGGATGGCTGACCGTGCTCCAAAACGGGTATCCCCGGCCAGCACCTGCGGGAGTCCGTCGAGTCCGGTGATCCGGTGCACGCCCTCGGGCCCGGGCCCCCGCGATCCGTCGCGGTCGAGCCACACGGCCGTCAGCCCGGCGTCCCGGGCGCCACGTGCGTCGATCTCGGGCTGGTCCCCCACGTAGACCACTTCCCCGGGCTCCAGGCCCATCTCGGCGCACGCGGCCAGGAAGGCGCCGGCCTCGGGCTTGCTGACGCCCAGCTCGACGGCGCACACCAGCACCTCGAAGCGCTCGCGCAGGCCGAGGTGGCGCAGCTTGGGGTCCTGGTTGGCCACGGAGGAGTTCGTGAGCACCCCGTGGCGGTAGCCGCCCGCCAGGGCGTCCAGTACGGGCACGACGTCGGGGAACAGCTCCCAGGCGGCCGTGTAGTGCCCCACGTACCGCCCGAACCAGTCGTCGGCCTGCGCGTCGGTCAGCGCGGGCTCCCCGAGGAACTCGCGCACCCGGTCCCGGCGCTGCCCCTGGAAGGTGCCGTGGCCGGCCGCGAACCGCTCCCAGTGGCGTTCGGTGATCCGCCGCCACAGCGCGAGCGCCTCGGCCGGAGCCCCGTACCGCTCCGCGAGCCCCTCGGCGACCAGGTGCGCCGCGAGCCCGGCCCGGTCGGCCCCGGTGTAGTCGAAGAGCGTGTCGTCGATGTCCCACAGCACCGCACGGATCCCCATACGGCCGACCCTACGCCGGGGCCCCGTCCGCCGGGGGCACGACGAAGAAGTCCGTCAGGAAGCAGGTCACCTCGCCGGCCTCGTCCCGTCCCACCCAGGTCGGATAGACGCCGTCGCCCCAGCCCGAGGTGAAGCCCGCGAGCGTGCCTCCGTCCGGGCCCGTCGCCAGGAACACCTCGGGGCCGTCCCCCACGGTCTCCATCGCCGCCCACACCGGGCCCTCCTCGTCCTCCGTCCCGGGGAAGGACCCGTCGGCGGACGCGTCGTAGAAACAGCCGGTGCCCGCGTCCACCCCGTAGCCGAAGAACTCGTCGTCGCCGAGCCGCGCGACGTCCTGCCCGTCCTGGAGCGCGAGCTCCCAGGTCACGGCCGGTACGTCCCGGATCACGAGGCGCGCGGCGGCGACCCGTGTGTGCGGACTCGCCGCCGGCGCCTCCCCCGGCCTGGCCAGCGTGGCTATCGCGGCCTCCACCCGGTACCGGCCCGGGGGCACCTGCGTGGTGAACGGGGCGATGTCACCCGAACCCAGGTACACGAAGGGGTCACAGGCCACGACCCGTCCCGTGGGCAGGGACAGTTCGCCCACGGGGGCCAGGGAGAGAACCCCCGTCTGCCCGCTCTCGTACGCGAAGGAGTGGCCCGGCGTGAAGTGCAGGGCGTAGTCGGGTGCGGTCAGCGGCATGGTGCGGGCCCTCCGGGGAGCGGGTGATCGGCTCCGCGCACCGTAACGCCCGCCGCCGACAACGCCGTAGGAGCGGCAGCCGGTTCGGCTGCCGCCCCTACGGGGGATGCGCGGGTCAGGCGGTGAGCTTCGCCAGGGTCGCGTCGATGCGGGACAGGGAGCGGTCCTTGCCCAGGATTTCGAGGGACTCGAAGAGCGGGAGGCCGATCGTGCGGCCGGTGACGGCCACGCGGACGGGGGCCTGGGCCTTGCCGAGCTTGAGGCCGTGGGCCTCGCCGGCGGTGAGGACCGCCTGCTTGAGCGACTCGGGGTCGGACCAGTCCGCGGCGGCGAGGTTCTCGCGGGCCGTGGTGAGGAGGGCCGCCGGGTCGCCCTTCATCGCCTTGTCCCACGAAGCCTGGTCCTCGACGGGCTCCTTCAGGAACAGGAAGTCGACGTTGTCCGTGATGTCGGACAGGACCGTGACGCGGGTCTGGGCGTACGGCGCGATGCGCTGCCAGGCGGCGGCGTCGAAGTCCTCGGGCGCCCAGTTGGCGTGCGGGGCCTGGAGCCACGGGGCGCAGCGGTCCGCGAAGACCTTCGGGTCGAGCAGCCGGATGTGGTCGGCGTTGATCGACTCGGCCTTCTTCAGGTCGAAGCGCGCCGGGTTGGCGTTGACGTCCGGGATGTCGAACTTCGCCACCATCTCCTCGATCGAGAAGATGTCCTGGTCCTTAGAGAAGGACCAGCCGAGCAGCGAGAGGTAGTTCAGCAGGCCCTCGGGGAGGAAGCCGCGCTCGCGGTACAGGTTGAGCGAGGCCTCGGGGTCGCGCTTGGAGAGCTTCTTGTTGCCCTCGCCCATCACGTACGGCAGGTGGCCGAAGGCCGGTACCGCCTTGGCGATGCCGAGCTCGATCAGGGCCCCGTAGAGCGCGATCTGGCGGGGGGTGGAGGAGAGCAGGTCCTCGCCGCGCAGGACGTGCGTGATCTCCATCAGCGCGTCGTCGACGGGGTTGACGAGCGTGTAGAGCGGGGCGCCGTTGGCCCGGACGATGCCGAAGTCCGGCACGTTGTCCGGGGTGAAGGTCAGCTCTCCGCGGACCAGGTCCGTGAAGGTGATCGGACCGTCGGGCATCCGGAAGCGGACGATCGAGGTGCGGCCCTCGGCCTCGTACGCGGCCTTCTGCTCGTCCGAGAGGTCACGGCACGTGCCGTCGTAGCCGGAGGGCTTGCCGGCGGCGCGGGCCGCGTCGCGGCGGGCGTCCAGCTCCTCGGTGGTGCAGTAGCAGGGGTAGGCGTAGCCGCCGTCCTGGAGCTTCCGCGCGACGTCCTTGTAGATGTCCATGCGCTCGGACTGGCGGTACGGGGCGTGCGGGCCGCCGACCTCGGGGCCCTCGTCCCAGGTGAAGCCGAGCCAGCGCAGCGAGTCGAGCAGCTGGCCGTAGGACTCCTCGGAGTCGCGGGCCGCGTCGGTGTCCTCGATGCGGAAGACGAACGTACCGCCGTGGTGGCGGGCGAACGCCCAGTTGAAGAGGGCCGTGCGGACCAGACCCACGTGGGGGTTGCCGGTCGGGGACGGACAGAAACGTACGCGGGGGGTCGCGTTAGCCACGCTTGATCACCTTGTTGGTGAGAGTGCCGATGCCTTCGATGGTGACGGCGACCTCGTCGCCGACGTTCAGGGGGCCGACTCCGGCCGGGGTCCCCGTGAGGATGACGTCGCCCGGGAGCAGCGTCATGGCCTCGGTGATGTGCACGACGAGGTCCTCGATGGAGCGGACCATCTCGCTGGTGCGGCCGAGCTGGCGCTGTTCGCCGTTGACGGTGCACTGGATGGTCAGGTCGCTGGGGTCGAGGTCCGTCTCGATCCAGGGGCCGAGGGGGCAGGAGCTGTCGAAGCCCTTGGCGCGGGCCCACTGCTTCTCGCGCTGCTGCACGTCGCGCGCGGTGACGTCGTTGGCGCAGGTGTAGCCGAGGATGACGTCCTTGACGCGCTCGCGCGGGACCTCGCGGCACATGCGGCCGATGACCACGGCGAGCTCCGCCTCGTGGTGGACGTCCTGGGAGAAGGACGGGTACGCGATCGGGTCGCCCGGGCCGACCACCGAGGTGGAGGGCTTGAAGAAGGTGATGGGGGCGTCGGGGACCTCGTTGCCCAGCTCCGCCGCGTGCTCCGCGTAGTTGCGGCCGATGGCCACGATCTTGTTCGGGAGCACGGGCGGCAGCAGCCGGACCTTGTTCAGCGGGACCTTCGTGCCCGAGAGCTCGAAGTCCGCGAACGGGATGCCCTTGATGATGTCGAGGACGAGCTCACCTTCGGACGCGCCGGGGGCAGTGCTGCCCTCGACCGCGCCGAACGCGACATTGCCGTCGATCGAGAACCTGGCGATGCGCACGTGTTGCGTCTGCCCCTCTGTATTTCCGCTGGCTGGAGTCTGCGGACTCCAGGCTAACGCGGTCGGGGCCGACGCTTCGCGCGGCTTTCGCCGGGGCCCCTCTACTGCGCGGCGGCGACCGGCGCGTCCATGAGGACGGTGCGGCGCGGGTTCGCGGTCTGGGTCGGCAGCTCGACGGTGTGCTCCGGGACCGGCACGGCCTGCAGCTCCTCGGCGTCCTTGAGGTGCGCGAGGGTGGTGCGGCGCGGGTTGGCTATGTTGCGGAACATCATCGTCGTCTTCATCGGAGTGGGAAGCCCTCGGCTCACTAGGTCGGATGGTGGCGGCGGGCGCCGCCGGGATGCCTTCGGAGTGCCACTTGTCGCGCGCGGCAAGCCTGTAAAGCTCAAGGCTAAACATCTGAATCCCCCGCCGAACCGGGAAGTAATGGCCACGGCTATGTGAGTTTGCTCACCAGTGACCAGGCATTACGGGCATAACGGTCAGTCAATGCGACCCCGCAAAGCGGACATTGCGCCACTGAATGCGTTATTCCGCTCCTGATCATCGCGACTGGGACAGCTTGTCAGGCGCGAGGTTTGGGCGGCGTAAGTCCGATTCCATATGAATTGGCCCGCACGTCGGGTAGTGCGGACGTCACCGGAAGTGACCGACTGTCCAGGCCGGGACTCGCACCTTGTTGGAGATCCGCCTCTGTGCTGGAATTCGCGGGACCGCCGCGGGAATCAGCCGGCGCGCAGGTGGCGCGAGACAGCGCCGAGCGCGGCGGCAACGGAGAGGGAGACGCGCCGGTCACCGACGACCACCATGGGGCGCATTGCCCCACGACTCGACACCGTCCCACCGGTCGCCCGGCGGGACGCCTGGTCCAGAGGTTGCGACGCTAGTGCAGGGACGATTCAAGAGGGATGACAAGGGGTCTCCCCAGGCCCGTCAGGGCCGTGGGGAAGCCGCGCCGGAGCAGGACCCGCGCGGCGGGACCGACCGTGGCTCCTCGCCCCAGCACGCCCAGAACCGCGGGCCGGCTGTCGAGAGCGGAGGCCCCGACGGCTCCGCCGCGGTGAAGCCCAAGGGCCGTGCCAAGCCCAAGGGCGGCTCCAAGGCCGACGACGAGTCGGGCGGCCGCGACGTCGCGATACCCCAGACCCCCCGTGGGTCCGGTTCCCGTCTGGCCATGCAGAACTGGCGCATCAGCACGCGTCTGGTGTCGCTGCTGACCCTGCCGGTCGTCGCCGCCACCACCCTCGGTGGCTTCCGCATCAACGACTCGCTCAACGACATCGCGCAGCTGGAACACATGCAGCTGCTGACGACCATGACCCGGCAGGCCACCAACCTGGCCGCCATGCTCCAGGCCGAGCGCGACAACTCCGCCGGTCCGCTGTCCGTCGACAAGTCGGGCAAGACCAGCACCCTGGTCCAGGGCGTCCGCGACTCGACCGACTCCGCCGTCCGCTCCTTCGCCGCCGCGACCGACAAGGTCGAGGTCGCCGAGGGCGACGACGAGACGCTCAGGTCGATCCGCAACAACATCCTGCAGATCGCACACGGGCTCAACAACCTCGAAGAGATCCGCAAGAACGCGTACCAGAACGGTGCCCAGCAGACCGTCACCGAGTACAACGCGCTGGTCGTCTCGCTGCTCTCGCTCTCGCAGGACATGGCCCAGGCCACCTCGAACCCCGAGATGATCAAGCGCACCCGTGCCCTGGCCGCGTTCTCCTCCGCCAAGGAGTACGCCTCGATCCAGCGCGCGGTCATCGCCGCCGCGCTCCCCGCCGACCCCAGCCAGCCGGGCAACATCACCGAGAACGACCGGCTGTACGCCCGCTCCGCGCAGAACAGCGAGGAGCAGGCGCAGAAGACCTTCGAGCTCGCCTACCAGGGCAAGCCCGAGGAGCTCCTCGCCTCGCTCGGTGACGGCAACCAGGAGATCGGCAACGCCGACGGCTACGCGCGCCGCGTCCTCGGGAACAAGGACCAGTTCGCCAAGGAGAAGAACCGGTCCTGGATGGACTGGTACGACGCCGACGACACCAAGCTCCAGGCGATGAAGGTCATCGAGCTCACCCTGCTCGAGGACATGGAGCAGAAGGCCCGCGAGCTCAAGAACGAGTCGCAGCGCGACGCCCTCATCAACGGTGCGCTGATCCTCCTCGTCCTCGGTGTCTCCCTCGTCGGCGCCTTCGTCATGGCCCGCTCGATGATCCGCTCGCTGCGCCGCCTCCAGGACACCGCGACCCGCGTCGCCCAGGACCGGCTGCCCGAGCTCGTCAAGCAGCTGTCGGAGTCCGACCCGCAGGACGTGGACACGACGGTGGAGTCCGTCGGTCTGCACACCCGCGACGAGATCGGCCAGGTGGCCGCGGCCTTCGACGACGTGCACCGCGAGGCCGTCCGCCTCGCCGCCGAGCAGGCCCTCCTGCGAGGCAACGTCAACGCGATGTTCACCAACCTCTCGCGCCGTTCGCAGGGCCTCATCCAGCGCCAGCTCTCGCTCATCTCCGAGCTGGAGTCGCGCGAGGCCGACCCGGACCAGCTGTCCTCGCTCTTCAAGCTCGACCACCTCGCGACCCGCATGCGCCGTAACGGCGAAAACCTCCTCGTCCTCGCGGGCGAGGAGCCGGGCCGCCGGTGGACCCGCCCCGTCCCGCTCGTCGACGTGCTCCGTGCCGCGGCGTCCGAGGTGGAGCAGTACGAGCGCATCGAACTCTCGTCGGTGCCCGGCACCGACGTGGCCGGCCGCGTCGTCAACGACCTCGTGCACCTGCTCGCCGAGCTGCTGGAGAACGCCACCTCGTTCTCCTCCCCGCAGACCAAGGTCAAGGTCACCGGTCACGCGCTGCCCGACGGCCGCGTGCTCGTCGAGATCCACGACACCGGCATCGGCCTCTCCCCCGAGGACCTCGCCGCGATCAACGAGCGGCTCGCGTCGCCGCCCACCGTGGACGTCTCCGTCTCCCGCCGCATGGGTCTGTTCGTGGTCGGTCGCCTGTCCCTGCGACACGGCATCCGCATCCAGCTCCGCCCCTCCGACTCGGGCGGTACGACGGCCCTCGTCATGCTCCCGGTGGACGTCGCCCAGGGCGGCAAGAAGCCCGCTCCGATGCCCGGCCAGGGCGCTCAGGGCGGTCAGGGTTCTCCCGGCGGCCCCGGTCAGGGCGGTCCCGGCGCACAGGGCTCGGTCCCGGCTCCCGGCGCGCGTCCCCCGGTCGGCGCCGGCCCGCAGCGCGGCCAGGTGTCCGCCGGCAACCAGCGCGCGGCCCTGCCGGGCCGCGACGGCGCCCCCGGCGGTCTGCCCCAGGGCCCCGGCGGCCAGACCCAGAGCGCCTTCGGTTCGGGTGCTCCGCTGCCGGGCCGCGGCCCGGTCTCGGGTCCCGGCGGCCCGGGCGGCTTCGGCGGTCCGCAGGCCCGTCCTCCGGTCGGCGTCCCCACGGCGTCCGGTCCCGGCGGCTTCCCGCAGGGCAACGGCTTCGAGCGTCCGCAGCAGGGTCAGCCGGGGCAGCAGCCCCCGCAGCAGGCTCCGCAGCAGGGACAGCCCGGTCGGCCGCAGACCGGCGGCCCGGCCGCGCGCGGTCCCCGGCCGCAGCTTCCGCCGCGCGGTGGCGCGCCCCGTCCGGAGCTTCCGGGCGCGGGTGGCGGACCCTCCGCGATGCCCCAGACCACCTCGTGGGGCGCGGGCCAGCGCGGTCCCGACGTACCGCGCGGCCACGACGAGCTGTCGGGCCCCGGTTCCACGTCCGAGTTCCCCCGCCCCGACTTCAACGCCCCGGCCCCGCAGGCCGGCGCGGCGGGTGGCTACGACAACGGCGCCACGGGCCAGTTCGCCCGCCCGGAGTTCGGTGACCCCGCCTCCACCGGGCAGTTCGCCCGCCCGGAGTTGGGTGACCCGGCCTCCACCGGGCAGTTCGCCCGCCCCGAGTTCGGCGACCCGGCCTCCACCGGCCAGTTCGCCCGCCAGGACTTCCAGGCCCAGCGGCCCGGCGGCCCGGGCGTCGGCGGCTTCGCCCAGCCCGGCCAGGCCCCGCAGCCCCAGGGCGACTACGCACCCGTACCGCCTCCGCGCGCGGAGGCTCCGCGGCTGCCGCAGGCGCCCCGTCCGGAGGCGCTGCCCCCGGCCGGTCCGAGCGGTGAGGGTCGCAGCCCGATCTTCGACACGCTGGAGTCGAACTGGTTCCGCCAGGAGGCCGGTCAGGCCCCCGCGCAGGTACCGGCGGTGCCCCAGCAGACGCAGCAGCCCGCTCCGGTGGCTCCGGCTCCCGTCTCCCCCCAGCGCCCGCAGCAGCACCAGCTGCCGCAGCGCGGCGCGGAGCAGGCTCCGGCGGAGTCCGCGCAGACGGCCACCGGCGCCGTGCCGACCGTGAGCTGGCGCTCCTCGCCGAACGACGAGCTGATGCGGCAGGCCGAGCGCGTGCGCCAGCCCGCCGCCGGCGGCATCACCACGTCGGGTCTCCCCCGCCGGGTCCCGCGGGCGAACCTCGTGGCCGGCACCGCGCAGCAGCAGGCCGAAGCACAGGCCGGCCCCCAGGTTTCGCGGTCCCCGGACGATGTCCGAGGCCGTCTCACCAACCTCCGCCGCGGTATCCAGCAGGGACGGCAGGCCGGCACCACCGGCCCGGCCACCGGCAACTACCACGTCGACCCCACTTACCAGCAGGAGCGATAGTTGAGTTCGATGAGCCAGGCGGCACAGAACCTGAACTGGTTGATCACCAACTTCGTGGACAACACCCCCGGGGTGTCCCACACCGTGGTGGTCTCCGCCGACGGACTCCTTCTGGCCATGTCCGAAGGCTTCCCCCGCGACCGGGCCGACCAGCTCGCCGCGGTGGCCTCCGGGCTGACCTCCCTCACCGCGGGCGCGTCCCGCATCTTCGAGGGCGGTGCCGTCAACCAGACGGTGGTGGAGATGGACCGCGGATTCCTCTTCCTGATGTCGGTTTCCGACGGATCCTCGCTGGCCGTACTGGCGCACCCCGAGTGCGACATCGGCCTCGTGGGTTACGAGATGGCCCTCCTCGTGGACCGCGCCGGCAGTGTCCTCACCCCGGACCTGCGCGCGGAACTGCAGGGAAGCCTGCTCATCTGACTGCCGCTCTCCCGGCCGGACGGTACTGCCGGCCGGGGGACCGGGGCCGCGGCCCCGGAACCCAGTACCGCCATCAGGCCGTCATACCGTCCCCCCACCGGCCGCCCCGTCAGACGGCACGCTGACCATTGCTGTCCAGCCCGGAGGATCAATGACCCCGCCCCCCGCCTATTCCGATCAGTACGGAGACTCGTACTCGGAAGGCGACCAGCCGCTGGTGCGTCCGTACGCGATGACCGGTGGCCGGACCCGACCGCGCTACCAGCTCGCCATCGAGGCACTGGTCAGCACCACGGCCGATCCGATGCACCTGTCCGGGCTGCTCCCGGAGCACCAGCGCATCTGCACCCTCTGCCGTGAGGTCAAGTCGGTCGCGGAGGTCTCCGCACTGCTCAACATGCCGCTCGGCGTGGCCCGGATCCTCGTCGCCGACCTGGCGGAGGCCGGCATGGTGGCCATCCACCAGCCGGGCAATGGAGAGGCCGGCGGCACGCCGGATGTAACGCTGCTCGAAAGGGTGCTCAGTGGACTTCGCAAGCTCTAACGGTGGAGCGGCTCCTCGCTCCACCACCTCCGCGAAGATCGTGGTGGCGGGTGGTTTCGGCGTGGGCAAGACCACGTTCGTGGGCGCCGTCTCCGAGATCAACCCGCTGCGCACCGAGGCCGTGATGACGTCCGCGAGCGCGGGCATCGACGACCTGACCCACACCGGGGACAAGACGACCACCACGGTCGCCATGGACTTCGGCCGCATCACCCTCGACCAGGACCTGATCCTGTACCTCTTCGGTACGCCGGGCCAGGACCGCTTCTGGTTCATGTGGGACGACCTGGTGCGCGGCGCGATCGGGGCGATCGTCCTGGTCGACACGCGACGCCTGGCCGACTGTTTCCCGGCCGTCGACTACTTCGAGAACAGCGGCCTGCCGTTCGTCGTGGCGCTCAACGGCTTCGAGGGACACCAGCCGTACACCCCGGAGGAAGTCCGCGAGGCCCTGCAGATCGGCCCGGACGCCCCCATCATCACCACCGACGCCCGCCACCGCGCGGACGCCAAGAGCGCGCTCATCACGCTCGTCGAGCACGCCCTCATGGCGCGGCTCAAGTAACGGATCACGCAGGGGCGCCGCGCAACGGGGGCTTCACCGGCTGGTTTTGGGGGGCGGGCTGTGTCATGCGACACGGCCCGCCCTCTTCGTTCATAACGTTTCGACAGAGAATTGGCGTTAGTTGGCGACACGGTGCGTTCGTCCGGTGCCACTGCGCTCACAACTGGCCCCGTTTTTGCCGCAGGACGCTCTTTATGTCCGATTTATGTGGGGCATAAGGCTCTAGGAATGGCCGATTTCAACTGTTTGGAACACGGCCGTTAACCGTGCTGGAATTCAACGAACTAGCTAGTAGCACCGCCGAGAGGTTGTTGGTCGAGTGAGGCGAAGCAACTCGAGCCCCGCGGATGAACCCGCGCGCGGCAACTTCACCCCGCCGCCACGCGCGGCCACGTCTGCCCTTGACGTACCCGTGGAACCACCCGTGAGCGCCGGCAGCACCAGCAGGTTCTCGCCCCGCAACTGGCGTGTGCCGACCCGTCTGAACGCCATCCTGCTCGTCCCGGTCCTCGTCGGACTGGTCATGGGCGGTTTCCAGGTGAAGGGCTCGATCGACACCTGGAACGAGGCCAAGGACGCCGAGAAGACCGCGGGCATCGTCACGGCCGCCGCCGAGTACGGCCAGGCGCTGCTGAACGAGCGCGACCTGACGGCAGACCCCCTGCTCAGGGGCCAGCGCGACTCCGAGCCCGTACTGAAGGCCTACGCGGCCACCGACGCGGCCAAGGCGAAGTTCGCCGAGGTCGCGAAGGACCTGCCCGAGGGCCAGGGTCTGGAACGCCGCCTGGAGCTCTTCCGCCAGGAGGAGCCGAAGCTGGAGCAGGTCCGCAAGACGGCCTACGCGGAGAAGGCCGAGTCGCCGAAGAAGGCCCTCCCCAAGGCCCTGGGCCCGATCCCGACCGAAGAGGGGTACGTGCTGGTCCAGCACTACCTCATGCAGTTCTCCAACGAGCTGGGCCTCGGCACCGGCAACGTGACCTCGTACGGCCGCATGGTCTACGCGCTCGAGCTGTCCAAGGCCGCGAACTCGCTGCAGCGCTCGGTGGGCACGCACCTGCTGGTCCGGCCGAACGCGGACGAGAACATCCGCAAGGCCCAGCTCGTCGCCTTCTCCTCGTACGCGTACCTCGAAGAGATCGCCATCGGCGAGTACGTCGCCGCCGGCACCGACGAGGACGTCGCGCGGCTGCGCGAGATCATGGGCAAGAAGTCCGAGGAGGGCGCCCAGAAGCTCGCCGCCGCCAAGCAGGCGGCCGAGCAGGCCGGCACCGTCTTCCACGCCCCGCCGGTGGTCAACGGCTCCGCGCTCACCGGTATGACCGAGGCGATAGCCAGCGGCGAGAAGCCCTCCAAGCTCGCGCAGGACGGCACCACCCCGGCAGCGTGGCAGGCCGCGGCCACCGCCAAGTTCGACGGCTACGCCGAGCTGGAGAAGGAACTCCTCGCCAAGGCCCTCAAGGACTCCGTCGCGGTCTCCGACGAGGCCCGCAACGACGCCATCCTGACCGGCGCCATCGTGGTCGTGGCCCTGCTCGCCGCCTTCATCCTGGCCGGCATGATGGCCCGCCAGATGGGCCGCGCGATGCGCCGGCTGCGCAACGGCGCCTTCGACGTCGCCGAGCAGCGCCTGCCGATGCTCGTCGACCAGCTCTCGCGCACCGACCCGGGCAAGGTCGACACCCGGGTGGTGCCGATCCCGATCGACTCCCAGGACGAGATCGGCGAGGTCGCCCGCGCCTTCGACCAGATCCACCGGGAGGCCGTCCGGCTCGCCGCCGAGCAGGCCCTCCTCCGGGGCAACGTCAACGCGATCTTCACGAACCTCTCCATGCGCAACCAGTCGCTGATCGAGGGCCAGCTGACCCTGATCACCGAGCTGGAGAACAACGAGGCCGACCCGGACCAGCTGGAGAACCTCTTCCGCCTGGACCACCTGGCCACCCGCATGCGCCGCAACGGCGAGAACCTCCTCATCCTCGCGGGCGAGGAGCCGGGCCGCCGCTGGGACCAGCCGGTCCCCCTCGTCGACGTCCTGCGCGCCGCCTCCTCCGAGGTGGAGCAGTACGAGCGCGTCGAGCTGTCGGGCGTCTCCGAGGCCGAGATCCACGGCCAGGCCGTGACCGACCTCGTGCACCTGCTCGCCGAGCTGCTGGAGAACGCCACCACCTTCTCCTCCCCGCAGACCAAGGTCCGGGTCAACGCGACGCGTCTGCCCGACGGCCGCGTGATGGTCGAGATCCACGACAAGGGAATCGGCCTGACGGCCGAGGACTTCGCGGACATCAACCACAAGCTGGCCAACCCGCCGACCGTGGACGCCGCGATCTCGCAGCGCATGGGTCTGTTCGTGGTCGGCCGGCTGGCCGACCGGCACGGCATCCGCGTCCAGCTGCGCCCCTCGGGCGAAGCGGCCGGCACCACCTCGCTGGTCATGCTCCCCGACGCCATCACCCACGGTGGCGGTGGCGAGGAGATACCGGCGGACGACTTCACGGTCTCCCAGATGATCCCGCGGCAGCAGAACCAGCAGCCGGCTCCGCTGCGCACGGCCGCCGAGCTCGGCTTCGACGACTCCCGCTACGAGGTCCACCGGGCCGACCAGCCGGGCTACGACGAGCCCGTCGCCGACCCGGTCGGCCGGTCCCTGGGCCGCGAGGAGCGCCGGGCCGCGCTGGAGGCGCAGGTCGGCTACCCGCAGGAGCAGGCGGCGTACGACGAGTCCGCGGCGCCCGCGGCGGAGTATCCGGAACCGCAGCCGGAGCACGCGTACCAGCCGTACCAGGGCTACGAGCAGCAGCCCGCCCAGGGCTACGACCTCGGTTACGAATCCGCTCAGGCCGGGCAGGGATACGACGCGTACACCCAGCAGGATTACGCGTATCCGGAACCCGGGTACACGGATCAGCGACAGGAAACCCCGGCCTACGACGGCGGGTACGATTCCCGTTCCACGGCTGCGGAGTGGCCCCAGCAGAACACCTACTCGGGCTCCTACCAGCAGGATTACGGGACCGAATCGGAATCACCGGCCGCTCCCGAACCGGCTCAGGAACGCGTAGGCTTCGACCGTCCGGGCGCCACCGCCGACGCCGGTCACCAGGTGACCGGGGCGGGCCTGCCGCGACGCGGCAGCCAGCCGCAGCAGCGGCCGGGACAGCAGGAAGCGGAGTCCTCCGGATCCCTCTTCGAGCAGCGGCCGCAGCGTCAGCAGCAGCCCGCGGCGCCGGAGAAGGCCCCCGAGGAACCGGCAGGAACTGACGACTGGCGCTCGAACAACGACGAGCGCTGGCAGCAGGCCGCCAAACTCCGTGAGCCGAAGGCCGGCGGGGTCACCCCCTCCGGTCTCCCCCGGCGCGTGCCCAAGGCCAACCTGGTCGAGGGCGCTGCGGAGACGACGCCGCAGGGAGGCCCCGAGGTCTCCCGGGCCCCGGAGGACATCCGTGGCAGGTTGAGCAACCTGCGACGCGGTGTCCAGCAGGGCCGCAACGCGGGATCCGAGCAGTCAAGTAACAGCTATGACCAGGAGCGTTAGTGTGAGCGCGATGAGCCAGGCGGCGCAGAACCTGAACTGGTTGATCACCAACTTCGTGGACAACACCCCAGGGGTGTCTCACACGGTGGTGGTATCCGCCGACGGCCTCCTTCTGGCTATGTCCGAGGGCTTCCCCCGCGACCGGGCCGACCAGCTCGCCGCGGTGGCCTCCGGACTGACCTCCCTCACCGCGGGTGCCTCGCGCATCTTCGAGGGCGGCGCCGTCAACCAGACCGTGGTGGAGATGGACCGCGGATTCCTCTTCCTGATGTCCGTCTCCGACGGATCCTCGCTCGCGGTGCTCGCGCACCCCGAGTGCGACATCGGCCTCGTGGGTTACGAGATGGCCCTCCTCGTGGACCGCGCCGGCAGTGTCCTCACCCCGGACCTGCGCGCGGAACTGCAGGGCGGACTTCTCAACTAGCAGACAGGCAGTGCGTTTCGCGTCACTGCACCATAGGGTGCGGTGGCGCGGTTCCACAGGGAGTACTGCGTACTTGGAGTCGGAGGAGGAAACGTGACAACACCCGGAGGACATCCCTATGGCGGCGCGCAGCAGCCGCAGGGTGGGCACGACCAGAACCGCTTCAACTTCCCTTCCGCTCCCAGCAACCGGCCCGCGCCGGAGCACGACCCCGCCTCCGGGCAGCCGTACCAGCGGCAGCCCTACCAGCAGCCGCAGCAGCCGTACGGCCGGCCGCAGCAGCAGCCCGGGCAGTCCTACCGGCCCTCGCAGCAGCCTCCGCGCGGCGGGCGCCCGCCGGCTCCCCAGGCGCACAACCCGCTGGTGCGCCCGTACGCGATGACCGGTGGCCGGACCCGTCCGCGCTACCAGCTCGCCATCGAGGCACTGGTCAGCACGACGGCCGATCCCGCGCGTCTGCAAGGGCAGTTGCCCGAGCACCAGCGCATCTGCCTCCTGTGCCAGGAGATCAAGTCCGTCGCGGAGATCTCGGCACTTCTTTCCATTCCTCTTGGCGTAGCCCGGATCCTCGTAGCCGACCTGGCGGAGGCGGGCCTCGTAGCCATCCACCAGCCCGGCGGCGACGAGTCCGCCGGCGGCCAGCCAGACGTGACACTGCTCGAAAGGGTGCTCAGTGGACTTCGCAAGCTCTAACGGCGGAGCGGCTCCTGCTCGCTCCACCACCTCCGCGAAGATCGTGGTGGCGGGTGGCTTCGGCGTGGGCAAGACCACGTTCGTCGGCGCCGTCTCCGAGATCAACCCGCTGCGCACCGAGGCCGTCATGACGAGTGCCTCCGCCGGCATCGACGACCTGACCCACACCGGGGACAAGACGACCACCACGGTCGCCATGGACTTCGGCCGCATCACCCTCGACCAGGACCTGATCCTGTACCTCTTCGGTACCCCGGGCCAGGACCGCTTCTGGTTCATGTGGGACGACCTGGTGCGCGGCGCGATCGGCGCCGTCGTCCTCGTCGACACCCGCCGTCTCGCCGACTGCTTCCCCGCCGTCGACTACTTCGAGAACAGCGGCCTGCCGTTCGTCATCGCCCTCAACGGCTTCGACGGGCACCAGCCGTACACCCCGGAGGAAGTCCGCGAGGCCCTGCAGATCGGCCCGGACGCCCCCATCATCACCACCGACGCCCGCCACCGCGCGGACGCCAAGAGCGCGCTCATCACCCTGGTGGAGCACGCCCTCATGGCCCGCCTGCGGTAGCCGTCCCCGGCGCCGCGCGCCGGGTCGTACGCGTCCGGTCGTACGCGAAGAAGCCCCCCGCACTCCGAGGAGTGCGGGGGGCTTCTTCGCGTGGTGTCCGCGGGGCTTGGGGTACTAGCCCTGCCAGCTGCGCGGGCCGCGGAAGCCGGGGGTGCGCTCCAGGCGGCGCCAGCCGGCCTGGGAACCCACGGCGGCGGCCGGGGCGTCCTCGGGGGTGGCGGCGGCGCGGGCGAGCAGGATCGCGGTGATCGCGGCCAGCTCCTCGGGCTCGGCGTGGCCCTTCTCGACCTTCAGCAGGGTGCCGTTGGCGTTGCTCATCGGTGGCAGTTCTCCTCTCACGTCTCTACTGGGGCGGGTTGCCGTGCTTGCGCGACGGCAGATCGGCGTGCTTGTTGCGGAGCATCGCGAGGGCCGCGACGAGGACCTCGCGCGTTTCGGCGGGGTCGATGACGTCATCGACGAGGCCTCGCTCGGCCGCGTAATAAGGGTGCATCAGCTCGGCCTTGTACTCCTTGACCATGCGCGCACGCATTGCCTCGGGGTCTTCGGCGTCCGCGATCTGCTTGCGGAAGATGACGTTGGCGGCGCCCTCGGCGCCCATCACGGCGATCTCGTTGGTCGGCCAGGCGTAGGTGAGGTCGGCGCCGATGGACTGGGAGTCCATGACGATGTAGGCACCGCCGTAGGCCTTGCGCAGGATCAGCGAGATCCGCGGCACGGTCGCGTTGCAGTACGCGTACAGCAGCTTCGCGCCGTGGCGGATGATGCCGCCGTGCTCCTGGTCGACGCCCGGCAGGAAGCCGGGGACGTCCAGGAGGGTGATGATCGGGATGTTGAAGGCGTCGCAGAGCTGGACGAAGCGCGCCGCCTTCTCGGAGGCGTGGATGTCCAGGACGCCGGCGAGGTGGCCGGGCTGGTTGGCGACGATGCCGACGACCTGGCCGTCCATCCGCGCCAGCGCGCAGATGATGTTGCGGGCCCAGCGCTCGTGGATCTCCAGGACGTCGCCCTCGTCGACGAGCTCCTCGATGACCTTGAGCATGTCGTACGGGCGGTTGCCGTCGGCGGGCACGAGGTCGAGCAGGACCTCGGAGCGGCGGTCCGCCGGGTCGCTGGTCTCGTGGACCGGGGGGTTCTCGCGGTTGTTGGAGGGCAGCATCGTGATGAGGTAGCGGACCTCGGAGATGCAGGTCTCCTCGTCGTCGTACGCGAAGTGCGCCACGCCCGAGGTCTCGGCGTGCACGTCGGCGCCGCCGAGGCCGTTCTGGGTGATCTCCTCGCCGGTCACCGCGCGGACCACGTCCGGGCCGGTGATGAACATCTGCGAGGTCTCCCGGACCATGAACACGAAGTCCGTCAGGGCCGGGGAGTAGGCCGCGCCGCCGGCGCAGGGGCCGAGCATCACCGAGATCTGCGGGATGACGCCCGAGGCCTTGGTGTTGCGCTGGAAGATGCCGCCGTAGCCGGCGAGCGCGGAGACGCCCTCCTGGATGCGGGCGCCGGCGCCGTCGTTGAGGGAGACCAGCGGGGCACCGGCCGCGATGGCCATGTCCATGATCTTGTGGATCTTCGTGGCGTGGGCCTCGCCCAGGGCGCCGCCGAAGATGCGGAAGTCGTGCGCGTAGACGAAGACCGTGCGGCCCTCGACCGTGCCCCAGCCGGTGATGACACCGTCGGTGTAGGGCTTCTTGGCCTCGAGGCCGAACCCGGTCGCGCGGTGGCGACGCAGCTGCTCGACCTCCTTGAAGGAACCCTCGTCGAGCAGCAACGCGATCCGCTCGCGGGCGGTGAGCTTGCCCTTGGCGTGCTGCGCTTCGGTCGCCCGGTCACTCGGGCCGCGTCGCGCCTGCTCGCGCAGGTCGTGCAGCTCGGCCACGCGGCCACGGGCGTCCGTCGGCTCGCTCGGAATCTGGTCCACAACGGTCATGTAATGACCTTACGAAGCCGGACCGGAAAAACCCTCCGTCGAATCCGCACAGTGTCAGATGTCTTCCGCTGTCCGGGCCGGACAGAACCACTGGGAGAGCAGCGCGTCCCACCAGGCAGGACGTTGGTCCTTTGTGGGGTCTCCACAAATCATCCCCCCAAGTGGCCGCCAAGGCGTCACCAAGATGCCGTCAAGACATCCGAGCCACCCCACAAGAGTGACAGAGGTTGAAATTTGAACGGAATGGGTCTAGCGTCGTTCTTGTTGAAAGTTCAACCAGTCATCGGGTGCCGGACATCGAGCGGCACCCCTACCAAGGAGAAGCAGCCATGGGTCTCTTCAACCGCCGCGCCCAGGACACCACCACGACCGCCGTCGCCACCCTCGACGTGGACCCGGCCTTGGCCGCGCTCACCGGCGACTACGTCATCGACGCCTCGCACAGCAGCATCGGCTTCACCGTCCGCCACGCGATGGTCACCAACGTGCGCGGCACCTTCGCCGAGCACGAGGGCGCCCTGCACCTGGACGGCGCCGACCCGTCCCGCTCCACCGCCTCCATCGAGGTGAAGATCGCCTCCATCGACACCGGAATCGGCGACCGCGACGGCCACCTGCGGTCCGGGGACTTCTTCGACGCCGACACCTTCCCGCTGATGACCTTCCGCTCCACCGAAGCGCAGCAGCTCGGCGGCGACAAGTACCGCATCACCGGCGAGCTGACCATCAAGGACGTCACGCGCCCGCTCTCCATCGACCTGGAGTTCGGCGGCTCGGCCACCGACGTCTACGGCAACGAGCGCGTCGGGTTCGAGGGCTCCGCCGAGATCCTGCGCTCCGACTGGGGCCTGACCTGGAACGCGGCCCTGGAGACCGGCGGCGTGATGGTCAGCGACAAGGTGAAGCTGACCTTCGACATCTCGGCGATCAAGCAGGCCTGAGGCCGGTTGCCCGCCGCGGGTCCGGGGGCCGGGGGCGACTAGAAGTCGCCCCCGCCGAACCCGCCGCCCCCGCCGAACCCGCCGCCACCACCGAAGTCACCTCCGCCGCCGAAGTCCCCGCCGCCGAAGCCGGACGGGTTGAAGTCGGCCCCGGAGACGTCACCCCCGTCGAAGCCTCCGCCGCCCCCGTCGAAGCCGTTGCCGCCGCCGAAGTCGGAGGCGTAGGCCGGACTGGACATCATCGAACCGAGCATCGTGCCCATGAGCAGGCCGGGCAGGATGCCGCCGCCGAAGTAGCCGCCGGCCCAGGGACCGTACGCCGGGCCGGCGTCGTAGTAGGGGCGCGGACCGTGCTCGGTGTCGACGGTACGGACCGCCGGGTCCTGGCCGTCGCGCAGCCGGACGGCGTCCGCCGCACAGACCGGGACCGTACGGGCGGCCCCGCCCGCCGGGGCCCAGGCGGCGTCCTCGGTGCTCGGCCCGTGGCGCGGGTCGAAGAAGCAGGGGGCGCGGCGTTCGGGCAGCGGCCGGCCCTCGCGACGGGCGTCGAGGCGGGCCAGGGCGTACCGGCCGTCCTCGAGGGCCTGGGTGACTCCCTTGACCTCCTCCGGGTACCGCACGGAGGCCATGATCTGCTTGGCCTTCTCGTAGGAGTCGAGGCCCTGCTCGTAGTCCGCGCGCATGGCGTCGTCGGCGCCGGGCTCACCGGGGTGGAAGTCGAGGCGCTCCAGCTCCTCGCCGAAGGCCGTGATGTCCTCGTCGACGACCACGCTCAGCCGGGCGATGGACTCGCGCCGGAGCTCTTCCTTCTTCTTGCGGTTGCGCTTGACCAGCGCGTACGCCCCGCCGCCGCCGACCGCGGCCACCACGCCGAGCCCGATCAGGGCGCCCACCGGAGCCCCGTCGTCGGCCGCCGCGCCGCCCCAGGAGGCGGGGGCCTTGCCCTTGGCCTGGGCGAGGGCCTGGTCCACGAAGTTGTTGAGCTCGGTGCTCGCGTCGACGGCGCCGCCCGCCTTGACGGCGTCGACGAGGTTGCGGACCGCGTTGTTCGGCATGACGGCCCGGTCGGCGCCGGCGTTGAAGCCGTCCCCGAGCCGGATCGCGTAGAGCCCGGTGATCCCGGTCTCGGTACGGACGGTCTTCAGCACGCTCGCGGCCGGGAACTCGGCGGTGGCCGGCAGCACGGCGACGAACACGGGCTTCCCGGCGTCCTTGATCTTCTTCGCCAGCGCGTCCGCCTGTGCGGGCGGCAGCTGGGCCTCGGCGCGGGGGTCCACGTAGACCGGGCCCTTCTTGAGGGCCTCCGCCACGGTGGTGGTCCCATCGGCGGCCGCCGCCCCCGGGGCGACCAACAGCGCGGTCCCGGACAGCCCCAGCAGCAGAGCGGCCAGCAGCGATCCCATACGTACGGATATAAGCCTGGTCCTCATAGTCACGACGCTACCCGAACGGGTGCAATCCTGTGTGAGCTGGACATAAGGCCCTCCGTATCCGCCGTCTCACCCTGCCGGAGCACGGCGAGACGGCGCACGCGGACTACTCCGCCGGCTCCACGCCCGCGTGGAGGAGGCCGTAGGTGAAGGCGTCTTCCAGGGCCTGCCAGGAGGCGGCGATGACGTTCGGGGCTACGCCGACCGTGTTCCATTCGCGGGAACCGTCCGTCGTGGTGACCAGGACCCGGGTCGTGGACGCCGTGCCGTGGGCGCCTTCCAGGATGCGGACCTTGTAGTCGATCAGCTCGAACTTCGCGAGCTGGGGGTAGAAACGCTCCAGGGCGACCCGCAGCGCGCGGTCCAGTGCGTTGACCGGGCCGTTGCCCTCCGCCGTCGCGACGATCCGCTCGCCCTTGGCCCACAGCTTCACCGTGGCCTCGTTGGCGTGCGTGCCGTCGGGGCGGTCCTCGACGATGGCCCGCCAGGACTCGATGCGGAAGTACTTGCGCGCCCGGCCCTCGGCCTCGGCGCGCAGCAGCAGCTCGAAGGAGGCGTCGGCGGCCTCGTACGTGTAGCCCTGGAGCTCGCGCTCCTTGACCCGCTCCACGACCCGGGAGACCAGCGCGCGGTCCCCGCCGAGGTCGACGCCGAGCTCCTTGCCCTTGAGCTCGATGGAGGCCCGGCCGGCCATGTCGGAGACGAGCATCCGCATGGTGTTGCCGACCCGCGCGGGGTCGATGTGCTGGTACAGGTCCGGGTCGACCTTGATCGCGGAGGCGTGCAGGCCCGCCTTGTGCGCGAAGGCGGAGACGCCGACGTAGGGCTGGTGCGTGGAGGGGGTGAGGTTGACGACCTCGGCGATGGCGTGCGAGATCCGGGTCATCTCGGCCAGCGCGCCCGCCGGGAGGACCGTACGGCCGTACTTGATCTCCAGCGCGGCGACGACCGGGAAGAGGTTGGCGTTGCCGACGCGCTCGCCGTAGCCGTTCGCGGTGCACTGCACGTGGGTGGCGCCCGCGTCGACGGCGGCCAGCGTGTTGGCGACGGCGCATCCGGTGTCGTCCTGGGCGTGGATGCCCAGGCGCGCGCCGGTGTCGGCCAGCACGGTCGCGACGGTCGCGGCGATCTGCGCGGGCAGCATGCCGCCGTTGGTGTCACAGAGGACCACGACGTCGGCGCCGGCCTCGTGGGCGGCGCGTACGACGGCCTTCGCGTACTCGGCGTTGGCCCGGTAACCGTCGAAGAAGTGCTCGCAGTCGACGAAGACCCGGCGGCCCTCGGAGACCAGGTGGGCGACGGTGTCGCGGACCATCTCCAGGTTCTCGTCGAGGGTGGTGCGCAGCGCGAGCTCGACGTGCCGGTCGTGGGACTTGGCGACCAGGGTGATCACCGGGGCGCCGGATTCCAGCAGGGCGCGGACCTGCGGGTCGGTGGCGGCGGAGCCGCCCGCCCGGCGGGTCGCGCCGAAGGCGACGAGCTGGGCGTGCTTGAAGTCGATCTCCGCGCGGGCACGCGAGAAGAACTCCGTGTCGCGCGGGTTGGCGCCGGGCCAGCCGCCCTCGATGAACCCCACCCCGAAGTCGTCCAGGTGGCGGGCGATCGTCAGCTTGTCAGCGACCGTGAGGTTGATGCCCTCACGCTGGGCACCGTCGCGCAGGGTCGTGTCGAAGACGTGGAACCCGTCATCGGGGCCGGGGCCCGAAGCCGGCGCAGTCGGCTCGGTCGCCTCTGTCGTCGTCATGCTGATCTGACTCCTGTCGGATGGGTGGTTCCGGATGCCCGCCCTCGGGCGGGCCGACGCCACTGCCCCCATCATCGCGCGCTGCCCGATTCCGGCGTGTTCGGGCCGGAAAACGAAAAAACCTCTCGCGGGTGCGAGAGGTCTGCGCGCGGGTCTGGGGCACGGTGGCCGCCTCCGCGAAGTTCTTCCGCGGCTCAGCGGCCACTGGGGACCGGCGCGCTGCTGTCCATAATCATGAGCTGAGCAGGCACGTCGGCAGTCTGCCATACCGCATGCCGCGGGTGGACGGGAATCTCAGCATGCGGGCACACCCGTCCGAGGGCCGGCCGGGACGGCCCGGGGCCGCCGGCTCAGGCCCCGGGCGCCGGGGTCAGTGCCTCGCTGAGGAACTCGCGGACGTGCTCCAGGATGTCGTCGCGCCCTATCCCGGGCAGGCCGACGGCGACCTGGATGCTGAACCCGTCGAGCAGGGCCCGCAGCCGGGCCGCGAAGCGGTCCGGGTCGACCGGGCGGAACTCCCCGCGCGAGATGCCCTCGGCGAGCAGGGCCACCAGGTCGCGGTGCCAGGCGCCCTCGATGGCCCCCTGGCGCTCCCGCTCCCCCGGTCCCGCGTTCTGCGAGCGGTTCCAGACCTCCAGCCACAGGGTCCAGTGCGGATCCCGGGCGCCCTCGGGCACGTACAGGTCCACGTACGCCCGCAGGCGCTCGCGCACCGGGCCGCGGCGGGACAGCAGGGCGCGGCGGCGGGTGCCGAGCGCCGCCTCGCTCCACTCCAGGGTCTGCAGCAGGAGCTCGTCCTTGGTGCGGAAGTAGTAGAGGAGGTGGCCGCTGCTCATGCCGACCTGGCGGCCCAGGCCGGCCATGGTCAGACCGTCCAGGCCGCGTTCGGCGATGGTGGCCATGGCTGCGACCAGTACGTCCTCGCGCGGCGGCGCGTTCTTGCGCGCGGCACGTACTTCACCCGCCACCATGGCCCACTCCTCGTCCCGGCCGCCCTCTCGGGTCAGACCTTCGGCTGCTGCTGGGTGATGCAGTGGATACCGCCACCCCCGGCGAAAATCGTACGTGCGTCGACGAGCGTCACGGTCCGCTCGGGGAACAGACCGCGGAAGATCTCCGCCGCCTCCTCGTCGCGCGGGTCGTCGAAGGCGCACAGGACCACGCCGCCGTTGCACAGGTAGTGGTTGATGTAGGAGTAGTCGACCCACTCCCCGTCCTCTTCCAGCACGGTCGGCGCCGGGATCTCCACGACCTGGAGCTGCCGGCCCTGCGCGTCGGTGGACGCGCGCAGGATGGCCGCGATGGTCTTGCCGCGCTCGTGGTCCGGGTGGGCCGGGTCGGGCTGGCTGTGGACCATGACCACGCCGGGGCGGGCGAAGGCCGCGACGATGTCGACGTGGCCCTGGGTGCCGTAGGTGCCGTAGTCGCCGGCCAGGCCGTACGGGAGCCAGATCGCCTTGGTGGTGCCCAGGTGGGCGTGGATCTCGGCCTCGACCTGCTCGCGGGTCCAGTCGGGGTTGCGGCCCTTGCCGAGCTGCACGGTGTCGGTGAGGAGCACGGTGCCCTCGCCGTCCACGTGGATGGCGCCGCCCTCGTTGACCAGAGCGGTGCTGTAGGTGCGGGTCCCGACGAGGCCGGAGACCTCCCGGGCGATCTTCGAGTCGTGGTCCCAGCGGGCCCACTCCTGGGCGCCCCAGCCGTTGAAGGTCCAGTCGACGGCAGCCAGCTCGCCGGCGTCGTTGGTGACGAAGGTCGGGCCGATGTCGCGCATCCAGGCGTCGTCGAGCCGCCGCTCGACCAGCTCGATGTCGTCACCCACGACGGCGCGGGCGCTCTCGGCGTCGCCGGGCGAGACGACGAGGGTCACGGGCTCGTACGAGCGGACCGCGCGGGCCACGGCGCCCCAGGCCGCGCGGGCCTCGGCGAGCTCCTGCTCGTTGGTGAAGGTGGGGTTGGGGCTGGGCCAGGCCATCCAGGTGCGCTCGTGGGGCGTCCACTCGGCGGGCATCCGGAAGCCGGCGGTCACGGGGGTGGTGTCGGTCATGGCAGGGGGTCCTTACGGGCTGTGCTGACTTCCGGTCCGTGCTGGTTCAGAGGCTGTGCTGAATCAGAGGAAGTACAGGCGGTTGAGGGAGACCGAGTCGGCGGCTTCGGAGCGCAGCGGTTCCCCGTCGAGGGAGACGAGTCCGCTGCGCGCGTCCACATCGACCGCGCCCACCCGGGAGTTGAGGAGCAGGTTGCCGGGGCCGATGCCGCGGGTGCCGCGGACGGCGACCCGGCGCCTGCGGGTCGGCATCTCGTCGCTGCCCAGCGCCGCCGCGGCGGCCGAGACGAAGGCGACGGAGATATCGGCGGCGGTGGCCCCGTACGAGCCGAACTGCGGCCCGAGGACCAGCGGTTCGCAGGTGTCGGTGGCGGCGTTGGGGTCGCCGGTGACCCCGTAGGCGGGGAAGCCGGACTTGAGGACCAGCTGCGGCTTGGCGCCGAAGAACTGGGGGCGCCACAGCACGATGTCGGCGAGCTTGCCGACCTCGATGGAGCCGATCTCGTGGGCCAGGCCGTGGGCGATGGCCGGGTTGATCGTCAGCTTGGCCATGTAGCGCAGCACGCGGGCGTTGTCGTCGCCCTCGCCGTCGCCGTCCAGCGGGCCCAGCTCGCCCTTCATCTTGGCGGCCATGGCGAAGGTGCGGCGGATGGTCTCGCCCGCGCGGCCCATGCCCTGGGCGTCGGAGGAGGTGATGCCGATCGCACCGAGGTCGTGCAGGACGTCCTCGGCCCCCATCGTGCCCGCGCGGATCCGGTCGCGGGCCATGGCGGCGTCGCCGGGGAGGTCCGGCTTGAGGTCGTGGACGGAGACGATCATCCCGTAGTGCTCGGCGACCGCGTCCCGGCCGAAGGGCAGGGTCGGGTTCGTCGAGGAGCCGATGACGTTCGGGACGCCGGCCATCTTCAGGACGTTGGGGACGTGTCCGCCGCCGCAGCCCTCGATGTGGAAGGCGTGGATGGTCCGGCCGTCCAGCACCCGCAGGGTGTCCTCGACGGACAGGCACTCGTTGAGGCCGTCGCTGTGCAGGGCGACCTGGACGTCGTGCTCCTCGGCGACCCGCAGGGCGGTGTCCAGGGCGCGGGTGTGCGCGCCCATGTCCTCGTGGACCTTGAAGCCGGACGCGCCGCCTTCGGCGAGGGCCTCGATCAGCGGGGCCGGGTCCGAGGAGGAACCGCGGGCCAGGAAGCCGATGTTGACGGGCCAGGCGTCGAAGGCGTTGAAGGCGTGCTTCAGCGCCCACGGGGAGTTGACGCCGACTCCCCAGACGGGGCCGAACTCCTGCCCGATGATCGTGGTGACGCCCGCCGCGAGCGAGGCCTCCATGATGCGCGGGGAGAGCAGGTGCACGTGGGTGTCGACGGCGCCGGCGGTGGCGATCATGCCCTCGCCGGAGACGATGCTCGTGCCGGTGCCGACCACGACGTCGACCCCGTCGAGGGTGTCGGGGTTGCCGGCCCGGCCGATCGCGTGGATGCGGCCCTCGCGGATGCCGATGGAGACCTTGCGGATGCCGAGTACGGCGTCGATGACCAGCACGTTGCTGATCACCACGTCGCAGGTGTCGCGGACGGCGGCGGCCTTCAGGTGCAGGCCGTCGCGGGCCGTCTTGCCGAAGCCGGCCAGGAACTCGTCCCCGGGCTTCTGGGAATCGGACTCCACGCGGACGGTCAGCCCGGAGTCGCCGAGCCGTACCCGGTCGCCGGCGCGGGGACCGAAGACGGAGGCGTACTCGTGCGGGTCGATGTGCCGGCTGCCGGGTGCGCAGTGCGCGCTGTGGTCCGTGTGGGGTGTCTGCCGGCTCATGCGGTCGCCCCTTCCGGGCGGTCGTTGGCGTCGGGGGCGGCGGTCGCGCCGAGATAGCCGCAGGCTTCGGCGCGGGTCAGCGCCTGCTCCTTGGCTCCGGGAGCGTCCAGCGGGCCGTCCACCAGTCCGGCGAAGCCGATGGCGATGCGTGCGCCACCGATCGGGACCAGGGCGACCTCGGCCTCCCCGCCGGGGTCGAAGCGGACCGAGGAGCCCGCGGGCACGCACAGCCGCATGCCGTACGCCGCCGCGCGGTCGAAGTCGAGGCGCGGGTTGGCCTCGAAGAAGTGGAAGTGGGAGGTGACGCTGACCGGTACCGGCGCGGTGTTGCGTACGCGTAGGTGGACCGCGGGCTCAGGCTGGGGGGCGCCGGGGCCGGGTACGACCGCGCCCGGGGCGTCCTCGCCCAGGCCGACGGCTCCCCGGATCGGGGACGAGACCACCGCGAGGCGGGATCCGTCGTCGAAGACGGCCTCCACGTGCACCTCGGTGACCACGTCGCTGACGCCGGGCAGGACGTCGTCCGGGCCCAGCACGGAGCGGGCCTCCTCGATGGCCTCCGCCAGTCGCTTGCCGTCGCGCGCGGCCTCGCAGACCGTGTCCGCGATGAGCGCGGTGGCTTCCGGGACGTTGAGTTTGAGTCCGCGGGCCCGCCGGGCCCTGGCCAGTTCCGCAGCACTGCGGAGCAGCAGCCGGTCGCGCTCCGTAGGGGTCAGCCGCACGCCGATCCACCACCCTTTGAGTCGATGGGTTAGAGCATCACTCTAACTCTTCATTTGCTTGCAATGAAGCATTGACCTGAGACCTGGGCTTAGGTCACATTGAGTGTCACTCAAACATTCATACATCGCAGTGCCACCCCCCGCCCTGCCAAGGGAGTCCCCCCATGCCCATCGAACAGCGCGGAGTCGACACCATCCCGGAGGAGGAACGGACGAGCGGTCCCCGTGACCTGATCTCGATCCTCCTCGGCTCCAACCTCTGCCTCGGTGTGATCGTCTTCGGCTGGCTGCCCCCGTCCTTCGGGCTGGGACTGTGGCCGTCGGTCACCGCCATCGTGACCGGCACCCTCGTCGGCATCGCCTTCACCGCGCCGCTGGCGCTCGTCTCCCTGCGCACGGGGACCAACCTCTCCACGTCCAGCGGCGCCCAGTTCGGCGTCCGCGGCCGGCTCGTCGGCTCGGTCGTGGGCCTGCTGCTCTCCCTCGGCTATACCGCGCTGACCCTGTGGATAGGCGGCGACGTGATGGTCGGCGCCCTGTCCCGGCTCACCGGATTGCCGGACACCGGCGTCTCGCGGGCCGTGATGTACGGCGTGCTCGCCGCGTGCACCGTCGTCGGAGCCGTCTTCGGCTACCGGCTGCTGCTGCGCATGAGCAAGGTGCTCTCCATCGGCATGGTGCTGCTGCTGGCCGTCGGCGTGTTCGCCTACGCCCCCGACTTCACCACCGCCGCCCCGCCCGACACCGCGTACCTGCTCGGCTCCTTCTGGCCGACCTGGCTGCTCGCCGCCGTCGCCGCCGGGCTCAGCGGGCCCGTCGCCTTCATCACCCTGCTCGGCGACTACACCCGCTACATCTCCCCGCGCCGGCACGGCTCCCGCACGGTGCTCTGGTCCACCGGGCTCGGCCTGCTCTTCGGGCTGCTGATCCCGCAGCTCTTCGGCACCTACACCGCGCTCGCCGCCCGGGCGGGCGCCGAGTACGCCGGTCCCCTGGTCGACGCCGCGCCGTTCTGGTACCTGGTTCCGCTGCTGGTCGCCGCAGCGGCCGGATCGGTGGGCAACGCCGGGCTGATGCTCTACTCCATGGGCCTCGACCTGGACGCCATCGTCCCCAGGGCCACCCGCACGACGGCCACCGTGATCGCCGCGGCCGTCGCCACCGCGTTCGTTTTCGTCGGCTCCTTCGAGTGGGACGTCCAGGCCGCGATGACCTCGTTCGTCCTGCTGCTGACCGCGATCGGCACGCCGTGGGCCGTGATCACCCTCATCGGCTACGTACGCTGCCGCGGCCGCTACGACGCCGAGGCCCTCCAGGTCTTCAACCGCCGCGCCAAGGGCGGGGTCTACTGGTTCCGCGGCGGCTGGAACATCCGGGCCACCCTCTCCTGGGCCGTCGGCGCGGGCGTCGGCCTGCTCGCCGTGACCACCCCGTTCTACGAGGGCCCGCTGCTGGCCCTGACCAACGGCGTGGACTGCTCCTTCGTCCTCTCCGGCCTGACCGGCGGCCTGGTCTACGCGGCCCTGACCGCCCGCAGCGCCCCCGCCCCCGCCCCGGCACCCGCCGAAGCCGACGGGGAGCCGGTCGCCGCCTAGGACCGCACCCCCGTACGCACTGAAGGCCCGCGTCCCCTGGGAGGGGGCGCGGGCCTTCAGTGCGTACGGGCCTTCGTGCCTTCGTGCCTTCGTGCTTACGTGCCTTCGTGCGTCCGTGCTTACGCGCGGACGGACCGCGGGACCTAGCCCAGCGGGTGCATCCAGCCGTGGGTGTCCGCGTTGTGGCCGGTCTGGAGGTCCAGGAGGGCCTTGCGGAGCTTCATGGTGACCTCGCCGGGCTCCCCGGTGCCCTGGGTCCAGTTGGCGCGCTCCGACTTGACGGAGCCGACCGGGGTGATCACGGCGGCGGTACCGCAGGCGAAGACCTCGGTCAGGGTGCCGTTCTCGTTGTCGCGCTTCCAGTCCTCGGTGGTGATGCGGCCCTCTTCGGCGGTGTAGCCGAGGTCGCGGGCGATGGTGAGGAGGGAGTCGCGGGTGATGCCCGGGAGGAGCGAGCCCGTGAGCTCGGGGGTGACGATGCGGTCGCCGTACACGAAGTACAGGTTCATCCCGCCCATCTCCTCGATCCAGCGGTGCTCGACCGCGTCGAGCCAGACGACCTGGTCGCAGCCGTGCTCGGCGGCCTGGGCCTGCGCGACGAGCGAAGCGGCGTAGTTGCCACCGGTCTTGGCGGCGCCGGTGCCGCCCTTGGCGGCGCGGACGTACTCCTCGGAGAGCCAGACGGAGACGGGCTTGACGCCACCGGGGAAGTAGGCGCCGGCCGGGGAGGCGATGACGATGAAGAGGAACTCGTTGGCCGGGCGGACGCCGAGGCCGACCTCGGTGGCGAACATGAAGGGCCGCAGGTAGAGCGAGGCCTCGCCGGAGTCCGGCACCCAGGCGCGGTCCTGCTTGATCAGCGCGTCACAGGCCTCGATGAACAGCTCGGTCGGCAGCTCCGGCATCGCCATCCGGCGGGCGGAGGCCTGGAAGCGCTCGGCGTTGGCCTGCGGGCGGAAGGTGGCGACGGTGCCGTCGGGCTGCTTGTAGGCCTTCAGCCCCTCGAAGATCGTCTGCGCGTAGTGCAGGGTCATGTTCGCCGGGTCCATCGACAGCGGCGCGTACGGGACCAGCTCGGCGTCGTGCCAGCCGCGGCCCTCGGTCCACTTGATCGTCACCATGTGGTCGGTGAAGTGGCGGCCGAAGCCGGGGCTCACCAGGATCGCGTCGCGCTCCGCGGCGGACAGGGGGGTCGAGGAGGGCTTCAGCTCGATCGTGGGCGTCGTCGTCATGAGTGCTTGTCCTTCACCGGTTTTGTAGGGCGGACCGCGCTCACGGCGTACTAGGACGTCCGAGCTTCCCCGTATTCCGCGGCCTCGCGTTCGATTATCGCGCGCGAGGGGGCTTCGGTGAAACGGGGTGAATGCGGCCCAGAGGAGATGGTGACACCCGGGGCCGCACAGGAGAAGCCGCCGGGTGCGGTGGTCGCGACCCGGCGGCTTCCTCGAGGTGGGGCTACCGGGTCAGCCGGCTACTCGCGCGGCGAGGGCGTCGCCGATGGCGTCGGTGGAGCGGAAGGTGCCGTCGCGCTCGGCCAGGTCGGCGGAGACCGCGTCCTCGATGCGGGCGGCCTGGGCCTCGTAGCCGAGGTGGCGCAGCAGGAGGGCGACCGACAGGATCGTCGCGGTCGGGTCGGCCTTGCCGGTGCCGGCGATGTCCGGGGCCGAGCCGTGGACGGGCTCGAACATGGACGGGAAGGCGCCGGTCGGGTTGATGTTGCCCGAGGCGGCCAGGCCGATTCCGCCGGTCACGGCGGCGGCCAGGTCGGTGAGGATGTCACCGAAAAGGTTGTCCGTGACGATGACGTCGAAGCGCTCCGGCTGGGTGACGAAGAAGATCGTCGCGGCGTCGACGTGCAGGTAGTCGGTGGTGACCTCGGGGTACTCCTGGCCGACCTTGTCGAAGATGTTCTTCCACAGGTGACCGGCGTAGACCAGGACGTTGTTCTTGTGGACCAGCGTCAGCTTCTTGCGCGGGCGGCCGTTGGCACGCTCGTACGCGTCACGGACCACGCGCTCGACGCCGTAGGCCGTGTTGATGCTGACCTCGGTGGCCACCTCGGCGGGGGTGCCGGTGCGCAGGCTGCCGCCGTTGCCGGTGTACGGGCCTTCGGTGCCCTCGCGGACCACCACGAAGTCGATCTCCGGACGGCCGGCGAGCGGGGTGGCCGTGTTGGGGAAGAGCTTCGACGGGCGCAGGTTGATGAAGTGGTCGAAGGCGAAGCGGAGCTTCAGCAGCAGACCGCGCTCCAGGACGCCCGACGGGACCGAGGGGTCGCCGATGGCGCCCAGCAGGATCGCGTCGTGGTGCTTGAGGGCTTCGAGCTCCGCGTCCGGGAGGGTTTCACCGGTGCGGTGCCAGCGCTGGGCGCCGAGGTCGTATTCCTTGGTCTCCAGCTTCACATCCTGGGGCAGGACCGCGGTAAGGACCTTGAGGCCCTGAGCCACGACTTCCTGGCCGATGCCATCACCGGGGATCACTGCGAGATTGATGCTGGTCGACATGGTGGAACCGTACTCCTTGTCCCATCCCTCAGACATATTGCGTCCATCATGTGGACGCAATATGTCCCGGGCCGGGAGGGTCCAGCGGCAGGTCAGTGGCCGGTCGAGCCGCCGTTGTCACGGCGGTCGAGGGCGCGCTGCAGGGCGGCGGCGGCGTTCTTGCGGTCCGCGTCGGCGGCGGCGGAGCGGCGGACGCGGCGGGTGGTGGTGGAGGGGGTGTGCGTCATGGTGATCGACTCCTTGAGATCACGGCGTGGCGGGGCCACGGATGAGGGGTTCCTTCAAGGCGCCGGAAGAGGCGGGGAGCGGTGCGCGACAGGGGTTGCCTGCCATCGGGCGCGCGCTCTCGACCGCCATTCGCCGGATCGGCGAGACGTTCGGCTTCTACAACGTAAGCCAGCTCCCGCTGTATGTCTCCGCAATTACTCGGACTTCCTACTATCTGAGACGCCGAACGGCCCGCAAGGCTTCCTTCCGGGCTCCGGTTTCAGCCTCCCTGGGACCGAAGTTCCCTGATCAGAGCCCGTACGGCGAGAGTGGCGGCGGATTCCGGTGTGGTGACGTACCCCACCCGTCTCACCGGCCCCTCCGGACCCAAACCGGTGACCTCCACGGCTCCGGTCGCCTCCCGGAGGGACAGCTCGGGCATGATCGCCATGCCGAGTCCCCGGCCGACCATGGTCAGCACCATCGCGTCGTCCTCCGCCTTGACGGTCGCCCGCGGGATCCAGTCCTGCGCCAGCCACCAGGCGCGGGTGTAGGAGCCGCAGTTCTCGTCCCAGTCCATCAGGGGCAGCGCCTTCGGGTCGGGGTGTCCCGCCGGATGCACCAGGGCGTACGCCTCCTCCACGAGCACCCCGCTCAGCAGACCGGGCGGCAGACCCTGCGCGACGCCCAGCGTCGCGATGCCGAGGTCCGCGCGGCCCGCGGCCACCTCCCCGGCCGTACCGGCGCCGAGCTCGCGCACCACCCGGACCTCGGGGCGGATGCCGGGGTGCCGGGCGGTGAGCCGCTCCAGGGCGGGGGGCAGCAGGTGCAGGGCCGCGCTGCGGAACGCGGCGATCCGCAGGACGCCGTCCAGGACCGCAGGACCGGCGCCGCCGCCCGCGCCGCGCGCCTCCGCGGCCATGACCTCGTAGAGCCGCAGGATCCGGCGGGCGTGCCCGACGGCCCGCTCCCCCGCCGGGGTGGGCGAGGCCCCGGTCCGGCCGCGGACGAAGAGCACCGCGCCGAGCTTGGTCTCGCTGCCGCGCACCGAGTGCGAGACGGCCGACTGGGTGAGGCCGAGCGAGGCGGCCGCGGCCGAGAAGCCGCCCCGCTCGGCGACGGCCACCAGTACCCGCAGTTCCTGCGGGAGGAGCTCGGCCACGGGGGCCCTCACCTCGTTCTATGAGCGTCGTTCATGGGTGTGCGGCTTCCATGAACCCAACCCCCTGCCCGGCCCGCCGATTCCCTCCTAGCGTCCTCGTCATGACCACGAACACCGCTTGCGCCGTCCACCAGATCGCCCGGCCGGCCGGCTTCCCCGCCGCCTCCGACTTCGCCTACGTCCGGACCCCCGTCCCCGAGCCGCGTCCCGGCACCGCCCTGGTGGAGAACCTCCTGCTCTCCGTGGACCCCTATCACCGCGGGCTGATGGACGGCGGCGAGGGCGGCTTCGAGCTCGGCTCCCCGCTGGAGGGCCGCTCGGTGGGCCGGGTCATCGCCTCCCGCGACCCCGGGCTCACGGAAGGCGACCTGGTCTTCCACCGCGAGGGCTGGCGCACCCACGCCCTCGTCACCCTGGGCGCGGGCGGCACCCGCAAGCTGCGCGGCCACGCGGGCGTCCCGCTGGAGGCGTACCTCTCCCTCCTCGGCGGCACCGGCCTGACCGCGTACGCCGCCCTGACCCGCACCGCTGCCCTGCGCGAGGGCGAGGACCTCTTCGTCTCGGCCGCGGCGGGCGGGGTCGGCACGGCCACCGGCCACATCGCCCGGCTGCTCGGCGCCCGCCGGATCATCGGCAGCGCGGGTTCGGCGGCGAAGGTCCGCCACCTCACCGGGGTCCTCGGCTTCGACGCGGCCTTCGACTACCACGACGGGCCGGTCGGGGAGCAGCTCGCACAGGCGGCCGCCGCCGGCGGGGGCGGCATCGACGTCTACGTGGACAACGTCGGCGGGGACCACTTGGAGGGGGCCATCGACGTGCTGCGCGAGTACGGGCGGATCGCCTGGGTCGGCGGGATCTCGATGTACAACGGCGACCGCTCCCCCGCCGCGCCCCGCAACCTCTTCGAGGTCGTACACAAGTCGCTGCGCCTGGAAGGGGTATTGGTTCGCAATCACACCAATCTGCAGGACGAGTTGGAGGACTTCCTCGTGCCTCACCTGCGCAGCGGCCGGATCGGTACCGACACCACCGTTGTACAGGGGTTTGATCACACGGTGGAGGCCTTCCGGGGCATGCTCCGGGGCGAGAATCTCGGAAAAATGCTCGTGCGCGTCGATGCCTGAATCCAGCCACCCGGATGTTCACCGACTTCTTACCGCACGGATGTAGACCTTTGGCGCGACTGCCGTCACGCTTGCCGTCAATGTGCCAGCGGGGCACTTGAGTTGGAGGCGAGCAGCCAGTGACACCTATCAGCCGCAGAGGATTCGTGGGAATCGGCGCCGGGCTGATGGCAGGGGCGACCCTGCCCGCGATCGCGCCGACCTCGGCGGCCGCGGCCACCGCGTCGGGCACGATCACCGACGTGAAGCACGTGGTGATCCTGATGCAGGAGAACCGCAGCTTCGACCACTACTTCGGCAAGCTGAAGGGTGTCCGCGGTTTCGGTGACCGCGCGGCCGGCAACATCCCGGGCGGCTGGGGCATGTTCAACCAGCCCAACTGGGGCGGCCGCCAGTACCCGTGGAAGCTCAGCTCCACCCCGCCGGTGGGCGGCGTCGACGGAGAGACCCTCGCCCAGTGCAACGGCGACCTCCCGCACAGCTGGACCTCGCAGCACGCGGCCTGGAACAAGGGCCGCATGGACAACTTCGTCACCGGCGTCGGCAACACCCGCACCCTCGGGTACCTCGACCGCGGCGACATACCGTTCCACTACGGCATCGCCGACGCCTACACGATCTGCGACGCCTACTTCTGCTCCACCCTGAGCGCGACCGGCCCCAACCGCACCTTCCTGTGGAGCGGCAAGATCGACGCGGGCAGCAAGGACGGCGGCGACGAGTCCGGGCTGACCTGGGAGACGTACGCGGAGGCCCTCCAGCGCGCCGGGATGAGCTGGAAGGTCTACCAGAACGCCCAGGACAACTACGGGGACAACGGGCTGGCCTACTTCAAGAAGTTCACGGACGCCAAGCCCGGCAACCCCCTGTGGGACCGCGGCATGGGCTCCGTCCCCAGGGTCACCGGCTCCACCCCCGACGACATCGCCGCCGCCATCCGCGCGGACGTGGTCGCCGGCACCCTCCCCCAGGTGTCCTGGGTCGTGGCGAACGAGGCCTTCTCCGAGCACCCGTACGCCCCGCCCGGCGACGGCGCGCACTTCGTGGACCTGGTCTACCGCGCGCTCGCGGCCGACTCCGAGGTCTTCGACTCCACCGTCCTCTTCCTCAACTACGACGAGAACGACGGCTTCTTCGACCACGTCCCGCCGCCGATCGCCCCGCCCGGCACCGCGGGCGAGTACCTCGACGGCGTCCCGATCGGGCTCGGCTTCCGCGTCCCGATGATCGTGATGTCCCCGTGGACCCGCGGCGGCTGGGTGAGCTCCGAGGTCTTCGACCACACGTCCGTGCTGCGGTTCATGGAGAAGTGGACGGCCGCGCTCGGCACCCCCGCGAACTGTCCGAACATCAGCGCGTGGCGCCGCAAGGTCACCGGCGACCTGACGGGCGTCTTCGACTTCGCGCACCCGGTCTACGGGGTCCCCGCGGGCCTGCCGTCCACGGCCAAGGTCATCGGCCAGGCGACCTGCGGCCCGCTCTCCAACCCGGTGCCGCAGGACAACGCGCAGCCGGTGCAGGAGGCCGGGACCCGGCCCGCGCGCGCCGTTCCGTACCAGGTCAACGGGAACCTGGACCGCTTCGAATTCGGCTCGGGCGGCAAGATCCTGGCCTGGTTCTCGATGACGAACGCGGGCGCCGAGGCGAAGCGGGCGGCGCACTTCTCGATCCACCCGCACCAGTACCGGGACACGGCCGCCTGGCAGTACACGGTGGACGCCGGCGCCACGTCCTCGGACTACTTCAACATCGGCACGGGCAGCGGCTCCGGAAAGTACGACATCTCGATGTACGGGCCGAACCGCTTCCTGCGGCGCTTCATCGGCGACGCGTCCAAGGCGGGGAAGTCCATCGAGGTCGCGTCCCGCTTCGCGGTGGAGCCGGGCACCGGCAAGACGGCGCTGTACCTCAAGCTGACCAACTCCTCCGCCTCCCCCGTCACCTTCACGATCCGCGCGAACGCCTACCGCACGGACGGCCCGTGGACGTACACCGTGCCGGCGAACTCCTCGCGCGAGGACTACTTCAACGCCGTCGCCTACCACAACGGCTGGTACGACTTCACGGTCCTCGCCGACTCCGACGGCACTTGGTCGCGCCGCTACACGGGCCACATCGAGACGGGCGCACCGAGCATCAGCGGCAGCTAAAGCACATCGCCGTCGCGCCAGTCGAACGACAGCGGCCCGGCGGTGGGGTCGAGCAGCACCCCACCGCCGGGCGGCGTCCACACGTACGTCGACCCCTCCTCCTCGGGCAGCCGCTCGGGCCCGCCGGGCCCGAGCACGCCGATCTGCCCGCCCCACACCCGCCAGCCGCGGCCCGCGTACAGCCGGGCCCCGTCGTCGGAGGCGCTGAGCGCCCCGAGCACGTAAGCCCGCTCGAGGACCCCCTCGACCGCCTCCATCACCAGAGCGCCGAGCCCGCGCCGCCGCCGGTCGGCCCGCACGGCCACGGCCTCGACGTAGCCGGTGCGCAGCGCCCGCCCCCGGTGCAGCACCCGACGCTGCACGACGCTCGCGTGCGCGACGAGTTCCCCGCCCTGGTGCACCAGGACGTGCATCCCGCCCAGCGCGTGCTCGAAGTCCTCGTCCCCGAAGTCCCCCTCGAAGGCCCCGTCGAGCAGCTCCCGCACCCGCCGCAGCTCCCCCTGGGAAAGCTGCGCGGTGTGCCGCAGCGACACCTCGTTCACGCCTGCCCCTCCAGCCATCCGGTGTACCAGGTGCGGAAGTCGGGGCTCTCCGGCGTACGGCTGCCGAAGTCCTGGTCCAGGAACCAGACCTCGCCGGTCAGCGGTCCGTTGACGACGAGCCGGGAGTACATGCCGCAGCCGTGGTCGGCGAGCACCAGGGTGCCCAGCGTCAGGCCTTCGTCCGGGTCGTACCTCAGTCCCTCGTCGAACGGCCGGGGCTCCCTCAAGGGACAGGGAGCGGCCAGCCGGCCCGGCCTCCGGTCGTCCGCCCACTCCCCCTCGGCGGCCCCGTCCGCGTCGGCGGACGGGTGCGGGGTCACGAGCGGCATCAGTCCGTACGCGGGACCGGCGGGACCGTCCCCCACGCGCGCGACGAACGAGCGGTACTCCGGGGGCAGCCGGCATCCGTGCTCCTCCTCGAAGGAACGGATCTCGGCCTCGGGAAGCGGCGGAGCCAGCTCGTACCGGTGATTGCGGGCCCCGTGGCGCAGGCCCCCCGGGTCCTGCGCCGCCATCTGCCGCAGCCTCGTCCGTACGGCTCGCGCGTCCCATTCACCCATGGCGCGACCGTAGCAAGCGCCGTCCCCCCACCGCTCGTATCCGCTATGCGGACATGAAATATCGCCCACCGGCCGAATTGGGCCGACGCGGCTCTGGCGGTCTGGACCATTGGCTCGGCAGACTCGCCCCATGTCTCCCGATACCCAGCAGTGGACCCCGATCCACGGCCAGCCGTACCGTTCCGCTCCCTACCGCCCCGAGCGGATGCCGGCGCCGGAATCCCTCGCGCGCGCCGCCGAGTTGCGGACGCGGATGGACGAGCGCAGGACCGTACGCCACTTCTCCGCCGATCCGGTGCCCGAGCAGGTGGTCCGGGACGCCATCGCGTGCGCCGCGACGGCGCCCTCCGGGGCGCACCAGCAGCCGTGGACCTTCGTCCTCGTCAAGGACCCGGCCGTACGGGAGCAGATCCGCGCGGCCGCCGAGCAGGAGGAGCAGCTCTCCTACGACGGCCGGCTCGGCGACGAGTGGCTCGCCGCCCTGCGCCCCATCGGCACGGACGCCGTGAAGACCCACCTCACCGACGCCCCGGCCCTGATCGTGGTCTTCCAGCAGCGCTACTGGCTCGGCGAGGACGGCACGAAGCACAAGCACTACTACGTCGACGAGTCGGTCGGCATCGCGGTCGGCATGCTCCTGTCGGCCCTCCACCTCTCCGGCCTGGCCGCCCTGATCCACACTCCGAGCCCGATGCGCTTCCTCTCCCACGTCCTGAACCGCCCGGAGAACGAGAAGGCCTTCGCTGTCATCCCGGTCGGCTACCCGTCGGACGACTGCGAGGTCCCTGACCTGATCCGCAAGTCCCTGGACCAGGTCATCGTGGAGGTCTAGGACCCCGGTTCGGCGGGCGGCCCCTCCTCGGCGGCCCGCCCGCCGAGCGCCCCGGCCAGCCGCATCCCGATCCGCACCCGGTCCTCGGCGGAGCAGCCGTCCATCGCGGCCCGGACCTGGCGCAGGATGAGCCAGTCCCGCAGCACTTTGGCAACCCCGAGGACGGCGGCGGTGATACATGCGGCAGTCAGCATCAGCGGTACCGTCCCGGGGAGACCGGCCGCTGCTCGGGACAGCTCCCTTGGCGGACCGTGACGAGCGCCTCTCCGAGGTGAAGCTGGCCGTACCGTGCGAGGTGCTCGTGATCTGGTGGCTGCCCGCCCGGCATCCCCGGTGGAACCGCGGTCAGACCGCTCCGCACCAAGCGGCGCGCCATGTGATCCCTGCTGATCGCACAGCACCATTCGATGACCACGCCCCGGCTGCCCGTGGTGTACGTGTTCGCCCAGCCATGCGCGGCGCCGGCTTGGTTGACCAGCATGTTCCTGCGAAGCAAGCGACTGAGCAGCCAGTCCCGCTCCTCACCCCAGCCGCGTTCGGGGAGTCTCGCCTCAATGCCGTGCAGACGCCTCGGGTTGCGGCGCCACAGGTACGTCACCTCTTTGTCGTCCTCGGGCAGGATCGGCGTCCAGGCCGGATGAGGGTGCAGGAGCCGGATATGCACGTCACTGGCAAGTCGGGACAGGCGCCACAGGCCCGGGCTGCCCATCAGCCGGAGTCCGGCGACGCCCCGCATGCCGCCGTACCGCGCATCGATGCGCGGCAGCAGCTCCGCGACGACGCGGTCCGCCATGGCCGGGTGCAGCTTCAGGGAGAGCCGCCCGGGAGCGGGGTCGACCCGCGTGAACCCGAGCAGGGCTCCGTCCACCTGCTCATGGCGCAACCGATCGGCGAGAACAAGAACGAGCTGGGCCTCGAAGGCGCGCTGCTCGACATCCACGGCGTCCGGCACCGGTTGTGCTCGCGTAATGAGGCCTGACGCGGCCCACTGGTGACACACGTTCAGAGGTAAGCCGGTGGCTCGGCTGCAGATCGTGGCGATGCGGTGGCGGTTGTCGGTGCGCTTGGACATACGTCTCCCCGGCCTGCGCCCCGGCACTGCAGCGTAGAGGTCTGCGTATCTCCAGTCGTGGAACCCACCCCGCACGGGAGCTCGTCAGAGCCCTGCGCTCCCCCGGGAAGCCGGGCCCGGGTATAGGAGCGTGACGCCGTACACGACAACTCCAGCAAGGTTAGCACCAGTTGCTGCGCCGGGACATGGAAACCGCCCCCGCTCCGGACTTGGGGGTACCGGAACGAGGGCGGGGTTCTGTGGGGCCGGGGGTCAGCCCATGTGGGGGTAGCCGTAGTCGGTCGGGGCCACCAGGGTCTCCTTGATGGAGCGGGTCGACGTCCAGCGCATCAGGTTCGACGCCGCGCCGGCCTTGTCGTTGGTGCCCGAGGCGCGGCCGCCGCCGAAGGGCTGCTGGCCGACGACGGCGCCGGTCGACTTGTCGTTGATGTAGAAGTTGCCCGCGGCGAAGCGGAGCTTCTCCATCGCGTCGGCCGCCGCGTAGCGGTCCTGCGCGATGACGGCGCCGGTCAGGGCGTACGCCGAGACGGACTCCATCTGGGCCAGCATCGCGTCGAACCCGTCGGCGGCGGCGTCGTCGTAGACGTGGATCGCCAGGATCGGGCCGAAGTACTCGGTCGTGAAGACCTCGTTCTCCGGATCGGTGCACGCGATGACGGTCGGGCGGACGAAGTAGCCCTCCGAGTCGTCGTAGGTGCCGCCGGCGACGATCTCGCAGGTCGGGTCGGCCTTCGCGCGGTCGATCGCGGCCTTGTTCTTCGCGAAGGAACGCTCGTCGATGACGGCGCCGATGAAGTTCGTCAGGTCGCGGACGTCGCCCATGGTGATGCCGTCGACCTCGGCCGCGAAGGCCTCCTTGAAGCCGTCGTTCCAGATCGAGGCCGGGACGTAGGCGCGCGAGGACGCCGAGCACTTCTGGCCCTGGTACTCGAAGGAGCCGCGGGTGAGGGCGGTCTTCAGGATCGCGCGGTCCGCGGACGGGTGCGCGACGACGAAGTCCTTGCCGCCGGTCTCGCCGACCAGGCGCGGGTAGGACTTGTAGTTCTCGATGTTGTTGCCGACCGTCTTCCACAGGTACTGGAAGGTCTTGGTCGAACCGGTGAAGTGGATGCCCGCGAGCTCCGGGTGGGTCAGCGCCACGTCGGAGACGGCGATGCCGTCGCCCGTCACCAGGTTGATGACGCCCTTCGGCAGGCCCGCCGCCTCCAGCAGCTCCATGAGGAGGACCGCGGAGTGGGTCTGCGTCGGGGACGGCTTCCACACGACCACGTTGCCCATCAGGGCCGGGGCGGTCGGCAGGTTGCCCGCGATGGCCGTGAAGTTGAAGGGGGTGATCGCGTAGACGAAGCCTTCGAGCGGGCGGTGGTCGCTGCGGTTCCACACGCCGGCGGAGTTCGCGACCGGCTGCTCGGCCAGGATCTGGCGGGCGAAGTGGACGTTGAAGCGCCAGAAGTCGACGAGCTCGCAGGGCGTGTCGATCTCGGCCTGCTGCGCGGTCTTGGACTGGCCCAGCATCGTGGACGCGGCCAGCTTCTCGCGCCACGGGCCGGACAGCAGCTCGGCGGCGCGCAGGATGATCGCGGCGCGGTCGTCGAAGGACATCGCGCGCCAGGCCGGGGCGGCGGCCAGGGCGGCGTCGACGGCCTCCTGGGCGTCGGCCTTCGTGGCGTTCGCGTAGGTGCCGATGACCGCCTTGTGGTCGTGCGGCTGCACGACGTCGAAGCGCTCGCCGCCGCCCATCCGCTTGACGCCGTTGATCGTCATCGGGAGGTCGATCGGGTTCTCGGACAGCTGCTTCAGCTGGATCTCGAGGCGCGCGCGCTCCGGGGTGCCGGGGGCGTACGAGTGGACCGGCTCGTTGACCGGCACGGGGACCTGGGTTACAGCGTCCATGATGCGGGGTGCTCCTTGAGCTAGTGGGAGGGCCTAGTTCTTGGTGATCATCGAGCGGAGGAAGAAGAGCAGGTTGGCCGGCTTCTCCGCGAGGCGCCGCATGAAGTAGCCGTACCAGTCGGTCCCGTACGCCGTGTAGACGCGCATGCGGTGGCCCTCGGCGGCCAGCCGCAAGTGCTCCTCGCCGCGGATGCCGTACAGCATCTGGAACTCGTACTCGTCCAGCTTGCGGCCCGCCTTGCGGGCGAGCTCCTGGCCGATGGCGATCAGGCGCGGGTCGTGCGACCCGATCATCGGGTAGCCCTCGCCGTCCATGAGGATCTTCAGGATGCGGACGTACGCCTTGTCGATCTCGGCCTTGTCCTGGTACGCGACCTCGGCGGGCTCCTTGTAGGCGCCCTTCACGATGCGTACGCGGCTGCCGGCCGCGGCCAGGCGGCGGGCGTCGGCCTCGGTGCGGAACAGGTACGCCTGGATCACGCAGCCGGTCTGCGGGAAGTCGCGGCGCAGCTCCTCGTGGATGGCGAACATCGAGTCGAGGGTGGTGTGGTCCTCGGCGTCCAGGGTCACGGTGGTGCCGATGGCGGCGGCGGCCTCGACGACCGGGCGGACGTTGGCGAGGGCCAGCTCGTGGCCGCCTTCCAGGGCCTGGCCGAACATGGACAGCTTCACCGACATCTCGACGGTCTCGCCGAGGCCGAGGTGGGCGAGCTGCTCGATGAGCTCGAGGTACGCGTCGCGCGCGGCGTGCGACTGCTCCACGGTGGTGATGTCCTCGCCGACGACGTCGAGGGTCACCTCCAGGCCCTTGGCCGTCAGGTCCTCGACGATCGGGATGACCTGGTCGACCGTCTCACCGGGGATGAACCGGTTCACCACGGGCTTGGTCACCGGGGCGGCAGAGACGATTCGGCGCATCTTGTCGCTGCGCGAGGCGGCGAGGATCGCGGGACCCAGCACGGGGTACCTCCAACGGGGGCGGACAGAAGGAGACATTCAGCCCGCGCCGGGACGACGGAGGCCATAAGGAAAACGCAAGTAAAACCACCGTGAAACCTAGGGATCTCCCCGATCCTCTGCCATCGACAGCTGTCACGCATCCGTGGCCCGGATCTCATACATCTGTCTGAAGAGGGCGTGCGGGGGTGGGAGAATGTGCGGGTGAAAGGCGATTACCAGGACCTGGTGGACGAGATTTCGGCGCTGCTCGGCGCTCCCGCGACGCTGGAGAACCGGGACTTCCGCCTCATCGCCTTCGGCGCGCACGACAGCGATGACGATCTGGCCATGGACCCGGTACGGACCCGCTCGATCCTGACCCGCCAGTCGACGGCGGCCGTCCGCTCCTGGTTCGAGGGCTTCGGCATCGCCCGCGCCACCGGACCGGTCAGGATCCCGGCCGCCCCCGACGCCGGCGTCTTCCGGGGGCGGATCTGCCTGCCGGTGCGCTACCGCGGGATCGTCCAGGGCTACGTATGGCTCCTCGACCAAGAGCCCGGCCCCGACGCCCAGGCGCTGGCCGCCGCCATGGAGGTGGCCCAGCGGATCGGGCTGCTGCTCGCGGAGGAGGCCCGGGCGGGGGCCGACCTGTCCAGGGAGTTCCTCGCGGTGCTCACCGCCGGGCGCGGCTGGCAGCAGGACATGGCCGTGGGCGCGCTACGGGTGGCACTCGGCCCGGGCGGCGAGGGACCGCACGCCGCGGTCTGCGTGAGCCCGTGGTCCGGCGAGGCCCCGGCTTCGGTCCCGGGGGCGGCGGCCGTGTGCGTGGTGCCCTGGCGGAGGGCCGGCGAGCGGGAGCGGGGCCCCGGCGACGGCCCGGCGGGGCAGTGCCTCGCGGTCCTGATCCGCCTGCGCGGCACGGACCCGCTGGCTCCGGCCCTCACGGCGATCTCCCGCCTGATGCCCCGCACGGCCGGCGCGGCCGGCGGGGGGAGCGGGACGGGCGGGGCGGGCGGGGCGGGCGGAGCCGCCAAGGCCGACCGGGCCGCCGGGCCGCGATCGCCGGCCGGCGGCAAAGCAGCCGCCACCGGAGCCGCCACCGGAGTGAGCGCCGGGGCGAGTGCCGGGGCGACCGCCGGTGTCTCCGACCCCGTGCGGGCACTCACCGCACTGCCCGCCGCCTGGCAGCAGGCCACCGCCGCCGCCCGGGCCGCCGCCGCGGGGCCGCGGCTCGGGCCGGTCGCGCAGTGGTCCGCGATCGGGCCCTACCGCATGCTGGCCTCCGTCGCCGAGGAGGCCCTGGACGACCCGGTGGCCCGCGCCCTGCGCGGCCCGGCCAATCCCGAACTGGCCCGGACCGCCGAGGTGTTCCTGGACTGCGCGGGCCAGGCGGGCCGCGCGGCGGCGGCCCTGGGGATCCACCGCCAGACCCTGTACTACCGGCTGTCCCGGGTGGAGCAGCTGACCGGCCTCGACCTGGACGAGGGCGAGGACCGGCTGCTCCTGCACATGGCCCTCAAGGCCGCCCGCCTGCACGGCTGACGGTGACCCGCTAGGGCGCGTCCCGAACGGTCTTCGCCGCCGTCATCCCCGCCACCGCCCGCCGCATTCCCTCCGTCAGTTCCGCCGGGGTCGCGGCCGACGCGGGGTCAAAGAGCCACTGGAGCATGAGCCCGTTCAGCAGGGCCTGGTAGAAGGCGCCCGCGGTCCGCAGGTCCTCCTCCGTCAGGTCCTCCTCGGGCGTGCCCGTGAACATCGAGACCAGCCCGCGGCGCCCCTCCTCCTGTGAGGCGGCGAGCATCGACCGCAGCTGCGGCATCCGGTCCCCGGCGAGGGCGATCTCCATGCTGGCCGCCCAGACCGGGCCGGACGCCTCGTGACCGGCGTGCACTCCGTCCCATACCGAGCGGAAGCGTTCCAGCGAGCCGCCCTCGCCCTCCATCCCGGCCGTGAACCGGTCGCCCCACTCCTGGACGACGGCGACGTAAGCCTCCGTCATGAGGGCGTCCTTGGAGCCGTAGTGGTAACCGATCGAGGCCAGGTTCGCACCCGAGGCCTTGACGATGTCGCGGGCGGTCGTCCCCACGAAACCCTTCTCGACCAGGCACTTCTTGGCGCCTTCCAGCAAATCTTCGCGATGTCCCATGGCTTCACGGTAGCCAAGACACCCGTCCAAGACAACCGTTCCATACAGCCGTACTAGACAAGCGTTTATGACGCTTGTACATTTCTGCTCATGACGAACCCCGCAGCACGCCCCGCCGGTCTCGCCGGTCGCCGGGAATGGATCGCGTTCACCGTTCTCGTCCTCCCCCTGCTCCTGGTCTCGATGGACGTCTCCGTCCTCTACTTCGCCATCCCGGCCATCACCCGGGAGCTGGACCCCAGCGCCACGCAGCAGCTCTGGATCTTCGACAGCTACGCCTTCGCCCTCTCGGGCCTGCTCATCACGATGGGCTCGCTCGGCGACCGGATCGGCCGCCGCAAGCTGCTCCTGGCCGGTGCGGCCGCCTTCGGGCTCGCCTCCGTCGCCGCCGCCTACGCCTCCAGCACCGAGATGCTCATCGCGGCCCGGGTCCTGCTCGGAATCGGCGGCGCGACCCTGATGCCGTCCACGCTCGCCCTCGTGCGCAACCTCTTCCAGGACGAGCGGCAGCGCGGCAAGGCCATCGCGATCTGGTCCGGCGCCATGACCGGCGGCGTCGCCCTCGGCTCGGTCATGAGCGGCGTGATGCTGAACCACTTCTGGTGGGGCTCCGTCTTCCTGATCAACGTGCCCGCGATGCTGCTCCTGCTGATCCTGGTCCCCGTGCTGGTACCCGAGTTCAAGGACCCCGCGCCCGGCCGCTTCGACCTGCTGAGCGTGCCGCTGTCGATGGCCGCCGTGCTGCCGGTGGTCTACGGCCTCAAGGAGATCGCCGCCGAGGGCCTCACCCCGCTCCGCGCCGGCTGCCTCGCCGCCGGTCTGGCCTTCGGGTACCTCTTCGTCCGCCGCCAGCGCTCTCGCGGCGACGCCATGATCTCCCGGACCCTCTTCCGGGGGCGCGGCCTCGGCGCCGGCATCGGACTGAACACCGTCGCCGCCTTCGCCATGATGGGATCGGCCTACTTCACCACCCAGTACCTGCAGTCGGTGCTCGGCATGGGCACTCTGGAAGCCGCCCTCTGGAGCCTCGCCCCCTCGGTCCTCATCGGCGCCGCCGCCCCCGTCGGCGCGGCCCTCGCCCAGAAGACCGACCGGGCCTACGTCGTCTCCGGCGGTTTCGTCCTCGCCGCCGCCGGGTTCACCCTGATCAGCCTGGTGGACACCGACTCGCTGTGGCTGCTGCTGACCGGAGCCGGGGTCCTCGCCTCAGGCATCGTCACGGTGATGTCCCTGGTCTCCGACATGGCGCTCGGCTCCGCCCCCGCCGAGAAGGCCGGCTCCGCCGCCTCCCTGCTGGAGACCGGCCAGGAGTTCGGCGGCGCCCTCGGGATGGCCGTCCTGGGCAGCCTGGGCACCGCCGTCTACCGCTCCGACCTGGCCGGCTCCGAGCCCGCCGTACGGGAGACCCTCGGCGGGGCCGTGGCCACCGCCCAGGGGCTCGGCGGCGCGGCCGGCGGGCAGGTCCTGGCCGCGGCCCGGGAGGCCTTCGTGCACGGAATGCAGTACGCCGCCTGGGGCGGTACGGTCCTGCTCCTCGCGGCGGCGGTGCTCGCCGCGGCCCTGCTCCGGGGGCGCGGAGCCCCCGCCACGGCTCCGGCGGAGCCGGCCCCGGCCGGCGCGGCACTCGCGCACTCGGCGGCGTAACGGGGCGGGACGCGCGAAAGGGCCCGGGGTCTCCCCCGGGCCCTTCGCTCTGTCGGGTGCCGCAGCGTCAGCCGAGGCTGACCGTACGGGCCGAGACGGCGCCGATCTCGGTGGCGATGTCCGCGAGGACGTTCACCGGGGCCTCGGCGTCGACGGTGAGGACCGCGAGGGCCTCGCCGCCCTCTTCGGCGCGGGCGACCTGCATGCCCGCGATGTTCAGGCCGGCCTCGCCGAGGATGCGGCCGACGGCGCCGACCACGCCCGGGCGGTCGGCGTAGCGCAGGACGACCATGTGGTCGGCGAGCGCCAGGTCCACGTCGTACTCGCCGATGCCGACGAGCTTCTGGAGGTGCTTCGGGCCCACCAGCGTGCCGGAGACCGAGACTTCCTGGCCGTCCGACAGGGTGCCGCGGACGGTCACCACGTTGCGGTGGTCCGGGGACTCCGAGGACGTGGTCAGGCGGACCTCGACCCCGCGCTCCTGCGCGAAGAGCGGGGCGTTGACGTAGGAGACCGTCTCGTCGACGACGTCCTCGAAGACGCCCTTGAGCGCGGAGAGTTCGAGCACCTTGACGTCGTGCTGGGTGATCTCGCCGCAGACCTCGACGTCGAGGCGGACCGCGACCTCGCCCGCCAGCGCGGTGAAGATGCGGCCGAGCTTCTCGGCGAGCGGCAGGCCGGGACGGACGTCCTCGGCGATGACGCCGCCCTGGACGTTGACCGCGTCGGGGACGAGCTCGCCAGCGAGCGCGAGGCGCACCGACTTGGCGACCGAGACACCGGCCTTCTCCTGGGCCTCGTCCGTGGACGCGCCGAGGTGCGGGGTGCAGACGACCTGGTCGAGCTCGAACAGCGGGGAGTCCGTGCAGGGCTCCTTCGCGTACACGTCGAGGCCGGCGCCGGCGACGCGGCCTTCCTTGATGGCCGAGTACAGCGCGGCCTCGTCCACGATCCCGCCGCGGGCGGCGTTGACGATGCGGACGGACGGCTTGACCTTGTGCAGGGCCTCGTCCCCGATGAGACCGAGGGTCTCGGGGGTCTTGGGCAGGTGCACGGTGATGAAGTCGGCGACTTCGAGCAGCTCGTCGAGCGTCAGCATCTTGACGCCCATCTGGGCGGCGCGCGCGGGCTGCACGTAGGGGTCGTACGCGACGATCTTCATGCCGAAGGCCGACATGCGCTGGGCGACCAGGACGCCGATGCGGCCGAGGCCGACGACGCCGAGGGTCTTCTCGCTGAGCTCGACACCCGTGTACTTGTTCCGCTTCCACTCGCCGTTCTTCAGGGCGGTGTTGGCCTGCGGAATGTTGCGGGCCGTCGCGACGAGCAGGCCACAGGCCAGCTCGGCGGCGGTGACGATGTTGGAGGTCGGGGCGTTCACGACCATCACGCCGGCCTTGGTGGCGGACGAGACGTCGACGTTGTCCAGACCGACACCGGCCCGGGCGACGACCTTCAGCTTCTTGGCCGCGGCGATGGCCTCCGCGTCGACCTTGGTCGCGGAACGGACCAGGATCGCGTCGACGTCCACGATCGCGGGGAGCAGCTCCGCGCGGTCGGCGCCGTTGCAGTGGCGGATCTCGAAGTCCGGGCCGAGCGCCTCGACAGTGGCGGGCGACAGCTCTTCGGCAATGAGTACGACAGGTTTCGAGCTCACGTGGGTCCTCACAAGTCCAGTGCGGACGGCCGTCCCGACGGCCGCAGGCGGTGGAGGGGGGTAGCCGCGTGGAAGACGCACGACACTGTGGGCCTGACGCGTTGTGTTGAGCAGTGTAGTGGCGGATCCGGGAGGGAATTCCGCCTGTAAGGAAGGATCACCCGCACGAGATTGGCCAGGGTGGACAAGCGGTCCTCCGCGAGGCCTCTCGTGCGGGTGCCCGAGCCGATGTGCCGCGGGGCCGGGACGCACCGTCCCGGCCCCGTGGCGAAGCGGATCAGCTCTCGTCGTTGTCGACCCAGCTCATCAGCTTGCGCAGCTTCTTGCCGGTGGTCTCCAGCAGGTGCGCCTCGTCGGCGCTCTTGTACGCGTTGTACTTCGGCAGACCGGCCTTGTACTCGGCCATCCAGGTGTTGGCGAACTCGCCGCTCTGGATCTCCGCGAGGACCTTCTTCATCTCGGCCTTGGTGGCGTCCGTGATGATGCGGGGACCGGTGATGTAGTCGCCCCACTCGGCGGTCTCGGAGACCGACCAGCGCATCTTCTCCAGGCCGCCCTCGTACATGAGGTCGACGATGAGCTTCAGCTCGTGCAGGCACTCGAAGTACGCGATCTCGGGCTGGTAACCGGCCTCGGTCAGCGTCTCGAAACCGGCCTTCACCAGCGCGGAGGCGCCACCGCAGAGGACGGCCTGCTCACCGAACAGGTCGGTCTCGGTCTCTTCGGTGAAGGTGGTCTTGATGACGCCGGCGCGCGTGCCGCCGATGCCGGCCGCGTACGACAGCGCGAGCTGGAAGGCGGAACCGGTGAAGTCCTGCTCGACGGCGGCGATGCAGGGCACGCCGCGGCCTTCCTCGTACTGACGGCGGACCAGGTGACCCGGACCCTTGGGCGCGACCAGGGCCACGTCCACGTTGGCCGGGGGCTTGATGAAGCCGTAGCGGACGTTGAAGCCGTGGCCGAAGAAGAGCGCGTCGCCCTCTTCCAGGTGCGACTCGATCGAGGCGGCGTAGATCTCGGCCTGGAGCGGGTCCGGGGTCAGGATCATGATGACGTTCGCCCAGGTCGCGGCCTCGGCGACGGGGAGGACCTTCAGGCCCTGCTCCTCGGCCTTGGCCTTGGACTTCGAGCCCTCGTGCAGGCCGACGACGACGTCGACGCCGGAGTCACGGAGCGACAGCGCGTGGGCGTGGCCCTGGCTGCCGTAACCGATGACCGCGACCTTGCGGCCCTGGATGATGGACAGGTCGGCGTCGTTCTCGTAGAACAGCTCGGCCACTGGGATATCTCCTTGGTGCGCTGGTGTTGCTCCCACCGTACGGCGGGGAACGGAATACGTGGTTCTCGGTCTCGCCATACGAGCGAGGGAGAAACGGACGAGCGGGGCACGACCGGGCCGGTGTCACCGGCCCGGCCGGGCTCAGGCGCTGCGGTCGAGCGCGCGCAGGCTGCGGTCCGTGATGGACCGGCCGCCGCGCCCTATGGCGATCGTGCCGGACTGGACGAGCTCCTTGATGCCGAAGGGCTCCAGCATCTTGAGCATCGCGCCGAGCTTGTCGGTGCCGCCGGTGGCCTCGATGGTGACGGCCTCCGGGGAGACGTCGACGGTCTTGGCGCGGAACAGCTGGACGATCTCGACGATCTGCGAGCGCGTCTCGTTGTCGGCGCGGACCTTCACCAGAACGAGTTCGCGCTCGATGGCGTTGGTGTGCTCCAGCTCGACGATCTTGAGCACGTTGACCAGCTTGTTGAGCTGCTTGGTCACCTGCTCCAGCGGGAGGTCCTCGACGTTCACGACGATGGTGATCCGCGAGATGTCGGGGTGCTCGGTGACACCGACCGCGAGGGAGTCGATGTTGAACCCGCGGCGGGAGAACAGCGCGGCGATCCGGGCGAGGATGCCGGGCGTGTTCTCGACCAGGACGGAGAGCGTGTGCTTGGACATGTGAGTCGTTCTCTCTCTCAGGCTCTCTCGGCTCAGTCGTCTTCGTTGTCGCCGAAGTCGGGGCGGACGCCCCGGGCGGCCATGACCTCGTCGTTCGAGGTGCCGGCGGCGACCATCGGCCACACCATGGCGTCCTCGTGGACGATGAAGTCGACGACGACCGGGCGGTCGTTGATCGCGTTGGCCTCGGCGATGACCTTGTCCAGGTCGGCCGGGTCCTCGCAGCGCAGCGCCACGCAGCCCATGGCCTCGGACAGCTTGACGAAGTCCGGAACGCGGGTGCCCATGCGGGGGGCGGCGGACTCGCCGAGCTGGGAGCCGACGGCCGTGTCGGTGCCCGTCTCGTCGCCGTGCAGCACGGTGTTCGAGTACCGCTGGTTGTAGAACAGGGTCTGCCACTGGCGGACCATGCCCAGCGCACCGTTGTTGATGATCGCGACCTTGATCGGGATGTTGTTCAGCGCGCAGGTGGCCAGTTCCTGATTGGTCATCTGGAAACAGCCGTCGCCGTCGATCGCCCAGACCGTGCGCTGCGGCATGCCGACCTTGGCGCCCATCGCGGCGGGGACCGCGTAGCCCATGGTTCCGGCGCCGCCGGAGTTCAGCCAGGTGCGGGGCTCCTCGTAGTTGACGAAGTGCGAGGCCCACATCTGGTGCTGGCCGACGCCGGCCGCGTAGATGGTGCCCTTCGGCGCCAGCTGGCCGATCCGCTCGATGACCTGCTGGGGGGAGAGCGTGCCGTCCTCGGGCAGGTCGTAGCCCAGCGGGTAGGTGTCGCGCCAGCGGTTGAGGTCCTTCCACCAGGCGGTGTAGTCGCCGGCGTTGCCGTCGGTGACCTCGGCCTGGACGGCCTGGATCAGGTCGGCGATGACCTCGCGGGCGTCACCGACGATCGGGACGTCCACGGCGCGGTTCTTGCCGATCTCGGCCGGGTCGATGTCCGCGTGGATGACCTTGGCGAAGGGGGCGAAGCTGTCCAGCTTGCCGGTGACGCGGTCGTCGAAGCGGGTGCCGAGCGCGATCAGCAGGTCCGACTTCTGGAGCGCGGTCACGGCGGTGACGGCCCCGTGCATGCCCGGCATGCCGACGTTCTGCGGGTGGCTGTCCGGGATCGAGCCCAGGGCCATCAGCGTGGTGACGACCGGGACGCCGGTGAGTTCGGCGAGGACCTTCAGCTCGGCGGTCGCGCCGGCCTTCATGACGCCGCCGCCGACGTAGAGGACCGGCCGCTTGGCGGCGGCGATCATCTTGGCCGCCTCGCGGATCTGCTTGGCGTGCGGCTTGGTGACCGGCCGGTAGCCGGGGAGGTCCTGGCTGGGCGGCCACGAGAAGGTGGTCTTCGCCTGCAGGGCGTCCTTGGCGATGTCGACCAGGACCGGGCCGGGGCGGCCGGTGGAGGCGATGTGGAAGGCCTCGGCGATGGTCCGGGCGATGTCCTCGGCCTTGGTCACCAGGAAGTTGTGCTTGGTGATCGGCATGGTGATGCCGACGATGTCCGCTTCCTGGAAGGCGTCGGTGCCGATCGCCTTGGAGGAGACCTGGCCGGTGATCGCGACGAGCGGCACGGAGTCCATGTGCGCGTCGGCGATCGGGGTCACCAGGTTGGTGGCGCCCGGGCCGGAGGTGGCCATGCAGACGCCGACCTTGCCCGTGGCCTGCGCGTAGCCGGTGGCGGCGTGGCCGGCCCCCTGCTCGTGGCGGACCAGGATGTGACGGACCTTCTTGGAGTCCATCAGCGGGTCGTACGCGGGGAGGATGCAGCCGCCCGGAATGCCGAAGACGGTGTCGCACCCCACCTCTTCGAGAGAGCGGATGAGGGACTGCGCACCCGTGACGTGCTCAACTGCGGCGGACTGGTGTCCGCCGGAACGGGCCCGCGGCTGCGGATGGTGGGCCCCGGTGGCCTGCTCGGTCATCGGCATTCTCTTCTCGAAGCTGAGGGTTTTACGAGGAGGGTTTTACGAGATTCGACGTTGCCAGTGCAACAAAAAACCCCTCGTGCCGGGAGGCAAGCGAGGGGAGCGCGTCGGGTGCGTTGAGCGGGGACATGCTGGTCCCAGCTTCAGCCGACGCGCTTTCCAAGTACGAGAATTCGGGTGCGCATGGCATTGACCCTCCCTCCGGCGGGAGGGTGATGTCAAGCGGGTGGGACGGGCGTCTCATTATGTGAGCCTCTACGGATGGCCATCGAGCCCCCTTGTGAACCACCGGCCAACGCGGGTTGGGCCGCGCCGCCCGGTACTGGGAACGTACCGCGCACGAGCGCTCGGCGCAGCCTGTACTCGTCCAGAGGGCCGGAGAAGGCCATTCCCTGCCCGTGGGTACAGCCCATCGCGCGCAGCGCCATGACCTGCTCGGGCAGGTCCACTCCTTCCGCCACCGACTGCATGCCGAGGTCGTTTGCGATCCGCAACAGACCTGCGGTGATCTTGTGCAGCCGGGGGGACTCCACGACCCCCTCGACCAGGCCCCGGTCGAGCTTGAGCATGTCCACGGGGAGCCTGCGCAGGGCGCTGATGGCCGCGTAGCCGCTGCCGAAGCCGTCGAGGGCGATCAGGACCCCGAGCCGGTGCAGGGCCGCCAGGCGGCGCTCCAGGTCGTCGAAGGGCACCCTGGGGTCGGACACGGCGAGCTCCAGGACGAGCCCGCCCGACGGCAGCCCGTTGCGGGTCAGCAGGGACTCCACGGAGCCCAGCGGCATCGACCGGTCCAGCAGCCGCTGCGCGGTCATCCGTACGGCCACGGGGACGTCGTGCCCGGCCCGGTGCCGCTCGGCGGCCTGCCCGACGGCCTCCTCCAGCAGCCAGCGCCCCAGCTCGGCGGTGCGCGAGGCGTCCGGGACGGTGGAGTGCCCGCTCTCGCCGGCCCCTCCTGCGCCGGTCCCGCCGGCCCCTCCCCCGCTGTGCTCGGCGACCCGCAGGAACTCGGCGGGGGTGAACAGGATCCCCTGGGCGGAACGCCACCGGGCCTGCGCCACCACCGCCGAGATCTCCCCCGTGGCCAGGGAGACCACGGGCTGGTGCAGCAGGGCGAACTCTCCGTCGTGCAGCGCGGTGCGCAGCCGGCCCGCCAGCTCCGCCTTGCGCACGACCTCGGCCTGCATCTGGGGCGCGTACATCTCGACCCGGTCCTTGCCGCCCGCCTTCGCCCGGTACATCGCGAGATCCGCGTTGCGCATCAGGTCCGAAGGGGTGATGCCGGGATCCGCGAAGGCCACGCCGATGCTGGCGGCGACCCGGACCTCGCTCCCGGCGATCCGGTAGGGCTGGGCGAGGGTGGTGCGCAGCCGGTCGGCGATCTCGTGGACCTGGTACTCGCGGGCGGTGCGGTCGCGGCTGCCGTCGCCCAGGATCAGCGCGGCGAACTCGTCGCCGCCGAGGCGGGCCGCGGTGTCCCCGGCCCGGACCGAGTCCTGGAGCCGGCGGGCGGCCTCGATGAGCAGTTCGTCGCCCGCCTGGTGGCCGATGGTGTCGTTGACCGCCTTGAACCCGTCGAGGTCGATGAAGAGCACGGCGGTGCTGTGGTCCCCGGCCCGGCGTCCGGTGAGGGCCTGGCGGACCCGGCGGGTGAACAGGGCCCGGTTGGGGAGGTCGGTGAGCGGGTCGTGCTCGGCACTGTGCTGGAGCTGCGCCTGGAGCCGCACCCGCTCGGTGACGTCGCGGCTGTTGAGGATGAGACCGCCCTGGTGGCGGTTGACGGTGGACTCCACATTGAGCCACTCGCCGTCACCCGATCTGAACCGGCACTCGATGCGGGTGGTCGGCTCCTCGGCGGGCGGCGCGGCCAGGAAGCGTCGCACCTCGTGGACGACGCGGCCCAGGTCCTCCGGGTGGATCAGGGTGGCCAGCTCGGTGCCGACCAGCTCCTCCGCCTCGCGGCCGTAGACCCCGGCGGCGGCGGGGCTGACGTAGCGCAGGGTGCCGGTGGGCGCGGCGATCATGATGACGTCGCTGGAGCCCTGGACCAGGGAGCGGAAGTGGTTCTCCTTCTGGGCCAGTTCCTGGGTCAGGGCGATGTTGTCGAGCAGCATGATGCCCTGGCGGATGACCAGGGCGAGCACGACCGTGCAGCCCGTGAAGACGACGACCCGGTCGACCTTCCGGCCGTCCACCACGTTGTAGAGGATCCCGAGGGTGCAGACGGCCGCCGCGAGGTACGGGGTGAGGGCGGGCAGGGAGCCGGTGATGGGGCGGCTGTGCGGCCGCTCGGCGCGCGCGTGCCCGTGGGCGGCGGGATCGGGGCCGGGGTGCAGGCGGCGGGCGCCCCAGGGGGCGTACGCGAGGAGGAGCGAGCCGGCGAACCAGCCGGCGTCCAGGAGCTGGCCGGACTGGTATTCGGCGCTGAGCAGCGGCGAGGTGAACAGCGCGTCGCTCAGCACGGTCAGGGCGAGGGCCGCGATGGCGGTGTTCACGGCGGAGCGGTTGGTCTCGGAGCGGCGGAAGTGCAGCACCAGCACCATCGAGACGAGCGCGATGTCCAGGAGCGGGTAGGCCAGCGAGAGGGCCGCGCGCGGGACGCTGCCGGGGGCGCCGGACTGGGCGGTGCGCGCGGCGTGCGCGAGGGCCAGGCTCCAGGAGAGGGTGAGCAGCGATCCGCCGATGAGCCAGGAGTCGAGGCCCAGGCAGACCCAGCCGGCCCGGGTGACCGGGCGCTTCGCGAGGACGAGCAGGCCCACGATGGCGGGGGGCGCGAAGCAGAGGAAGGCGAAGTCGGCGAGCGAGGGCTTCGGCACGGCCTCACCGAGGATCACCTCGTACCAGCCCCAGACGGCGTTGCCGCAGCAGCCCATGAGCGAGGAGAACGCGAACAGCAGCCAGGCCGGGCGCTCCCGGCTGTCGATGGCCCGGGCGTAGGTGAAACAGGAGACGGCGGCGAGCAGGCCGGCGGCGCTGAGTCCGAAGTCGCCCATGATCTCGGCGAGTTCCTCGGAGCCCCAGCCGAGGGCGGCGCCCACGCCGTATCCGCTGCTGACCACCGCGAGGAGGATCTGCATCGCCAAGGCCTTCGAGCCGCCGCCACCGTCTCCGGCGAGGGGCCGGCGGGTCAGCAGCGCCGCCCCCGGCGTGCTCACCGGTCCCCCTCGCCGGCTGGTTCCGGCGCGGTCCAGTCCCGGCACCGTCGCCTCCGGCGGCTTCGCCGCATCGGATCCTTCGTCCATTGGCAGTGCATCGCCCGTCGCCCCCCAAAGTGTCCGAATCACTCCCCAGCGCCAGACGTTCGTGGCGCAGCCCCTTGTTCCGGACGATACACCACTTTCGTCACTCAGGGACATAGTTTCTCTACGCTCCGTCACCAACAAGGGAGTTGTGCCCACCGAGCGCATCCGGACGAACGCGGAGCGTGCGCGCCGCTCGTCAATTCGTGATCAACACCGTGTTCTCCACGGGCTCTCCGGCGGCGAAGGCGCGGAGCTGACGGGCCACCAGACGCTTGGCCCGCGGCTCGAACGCGGAGCTGCTGCCGCCCACATGGGGCGTGATCAGGACACCCGGAGCATGCCAGAGCGGGTGACCTGCAGGCAGCGGTTCCGGATCCGTCACGTCCAGCGCGGCGCGCAGCCGGCCCGACTCCACTTCGGCCAGAAGGGACTTGGTGTCGACGACGGGTCCGCGGGCCACGTTCACGAGCAGCGCGCCATCCTTCATGCGGCCGAGGAACGCGGCCCCCGCGAGCCCCCTCGTCTCCTCGGTGAGCGGTGTGGAAAGGATCACCACGTCGGCCGCGGGCAGGAGTTGGGGCAGCTCGGCGAGGGCGTGCACCGGCCCGCGCGCCGTGGTGCGCGCCGTCCGCGCCACCCGGACGATCCGCTCGCACTCGAAGGGCGCCAGCCGGTCCTCGATGGCCGCGCCGACCGCTCCGTAGCCGATGATCAGTACGGACTTGTCCGCGAGCGCCTCGTAGAACCCGAAGCGCCATTCCTCGCGGTCCTGGCCGCGCACCATGCCGGGGATCCCGCGCAGGGAGGCCAGGACCAGGGTGAGCGCGAGCTCGGCGGTGCTCGCGTCGTGGACGCCCTTGGCGTTGCACAGCCGTACGCCGGGGGCCAGGTCGCCGAGGCCGCCCAGGACGTGATCGACCCCGGCGGTCAGGGTCTGGACGACCCGCAGGCGGGGCATCGCGGGCAGCGGGCGCAGGGTGACGGCCGGGGACTTCATGTACGGGGTGACGTAGAAGACGCAGGCGGCCGGATCGGCCGGGAAGGCGTCCTCGCCGTCCCAGTGGCGGTAGCGGAAGGAATCGGGCAGGCCCTCGATCTCCCCGGCGGGGAAGGGGAGCCATACGTCGGGGGTCTCGGGAGTCTCTGCGGTCATGATCAGGAGGCTATGCCAGGGGATCCGGATCGAGCCGTTAGTTTGTGTGCCGGGAACGGGAGGCCCACCGAGGCCCGGGCAGGACCAGGGGGGAACACGCGGTGGAGCGCAGGTCGATCGGGGCGGGGGCGCTGACGGTGGGTGCCATAGGCCTCGGCTGCATGCCGATGAGCGGGGCGTACGCGCCTTCGCGCAGACGGCGCGAGGACTCGCTGCACACCGTGCACACGGCCCTCGACCTGGGGGCGAACCTGCTCGACACCGCCGATCTCTACGGCCCCTACACCAATGAGCTGCTCCTCGGCCGGGTGCTGCGCGAGCGCCGGCCGGACGCCTTCGTGTCCGCGAAGGCGGGGCTGCGGGCCGACGGGGTGCACGTGGTGGCCGACGGGCGCCCGGGATACCTGCGGCGGGCCTGCGACGCCTCGCTGCGGCGGCTGCGCACCGACGTCATAGACCTGTACCAGCTGCACCGGGTGGATCCGGACGTGCCGGTCGAGGAGTCCTGGGGCGCGCTGGCGGAGCTGGTGGGCGCGGGGAAGGTGCGGGCGCTGGGGTTCTGCGCGCTGGGGGCGGGCACCGGGCCGGGTGCGGGAACGGGCGGGGACCGGGCGTACGAGGCGACGGTCCGGCACCTGGAGCGGGCCCAGCAGGTGTTCCCGGTGAGCGCGGTGCAGGCGGAGCTGTCGGTCTGGTCCCCGCAGGCGGCGTGGCTGCTGCTGCCGTGGTGCGCGGCGCGGGGGGTGGGGTTCCTGGCGGCGATGCCGCTGGGGAGCGGGTTCCTGACCGGGACGCTGGTTCCGGGCGAGGGGTTCGAGTCCGGGGACGTACGGGCCCGGCATCCGCGGTTCACGGCGTACGCGATGGCGGCGAACCAGGTGCTCGTGGCGGGGCTGCGGCGGGTCGCCCGGCGGCACGGGGAGCGGGTCACGGCGGCGCAGGTGGCGCTGGCGTGGGTGCTGGCCCAGGGGCCGCAGGTGGTTCCCGTGCCCGGGGCCGGGCAGGCGCGCTGGGCGGAGGAGAACGCGCGGGCGGCCGAGGTGCGGCTGACCGCCGAGGACCTGGTGGAGCTCTCGGAACTGCCGGTGCCGGTCGGGGCCTGAACCACTCGATCGAGTGTACGAGTGACGGAACTTGGGGCATGGTCGGCGCTGTTGAGTCGTGTGAGGGCACGATCGGAGGACCGGAGGGGAGCGAGGACATGCGAAACGGACAGGGCCGGGGACGAGTGCAGGGACGAGAGCCGGGTCGGGGACCGGGCGGGGGGCCGGGGCTGCCGCCGGGGCCGGTCCGGGAGCAGGACCGGGAGCGGGCCCGGGCGGGCGGGCCGGTGCGGGCGTACGCCGGACCACACCCGCGGCCCCGTGGGGTACTGGCGGCATTCGCCCTGGCAGGGTGCGGGGCGCTGCTCGCGGCGGGTTGCTCGCCGCCGGCGGGCACCGGAGTCCGGCCGGGCGATGCGCCGGCGAGCTCGGCGGCGGGTTCCGCGCCACCGGGGGCCTCAAGCTCCCCGTCCGCGTCGGCCTCCGGGCCGCCGGCGCCGCCCGCGAAGGGCCGGGTGACGGTGACCGGCGTGGTCGCGCAGGGCCTGGAGGCCCCCTGGGGGGTGGCTCCGCTGCCCGACGGGAACCTGCTGGTCGCCTCGCGGGACAAGGGCACGATCAGCCGGGTCGATGTGGGCACGGGGGCCGTGACCCCCGTCGGGAAGGTGCCCGGAGTGGCTCCGGGCGGTGAGGGCGGGCTGCTGGGCCTGGCCGTGTCCCCTTCCTTCGCCTCGGACCTCATGGTGTACGCCTACTTCACCACCGAGTCCGACAACCGCATCGCGCGGCTGCGCTATGACGAGCGGAGACCGGCGGGCGACCAGCTGGGCGCGCCCGACACCGTGTTCCGGGGGATCCCCAAGGGGCTCATCCACAACGGCGGGCGGATCGCCTTCGGCCCGGACAAGATGCTCTACGCCGGGACGGGCGAGACCGGGGACACCGGGCTGGCCCAGGACAAGAAGTCGCTGGGCGGGAAGATCCTGCGGATGACCCCGGACGGGGAGCCGGTGCACGGCAATCCGGAGGCCGACTCCGTCGTCTACTCCTACGGGCACCGCAATGTGCAGGGGCTCGCCTGGGACAAGGACAAGCGGCTGTGGGCGGCCGAGTTCGGCCAGAGCACCTGGGACGAGCTGAATCTGATCGAGCCCGGCGCGAACTACGGCTGGCCGGAGGCCGAGGGCAAGGCCGGCAGACCGGGGATGCGCGATCCGGTGGCGGTGTGGAAGACCGACGAGGCCTCGCCGAGCGGGATCGCCTGGGCGCAGGGCTCCGTCTGGATGGCCGGGCTGAAGGGGCAGCGGCTCTGGCGGATTCCGCTGGCCGGTACGGAGCCGGTGGCGGCGCCGGAGGCCTTCCTGACGGGCGAGTACGGCCGGCTGCGCACCGTGGTGGCCCTCGGGGGCGACACATTGCTGCTGGTGACGAGCGAGACGGACGGGCGCGGGTCGCCGGAAACCGGTGACGACAGGATCCTGACACTGACCGTGGGATGACCGGCGGTCGACGGGCCGGGCCCCGACGGGGGAACGAAAGGCACGGTGGACGCGATGTTCAACATGATCGAGGAGCTGTTCAGTCCGGGCCGCAAGCACACGGACGAGGAGAAGAAGCGGCTGGAGCTCTCCCGGATCGACGTGAATGACGGCGATCCGGGAAAGGGTCCGATAGACCTGGACTCCGGCAAGGTGCTCATACGGGCCAAGGAGGACCCGGCGGCTTAGGCATCCTGCCCCGCGAAGCCGGGCGCGTGTCCTTCAGCGGGTCCCGGCCGGCTGCTGGGTCACGGGGCCGAAGAGCCGTAGCCGGTGGGCCAGCGCCGCGGCTTCGCCGCGGCTCGCCACGCCGAGCTTCGCCAGGATGTTCGAGACGTGCACGCTGGCCGTCTTCGGCGAGATGAAGAGCTCCTCGGCGATCTGGCGGTTGGTGTGGCCTGCCGCGACCAGGCGCAGCACGTCCCGTTCGCGGCTGGTCAGGCCCAGTGCCTCGACCGGGTCCGCGCCCGGAGCGAGCAGGGCCCGGGCGGCGGCGTCCACGGGGGTGAGCGGGAGCCGGGCGCGCTGGGCGAGCAGGGCCAGGTCCTCGCGGATCCTGCGGGCGCCGAGCTGCTCGGCGGTGGCGTAGGCCTCCTGGAGCAGTGCGGCGGCGGTCTCGCGGTCCCCGCCGGCAGCCAGCAGGGCCTCCACGAGCCGGTACTGGGCCCTGGCGAGCAGGTAGGGGCGCTCCAGGGGGCGTACGGCCGCTTCCACGCCCGTCCAGTCCGCGACGGTGTCCCGGCCCTCGGCGCGCAGCAGCTCGGCCCTGAGGTACTCGGAGTGGGCGTTCCACACCGGGACCGGTGTGGCCAGGCGCCGGGCCGCGGTGCGCAGCACCGTCAGCGCCTCCTCCCGGCCCGCCTCGGCGGCCGGCAGGCCGCGGGCCTCGGCTTCGGCCGAGGCGGCGGCGAGCAGCAGCGGCCAGGCGTAGCGGTGGATACCGAGCGGGAAGCCGTGCTCGATGACGGCGGCCACCTCCCTGCGGACGTCGGCTATCCGGCCCTCCGCCGCGGCCACTCCGATCGCGAGGCGGAACAGCGGGATCCGGTGCTGGGGCTGGCCGTCGTGGGATCCGAAGTGGGTGCGGGCGGCGGTGAGCTGGCCGGCGGCCTCGGCGAGTTCGCCGCGGGCCAGGGCCAGGTAGGACAGCCGTACGACGGCGGCGGCGCGCGGGGCGGCGCTGCTGACGAGGGTCAGGGTGCGCCGGGCCTGCGTCGCGGCCTCCTCCCACCGGCCCAGGCTGTACAGGCTCTCCGCCAGGTTGCCCCGGATGTAGGCCTCGGAGTCCATCAGATGGGAGTTCTTGACCAGCTCGGCGCCTTCTTCGGCCAGTTCCACGGCTTCGCGGGACCGGCCCAGGCTTTCCAGATGAGAGGTGAGGTTCACGTGCGCGCGTGCCACCAGCATGGGGAGTCCGAGGCCGGCGGCCCGGTTCTTGACCGCGTACATCTCGGCGAGTCCGCGCTCGGGGTCCCCGGCGTCGACGAGCAGGCTGCCGACGGTGATCCGGGCGTTGAGTTCGGTGTCCTCGGCGCCGACCATCCGCGCGTACTCCACGGCGCGTTCGGCGGCGACCAGGTTGTCGGGCCCCGGCTTGTGGAGCATGCCCCAGCTCGCGGCCCGGACCAGGACGTCGGCGTGCACCTGGGACGGGGGCAGCCCGCGGACGAGCTCCTGCGCCCTGGCCAGCTCCTCCCAGCCGTCGCCGCGGGCGAGACTGGCGATCATCCGGGAGCGTTCGGTCCAGAACCAGGCGGCGCGCAGCGGGTCGTGCCCGTCCTCCAGCAGCCGCAGGGCCGTCTTGGTCAGCTTCAGGGCGCGTTCGCGCTCGCCGCCGAAGCGGGCCGCGACGGTGGCTTCGGCCAGGAGGTCGAGGCGTTGCAGCGGGGTGGTCGCCGGGTCGCAGCCGCAGGGCGGGTAGACCTCGGTGTAGTCCGCCGGGCGCAGTTCGGCGCGCACCTCCTCCGGTACGGCCTCCCACAGTTCCATGGCCCGCTCCAGCAGGCGAAGTTGCTCGGAGTAGGCGTGCCGGCGCCGGGCGGCCACCGAGGCGGCGAGCACGGCGGGCAGGGCCTTGACCGCGTCGTTGGCGTAGTACCAGTAGGTGGCGAGGCGGATGACCCGTTCCTCCGCGCGGATCAGCGAGTCGTCCTGTTCGAGCTCCTCGGCGTAGCGGCGGTTGACGCGGGCCCGCTCGCCGGGCAGCAGGTCGTCGGAGACTGCCTCGCGGACCAGGGAGTGGCGGAAGCGGTAGCCGTCGCCGTCGGAGGTGGCGAGGAGGATGTTGGCGCCGACCGCCGAGCGCAGGGCTTCGATCAGTTCGTCCTCGGTGAGCCGGGTGACGGCGCGCAGCAGGGCGTACTCCACCGTGGAGCCGCCCTCGGCCACGATGCGCACGACGCGCTGCGCGGCGTCCGGGAGGACTTCGACGCGGACCAGGAGCAGGTCGCGCAGGGATTCGGTGAGGCCGGTGAGGCAGCCGCTGGCGCGGGAGGCGACGAGTTCCTCGACGAAGAAGGCGTTGCCGTCGGAGCGGTCGAAGACCGACTCGACGAACTCCTCGTCGGGCTGCGAGGCGAGGATCCCGGCGAGCTGGCGGCGGACTTCGGCCCGGTTGAAGCGGGACAGCTCGATGCGCTGGACGGTGCGCAGCCGGTCGAGCTCCGCGAGGAGCGGGCGCAGCGGGTGGCGGCGGTGGACGTCGTCGGCGCGGTAGGTGGCGACCACGACGAGCCGGCCGCTGCCGAGCGCGCGGAAGAGGTAGGAGAGCAGGTGCCGGGTGGAGGTGTCCGCCCAGTGGAGGTCTTCCAGGACGAGGACGACGGTGCGGTCGGCGGCGAGCCGTTCCAGCATCCGGGCCGTCAGCTCGAAGAGCCGGGCGGTGCTCTCCTCGTCGTGCGGGCCGCGCGGGGTCTCGCCCAGTTCGGGGAGGATGCGCGCGAGCTCGTTCTCCTGGCCGACGGCGGCAGCGGCCAGTTCGTCGGGGAGCAGGCGGTGCAGGGTGCGCAGCGCGGTCGAAAACGGGGCGAAGGGAAGCCCCTCCGCCCCGATCTCCACACAGCCTCCGACGGCCACGACCGCGCCGCGGCGGTCGGCCTCGGAGAGGAACTCCTCGGTGAGGCGGGTCTTGCCGACCCCGGCCTCGCCGCCTATGAGCAGCGCCTGCGGCTCTTGGCCGGCCGCGCGCGTCAGGGCGTCGGTGAGTACGGCCAGTTCGTCGGCTCGGCCGACGAACACCGGGCTGACAGATCTGGTCTCCACGCCGCCGAGCATCGCACAGGGGCCCTGCTCATCGGCACTGGATATCGGTGCGCTTCTCATCACGTGCCGGTGCCAACGGTCTCGCGCCGCGGGTTACGCGGCGCGGGTGAACCGGCCGCGCTGCCCTCTCACCGACCCCTCCGGTTCCTGGCTCCGGGAGAAGCGGCGGGCCTTCTTCGCCTCCCGGACCAGACGGTAGGCGTCGGCCTCGCGGATGAGGTCGGCGCGGCGGGCGGTGGCGATCTCGTACTCGAACATCTCGTGCTCCCTGGTTCGCGTTTCTCGGACACCTCGTTCGGTGTGATCCAAGATTCGCGCCCCAGGGGGTGCCGGCACATCGGGAGCATGCCGCATCTGTACGGGCCGGGGGGCCTTAGGCCGGGACCGGGGGTCCCTGAGGTGGCCTAAGGCAGTGCCTAGACGGGCCGCCGGGCAGCCGCGAACGGCCTAGGCGGACGGCCCGGAGGCGGTGAACGGCTTAGACGGCGGGGGCCGTCGGGAGGGCGAGGAGATACATGAACGCGAAGGCGACGATGCCGATCGCGGCGACGACGACGGCGGCCCAGGAGACGGAGCGGACCCAGGCGGGGAGGGTGCGGCCGGGGGCGCCGAAGGCCGGACGGGCCAGCACGAAGACGGCGATGAGCAGCGCGATCGTCGACAGGACGCCGTTGGTCAGGGCGGTCATGTGCCAGGCGTTGCCGTACAGCGCCTCGATCTTGGCCTCGGTGGTGGTGGCGTTGGCGGAGCTGATCTGGCCCTTGAGGGTCTCGCGCTCGGCTATGACGCGGGAGGTCCAGCTGCCGCTGAGGGCGATCAGGCCGAGACCGGCGGCGACGATCGCGGAGGCACCGGAGGCGACACCACTGCTCTGCTGCTCCTCGGCCGCGGCGTCGAGCTCGTCGAACTCCCCGTCCTCGGCGTCGAGGTCGGAGGCGGGGTCCTCGACCTGGGCCTCGTCGGTGGTGGTGATGTCCGCGGCGGCCGGGGCGGTCGTCTCGTCGGTGGCGGCCTTCTTCAGGTCGGCCGGGGAGTCCGCCTCGGGAGCGGTCGGGGCGGGGGTCTTGGTGGTGTCCATGCGGGGCACCGTAGGCGGCTTTTCTGAGAGGTTCCTGAGAATCCGGCCGGGCGGCGTGCGGCGCCGCGCCCCGGCCCCGCGACGGACTCGGGGCGGGGCGGCGGCGCACGGGCGCCGGGGGTGCCTGCGCGGGGGCTGCCCGCAACGGGGCTGCCTGCGCGGGGGCTGCCTACGCGGAGCGGGCCGCGGACCACTCGTGGGCGAGGAGCGCCCAGACCTCGGTGTCCTGGCGGACGCCCCGGTGCAGGTGGTTCTGGCGCAGGACGCCTTCACGGGTCATGCCGAGGCGCTCGGCCACGGCGAGGCTCTTCTTGTTGCCGGTGGCGGCGTGCCATTCGACGCGGTGCATGCCGCGCTCGCCGAAGGCGTAGTCGATCAGGACCCGGCAGGCCTTGGTCACCAGGCCGCGGCCGGCGGCGGCGGGCTCCAGCCAGCAGCCGATCTCACAGTTGCCCGTGCCCGCGTCGAACGCCGGGAAGAGCACCCCGCCCACGAGGGTGCCTTCGACGCGGATCCCGAAGAACCGCGCGCCGTCCTCCCCGGCCGTGAGCGCGTACTTGGCCAGCAGGGCCCGGGCGGACTCCAGGTCCGAGGACCGGTCGGGGAAGCCGACGTACTGGCCGATGAACTCGCGTCCGCGTTCGATGTGGGCGAAGAACTCCTCCGCGTGCCGGGCTTCCAGCGGGAACAGCTGGGCGTCGTCGGCGAGGTCTATCGAGAACATGCGCGTTCTTCCTTGGGTATCGAGCGGCGGATGGCCGGATCACCGGGAGCTGGTCGCGGGCTCGGCCGCTTCCTCGCTCGTGACGGGGGCCGCGCCGGGCCGTTGCAGGGGAAGTTTCGCATGCGGACGGCGCTCGGGGGGCTCGATGCTGATCTTCGGGAGCCGGCGGTCCAGCCAGGCCGGCAGCCACCAGTTGGCTCCGCCGAGCAGGTGCATCAGGGCCGGTACGAGGAGGGTCCGCAGGACGAAGGCGTCGAGGGCGACGGCCGCGGCGAGCGCGATGCCGAACATGGCGATGAGCCGGTCCCCGCTGAGCACGAAGGCCAGGAAGACGGAGATCATGATGACGGCCGCCGAGTTGATCACCCGGCTGGTCTCGGCGAGGCCGACGCGCACCGCCCGCCTGTTGTCCCCCGTCTCCAGCCACTCCTCGTACATCCGGCTGACGAGGAAGACCTGGTAGTCCATCGACAGCCCGAAGAGCACCGAGACCATGATCACCGGGAGGAAGGGCTCGACCGGCCCGGCGCTGCCCAGCCCGAGCGGTTCGCTGCCCCAGCCCCACTGGAAGATCGCGACGACGACTCCGAAGGAGGAGGCGACGGCGGCGACGTTCATGGCGGCCGCCTTGACCGGGATGCCGATGGAGCGGAAGGCCAGCAGCAGGAGCACGCAGCCGAGTGCGATGACCACCCCGACGAAGAGCGGCAGTTTGCCGATGATGACCTCGGCGAAGTCGTCGTACCCGGCGGTCACGCCGCCGACGTGGACCTGGAGGGAGCCGTCCTGGCCCTCGCGCGGGATGACGTCCTCGCGCAGCCTGTCGACCAGCTCGCTCGTGGCCCGGGACTGCGGGGAGGAGTCCGGTACGACGGTGACGACGGCGGTGTCGCCGCCGCGGTTGAAGACGGCCGGTCCGGCGGCGGCCACGCCCCTGGTCGTACGGAGCGAGTCGGTCAGCGCCTCCACGGCGACCCGGTCACCGGCCCCGCCGAGGCGGGCGACCACGGTCAGCGGGCCGTTCATCCCCGGGCCGAAGCCCTCCGCGAGCAGGTCGTAGGCCTTGCGGGTAGTGGAGGTGGCCGGGTTGTTGCCCTGGTCGGAGGTGCCGAGGTGGAGGGAGAGCGTGGGCAGCGCCAGCACCACCATGACCGCCGCGGCCACCAGGCCGAGCAGCTTCGGGTGCCGCTCGACGAAGGCCGACCAGCGGGCGGCGAAGCCGGTGACCGTGTCGGGCCGCGGGCCCTCGGCGGCGAGCTTGCGCCGCTCGCGGCGGGACAGCGCGCGCATGCCGATGTACGAGAGGAGCGCGGGCAGCAGAGTCACCGAGGCGGCGACGGTCAGCACCACGGTGAGGGAGGCGGCGATGGCGACGCCGTTGAGGAAGTTCAGCCGGAGCACCAGCATGCCGAGCAGCGCGATGCAGACGGTGGCTCCGGCGAAGACCACGGCCCGGCCGGTGGTGGCGACGGCGCTCTCGGCGGCTTCCGCGACCGGGAGCCCGCGTGTGAGGCCCTTGCGGTGGCGGGTGACGATGAACAGCGCGTAGTCGATGCCCACCCCGAGCCCCACGAGGGTGCCGAGCATCGGGGCGAAGTCGGCGACCGGCATCGCGTGGCCGAGCAGGGTGATGCCGAAATAGGCGGTGCCCACGCTGACCAGCGCGGTGGCGATGGGCAGCAGGCTGGCGGCGAGCGATCCGAAGGCCAGGAACAGCACCACCGCGGCGATGGCCACGCCGATGACCTCGGCGAGGTGCGCGGAGGGCGCTTCGGTGAGGCCGATGGCGCGCCCGCCGAGTTCGACCCGGAGCCCGTCGGCCTGCGTCGTCGGGTTCCGAGCGGCATCGACGACGGCCTTCGCCTCGCCCTTGGGCACCGAGTCGGCCTGCCGGTCGAAGGTGACCACGGCGTAGGCGGTCCGCCCGTCGGGGCTGATCCGGGCCCCGCTGTCGCCGCCGGGACCATAGGGACCGGCGACCGATCCGACCCCGGGCAGCCCGGCTATGGAGTCCAGGGCCCGCGTCATGCGCTCCCGGACGGCCGGCGTGCGCACGCTCTGCCCGTCCGGGGTCCGCCACACGATGGTGTCGGCGTCGCCGCCCTGGCCGGGGAAGCCCTCCCGCAGCAGGGCGTGCGCCTTGGCGGACTCGGTGCCGGGGACCTCGTAGTCGTTGGAGAACGCCGTCCCGGCCCCGACCGCGGCAGCGGCGGTTCCGCCGAAGGCGAGGAGCCAGATCAGAACGGTGACGAGTCGGTGCCGCATGCACCAGCGTGCGAGGGCTGACAACGGACGGGCTCCCTGGTGGTTCGGATCCTTACCGGGGAACGGCCCGTCGGGAAGAACGCGTGAACACTGAACACTGAACGCTGGGCGTCTGGAGTTTTGGTGGTGTGGCTGGTCTACACCTCAACGATCGCAGCGTCGCGTGATCGTTGGCGGCCATCGTGGGCAGCGTCACAGGCCTGCGGGCAGGTGCGGGACCATGGTCACACCGGCTTCGGAGCGGAGGTCCGGCCGGACTGGTCGTCGGACTGGTCGTCGGACTCTTCATGGGCCTCTTCGTGAGCCTCTTCGTCGGCCCCTTCGTCGGCCCGGTAGCCCGGCAGCGAAGGCCACCGCACGGTGAGCACCACCGAGTCCTCCTCCGCGTACCAGGAGTGGTCGACTCCGCGTCCCCAGACGACGTAGTCCCCCTGCTCGGCCAGTACGACGTTCCGGCCGGGGAACTCCAGCCGGAACCGGCCGCTGATCAGTACCTGCAACGCCGTACGGGACTCCCCGCGGACCCAGCTCGCCCGCTCCTCGCCCTTGGGGTGCACGCCCCACTTGATCTCCACGTCCTCGCTGTGGCGGGGATCGCCGGGCTCCTTGAAGTGCCCCAGCAGCCAGCCCCGGTCGACGGCGGCGTCGGGGGTGGCCTTGCCGGTGTAGACGGAGGGGTGGGCGGGGGCGGTGGGGTGCGTGGGATGCAGGGGGTGGGTGGGGTCGCTCACGGGGTGAGGTTAATGCAGTTGTCGGACCCGTCGGCGGCTGGTGAGCTGGCCGGATGACTATGGATCCGAATGACCTGCTGAAGGTGCGCGCCGAGTTCGACTCCGTGATGCGCCGGGAGGCCCTGCCCGACACCAGTGACGCGCGCGTGGAACGGGCGGGCGCGGTCGTACGGCAGATCGTGCCCGGATCCGGAGGGAACACCGTGCTCTGGTCGGACCTCGACGAGCACACGGCGGACGCGGCGATCTCGGAGCAGGTGGCGTTCTTCACCGCGCTGGCCGCCCGGGGCGAGGTCCCGTCGGCGGAGTTCGAGTGGAAGCTGTACGGCCACGACCGCCCCGCGGACCTCGGAGACCGGCTGCGCGCGGCCGGCTTCGTGGCGGAGCCCGAGGAAACCGTGCTGGTGGCCCGGGTGGCGGATCTCGCCACCCTGTCGGTGGAGCCGCCGGAAGGGATCACGCTGCGGGTGGTGACCGACGAGGCCGGGGTGGACCTGATGATGGAGGCCCACCGCCGGGCCTTCGGCTCGGACCGCCCGCGCATCAGGGACCTGATGCTGAACCTGCTCAGGGACGAGCCGGACACGATCGAAGCCGTCGTCGCGATGGCGGGCGACACCCCGGTGAGCGCGGCCCGGATGGAGATGCGCCCGGGGAGCCCCTTCGCAGGCCTGTGGGGCGGCGGCACGGTCCCGGAATGGCGGGGCCGCGGCATCTACCGCCTCCTGGTGGCCCACCGCGCCCGCGTGGCGGCCGACCGGGGCATCCGTTACCTCCAGGTCGACGCCTCGCAGGACAGCCGCCCGATCCTGGAACGGCTGGGCTTCGGCGTCCTGGGAGTGACGGTGCCCTGGATCTGGGAGGGGAAGGAGTAGGGCCGGCCGGGCGGACGAGCGGGACCGGTGAGAGCGTCCGGCCCGCCAGGCCGCCTGCCGGTCCCGGCCGTTTCAGCCGTGGTTTCCGGGCCGGAGCCTCAGCCGCCGGCCAGGGTGCGGTCCAGGAGGGGGAGCAGTCGGTCCCAGTGGCGCTTCCGCCCGGAGGCGCTGAAGGCGTCGGTGTCGGACATGGTGAAGCCGTGGCGGGTGCCGGGGTAGATCTCGGAGGTGTAGCCGACGCCTGCCGCGTCCAGGGCCCGGTTGAGCTCGCCGAGGGCCGCGGGTGTCATGTCGCCTTCGGCGTGGCCGAGGTGGACCTGGGCGGTGAGCTTGGAGAAGAGGTCGGCCCCATCGACACCCACGGGGCCGTGGAACGCGGCGACGGCCGCCACGCGGTCGGGGTGGGCCGCGGCGGTGCGCATCGCATAGAGGCCGCCTATGCAGTAGCCGGTCACCGCGACCGGTCCGGCGCCGACTTCGGGCTGGGTGGTGAGGAACCCGAGGTAGGCGTCGGCGTCGCTCAGGACGCGCTCGGCGGTGTGCGCCTCGATCAGGGGCATCAGCTGGTCGAAGAGCACGGGCCGGACCTCTTCGCCGATGTGCTCGGGAAGCTCGACCAACGGTGCCGGGCCGTGCCGGTGGAAGGAGTTGGGGACGAGCACGTAGTAGCCGTGCCCGGCCAGTTCGCGGGCCATCGCCCGCACCACGGGCCGGATGCCGAAGCCGTCCGCGTACATCAGCACCCCCGGGTGCCGCTCGCTGTGGTCGGGGAAGGCGGCGAAGGCGTCGGCCTGGCCGTCCGGGGTGGGAATCAGCAACGTCTTGGTACGCATGCATGCTCCTGTCGTGGTTGATGTACAGAACCTGTGATCAACACGACGAAGGCGGAGCCCGCGCGGCAGCGCGAGGAACTCGATCGAACAGCGGGCCCGCACCGGCCCGTACGGCGCTCAGAAGAGCCCCGGGTCACCGATCCGTGTGTGGCGCGAGGCCGTCCCGGTAGTCATGGCCGCACAGCGTAGCCCACCGGATCCGGGCCTCTTGTCCCCTGTCCTCTGTCCCCTGCTACGCCGCCAGGTCGATCCCCCTGCGCGTCAGCTTCAGCGTGTACACCGTGTCCCTGCTGAGCAGGCGGCTCACGCCCGTCGCCAGGGCCACCGCCAGCATGAAGGGGGCGATCAGGGTGTACTCGCCGGTGAGTTCCACCATGATGACCACCGCCGTGACCGGGGCCCGCGCGCTGCCCGCGAACACCGCCGCCATGCCGACCAGCGCGAAGGCGGGCACGTCCGCCGGGGAGGTCACCAGGCCGAAGGCCGCGCCGAGGGTGGCTCCGATGAAGAGGGACGGGGCGAAGACCCCGCCCGAGCCGCCGATGCCCATCGTGGTGCTCGTCGCCAGGATCTTGCCCAGCATCAGGAGCATCAGCAGACCCAGGGCGTACTTCCCGTGGACCGCGCCCTCCAGGACGGGGTAGCCGACTCCGTACATCTGGGGCAGCGCCAGCAGGATCAGGCCGAGCAGCAGCCCGCCCACCGCCGGGCGCAGCCATTCCGGGCCGCGCCACAGCCGGTCGCACAGGTCCTCGGCCGCGTACAGGAAGCGGGTGAAGCCGATGCCGACGGTGCCCGCGAGGATTCCGAGGGCGGCGAAGAGCAGGTACTGCCCGGGGTGGTCCACGTGCATCGCTTCCAGGACCAGGAACGGCCGGTCGCCGAAGACCGCGCGGGCGAGGGCGCAGGCCGTGACGGAGGCGAGGGCGAGGTACCCGAAGGTGCGGGAGGTCCAGCGGCGGAGGATGAGCTCCATGGCGAACACGACGCCCGCGAGCGGTGCGTTGAAGGTGGCCGCGATGCCGCCGGCCGCGCCGCAGGCGAGGAGCAGTTTGGTGTGCTTCTCGTCGGACTTCAGCAGGCGTCCGAGGGTGGAGCCGAGTGCGGCGCCGATCTGGACGATGGGGCCCTCGCGGCCGACGGAGCCGCCGCCGCCGATGCAGAGGGCGGAGGCGAGGGATTTGACGGCGGCGACGCGGCCCTTGATCCGGCCGCCGTTGTGGGCGACGGCCAGCATGACCTCGGGGACCCCGTGCCCGCGGGCCTCGCGGGCGTAGCGGTGGACGAGCGGGCCGTAGACGAGGCCGGCGACGACGGGGGCGAGCAGCACGAAGTACGGGCCGAGGAAGCGTGCGCCGGGGTTGGCCGCGTGGCCGGCGCCCGCGTAGTCGGCGTGGCCGGAGAGCAGTTCGGTCGCCCCGATCACCATCCACCGGAAGAGCACGGCTCCGACGCCCGCTCCGATGCCGATGAGGAGCACGGCTCCGAGGGTCTTCAGGTGGGAGATATGGGTGATGTGGGTACGACTTGGCGGCATATGTTCACTTTAGGAACAAAAAACGGAACGCCGTAGGGGCGAACGCCTTCCACCCCCCGGGACCAACGGGGCAAGATCTCAGCCATGGCTGCCACAGAATCCGCCCACCGCACCGCCCCTCCCCTCACCGGGAGCGAGCGCGAGACGCTCCGCGCGTACCTCGACTTCCACCGGGCCACCCTCGCCTGGAAGTGCGAGGGCCTCACCGACGAGGAGCTGCGCCGCCAGGCGTCCCCGCCCTCCACGCTGTCGCTGCTCGGGCTGGTCCGGCACATGGCGGAGGTGGAGCGGCACTGGTTCCGGCGCACCTTCGGCGGGGCGGACGTCCCCCACCTGTGGTCGGACACCCACGATTTCCAGGCCGCCTACGACGCCTCCGGCTCGACCCGCGCCGAGGCCTTCGCGGCCTGGCGGGCGGAGGTCGAGCACTCCCGCGCGGTGGAGGAGGCCGCCGAGTCCCTGGAGGTGACCGTGCGGGTGGAGAAGTGGGAGGAGGACGCCTCGCTGCGCCTGCTCATGCTGCACATGATCCACGAGTACGCCCGCCACAACGGCCACGCGGACTTCCTCCGCGAGGCCGTCGACGGCACCACGGGCGCGTGAGCGGCCCCACCACGGACTTCGGCGGACACCCGCCGGCTCACCCCCGATGCGCCGGAAGCTCCGGAAGTTCCGGGAGCTCCGGAAGTTCCGGGAGCTCCGCCAGGAATCGGGTGACCAGGGCGGCCCACTCCTGCGGGCGCTCCACGAACGGGAGGTGCCCGGTGGGCAGTTCCGCCCACCGCGCGCCGGGCAGCGCGTCCGCCACCGCCCGCTGGAGTTCCACCGGTACGAGGCGGTCGGCGGTGGTCGCGATCACGAGCGCGGGTACGCCCACCCGTGCGAGGTCGGCGCTCAGGTCGGCCCCCTTCACCAGCGCGGCGTGATCCCCGCCGCCGGGCGGGAAGGAGGCAGCGGTCGCCCGGACGGCCGCCTCCACCTGCTCGTCGGTGAGCCCCTCCAGGGCCTGCGGGCTGAGCGTGAGCGGCACGAGGAGCCGCGCGAGCAGCTCGGCTTCCCCGCGCCGGGCCGGCTCCGACCAGAGGTCGGTGATGCTCCCGAGCCACTGGCCGGCCCGCGCGAAGGTGGCGGTGAGCACGAGCGCGGTGACCCGCTCCGGGTACCGGGCGGCGATGCGCACGGCGACGTTCCCGCCGAGGGAGTAGCCGAGCACGGCGAACCGCTCCAGCCCCTCGGCATCGGCGGCGGCGACCAACTGGGCCGCGAGTTTGTCCAGTTCGAGCGGCGGGGCGGTGCCGTTACGTCCTTCGCGCGGGCGGCGGCGCCGACTCCCCGCCCGATACCCCGAGGTCGGCCCGCATCGCCGCCCGCATCACCCGGAGCGGTTCCCAGATGCCTTGTTGGGCTTCGCCTGCGGCCTCCATCGACTCGCCCGGGTCGGGGGCGCCCCGTTCCAGGCGCTTCACCTGCCCGTAGACCGCCGTCAGGGCATGGTGGACCACGGTCGCGGGGGTGAGGACGGGGTCGGGTGCGACCATCTGCGCCTCGGAATAGCGGTCGCGGAAGGCGTCCTTCGCCGCGTCGAGCGCGACCCGGTCGGCGTCCTGGACCCGGCGCTCGCGCAGGGTGTGCAGATGCTGGTTGAGGGCCGTGGTGAACTGCCGGGCCTCCCGGTTGAGGTCCGCGTAGCAGGTGCGCCGCAACTGCAGGTTCTCGCGCGCCACTTCGTGCCTGCGCACGAGTTCGATCTCCCGGGCCTTCCCGCGCGCCGCGCCGCGCTGGGTGAGCAGTGCGGCGCCCAACGTGCCCGCGACGCCCGCCACGGCGATCACCATCGCACCGATCTCCACCGTTCCCCCGCCCCCGTCCGACGCAGTCCGCCCCAGTTCGCCTGCCCCGCGCCCAGTCTGCCCGACCCCCTTCCCGTTGATCCCCGAAAAGGGGTGTGCGGGCCGATTCCCATTGACCCCGCCAACCACCGCACGGGAAGCTGATCCCCACTCAAACACTCGGCGCTGGGGGGAAATTGACCAGCCAGAATCTGCACATCGGCCCAGACGCGGCAGCGGACCGCTACCGCTTGCTCCGGGCCATCGGGCGCGGCGGGGAGGCCGTGCTCTATCTCGCGGAGATCGAGCTCGCGGGAGGATCCGAGCCCGTCGTCGTGAAGGTGCTCGACTCCAAGACCACGATCACCCCGGACGTCTTCGACCGGATCAGCCAGAAGTGGAACGAGCAGGCGGAACTGCTGCGCTTCGTCCACCGGCCGGGCGTCGTGGGCGTGCGGGAGCACTTCGAGGGGCCGCCGATCCACCGGCCCGGGGAGTCCTCGACGCTGACCGGGCGGGCCCTGGTCCTGGTCATGAACCACGTCGACGGACTCGACCTGCGCGACTGGCGGGCCGAGCGGACCCTCGCCACGCCCGCCGAGCGGCGCGAAGTCATGCGCACGCTGGAGCAGTTGGCCGACGTACTGGACTGGCTCCACTCGGGGAAGGCCACCCCCTCCGGGCGCCAGGTGATCCACGGCGACCTGTCGCCCGGCAATGTCATGGTCGACGCGCACGGGCAGGCCACCCTGGTGGACTTCGGCCTGAGCAAACTGACCGCCGACCACCAGACGGCGGAGGTGTGGTTCACCCAGGGCTACGCGGCGCCGGAGGTCTTCGAGGGCAAGCGCACCCCGGGCGCGGACCGGTACGCCTTCGGGGCCATCGCGTACTTCCTGCTGAGCGGGGAATCCCCGCCCTCGACGCCCGAGCTGCTGGCTGGGGCCCTCGTACGGCTGCCGCAGTTCGCGGTACTGGACGCGGAGCAGCGGGCGCGGATCGCCTCCATCTACGCCGCCGATCCGCTGAAGCGTCCGCTGAACCTGGCGGGCTGGATGAAGGACATCCGCCGCGCGGTGGTGTCCACCACCACGTCCACCTCGCAGCGGGTGGTCCAGGACGCGGTGCCGGTGCCGGTGCCCCCGGCGGCTCCCCCGGCTCCGGCCTCCGCTCCGCCGAAGCCCGTGGCGCCGCCCCAGCAGCCCTCGCAGCCGCCGGCCGCCCCGGTGGCGGCCCCGACCGTCCCGGCGGCTGCCCCGGCGGCTCCCCCGGTGTACACCCCGCCGCCCGTGTACACGCCCCCGCCCACCGAACCGGTCTACGCCCCGCCCCCGGTCCAGGCCAGCGTGCCGGACGGGTACGGCCCGGCGCCCACGGCCACGCTGGCCGCGCAGGCGGCACCGGAACCGCCGCCGCGCAAGAAGCGGCGCACCGGACTGCTGCTGGGTGCGCTGCTCGCCGTCCTGGTGGTGGCGGCCGGCGCGGTCGTCGGCGTACGGATGCTCGACAAGGACAAGGACGCCGACAAGGCGGCGGGCGGCGGTGACAAGCCGGCCTCGTCCTCGTCGGCCTCGACACCCGCCGGCCAGGCGTCCACGCCCAGCCCGACGCCCTCCGACCCGACCGCGTCCGCCTCCCCGTCCGACGACACGACGGCCCAGCCCACGGGCACGGGTTCACCCCCGTCCGGGGTGGCTCCGGGGGTGAACGTGGCCGATCTGACCGTCATGAGCCCGGTGAACGACCTCGGCGGCTTCGAGGTGGAGTCCGCCAAGATCGACACGAAGACGTACGGGGCCGCCTTCGTCACCACCGTGACCTGCAACTCGGACTCGTACACGGAGTTCGACCTCAACCGGGAGTGGAAGCGGCTGGAGTTCACCGCGGGCATCCTCGACGGCTCCCGCTACGAGCGGGGACGGGTCACCATCTCCGTCGACGGCCAGCCGGCCGTCTTCTCCGAGCAGTTGGAACTGGGCAAGCCCCTCACCCGCAGCCTCGACGTGACGGGCGCCCTGCGGTTGCGCGTCAAGGCCGACAAGGGCTGCAACAGCGGAACCGTGGTCATCGCGGCACCCCAGCTCAAGCGCTGACGCCGGGGCGCTCACGCGGCGCACGAAAGGCCCCGCACCGTGAACACCGGTGCGGGGCCTTCGTACGTACGGCGGGAGCGGTCTCCGCTACTCGGAGACGCCCAGGCGCTCCAGGATGAGCTCCTTGACGCGGGCCGCGTCCGCCTGGCCGCGGGTGGTCTTCATGACCGCTCCGACCAGCGCGCCGACCGCGGCGACCTTGCCACCGCGGATCTTGTCGGCGATGCCCGCGTTGCCCGCGATGGCCTCGTCCACGGCCGCGCCGAGCGCGCCCTCGTCCGAGACGACCTTCAGGCCGCGCTTCTCGACGACCTCGTCCGGGGTGCCCTCGCCGGCGAGGACGCCTTCGAGGACCTGGCGGGCCAGCTTGTCGTTGAGCTCGCCGGCCGCCACCAGGGCCGCGACGCGCGCGACCTGGACGGGGGTGATGGGCAGCTCGTCGACGACGACGCCCTGCTCGTTGGCGTTGCGCGCCAGCTCGCCCATCCACCACTTGCGGGCGGCCGTCGAGTCGGCGCCGGCCTCGATGGTGGCGACGATGGAGTCCACCGCGCCCGCGTTGAGGATCGACTGCATGTCGTGCTCGGTGACGCCCCACTCCTGGAGGAGGCGGTTGCGGCGCGCGCGCGGCATCTCCGGAAGACCGGAGCGCAGCTCCTCGACCCAGGTGCGGGCCGGGGCGATCGGGACCAGGTCGGGCTCCGGGAAGTACCGGTAGTCCTCGGCGTTGTCCTTGATGCGGCCGGCCGTGGTGGAGCCGTCCTCCTCGTGGAAGTGCCGGGTCTCCTGCACGATCGAGCCGCCGGAGGAGAGCACCGCCGCGTGGCGCTGGATCTCGAAGCGGGCGGCGCGCTCGACGGAACGCAGCGAGTTGACGTTCTTCGTCTCGCTGCGGGTGCCCATGGGCACCTCGGGGCTGGTGCGCAGCGACAGGTTGACGTCGCAGCGCATCTGGCCCTTGTCCATGCGGGCCTCGGAGACGCCGAGCGCCTTGATGACCTCGCGCAGCTCGGCGACGTACGCCTTGGCCACCTCGGGGGCGCGGACTCCGGCGCCCTCGATCGGCTTGGTGACGATCTCGATGAGGGGGATGCCGGCGCGGTTGTAGTCCAGCAGCGAGTGGGACGCGCCGTGGATGCGACCGGTGGCGCCGCCGACGTGCAGCGACTTGCCGGTGTCCTCCTCCATGTGGGCGCGCTCGATCTCCACGCGGAAGATCTCGCCGTCCTCCAGCTGCACGTCGAGGAAGCCGTTGAAGGCGATCGGCTCGTCGTACTGGGAGGTCTGGAAGTTCTTCGGCATGTCCGGGTAGAAGTAGTTCTTCCGGGCGAAGCGGCACCACTCGGCGATCTCGCAGTTCAGCGCGAGACCGATCTTGATGGCCGACTCGATGCCGATCTCGTTGACGACCGGCAGCGCGCCGGGCAGGCCGAGACAGACCGGGCAGGTCTGCGAGTTGGGCTCGGCGCCCAGCTCGGTCGAGCAGCCGCAGAACATCTTGGTCTTCGTGCCGAGCTCGACATGGACCTCGAGGCCCATGACGGGGTCGTACGACGCGAGGGCGTCCTCGTACGACAGCAGTTCAATGGCAGTCACAGTGGAAATTCCCTCTCAGCCCAGCAGGACGTCGTCGTCGCCGAGACGCTTCAGCTCGCGGTACAGGATCGCGAGGCCGGTGACGATGGCGGCGGCGGACACGACGGCGTCGATCAGCTTCAGCGTGTCGTGCTCGGTGCGGGCCTTCTTGGCCTGCTTGACCACGCTGAGGGCACCGAAAGCGGTGGTGCCGATCGACAGGTACGTACCGGACTTGGACTTCCTGAAGCCCTTGGCCTTGGACAGCGCACTCGTATTGGAACTCACAGCGACGGAGCCTCCTCAAGCAGCGGGTGGCCCCAGCGCTCGACGAAGGCGGCCTCGACGGCGGCACCGACCTTGTACAGCCGGTCGTCCTTCATCGCCGGGGCGATGATCTGGAGCCCGACCGGGAGACCGTCCTCCGGAGCCAGGCCGCAGGGCAGCGACATGGCGGAGTTGCCGGCCAGGTTGGTCGGGATGGTGCACAGGTCGGCGAGGTACATCGCCAGCGGGTCGTCGGTGCGCTCACCGATCGCGAAGGCGGTGGTGGGCGTGGTCGGCGAGACGATCACGTCGACCTGCTCGAAGGCCTTCTCGAAGTCCCGCGTGATGAGCGTGCGGACCTTCTGGGCGGAGCCGTAGTACGCGTCGTAGTAGCCGGAGCTGAGCGCGTACGTACCGAGGATGATGCGGCGCTTGACCTCGTCGCCGAAACCGGCTTCGCGGGTCAGCGCGGTGACGTCCTCGGCGGACTTGGTGCCGTCGTCGCCGACGCGCAGGCCGTAGCGCATGGCGTCGAAGCGGGCCAGGTTCGAGGAGCACTCGGACGGCGCGATGAGGTAGTACGCGGCCATCGCGAGGTCGAAGGACGGGCAGTCCAGCTCCACGATCTCGGCGCCGAGCTCCTTGAGGAGGGCGACGGACTCGTTGAACCGCTGGACGACACCGGCCTGGTAGCCCTCGCCGGCGAACTGCTTGACGACACCGACGCGCATGCCGGCGACGGAGCCGCTCAGGGCCGCCTCGACGACCGGCGGGACCGGGGCGTCGATGGACGTGGAGTCCATCGGGTCGTGGCCGGCGATGACCTCGTGGAGGAGGGCCGCGTCCAGGACCGTACGGGCGCAGGGGCCGCCCTGGTCGAGGGAGGAGGAGAAGGCCACCATGCCGTAGCGGGAGACGCCGCCGTAGGTGGGCTTCACGCCGACGGTGCCGGTGAGGGCCGCGGGCTGGCGGATGGAGCCGCCGGTGTCCGTGCCGATGGCCAGCGGCGCCTGGAAGGCGGCCAGCGCGGCCGCGGAGCCGCCGCCGGAGCCGCCGGGGACGCGGGTGAGGTCCCAGGGGTTGCCGGTGGGCCCGTAGGCGCTGTTCTCGGTGGAGGACCCCATGGCGAACTCGTCCATGTTGGTCTTGCCGAGGATGACGACGTCGGCTTCCTTCAGCTTGCGCGTCAGGGTGGCGTCGTACGGCGGGATCCAGCCTTCGAGGATCTTCGAACCCACGGTCGTCGGGATCCCGACGGTGGTGAAGATGTCCTTGAGGGCGAGCGGTACGCCGGCCAGCGGGCCGAGCTTCTCGCCGCGCTCGCGCTTGGCGTCGACGGCGGCGGCCTGGGCGAGGGCGCCCTCGCGGTCGACGTGCAGGAAGGCGTTGACCTTCTCGTCGGTCGCCCCGATGCGGGCCAGGTGGGCCTCGGTGACCTCGACGGCCGTGAGCTCGCCGGAGGCGATCTTCTCGGCGGTCTGGGCGGCCGTGAGCCGGATGATGTCGATGGTGCTGTTGATGTCAGCCATGGTGATTAGTCCTCCCCCAGGATCTGCGGCACCTTGAAACGCTGCTGCTCCTGGGCGGGAGCGCCGGAAAGCGCCTGCTCGGGGGTGAGCGACGGACGGACCTCGTCCGCGCGCATGACGTTCGTCAGCGGCAGCGGGTGGGAGGTCGGCGGGACGTCTTGGTCGGCGACCTCGGAAACGCGGGCGACCGCGCCGATGATGTCGTCGAGCTGTCCAGCGAAGTGGTCGAGCTCTTCGCTCTTCAGCTCCAGACGTGCCAGCCGAGCGAGGTGGGCGACCTCCTCGCGCGTGATGCCAGGCATGCAGCGATCCTCTGGGGGTTCGGGTGTGTAGGTTTCGGCCCCAATCCTATGGGGCCCCGCCCCCGCCCGACGCCCCGGTTTCCCCCCGGGGCGGTACGAAGCCCCCCGGCGGGCGGATTCCGCTCCGCGACGGGGCCGCCTGCGGCGGCTTGCACGGAGCCCCGAGCCCGCGCCCGGCTGCGTGCGGCCGCTGCGGGTGTCCCGCTGCGCGGGGCGAAGTTCCCCGCCGCGACCCTTGCCGCCGCGCGGCCGACGTTCCCCTACCCGCCCTTCGCCCGTTCCCCGGGGCTGCGCCCGGACCCCGCGCCTCAAACGCCGGCGAGGCTGGATGTGCTCAGCGTCAGACCGGGACGGTCAGCTCGGCGCGGGCGGCCGCCACGGTTTCGGGCAGGGTGGAGTGGACCGTCAGGTCCGGCCTCGACAGCCCCAGCTGCGTGACCACGTCCGCGCGTCGCGGGTAGCCGGGGTCGGCGCCGACGACCAGGCGGCGGCCCGGGGTGGCCGCGGCCGCGCCGAGTTCGTACAGGGTGATCGGCTGGACCGTGAGGGACGCCTCGCATGCGGGGAACCAGAAGAGGGTGAGGTCCGCCCGCAGCAGGTGCGCGTACTCCCAGGCGATCTGGACGTCCGTCTGCGAGGGGTCGGACACGTCGAAGTCCGCCCGCCGCGGGTTGAGCACGACGAAGTCGGCCAGCTCCCGCGCCGCCTCCGGCTGCCAGCGCGGGCAGTGGGTGATCCCGCCCGCCAGGAAGACGGACGGCGGATCCCCCGGCGCGGGCCGGTGCACCGCCGGGGCCTCCACGTACCTCACGGGGTCTGCGCCGCCGCGGCGGACGCCGCCTCCGCGGCCAGCTCCGCCGTGATGTCCGCCGGCCGCCGCCAGCCGCGCTCGCCGCGGGCCAGCAGCCAGGCCGTCGCCTCCTGCGGAGGCATCGCGGCCGCGACCAGCCAGCCCTGGACGGCGTCGCAGCCCAGGTCGCGGAGCCGCTCCCACGTCTCGTCGTCCTCGACGCCCTCCGCGACGACCAGCAGGCCGAGCGAGTGGGCGAGGTCGACGGTGCAGCGGACGATCTCGGCGTCCTGGGCGTCCACGGCGAGCCGCGCCACGAACGAGCGGTCGATCTTCAGCTCGCTGACGGGCAGCCGCCGCAGGTGGACGAGGGAGGAGTAGCCCGTGCCGAAGTCGTCCAGCGACATCTTCACGCCGTGGCCGGTCAGTCCGGCCATGGTGTCGGCGGCCCGCTGCGGGTCCTCCAGCAGGACGTGTTCCGTTATTTCCAGCTGGAGCCCGCTCGCCGGGACCCCGTGCCGGGCGAGGCGCGCGGCCACGGCGCCGGCGAAGCCGGGGGTGTGGACGTCGCGCGGCGACACGTTGACGGCGACCGGGACCTTGAGGCCCTGGGCCCGCCACCGGGCGACCTGCGCGAGCGCGGTCTCCAGTACGTACTCCGTCAGGTGCGGCATCAGCCCGGAGGTCTCGGCGATCGCGATGAACTCGTCCGGGGGGACCCGCCCGCGCTCCGGGTGCACCCAGCGCACCAGTGCTTCGAGCCCGGCCACCTTGCCGTCGAAGCGGACCTTCGGCTGGTAGTGCAGTTCCACCTCGCCCGCGTCCAGCGCCCTGCGCAGGTCGCCCAGCAGGCCGAGCCGGTCGGGGGTGTTGCTGTCGCGCTTGGACTCGTAGACCTCGACCCCGGTGCGGTCCCGCTTCGCCTGGTACATGGCGACGTCGGCGCGGCGCAGCAGCCCCTCCGCGTCCAGGGCGTGGTCGGGGAAGACGGCGAGGCCGGCGCTGGCCTCCAGGACCAGGGTCAGGCCGTCCAGGTCGAGGGGGGAGCTGAGTTCGGCGACGAGGTTGCGGGCGATCCGCTGGGCGCTGGTGGTGGAGTCGGCGATGGGGAGGAGGACGGCGAACTCGTCGCCGCCCAGGCGGGCCGCCTCGGCGTCCGGGGGCAGGGCCTGGCGCAGCCGGTCCGCTATCTGCAGGAGCAGGCGGTCGCCGGCGAGGTGGCCGAGGGTGTCGTTGACCGCGCGGAAGCGGTCCAGGTCGATCAGGACCAGCGCCGCACGGTTGCCGGAACGTTCGGCCTGGTCGAGGGCGCTCCAGGCGCGCTCCAGCAGCCACTGGCGGTTGGGCAGTCCGGTGAGCGGGTCCCGCAGCTGCTCCTCGGCGCGGGCGCGGGCGATCCACAGGGTGGAGTCCAGGGCGATCAGCGGTACGGCGAACAGCGGCAGCAGCACCGGCTGCGATTCGGCGACCACGCAGATCAGCGGGGCGATGCCGAGGAGCGCCACGGCGACCAGCGCCTGGCGCAGCAGCGCGGTACGGGCGACCGTGGGCAGTCCGCCGCCGCTCGGGGCGAGGGCGAGCCACAGCAGGACGCGGGTGACGAGCAGGTAGGCGAGCGCGACCAGGATGACCTCGGGTACCGCGTCGAGCTCCCAGCCGGTGGGCCGCCACGGGGCCTCCACGGAGGGCGACTCGCCGAACGCGGCGAGGACGAGGGCGCCCGCGCCGATGCCGAGGACGTCGGTGGCTCCGTGCAGCAGGCCCTGGCGCCAGCGGTGTCTGCGGGCGGCGCCGACGAGGGAGACCACGGCGAGGGAGACCAGGCCCGCGGGGACCCATCCGTAGAGGATGAGGACGCCGAGGGTGAGGGCCGCGCCCGATCCGGTGCCGCCCCACCAGCGGTCGCGGCCGAGGGCGACGAGGTGGCCGACGATGATGCCGGTGAGCAGGGCGAGCGCCCAGCCGACCGGGCCGCCGGGGAACAGGGCGTGACGGCTGGTCAGTGCGGTGACGATGCCGACGCCGAGCACGACGGCGGCGAGACCGACGATGGCGAGGGGCAGCACGGCGCCGCGATCCGCCCGGCCCGCGCCCACGCCGGTGTCGAGCGGTCGCGCATACGGTGTCCTGGCGCCCAGGACACCGAGCCGGCCCGTCCGCATGGACGGGAACTCCCCGCCGAAATCTGGTGACGGGTCGGCGCTTTCGGTGGGTTTCATGCCCGTCCCTCTCACAGCCGGCGATGCCGATGCCACGCGATGGCCCCGATGCCGTGCCATCACGGCTGGAAGCGCGTCAAGCAGCCGTGCACGACAGGCGCACCCCTCAACAGTAGGACGCGGGAGGCGCCCAGGGGCAGCGGTCGGCGGCGGTTGCCCGAATACGACCCAGCCATCCTCATCAGTACGGTATCCGCCGAACGGGTGAGTTTGGACCAGGCCCACCGGCCGCCCGTCCGATGATCCGACAGGTCGTGGGCCCGCCACCAGCCTTGTACCGGCCTCACGGGGACCGGGTACCGGCCGTGGCCCACCGGGTGCCACCGCCGGCCGCGCCCGGCGCGCGCCCGCTCGTACGGCCGCACGCCACGCATCCGTTCGCCTTCGCTACTCCGCTGCGGCGTCGCCGTCCACCGGGAGCGCGGCCTCACGCGCCGCGTCGGGGCCCTCCTCCAGCAGGACGGCGAATCCGGCGTCGTCGAGGATGGAGAGCTTCAACTGCACGGCCTTGTCGTACTTCGAGCCGGGGTTGTCGCCGGCCACGACGAAGGAGGTCTTCTTCGAGACGGATCCGGTGACCTTGGCGCCGCGGCTCTGCAGGGCCTCCTTCGCGCCGTCCCGCGTGTGGCTCTGCAAAGTTCCGGTGACCACGACGGTCAGCCCTTCCAGCGGGCGCGGCCCCTCGTCCTCGCCGGAACCTTCCTCCTCCATCCGGACGCCGGCCGCCCGCCACTTGCGCAGGATCTCCTCGTGCCAGGGCTCGGCGAACCATTCCTTGAGGGAGGCGGCGATGATGTCGCCGACGCCCTCGGCCGAGGTGAGTTCCTCCTCGGTGGCGCTGCGGATGGCGTCGATCGAACGGAACTGACGGGCGAGGGCCTCCGCCGCGACCGGGCCGACGTGACGGATCGACAGGCCGTTGATGATGCGGGCGAGCGGGCGGTCCTTGGCCGCGGCGATGTTCTCCAGCATCGACAGGGCGTTCTTCTTCGGCTCGCCCTTCTGGTTGGCGAAGACCGTGACGATCTTCTCCTCGCCCGTCTTCGGGTCCCGCTTGGGCAGCCCGCTGTCCGGGTCGAGCACGTAGGCCCTGATCGGGAGCAGCTGCTCGATGGTGAGGTCGAAGAGGTCGCCCTCGTCGAGCAGCGGCGGGACGGCGGGCTCCAGCGGTCCGGTCAGCGCGGCTGCCGCGACCATGCCGAAGTTCTCGATGTCCAGGCTGTCGCGACCGGCCAGGTAGCCGACCCGCTCGCGCAACTGGGCCGGACAGGACCGTGCGTTGGGGCACCGGACGTCGATGTCCCCCGCCTTCATCGGCCGCAGCGGCGTCCCGCACTCCGGGCACTCGGCCGGCATGACGAACTCCCGCTCGCTGCCGTCCCGCAGGTCGACCACCGGTCCGAGGATCTCGGGAATGACCTCGCCGGCCTTGCGCAGCACGACGGTGTCCCCGATGAGCACGCCCTTGGCCTTGACGACCTCCTGGTTGTGCAGGGTCGCGAACTCCACCTCGGAGCCCGCCACCGTCACCGGCTCCACCTGGGCGTACGGGGTCACGCGTCCGGTGCGGCCCACGCCGACCTTGATGTCGATCAGCTTGGTGTTGACCTCCTCGGGGGCGTACTTCCAGGCGATGGCCCAGCGCGGGGCGCGCGCGGTGGAGCCGAGGCGGCCCTGGAGGGCGATCTCGTCGAGCTTGACGACGACCCCGTCGATCTCGTGCTCCACCGAGTGGCGGTTCTCGCCGAAGTGGGCGATGAACTCCCGGACCTCGGCGAGCGTGGAGACCACCTTGTTGTGCTGGGCGGTGGGCAGACCCCACTCGTGCAGCAGCTCGTAGGCCTGCGACTGGTTCTCGATCTCGAAGCCCTCGCGGGCGCCGATGCCGTGCACGACCATGTGCAGCGGGCGGCTCGCGGTGACCTTCGGGTCCTTCTGGCGCAGCGAACCGGCCGCCGCGTTGCGCGGGTTGGCGAAGGGCTTGCCCTCGGCCTCGACGAGCCGGGCGTTGAGCTCCTCGAACTTCTCCATCGGGAAGTAGACCTCGCCGCGGATCTCGACCAGGGCGGGGATCCGGTCGCCCTTCAGCCGGTCGGGGACGTCGGCGATGGTGCGGACGTTGGGCGTGATGTCCTCGCCCGTGCGGCCGTCGCCGCGGGTGGCGGCGCGGGTCAGGCGGCCGTTCTCGTAGGTGAGGTTGACGGCGAGGCCGTCCACCTTGAGCTCGCACAGGTAGTGGTAGTCGGAGGTGTTGGCGTCCCGGGCCACGCGCTCGGCCCAGGCCGCCAGCTCCTCGTCGTCGAAGGCGTTGTCGAGGGAGAGCATCCGCTCGCGGTGCTCCACGGAGGCGAAGTCCGTCTCGTACGCCCCGGCCACCTTCTGGGTGGGCGAATCGGGCGTGCGCAGCTCCGGGTACTGCTCCTCCAGCGCTTCCAGCGAGCGCAGCAGCTTGTCGAACTCGGCGTCGCTGACGACCGGCTGGTCGTTCACGTAGTACCGGAAGCGGTGCTCCTCGACCTGCTCGGCGATCAGCGCGTGCTGCTCGCGCAGTTCCGCCGGTACGGTCGATTCGCTGCCCTGCTTCTGTTCGGCTGCCATGCCGTGTCCTCCCGTGACCCGTCTCGATCCATCACTCAGGGTTGTCGGCGAGCGACCTCGCCGCCCTGACGCAGTGGGCCTGAACAGCCCGCGCGTAGGCGGGCGAAGCGCCCGCCAGACCGCACGAAGGGGTGACCCCGACGGACTCCGCCAGAGTCCCCGGGGTCAGCCCCAGCCTGCGCCAGAGCTTCCTGACACCCATGACGCTACCGCCCGGGTCCGACAACGGGCCGTCGGTCCCCGGCACCACTCCGGCGAAGAGTTTCGTACCGGCTTCGACGGCTTCCCCGATGGCGTCATCCTCGCGCTCGGTGAGCAAGGAGAAATCGAACGACACGCCCGAGACCCCGGCGCGCCGCAGCAGACCGAAGGGGACCTCGGGGGCGCAGGAGTGCACGATGACCTCCCCGTCGTGGACGGCGAACAGCTCGCGCAGGGTCCCCTCGACGACCTGCCGGTCGACGGCGCGGTACGTGCGGTAGCCGCTGGCGGAGCGCACCCGCCCGAGCAGGACGGCGGTGAGCGAGGGCTCGTCGTACTGCAGGACGATCTCGGCGCCGGGGATCCGCTTGCGCACGTCGGCCAGGTGCTCGCGCACGCCCTCCGCGAGGGACCCGGCCAGGTCCCGGCAGGCGCCCGGGTCCTGGAGGACGGACTCGCCGCCGTGCAGTTCCAGGGAGGAGGCCAGCGTCCACGGCCCGACGGCCTGGACCTTGAGCCGGCCCTCGTACCCCTGGGTGAACTCCTCCAGGGCGTCCAGGTCCTCGCCGAGCCAGGAGCGGGCCCGCTTGCTGTCGCGGCCGGGGCGGTCGCTGATCCGCCAGCCGCTGGGCTCGACGTGCGCGTACATGTCCACGAGCAGCCCGAGGGACCGGCCGATCATGTCCGCGCCGGGGCCCCGGGCGGGCAGCTCGGCGAGGTACGGGAACTCCTCGAAGGAGCCGGTGACGGTCTTGGCGGCCTCGCGGGCGTCGCCACCGGGGAGCGAGCCGATCCCGGTGGCCCCGCCGGTGCGGCTCACGCTCATCGGCCGGGCCTGACGGTGAGGTCGCTGACCACGGCGTCGCGGGGCAGGTCGACGGCCATCACGATGGTGGTCGCGACGGACTCGGCGTCGATCCAGTCGGCGGCGTCGTAGGACTCGCCCTCCTGCGAGCGGACCTTCATCTGCATGGGGGTGGCGGTGCGGCCGGGGTAGACGGAGGTGACGCGGATGCCGTTCTCCTTCTCCTCCGCCCGGAGCGAGTCGGCGAGGGCCTTCAGCCCGTGCTTGGAGGCGGCGTACGCGCTCCAGTCGGCGTGGGCGGCGAGTCCGGCGCCGGAGTTCACGAAGACGATGGTGGCGTGCGAGGCCCGCAGGGTGGGCAGCAGGAGCCGGGTGACCTCGGCGGGGGCGATGAGGTTGACGTTGAGCTGCTGGTGCCAGGTCTTGGGGCGCAGCTCCCCCACCGGGCCGAGGTCCACGATGCCGGCGATGTGCAGGAGCGAGTCGATGCGCTCCGGGACGGCCTGCTTGGAGAAGGCCCACGACAGCCGGTCGGGGTCGGCGAGGTCCCCGACGAGCGCGCTCGATCCGGGGTACCGGTCGGTGAGCTGCCGGGCGCGGGCGGCGTCGCGGGCGAGGAGGACGAGGTCGTCGCCGCGGGCGTGCAGCCGGGCCGCGACGGCGGCACCGATCCCGGAGCCGGCGCCGGTGATGAGATGAGTAGGCATGCCGCCATGCTCGCACCCCGGCCCCGCCCCGCCTCACTGTCCACCCCCGGCGGGGGCGGATCGGCTACAGCCCCGCCGCCTCGCGCAGGGCCGCGGCCGTCTTCGAGGCGTCGTAGTCCGCAGGGACGCCGTCGACGAGGATGATGTCGCCCGCGATGTGGTCGGCGCGCAGCGGGATCAGTGCCTGGTAGGGGGCGGAGGCGTACCAGGCGCGGGCCCCCTCCAGGTCGGGGAAGGCGATCATGACGATCGTGCCGGGCCAGGCGCCCTCCATGACCTCCACCTGGCGGCCGTGCACGAGGAACCGGCCCCCGAAGGGGTCCATGGTGGCCTGGATCTCCTCGATGTAGCGCAGGACGTCCTCGTTCATGCTCTCGGGGCGTATGTGGCCGATGGCGTAGGCGGTCATCTCGGGCCTCTTCTTCCGTGCGGGATCGGCTTGTTGATCCGATCCTGCCCGTCGGTGGCCCCGGAGGCGATTACCTCCCGGGTCATCGGCGGGGCGCACCGCCGGCCTGCCGGGGCGTCAATGACCGGCGAGCACGGGCGAGTTGGGCTGGAAGGTGCGCCGGTAGGCGATCGGTGAGATGCCGAGCGCGGAACGCATGTGCTGGCGCAGCGAGTTCGCGGAGCCGAAGCCGGAGCGGTGGGCGACCAGGTCGACGGGGAGGTCGCTGGTCTCCAGCAAATGACGTGCGAGCTCCAGGCGTTGGCCGGTCAGCCACTGCACCGGGGTCATGCCGACCTCGTCGCGGAAGCGCCGGGTGAAGGTGCGCAGGCTCATCCGGGCGTGGGCGGCCAGCTCCGCCAGGGTGATCGGTTCGGTGAGGCGTTCCAGGGCCCAGGCCCGGGTGGCGGTGGTGGTGGCGACGGTGGGTTCGGGGACGGGCCGCACGATGTACTGGGCCTGCCCCCCGTCGCGCCACGGCGGGACCACGCACAGCCGCGCGGCGAGGTTGGCGACGGCGCTGCCGTGGTCGGCGCGGACGAGGTAGAGCAGCAGGTCGATGCCCGCGGCCACCCCGGCCGAGGTGAGGATGTCGCCGTCGTCGACGAAGAGGACGTCCTCGTCGAGATCGACGCGCGGGAAGGCCCGCCGGAACTCCGGCGCGTGGATCCAGTGTGTGGTGGCGGGCCGCCCGTCGAGCAGCCCCGCGGCGGCGAGCACCTCGGAACCGGTGCAGATCGACACGACGCGGGTGCCCGGGCGGATCCGGGCGAGGGCGTCGGCGAGGGCCGGCGGCAGCGGCTCCCCGCGCAGGAGCCCGGGCAGGGAGTGGGTGGGCGGGATGATCACGGTGTCGGCCTCCGCGAGGGCCTCGGGCCCGGCGCCGACGCCGATGGTGAAGCCCGCGTCGGTCGCCACGGGCAGGCCGTCCACGGTGCAGACGGTGACCTCGTACAGGAAGCTCCCGCCCGGGCCGCGGGCGTTCCCGAAGACCCGCGAGGGCATGCCGAGCTCGAACGGGGCGACGCCTTCGAGGGCGAGTACGGCTACACGGTGCATGGCCAGATTCTGTCACAGGGTGGCCATTCGGCCACCACCACACGGTCCCGGACAGGGCCAAGCTGGAGCCATCGCCGGGGAAACCGGCAGGTCACAGCAGACCGAGAACGACCAGAAGCAACCAGAAAGACCAGGGAGACATTCATGCGCGCCATCGTCGTCAGCCAGTGGGGCGGACCCGAGGTACTGACCGAAACCGAGCTGGACCGTCCGGAGCCGGGCCTGGGCGAGATCCTGGTACGGGTCCACGCGGCCGGGGTGAACCCGGTCGACTGGAAGACCCGCGCCAGCGGCGCCCTCATCCCCTGGGGGCCCGTCCCGATGGTCGGCTGGGACGTGTCGGGCACGGTCGAGGCCGTCGGACCGGGTGTGACCCTGTACCGGGCCGGCGACGAGGTGTACGGGATGCCCCGCTTCCCGGAGCAGGCCGGCGGGTACGCCGAGTACGTGACCGCGCCCGCCCGGCACTTCGCCCGCAAGCCCGCCTCCCTGGATCACGTCCAGGCGGCGGCCCTGCCGCTGGCGGCCCTGACCGCCTGGCAGGCACTGGTGGACACCGCCGGGGTGTCGGCCGGACAGCGGGTGCTGGTGCACGCGGCGGCCGGCGGGGTCGGCCATCTGGCCGTGCAGATCGCCAAGGCCCGCGGCGCGTACGTGATCGGCACCGCCAGCGCGGCCAAGCACGGGCTGCTGCGCGAGCTCGGCGCCGACGAGGTGATCGACTACCGGACCGCGGACTTCGAGGAGGCCGTCTCCGGCGTGGACATCGTGGTCGACGCGGTCGGCGGGGAGTACACCGCACGCTCGCTGAAGGTGCTCAAGCCGGGCGGCCACCTGGTCACGCTGCCGGGCCCGGACGGCATCCCGGCCGACACGGCGGGCGTGCACGCCGCCTGGGTCCTGGTGGAGCCGGACCTCGGCGGCCTGCGGGAGATCGCCGACCTGGCCGACCGGGGCCTGCTGCGGCCGCTGGTCGACACGGTGCTCCCCTTGGCCGAGGCCGCGAAGGCCCACGAGATCGGCGAGCTCGGCCGGACCACCGGCAAGATCGTCCTGACGGTGGTCTGAGCGGGCGGACCGGGCCGACTTGGCCGACCCGGCCGACCCGGCCGACCGGCCGCCCGACTAGACGGACGCGGGCGCCGTGGACCGGGTGGTGGTGGCGATCGTGGCGGAGCCCACCACGCGGGTGCCGTCGTAGAGGACGATCGCCTGGCCGGGGGCCACGCCGCGGACCGGCTCGGTGAAGCGGACGCGCAGTTCGTCCTCCACCAGCTCCGCGAAGACCTCGGTCTCGCCGCCGTGGGCGCGCAGCTGTGCGGTGTACGTGCCCGGGGCGGCGGCGGTGGATCCGCACCAGCGGGGGCGGATCGCGGTGAGGGCGGAGACGTCCAGGGCCTCGACGGGGCCGACGGTGACGGTGTTGTTCACCGGGGAGATGTCGAGGACGTAGCGCGGCTTGCCGTCGGGGGCCGGGTGGCCGATCCGCAGGCCCTTGCGCTGGCCGATGGTGAACCCGAAGGCGCCCTCGTGGGTGCCGACCTTCTCGCCGGTGGCCTCGTCGACGATGTCGCCCTCGGCCTTGCCGAGGCGGCCGGCCAGGAAGCCCTGGGTGTCGCCGTCGGCGATGAAGCAGATGTCGTGGCTGTCGGGCTTCTTCGCGACGGCCAGACCCCGCTCCTCGGCCTCGGCGCGGATCTCTTCCTTGGTGGTGAGGGTGTCGCCGAGCGGGAACAGCGCGTGGGCGAGCTGCTTCTCGTCGAGCACGCCGAGGACGTACGACTGGTCCTTGGCCATGTCGGAGGCGCGGTGCAGCTCGCGCGTGCCGTCCTCGTTCAGGACGACGGTGGCGTAGTGGCCGGTGCAGACGGCGTCGAAGCCGAGGGCGAGGGCCTTGTCGAGCAGCGCCGCGAACTTGATCTTCTCGTTGCAGCGCAGGCAGGGGTTCGGGGTGCGCCCGGCCTCGTACTCGGAGATGAAGTCCTCGACGACGTCCTCGCGGAAGCGCTCGGCGAGGTCCCAGACGTAGAAGGGGATGCCGATGACGTCGGCGGCGCGGCGGGCGTCGCGGGAGTCCTCGATCGTGCAGCAGCCGCGGGCCCCGGTCCGGAAGGACTGCGGGTTCGCGGAGAGGGCGAGGTGGACGCCGGTCACGTCGTGCCCGGCTTCGACCGCGCGGGCGGCGGCGACGGCGGAGTCCACTCCGCCGGACATGGCGGCGAGGACGCGGAGGGGGCGGGGGACGCTCGGCAGGTTCTCAGTCATAGCACCGTCCAGGGTACGGGGGAACCGCGCGGGGTCACAGCGCGTTCTCGGTGGCAGGGGGTGGATCACATGGGGAGCGCGAGCGACAAGGGCGGTACGGGCGGCACACGACGGCCCGGGCGGACCCGCAGGGCGGTGCTGTTCGGCGGGCTCGGGGTGGTGGCGGCCGCGGCGGTCGCCGGGCGCGATGAGATCGGGCGGGCCTGGTGGCTGGTGCCGGGGGTGTCCAAGCCGCGGCAGGACGGCGAGCTGGACCACGCGGGGGCCTCCTGGACGGCGGCCTCTCCGGCGAACTGGCGGCTGGCGGACCGGCCCGCGGACTACCGGGTGGACCGGATCGTGGTGCATGTCACCCAGGGCGGCTTCAAGTCCTCGGTGGACGCCTTCAAGAATCCCTTCCACCGGGCGTCGGCTCACTACATCGTCGGCCAGGACGGCCACATCGAGCAGATGGTGCGCGAGCTCGACGTCGCCTTCCACTCGGGCAACCGCTCCATGAACGAGCGCAGCGTCGGCATCGAGCACGTCGGCTTCGTGGACCGGCCGAGGGACTTCACGGACGCGATGTACGGGGCCTCGGCGCGGCTCGCCGCCGACGTGTGCAGGCGGTACGGCATACCCGCCGACCGCAAGCACTTCCTCGGCCACTCCGAGGTGCCGGGGGCCGACCACACGGACCCCGGCCGCCACTGGGACTGGGACCGCTACCTCCGCATGGTCAACGAGGCCGGTGCCTCGGGCGCCAAGGCGGCCTAGACCACCCTGGCCGAGGCCCGCCCTAGCTGAGACCGCCCTAGCTGAGGCCCGCCGTACGGGCCCGGGCGACGGCCGGGCCGATGGCGGCGGCGACCGCGTCCACGTCGGCCTGTGTGGAGGTGTGGCCGAGCGAGAAGCGCAGGGTCCCCCGGGCCAGCCGCGGGTCGGTGCCGGTGGCCAGCAGCACGTGGCTGGGCTGCGCCACCCCGGCCGTGCAGGCGGAGCCGGTGGAGCACTCGATGCCCTGGGCGTCGAGCAGGAGCAGCAGGGAGTCCCCCTCGCAGCCCGGGAAGCTGAAGTGGGCGTTGGCGGGGAGCCGGCCGTCGGGGTCGCCGCCCAGGACGGCGTCGGGGACCTCGTGGAGCACGGCGGCGACGAGCCGGTCGCGCAGGGCGCCGATCTCGGTGGCGAACCGCTCGCGCCGCTCGGCGGCGAGGACGGCGGCCACCGCGAAGGCGGCGACGGCCGGGACGTCGAGGGTGCCGGAGCGCACGTGCCGCTCCTGTCCCCCGCCGTGCAGGACGGGTACGGGGCTCTGGTCGCGGCCGAGCAGCAGCGCGCCGATCCCGTACGGCCCGCCGACCTTGTGGCCGCTCACGGTCATCGCGGCGAGGCCGCTGTCGCCGAAGCGGACGTCGAGCTGCCCGAAGGCCTGGACGGCGTCGGAGTGCAGCGGGATGCCGTACTCGCGTGCGACGGCGGCGAGTTCGGCGACCGGCATGACGGTGCCGATCTCGTTGTTGGCCCACATGACGGTGGCCAGCGCGATGTCGTCGGGGTTCCGCTCGACCGCCTCGCGGAAGGCCTCGGGGTGCACGCGTCCGTAGCGGTCCACGGGCAGGTACTCGACCCGCGCCCCTTCGTGCTCGGCGAGCCAGTGCACGGCGTCGAGCACGGCGTGGTGCTCCACGGGGCTGGCGAGGACGCGGGTCCGGGCGGGATCGGCGTCGCGGCGGGCCCAGTAGAGCCCCTTGACGGCGAGGTTGTCGGCCTCCGTGCCGCCGGCGGTGAAGACCACCTCGCTCGGACGGGCCCCGAGTGCGTCGGCGAGGGCCTCGCGGGCCTCCTCGACGGTGCGGCGGGCGCGGCGGCCGGCGGCGTGCAGGGAGGACGCGTTGCCGGTGACGGCGAACTGCGCGGTCATCGCCGCAGCGGCCTCAGGCAGCATCGGGGTGGTGGCGGCGTGGTCGAGGTAGGCCATGATCCCCCGATTCTACGAGCCCCCGCCGGGGCCCCGCGCCGCCGGTCCGCCGTGCGGCACCGGCCACGGCCCCGTTCCCCCCGGACCCGGGTCGCCCCGGCCCCCTCCGCACGCCCCGCGCCCGCCTGCCGCGCCCTCCCCCGGCCGGCCTCGGCCCAGGGGTTCACGCGGACGCGTCCTCCGCAGCCGTTCCGCGCGCGGACCAAACATGAGGACCAAAGCGGACCCAACATGAGGACGGCCCGCGCCGAGGTTCGCGAACCTCGGCGCGGGCCGTCCTCCGGCGTGGGGCTACGTCAGGTGCGGGGCGCCCGGGCCAGTTGGCGGGACTGGGCCACCAGGCGATCCGCCGAGTCCCAGACCTCCGCGTCCTCCTCCAGGAAGCCGCCCGCCAGGTTCCGCGTGGTGATCGACACCCGGAGGGGACCGGGCGCCGGACGCTGGCGGATGTGGGTGGTGAGTTCCACCGTCGGGGTCCAGCCGAGCAGGCCGAGGTCGAAGGAGGTCGGCGGGAGCGCGTCCACCGCCAGGAGGAGGGAGAGGGGGTCCGCGTCGCGGCCGTCCGCGAGCTCGAACCAGGAGCGCATCTCCCCCTTGCCCGAGGGCTGTCCGACGGCCCAGCCGGCCGTCGCCGGGTCCAGGCGGAGCCGGAGCCGGTCCACGATGGCGGAGCTGCCGGGGATCGGGGCCGGGCCGGCCTCGGGGCCGAGGCAGTCCTCGTAGGCGGGGATCACGGGCGGGAGGGCCGTGGTGTGGACGGAGTCCGGGAGCGCGGCGAGGTCCCCGTAGGAGGCGAGCACGCGGATCCGCTCGATCTCGGCGCCGCTCTCGTCGAACTGGAAGAGGGAGGCCTGCCCGCTGGAGAGCGTACGGCCGACCCGTACGACCTCGGTACGGATCACGGCGGGGCCGGGAACCGACGAGGTCAGGTAGTGCGCGGAGACCGTGAAGGGGTCCGGGTGCGGCAGGGCCGCCGACAGGGCGCGGCCGACGAGGGCGAGAAGGTATCCGCCGTTGACGGCGGTGATGATCGTCCACCCGGCGGAGAGGTCCGCGTCGTACACACCGGGCTCGCCCGCACGGGCGGTGATGGTGGTGTCGCGGTCGAACTCGCTGTCGCCGATGGAGGCCTTGGCAGCTGCGTGTGACATGGAACGACCGTACACCCGACCCCTACTAAGCGGTAGCTTTCCTGGGTGTGGCGACCGCTACGGCTCCTCCGCCACCGACGAGCGGCGGTTCCAGGCGAGGGGCGCCCGCAGGTGGTAGTGCATGGCCAGCAGCCGCAGCACGAAGGTGGTGACGATCGCCAGGCCCGTCGTGAGGGCGTTCAGACGGTCGAAGCTGATGAAGAGCGCCACCATCGAGGCGCCGACGAGGGCCGGCACGGCGTACATCTCGCGGTCGCGCAGCAGCGAGGGCACCTCGTTCACGAGGACGTCGCGCAGGACGCCGCCACCGACGGCGGTCGCCACGCCGAGCGCGGCGGAGGCGGTGAGGCCGAGGCCGTACTCGTACGCCTTGGTCGTGCCCGTCACGCAGAAGAGCCCGAGGCCGGCCGCGTCGAAGACGTTGATCGCGCGGTTGATCCGCTGGACCTCGGGGTGCAGGAAGAAGACGCACGCGGCGGCTACCAGCGGCGTGACGAAGAACCCGAGATCGCTGAAGGCGGCGGCCGGGGTGGCGCCGATGACGATGTCGCGGAACAGGCCGCCGCCGAGGGCGGTGACGAGCGCGAGGACGACGATGCCGAAGACGTCGAAGTTCTTGCGTACGGCGAGCAGGGCGCCGGCCGTGGCGAAGACGAAGATGCCCATGAGGTCCAAGGTGTGCTGGACTCCGGGCGGGAAGAGATCGTGGATCACGGGAACATTCTGCCGGTCACCCGCGGCACGCTCGAACGCGTGTGGCGCGGCCACGCCGCAGACCCCCGCGCCTCGAAGGCCGGCGGGGCCGGATCCTGGCCGAGCGGTTGCCGGCGGGGCCGGATCCTGCCCGAGCGGTTGCCGGCGGGGCTGACGCGCCCCGCCGGCAACCGGCGTGGCCTCAGACCGTCGGGCCGGCCACCGCGTCCGCCGCGCCCGGCAGGGCCGGGTCGCCCGGGACCTGGTCAGGGGCGTTCTCCGGGTGGTGGCAGGCCACCTGGTGGCCGGTCTTCAGCGCGATGAGCGGGGGCTCCTGCGTGGTGCAGACCTGGGTGGCCTTCCAGCACCGGGTATGGAAGCGGCAGCCGCTCGGCGGGGAGATCGGGGAGGGCACGTCCCCCTTGAGCAGGATGCGGCCGCTCTTGACCCCGCGCCGGCGCGGGTCCGGCACCGGGACGGCCGACATCAGGGCCGTGGTGTACGGGTGCATGGGCGCCGTGTACAGGGACTTGTTGTCGGCGAGCTCGACGATCTTGCCCAGGTACATGACCGCGATCCGGTCCGACACGTGCCGGATGACCGACAGGTCGTGGGCGATGATCACGTACGTGAGGCCGAGCTCTTCCTGGAGGTCGTCCAGCAGGTTGACCACCTGCGCCTGGATCGAGACGTCCAGCGCCGAGACCGGCTCGTCCGCCACCACGAGCTTCGGCTTCAGGGCCAGGGCACGGGCGATGCCGATGCGCTGGCGCTGACCGCCGGAGAACTCGTGCGGGTAGCGGTTGTAGTGCTCCGGGTTGAGGCCCACCAGGGACAGCAGCCGCTGGACCTCCGCCTTGAGGCCGCCCTCGGGCTGGACTCCCTGGAGCTTGAACGGGGCGCTGATGATGGTGCCCACCGTGTGCCGCGGGTTCAGCGATCCGTAGGGGTCCTGGAAGATCATCTGCACGTCGCGGCGCATCGGGCGCATGCCGGACACGCCCAGGTGCGTGATGTCCTTGCCCTCGAACTCGACCTTTCCACCGGTCGGTTCGAGCAGCCGGGTGATCAGCCGGCCCATGGTCGACTTGCCGCAGCCGGACTCGCCGACGATGCCGAGGGTCTCACCGGGGTAGACCTCGAAGTCGATGCCGTCGACGGCCTTCACGGCCCCGGCCTGGCGGCGCAGCAGCCCCTTGGAGATGGGGAAGTGCTTGACCAGTCCGGTCACCCTGAGCAGCGGCTCCGGGGAGTCCACCGCCTGGGCCGGGACGACGACCGTCGCCGCCTTCTCGCTCTTGCTCATGTCGGTCACAGCTTCGGCGCAATCTCTTCGGTCCAGATCCGGTCCCGCTGCTCCGGGGAGAGGTGACAGGCGGCCCAGTGCCGTCCGGCGCCCTCCGCGGCGGTGTCGACCAGGGACAGCTCGGGCCGTACGGTCCGCGTGACCTCGCCCTTGGGCAGGTCGGCGTACGGGCACCGGGGGTTGAAGGCGCAGCCGCTCGGGATGTTGATGAGGCTGGGCGGCGAGCCCTTGACCGGGATGAGGCGCTCGGTCTGCTCCCGGTCGATGCGCGGCATCGAGCCGAGCAGGCCCCAGGTGTACGGGTGCCGGGGTTCGTAGAACACCTTCTCCGCGCTGCCCCGCTCCACGCACCGGCCGCCGTACATCACGAGGAGGTCGTCGGCCATCTCGGCGACGACGCCGAGGTCGTGCGTGATCATGATGACCGCGGAGCCGAACTCCTTCTGCAGGTCCCGGATCAGGTCGAGGATCTGTGCCTGGACGGTGACGTCGAGGGCGGTGGTGGGCTCGTCCGCGATGAGCAGTTCGGGGTTGTTGACCAGGGCCATCGCGATCATCGCGCGCTGGCGCATGCCGCCGGAGAACTCGTGCGGGTAGCTGTCGACCCGCTTGTGCGGCTCGGGGATGCCCACGCGGTCCAGGAGCTCGACGGCCCGCTTGCGGGCGGCCTTCTTGTCGGCCTTGTTGTGGACCCGGTAGGCCTCGGCGATCTGCTTGCCCACGGTGAAGTAGGGGTGCATCGCCGACAGCGGGTCCTGGAAGATCATCGCGATCTCCCGGCCGCGCAGCTTGCGGACCTCTTCCTCGGGGCTGGAGAGCAGTTCCTTGCCGTCGAGCCAGATCTCGCCGGAGATCCGGGCCCGCTGGCGGCCGTACTGGCCCACCCGGTGCAGGCCCATGATGCCCAGCGAGGTCACCGACTTGCCGGAGCCGGACTCGCCGACGATGCCGAGGGTCTTGCCCTTCTCCAGCGTGAAGGAGAGCCCGTCCACGGACTTGACCAGGCCGTCTTCCGTGGGGAAGTGCACCTTGAGGTCGCGTACGTCGAGGAACGCGGTGCCCGGCGCGCCGGAGGCGACGGGCTCGTTCAGTGCGCCCGTCACGGCGGGCGTCGTCGAATCGGTCATGACAGCCTCACTCGGGGGTCGATCACCGCGTACAAGAGGTCGACGACGAGGTTGGCCGCGACGACGAAGAAGGCGGAGATCAAGGTGATGCCGAGAATGACCGGCAGGTCGTGCTCGCTGATGGCGCGGACGGCGCTGTAGCCGAGGCCGTGCAGCGAGAAGGTGTACTCGGTGAGGACCGCGCCGCCCATCAGCGCGCCCAGGTCGAGGCCCAGGACGGTCAGGATCGGCGTCATGGTCGAGCGCATCGCGTGCTTGCCGATGACGACGGGTTCCGTCAGCCCCTTGGCGCGCGCGGTGCGGATGTAGTCCTCGTTGAGCACTTCGAGCATGGTCGCGCGGGTGAGCCGCGCGTACATCGCCGCGTAGAGGAAGGCCAGGGAGATCCACGGCAGGACCATGCCGTTGAACCAGGTCCCCGGATCCTCCGCGAAGGTCTTCTCCGGCCGCCCGAACCAGCCGAGCTGGTCGGAGAAGAGGGCGATGGCGAGCATGCCCGTGAAGTAGATCGGGAGGGAGACGCCGGCGAGGGCGAGACCCATCGCCGAACGGTCCAGGACCGTACCGCGCTTGAGGGCGGAGATGACGCCTGCGGCGACACCGCCGATCACCCAGAGCACGACGGCACCGGCGGCGAGCGAGAGGGTGACGGGCAGCCAGTCGGTCAGCAGCGGCCACACCTCCTGCTCGCTCTTGAAGGAGTATCCGAAGCAGGGCGCGGCGCAGTGCGTGACGTCGTTGCCGTTGGCGTACGTACGACCCGCCACCAGCCCGACGACGAACTTGCCGAACTGGACGAGGATCGGGTCGGCGAGACCCATCTTCTGCCGGATGCCCTCGATGGCGGCGGGGTCGGACTGCTTGCCGACGAAGTAGAGGGCCGGGTCCGTCCCGATCATCTTCGGGAAGAGGAAGAAGATTCCGAAGGTCACCAGCGTGATGACCAACAGCATGACGATGACGGCGAAGATCCGCCGGATGAGATATGCAAGCACTGCGCTCGGCCTGACCGCGGCCCGGGAACGCCCTCTTCTGGAGAGCGCCCCCGAGCCGCCGCCGCGGCCATCACCTGCCCTTCGTGCCTAGCGGGTGTGGCACTGGAACTGAATCGGACGGTTTTTCTACTGGACGCCGAGCGAGGCGTAGTCGTACCGGCCGTTGTACGCGTCGGAGGTGTAGACGTTGGTCAGACGGCTGCTGCGCCACGAGATCGTCTTGTCGTAGACGAAGGGCAGGTAGACCGCGGCCTCGGAGACCTTCTGGTTCATCTGCTTGTAGATGTCGCCGGCCTTGTTCGGGTCGGTCTCCGCGATGGCCTTGTCGAACAGCGCGTTGATCGCCGGGTCGTTGAGCTCGGAGAAGTTGTTGTTACCGCTCTGCAGGATGAAGCGGCCGTCGACCAGCGGCTGGGAGAAGCCCTGACCGGTCGGGAAGTCGGCGCCCCAGCCCATGATGATGATGCCGTAGCCCTTCTCCTTGACCACCTTCGGCGAACCGATGATGCCGGAGGTCTGGGCGCCGTCGAACTGGTCGACGTCGGCCTCGATGCCGACCTGCTTCAGGGCGTTCTGCAGGGAGACGGCCGTGGCGACCTCGACCGGCTTGTTGTTGCGGACCGCGATGGTCGTCTTGAAGCCGCTCTCCTTGCCACAGGCCTTCAGGGCGGCCTTGGCCTTCTCGACGTCCGGCTTGCCGTCGTTCGTCAGGACACCGTACGGGTCGTACTTGCCGTCGGCGCCCTTGATGCCCAGCGGGAGCATGTTGGGGGCGATGTCGCCACCGGCCTGCGGGCCGCCGCGGGCGGTCTGCAGGGACTTGTGGTCGGCCGCGTAGATGACGGCCTTGCGGCACTCGATGTTGTCGAACGGCGCGACGGTCTGCGGCATGACGGCGTACCGGATGAAGCCGGTCTGGCCGTTGTCCAGGTTGTCCTTGTGGTCCTTCAGCGCGGTGGCGCGGGCCGCCTGGCCGATGCCGGTCGCGTTGATGTCCAGGTCGAACTCGCCGTTCATCAGGCGCTTGTCCATGTCGTCCGCGTTCGCCATGAACGTGACCGAGATGGAGTCCGGGAGCGCCTTGCGGATCGTGTCCGACTCGGCCTTCCAGTTCGCGTTGCGCGAGAGCTTCATGCTCTTGTTGGGCTCGTACGAGTCGATCTTGTACGGGCCGCTGGAGAAGGGCTTGAGGCCGTACTTGGCCGCCGTGTCCTTGTCCTGCTTGACCGGGCTGGCGGCCGGCATGGCCAGCATCTGCTCGAAGTCGCCGTTGGGCGCGGGGAGCTTGAAGATGATGGTCTTCGCGTCCGGGGTCTCGATCTGCTTGAGGCCGAGCTTGTCCGGGCTGGTGTCCTTGTACGGGCCCGGGTACTCGGTCTTCGGGTCGAGGACCTGCATCAGGTAGACCGGGCCGCCGGAGATGACGTCCTGGGCCCAGGTGCGCTCGATGCCGTACTTGATGTCCTGGGCGGTGATGGGGGTGCCATCTTCCCAGGTCACGTTGTCCTTGAGGGTGTACTTGTAGGTCTTGCCGCCGTCGCTGATCTCCGCGTTCGCGGTGGCCAGGTCGGGGACCAGCTCGGTGCTCTTGGAGCCCGGCTCCGCCTTGAAGCTGATCAGCTGGCGGGTGTAGTAGCGGGAGAAGTCCCACATGAAGCCGTAGTAACCGCGCTGCGGGTCCCACGAGTCGGCTTCCTGCGTACCGACGAACTTCAGCTCGCCGCCGGCCTTGGTCGAGGTGTTCGCGACCTTGCCGATGGCGGCGTTGAAGCCGCCCGCCGCGGCCGGCTTGTCCTCGTTCTTCTTGCCGTCGTCGCCGCCACAGGCGGTCGCGGCCAGCATCGTCGCGATCACGACGGCCGTGCCGGCGGCAAGCCGGCGCTTGGACATGCGATGGGTAGTCACGATGCTCGCAACCCTCCGTTGTGATTCCGGTTCGAAGCCGGGTTCCGGTGTGCCCTGCGGTTCTGACCTGCGGGTGCCCTGCGGGATGACCTGCGAGGACGGCTAACGTGAGCCCTTCGGGTCGAGGGCGTCACGGACGCCGTCGCCGAAGAGGTTGAAGGCCAGCACGGTGATGAAGATCGCCGTGCCGGGGAAGATCATGAAGAGCGGATCGTCCTCGTAGGTCCGCACGGCCGTCGAGAGGGTCTCGCCCCAGGACGGCGTGGGCGGCTTGACGCCGACGCCCAGGAAGCTGAGCGCCGCCTCGGTCAGCACGTTGGTCGGGATCATCAGCGTCGCGTAGACGGTGATCGGTGCGACCAGGTTCGGGAGCAGCTCGCGGAAGAGGATGTACATCCGGCCCGCGCCCAGGCTCCGCGCGGCTTCGACGTACTCGCGTTCGCGCAGCGACAGGGTCTGTCCGCGGACGATGCGGCCGATGTAGGGCCAGCCGAAGAAGCCGATCACCAGGACCAGTACGGCGATCCGCAGGCCCGAGCCCTCGAAGCCCCAGAGCTTGCCAGGGACGACCGAGATCAGCGCGATGATGAAGAGCAGCTGCGGGAAGGCGAGCAGCAGGTCCATGACCCGGCTGATGGCCGCGTCGACCCAGCCGCCGAAGTAGCCGGCGACGATGCCGAAGAAGGTGCCCATCGAGACCGCCACGAAGGCGGACAGGAAGGCGACCAGCAGCGAGATGCGGGCGCCGTAGACGATGCGGCTGAACACGTCGCGGCCGTTGACCGGCTCGATGCCGAGCAGGAAGTCGCCGCTCATGCCGCCGTAGTCGCCGGCCGGCAGGCCCAGCAGCGGGTCCAGCAGGTCTTCGTGCAGTTCCTCCGGAGGGTGGCCGAACACGCCGACGATCAGCGGCGCGAAAAGTGCGACGAGGATCAGCAGGAGCACGACGAAACCGCCGGCCAGCGCGACCTTGTCGCGCTTGAGCCGCATCCAGGCGATGCGGCCGGGCGAACGGCCTTCGATGGCCTTGGCGGGGACGTCGGCTACGGACACGGGTGCGGGTGTCTCCGCGCTCATGTCGTGCAGTGGTGCCGTCATCGTGGTGGGGACCCCTCTCGGCCGACGGGTGGGCCGGCCCATGCCCGCCGCTGTGGCGGCGTTGGTGCGGAGTGGCGCTCGGAGTGCGAGGTTGCGAGGTACGGGTGCGCGAATTTCCTGCGGCGGGGCAAACCCAGGCAACGCCTGGAGGACTGACCCGCTCTTGGGTGGGGAGTCTTCATCGGGCGCTCGATCAGCCGCCAGACCCGCAGGTGAATGGATGCGCAACCGTGATCTGAGGGTCGAGTTCCCGTTATCCGGACTTCGCTGCCGCCTGAGCGGAGCAAGACATCCTGTTCGGTACGGAATCGGACATGGCGCCCAACTCGGCGTACTAGTGCGCCTATTGGGCGTACATCAGCGTCGAAATCAGGACAACGCAAAGGCCGCACGGAACGACTGTTCCGTGCGGCCTCGGGTGGCTAAATGCCGATGTCTCAGTAGGCGGGCGCCTGTCCCTCGCGGTCGTAGAAGGGCCTGGTCTGCGCCCGGAGCCACATCGCCACGGGATCGTGTTCGTCCGCGAGCGCGACCGTGCACACGGGCACCCCCTCGGGGACCGCCCCGACCGACTGGCGCATCATCTCCCGCACCGATTCCAGGGCGTGCGCGGAGGCGTCGTACAGGTCGAGCCCGACGGCGAGGTACGGGGACCCCAGCGCGGGCTGCACCCAGGCGCGGCGCAGCGACCGGACGGCGGGCGTGCGGTGCGCGTGCTGCGTGAGCAGCCCGTAGAACTGCGGCAGCTCGATGGCGGGCTCGGACAGCCGCAGCGGGCCGGCCGGCATCCGGTCCAGCCCGGTGGCGATCCGGCGCAGGTCGGCCCAGGGAAGGCCGACGCCGCCGCCCTGGGCGTGCGGATTGAGCCACAGCCCCCAGCGGTCGGGGTAGAGGGCGCGGGCGATGTCCCGGCCCGTGACCACCTCGTACCCGCGGTTCCAGCCGCTGGCGGCCAGCTCCTGCGGGGAGGTCACGCAGGGCGCGTACCCGAGGCCCTCGACCTCCATACCGCCGTACTGGGCTTCGGGGGAGCCGGGCTGCCCCTGCCAGAGGAGCATCCACAACCGTCCCTCGGCCAGGGCGTGCAGGAGAGACTCGTAGCTCTCGTAGCGCCCGGGAGTCACCTGGCGCAGCATGTGCTCGACCTGCCCGACCGCGGCCGTGCCTGACGCACTCACCCGGTACCCCTCTTCGTCTGTTCGTCCGCCCGTCGTCCACGCGTGTCGGCCACCAGCTTAAGCGTCACTACGGCAGGTAGAAGGGGCGTACGCGCGTGACGATGTAGTCGACGACCGGGTCTTCCGCGGCGTCGAGCAGGATCAACTGCACCGGCCAGGGCGGTGGTACGCGGGTCAGGGCCCGGCCCAGCGCGTCCATCGGGGCGTTTCGCATCCCGGGCTCCCATCCCAACAGGTGGACGCCGATGTAAAGCTCCGGCGTGCCGCCCTCGACGCTGGCGAGGCAGCGGTGTGCGGAGGCGACGACTCCGGTCGCCCGGAACTCCTCCGCGGCGGCGGCCAGGAACTCGACCGGGTCCTCCTGCCAGTCGGGCTCGTAGAGCCGGACCCGGCCACCGGTGGCCGGGCCGTCGAGCGGGTCGCGGCCGGCGCGGCAGAGCTCGGCGACGGCCGGCGGGGGCAGCGGCACGCCGACGGACCCTTCGGGGTTGACCGCGATGCCGAGCTGCGGGGGCAGGCCGCGGGCGAACTCCGGGGCGGGGGCGACGGCGAAGTCCATGCCGGGCCCGGCGCAGGCGCGGAACTGCTCCTCGGAGCTGTAGACGGGCACGTACGCGGCGCCGCCGATGTCCATGGTGGGCAGGCTCAGGCTGTTCACCCCGCCGGGCAGCGGGATCCACAGGTCGCTGCGCCCGAGGACCTCCAGGATCCGCCCCCCGGCGTCCGCCTGCCCGAGCGCCGCCCCGAGCACCTGCTCCAGCTCGTTACCCGGCCACATGTACGTCTCCGCTCGCTCGCCTTGGTCTCGGCCCGGGTTTCTCGAGCAGAGGTTCCCGGGATTCCCGAGATTAACGGGCGCCCGCGGCGCCCCCGCCGGGTGCCCCGCCCGGCCGCCCCAGGTCGAAAGAGAAGGCCTAGCGGAAGGCGATCGAGGTCAGCCGCGACGCCGCCGGGCGGTCCAGCAGGGTCACCGACGCGCAGCCGGCCGGCGGGCGGCCCGCCTCGGCCTCGCGCAGCAGCCGGGCCACCGCGCCGCGGTGCCGGGCGAAGGCGTACGCCGACACCCCCCGGCCCCGCGCCGCCTGCCCGGCCCGGGCCTCCTCGGGGGTGGTGTCCAGCAGCACCAGGTGCAGCGCGCGGCCGCGCCGCCGGGCCGCCGAGGCCAGCAGCGCCCGGACCCAGCTCTGCGTGCCGCAGTCGTGGACCACGGCCGGGGCACCGGAGCGGAGCACCCGCCACAGGCCCCAGTAGTGCGCGATCCGGACCGCCGGCCGGTACACCGCGTAGGGCAGGGCGGCCGGCATCCGGCGCTCCCACCGCTCGCGGGCGTCCTGGGAGTCGATGCCGCCGCCCTCGGCGGCCCGCTTGATCAGGGTGCTCTTGCCTCCGCCGGGCAGTCCGGAGACCACCACGACGTCCCCTTCGGCGAAGCGGAGCCGCCGCGGGCCCTCGGCCCCGCGCAGGTCCCGTACCGCTCCGGGCTCCGCCGGCGCCCCGGTCTCCGCCGGGTCCCGTACGAGGCCGCGCTGCGACGGCACGCCGCCGACCGCACCCTCGACGGTGCCGGTGTTCGTCGCCGCCAGTACTCCGAATCTCCGCACAGTGCTCGCCTCCCCCGCCGGGTCACCTGGACCCGTTCCCCCTGAGTGTAAAGAGACGGTAATCCGGGGTGTCCGGTTCCGCTCCGGTTCCGCTCCCGATCCGCTCCGGTTCCGCTCGGCTCGCGGACCCCCTCCCCCATTCGGCCGCACGCCGTGCAATGATGTGCGCCATCTGGACACCTAACTGCATACCGGCCGCTTGAATCCGCGCGGGAGAGTCCCGGCACGCCGCAAGGCGGTGCCCGGGCGCCGAAGGAGCAAGTACCTCCCTTGAATCTCTCAGGCCCCGTACCGCGTGGATGAGGCAGATCTGAAAAGCGAGCCGCGCCACCGCCCGTGAGGGCCCCGGCGACGGTTCCACCCAAGGTGCAAGTCGAAGGCCTTCCCCTGGAAGCGGGGAACTCTCGGCGAACCTCTCAGGTTCCGATGACAGATGGGGAGGAACTCCTCCTCGTCATGTCATGCCCTGGGACCCGGGAGCCACACCCATGAGCACTGCCCCCCGCCTGACCGCCCTCGATGCGCTGCACCGTTCCCTCGGTGCGACCATGACCGATTTCGCGGGCTGGGACATGCCCCTGCGGTACGGGAGCGAGCGCGACGAGCACAACGCCGTCCGCACCAAGGCCGGCCTGTTCGACCTCTCCCACATGGGCGAGATCACCCTGACCGGCCCCGAGGCCGTCAAGGTCCTGGACTACGCGCTGGTCGGCAACATCTCCACCGTCGGCGTCGGCCGTGCCCGCTACACGCACATCTGTCAGGAGGACGGCGGGATCCTCGACGACCTGATCGTCTACCGCCTGGGCGAGACCGAGTTCATGGTCGTCGCGAACGCCTCCAACGCCCAGGTCGTCCTGGACGCGATCACCGAGCGCGCCGCCGGCTTCGACGCCGAGGTCCGCGACGACCGCGACGCGTACGCGCTGCTCGCGGTCCAGGGTCCGGAGTCCCCCGGCATCCTCGCCTCCCTCACCGACGCCGACCTGGACGGGCTGAAGTACTACGCCGGCCTGCCCGGCACGGTCGCCGGGGTGCCCGCGCTGATCGCGCGCACCGGCTACACCGGCGAGGACGGCTTCGAGCTGTTCGTCTCGCCCGAGCACGCCGTGGAGCTGTGGCAGGCGCTGACCAAGGCGGGCGAGGGCGTCGGCCTGGTTCCGGCCGGCTTGTCCTGCCGCGACACCCTGCGCCTGGAAGCGGGCATGCCGCTGTACGGGCACGAGCTGACCACCTCCCTGACCCCGTTCGACGCGGGTCTGGGCCGGGTCGTGAAGTTCGAGAAGGAGGGCGACTTCGTCGGCCGCGCCGCCCTGGAGGCCGCCGCCGAGCGCGCCGCCTCCAACCCGCCGCGCAAGCTGGTCGGCCTGATCGCCGAGGGCCGCCGCGTTCCGCGCGCCGGCTTCTCCGTGACCTTCGACGGCCAGGTCGTCGGCGAGGTCACTTCGGGCGCCCCGTCCCCGACGCTGGGCAAGCCGATCGCGATGGCCTACGTCGACGCGGCGCACGCCGCGCCCGGCACCTCCGGCGTCGGCGTGGACATTCGCGGTACGCATGAGGCGTACGAGGTCGTGGCCCTGCCGTTCTACAAGCGGCAGAAGTAGCCCCGTACCGCACCGCACCGCCCGTCGGCGCTTGGCGCCGCCCCGCGGGACCCCCGCAGGACCCCCGCACGACCACGTTCGTATCCACTCCCCCGCATCCAGGAGAATCAGGTCATGAGCAACCCCCAGCAGCTGCGTTTCAGCAAGGAGCACGAGTGGCTGTCGGACGCCGTCGACGGCGTCTCGACGGTCGGCATCACGGAGTTCGCGGCCAACGCGCTCGGTGACGTCGTCTACGCCCAGCTTCCCGAGGTCGGTGACACCGTGACCGCGGGCGAGACCTGTGGCGAGCTGGAGTCGACCAAGTCGGTCAGCGACCTGTACTCCCCCGTCACCGGCGAGATCGTCGAGTCCAACCAGGACGTCATCGACGACCCGGCGCTGGTGAACTCGGCTCCGTTCGAGGGCGGCTGGCTCTTCAAGGTGCGCGTCACGGAGGAGCCGGCCGACCTGCTCTCCGTGGACGAGTACGCCAAGCTCACCGCCGGCAACTGACCCAGGGAACCCTGATGTCTGTACTGAACACTCCCCTCCACGAGCTCGACCCGGACGTCGCCGCCGCCGTCGACGCCGAACTCGTGCGCCAGCAGTCCACCCTGGAAATGATCGCGTCGGAGAACTTCGCTCCGGTCGCCGTCATGGAGGCCCAGGGCTCGGTCCTGACCAACAAGTACGCCGAGGGCTACCCCGGCCGCCGCTACTACGGCGGCTGCGAGCACGTCGACGTGGTCGAGCAGATCGCCATCGACCGCATCAAGGCGCTCTTCGGCGCCGAGGCCGCGAACGTGCAGCCCCACTCGGGCGCGCAGGCCAACGCGGCCGCGATGTTCGCGCTGATCAAGCCGGGCGACACGATCATGGGCCTGAACCTGGCCCACGGTGGTCACCTGACCCACGGCATGAAGATCAACTTCTCCGGCAAGCTCTACAACGTGGTCCCGTACCACGTCGACGAGACCGGCGAGGTCGACATGGCCGAGGTCGAGCGCCTCGCCAAGGAGTCCAAGCCGCAGCTGATCGTCGCGGGCTGGTCCGCCTACCCGCGCCAGCTGGACTTCGCCGCCTTCCGCCGCATCGCGGACGAGGTCGGCGCGTACCTGATGGTCGACATGGCGCACTTCGCCGGCCTGGTCGCCGCGGGTCTGCACCCGAACCCGGTGCCGCACGCCCACGTCGTCACCACCACCACGCACAAGACCCTCGGCGGTCCGCGCGGCGGTGTCATCCTGTCGACGCAGGAGCTGGCCAAGAAGATCAACTCCGCGGTCTTCCCGGGTCAGCAGGGCGGCCCGCTGGAGCACGTGATCGCGGCCAAGGCGGTCTCCTTCCTCGTGGCGGCCTCGCCCGAGTTCAAGGAGCGCCAGGAGCGCACCCTGGAGGGTGCGAAGATCCTCGCCGCCCGCCTGGTCCAGGACGACGTCAAGGCCGTGGGCGTGGACGTCCTCACCGGCGGCACCGACGTGCACCTGGTCCTGGTCGACCTGCGCAACTCCGAGCTGGACGGTCAGCAGGCCGAGGACCGCCTCCACGAGGTCGGCATCACGGTCAACCGCAACGCCATCCCGAACGACCCGCGGCCTCCGATGGTCACCTCGGGTCTGCGGATCGGTACGCCGGCGCTGGCCACCCGCGGTTTCGACGCCGAGGCCTTCACCGAGGTCGCCGAGATCATCGCGCAGGCGCTGAAGCCCGCCTACGACGCCGATGACCTGAAGGCGCGCGTCTCGGCGCTCGCCGCGAAGTTCCCGCTGTACCCGACGCTCTAGGCGCCGGCCTGAGAGGGCCCGGCCTTGTTTTGCACAGGGCCGGGCCTTCTTCATGACCAAAGCCCCAGGTGGAGGCGACCTAGTGCCACCGAATATTCCAATAGATGGCAAATAGGCTCCGGATAAAGGAAAGACCGCACCCCCTGGCAGGACGGACAGCACACCCCATGGACATGAGCGCAGCGAACAAGAAGGGACTCAGTCTCTTCGCCCTGATCATGATCGGCCTCGGCTCGATCTTCGGATCGGGGTGGCTCTTCGGCGCCGGCCAGGCGGCCGCCGTCGCAGGACCTGCGGCCATCGTCGCCTGGGTCATCGGTGCCGTCTTCATCGGCATGATCGCCATGTCCTACGCGGAGGTGGGCGCCGCCTACCCGCTGCCCGGCTCGATGGCCCGCTTCGGCACCATCTCGCACGGGCCGGTGCTCGGCTTCATCACCGGCTGGGCGGTCTGGATCGCCATCGCCGCGCTGATCCCGATCGAGTCCATCGCCGGTACGCAGTACATGTCCTCCTGGAACTTCGGCTGGGCCAAGGGCCTGGTCGAGAACGGCGGCCTGACCACCTCCGGCATGGCGATGGCGCTGTTCCTGACCGTGGCCCTGTGGCTGGCCTGCTACTGGTCGGTCGCGCTGCTCGCCAAGGCGAACAACCTCCTCACCCTGGTCAAGTTCGCCATCCCGGTGCTCGCCGTGATCGCCCTGATCGCCTCCGGCTTCCACACCGGCAACTTCACCGACCACGGCGGCTTCGCCCCCAACGGCTGGTCCGCCGTCATGACCGCCGTCACCACCTCCGGCGTGGTCTTCGCCTTCAACGGCTTCCAGGCCGTCGTCAACCTCGGCGGCGCCGCCAAGAACCCCGGCCGCGCCATTCCGCTGGCCCTGGTGGGCGCGCTCTCCCTCGGCCTGGTCATCTACCTGGCCCTGCAGATCGCCTTCATCGGCGGCGTCCCGCCGGAGAAGCTCGCCGAGGCCGGCGGCTGGAACGGCATCAACTTCTCCTCGCCGTTCGCCGACCTCGCCAAGATGCTGATGCTGCACTGGGTCGTCACGATGCTCCAGTTCGGTGCCTTCATCTCCCCGTCCGGCGCCAACATCGGCAACGTCGCCTCGGCCTCGTACATGGCGCAGAACCTCGCGGACACCGGCTTCTTCCCGAAGAAGATCCGCGAGGTCCACCCGAAGTACGGCACCGCGCGTCCCGCGATGTGGCTGAACCTCGGCTTCTCGGTCCTGCTGCTGGTCACCGTCGGCCACAGCTGGGAGGCCCTGGCCAGCGTGGTCTCCGCCGCGATGGTGGTCTCGTACCTGATCGGCCCGATCGCGGTCGGCGTCTTCCGCAAGACGAAGCCCGAGCTGCCGCGCCCCTTCCGCCTCCCGGCGGCGAGCATCCTCTGCCCGATCACCTTCGCCTTCGCCGCCTGCGCCCTGTACTGGTCCAAGTGGCCGGACACCGGCAAGGTGGTGCTGCTCACCCTGGTCGCCGCCCCGATCGCGGCCGTGGTGCTCAAGCGCAAGGGCGAGAAGGACCTGGCCAGGCAGTTCGCCCCGGCCTGGTGGATGATCGCCTTCCTGCTGTGGCTGGGCACGCTCTCCGCACTCGGCAGCAAGGAGTTCGGCGGCCACGGCATCATCCCCGGCGGCGTGGACATCGCCCTCGTGGGCGTCTCGGCCCTGGGCTTCTACTTCTGGGCCGTACGGTCCGGGGTCAAGGCCCACTACGCGGGCCTGCCGGGCCCGGACCCGGTCCTGGACGCCCCCGCCGGGGAGTCCGACGCCGCAGCCGCACCGGAGCGCGAACTGACCCACGCCTGAGCATTCCCTTCCCGACTCGTCCGGCGGCCGAGCTGTTCACCTCACCGCGTTAAGCTCGGCTGCCGGACAAAATCCGCAGATCACCCCTCTCCACCCCTCCTGCCCACGCTTCCCACCCACGAGCAGACATAGGAGTCCGCAACCGTGGCCATCTCCGTCTTCGATCTCTTCTCGATCGGCATCGGTCCCTCTTCCTCCCACACCGTCGGACCGATGCGCGCCGCGCGCATGTTCGTGACCCGGCTCAAGAAGGACGGCGTCCTCGCGCAGACAGCTTCGGTGCGCGCTGAGCTCTTCGGCTCGCTGGGCGCCACCGGCCACGGCCACGGCACCCCCAAGGCGGTGCTGCTGGGCCTGGAGGGCCACTCGCCCCGCACCGTGAACGTGGAGACCGCCGACGCCGAGGTCGAGCGCATCCGCCAGAGCGGCCGCCTGCGCCTGCTGGGCACCGAAATAGGTGACGGCCACGAGATCGACTTCGACGAGCCGAACCAGCTGATCCTGCACCGCCGGCGTTCGCTCCCGTACCACGCGAACGGCATGACGCTCTTCGCGTACGACGAGACCGGCAACCCGCTGCTGGAGAAGACCTACTACTCGGTCGGCGGCGGCTTCGTCGTGGACGAGGACGCGGTCGGCGAGGACCGGATCAAGCTCGACGACACCCCGCTGAAGTACCCCTTCCGCAGCGGTGACGAGATGCTGCGCCTCGCGAACGAGACCGGCCTGTCGATCTCCTCGATGATGCTGGAGAACGAGAAGGCCTGGCGCACCGAGGACGAGATCCGCGAGGGTCTGCTGGAGATCTGGCGCGTCATGCAGGCCTGCGTCTCGCGCGGCATGTCCCGCGAGGGCATCCTCCCCGGCGGCCTGCGGGTCAAGCGCCGGGCCGCCTCCACGGCGCGCCAGCTGCGCACCGAGGGCGACCCGATGATGCACCGCAGCGAGTGGGCGACCATCTACGCGATGGCGGTCAACGAGGAGAACGCGGCCGGCGGCCGGGTCGTCACCGCCCCGACGAACGGCGCGGCGGGGGTCCTGCCCGCGGTCCTGCACTACTACATGAACTTCGTGCCGGGCGCCGACGAGGACGGCGTGGTCCGCTTCCTCCTCGCGGCGGGCGCGATCGGCATGCTCTTCAAGGAGAACGCCTCGATCTCCGGCGCCGAGGTCGGCTGCCAGGGCGAGGTCGGCTCGGCCTGCTCGATGGCGGCGGGCGCGCTGGCCGAGGTCCTGGGCGGCACCCCGGAGCAGGTCGAGAACGCGGCCGAGATCGGCATGGAGCACAACCTCGGCCTGACCTGCGACCCGGTCGGCGGCCTCGTGCAGATCCCGTGCATCGAGCGCAACGGCATGGCGGCGGTCAAGGCCGTCACCGCGGCCAAGATGGCGATGCGCGGCGACGGCAGCCACAAGGTCTCCCTCGACAAGGTCATCAAGACCATGAAGGAGACGGGCGCCGACATGAAGGTCAAGTACAAGGAAACGGCCCGCGGCGGCCTGGCGGTCAACGTCATCGAATGCTGACCCGCCCTCCCGCGTAACCCCGCTGAACGCCGATGGGGCGTGACTCTTCGAGTCACGCCCCATCGGCGTTCGGCAACTTCGCCACCTTCCCCTGCGCGGCAGCCTGAGCCACCAGCACCCCCGCGTAACCCACGCGCATCCATGGGTGGGTTACGCCAGTAACTTCGTTCGAGATTGGGTGGGATGTGAGGTTTGACGGGTAGTTGATCACGCTTGAGGGGGAACAAGGCGGTCTGGGCTGGTTTCTTGATGATCACCTGCGCCAGGGTGGGGGCACGACGTCGCGTCCACACCCCCGGCGGTCGGCCAACCGTCTTGGACCACAGCCGTTTTGCTTAACTGGAGGACTTGAATCATGGCAAGCACCCGCAGCATCCGCCTGATGGCGGCCGCCGCATCGCTCCCCCTCGCCTTCGCGCTCCTCTCGGGCGTCGCCCAGGCCGACAACGGGGCCGGTGCGGCCGGGACCGCGTCGAACGCGGCCCTCGCCGGGGTCCTCGGCAGCGGGGTCGGCGGCAGCAACGCCGGCAACTCCTCCACCGCCCAGCAGGTCGCCTCGGGCTTCGGCGCCTCCAACCAGAACAACGGCGCCCAGGCCAACGGTTCGGGCTTCACCGCGATCGGCCAGTCCAACTCGCACGAGTCCTTCATCTACAACCCCCTCCCGTAGTTCCGGCCGGGGCCCCGCCCCGGTCGCGCACGCCCTTCCACCGAGCCCCTCCCTCCCCCCGGAGGGCGGGGCTCGGCGCGTCGGGCGAAGAGGGGTCGAGCGGCCCGGACGAAGGGGACCTTCGGCCACGGATGGGCGGCCCGGGGGTGGGCTAGCTTGCCCAAGTGGGCCTGCCGCACGTGCGCCGGCGGGACCCCACCCCGAGAGAGAGGCGCCCCGCATGACCGGCACCGAACACCGCGTCCTCCCGCTCCGCCTGGAGGCCGCGCCCGCGCCCGTCCCGGTCCGGGGCGTCTTCGTGTACCGCAGCGACCGGCCCTACGAGATCTCCCTCGACTTCGAGGGTGCCGGGATGCACCTCGCCCACTGGGTCTTCTCCCGGGAGCTGCTGCTCGACGGCCAGGTCTGCGCCACCGGCGAGGGCGACATCCAGGTGTGGCCGCGCTGGAAGGGCACCGAGCCGCGGGTGTTCCTCGCCTTCAGCAACGGCGCGCAGTCCTGTGTGGTGTCCGCCCGCGCCAAGGACGTACAGGCGCTGTGCCGCCGGATGACCGAGCTGGTGCCGCGCGGCCGGGAACGCCTGTACTACGACCTCGACGCCGAACTGAGCGCCCTCCTGCCCAGCTGAACCGGCCGAGCCGACTGAACCGGCCGAACCCGGTGGACCCGGTGCAACCACGGCCGTACCGGGCGCGTCTTCACGGATGACATCGTTCCCCGTCTCTCGGAATCGAGGGGACGCCATGAACCGTCCACGCCGCCGGCAGGCCACCGCACTGGGGTTGGGCACACTGCTCGCCGCCACTCTGGCCTTCGCCGCACCGGCCTCCGCCGCAGCCACGACCGCAAAGCCGGCCACACCCACCACCACCGCCACTCCGCTCGTCGTCAATGCCCGCTGGGGCGGTCACTGCACGTACGACCGGGTGGTCGTCGACCTGCAGGGATACGTACCCGAGGTCACCGTGACCCCCGTCCCGAAGCTGGTCTACGACGGGTCCGGCAAGCCCGTCCCGCTGGCCGGGCGGTACTTCCTGGAGATCCGCCTGCACCCCGCCGCCGGACACGACGAAGCGGGCAACAACGTCTACGCCGGGCCCAAGCTCGTCAAGATCTACCTGCCCAAGCTGAAGGGCCTCGCCCTCACCGGCGACTACGAGGGGTACGTCACCCTCGGCGCCGCCTTCGACACCAAGCCCGCCTACACCTCGTTCAAGCTGCACGCCCCGGAGCGCTTCGTCCTGGACGTCGCGCACCCGAACGTCTGCTGAACGCGCACCCGCCGGCGGGAGACGGGGCCCGGCCGCTACCGGTGCTCGGGGTTCGGGAAGTCGAAGCGGCAGCCCGCGTCCCACAGTGAGCGCTGGTTGCCGTGCGCCGGCATCCCGCCGGACCGCTTGAGCAGGGCGGCCAGATGCATGAGGTTCCAGCTCATGAAGGTCGTGTTCCGGTTGGTGAAATCGTTCTCGGGACCGCCGGATCCGGGGTCCAGGTAGGAGGGCCCGGGTCCGGCCTCGCCGATCCATCCGGCGTCGGCCTGCGGGGGGATCGCGTAGCCGAGGTGCTGGAGGCTGTAGAGGATGTTCATGGCGCAGTGCTTGACGCCGTCCTCGTTGCCGGTGATCAGCGCCCCGCCCACGCGCCCGTAATAGGCGTACTGGCCCTGGTCGTTCAGGATCGAGGAGCAGGCGTAGAGCCGCTCGATGACCTGCTTCATCACCGAGCTGTTGTCCCCGAGCCAGATCGGGCCGCACAGCACCAGGATGTCGGCGTCCATGATCTGGCTGTAGAGCACCGGCCACTGATCCTCGTCCCAGCCGTGGTCGGTCATGTCGGGCCAGACACCGGTCGCGATGTCGTGGTCGACGGCCCGGATGAGCGAGGTCCGGACCCCGGCCGCCTCCATCACCGCGCGGCTCTTCCCGATCAGGCCCTCGGTGTTGCTGGGCTCGGGCGATCGCTTGAGCGTGCAGTTGACGTACACGGCGGTCAGGTCGGAGTAGTCGAGGTCCTGCGCGGGGTCGGTAGCCACCCGTCCAGCCTCGCCGGAGCCCGACAGCCCCGCCACCGGGCCGCGCCCGTCCGGGCGCAGCACGGGTAGGGGCCGACAGGTCGATCTGCCCCTGGGTGATCAGCGAGCCGATCCGCTGGTCTCCGCCGAGCGGGCCGCTGCGCAGCGGGGCGACGTCCAGGCCGAGCCGCCGGTTGATCAGGGTGCCGGTGGTGCCGGTTCCGTAGAGCCGGTGGTGCCGGTTCCGTAGAGCCGGTGCGGCTTGAGCTCGGCGGCCTTGCGGTCCGTCCAGGCGAGCGGGTCGGCTTCCTTGCGCGCGTCGTGGGCGACCAGGGCGATGCCGCGCGGGCGGTCGCTGCAGCCGCTCGCCGCGGTGAGCCAGGTCGGGTCGGCCAGCGGGTAGAGGTGCACGGCGGCGGCACGCAGCTCCTCGCGGCTGATCGAGCCGTCGCCGTCCGCGTCGACCCGGTCGAAGGAGAGGGAGTCGAGCGACCCGTCGAGACCGATCGCCCCGAACAGGCGCTCGTACTCGGCGCGGTCGATGCGGCCGTAGCCGTCCCGGTCGAGGGCGTAGGCGAGGGCGTCGAGGGCCCGCAGGGTGGACTCGCGGAAGTAGCGGTCGCCGTCGAAGGCGTGGCGCGCGGCCGCCGCGACGAACTCCTGCTCGCTGATCCGCCCGCCCCGGTCGGTGTCCGGGGCGCCTTGCAGCTGCGTCCACAGCTCGGAGCAGGCGTCGTGGAGGGCGGCCCCGCGGCGGGTGTCTCCCGGCTCGGTGAGCCACTCGGCGAGGCGGCCGGCGTAGGCGATGAGGTCCTCGCGGCCGAGGTGTCCGCCCCCGTCCAGGTCCTACGTACGGAATAGCGCGGCGACGCACGGCAGCCAGTCTTCGGCGGTCACGGACATGAGGAACTCCCTTTTCAGGTGGGGCTATTGAGGCAGATAGTGGCGGCGTGGACACATGGCGTGACACACAAGCGGAATCCGGTCGCCGCCCGGCGCGATTGGGGCGGGTTGTTCCCGGTCCGTGCGGCCGACTAGGGTCAGCGGGCCTTGGTGTTCGGGAAACCGGTGGGAAACCGGTGCGGCCCTCGCCACTGTGATCGGGAAGTCCGGCTCCACTCCTGCGGGAAAGCCACTGGGCTGCGCGGGAGGTTCCGCGCTGCCCGGGAAGGCGGGGCATGGACGTCAACCCGTGAGCCAGGAGACCGGCCGGGGTGCGTTGTCCATCCACGAGGTGCTGGAGAGGTCTCCTACCCATGCATATAGCCGAGGGGTTCCTGCCCCCTTTGCACGCGGTCGCCTGGGGCGCCGCGTCCGCCCCCTTCGTCGTCCACGGCGTCCGCGCGCTCACCCGAGAGGTGAAGGCCAACCCGGAGAGCACGCTGCTGCTCGGGGCGTCCGGGGCCTTCACCTTCGTCCTGTCCGCCCTGAAGATCCCGTCGGTGACCGGCAGTTGCTCGCACCCCACGGGCACCGGGCTCGGGGCGATCCTGTTCCGGCCGCCGATCATGGCGGTGCTGGGCACGATCACCCTGCTGTTCCAAGCCCTGCTGCTGGCGCACGGCGGGCTCACCACCCTCGGCGCCAACGTCTTCTCGATGGCCATCGCCGGCCCGTGGGCGGGCTACGCCGTCTACCGGCTGCTGCGCACGTCCGGGCTCCCGCTGATGGTGACCGTCTTCTTCGGCGCCTTCTTCGCCGACCTGATCACCTACTGCGTCACCAGCGTGCAGCTCGCCCTGGCCTTCCCCGACCCGGCCTCCGGTTTCGCGGGCTCGCTCGCGAAGTTCGGGGGGATCTTCGCCGTCACGCAGATCCCGCTGGCCGTGAGCGAGGGGCTGCTGACCGTCCTGGTGATGCGGCTGCTGATGGCGTCGAGCAAGTCGGAGCTGGTCAGGCTGGGTGTCGCGAAGCTGACGGCCACCCGTACCGGTACCGATACCGCCACCGAAGAGAAGGCGGCGGCCTGATGAGCGGCATGTCCAAGAACACGAAGATCAACGGCCTGCTGCTGCTCCTGGTGGCGGCGCTGGCCGTGCTGCCGATCGCCCTGGGGCTGGGCGAGGGCAAGGAGGAGCCCTTCGCGGGCGCCGACGCGCAGGCGGAGGCCGCCATCACCGAGCTGAAGCCGGATTACGAGCCCTGGTTCTCCCCTCTCTACGAACCCCCCTCCGGCGAGGTCGAGTCCGCGCTGTTCGCCCTGCAGGCGGCACTGGGCGCGGGCGTGCTCGCGTACTACTTCGGCGTCCGCAAGGGCCGCCGCCAGGGGGCCGCTGCCGCCGCCGCTGCCGCCACCACCTCCGCCGCCACCGGCCCGGAGGCCTAGGCGGTGCTGCCGATCGACGTGGCCGCGCACGGCAGTCGCTGGCGCGGCCGGCACCCGCTGGAGAAGGCCCTGCTCGGGGTCGGGCTGACGGTCACCGCCGTGTGCCTGCCGCCCTGGCCCGGCGGGCCGCTGGTGGCCGCCGCCACCCTCGCCGTGCTGCTCGGCCCGGCCGGAGTGGCCGGCCGGCAGCTCTGGCGGGCCTTCCGGATCCCGCTCGGCTTCTGCTTCACCGGGGCGCTGCCGCTGCTGTTCGCGGTCGGCGGCCCGACGGGGCCGGTCTCCCTGGCCCCCGACGGCCCCCGGACCGCCGCCGAACTGCTGCTGCGCACCTCGGCGGCCTCGCTCGGACTGCTGCTGTTCGCGTTCACCACCCCGGTCTCCGACGTCCTGCCCCGGCTGGTCCGGGCCGGGGTCCCGGCCCCGGTGGTGGACGTGGCCCTGGTCATGTACCGGATCGGCTTCCTGCTGCTCGATTCCATGGCCCAGGTCCGCCGGGCCCAGGCGGCCCGGCTCGGGCACACCGGCCGGGCGGCGGTGTGGCGTTCCCTGGCGGGGCTCGCCGCCACCTCCTTCGTACGGGCCTTCGACCGCGCGGCCAAGCTCCAGGCGGGGCTGGCCGGACGCGGCTACGACGGCGCCCTGCGGGTCCTCGTACCGGAGGCGGCCCTGTCGTGGCGCTTCCTGACGGCCACCGCGGGCCTGCTGGCGGTCCTGATCACCCTGACCCTCACCCTGAAGGGGCTCTTCCTGTGAACCCGGTGGCCACCCCCCTGATCGAGCTGTCCGGCGCGGGCTACGCCTACGAGGACGGCCCGGCGGTCCTGACCGGCGTCGACTTCGCCATCGTGCCGGGCCGGGCGCTGGCCCTGCTGGGCCGCAACGGCAGCGGCAAGACCACGCTGATGCGGCTGCTCAGCGGCGGCCTGCGGCCCGGCGCGGGATCGCTGCGGCTGGACGGCACGGAGGTCTCGTACGACCGGGCCGGGCTGACCCGGCTGCGCACGTCCGTCCAGCTCGTGGTGCAGGACCCCGACGACCAGCTGTTCGCGGCCTCGGTCGAGCAGGACGTGTCCTTCGGCCCGATGAACCTGGGGCTCCCCGCTCCGGAGGTCCGCGCCCGCGTGGACTCGGCCCTCGCCGCCCTGGACATCACCCCGCTCCGGGACCGCCCCACCCACCTGCTCTCCTACGGTCAGCGCAAGCGCGCGGCGATCGCCGGGGCGGTGGCGATGGCTCCGCGGGTGCTGATCCTGGACGAGCCGACGGCCGGGCTCGACCCGGACGGCCAGGAGCGGCTCCTCGACGTCCTGGCGGGCCTGCGCGCTGCCGGCACGACGGTGGTGATGGCCACCCACGACGTGGACCTGGCGGTCCGCTGGGCCGACGACGCGGCGGTCCTGACCCCGACGGGCATCCGCTTCGGCCCGGCCGAAGCCCTCCTCTCGGACCCGTCCCTCCTCACCTCGGCGGGCCTGCGCCCGGCCTGGTCCCCGGCGGTGGCCGCGCTGTTGCGGGCCCACGGACTGCTGGCGGCGGACGCCCCGGGACCCCGCAATCCGGAGGCGCTGGCCGCGTGGCAGTAGGTAGGTTGCCCGTCCATGCAGACGCTGAAGGCAACCTCGGAGCCGCAGTCCCTGTTCTGGGCGGGCCGGGAGGGCGCGGACCTCGTCGACCCGGTCGGCGGCTTCCGCCGCTGGACCCCGGACGGCCGGGAGCACCCGGCTCGCCGCCCGGCCTCCCCCGCGTACGACCGCGCGGTGCGCTCCCCTTCGGGGCGCTGGACGGTGCTCTACGAGGAGCGCGGCACCAGGGCCGTCCTGCTGGACGGCGAGCGGATCGCGCGCGAGCTGCCACGGGGTGACAACCTCCCCGAGGACTACGACCACGCGGTGGCCCTCGGCGCGCTGCCGGACGGCCGTGAAGTGCTCGTGAGCTGCCCGGAGGAGTACGACGTCCTCGAGGTCGAGGACGTCTCCACGGGCGAACGGCTCACCACCGGCGAGCGCACCACCCCCGGTACGTTCCAGTCGCGGCTCTCCGTCTCCCCCGACGGCCGCAAGCTCCTGGTGGCCGGCTGGGTATGGCACCCCTTCGGGGTCGCCAACGTCTACGACCTGGCGGCCGCGTTCGCCGACGCGACCGCCTTGGACCGGGACGGGGACCTCCTGGGCCCGACGGCCCTTTACGCCGAGGTCGGCTCCGCCTGCTGGCTCGACGCGGACCGGGTCGCCGTCTCGGGGACCGGCGAGGGCCCGGGGGACGAGGAGGCCTCCACCCTCCAGGACGGGCAGCTCGGCGTGTGGTCGTGCCGGGACGGCCGCTGGCTGTACCGCAGCGCCGGAGCGGGCGGCTGGGGAACCCTGGTCGCGTGCGGCGGGAACCTGGTGGTCTCGCTGACCGGGCACCCCCGGCTGGTCGACGCCACTACGGGCCGCGTCCTGCGGCAATGGCCGGAGATCGGCGTGCGGCACCGGGACGGGGCCTACGGGGTCACCGACACTCCCTCCGCCGTCACCGCCCTCCACCCCGACGGGACCCGTCTCGCGGTGGCCCTGGAGACCGGCATCGCGGTCCTCGATCTCCCGCAAACCTAGGATGGCCGCATGTCGCTCCCGCACGCCATCCTCACCGCCCTGCTCGAGAAGCCCTCGTCGGGGCTGGAGCTGACCCGGCGGTTCGACAAGTCGATCGGGTACTTCTGGTCCGCGACGCACCAGCAGATCTACCGGGAGCTCGGCCGGCTGGAGGAGGCCGGGCTGATCCGGGCGCTGCCCAGCGAGGGGCCCGTACGGGGGCAGAAGAAGGAGTACGAGGTGCTGCCCGCCGGGAACGGGGAGCTGGCGCGGTGGGTCGGGGAGCGTCAGGATCCCAAGCCGGTGCGGGATCCCCTGCTGCTGCGGATCCGGGCGGCCGCGGTCGTGGGGCCGCAGGGCCTGGCCGCGGAGCTGCGGCGGCACCTGGAGCTGCACCGGGCCCAGTTGGCCGTGTACGAGGGCATCGAGGAGAAGGACTTCCCGGCCGGCCGGGACTCCGACGAGGACCGGCTGCGGCGTGTCGTGCTGCACGCGGGAACCGGGCTGGAGACCTTCTGGCTGCGCTGGCTGGAGGAGGCCCTCGCCGAGGTCGAGGGCATGGCCGGCGGGACCGGTCGGCAGACCTGACGCGCACCCCCGGCCCGGCAGGGGGCCAGGGGGCAGCGCGGGGGCTTACTTGTTCAGGGAGGCCCAGAACTCGTCGAAGCTCAGCAGGCCGTCGTCGTTGGAGTCCTTCGCGGCGATCACGGCCTCCGCGACCGGGCCGGTGACGAACGGGTCGCCCATCGCCGCCATCGCCGAACGGAACTCGTCGGCCGTCACGAAGCCGTCACCGTTCACGTCGAACTTGCCGAACGTCGTCCGTGCGCTCTCGATGTCCGCCACTGGGTCCACCCCTTCTTGGTGCTTGTTGACCGGCTCAGGGTAGCGGCATGCCCGCCCCCCTCACGCCCCGGGTCCCGTTCGAGCGGCAGATAGAAATTCAATTACTCTTCCGTAGTGCGGAAGCGATAATTCCAGCCAACAATTCAAGCCCCCACTTGTCACGCTCCGGGACCACCGCATAACGTAGCGACATTGCCGCCACACCGGGAGCGCAGGGCTCCCAGGGACAAGCGGCAACAAGGGCGATCACACAGGTGACGATCACAGCTGACGCATCATTCGAAGTTCTGCCCTTCACCCGCACTTGCCACCACATCTGGGAAGACGGCGACCATGTGCTCATCGGAGTGAGTCCCGGAAACAGCTACTTCAGCTCCGAGCGCATAACCAGCCTCGCCCGATGGGCCACGACCCGCTTCGCACAGGTCGACTTCGTCTACGCAGACCTCCACGTGGACAGGATGTTCGCCGCCTTCGGCTACACCCGGGAACACGCGGAGAAGCGTGCGACGAAGGAAATCAAGGCAGTCCGGCGAAGGATTCTGAAGGGTGTGGAGGAATCAGGACCTCCGCACGCCGAGATCCGAGTGAGGGCACTGTCGGAGTTCCAGGAGAACCCCGTCTACCAACTTCTGCACCGGCGCGTGCTCCATTTCCTGGAGACCGACGGGGAATTCCGTAAGGGCTGCGAGGAAATGGCCCTGCACTTTGTCGGTTCCAAGTTGCCGGAAGGTGAATCAATCACCGACGCACAGTTGCAGGTGTGTTTCGATTACATGGCAGCCGAGCTGCCGTTCTTCATCGACACCCCGAGCATTCTCGACGTGCCGTCCTCCGTGGCGGCCTACCACGTCAAGATGCCGATGACCGACCTCCTGTTCGCGCGCGGTGGGGGACTGCGCGCGACGAGGAACCAGGCATACGCCGTGGTGCGCCCCGAGGCGGGCGAAATGGTACGGGGCAACCCGAACCACCCGAACACGAGCACGCACACGAACGCGCACACCGCACCAACCGAAGGGACCGTCGATGAGCGTCGAGCAGCTTGAGGCCCGTTCCGACCAGGGGGGCGGACAGACCACCGAACCCCTCATCGACTTCCCCCTCTCGCGGCGCGGTGACGTGCTCCCCGAGGAGTGCACCTGGCTGCGCGAGAAGGCGCCCGTCGCGAAGGTCCGCACCCTCACCGGGGACCCGGCCTGGCTGGTGAGCAGCTACGCGCTGGCCAAGCAGGTGCTGGAGGACGAGCGCTTCAGCCTCAAGGACACGGCCAACGCCGGCGTCCCGCGCCAGTACGCCCTGACGATCCCGCCCGAGGTCGTCAACAACATGGGCAACATCAACAGCGCCGGACTGCGCAACGCGGTCATGAAGGCGCTCAACCCGCGCCAGAAGGGCCTGCAGGACCGGCTGCGCGCCACGGCCGGCGAGCTCATCGACCAGCTCCTCGCCGAAGGGGGGCCCGCCGACCTGCGGGCCGGCTTCGCCGATCCCTTCTCGGCGGCCATGCACTGCCAGGTGCTGGGCGTGCCGTTCGAGGACTGGCGCCGGCTGATGTCGGGGCTGGACGTCGCGTTCATGACCGCACGCGAACCGTTCGCCGACTCCGCGCTCAACTGGTACAAGGACGTCGGTTACTTCGAGCAGCAGTTGAAGGCGCAGCTGGCGCTTCCTGCCGAGGAGCGTACGGGGCTCCTCGGCAAGTTCGCCGAGCTGAAGGAGGCCGACCCGGAGTCGGCCCACCTGACCGACGACATGTTCGCCACCGTCGCCGTCTCGCTGTTCGGGGCCGGCGCCGTCTCCACCTCCGCGTTCCTGACCCTGGCGGTCTTGGCGCTGCTGCAGAAGCCCGAGCTCATCGGGTACCTGCGCAAGCACCCGGAGCGCATGGGCAAGGCCGTGGACGAGCTGCTCCGCTGGAACCTGTCCGTCGGCGACGGCCTGCCGCGCATCGCGATGGCGGACATCCAGGTCGGGGACGTACTGGTCAAGGAGGGCGAGCTGGTGCTGGTCCTGCTGGAGGGGGCCAACTTCGACCCCGAGGCCTTCGAGAACCCCGACGAGCTGGACCTGGAGCGCGAGAGCTCCCACGCCCATCTCGCCTTCGGCGCCGGCCGGCACTTCTGCCCGGCTTCCGCGCTGGGCCGGGCGCACGCCGAGATCGCGCTGGAGGTGCTGGTCGAGCGGCTGCCCGAGCTGCGTCTCGCGGTGCCGGCGGAGAACCTCGTGTGGCGGACCGGCTTCATCAAGCGCCTTCCCGAGCGGCTCCCCGTCGCCTGGTGAGGAGGCGGTGGTGAGCGGTCCGAAGTGCCCCGGGAGCTGTGCGAGCTCCCGGGGCACACCCGTCTCCTACGCGCTCGCGCGCTCGGGGCCTACCGGAAGATGCCGGTGTGGCCGAGGGAGTAGCGGCCGGGCTGCGGGTAGACGGCGAGGCCGTGCGGGCCGCCGCCCACCGGGATCTTGGCGAGCTGCTTGCCGGTGGTGGTGTCGATGGCGTAGACCTCGGAGTTGTAACGGCCCGAGAGCCACAGCACCTTGCCGTCGGCGGAGACGCCGCCCATGTCGGGGCTGCCGCCGTCGGGCAGCTCCCACTTCTTGGTCAGCTTGTTCTGCGTGAAGTCGAAGACGGAGACGGACCCCTCGCCCCGGTTGGAGACGTACATCTCCTTGGAGTCGCGGCTGACGTACAGGCCGTGGCAGCCCTTTCCGGTGGGCAGCAGCTTGGGGGTCTCGAACTTGTCGCCGCCGAGCACCCACATGCCGTGCGCCATCATGTCCGCGACGTAGAAGGTCTTTCCGTCCGGCGAGACCTTGACGTCCTGCGGCATCGCGCCCTCGAAGGGGAGCTTCTGCTGGCCGACGACCTCCATCTTCTCGGTGTCGACCTTGAGCAGTTCGCCGGAGAACTCGCAGCTCACGATGAAGTAGCGGCCGTCCGCGGAGAAGTCCGCGTGGTTGACGCCGAAGCAGGTCACCGGGACGGTCTTCACGCGGTCCATCGTGTGCGGATCGCGGAAGACCAGCTCCTTGTCCATGGAGGCCATGACCACCGCGTACTTGCCGTTGGGCGTGAAGTACAGGTTGTACGGGTCGTGCACCTCCACGGGCTTGCCGGCCTCGCCGGTGGCCGGGTTGATCGGGGTGAGCGTGTGGCCCCGGTTGTTGTTGACCCAGAGGGTCTTCATGTCCCAGGACGGGACCACGTGCTGGGGCTGGATGCCGACCGGGATGGTGTCGATGACCTTGTACGTGACCGGGTCGATGACGGACACCGTGTTGGAGCTGGTGTTCGGCACGTAGACGCGGGACGGGAAGTCCTTGACCACCGGGGAGAGCTTGTTCGGCCGGTCGGCCGCGTAGACGTCGTTCGGATCGAGGAGCGGCGGCATGCCGGCGAGGCCCGGCGGCACGGCGGGCACGGCCTTGGCGGGCACGGCGGGCCCCTTCGTGCCGAGCGCCTCGGCGGGTCCCTTGTCGGCCGCTCCGCAGCCGGCGAGGGCGGCGAGGACCAGGCCGGCCAGCAGCGCGGTGGCCTTCCGGGGAAGGCGGGTGGTCGTCATGGGGTCAGCAGCTCCGTGGTGGTCACCGCGCGCAGTTTGCGGCGTGCGAGTTCTTCGAGGAGGGGCGGCATCGCGTCGACCGTGTCCGCGTAGCCGAAGTGCAGGCTCACCACCGATCCGGCTTGGATCGGGCCGATGACGGTGCGGACGACGGTCGCGGCACCGGGCGAGGTGAAGTCGAGGGAGTCCACGTCGTACGAGAGGACGTGCGGGTAGCCCGCCCGCTGGGCCAGTTTTCGCACCAGGGGGGCGGCGTACTGGGTCTGGGACGGGCGGAACCAGGTGCCGATGGATCCGGTCAGCCGTTTGAGCCGGTCGGCGCAGCCGGTGATCTCGGCGTACGCCTGCTCCTCGGGCAGGGTGTTGATCGCGAGGTGGCGCTGGGTGTGGTTGCCGAGCTCGTGGCCGCCGTCCAGGATCCGGCGGGCCATCTCCGGGTGGGCGTCGAGCCAGGCGCCGATGGCCAGGACGGTGACCCGCGCGCCCGCCCGCTCCGCCTCGGCGAGCACCGCCTTGGCGATGGCGGGGTCGCCGTTGCCGTGGAAGGTGAGCGCGACGCCGGACCCGCCGCGGGGACCGTGCCCGATCTCCACGGGCTGACCGGCGAACCGGCGCGGGGCGGGGGCCGCCTTCGCGGGAGCGGCCTTGCCCGGGGCCGCCTTGTCCGGGGCCGCCGGTCTGTCCGGGGCGGCCTTCGCCGGGGCCGCGGGGCCGACGGGGGCACTACAGGCGGCGGCGAGGGCGCCGGCGGCGACCGCCGCGCCGGCACGGAGAGCGGATCGGCGGTCCGGGTAGCAGAGCACCCGCCCATTTAAGGGGCGGATGCCCGTCTAGCTATTGATTGACCCAATTCAGGACCTTCGGCCGAACCGGTGCCACCCGGCGACCATCCGCTATGTGATCAACGATTCACTCACAGCAGTTGATATTTATGCGCTAATTACGAGGTCGGTGGGCCATCTCACCTAAGATTTAGGTAGAAAGTCTTAGGATATGCACACTTATGTCCAACTTGGGACTTTTGGCATTTGGTCCCTCGTCTGCCATAGTCGGAACCACGGCTTCCCGTTGACCCGAGCGAAGTCCCTGCCGAGGATCACACCCCCTTCGATCCTCGGCACCCCCATGAAACCCCCGCAGCGCCCCACAACGGCGACAGGGGGTTTCTGGCGTTCAGGGGCCCTGGCGGTCGGCGACCCGCATCTCGAACCAGGTGATCTTTCCGCGCGGCAGCAGGTCCGCGCCCCAGCGGTCCGAGAGCTTGTCGACGAGGAACAGCCCCCGCCCGGTGGTGTCCATCTCGTGCACCGGCATCAGGCAGGGCAGCCCGCGCGAGGGGTCGCGCACCTCCACGCGGATCCAGCCGCGCCGCCTGAGCATGCGTAAACCGAAGGAACGGGCTCCGGTGTGCCGGACGGCGTTGCCCACGAGCTCCGAGACCAGCAGGACCGTGTGCTCGGCGATCTGCGGTGACAGCCCCCACAGGCGCACGACCACGCACTGCGTCAGCCGGCGGGCGGTGCTCGCCGACTCGGGCATCGAGGGCAGCGTCACCTCCGCCTCGGCCGGGTTTCCGTACAACTCCAGCGCTTTGAGGCCCAGTTCGTCCTCAAGGGCCGCCGTGAGCCGTACGGCGGAAGCGCTACTGCGCTGCCGCGGCTGTTCCACACCCTCCAGACCCGCCATGCACCCATCATGGAGGGCCACCCGGGCCGTTCGGGCCGTTCCGCAGGAAAAGACCCCCCGGGATCGTCGATCCCGGGGGGCCCTCCTGGCATATGCAATCGGCAACTCGGGGGTCGCCAGACGCCCCTGACCTGCGGTGACACACCGCAAACCGATGATCACCCTGAGTGGATCACCGGCTCCTCTTAAGGCTGCCTTAAGGCCTGGCTAATCCACCCGCAGGGAGGATCCCCCCGCGGCCTAGAGGAACTTCGCCTTCCCGGGACCCTCCTCGACGAAGCTGCGCATCCCGCGCTCGCGATCCTCGGTGGCGAACAGGCCCGCGAACCAGCCCCGTTCGATGGTCAGCCCGGTGTCGATGTCGGTCTCCAGCCCCGCGTCCACGCACTCCTTGGCGGCGCGCAGCGCGAGGGCCGGGCCCTGCGCGAGCTTCGCGGCCCACGCGTGCGCCTGCTCGTAGACCTCGGCGGCCGGGACCACGCGGTCCACGAGGCCGAGGGCCAGCGCCTCGTCGGCCTTGACCATGCGGCCGGTGAAGATGAGGTCCTTGGCCTTGGAGGGGCCGATCAGCCGGGACAGCCGCTGGGTGCCGCCCGCGCCGGGGATCAGGCCGAGCAGGATCTCGGGCTGGCCGAGCTTCGCGTTGTCTCCGGCGATGCGGTAGTCCGCGCACAGGGCCAGCTCGCAGCCGCCGCCCAGCGCGTAGCCGGTGACGGCCGCGACCACGGGCTTGGGGATCTTGGCCACGGCGGTGAAGGCGTCCTGCAGTCCGCGGGACCGGGCGACCATGGCCGCGTGGTCCATCGTCTGCATCTCCTTGATGTCCGCGCCTGCCGCGAACACCTTCTCACCGCCGTAGATGACGACCGTACGGACGTCGGCCCGGTCGGTCGCCTCCACGGCGAGCTCGCGCAGCCGGTCCTGGGTGGCGATGTCCAGGGCGTTCATGGGCGGCCGGTCCAGCCGGATGACGCCGACACCTTCGGAGACTTCGAGAGAGATGGTCATACGGGGAAGGTTAGCGCCGGTTAACGCAAGGTGGCCCGGTGCTGTGGGTCACAGCACCGGGCCACCGGAACTACGGAGTGCGTGTTCCTACTTGATCCAGTCCGCCCAGTCCATGTTCCAGCCGTTGAGGCCGTTGTCGGGGGCGACGGTCTTGTCCTTGGAGTTCTTCACGATGACCACGTCACCGATGATCGACTCGTTGAAGAACCAGGCCGCGGGCTGGCTGCCGTCACCGGCGCCGCGGACGTCCTTCAGGCCCACGCAGCCGTGGCTGACGTTCTCTGAGCCGAACGTGCCCGACGAGGCCCAGTAGTTGCCGTGGACGAAGGTGCCGGAGGTGGTCAGCCGCATCGCGTGCGGGACGTCGGAGATGTCGTACTCCCCGCCGAAGCCGACGGTGGCGCCGTTCATCCGGGTCACCTTGTACTTCTCGCTGATGACCATCTGCCCGTTGTACGTGGTGTTCGCGGGGGCGCCGGCGGTGATCGGGATGTTCTTGAGCACCGCGCCGTCGCGGACCACGCTCATCTGGTGCTCGGCGGCATCGACGGTGGTGACCTGGGAGCGGCCGACCTTGAAGGTGACCGTACGGGTCTGCTTGCCGTAGACCCCCGGGCGGCCTTCGACTCCGTCGAGCTCCAGCTTCAGGGTGACCTTGGTGCCCGCGGCCCAGTACTTCTCGGGGCGGAAGTCCAGGCGGTCGTTGCCGAACCAGTGGCCCTCGACCGGCACGGCCGGATCGGCCGTCACCGTGATGGCCTTCTCGACGGCCTCGGGGTTGGTGATGCCGCGGGAGAAGTTGATCGAGACCGGCATCCCCACGCCGACCGTCGATCCGTCTTCGGGGGTGTACTGGCCGATGAAGGTGTTGGCGGGCGTGAGCGTCGTGAAAGTGGTGTCCTTCGCGGACTCGCGGCCGGCCTCGTCCTTGGCCACCGCGTGCACCTTGTACTCGGTGGCGGAGGCGAGGTTGCGGGCGGGCTCCCAGCTCGCGCCGTCCGCGGCGAGCTTGCCCTCCACCGCGTTGCCCTTGGTGTCGGCGACCGTCACCGTGGTGAGCTTGCCGCCGGTGCTGGTTATCTTGAGGATGCCGCTGGTGGCGACCTCCTTGGCCCCGTCGTCCGGCTTGACGCTCACGACGGCCTTCGACGCCTCGGTACCGGTCGTACCGGTCAGCCCGTCTCCGCCACCGCTCCCGCCGTCGCCACCCGCGTTTCCGCCACCGCTGCACGCGCTGGTGAACAGCAGGGCCGCGCCCAGCAGAAGGGCCGGCAGGCCGGTGCGGGCGCGGCCGCGTATCGGCTGCAGGTTCACTCTTGTTCTCCCCATGTCCCCCGCGCGCGGACAGTCGCGCGCTTCATCGCCAGGAAATCACATGGGGGATCACGAGACAGTACGGTCGTGTCACCGTTCCGTCCCAAGAGTGGTGCGGGCGCCGGGAGTCAGTCCTCCGTGCCGGGCTTGGTGCCCCAGACGTAGACGGCGTCGCCCTCGGTGAGCAGGTCCCACAGGCGCCGCGCGTCGGGGACGGTGAGGTTGACGCAGCCGGCCGAGCCGCCGTGCGCGTACAGGTTGCCGGGGCGGCCGTGCAGGGCCTGGCCCTCGTCGAAGAACTGGGCGTAGGGCATCGGGGAGTCGGGGTAGAGCGTGGACACGTGGTCCTCGCTGCGCCAGTAGACCTCGTGCCAGCCGGTGCGGGTCTCTTCCTCGTCGCGTCCGGTACGGACGGGCACGGGCGGGAAGACCACCGTGCGGCCGCGCTGCACCCACAGGATCTGGCGCTCCAGGTCCACGCAGGTCACCCGGTGGGAGCGGACCGGACAGTCGCCGGCGGCGTTGGGGTTCGCGCGGGCGGCGACCGCGACCATGGTGCGGAAGGTGACCAGCCCGGCGTAGCCGTCGGCGGGCCGGATCGCGTGGGCGCGCTGGAAGGTGCGGATCGCCTCGCAGTCCCCGGTGTCCTGTGTCCCGTCGGCCGTCCGGCGCAGGTGGCGCTCCAGCTCGCGCTGGTAGGGGCCGGTCCCGGCGGTGCACGCCGCCTCGGCGGGGGCCGACGGGGAGGGGGAGGGGGACGGGGCCGCCAAGGCCGCCGTCTGCGGCGGGGCGAGGGCGGCCGCCGCGAGGATCGCGGCCGTCGCGGCCGCCCTGCCGATCGCGCCTACCGCACACCCTGTGCTCATACGGGCCTCCTCGCGCCCGCCGGCCGGGCCGTCGGGTCCGAGCCAACCGGACCCGCCCGGCCCCGGCGCGCCGGGTGGGCCGGCAGGGTCACCGGCCCACCCGGGCGGCCTACTCGGCGGGCCGCTTCGGGCCCTTGCCCTTGTCCTTGCCGCCCTTGCCCTTGCCCTTGTCCTTGCCGCCCTTGCCGCCCTTGCCGTGCTCGTCCCGCTTGTTCTCCAGGGTGATCACCACACGGTGGTCCGGGGTGTTCTCGTCCAGGTGGAGCGGACCCGTGACCCGGTTCCGCGGCAGGACGTAGCCCTCCGGGACCGCCGTTTCGACCACGTAGTACCAGCCGTCCTCCAGGTTCGGGAACGAGCACTCCCCGGCCCCGTCGGTCGCACAGCCCTCCGTCACCTTGCGGTCGGGGTTGATGCCGCGCGTCTGGAGGCCGACGGTGCTGTTGGTCTCCTTCCACACCTCGAAGACCGCCCCGCGCAGCGGGCGCTTCGTCTTCGCGTCCTTCTTCAGGACCTCGATCAAGCCGTCGCGGTCGGGCTGCTCGGTCCGCTCGTCCGTGACACCGACGACGAGGCCGGTCGTCACGTGGCTCTCGTCGAGGTCGAAGGGCGTGACCGGGTTCGCCGGCAGGTCGTAGCCGGCCGGTGCCTGCGTCTCCCGCCAGTAGTACCGCTCGCCGACCGGGAGCTGGACCGTGCAGCTTCCCTGCGCGTCGGTGGTGCAGGACCCGGCGAGCTGCACGTCGGGGTCGGCTCCGCCGGTCTGCAGACCCGTAACGCCGTTGGCCTCGCGCCACAGCTCGAAGCGGGCGCCGGGCAGCAGCGCCCCGCCGTCCGCGTCGGACTTGCGCAGCACCACTTCGGCGCTGCCCGGGAGCTTGGTGTTGCTCATGGTGGCGCTCACGCCCGCGGCCGCGTTCTGCGCGGTCAGCGTCAGCTCCGCGACGGGGTTCGCGGCGAGCTCGTAGCCGTCCGGGGCCTTGGTCTCGCGCCAGTAGTACGTGCCGGGTGCCACGGTGTCGGAGCAGATGCCGTCCGCCGGGGTGACGCAGTCGGTGACCTTGGTGTCCCCGCCCGGGCTCGTGAACTGGGCTCCGGGGGTGCCGTTGGTCTCCCGCCACAGCTCGTACGTGGCTCCGGCCAGCGGCAGGCCGCCGGTGTCCTGCTTGAGGACCGAGACCTTGCCCGTGACCGGGACGGTGTTCCCGCAGTCGGGCAGATCCCCGTTGAACGGGTACGCGTGGAACTCCTGGCCGCCGCCCGCGGTGCTGGTGTGGACGAGCCCGCCGGTGGTGAAGAAGCGGCCGTTGGTCCCGGGCAGGGTGACGGTGGTGGTCGAGGCCTGCTCGCCGACGAGCACGCTGCCCTGGAACTGCCCGCTGCCGCCCAGCTGGACGGTGGTGGCGTCGGGGAAGTTCCACAGCAGCCGGGTGCGGTAGCCGTTCCAGGGGTCGGCGCCGGCTCCGGTGTCGTTGATGCTGCCGCCGTAGGTGTTGATCGTACGGCTGGCGCCCGTGACGTTGACCAGGACGGTGGCGGTGGCCGGGATCCGGTCGAAGCGGATGCCGATGGCTCCGTTGCCCGCGCCGACCAGGTCGAAGTCCACGTTGAAGACCTGGAGCGGGGAGGAATTGTCCCCGGTGAAGACGGTGGTGCCGTCCTGGTTGACGGCGGTGCCCGTGGCCGGGCGCGGGCTGCCGTCGACCCGGGCGTAGCACCGGCTGGCCGCGGTGAGCTGGTCGCGCAGGCCGGCGTACGGGGTGATCGCGGCCGGGTCGGCCACCAGCGGGCCGGTGACGGTGCCGGGCCCGGGGGCGGTGCCCGCGTGGCGGACGACTCCGTCGTCCGAGATCAGCCGCTGGTCGACGGCGATGTTGACGTTGCGGCCGGTGGTGAGGAAGTCGGATCCCGACGGGGGCCGCACGAGCGAACCCGCGCCGACGACGCCGATGTTGTAACCGCCGCCCGCCGCCAGGTTCTTGTTCTGGTCGAAGCTGCCGAGGACGACGACCTTGCCCTCGGCCTCGGCGGCGCGCTCACGGACGAGGAAGTCGGCGCCGACGAAGATGTTGATGCCCTCGTCGTAGCCGTTGGGGTCGGTGCCGACCTCGATCGGCGGGAAGACGGGCGGGCACCCGGCCCCCAGGCAGGGACCCAGCCCGCCCGGCAGCGGGGCCCGCAGGGCCGCGGCCTGCCGGGCCGGAGCCGGCTGCTGTCCGCCGGGGCCCGGTGCGGCCGGCGCCGCCAGGGCCGCCGGGGCACCTGCGGCCAGTACGGCACCGAGGGCGAGCCCCAGGGGCCCGAGGGTCCACTTCCTTGCTGACATGACGCTCCGTCCGTTGCCCGCCGCCGCGTGCGGGCGGGCCCGTACAGGCTGGCGGCGGGCTCCGGCGAGCCGGGCGGACCGACACTCCCCCACTACGGCATTCCGGTACGACAATCACTCGACTGGGGTGTGAGTAGAGCCTGAACTCCCTGCGCGTACCGTCCGAGTCGCCCCGGACCTCCATGTCCTTCCCGGCGACGGCGACCGGCCCCGCGCGCCGGCCTCCGCATCCGGCGGTCCCCGGGCGATGACCCGGGAAGGGTCAGCCGATCGCGGAGCCCGCGACCCAGGCGGGCCAGGACATGTTCCAGCCGCCCAGGCCGTTGTCCGGGGCGACCGTCTTGTCCTGCGAGTTCACGACCTCCACCACGTCGCCGACCAGGGTCCGGTCGAAGAACCAGCCGGCCGGGGTGTCCGAGCCGCCGCCCTTGTTGTCGCGCAGGCCGATGCAGCCGTGGCTGACGTTGGTGGCGCCGAAGGTGTCGGGGCTGGCCCAGTAGTTGCCGTGCAGGAAGGTGCCGGAGCGGGTGAGGCGGATGGCGTGCGGCACGTCGGGGATGTCGTACTCGCCGCCGAAGCCCACCGTCTGCCCGTTCATCCGGGTGACGTCGAAGAGCTCCATCACCACCATCTTCCCGTTGTAGGTCATGTTCTTCGGAGCCCCGGCGGTGATCGGGACGGTGGACAGCAGTTCGCCGTCGCGCCGGACCTCCATGGTGTGCGCGGCCGCGTCGACGGTGGAGATCTGGGAGCGGCCGACGGTGAAGCGCAGGGTCTTGTCCTGGATGCCGTAGGAGCCGGGCGCCCCCTCGACGTCCCGCAGGCCGAGCTTGACGGTGACCTCGGTGCCGGGCTTCCAGTAGGTCTTGGGCCGGAAGTCCAGGCGCTCGTCGCCGAACCAGTGGCCCACCACTTCCACGGCCGGGTCCGAGGTGATCGTGATGGCCCGCTCCACATCGGCGCGGCGTTCGATGGACCGGCTGAACCCGAAGGAGATGATCATGCCGGTGCCGACGGTCGACCGGTTCTCGGGCTTGAAGTAGCCGATGAACCGCTCCTCGGGAACGTAGGTGGTGAAGGTGGTGTGCCGGGCCTGGCGGCGGTTGTGCCCGTCGAGCGCGACCGCGTCCACGGTGTACTTGGCCGCGAGCGCGAGCCGGCCCTGCGCCGGGTCGGGGCTCCAGCTGAGCCCGTCGACGGCGATGGCGCCGGGCACCGTCTCCTCTTGGGCGTCCTCCACCTTGGTGACCACGACCCGCTCCAGGCGGCCCTCGGGCACGGTGACCCTCAGCGGGCCCTCGGCCGGCACCCCCTTCGTATTGTCCTCGGGACTGATCCTGATCGCCTCGTCCGGTGACCGGGGTTTGCCGGGCAGCTGGATCTCGATCGGGGAGCCGCCGTTCTCGGTGCATCCGGCCAGGCCTCCGAGGAGGCCCGCCCATACCGCCACGGCGGCCAAGCCCGCCCCTGCCCGCCTCGTCAGAAGAGTCACGTTCCTCCAACGACCGGCCCCCTCCGGGGGAAACGTGGGCGCGGCCCACGTTCCAGGCAGGACAGTCCGGGCAGAACAGTGGGAAGGACCAGACGGGGGCGGGCCCCGGCCGGGACGCCGGGGCCGCATCTCCCCCACCCCCGCAGGTACCGAGAGCCGTGGAGGCGGGCAGTGTCGAGCGCAGCCGAGCAAGAGGCGGTGGAAACCGTCGCGGGGACCGGACATCCGAACGGGACGGGGCATCCCGACGGGACCGGGACCGGTACTGAGCCTGGGACCGGAAACGGGAACGGGAACGGGAGCGGAAACGGCAAGGGAACGGGCAAGGGGACCGGGACCGGGACGTTAAGCGGCATGGTCAGAGCCCATGCCGCGGCCGTACGGGAGCGGACCCGACCCGGACCGCCCGTGTGGCCCGGGTCCTCGCATCCGCTGGGGGCCCGGTTCCACCAGGGGCCGGACGGGACGGCCGGGACCAACTTCGCGCTGTGGGCCCAGGGCGCGGAGGCGGTGGAGGTCTGCCTCTTCGCGGAGGACGGCTCCGAGAGCCGCTGCGCGCTGACGGAGCTGACCCACGAGATCTGGCACGGCTTCCTGCCGGGCGTGCGGCCCGGACAGCGGTACGGATTCAGGGTGCACGGGCGCTGGGACCCGTGGACGGGGGCCCGCCACAATCCGGCGAAGCTGCTCCTGGATCCGTACGCGCGGGCCGTGGACGGGGACTTCCTGCTGCCGCCGGAGGTGTACGGGCACGTCCGCGACTGGCCCCAGCAGTACATCGCGGACACCGTGCGCGACGACCGGGACTCGGCCCCGCACGTCCCGAAGGGGGTCGTGGTCCACGATGACGACGACTGGGCGGACGACGTCCGGCCGAAGACCCCGTGGGCCGATTCGGTCATCTACGAACTGCACGTGCGCGGCTTCACGATGCGCCATCCGGGCATCCCCGAGCACCTGCGCGGCACGTACGCGGGCCTCGCGCACCCGGCGGCGATCGAGCACCTGACCGGGCTCGGGGTGACGGCGGTGGAGCTGCTGCCGGTCCACCAGTTCGCGCACGAGGACCACCTGCTGCGCCGGGGCCTGCGCAACTACTGGGGCTACAACTCGGTCGGCTACTTCGCCCCGCACGCGGGGTACTCCTCCAGCGGGACGGCCGGCCAGCAGGTCGGCGAGTTCAAGCGGATGGTCAAGGCGCTGCACGCCGCCGGGATCGAGGTCATCCTCGACGTGGTCTACAACCACACGGCGGAGGCCGGCGAGCTCGGCCCTACGCTGTCGCTGCGCGGGATCGACAATCGCGCGTACTACCGGCTCCAGTCGGACCAGCGGCGGTACGCCGACTACACGGGCTGCGGCAACACCCTGCACGCCGGGCGGCCGCACGTGCTGCGCCTGATCACCGACTCCCTGCGGTACTGGGTGACGGAGATGGGGGTGGACGGCTTCCGCTTCGACCTGGCGGCGGCGCTGGCCCGTTCGATGCACGACGTGGACATGCTCTCGCCGTTCCTCGCGGTGATCGCCCAGGATCCGGTGCTGCGGCGGGTGAAGCTGATCGCCGAGCCGTGGGACGTGGGCTCGGGCGGATACCAGGTGGGGGCGTTCCCGCCGCTGTGGACGGAGTGGAACGACCGCTACCGGGACGCCGTACGGGACTTCTGGCGCGGCGCGCTGCCCGACGTACGGGACCTCGGGTACCGGTTGTCGGGGTCGAGCGACCTGTACGCGTGGGGCGGGCGGCGGCCGTACGCCTCGGTGAACTTCATCACCGCGCACGACGGTTTCACCCTGCGCGACCTGGTCTCGTACGAGTCCAAGCACAACGAGGAGAACGGCGAGGCGGGCCGCGACGGGACCAATGACAACCGGTCCTGGAACTGCGGGGTGGAGGGCGAGCCCGAGGAGGGCACGGATCCGCGGATCGCGGCCCTGCGCAGGCGCCAGCTGCGCAACCTCCTGACCACGCTGCTGCTGTCCACCGGGGTGCCGATGCTGGTGGCGGGCGACGAGTTCGGCCGGACGCAGGGCGGCAACAACAACGCGTACTGCCAGGACAACGAGACGAGCTGGGTGGACTGGTCGCTGCTGGAGGACCCGTCCTGGCAGGCGCTGCTCGCGCTGTCCCGGCGGCTGCTGGCGCTGCGCCGGGACCATCCGGTGCTGCGGCGCCGGGCGTTCTTCTCGGGGCGCTCCCAGGGGGCGGACGGGCTGCGCGACCTGGCCTGGTTCACCCCGGCGGGCGTGGAGATGACCGAGCGGGACTGGTACGCCCCGGCCGGGTCGGTGGGCCTGTACCTGTCGGGGCAGGACATCCCGGGCCGTGACGAGCGCGGGCGCCAGGTCACGGACGACAGCTTCCTGGCCCTGCTGCACGCCGGGGACCGGCCGGTGGCCTGGACACTGCCGGGTCCGCCGTGGGGCCGGGCGTACGAACTGGTCCTGGACACCTCCCGGGAGGACCAGGCGGCGGCGCCCGCCACCGTGCACCGCGGGGGCGAGAGCGTGACCGTCCCGGCCCGCGCGGTGCTGCTGCTGAAGGTGGTGGGCGGGGGCGCGTAGGCGTTCGGCGGGGGCGCGGCGGGCGTTCGGCTTTCGGCGCGCGGGCGTTCGCGGGTCCGCGCCCCGGGTGGACCCGGGGTGGACCCGGGATGACCCCGGGGTGGACCCGGGGCGGGAGCCTCCGAACGCCCTGCGATGATGTGGCCTTCGTACGGATCGCACGCACGCACGCATATACGGATGTTCGAGGGGTTGTGTCGATGGCGAGTGTCGGGACCGCGCTGCGGGAGCTGCGCGGGGCGCAGAAGTCGGCGAAGGGAGTGTCGCTCTACTCCCGGTTCGTCAACCGGCCCGTCGGGCGGTACCTGGCCGCCGGGTCGTACGCGCTCGGGCTCACCCCGAACCAGGTGACCCTGATCAGCGCCGCCCTGAGCTTCGCGGGCGCGGCCGCCGTCGCCCTGACCTCGCCCTCGTGGGGGCTGGGCGTCGGGGTGTGGGCGCTGCTCGCGGTCGGCTTCGCCTTCGACTCCGCCGACGGGCAGCTCGCGCGGCTGCGCGGGGGCGGCAGTGCGGCGGGCGAGTGGCTGGACCACGTCGTGGACTGCGCGAAGCTCACCTCGCTGCACACCTGCGTACTGATCGCCTTCTACCGCTTCCCCGAGGCCTACGGGGTCGGCGGCGGGGCGCACGGAGCCTCGGCCGGCTGGCTGCTGGTGCCGCTCGGCTTCCAGCTCGCCGCGGTCGTCACCTTCTTCGGCGGACTGCTGACCGAGAAGCTCAAGCCGAAGCCGGAGCCGGGAAGCGCGGCCGCCGCACCCTCGGCCCTGCGCGCGGTGGCGCTGCTGCCCGTGGACTACGGGGTGTTCTGCCTGGTGTTCCTGCTCCTCGGCGCGAGCGGCGTGTTCCGCTGGGCGTACGCGGGGGCCGGCGCGATCGCCGCGCTGTTCCTGGTGGCGTTCCTCGCGAAGTGGTTCCGGGAACTCAGCGCCGTACCCAGGTGATCCGGGCGGCGCCGGCCGCCGTGTCGCGGCCCGGCCCCGCCGTCGCTCCGCTCAGCCCCGCTGTTCGTTGGCGAGCGGCTGCGACAGCACGTCCAGGGCCCGGCGCAGCTGGGTGCTGGAGGTGTGGACCGTGTACGGGAAGTAGACGACCTCGACCCCGTGCACGGCGAAGTCCCTTTCCAGCTGGTCACCCTTGGGGGTGCCGCGCCAGTCGTCGCCCTTGAATATGACGTCGAAACGGACTTGTTTCCACGTTTCGACCTTGTCCGGGACGGTCTCCACAAAAGCCGCATCCACGTACTGGACGCTGCGGACGATCTCCAGCCGCTCGACGAGCGGTATCACCGGGCGGCGCCCCTTGGCGAGTTCCGCCATCTCATCGGACACGACCCCCGCCACCAGGTAGTCGCACTGACTCCGGGCATGGCGAAGGATGTTGAGGTGTCCGATGTGAAAGAGGTCGTAGGCACCCGGTGCGTAGCCGACGCGGTGAGGTCTACGCCCAGGCTCAGCAAATTCGGACAAATCCTTCTCCGTCACGTGATATCCCCCAGAAGCCGCACACCTCGGTGTGGCGGATTAGCAGACAATAGCGTGCACGTTCCCTGTGTTGCCGGTGAACGAATAGGGTGACGTGCGCATCATCCTGGTGAGAGGGGGACGTCCAGTGTCGAAATCCGGTCAGCGACGCCTACTGCTGGTTTCCACGAATTACGCCCCCGAGCACACGGGCATCGGCCCGTACGCCACCCAAATCGCGGAGCACTGGGCGGATCTCGGCCACGAGACCCACGTCCTGGCGGGCATGCCCCACTACCCGGCGTGGTCCGTCGAGCCGGAGTACAAGGGGGCGCTCCGGCGCACCGAACAGCGCGCGGGCGTGACCGTGCACCGGCGCGCGCACACGGTCCCCCCGCGCCAGACCGCCGTCCGCCGGGCCCTTTTCGAAGGATCGATTCTGCTGCACGGCTCCGTGGCCCCGCCGCGGATGGGCAAGCCCGACGCGGTCCTCGCCCAGATGCCGAGCCTGGCCGGCGGCCTGCTGGCCGCGCGCCTCGCCGCGCGCTGGAAGGTCCCCTTCGTCCCGGTCGTCCAGGACCTGATGGGGGCCGCCGCCGCGCAGAGCGGGATCAGCGGCGGGGACAAGGCCGCCAAGTACGCGGGGCGGGCCGAGGCCCACGCCCTGAAGCGGGCGGCCCTCGTCGGTGTGATCCACGAGACATTCGTCGACCGGGTCGTGGGCATGGGCGTGGACCCCCGGCGGATCCGGCTCGTGCCGAACTGGTCCCACGTGGCACTGCCCACCAAGCCGCGCGGCCGGACCCGCCACCACCTCGGATGGGCCCCCGGCCAGACGGTCGTCCTGCACTCCGGGAACATGGGGCTCAAGCAGGGCCTGGAGGTCCTCGTCGGCGCCGCCCGGCTGGACCCGAGCGTCCGGTTCGTGCTGATGGGCGACGGCAGCCAGCGCTCCGCCCTCGCCGACCTGGCGGCCGACGTCCCCAATCTCGACATCATCCCCCCTGCCGCCGACGGCGAGTTCCCGGATATCCTCGCCGCGGCGGACGTGCTCGCGGTCACGCAGCACGCCGCCGTGATGGACATGAGCGTGCCGTCCAAGCTGACCTCGTACTTCCAGGCCGGCCGTCCCGTCGTCGCCTCCGTCGCGGCGCTGGGCGGGACGGCCCAGGAAGTGGAGCGCTCGGGCGCGGGGGTGCTCGTACCGCCGGAGAACCCGGAGGCCCTGCTCAAGGCCGTACGGGCGCTGGCCGAGGACCCCGCGGGCGCGGACGCGCTGGGGGCGGCCGGACCGCGCCACGTGGCGGCGCACCTGAGCCGTGAGGCGGGCCTGGCCCGCATCGACGCACTGATGGACGAAGCACTTGGGGGAACCCGGCCGTGATCGAGACCAACCGCCCCGCAGCGGCTCCGGCCGAGGACGAACCGGACCTGCTCCGGGACCAGTTCCGCCAGCTCCTGCGCTACCGCCGGCTCATCCTGGCGGGCGTGGGAATCGGCCTGCTCGGCGGGGTCTACCTCGGCGTCTCCACGGCGGACACCTACGTGGCCACCGCCGACATCGTGCTGCGCGCGCCCACCGACGACCCCTTCAACCCGAGCCTCGCCCCCGACAAGGCGATCAACATCGGCTCGGAGCGGCAGGTCGCGCTCTCCAGCTCCATAGCCAACGAGGCCGCGAAGAAGCTCGGGGTCTCGGCCACCGACTTCTCGGCCCTGCGCGCCGGTCTGCAGGTGACCAACCCCCCTCAGACGATGGTGCTGCGCTTCACCTACACCGCCGCCTCCCCCGCCGAGGCCGCCACCCGCGCCAACGCGATGACCGAGGCCTACCTGCTCAAGCGGCAGGAGGCCCTCGACGTCACCCGCGACAAGATGGTCAAGGGCTACCAGGAGCAGCGCGATCCGGTGGCCAAGCAGCTCGAAGACCTGACCAAGCAGACCACCGGCATGCCGGCCGGTCCGGCGCGCGACGCCGCGTACGCCGCGAAGACCGACCAGCAGAGCAAGATCAACACGCTCAACGGCAACATCGCCAAGCTCAAGGCCCTGGACATGACCCCGGGCCGGGTCACCAGCACCGCCGTCCCGCCCCACGGGGCCGACGGCCCCGGACTGCCCATGTCGCTCGCGCTCGGCGCGGCCGTGGGTCTGGCCCTCGGCCTGCTCGGCGCCTGGGTGCGCCTCGTCTTCGACCCGGCTCCGCGCTCCGAGGGCGACGTCGCCCGCGCCCTGCGCGCGCCCGTCCTGGGCTCCCTGCCGCGGGGCAAGGCCGACGGCGGGCCGCTGCTCGCCGCGGGCGAGGAGGACCCCCGGCTCGCCGAGGAGTTCCGCTCGGTGGCCTTCCGGCTCGCCTACGACGCCCGCTTCGCGGACCGGCGCCGCCTCCTGGTGGTCGCCCCGCGCGGCAGCAGCGAGATCGCCGCCGCCGTGGCGGTGAACCTGGCCGCCTCCTTCGCGGAGACCGGCAAGGACGTGCTCCTCATCGAGGCCGACCTGCGCACCCCGGTGCTGGCCAGCCAGCTGCCCACCGACGCCTCCGGCCGGCCCAACTGGAGCAAGTCCAAGGGCGGCGCGGGCGCGCAGCACGCGGAGACCGAGTGGCCCGACGGCCGCCAGCTCCTGGTGGACGCCGGGGAGTCGGGCAGTTTCGACCTGATCCCGGGCGAGCGGGTGCGCAACGTGCCCCGCGCACTGACCTCGCAGAGGGCCACCCGGCTGATCTCCGAGGCCGACTCCCCCAACTCCACCGTCGTGGTGCTCGCCCCGCCCGTGCTCTCCTACGCCGACGCCCTCGCGCTCGTCGACCGCGTCGACGGGGTCCTGGTGGTCTGCAACCCCGGTGCGGTGCGCCGCACCGACCTCTCCCGCATCCGCGAGCTGATCAGCGGGGCCGGCGGCACGGTGCTCGGCGCCGTCCTGCACGCGCCGCTGCCGGGCGAGAAGAAGCGCGGCCTCGGCCGGGCCCCCAAGGGCGGCGGCCCCGCCGCCGAGCACCCGCGGCCCGCGTCCTCCCCGCCCCCGCCCTCGGCCCGCTCGCGCGAGCCGCAGCCGATCCCGTACGAGGTGGCCTCCGCCGACACCTCGCAGCACATCCCGGGCGACGGCACCGACACGGTCGCCCTGCGTACGGTCCGCACGGGCCGGCGGTGAGCCGGCGCGGCCTCGCGGCGGTCGCCTCGGTACTGGACCAGGCCGCGTCCAGCGCCACGAACATCCTGGTCCTGGTGCTGGCCGCCCGGCTCTCCTCGGCGGCCGGCTTCGCCGACTTCTCGATGGTCTACGTGACCTTCACCGTGCTGCTCGGCCTGAACATGGCCTACGTCGGCCAGACCCTGGTGCTGGAGAAGGATCCGGACCGCCTCGCCGCGGCCTGCCGCTCGGGCCTCGCCTTCACCGGCGCCGCCTCGGCGGCGGTGGGAGCCGTACTGGCCCTCCTGGGACTGCTGCTGCCCGGCACGACGGGGTGGGCGTTCCTCGCGCTGGGACTCGTACTGCCCCTGGTGCTGCTGCAGGACGGGCTGCGCTACTGCTTCTCCGCCCTGCGGGCTCCCGAACGGGCCCTGGCCGCCGACGCGCTGCGCCTCGCCTGCGTGGTGAGCGCGCTGCTGCTCCAGCCCGAGGGGGCCTCGGCCGGGCGGCTGGTGCTGGTGTGGGGGGTCTCGGCGCTGCCCGCGCTGGCGCTCGGCCTGTGGCTGCTGCGGCCCTCGGTGCGGGGCGCGGCCGGCGCCACCGACCTGAGGCCGTACCTGCGGCGCGGGTACCTGGGGCAGCGGTTCGTGGTCGAGTTCGCCGTGGGCAACGGCTCCAGCCAGCTCGCGGTCCTCGGACTCGGCGTCTTCGCGACCCCGCTGGCCGTGGGCGCGCTGCGCGGGGCCACCACCCTCTTCGGGCCGCTGAACGTGCTGTTCAACTCCGCGAACTCCTTCGGCCCGCCCGTCGTCGGCCGGGCCTCCGGGAAGCGGGGCGTGGTGCGGCTGACCGCCCTGATGGGCGGCGCGCTCGCGGTGACCGGCGCCGCGTGGGGGGCCGTGCTGTACGCGCTGCCGGAGCGGGCCGGCCGCGCACTGCTCGGCGACACCTGGCAGGCGGCGGCCGCGCTGCTGCCCGCGACCGGCGCCCAGTACGCCGTCATGGGGCTCGGCACCTGCGCGCTGCTGACCCTGCGGGTGCTGAACCCGAAGGCCACCCTCTCGCTCCAGGTGGTCTTCTCGCTGCTGTCGGTCGGGCTGCTGCTGGGCGGGTACGCCGTCTGGGGCGTGGCCGGGGCCGCGTGGGGCCTCGCCCTCGGCTCCGCCTCGAAGGCCGCGGCCGGCTGGCTGCGCGTGGCCCGGCTGCCGGCCCCCGAAGCCGCGGCGGCCACCACCGCCGACGGGGTCCGGGCGGCCTGAGGCCGGACTCCCGGTCAGGCATGGGCGTCCCGGTCAGGCCTCGGTGGCCGGGTCCAGCCTGGGTGTCCCGGTCAGGCCTGAGTGTCCCGGTCAGGCCTCGGTGTCCCGGTCAGGCCGGCGTGTCGCCGAAGCCCGCTTCGATCAGGGCGAACAGGTCCCGCATCGCCTGCCGCTGGTCCTCCTGGCCGCGGATCAGGCTCGCGGTGTCCATCACGAACCGGGCCAGCGCCGCGGACCTGAGGTCGCCCTCAGGGGCTCCGGCCTCGGCCGCGATGGCGGCGGCGAGCGCGAACTCGTGGCGCCGCCACATCCGGTCCCAGTACTCCACCAGTTCCGGCGTCTCCCGGACCAGGGTGAGGTGGGCGATCACCGCCGGATCGTCGATCCGGCGGGTCGCCCGGGTCTCCACGAAGTGCTCGCGCAGGGAGTGCAGGACCGACTGCCCGGGCGCGCGGTCCCGTACCGCCGAGACGAGCGCGGCCTCGATGTCCTCGTCCTCGTCGAAGACCAGGGCTTCCTTGCTCGGGAAGTGCTTGAACAGCGTGGTCACCGAGACGTCGGCCTCCTCGGCCACGTCACGGACGCCGACCTTGTCGTACCCGCGCTCCAGGAACAGGCGCAGCGCGGCATCGGCGAGGGCCTTGCGGGTCTGGGCCTTCTTGCGCTCGCGGCGCCCCACTGTCTCGGTCATGGGACCACTGTACCGACGGCACGTATCCGGTGCACAAGTTGACCGACTGCACTTGTGGAGCAGTTACGGAAGCTCCCTGGTCAGCGCAGGGAGGTGGCCCGGTCCTGCCGGTACGTGGCCACGAGCGCCAGGCACATCCCCGCGATGGCGATCCGGCCCGAGGCCTGGAGGAGCGGCCCGCGCAGCAGGATGAAGGAGTACCCCGCGACCAGCGGGACCACCGTCGAGATCAGACTGCCCGGCGGCGAGCTGCGCCGGGCCCGCTTCGCGTAGCGCCGGTCGACGCGGGCGGAGGCGTACCCCATCCCCAGGAGCCCCGCCCCCATGCCCAGCGGCCCGAAGTCGATCCACAGCTCGGCCCAGATCGGCGAGGACAGGTTGGTGTTGACCGTGCCCATCCACTGGCCGACCATCACGCCGGTGTCGCGCGGCTTGCCCGACCACACCGAGCGCGGCACCGCGAAGAAGACCGACCCCGCGAGCTGGCGCCCGTAGGAGTGCCCGGGACCGGACTCCGAGAAGGTGATGGTGTTGGCGAACATGCCGATCTGGTCGTAGTCCTTGAGCGCCATCGGCTCCAGGAACGAGGTCGTCTCGACCGGCTTGTAGTTCTTCTCGTCGTAGCGGAAGCGGTCCGCGAACGGGAAGATCAGGAGGGCGACCACCACGGCCATGGACAGCGCCACCCGGTACATCGCGGCGCTCACCGGGAAGACGGTGAAGAGCATCGCGAACATGACCGTCAGGAACCAGTAGCGCGGGTTCGAGATCGGATTGTTGACGATCAGGTTGAGGACCATGAGCGCCGACCAGGTGACGATGATCGACATCTTGCGGCGGGCGAACTTCGAGGTGATCAGCCAGCGCGTGTACAGCAGCAGCGCCAGCAGGGCGGGGACCGTGCCGAAGCCGCGCAGCAGCGCCTGCCCCGCCTGGCCGTCCTGGGAGACGCCCGCCTCCTCGATGCCCGCGATGATCTCCTGGCGGCTGGAGAAGAACACCGCCGGGCCGCCCAGCTTCACGATCAGGGCCGCGCTGCCCAGGAACGCCACGGCCGTGAGCAGGTACAGGCGCCGCCGGTGCGCCATGACCGGGCGCGGCTCCTTCAGCGAGCCTCCCGCGCGGCCCGCCGGCCGGTGCCGGGCCAGCAGCACGCCCACGTCGAAGGCGGCGCAGCCCAGCAGGACCAGGCCGATGGCGGCGGTGAGGTCGGAGCGCGGGCCGACGACGGGGGTCGGGACCTGGCCGAGGACGGCCTGGGCGAGGGGGGCCACGCCCATGGCCATGTAGACGAAGAGCCAGAAGGAGCCCTGGAGGAGCTTGCGGCGGCTGGTCAGGACCATCGCCGAGAGCCGGGCGCCCGCGTACATCGTGAGCAGGAGCTGGAGCCAGAAGGCCGCGTCGTGCTGGCCGGCACCCTTCTGCACCGCGACGAACAGCGGCAGGAAGACGGTGAACCCGAGGGCCAGCGGGACGGAGAGCGCCCGCGAGAGCAGGGTCCGCGGGGTGGTGACCCTGCCCCAGGCCTTCTCGTCACCCGGGCGCGGAGGTACCGGCCGGGCGACGGTCCCACGTATGTCGGTCGCCACGCTTGCCCCCACCCCCTGTGCCTGATCCGGCCGCAGTCTAGTCTGACGCGGTCGGCGTCCGGGGAGGCGCCTCGGGAGGCGCCGTCGGGGGCCGGACTGTGAGGGGGTGCCCGTGCGTGATCTTCCTGCCTTCACGCTCGCCGGATACGACAAGGGGCGCGGGCGGCTGACGCAGGCGCTCTGGTTCGCCGTGATGAACACGCTCTTCATGAGCTGGCTGTGCCCCGCCCGGCTGCGGGTCGCGCTGCTGCGCGCCTTCGGGGCGCGGATCGGCGAAGGGGTGCTGATCCGCCACAAGGTGCGGGTGCTGTGGCCCTGGAAGCTGACCGTGGGCGACCACGCGTGGATCGGCGAGGGCGCCTGGATACTCAACCTGGAGCCGGTGACGATCGGCGCGCACGCCTGCCTCTCGCAGGAAGCGCTGCTGTGCACCGGCTCGCACGACCACCGGGCCGCCGACTTCCGCTACCGCAACGCGCCGATCACCATCGGGGAGGGCGCGTGGGTGGCCGTACGGGCCACCGTGCTGGCCGGCGTGACCATCGGCCGCTGCGCGGTCGCGGGCGCCGGATCCGTGGTCCACAAGGACCTCCCCGCACTGACCCTGCAGACCCAGGACGGGCACCGCCGCCCCGTCGAGGAACCGAAGTGAGTGCCGCCTTGAGAGTTCTGCACGCCGTCACCCTGCACTCCCCCACACACGCCTTCGGCGGGCCGGTACGGGTCGCGCTGAACCTGGCCAAGGGGCTGCGGGCCCGCGGGCACGAGGCGAACCTGCTGGCGCTGGGCGAGGGGTTCCCGGAGCCCTGGCCGACCTCGGTGGAAGGGGTCCCAGCGAAGCTCTTCCCCGCCCGGCGCCTGCTGCCCCTCGGCTTCAGCGGGATGACCTCGCCGGCGCTGCTCGCCTCCGCGGGCCGCCTGGTGCGGGGCGCGGACGTGGTGCACGTGCACCTGGCGCGGGACCTGGTCACCCTGCCCGTCGCCCTGGCGGCGCTGCGGGCCGGCAAACCGCTCGTCCTGCAGACCCACGGCATGGTCGACCCGAGCGGGAAGCTGCTGGCCAAGGTGCTGGACGCGCTGGCGGTACGCCGCCTCCTGCGCGGCGCCGACGCGCTGCTGTACCTCACCCCGCACGAGCGCGAGGGCCTCGACGCGGTGGTCGGGGCGCCGCTCCCGAACACCGTCCGGCTCGTCAACGGCACCCCGGCCCAGGAGGAGCGCCCCGCCCTGTCCGGGCCCCCGCGGATCCTCTACTCGGCCCGCCTGCAGGCCCGTAAGCGCCCGGTGGACTTCGTGGACGCCGCCCCGGCGGTCCTGGCGGCGCACCCGGACGCGGAGTTCGTGGTGGCCGGCCCCGACGAGGGCGAGCTCGCGGCGGTCCGCGCCCGGATCACGGCGCTGGGCCTCTCGGCCCGCTTCTCCGTGCCGGGCGCCCTGTCCGGCGCGGAGGTCCTGACGGAGCTGCGCCGCGCCCACGTCTACGTACTGCCCTCCGTGGACGAGCCGTTCCCGATGTCGGTCCTGGAGGCCCTGTCGGTGGGCGTCCCGTCGGTGGTGACCCACTCCAACGGCCTGGCCCGCGACATCGCCCGCGCGGGCGCCGGCCGCGCGGTCGACCCGGGCCCGGCCGGCGTCGCGGAAGCGGTCCTGTCCCTCCTGGACCCGGCCGAGAACACCACGGCCTCGAAGGCCGCCCGCGCACTGGCCTCGTCCGCCTTCTCGATGGACGCGGTCCTGGACACCCTGCTGCCGGTGTACGAGCGCATCTCCCGCTGAGGAGCCCGGCCCTCGGTCGGTCCTGTCTCAGAGTCCGCGGCGGGTTTCGTCGACCACCGGGAGGGCGCCGACGCGGCGGCGCTTGGCCACGCTCGCGTAGACCGCGAGGCCGATGCCGCCCGCGACCATCATGATGACTCCGACCAGGTCGAGGTTGACGCTCCGCAGCTGCCAGTCGCTCGCGAAGGTGAGGATGGCCCCCACCACGATCAGTCCTATGCAACCGCTGATGCCCCTCATGGGATTCGCCTCCAGCATTGGGGACGGGGTCCAGCCCCGCCCTGTTGAGGCGCGGATGCCCCCGATGCGGACACGAAAACGCCCCTGCCGCCCGGGAGTTCGGGCGGCAGGGGCGTTGGCGTGTGATGCGGGCTACGCCGGGATCCAGGCGTAGCAGCCGTTCGAGACGAACTGGGACGTGCCCGCCGGGATCTTGGCGGTGATCTTCTCGCCCGGCTTCGGCGGGGTCTGCGGGCCCGAGGCGAGGGCGGCGCCGTCCTTGCCCTTGGCCTCCCAGACGCACGTGGTGCTCTGGGTCAGCGCACGGTAGGTGCCCGCCGCCGGGGACTGCTTCGTACCGTCGGGGTAGCCCTTCGCGGCCACGGCGAGGAGCGGCTTCTGCTCGGGGCAGAGGTAGGTGATCGCGTCCTTCGCGCCCGGGATCTCCCCGGCCACGAGGGCGCCGACCGCCGCGTCCTTGTCCCGCTTCGCCGTGCGCTCCACCCGCTGGCAGGCCTCCTGGCCGCTCTGCAGGACCGCCGCGGGGTCGGTCTTCTCCGGGACCCGGCCGCTCAGGTACTGCTTCTGCGGAGCGGTGAAGCTGCCCGTCTTCGGGACGAGCTTCGTGTCCGGCAGGACGGGACCCGTCGGCTTCGCGTCCGCCGGGGGCTGCGACGGGGCGACCGAGGCGTCGGCCGGGTCGGGCGCCGAGGAGGCGGCCGGCGGCTTGGGCGAGGCGGCCGAGGCTTCGGCCTTGCCGTCGCCGCCCGAACTGCAGGCCGTCAGCGTCAGGGCGGCGGCCAGCAGGACGGCGGCCGCTGCGGAGCGTCGGTACATGAGGTGGCTCCCGTACGTATGAGATGGGTGTGCGGGGCCCGGCCGTCGAAACGGCCGGGCCCCGCACTCCGTCAAGCGGTTACTTCGCGCCGAAGGTGAGGGTCAGCTGCGGCTTGGCGTCCACGGCCGTGGACTCCGAGGACCAGATCCACAGCGGGTCGGTACCCGTGCTCGTCAGGCCCAGGCTGTAGCTGCTGCCCAGCACCGCGGAGAGCGCCGCGGTGTCCAGCGGCGTGCTCTGGACCGCCGACCCGTCCGGCAGGCCCGCGAAGGAGCCGATCGGGGTGGTGCCCAGGGTGGGCTTGCTCTTGAAGGTCGTTCCCGCACCGCTCCAGGTACCGGTGACCGGGACCACGGAGACGGTGTCGACGGTCCCGGCGGTCGCCGAGGTCGTGGTCTTGACCTGGAGGGACGCGGACTTCAGCACCGTGCCGGCCGGAGCGGCCGGGATGTCGAAGCGCAGGTACGTCTCGTAGGCCTGGGTCCCGCGGACGGCCAGCGAGGTGGACGTGCCGTAGGCGGTGCCGGGTGCGCCCTGGTTGATGTAGGTGTCCTCGGTCGCGGTGACCTTGGAGACCGTGTCGGTGGCGGACTTCGCCAGGGTGTAGTGGTTCTTGATCTGGGCCTCGGTCAGCACCTTCGGGTAGACGGCCGTCTCGTCGATCTGGCCGGCGAAGAAGTTGCTGGTCGGGCGGGAGGACCAGCCGGCGAGGTTGTCGCCGCCGACGTGCCAGTAGCCCTCGATCGCCTGGGAGCCGGTGGTGCTGGAGCTGTCCTTGGCCTTGCCGTCCACGTACAGCGCCATGCCGGAGGGGCCCTGGGTGGCGACGACGTGGTGCCACTTGTTGTCGTTGAACGTGTCGAACAGGCCGGTGGAGATCGTCTTCGTCGAGCCCGGGTTGACCCCGAAGAAGATCCGTCCGGTGTTGGTCATGTAGATGTTCTTGTCGTACTGGTTGCTGTTGCGGTCCAGGTTGTTGCCGAAACCGATCAGCTTGCCGCCGCGCGTGGTGTTCGTCTTGAACCAGGTCTCCAGCGTGTAGCTGCTGCCGACCGTCTGGCGGTGGTCGCTGTACACCTGCTGGCTGGTGCCGTTGAAGCCCATGGCCGTGCTGGCTCCGGTGACCGCGCCCGGGGTCTGGCGCAGCGCCGGGGCGTTGAGCTGGATGCCGCTGGTGTTGCCCGAGACCGAGGAGTCGGCCACGTACGGGCTGACGACGTCGTCGTAGCGCCAGTACAGGTTGGCGCCGTCCTCGCGGACCTGGTTCGGGTACGCGCTGACCGCGGTCGGGACCGAGACCGAGGTGGTGGCCGACAGGGCGCTGGTGTTGCCCGCCGCGTCGGTGGCGGTGACCCGGTAGCTGTAGGACGCGCCGGCCTTGACCGTGGTGTCCGTCCAGGAGGCCTGCTGGCGCAGCCACTCCAGGGAGCTCGCGCTGACGGTGGCGATCGGGGTCGCGGAGCCGTTGCGGTAGATGCGGTAGGTCAGCTTGCTGTCGTCCGCGTCGTAGCTGGCGCGCCAGCGGACCTGGACCTCGCCGGGCTTGACGCTGGAGACGCTGGAGACCGGGGTGGTCGGGGCGCCGACGTCGCCGGTGGAGGCGAAGCGGGTCAGGGCCTGCTGGGCCTTGCCGTTGATGAGGGTGAACTCACCGCCGACCCACATGTACTTGGTGGAGTCCTTCTCCGCGATGGCCATCACGCGCGGGCCGATGCCCTCGCCGAGGCCGTCGTTGGCGGTGGGGTGCCAGCCGAGCTTCGCCGGGCTGCGCACGAAGCCGTTCACGGCGGAGGGGGCGTCGAGGCCGCCGTTGCCCCAGTCGGTCAGCTGCGCCAGCAGGAAGTGGCGCTTGCCGTCGGGGTACTGGCCCTCGGAGCTGCAGTTGTGCGCGTGCGAGGAGCTGTAGAGCACTCCGTCGTACGGCAGCACGGCCTGGGTGGCACCCAGGCACTGGTCGCGCCACTTCTCGCTGTAGTCGGTGGCGAGGGCGACGCGGCCGTCGAAGCCGCCCGTGCCCTCGGCGCCGGTGTAGTAGCCCGTGGAGTCGGCCGTGATGGACTTGATGACCGACGTCGAGGGGATGGTGCCGTACGTCTTGGTGACGGCCCCGGTGGTGGCGTTGACGACGGCCAGCGCGTGGCTCTGGGAGCCGTTGACCGTGAAGAAGTCGCCGCCGAGCAGGATGTTCTTGCCGTCGTTGCTGAGCTGGAGCGCACGGCCCGGCTCGTCGACGTTGGCGGTGAACGGCTTGAGCGCACCGGAGGTGGCGTCGACCGCGGCGAACCGCTCACGGTTCGAACCCTCGACGGTGGTGAAGTCTCCCGCCGCGTACAGGGTGCTGTCGGTGACGGCGAGCGCCCGCACGGTGGCCGGGAACTTCGGGTCGAACGAGGCCTTGGGGGTGCAGGTCGCGATGTCGATGGCGGCGACGCTGGAGACCGGGGTTCCGTTGACGGCACCGAAGTAGCCGCCCGCGTAGAGGGTCTTCTTGTCCTTCGAGACGGTGAGGGCGCGCACGGTCGCGCTGCCGTCGCCGCCGGTGAAGGAGAGCTTGCAGGAGGTGGGGGCGCCGGTCGCCGCGTCGAGCGCGACGAAGTTCACGGCTTCCTGCTCCGCGCCGGCCCCGCCGGTGGGCGGGCGGACGGCCGAGAAGGTACCGCCGGCGAAGACGGTGCCGTTGGCCTCGGCCATCGCCCAGACGATCCCGTTGGGCTGCCACGTCGGCAGGTTGTCGGCGGTGAAGGCCACCGGCTGCGTGATGGCCGACGCCTCGGGTATCAGCACCAGACCTATCGCGGTGCCGGCCCCGGCCAGTGACAGGGCGAGGGCAGCAGTCAGCCCTCTGGATCTACGCATGAGCCCCCCAGGGCAATTGCCCGGCTTGAATGGCTGGTTCGGCATCTATCGGAACAGCCATATGTACTGGCGCAGACTAGGGCTCACGCGAAGGCCTGGTCACCACCCTTGACCCATTGCATACCAACTTGGAATCAACGGGTCCGGTGTGGATGGAGCACTACGGACATACGGCAGATTTGCCCCGGTCATGCCCGCCGTTAGCTGCGTGAATGACCGGGACACGGCAAATCGTAGGCGAAATATATGGCCTCAGCGGTCGATGCGGACGCTGGCGCCCGCCAGTTGGTCCTCGACCTGCCGGATATCGGAATCCACCATGATCCGGGCCAGTTCGGCCACCAGGACGGTCGGCTTCCAGCCGAGCAGGTCATGGGCCTTGGACGCGTCGCCGATCAGGGCGTCGACCTCGCTGGGGCGCTCGTACTTGGGGTCGTAGCGCACGTGCTCGTTCCAGTCGAGACCGGCGTGCGCGAAGGAGGCCTCGACGAACTCGCGGACGGTGGCGGCGACTCCGGTGGCCACGACGTAGTCGGTGGCCTCGTCCTGCTGGAGCATGCGCCACATGGCGTCCACGTACTCCGGGGCGTAGCCCCAGTCACGGACGGCGTCGAGGTTGCCGAGGTAGAGCTTCTCCTGGAGACCGGCCTTGATGCGGGCGACCGCGCGGGTGATCTTGCGGGTCACGAAGGTCTCGCCGCGGCGCGGGGACTCGTGGTTGAAGAGGATCCCGTTGACGGCGAACATTCCGTACGCCTCGCGGTAGTTCACCGTCGTCCAGTACGCGAACACCTTCGCGGCGCCGTACGGGCTGCGCGGGTGGAACGGGGTGGCCTCGTTCTGCGGGGGCGGGGTGGCGCCGAACATCTCCGAGGAGGAGGCCTGGTAGATGCGGGTGTCCACGCCGCTGGCCCGGATCGCCTCCAGCAGGCGCAGGGCGCCGAGGCCGGTCACGTCGCCGGTGTAGAGCGGGGCGTCGAAGGAGACGCGGACGTGGGACTGGGCGCCGAGGTTGTAGACCTCGTCGGGGCGTATCTCGCGGAGCAGGTTCACCAGGGCGACGCCGTCGGAGAGGTCGGCGTGGTGCAGGACGAGGGAGCGGTTCGCCGTCTGCGGGTCCTGGTAGATGTGGTCGATCCGCTCCGTGTTGAAGCTGGAGGACCGCCGCACGAGCCCGTGCACCGTGTAGCCCTTGGAGAGCAGGAGCTCTGCGAGGTACGAGCCGTCCTGCCCGGTGACGCCGGTGATCAGCGCGGTCTTGCCCATTGGGTCCCCCTGGGGATCGTTGCGATGCGGTGCGGTCGTGGCTGCGCCCCGGGGTGCGGGCCGGAGCCGTTCGGTTCGGGGCGGGCGCCCCGGGTGTGGCTCGGGGCGCGACCCCGGCTGCGGGCCGGGGTCACGCCTCGTCGTGCGGGGCCCCGGCGCGGCTCGGGGCTACGCCCGGGGTCCGGGTCGGGCACCGGAGTGCGGCTCGGGGCCGCGCCACCGGCGTTCGGGCCGGCCGCCGGATGCGGAGTGGGGCCGGGCCCGGGATGCTGTGCGGTCCGCCGCCAGGGGGCTGGAGACGGGTACCGGATGGGTACCGTACACGCTCCGTCCGGAGCCCCTCCCGCCGGATCGGGCCCCCTCGCCCCCTTGCGGGGCGGTATGTACCGGACTGGCCGCCGGCACCCCAAATCCGCCTGCCCGCCGGGGCCCGCGACCGCGCCCCGGCGCGTGCGGGAGCCGACCCGGGCCGGGGGCTCCCCCGTAAAGCCGCGGCCAGCGGACTGGCATCATCGGCGGTATGACAAGTTCGCCGTTCCTGCCCCCGAACGCCCGCGTCTTCGTCGCCGGACACCGCGGCCTCGTGGGTTCCGCGGTCGTCCGCCGGCTCACCGCCGACGGGTACGAGGTGCTCACCCGCGGCCGCGCCGACCTCGACCTGCGCGATGCCGCCGCGACCGCGGCCTACCTGCGGGACGTCCGGCCCGACGCCGTCGTCCTGGCCGCCGCCAAGGTCGGCGGGATCATGGCCAACAGCACGTTCCCGGTGCAGTTCCTGGAGGACAACCTCAGGATCCAGCTGAGCGTCGTCGCCGGGGCGCACGCCGCGGAGGTCGGCCGGCTGCTGTTCCTCGGCTCCTCCTGCATCTACCCCAAGCTGGCCCCGCAGCCCATCAGCGAGGACGCCCTGCTGACCGGCCCGCTGGAGCCGACGAACGAGGCGTACGCGCTGGCGAAGATCGCCGGCATCGTCCAGGTCCAGTCGTACCGCAAGCAGTACGGGGCCTCGTACATCTCCGCCATGCCCACGAACCTCTACGGCCCGGGCGACAACTTCGACCTGGAGTCCTCGCACGTCCTGCCCGCCCTCATCCGCCGCTTCCACGAAGCCGCCGCCGAGGGCCGCGAGGAGGTCACGCTGTGGGGCTCTGGCACGCCCCGGCGGGAGTTCCTGCACGTGGACGACCTGGCCGCCGCCTGCGCCGTGCTGCTGCGCGAGTACGACGGCGCCGAGCCGGTCAACATCGGCTGCGGCGAGGACCTGACCATCAAGGCCCTCGCCGAGACCGTCGCCGAGGTGACGGGCTTCCGGGGCAGGCTCGCCTGGGACACCTCCAAGCCCGACGGGACGCCCCGCAAGCTGCTGGACGTGACCCGGCTGCGCGGGCTCGGCTGGAAGCCCGCGATCCCGCTGCGCGAGGGCATCGCCTCCACGTACGCCTGGTGGCGCGAGCAGAGCGACGGGCCGAGCAGCGGGCAGAGCGACGGCCGGACGAGCGCGCGGAGCTGATCCCAAGCGAGGTGCCCCGGCGCCTCAGTACGCTCCGCGACCGTCGACGACGGCGCGGAGCGTGCGGCCCATGACGTCGACGTCACTGGTGAACGACCAGTTGTCCACGTACTGCAGGTCGAGCTGGATGGTTTCGTCCCACGAGAGGTCGGAGCGCCCGCTGATCTGCCACAGCCCGGTCATCCCCGGCCGCACCGCGAGCCGGCGCAGTTCGACCTCGTCGTACTCCGCCACCTCCTCCGGAAGCGGCGGGCGCGGGCCGACCAGGGACATGTTGCCCGCCACCACATTGATCAGCTGGGGCAGTTCGTCCATGGACGTGCGGCGCAGCAGCCGGCCCACGCGGGTCACCCGGGGATCGCGGCGCATCTTGAACATGTGGCCGTCGTTCTCGTTGGCCCCGGACAGCTCGGCCTTGCGCGCATCGGCGTCCACGACCATCGTGCGGAACTTCCACATGACGAACGGGACCCCGTCGCGGCCTATGCGCCGCTGCCGGTAGAAGGCCGGTCCGCGCGAGCCGAAGCGGATGGCCAGGACCATCGCGAGGAAGGCCGGCGACAGCAGGACCAGTCCGAGCGCCGCACCCGCCCGGTCCAGTACCGACTTCAGCAGGGGCTGCATGCCGCGGCTCACCGGCGGCGCCACCCGCAGTATGGCCAGACCGCCCGCGGACAGGGTCTGCAGCCGCTTGACGGAGACCTCCACCAGGCCGGGGAAGATCGCCAGTTCGAGCCCGGCGTCGTGCAGGGCCCAGGAGATCCGCCGCAGCCGCTCCCCCGCCAGCTGCGCTCCCGGTGCGACGAGCACCAGGTCGGCACGGTGGGTGGCGACGGCGCCGAGCACGGCGGCGGAGTCCCCGTTCGGGGTCTGCGCTGTCGCGGAGCCGAGCCGCGCGGCCACGGGGACCCCGCTGTCGAGTCCGCCGGGACCCACCGGGACCACGCCGACCACCACGTACGGGTGGTCGGTGCGCGCGGCGAGGTGCCCGATGACGGACTCGGCGGCGGCGGGCTCGCCAATGACCAGCACCCGGCTCACCGCCTGGGCCTCGCGCCGGGTGGCGGAGAGGTGGCGGTAGGTCAGCTTGTGGCAGGCGACGGTGAGGAGCAGAGCGGGTACGAGGGCGCCGAGTGCGGACAGCCGGGGGGTGTTCTCCCCCGTGACCACCCGGGCCACGGCGAGCACGCCGATCAGAATCAGCCAGTCGTGTACGACCGGCAGAACTCCCCGGGATTCGCCCAGCACGCGGCCCGCGTAGCGCCGGCGCACCAGCTGCACGCCGGTCCATGCCAGGGCCGCGCCGAGAGCGCAGAACAGCGGCCGGGCCTGCTCGGCGGCCCCGAAGACCAGGCCGACGGGGACTCCCGCGCCGATCAGGTCCGCGGCGACCGCGGCGGGCAGGTACCAACGGGCCTTGTCACCGAGGCCCCGCGCCGGCATGGCCGCCAACCGGGCCGCACCGGCCACTCTTTGCACAGGTATATGGACATGCCTCATGGGCCCCCCTGGCACGTGGTCTTTCAGACGGTGGCGCGAGTCCCCGGCTTCCCCAGGCAGCGGACATCAGACGCACCGGGAAACAGTACGACAAACGCCCGTACGTTAAATGCCGTTTCCGGGAACCGGACATCTTGTTGCTCAAGCGTTAGCGGTCGGCGGTCCGCATTCCGCCCCCCGGACGCCCCCGGGACGGCCCCTCTCTCATTCCAAAGTGAATGTTCCGCATACCGGATACGTCTCTTCGGACAACGAACGATTTCCGGCCAACCTTTTGACGCGGCCCTGACATCACGCCGCTCAAGTGGCACTCTTCGACCGTTCTTCGCACCAGCCCGATCTGCCCGGAGGCCCACCCAGCCATCCGGAACCCCCCTTGCAGAAGGAGTCTGCGTTGAGTCCCACCCCCCAGCGGCGTGCCACCACGGCCGGCGCGCTTGTTGCCGCGGCCGCTCTCCTCGCCGTAGGCATCCAGACCGGAACCGCCACCGCCGACGCCACCGCGTCGAAGGCCGCCTCGGTCGCCCAGGTCAACCCGGGCGCGGAAAACCGCGCACTCAGCGCTTCGGAGCGTGCGACGCTCCTGGCCGAGGCCAACTCCACCTCCGCGCAGGCGGCCAAGGCCCTCGGCCTCGCCGGCACGGAGAAGCTCATCGTCCGCGACGTGGTCAAGGACGCGGACGGCACCACGCACACCACGTACGAGCGCACCTACAACGGCATACCGGTGCTCGGCGGTGACCTGACCGTCCACGCCAAGGGCGGCGTCACCAAGAGCGTCACCAAGGCCACCAACGCCGACATCAAGGTCGCGGACACCACCGCCACCGTCACCCCGGCCTCGGCCGACGCCGCGGCGGTCTCCTCCGCCAACGCGGCGGGCTCCAAGGACGCCAAGGCGTCCAAGGGCGCCCGCAAGGTGATCTGGGCCGCCGACGGCGTCCCGGTCCTCGCCTTCGAGACGGTCGTCGGCGGAGTCCAGCACGACGGCACGCCGAGCGAACTGCACGTGATCAGCAACGCCAAGACCGGCGCGAAGATCACCCAGTGGCAGGCCATCGAGACCGGCACCGGCAACACCATGTACAGCGGTCAGGTCACCCTGGGCACCTCCCCCTCGGGCAGCAACTTCACGCTGACCGACGCCGGGCGCGGCAGCCACAAGACCTACGACCTCAACGGTGGCACCGGCAGCGGCACGGGCACCCTCTTCTCCGGCCCGGACGACATCTGGGGCACCGGCGCGGCCTCCAGCCGGGAGACCGCGGGCGCGGACGCGCACTACGGCGCCCAGCTGACGTGGGACTACTACAAGAACGTGCACGGCCGCAACGGCCTGCGCAACGACGGCGTGGCCCCGTACAGCCGGGTCCACTACGGCAACGCGTACGTCAACGCGTTCTGGAGCGACTCCTGCTTCTGCATGACCTACGGCGACGGCTCGGGCAACACCAAGCCGCTGACCTCGATCGACGTGGCCGCGCACGAGATGACCCACGGTCTGACCTCGGTCACCGGCAACATGACCTACTCGGGTGAGTCCGGCGGCCTGAACGAGGCGACCTCCGACATCATGGCGGCGGCCGTCGAGTTCAACGCCAACAACGCGCAGGACGTCGGCGACTACATGGTCGGCGAGAAGATCAACATCAACGGCAACGGCACCCCGCTGCGCTACATGGACAAGCCGAGCAAGGACGGCTCGTCCAAGGACGCGTGGTACTCGGGCATCGGATCCGTCGACGTCCACTACTCCTCGGGTCCGGCCAACCACTGGTACTACCTGGCCTCCGAGGGCTCCGGCGCCAAGGTCATCAACGGCGTGAGCTACGACTCGCCGACCTCCGACGGCCTGCCGGTCACCGCGATCGGCCGCGACGCCGCCTCGAAGATCTGGTTCCGCGCGCTGACGGTCGGCTACTTCAAGTCGACCACCAACTACGCCGACGCCCGCGTCCAGACGCTGAAGGCCGCGGCGGACCTCTACGGTCTGGGCTCGACCACCTACAACAACGCGGCCAACGCGTGGGCGGCCATCAACGTCGGTCCCCGCATCGTCGCCGGTGTCTCGGTCACCAACCCCGGTAACCAGAACACCGTCACGGGCAGCGCCGCCAGCCTCCAGATCCAGGCCAGCAGCACCAACGCCGGCGCCCTGAGCTACGCGGCGACCGGTCTGCCGACCGGTCTGTCGATCAACTCCTCGACCGGCCTGATCTCCGGGACCGCCTCCACCGCCGGTACGTACAACACGACGGTCACGGTGACGGACTCGGCGAGCCAGACCGGTACGGCGTCCTTCGTCTGGACCGTCGGCACCTCGCAGCAGACGGTGTTCGAGAACACCACCGACTACGCGATCGCCGACAACGCGACGGTCGACTCCCCGCTCACCGTGAACCGCACGGGCAACGCCCCGAGCACGCTCAAGGTGGACGTGAACATCCTGCACACGTACATCGGTGACCTGAAGGTCGACCTCGTCGCCCCCGACGGCACCCTGTACAACCTGCACAACCGCACCGGCGGCAGCGCGGACAACATCATCAAGTCCGTCACGGTCAACGCCTCCTCCGAGGTCGCCCAGGGCGTCTGGAAGCTCCGGGTCAACGACAACGCGAACCTCGACACCGGCAAGATCGACAGCTGGAAGCTCACCTTCTGACCCCCACCGGGGCCGCGGGTGAACGAGAGCTGATCCGCTAGACCACGGGGCCGCCCGGGAGAAGACCTCCCCGGGCGGCCCTGTTCCATTGGCCCCGGCCCGAGAGGGTCCGGCGCCCCTGAGGGCCGGGACCTTCGGCGCCATCCGGTGGGCGGCCGCGGGGTCATAGTGGAATTCAGCGAACCTACGGAACCGTAGGTTCGGGTGATTCCGAGGACGTGACCCATGCCGCAGACCCCCACGAACGCCCCCGCCGCGCAGCACCCCTGGCTCATCCAGGGCGGCATGGGCGTCGGCGTCTCCGGCTGGCGGCTGGCCCGGGCCGTCTCCGGCGAGGGCCAGCTGGGCGTGGTCTCGGGCACGGCCCTGGACGTCGTACTGGCCCGCGTGCTGCAGACCGGGGACCCCGGCGGCCACGCCCGCCGGGCCCTGGCGGCCTTCCCGCTGCCGGAGCTGGCCCAGTCCGCCCTCGACCTCTACTTCCGCGAGGAAGGCCTCGCGGACGGCGTGGCGATGCGCACCACCCCGCGACTGCGGGCGACGGGCGGATCGCAGGCCGAGATCCTCACCGTCCTCGGCAACTTCGTCGAGGTCTGGCTCGCCAAGGAGGGACATGACGGTGTCATCGGCATCAACTACCTGGAGAAGATCCAGCTCGCCACGGCCCCCGCGATGTTCGGCGCGATCCTGGCAGGCGTCGACTACGTGCTCGTGGGCGCGGGAGTCCCCGGTCAGATCCCTGCCCTCGCCTCAAGGCTGGCGCGCTACGAACGCTGCGTGAGCAAGATCCACGTCGAGGGCGACGAGGAGGAGCTCGCGCACCTCTTCGACCCCGCGGCCCTGCTCGCCGGGCACCTGCCCGGCCCGCTGCGCCGCCCCCACGTACTGGCCATCGTCTCGCTCCCGGTCCTGGCCACCTACCTGGCCCGGGACGAGATCACCCGGCCCGACGGCTTCGTGATCGAGACCAGCCAGGCCGGCGGCCACAGCGCCCCGCCGCGCGGGCCGATGAAGCTCGACGAGGACGGCGAACCGGTCTACGGTCCGCGCGACAACCCCGACCTGGCCAAGATGACGGCGCTCGGGCTGCCGTTCTGGCTCGCCGGCGGCCAGGCCAGCCCCGAGGCCGTGGCCGGGGCGCTCGCCGAGGGTGCGACCGGGGTCCAGGTCGGCAGCGCCTTCGCCCTGTGCGAGGAGTCGGGCATGGCCCGCCACTTGCGCGAGGAGCTGCTGGAGCGGGCCCACTCCGGCACCCTCTCGGTCCGCAACGACCCCGAGGCCTCCCCGACGTCCTTCCCGTTCAAGGTGGCGGAGCTGCCGGGGACGGTCTCCGAGCCGGAGGTGTCCGAGGCCCGGCGCCGGGTCTGCGACCTCGGGTTCCTGCGCACTCCCGTACGGGGTCCGCGCGGACTGGTCTACCGGTGTGCGGCCGAGCCGGTGGCCGCGTACGTCCGCAAGGGCGGCCAGGCCTCCGACACCAAGGGCCGCCAGTGCCTGTGCAACGGGCTGCTGGCCACGATCGGGCTGGCCCAGCGGCGGCCGCACGGCAGGGTGGAGCCCCCGCTGGTGACGATCGGCAAGGACCTGTCCTTCCTCCCGCGGCTCGCTCCCGACGCGGAGCCCTACACGGCCGCCGACGTGGTGCACTGGCTCGCGGCGGGCGCGGACCGGCCCGGAGGGCGCTGAGACCCCGGAGCAGGTGAAGGGCCCGGCTCCCCTGGGGAGCCGGGCCCTTCCCGCTCGGCGGTCCTGGATCAGCCGATGGAGCGGAAGACCGAGTCGAGGATGGCCGAGGTCCCGTCGGCCGGTGCGGCGGCGGCGCGTCCGCCCATGCTGCGGTCCTCGTCGTCGCGCCAGTCGTCACGGCGGTCGTCACGGCGGTCGTCGTCGTGACGGCCGTCGTGGCGGCCGTGGTGGTCCCAGTCGTCGGTCGGCTTGAAGTAGACCGAGCGGACCTCCAGGTCGTCGGCCCGCTCGCCCGGCTCCAGCGTCTCCACGGCGTGGCCGCCGCAGGAGCGGTCCTCGAACAGCACCGCCAGCGAGTCCGTGTCGTTGCGCACCCAATAGGCCGGGTGGTTCCGGGAGGCGTTCGTCAGCTGGTAGCAGGTGTCGTTGTCGGCGGGCTCGATCCGGCCGTGCCGCGTGTCACCGTCGTCGCTGTACCGGTAGTGCAGCGTGCCGAGGTCCTCGCGGTCGTCGTGGTCGTTGGCGTACGACAGTCCGGCGGTCGGCAGGACGAGCGCGAGGGCGCCCGTGAGGGCGATGGCGGTGGTGCGAAGACGCATGGGGAAGTCCGTTCCTCGGGTGTCTCGGATGCCAGGTCCGGTCGGCATCCGCGGGCAGCGTAGGAGCGGACCAGCTGGACGAAACGGTTCGGCACGGCAGTCCGTTCGAAGGTTCACCCTCCCGGTCCCTTCCGTCGTGGAACGTGCGAACGCCCCGCATCCGCAGGGGATCCGGGGCGTCCGAGGAGGCCGGAAGGGCCTGCGGACCGTTCGGTACGGGGCTTCGCGCGAAGCCCCGTACGGCGCGCGGCGGGCGACTCAGACGGCTGCCCGCTCCACCGGCGCGGAGCCCTGGCCCGGCACCGGCACCGAGCCCTTGCCACCGGACCCGGACCCGGCCGCCGGACGGCGGACCAGCACGATCAGGATCAGCGCCCCCGCCATGCCCATCGCCCCCGAGACCCAGAAGGTGTCGCGCAGCCCGCTCGCGAAGGCCGCCTCCACCCAGTGCCGGGCCGCCGGGGCCGCGTGCAGCAGCTGTCCCGCCCCGCCGCCGGCCAGTGCCTCGGCCGTACCGTGCGGCTGGCCGGAGCCGGCCAGACCGTCCTCCAGGCCGGACTGGAAGACCGCGCCGAGCACCGCGATGCCCAGGGCCATGCCCAGCTGGCGCGCGGTGTTGAGGGCGCCGCCCGCCATGCCCGCCCGGGCCGGGGGCACGGCCCCCATCGCGGCGGCCGCGAGGGCCGGGGAGATCATGCCGACACCCAGACCGGTGATCGCCAGTCCGGCGACCAGCGCCGTCCAGCCGTCCCCGGCGTCCAGCATCCAGCCCATGAGCAGAGCGCCCGCGCCGATCAGGAACAACCCGCCGCCGATGGTGATCCGGGCCGGGGCCCCGTGCATCAGCTTGCCGGTCACGGCGGCGACCACGAAGGCGGCCAGGCTCATCGGCAGCATCGTCAGACCGGCGGCGACCGGGCCCATGCCCTCGGCGCTCTGCAGCCACAGCGAGACGTACATCATGTACCCGAAGGCGGCGCCGGACATCAGCAGCGCGGCGGCCATGACGGCCACGAAGGTCGGGCTGCGGAACAGCGAGAGGTCCAGCATCGGGCGGGAGCTGCGCAGTTCGACCAGGACGAACGCGGCGAAGGCGGCGGCGCTCAGGGCCAACAGGGCCAGGGTGGTCGCGGAGCTCCAGCCGTTCTCGCCGACCCGGATCAGGGCATAGGTGACCGCTCCGGCGCCGGTGGTGAAAGTGGCCATGCCGGGCAGGTCCAGGCCCTTGGCGTGCGGGTCGCGGGACTCGGCGACGGCCTTGAGGGTGACGTACACGGCGAGGGCGCAGACCGGCAGGTTGATGAAGAAGATCCAGCGCCAGCCGAACTGCTCGGTGAGCAGCCCGCCGATGATCGGACCGGCCGCGGCGGCGGCCCCGTTGACCGCGCCCCAGACGCCGAAGGCGACGCCCCGGTCGCGTCCCTGGTAGGCGGAGCTGAGCAGGGCCATGGTGGTGGCGAACATCGCGGCGCCACCGATGCCCTGGACGGCGCGGAAGGCGATCAGCGCGGCAGGTCCGCTCGCCAGACCGCAGGCGAGGGAGGCGGCGGCGAAGAGCCCGAGCCCGCCGAGGTAGACGCGGCGCCGGCCGATCCGGTCGGCGAGCGAACCGGCGCCCAGCAGCAGGGCGGCGAGGGCGAGGGCGTAGATGTCCATCACCCACTGGAGGCCGGAGAAGCCCGTGTGCATGTCGGCGGCCATGTCGGGCAGGGCGACGGTCACGATCGTGACGTCGACCAAGAGCATGAAGGCTCCGAGACACACCGCCGTCAACGGCAGCCATTTGCGCATGGGAGTTTCTCCTCGGGTCACGGAGGGGCAGGAACCGGGGGCGGTGACCCGGTGGACCCAAGGTCGCAGCGACCGGCCCCCATCCCCCACCCAGCGGCCCCCTGCCGACGGATTTCCCTCATGGGAGCTTCTGGGATGATGGAAACCATGCACGACTTGGAGCTGGACGCCTTCGACCGGTCGCTGATCCAGGCCCTCACCATCGACGGCCGGGCCCCCTTCAGCCGGCTCGCCGAGGTGCTGGAGGTCTCGGACCAGACCGTCGTACGCCGCTACCGGCGCCTGCGGACCACCGGCCTGATCCGGGTCGTCGGACTGCCCCTGGGCAGCCGCGTCGGACTGTTCGAGTCCTGGCTGCGGATCCAGTGCGCCCCCGACGCGGCGCTCCCGGTGGCCGAGGCACTGGCCCGCCGCCCGGACATCGCGTGGGTCAACCTGAACGCGGGCGGCACCGAGATCCACTGCATGACCCGGGCCCGCACCCGCCGGGACCGCGACACCCTGCTGCTGGAGAAGCTGCCGAGCACCCGCCGGGTGACCGGCATCAGCGCCCACACCATCCTGCGCAAGTTCTTCGGCGGGCCGGACGCCTGGGCGGGCATGGACCTGCTGCGCCCCGACCAGATCGCCGCCCTGGAACGGCCGCCCGTCGAGCCGGGGCCGCAGCGGTACGCGCTGGACGAGCCGGAGCTCGCGCTGCTCGCGGTGCTGGGCCGGGACGGCCGCGCGGGCTACCCGGAACTGGCGCGCGCCGCCGGCCTGTCGGAGTCCACCGCCCGGCGCCGGCTGGAGCGGCTGCGCGATCTGGGGGCGATCTTCTTCGACGTGGAGTTCGCGCCCTCGCTCCTCGGCTACGAGGCGGAGGCGACGCTGGTGCTGACGGTCCCGCCGGCCCGCCTGGCGCAGGTGGGGACGGCCCTGGCGGGCCACCGCGAGGTGGCGTTCGCGGCGGCCGTGACCGGGGCCGCCTCCCTGATGGCGGTGGTGGTGTGCCGGGACACCGACGAGCTGTACACCTACCTGACCGAGCGGATCGGAGCCGTGGAGGGCGTGGGGCAGGTGGAGGTGATCCCGGTCCTGCGCAGCGTCAAGCGGGCGGGGATGCTGGTGGAGGACGGGCGGCTGGTGGACCCGCCGCCCGCCCCCTGAACCGCCGGGGCGGCTACCGCAGCACCACACCGCCCCCCGCCGCGTCGGTGTCCGTGCCCGTGGCGGGCCCGGCGACCAGGCCCAGTTCGGCCGGGGTCGCCAGCAGCGGGTGCGCCGGCAGGATCCGTACGGTGTAGCCGAAGGGCCCCGTACGGTCGAGGGCGAGCGGGCCCTCGTACAGCCAGCGGCCCTCCAGGTCGGGTCCGCCGGCGGGCTTGAGCGGGAAGGCCCGCCCGCCCTGGATCACGTCCTGCGCGTCGACCCGGCCCGCGACGGCCTGCACCTCCACGTCCTCGGGCGCGAGGGCGTCGAGGGAGACCTGCACGCGCAGGGTGAGGGTGGCCCCGAGTTCGGCGGTGCCGCCGACCGGGCCCGCGGTCAGGGCCTCCACGTGCTCGACGGTGAGCTGCGGCCAGGCCGCGCGGACCCGCCCCTTCCACCAGGCAAGGTCCCGCGCCGCGTCCGCGGTGAGGGCGCGGTGGGAGAGCGCGGCCGGAGCGTAGAGCCGCTCCACGTACTCCCGCACCATGCGGCCCGCGAGCACCTTGGGCCCCAGGGAGACCAGGGTGCGCCGGACCATCTCGATCCACCGCACCGGGAGTCCGGCCTGTCCGGCCCGGTCGTAGAACCGGGGGGCGACCCGGCCCTCGATCAGGTCGTAGAGGGCGTTCGCCTCCAGGTCGTCGCGGCGGTCCTCGTCCGCGCCGAGTCCGTCGGCGGTCGGGATGGCCCAGCCGAAGTCCGGCTCGAACCACTCGTCCCACCAGCCGTCCAGGACGGAGAGGTTGAGGCAGCCGTTGAGCGCCGCCTTCATCCCGCTGGTGCCGCAGGCCTCCAGCGGGCGCAGCGGGTTGTTGAGCCAGACGTCGCAGCCGGGGTAGAGCTTCTGGGCCATGGCCATGCCGTAGTCGGGCAGGAACACGATCCGGTGGCGCACGCGGGGATCGTCCGCGAAGCGCACCAGTTCCTGGACGAGCCGCTTCCCGCCGTCGTCGGCGGGGTGCGCCTTGCCCGCGACCACGATCTGCACGGGCCGGTCCGGGTCCAGGAGCAGGCGGCGCAGCCGGTCGGGGTCGCGCAGCATCAGCGTGAGCCGCTTGTAGGACGGCACCCGGCGGGCGAAGCCGATGGTCAGCACGTCCGGGTCGAGGACCGAGTCCACCCAGCCAAGCTCGGCCTCGGCGGCCCCGCGCTGGCGCCAGGAGGCGCGCAGGCGGTCCCGTACCTCCTGCACGAGCTGCTCCCTGAGCACCCTGCGCAGGTCCCAGACGTCCTGGTCGGGGATGTCCGCGACGGCGTCCCAGCGCTGCGAGCCGCCGACGGAGAGCGCGTCCTCGGTGCGGCCGGCGCCGATCTGCTTCGCGCCGAGCTTCACCACCTCGGGCGCCACCCAGGTCGGGGCGTGCACGCCGTTGGTCACCGAGGTGATGGGCACGTCGGCGGGGTCGAAGCCCGGCCACAGCCCGGCGAACATCCCGCGGCTGACGGCGCCGTGCAGGGTGGAGACCCCGTTGGCCCGCTGGGCGAGGCGCAGGCCCATCACCGCCATGTTGAACACCCCGGGGTCGCCGCCGGGGTACGTCTCGGCGCCGAGCGCCAGGATCCGGTCGACGGGTACGCCGGCCAGTTCGCCGCCGTCGCCGAAGTGGCGGGCGACCAGGGCTCGGTCGAAGCGGTCGATGCCGGCGGGGACGGGGGTGTGCGTGGTGAACACGGTGCCGGCCCGGACGGCTTCGACGGCGGCGTCGAAGCCGAGTCCCTGCTGCCCCTCCAGTTCTCTTATGCGCTCCAGCCCCAGGAAGCCGGCGTGGCCCTCGTTGGTGTGGAAGACCTCGGGGTCGGGATGCCCGGTGATCCGGCAGTAGGCCCTGACGGCCCGCACTCCCCCGATGCCCAGCAGCATCTCCTGGAGCAGCCGGTGGTCGCTGCCTCCCCCGTACAGCCGGTCGGTCACCTCGCGGGCGACGGCGTCGTTGTCCTCGACGTCGGAGTCGAGGAGCAGCAGCGGCACCCGGCCGACGCGGGCCTGCCAGACGTGCGCGTGCAGGGCCCGGCCGCCGGGGAGGCTCAGGGACACCCGCGCGGGGGTCCCGTCCTCCTCGCGCACGAGCGCGAGGGGCAGTTCGTTGGGGTCGAGCACCGGGTAGTGCTCCTGCTGCCAGCCGTCCCGGGAGAGGGACTGGCGGAAGTACCCGTGCCGGTAGAGGAGCCCGACACCGATGAGGGGGACGCCGAGGTCGCTGGCGGCCTTGAGGTGGTCCCCGGCGAGGATCCCGAGCCCGCCGGAGTACTGGGGCAAGGCGGCGGTGATCCCGAACTCGGGCGAGAAGTAGGCGATGCCGGCGGGCAGCTCCGCGGCCGCCTCGTGGCTCTGGTACCACCTCCCGCCGTGGACGTAGTCATCGAGGTCGGCGGCGGCGACGGCGAGCCGCCTCAGGAACCGCCGGTCACCGGCGAGCTCGGTGATCCGCGCGGCGGACACGGCGCCGAGCAGCCGGACGGGATCCCCGCCGGCGGCTTGCCAGCCCTCGGGATCGACGGATTGGAACAGCTCACGGGTCTCGCCGTGCCAGGACCAGCGCAGGTTGCGCGCGAGGTCGGCGAGCGGCGAGAGGGTCTCGGGGAGGACGGGGCGCACGGTGAATCGACGGATAGCCTTCACGCGTTCCACCTTCGCAGGGGATTACGGGTCGGAGCGGCCGCACCACGCTGTGCACCGCGAGCGTCACCCTCGGAAGGCTAGCGCCGCCCGCCCCACCCGGCCATGGCGCCTCGAGCGCGCCCTCACCGCCCGCCGCACCGACTGCTCGCCCCGCCCGAGCCGTTGACTCCGAGGTCACGCGGGGCCCGACCCGGCGCCCACGTTCCATTCCGGCGGCAGTTCACCGTCGCAGAAGACGCACACGAACCAGTCGTCGCGCACCACGTTGCACTCGCCGCAGGACGTGCACCGGCGGAAGACCACCGCGTGGGTGAAGGCCGCCGGGTGCCCGATGCCCGCCCGGTCCAGGGCGGCGGCGACGGCCGGCCAGGCCGTCAGGTCGGGGCAGTAGCCGGTGGACAGGTTGCTCACCTCCGCCGCCGTCCAGCCCGTCGCCGGGTCGTGCGTGAAGGTGATCTCACCCGCCGCGCGGACCGGGGCGCCGCCCGCGCACGCGACGTGCTCGCTGCGGCGCGGGGCGATCCGCAGGGCGCCCGAGGTGTCCACCACGTACGTGTGCGGCTCGCCCGGGTCGCCCTCCAGGTCCGCCGCCGTGCGGACGGGCCGCCCGCGCGCTCCGGGCCGTAAGGCCTCGGCGAGTTCGGGCGGTCCCACGTAATGGAACAGCGGGGGTGTGAACATCCGTTAGTCCCATCCGAGTTGACTGAGCATCGGCGGGTGTTGGGCCGCCGAGCGCGGGCACGCGTTCCAGTACGTACGAGTAGTTAACCGAGCGCCCGGGTTGGGCCGGGCTGGAGTGGGAAGGGCTCCTCGGGTACAGCGCACGGCGCACCCAGGAACCGCCTCCCCGCCACCCGAGTGAACGCGGACAGGAGCGGCCATGCCCGCAGCCCAGCCGTCTTCCGAGCGGCTAGAAACAGAGCGAACAGAGCGTGCACTACCAGCTGCCCCGGCGGCTGGCCTGTTGTCACCGAGCCCTGCGAACTGCCCCCAGGTGATCCCATCATGATCGGTCGCATTCCCGTGCTGGACGTCCGCCCCGCCGTCGACTGCGGCGTCAGACCCGCCAAGGCGGTCGTGGACGAGGTATTCGAGATTTCCGCCACCGTGTTCCGCGAGGGACACGACGCCGTGGCGGCCCATGTCGTCATGCGAGATCCGAGCGGGCGGCTGCGGCCTCCCGTGCCCCTGTCCGAGCTGGCCCCCGGCACCGACCGGTGGGGGGCGCGGGTGTCCGCCGAGGTCGAGGGGAGGTGGACGTACACCGTCGAGGCGTGGAGCGACCCGGTGGGCACCTGGCGGGCCCACGCGGCGGTGAAGATCCCGGCCGGGATCGACACCGGTCTCACCCTGCTGGAGGGCGCCGAGCTCTACGAGCGGGCCGCCGCGAAGATTCCCAAGCGGGACGGCCGCGAGCACGTACTGGCCGCCGCCGACGTGATGCGCGACGAGGACCGGCCGGTCGCGGAGCGGTACGCCGCCGCCCTCGCCCCCCGGATCGACGCGTTGCTCGCCAAGCGCCCGCTCCGGGAGCTGGTGACGGCCTCCAAGCCGCTGCCGCTGCTGATCGAGCGCAAGCGGGCCCTCTTCGGCTCCTGGTACGAGATGTTCCCCCGGTCGGAGGGGGCGGTGCTGGAGCCCGGCGAGGCTCCGGTCAGCGGGACGTTCAGGACCGCCGCCGAGCGGCTTCCCGCCGTCGCCGCGATGGGCTTCGACGTGGTCTACCTGCCGCCGATCCACCCGATCGGCAGCACGTACCGCAAGGGCCCGAACAACACGCTGTCGGCGGGGAGTTGGGATCCGGGCGTGCCGTGGGCCATCGGTTCCACCGAGGGCGGCCACGACGCGGTCCACCCCGAGCTCGGGACCCTGGAGGACTTCGACGCCTTCGTCGCCAGGGCCCGTGAGCTGCGCATCGAGGTGGCGCTCGACTTCGCCCTGCAGTGCTCCCCGGACCACCCGTGGGTGGAGAAGCACCCGGAGTGGTTCCGCCACCGCGCCGACGGGACGATCGCGTACGCGGAGAACCCGCCGAAGAAGTACCAGGACATCGTCCCGATCCACTTCGACTCCGACATGGCCGGCATCGTCGAGGAGACGGTGCGGATCCTGCGGCACTGGATGGAGCACGGCGTCCGCATCTTCCGGGTCGACAACCCGCACACCAAGCCGGTGGTGTTCTGGCAGAAGGTGATCGCGGACATCAACAAGTCCGACCCCGACGTGATCTTCCTCGCCGAGGCCTTCACCCGCCCCGCGATGATGCGCGCGCTCGCCGCCGTCGGCTTCCAGCAGTCCTACACGTACTTCACCTGGCGCAACACCAAGGCCGAGCTGACCGAGTACCTGACCGAGCTCGCGGACACCCGCTCCGCCTCCGTCATGCGGCCGAATTTCTTCGTCAACACCCCGGACATCCTGCACGCCTACCTTCAGCACGGCGGCCGCCCCGCCTTCGAGGTCCGCGCGGTCCTCGCCGCCACGCTCTCCCCCACGTGGGGGGTCTACGCCGGATACGAGCTCTGCGAGAACACCCCGGTCAAGGAGGGCAGCGAGGAGTACCTGAACTCCGAGAAGTACGAGCTGCGCCCGCGCGACTGGGCCGCCGCCGACCGCGAGGGCCGCTCCATCGCCCCGCTGATCACCTCCCTGAACCGGCTGCGCCGGCGCAACCCCGCCCTCCAGCAACTGCGCGACATTCATTTCCACCCGACCGACAACGAACAGGTGATCGCCTATTCGAAGCACGCGGGGAGCAATTCCGTACTGGTGGTCGTCAACCTCGATCCGCACCACACCCAGGAGGCGACGGTCTCGTTGGACATGCCGGTACTCGGCCTCGACTGGCACGGGTCCCTCGCTGTGCGCGACGAGCTCACCGGCGAGACCTATCACTGGGGCAGGGCCAACTACGTGCGCCTGGAACCGGGCCGCACGCCCGCGCACGTTCTGGCGGCTCTGCGACCGTCCCCGCCCACCGGAGGGTCACCCATCTCATGATGATCAACGATCCCGTTCCCGACACCTTCGAGGACACCCCCGCCAAGGACCGCGATCCCGACTGGTTCAAGCGGGCGGTCTTCTACGAGGTCCTCGTACGGTCCTTCCACGACAGCAACGGCGACGGCGTGGGTGACCTCAAGGGGCTCACCGCGAAGCTGGACTACCTCCAGTGGCTCGGCGTCGACTGCCTGTGGCTCCCGCCGTTCTTCGCCTCGCCCCTGCGCGACGGGGGCTACGACGTCGCCGACTACACCTCAGTGCTGCCCGAATTCGGCGACCTCGCCGACTTCGTGGAGTTCGTGGACGCGGCGCACACCCGCGGCATGCGGGTGATCATCGACTTCGTCATGAACCACACGAGCGATCAGCACGAGTGGTTCCAGCAGTCCCGCAAGGACCCGGACGGGCCCTACGGCGACTACTACATGTGGGCCGACAACGACAAGCAGTTCCAGGACGCCCGCATCATCTTCGTCGACACCGAGACCTCGAACTGGACGTACGACCCGGTCCGCAAGCAGTACTACTGGCACCGGTTCTTCTCCCACCAGCCGGACCTCAACTACGAGAACCCGGCGGTCGTCGAGGAGATCGTCTCCGCGCTCCGCTTCTGGCTCGACCTCGGCATCGACGGCTTCCGCCTCGACGCCGTGCCCTACCTGTACGCCGAGGAGGGCACCAACTGCGAGAACCTGCCGCGCACGCACACCCTCCTCAAGGCGGTCCGCGCCGAGATCGACGCGCACTACCCGGACACCGTGCTGCTCGCCGAGGCCAACCAGTGGCCCGAGGACGTCGTCGACTACTTCGGGGACTTCGAGAAGGGCGGGGACGAGTGCCACATGGCGTTCCACTTCCCCGTCATGCCGCGCATCTTCATGGCGGTGCGAAGAGAGTCGCGCTACCCGGTCTCCGAGATCCTGGCCAAGACCCCGGCGATCCCGGACCGCTGCCAGTGGGGCATCTTCCTGCGCAACCACGACGAGCTCACCCTCGAAATGGTCACGGACGAAGAGCGCGACTACATGTACGCCGAGTACGCCAAGGACCCGCGGATGCGGGCCAACATCGGCATCCGGCGCCGGCTCGCCCCGCTGCTGGACAACGACCGCAACCAGATGGAGCTGTTCACCGCCCTGCTGCTGTCGCTGCCCGGTTCGCCGGTGCTGTACTACGGCGACGAGATCGGCATGGGCGACAACATCTGGCTCGGCGACCGCGACGGCGTGCGCACGCCGATGCAGTGGACACCGGATCGCAACGCCGGTTTCTCCTCGTGCGATCCGGGCAGGCTCAACCTGCCGGTCATCATGGACCCGGTCCACGGGTACCAGGTGACCAATGTGGAAGCGGCGATGGCCTCACCGTCCTCGCTGTTGCACTGGACCCGCAGGATGATCGAGGTCCGCAAGGCCAACCCGGCCTTCGGACTCGGCTCGTACACCGAACTGCCGTCGACGAACCCGGCGGTGCTGGCCTTCCTCCGTGAATACGGGGACGACCTGGTGCTGTGCGTGCACAACTTCTCGCGCTTCGCGCAGCCCACCGAGCTGGACCTGCAGTCGTTCAACGGACGGGTCCCGGTGGAACTCACCGGCGACGTCCGCTTCCCGCCGATCGGCGAATGGCCGTACCTGCTGACGCTGGCGGGCCACGGTTTCTACTGGTTCCGCCTGCGCTCGGAGTAGCGGCCGGCCCGGGGCGGGCGCGGCGAATGGGTCAACCGCCCGCCCCTGTACGGATCATCCTGACCCGACACTCGCACACACCGGAGAAGCAACCAGCGCGATCCGGGACACAATGCGCATTCTTTGACGGCCCGGGGAAAGGACGCGACGCCATGTCGGAGGCTGCATCCGCCCGGAATCGGCTCACCGCCGACCGGGCCACCGGGATCGGGCCCGGGTTCGGGCCCGGGATCGGACTCGGTCCACTGGAGCCCATGCTGCGGACCTGGCTGCCCGCGCAGCGATGGTTCGCCGGCAAGGGCCGCGCCATCGGACGGCTCAGGACCGTCTCGGCGGCCGAACTGCTGCCCCCCGGGTCCGCGCCCGGGCTGCTGCACCTGCTGCTGGACGTGGACGGGGACTGCTACCAGCTCCTGCTCGGGATCCGCCCGAGCCCGCTGCCGCCGGCCCTGGCGCCCGCGCTGATCGGCCACCCCGAGCAGGGCCCGTACACCGGCCAGTCGGTCTACGAGGGCCTCGGCGATCCGCGGCTCGCCTCGCTGCTGCTGGAGCGGCTGCGCTCCCCCGGCACCCTGGGCCCGCTCCGCTTCGACCGGGACCCGGCCGTCGTGATCCCCGAGGCCCCCACCCCCCGGCCGCTGTCCGGGGAACAGACCAACTCCTCGCTGATCTACGGGGATTCGTACATCCTGAAGATCTTCAGACGGGTCGGCCCCGGGGTCAATCCCGACCTGGAGCTGCCCCGCGCCCTGGCCGCCGCCGGCTGCGCCCGGGTGCCCGCGCCGGTCGCCTGGTACGAGGCCGAGCTGCCCGGCTCCGAACCGCTGACCCTGGGCGTGCTCCAGCCGTACCTGCGCGGCTCCGACGACGGCTGGCAGCTCGCGCTGCACCGGCTGCGCACCGGAGCCGACTTCACCGCCGAGGCGCACGCGCTGGGCCGGGCCACCGCCGAGGTGCACAGCGCGCTGGCCGGAGCCCTGCCCACCGTCGCGCTGGGCCCGGAGCAGACGGCCCGGCTGGCCGCCGGGATGACGGCCCGGCTCGCCGCCACCGCCCGCGAGGTGCCGGCCCTGCGGCCCTACGAGGCGGGGCTGCGCGGAGCCTTCGACGCGCTGGCCGCCTCCCGCGGGGCGGGGGTGTCCGCCCAGCGGATCCACGGGGACCTGCACCTGGGCCAGACCCTGCGCACCGTGGACGGCAGCTGGGCGCTGATCGACTTCGAGGGCGAGCCGGCCCGGCCCCTGGCCGACCGGCGCCGCCCCGAACCGGCGGTGCGGGACATCGCCGGGATACTGCGCTCCTTCGACTACGCGGCCCGCTCCCACCGGCCGTTCGCCCCCGCCTGGGCGGACGACTGCCGGGCCGCCTTCTGCGAGGGCTACGCCCGCACCACCGGCCGGGACCCGCGTGAGGACCCCGTGCTCCTGCGCGCCTACGAGACCGACAAGGCGGTGTACGAGGCCCGCTACGAGTCCCGGCACCGGCCCGACTGGCTGCACGTGCCGATGGCGGCGATCCGGCGGCTCTCGGAGCCGCAGCGTCCGCCCTCGCACCGCACGCAGCTCCCCGCCCCAGGATCCCCCACCCTCCACCCGAAGCCCCCGAGGAGGCCGCTCGCGTGAGCGCCGCACGACAGCCGTCACCGACCGTCCGCGACGAAGCCAAGCCCGCCATCGGCACGGTCGAAGCCGCCGAGCCCGTGAAGAAGCCCCGGGCCCCCAGGGCCCGGCGGGCGGCCCCGCCGCGCGGGGTCCGGCCGGTTCCGGCACTGGACGCGGAGGAGCGGGCCCGGCTGCTGGAGGGCCGCCACCACGATCCGCACGGGGTGCTCGGAGCCCGCGCCCAGCGGGGCGGGGTGTCCTTCCGGGTGCTGCGTCCGTACGCGAAGGCGGTCACCGTCGTCGCCAAGGGGCTGCGGGCCGAACTCCTCGACGAGGGCGACGGGCTGTTCTCCGGGCTGCTGCCGCTGGCCGGGGTGCCGGACTACCGGCTGCTGGTGACGTACGACAGCGACGAGGTGGAAGTCCACGACCCCTACCGGTTCCTGCCCGCGCTCGGCGAGCTCGACCTGCACCTGATCGGCGAGGGCCGGCACGAGGAGCTGTGGACGGCGCTCGGCGCGGAGCCGATGGTCCACCAGGGCGTGGCGGGCACCCGGTTCACGGTGTGGGCGCCGAACGCCCAGGGCGTGCGGGTCAGCGGGGACTTCTCGTACTGGGACTCGGTCGCCTACCCGATGCGCTCGCTCGGGGCGACCGGCGTGTGGGAGCTGTTCCTGCCCGGCGTCGGCGAGGGCGCCCTGTACAAGTACGACATCACCCGCCCGGACGGCTCGCACACCCTGCGCGCCGACCCGATGGCCAAGCACGCCGAGGTCCCGCCGGCCAACGCCTCGGTGGTGACGGCCTCCTCCTACGTCTGGCAGGACGCGGACTGGATGGCGCGGCGCGGGGAGATCGCGCCGCACCAAGCCCCCTTCTCCGTGTACGAGCTGCACCTGGCGTCCTGGCGGCCCGGTCTCTCGTACCGCCAGCTGGCCGAGCAGCTGCCCGCGTACGTGACGGAGCTCGGCTTCACCCACGTGGAGCTGATGCCGGTCGCCGAGCACCCCTTCGGCGGCTCCTGGGGCTACCAGGTCACCGGCTTCTACGCGCCGACCTCCCGGATGGGCACCCCGGACGACTTCCGCTTCCTCGTGGACTCGCTGCACCGGGCCGGGATCGGGGTGATCGTCGACTGGGTGCCGGCGCACTTCCCGCGCGACGACTGGGCGCTCGCCGAGTTCGACGGGCGGCCGCTGTACGAGCACCACGACCCGCAGCGGGCCGCGCACCCGGACTGGGGGACGCTGGAGTTCGACTACGGGCGCCGGGAGGTGCGCAACTTCCTCGTGGCCAACGCCGTGTACTGGTGCCAGGAGTTCCACGTGGACGGGCTGCGCGTGGACGCGGTGGCCTCGATGCTCTACCTGGACTACTCCCGCAAGGACGGCGAGTGGACCCCGAACGAGCACGGCGGCCGGGAGAACTTCGACGCGGTGGCGATGCTCCAGGAGATGAACGCGACCGTCTACCGGCGCTGCCCGGGCGTGGTGACGATCGCCGAGGAGTCCACGGCGTGGCCGGGCGTCACGCGGCCCACCGACGGGGGCGGGCTCGGCTTCGGCCTGAAGTGGAACATGGGCTGGATGCACGACACCCTGCGGTACGCCTCGAAGGACCCGGTGCACCGCAAGTACCACCACCACGACATGACCTTCGGGATGGTCTACGCGTTCAGCGAGAACTACGTGCTGCCGATCTCCCACGACGAGGTGGTGCACGGCAAGGCCTCGCTGGTGTCGAAGATGCCCGGCGACTGGTGGCAGCAGCGGGCCATACACCGTGCGTACCTGGGCTTCATGTGGGCCCACCCGGGCAAGCAGCTGCTCTTCATGGGGCAGGAGTTCGCCCAGGGCTCGGAGTGGTCCGAGACGTACGGCCCGGACTGGTGGCTGCTGGACTCCTCGTACGCGGCGGCCGGTGACCACCGGGGCGTACGCAGCCTCGTGGGGGACCTGAACCGCACCTACCGGGCGGCGCCCGCCCTGTGGGAGCGGGACAGCGTGCCGGAGGGCTTCGCGTGGGTGGAGGCGGACGCGGCCGAGGACAACGTCTTCGCCTTCCTCCGCTTCGCGCAGGACGGCTCGCAGCTGCTGTGCGTCTCGAACTTCTCGCCGGTGGTCCGGCACGGGTACCGGATCGGGGTCCCGGAGGAGGTTCCGCTGTGGCGGGAGGTGCTCAACACCGACCTGGAGTCCTACGGCGGCAGCGGCGTCCACCACACCCAGCCGCTGCGCCCCGAACCGGTGCCCGCCCAGGGCCGGGCGGCGAGCCTGCGCCTGACCCTCCCGCCCCTGTCCACGGTCTGGTTCAGGCCGATGCCCCCGCGGTAACCGCGAGGACCCCTTCCAGCTCCTGGAGGAGCCTGCGCTTGGCGCGGGCTCCGACCAGCTGCAGGACGGGCTCCCCGTCGCGGAAGACGAGCAGGGTCGGCATGGACAGCACCCCGTGGCGCACCACCGTTTCCGGGTTGGTGTCCGCGTCGATCTGCACGACCTTGAGGCGGCCGGCCTCTTCCGCGGCGACGGCGGACAGGACGGGTGCGAGCTGGCGGCACGGGCCGCACCAGTCGGCGGTGAACTCCACCAGGACGGGCCGGCCGCGCTCGGCGAGCACCTCCGCCTCGAAGTCCGCGTCGGTCACTTCGGCCACGCCGTGGGCCTTGATCATGTGCTTCCCCTCTCGTCGCGACCGGCCGGATCAGCCGGTCATCTCGCATCTGGGCGGTGTCGCTCCGGTCTCGGCACCGGTCTCGGCTCCGGTCTCGTCCTCGGCCTCGGCCTGGGCCTGGGCCTGGGCCTCGGCTTCGGCGAGCTGGCTCGCGACCTGGTCGCGCACCTCGCCGAGGCGGCCGATGAGGCCGTCCAGTTCGGTGAGCTTGCGCCGGTAGACGGCGAGCGAGGCCGGGCAGGAGTCGCCGGACGGGTGCCCGGCGCGCAGGCATTCCACGAACGGGCGGGTCTCCTCCAGGTCGAAGCCGAAGTCCTGGAGCGTGCGGATCTGGCGGAGCAGCCGCAGGTCTTCCTCGTCGTAGGTGCGGTAGCCGTTCGCGTCGCGCCGCGCGGGCAGCAGTCCCCGCGACTCGTAGTAGCGACACGTCCGGGTGCTGGTGCCCGCACGCTCCGCCAGTTCGCCGATTCGCATGGCCCCGACGGTAATCCTTGACGTCGACGTCAAGGCAAGGGGATCGCGCACGGGGCTATCGCTGCGGGCGGCCGGAAACGTACGCTAGGAAGTGGATCACCGCTCACACCGATTACCGGACAGTCGCAGGGAAAACCGTCCAAAGCCCTTAACTTGATAGGACGTTCCTACGAGGTATGGGCTTGTTTGTTTGGTCTGTAGTCGCCACGCCTCGGCCACTCCTACGGTGTGCCATGTGCACTCCAGCCCCCCCTTCAATGCCCCCGCCGCGCGTCGTCTCCGCGCGGCCCTGGGCATGGCTCCCGGTCATGTCGCCTATGGCCTGCGGGCCCAGTACGGACTGATCGTCACTCCCGAGACGGTGATGGCGTGGGAGCGTGGCGAGATTTCGCCCACCTCCGCCGAGCTCACCGCTCTGGCGGGCGTGCTCTGGTGTTCCCCCGGCGAGCTGCTCGCCGAGCCCGTCACCCTGCGGGAGCACCGCATCGCCCGGGGCCTGGGCGCCGACGACCTCGCCCGCCGGGTCGGCGTGGAGGCGGGTGCGTACCAGAAGATGGAGGACGCCGGCCGCTGGAAGGGCAACGAGCGGCAGTCGGCCGCGCTGGCCACGGCGCTCGGGCTGACCCTGGCCCAGTTCGTGACGGCGACCGGCAAGCACGAGGAGCTGGCCGAGCTGCTCCGCAGCGCGGTGACCACGCGCTGGCAGGCGTACGGGAAGCCGCTGGCCAAACTGCTTCCGGTGCCCAAGGCGCACCTGGAGCGGGTCCTGGAGCAGCTGCACGGCGAGTACCAGTCGCGGATGGTGGCGACCCTGAGCTGGGGCGGCGGCGGGGGCGAGGCCGGCAACGGCGATGCGGGACGCGAGTACCTCACCGACATCGTGGAGCGGTTCTGGAGCCTCGCCGGGGGTGCGGCGTAGGACACATTTCGCCCGCGGGCTCCCTACGGGAAAGGCCCCGACCGCGTCCGGACGAGGACGCGATCGGGGCCTTTCGGCGCCCGAAGTCGGGGCGGTGGTCCCGCCCCGGGGGCCGGGTGGCCGCTGCCCCGGGCCCCCGGAGGGGTGATGCGGGACGGGCCGTTCGGCGGCGGATTCGGGACGGAAGTCCCGGCCGGGACCGTCAGAAGACGGACTCGGCCTCGTACATGCGGTCCTCGGGGACCGTCTTCAGCTCGGTGACGGCGTCGGCCAGCGGGGCCATGACGATGTCGGTGCCGCGCAGGGCGGTCATGTTGCCGAAGTCGCCGCGGTGGACCCCCTCGACCGCGTGCCAGCCGAAGCGGGTCGCGAGGACGCGGTCGTAGGCGGTGGGGGTGCCGCCGCGCTGGACGTGACCGAGGATGACCGGGCGGGCTTCCTTGCCCAGGCGCCGCTCCAGCTCGACGGCGAGGCGGTTGCCGATGCCGGCGAAGCGCTCGTGGCCGTACTGGTCGATCGCGCCCTTCTCGTACGGCATGGAGCCCTCGCCGGGGTGCGCGCCCTCGGCCACGCAGATGACGGCGAACTTCTTGCCGCGGGCGAACCGTTCCTCCACCATCTTGACCAGGGCGTCCACCTCGAAGGGGCGCTCCGGCAGGCAGATCCCGTGGGCGCCGCCGGCCATGCCGGACTCCAGGGCGATCCAGCCCGCGTGCCGGCCCATGACCTCGACGACCATGACGCGCTGGTGCGATTCGGCGGTGGTCTTGAGACGGTCGATGGCCTCCGTGGCGACCATGACGGCGGTGTCGAAGCCGAAGGTGCGGTCGGTGGAGGAGATGTCGTTGTCGATGGTCTTGGGTACGCCGACGACCGGCATGCCGGCGTCCGACAGCATCCGGGCGGCGGTCAGGGTGCCCTCGCCGCCGATCGGGATCAGGGCGTCGATGCCGTAGCGCTTGGCCAGCTCCACGGCGTTCTCGGCCGCTTCGTGGAGGCGCGCGCGCTCCATGCGGGCCGATCCGAGGATCGTGCCGCCACGGGCGAGGATGCCGCTGACCGCGTTGATGTCGAGGGGGCGGTAGTTGCCGTCGAGGAGACCCTTGAAGCCGTCCTCGAAGCCGATGACCTCGTCCCCGTGCCCGACCACGGCACGGTGTACGACCGACCGGATGACAGCGTTCAGGCCCGGACAGTCGCCGCCTGCGGTGAGAACTCCGATACGCATCGTGCTGTGTCTCCTGCTCCTGGTCGTACGTGACTGTTCGCGTGCGGGCGCACAGTCGTACATATGAAGGGCGTATTGGTGAAGCCTGTCCGATTGTTCCACGGGCTCCGGGTGGAGCGCGCTCCGTGGCACTCCGCCCCAGGGGGGCCCACAGGGCCTTTCGGCCCCCTCCGGCAGGCCCTTCTCCCGGCGGGCGACCTACGGAATCACAGGGGTATTGTCAAGAGGTCAAGCCCACATTAAATGGGACAACCGACTCGAATTGGGACGGAGAGCACGCGTGACGCGCAGCGTGTACGTGACGGGTATCGAGCGGGGGGACGGCCGACAGGTCGTCGAGCTGGGCATCATGGAGCTCCTCACCCGCCAGACAGGCCGGGTGGGCGTCTACCGCCCCCTGTTGCACGACGGGCCCGACCGGCTGTTCGACCTCCTCAAGGGCCGGTACCGCATCGAGCAGGACGCCGCCACGGCGTACGGCATGGAGTATCACGAGGCCTCCGCCATCCTGGCCGAGAAGGGCACCGACGAACTGGTCTCCCAGCTCGTGGGCCGCTACCACAAGGTGGCGCGCGACTACGAGGTCATGCTGGTCCTCGGCACCGACTACGCCGACACCAACCTCCCGGACGAGCTGGCGCTCAACGCCCGCCTCGCCAACGAGCTGGGCGCGCTGGTCATCCCCGTCGTGGGCGGCACCAAGCACCCGGCCGAGGCCGTGCGCGCCGAGACCCGCAACGCCTACCGCGCGTACGAGGCCCTGGGCTGCCACGTGGGCGCGATGGTCGTCAACCGGGTGGCCGCCGAGGACCGCGAGGTGATAGCCGAGCGCCTCGCCGCCAGGCTCCCCGTGCCCTGCTACGTCCTGCCGGACGACAAGCACCTGTCCGCCCCGACGGTCGCCCAGATCACCCGGGCGCTCGGCGGCGAGGTGCTCCTCGGCGACGAGGCCGGACTGGCCCGTGACGCCGTGGACTTCGTCTTCGGCGGGGCCATGCTGCCCAACTTCCTCAACGCCCTGACCCCCGGCTGCCTGGTCGTCACCCCCGGGGACCGCTCCGACCTGGTCATCGGCGCGCTCGCCGCGCACACCTCGGGCACCCCGCCGATCGCCGGTGTGCTGCTGACGCTGAACGAGCGCCCCGGCCAGGACATCCTGACGCTGGCCTCCAAGCTGGCTCCGGGCACCCCGGTGGTGTCGGTGGCGGGCAACAGCTTCCCGACGGCCGCCGAACTCTTCTCGCTGCAGAGCCGGCTGAACTCCGCGACCCCGCGCAAGCTGGAGACCGCGCTCGGCCTGTTCGAACGCCACGTGGACACCGCCGAGCTGCGCGAGGTGCTCTCGGTGGCCCGCTCCGAGCGGGTCACGCCGATGATGTTCGAGAACCAGCTGCTGGAGCAGGCCCGTGCCGAGCGCCGCCGCGTGGTCCTCCCCGAGGGCACCGAGGAGCGCGTGCTGCGCGCCGCGGACGTGGTGCTGCGCCGCGGGGTCTGCGACCTCACCCTGCTGGGCGAGGAGCAGGCGATCCTGAAGAAGGCCGCCGACCTGGGCATCGACATCTCGGCCGCCCAGCTCATCGACCCGGCGACCTCCCCGCTGCGGGAACGGTTCGCCGAGTACTACGCCAAGGCCCGCGCCCACAAGGGCATGACCGTCGAACTGGCCCACGACGTGGTCACCGACGTGAACTACTTCGGCACCCTGATGGTCCAGGAGGGCCTCGCCGACGGCATGGTCTCCGGCTCGGTGCACTCCACCGCCGCCACCATCCGCCCGGCCTTCGAGATCATCAAGACCAAGCCCGACGCGTCCATCGTCTCCTCGGTCTTCTTCATGTGCCTGGCCGACAAGGTCCTCGCGTACGGCGACTGCGCCGTGAACCCGGACCCCAACGCCGAGCAGCTCGCCGACATCGCCGTCCAGTCGGCCACCACCGCCGCCGCGTTCGGTCTGGAGCCGCGGATCGCGATGCTCTCGTACTCGACCGGCACCTCCGGCTCCGGCGCGGACGTGGACAAGGTCCGCAAGGCCACCGAGATCGTCCGCGCGCACCGTCCCGACCTGCTGATCGAGGGTCCGATCCAGTACGACGCCGCCGTGGAGCCCTCGGTCGCCGCGACCAAGCTGCCCGAGTCCGAGGTGGCCGGCCGCGCGACGGTGCTGATCTTCCCCGACCTGAACACCGGCAACAACACGTACAAGGCCGTGCAGCGCTCGGCCGGCGCCGTGGCGGTCGGTCCGGTCCTGCAGGGTCTGCGCAAGCCCGTGAACGACCTCTCGCGCGGCGCTCTGGTCCAGGACATCGTCACCACCGTGGCCATCACCGCGATCCAGGCGCAGTCCCGCCCCCAGCCCACAGCCGGCTGAGCCCTCCACCACCGAGCCCCCGAGCCCCCACCGCAAAGGAAAGACCCTCATCGTGACCGCATCGCGCGTACTCGTCCTCAACTCCGGCTCCTCGTCGGTGAAGTACCAGCTGCTCGACATGGCGGACTCCTCCCGCCTGGCGGTCGGTCTGGTGGAGCGCATCGGCGAGGAGACCTCCCGGCTCAGTCACGAGCCGCTGACCGGGCCGGGGGCCGCGGGCGGCAAGCGCGTGACGAACGGTCCGATCGCCGACCACGGGGCGGCGCTGCGCGCCGTCGCGGCGGAGCTCGCCGCCGACGGGCTGGGTCTGGACTCGCCCGAGCTGGCCGCCGTGGGCCACCGGGTGGTGCACGGCGGGACCAAGTTCACGCACCCGACGCTGGTCGACGACGCCGTCCTGGCCGAGATCCGCGCCCTGATCCCGCTCGCCCCGCTGCACAACCCGGCGAACGTGACCGGCATCGAGGTGGCGCGGGAGCTGCGCCCCGACCTGCCGCAGGTCGCCGTCTTCGACACGGCCTTCCACTCGACCATGCCGGAGCACGTGGCGCGGTACGCGATCGACACCGCGACGGCCGACAAGTACTCCATCCGGCGGTACGGGTTCCACGGCACCTCGCACGCCTACGTCGCCCGCGCCACGGCGCGGCTCCTCGGCAAGGCCGAGCAGGACGTGAACGTGATCGTGCTCCACCTGGGCAACGGCGCCTCGGCCTCGGCCGTGCACGGCGGGGTCTGCGTGGAGACCTCCATGGGACTGACCCCGCTGGAGGGTCTGGTCATGGGCACCCGTTCGGGCGATCTGGACCCCGCGGTCGTCTTCCACCTGGCCCGGGTCGGGGGCATGTCCGTCGACGAGATCGACTCGCTGCTCAACAAGAAGAGCGGTCTGCTGGGTCTGTGCGGCGACAACGACATGCGCGAGGTCCAGCGGCGGGCGGCGGAGGGCGACGCCTCCGCGCGGCTGGCGCTGGCCTCGTACATCCACCGTCTGAAGAAGTACATCGGCGCCTACTCGGCGGTACTCGGACGGGTGGACGCGGTCGCCTTCACGGCGGGCGTGGGCGAGAACTCCTCCGAAATCCGGGAGATGGCCCTGGCCGGTCTGGCCGAACTGGGCCTGGCCCTCGACCTGGAGGCCAACTCGGTACGGTCCCCCGAGCCGCGCCTGGTGTCCGCGGAGTACGCGCGGGTGGCGGTGGCCGTGGTCCCGACGGACGAGGAACTGGAGATCGCCAGCCAGACGTACGCGCTGGTTACCGGCTAGTCACTTTGGACTTTCCGCCAGGTGGAATATTCCGCTACGAAACAAACCGATAGGATCCGCTCCATGCGCCGTTCCAAAATCGTCTGCACGCTGGGCCCCGCCGTCGACTCTTACGAGCAGCTGAAAGCTCTCGTAGAGGCCGGTATGAACGTGGCCCGATTCAACTTCAGCCACGGCTCCCAGGCAGAACACCAGGAGCGGTACGACCGCGTCCGGAAGGTCTCCGAGGACACCGGGCGCGCCGTCGGCGTCCTCGCCGACCTCCAGGGCCCGAAGATCCGCCTGGAGACCTTCGCCGAGGGTCCCGTCGAGCTCGTCCGCGGTGACGAGTTCACCATCACCACCGAAGACGTCCCGGGTGACAAGTCGATCTGCGGCACGACCTACAAGGGTCTGCCGGGCGACGTCTCCAAGGGCGACCAGGTCCTGATCAACGACGGCAACGTCGAGCTCCGCGTGACCGAGGTCGAGGGCCCCCGGGTCAAGACCATCGTCATCGAGGGCGGTGTCATCTCGGACCACAAGGGCATCAACCTGCCGGGTGCCGCCGTCAACGTCCCCGCCCTGTCGGAAAAGGACATCGACGACCTGCGCTTCGCCCTGCGGATGGGCTGCGACATGGTCGCCCTCTCCTTCGTGCGTGACGCCAACGACGTCAAGGACGTCCACAAGGTCATGGACGAGGAGGGCCGCCGGGTCCCCGTCATCGCCAAGGTCGAGAAGCCGCAGGCCGTCGCCAACATGGAGGGCGTCGTCGCGGCCTTCGACGCGGTCATGGTCGCCCGTGGCGACCTCGCCGTCGAGTACCCGCTCGAGAAGGTCCCGATGGTGCAGAAGCGCCTCGTGGAGATGTGCCGCCGCAACGCCAAGCCGGTGATCGTCGCGACCCAGATGATGGAGTCGATGATCACCAACTCGCGCCCGACGCGCGCGGAGGCCTCCGACGTCGCCAACGCGATCCTCGACGGCGCGGACGCGGTCATGCTGTCCGCCGAGTCCTCGGTCGGCGCCTACCCGATCGAGACCGTCAAGACGATGTCGAGGATCGTCGAGGCGGCCGAGGAGGAGCTCCTGTCCAAGGGCCTGCAGCCGCTGGTCCCGGGCAAGAAGCCCCGCACCCAGGGCGGCTCCGTCGCCCGCGCGGCCTGCGAGATCGCGGACTTCCTGGACGGCAAGGCCCTGGTCGCCTTCACCCACTCCGGTGACACCGCCCGCCGCCTGTCGCGTTACCGCACCAACCAGCCGATCCTGGCCTTCACCACGGACGAGGGCACCCGCAACCAGCTCACGCTGAGCTGGGGCGTCGAGTCCTACGTCGTCCCGCACGTGGACAACACCGACTCCATGGTCGACCTGGTGGACGTGGAGATGCTCAAGCTCAAGCGGTACAACAAGGGCGACACCATGATCATCACCGCCGGCTCGCCCCCCGGCGTCCCCGGCACCACCAACATGGTCCGGGTCCACCACCTGGGCAGCGGCGCCCGCGACTGATCTCGCACCCGCCGTACCGTGCTGGAACTCTGCCGCACAGAGACCGAGGGCGGCACCCCGATCCGATGAGGATCCGGGGTGCCGCCCTCGGTGCGTCCGGCCGCGCGAGGCCGTACGTACGGGTCTACTCCGCCGGGCCGATGTAGTTCTTGAGGCCCGGGACGGTCAGGGTGCCGCCGAACTGGCCGGCCTGGACGACCTTGACGTTCGTGAAGAACGCGAAGGGGACGTTCAGGGGCGGCGGGCTCTTCGGGGTGAACTCGATCGGGATCAGACCGAAGAGGTTGCCCTTGAGGCTCTCGGTGTACATCGTCACCTTGGCCCCGCGGATCTTCGAGGTGGACCCGGGACGGGACTTCAGGTGGGCGACGTTCTTGCCGGTGCCGACCGTCTGGTAGAGGTCCTTGATGTCCAGGGAGTCCGCGGTGAACTTCAGGACGGTCTTGATCTTGCCGCTCGCCGTCTTCACCTCGACGATGCCCTCGTAGTCGAGGCCGTAGAGGGTCAGCAGCGAGCTGTCCAGGTACCAGGGCTCGTCCGGGAGCAGCGGGATGCCCGGCTCCAGTTCGGCGTCGGCCAGGGCCTTGGCGTCGTAGGTCGGGCAGGGGAAGGGTTCCTTCCCGTTCTTGCCCTTGCCCTTGTCCTTCGGGCCCTCCGTCGCCGTTTCCGGCTCCGGCTTCGGCTTCGGCTTGGCCGTCTTGCCCGTCTCGTCCTTCGGGGTGGCCTTGGTGCCCTTGACCTCCTCGGAGAGCTCCGAGACGGTGGCGCCGGCCTGCTTGGCGGCGTCGCGGATCGCGTCCGCGGCCGGGTCCGGCGCGGCGGTCTTGGGCGCGGTGGCCTTGGTCGCGGTCGGGGCCGGCGCGGACGGGGTTCCCGTCAGCGGCCTGCCGAGGGCGTCGACCAGCCCCTTGACGGCGTCACCGACGCCGAGCGGGTCCAGCGGGTTCGTCTGCTTGGCCGCGGAGCCCGCCACCGGCATGAGGCCCGGCTTCTGGGCGGGCTTCTCCGCGGTTCTCGCCACCGGCTTGGTGGCCGAGGGGCTGGCGCCCGGCGAAGGCACCGCGGTGGGCGACTTGCCCGGTGCGGGCGTCGTCCGTGGAGTCTTGGAAGGCGTCTTGGAAGGCGTCTTCGCCGACGGGGAGGCCGATTCCGCGGGCTCGTCGGACCGCGTCACGCACGGTCCGGGCGCGAAGGGGATCTCCTTGTCGTCGGCCACCGCCAGCTTCGGCGCCATGCTCATGCCGACGAACACCGCGGTCGGCATGGCGGCCAGCGCCATCGTCTTGCCGACAGGTATCTGGATCTTGGTCAGCAGCGACTTCCTGGGCGCCGCGTGACGCGGGCCCTTCCTTTCACGGGACTCCGCACCCGGAGCCTCGCTCCGTTGCGTTTCGTCACCCCGCACTGTTCCTCCCGCCATCGGCGTGGGCAGTCGTCTCGCTCGCGTATGCCGTCGTTTCCGTCTCGCGCTGTCCCGGGAAGGCCTGGGGGATCGTCTGCTGCGTCTCCTGCGGCAGCGAACCTCCCGCGTCCTTGCCGAGGTCCACGGCCTGTGCCTGCACGGGCTGTGCCTGCACGGCCTCGACCGGCCCGCCCGGCACCCAGGCCAGCGCGAGGGCGCCGCCGACCAGCGCGAGGATGAACCCGACGCCGAAGCCACCGAGGTTCGACACCGGCAGGGACACCAGCGCCAGCAGGATCGCGGCGACTCCGGCGAAGACCCGGATGCCCTGCTGGAACCAGAGCGCGAGGCCCAGGGTGACCAGCAGGACGCCGATGATCAGTGAGCCGGCGCCGGCCGTCGTCGCCATCGCGAAGGTGACGTTGCCGAGGCGGACGTCCGCGTACGGGATGTAGCCGATCGGAAGGCCACCGAGGAGGGTGACCAGACCGGCCCAGAAGGGGCGGCGACCGCTCCAGGCGTGGAAGTGGTAGTACGCCACCGTGAGCCAGGCGTCGTCTTCGGCGCGCACGTAAACCGGGGCCTGGGGGTTCATGGACAACAGCTCCCTGAAAACGGGTGGTACGGAGAACGATGTGGAGCCCGGACGGGCCGACGACGACGGTGGCCGTCGCCCCCGGCCCGTCCGGTCAGGAGTCCGGACGGACTACTTCTCGTCCTGGTAGCACGGCTTGTCACCGCTGAACAGGCGCAGGTTGAGGTCGGGCAGGGTGAAGGTACCCGCCGTCGTCGCCCAGGCCTTCTGGCGCACGTTCGTCAGCGTGGCCGTCTTGGCACGCTGCGAGAACAGGGCGCCGTCCGCCAGCGTGCCCTCCTTCGGCTTGGTGGCGTGCGAGCCGTCACCAGCCGCGACACCGATGTCGAGGTCGCCGAGGACGGCGTCCGCGTCGAGCTCGGCGACGTCGAGGTAGATGTTCTTCGCGACGGCGGGCGAGCCCTTGTGACCCGTCCGCAGCTGCATGGTGATGTTGCCGAGCGGCGTCTTCGTCACCAGCGACTGGCACATGTTGGTGATCTTGGCTTCCTTGAAGCCAGAGATGATCACCGGGTGGTAGGACTTCTTGTCCGAATCCAGGGTCGCGCCCTGGGCCACGCTGCCGTACTGGATCATGTCGCTACCGACGAGCGAGTCGGCACTGACCTTGAAGTCCTGGCCGGACACACTGAAGGACGCCGCGAGGGCACCCTGCGCCAGGCCGACACCGACCGCCGCCGTGGCGGCGATGCTCGGCACCATGACGAGCGCGAAGCGCTTCCATCTGGTCCCGCCACGAATCTGGGAAATCATGTTCGTTCCTCCTTCTCGGACGTACATCTCCGGTCCGGGCGGTGCCCGTCCTGGGATGGGAGAAGTGCTACGTCCTCGGGAAGGAGCGCGAGCGGCCGAGCCGCGGCGAAACCGCGTCCGTACACCGGCGTTCACCCCCGAGCGACAACCACTTGGCCACGCGTTCGCGCAACCTGGGGGGACAGGCCCCGCCGTGTGACGGAGACCCCCCTGTCCCACGGCCGGTGCCACTGCCACCGGCCGGCCCGGTGGGGACCCTCCACCGCGGCTCCGGATGAGCGGCTCTGCGGGAAGGACCGAGCGTCGCCGATCGTGGTCCATTCACGGCCGGGGCACAAGGGGGTTCGTTACTGGCGGGTAACGGCCAGATAACCTGAGGGAGTCCTGCCCCTGCCGGGCCGCAACACAGGGTGTCACCAAGGGCCACGACAGAACGGCGGAAGTGCGAACACACCGGACAGTTCACGGGGTTCGATTTACTGCGAGTAACAGCGGCCGCGATTGCCAAGTTTTGGCAAAGCGCGGCCGCTGTTTATCTCCGTGTCAACAAATCACCGGCGGTGTGCCGGTCTTGTGCCGGTACGGTGCCGGTACGGGAACAGGTGCTAGAAGAGCACCCGCGCGAGGGCCGTACGGGCCGAGGTGACAAGCGGGTTGTCCGGGCCGACCACTTCGAACATCTCCAGCAGCCGCACGCGCACCGCGTCGCGATCCTCACCGAACGTCACCTTCACGGTGTCGACCAGCCGCCCGAAGGCGTCCGCCACGTGACCGCCGGCCAGATCCAGGTCGGCCGCGGCGATCTGCGCCGCCGGGTCCTTCGGGTTCTCGGCCGCCGCGGCGCGCACCGCCTGCGGGTTCATGTCCTTGACCCGGACGAACAGCTCGGTCTGGGCCAGGCCCAGCTTGGCGTCGGAGTTGGAGGGATCGGCCGCCAGCACGCTCTTGTAGGCGCGCACCGCCCCGTCCAGGTCGTCGGCGTCCAGCGCCTCGATCGCCTCGTCGAGCAGCGCGTCGTACGGACCGGCCGGCTCCTCGGCATCCTCGGCGTCCGCGCCCGAACCGGCGGCGCCCTCGGCGCCCGGGTCCACCTCGACGCCGATGACCCCGAAGCGCTCCTCGGCGATCTGGACCAGCTGGGCCAGGACCCCGCGGACCTCGCCCTCGGACACGAAGTCCTGGAACAGCGGCATCGCCTGGCCGGCGACCACGGCGAACACGGCCGGGAGGGCCTGGACGCGGAACTCGCGGATGAGGTTCTGGTTGGCCGCGACGTCGAGCGCGGCCAGCGCGAGGCGGCCGTTCGCCTCGATGGTGAGCCGCTCCAGCAGCAGGCTCAGCTCCCGGCCCTGCTCGAAGCCCTCGGCGCGGAAGTCGAGGATGACCGGAACCTCGCCCGAGAGCGGGACGACGTGGCTCTCGAAGCGGGTCTCGTCGGTGTCGAAGACGAGCGCGGACGGCGGAACGGCCCCGGCGGGCGCGGGCGCACCGCCCTGAGCGGCCTTCCGGGCCGCCTCGGCGCGGGCCTGCTCGGCCTTGGCCTTGGCCTCACCGGCCGCCTTCACCGCGGCGAGGTCGACGACGCCGCTCATGGACATGTTTCTGGGCTGCATGCGTACATCCTCCCCCGAGTGCGCGCGCCGACGAAAAAGATCGGCCGAAACGAACCGATCGCGGTACCTGTCGTGCTGTACCTGCTGTGTGCCGCGTCCTGACGTGTACTGCCGTGTCCTGCTGTGGCGCCGGGTCCCCACCTGGCGCCGGTAGCTCTTCGCGTGGTTGTCGCTCTTACGCTACGAGTCGTAGCGTAACTCCCCCCGGCCGCCCGCGGGCCGTGATCTGAACCACACGGCCGGGGGGCCGATCGGCCCTGCTACCGGCGGGTATGGTCTCGGCCATGCGCAACCCCAGCTCGGACACCTCCTGCCCGCCCGGTCGCACCGGACGCCCGCGCAGCGCGGCGGCGGACGCCGCGATCCTCGCCGCGACCCGGGACGCGCTGGTGGAGCTGGGCTGGTCGAAGCTGACGATGGGGGACGTCTCGGCGCGGGCCGGGGTCGCGAAGACCACCCTCTACCGGCGCTGGTCGGGCAAGAGCGAACTGGTCGTGGACGCCGTCGCGGAGCTCTTCGACTCCCTCGAACTCCCCGACCGGGGCTCGCTCGAAGGCGACATCGAGTACGTGGTGCTCCAGTTCGCGGCGCTGCTGAGGCGCCCGGAGGCCCGTACGGCCCTGATGGCGGTCGTCGCCGAGTCCACCCGGGACGAGGCGCTCAGGGACCGGATCCGGTCGGCGATCGTGGACCGGCAGAAACGTCTCGTCGTACTGGGGCGCGAACGCGCGCAGGCCCGGGGCGAACTCCCCTACGAGGAGGACGCGTCCCTCGCCGCCCACACCACGGACCTGATCTTCGACGTGATCGCGGGCACCGTGGTGCACCGCGCGCTCGTGAGTTCCGAGCCGGTGGACGAGCTGTGGGTGGCCACCTTCACGGCGCTGCTCATGTACGGCCTCCAGGGCTCCCCCGTCGGCTCTTCCGGCCCTTCCGGCCCCGCTCCGGCGGCGTGACCACCGCGGGCCGGCCGCCGTCCGACAGCGGCAGGAAGTCCGCGCACCAGGCCGGGGCCGACGCGGTCAGCGCGTCCGAGCGCGGGTTGTGGCCCGGCCAGGGCCTCGGCCGCCCCGGCCAGTCGGCCCAGCGCAGGCTGTCGGCCTCCTCCGGCGGCAGCAGCCCGCAGGCCACCAGGGCCGCCCGCCCGGCCTCGAGCCCGGCGAGCCGGTAGCCGTACTCGGAGGCGTCCACCTCGTGGAGATGGGCGTCGGTGAGCAGCACCGAGGCCGCCACCCCGTCGAGGCCGCGGACGATGCCCGCCCGCACGCAGGCGGCGTACACCTCGGGCAGCCGGCGCTCGTCCGGTACGGCGTTCAGGACCTCCGTCAGCCCTCCCGGGCCGGGCGGCTCGAAGTCGGCAGCGATGTACGCGTACGGCCCGCAGTTGGTCTGCATGAGCACGCGGGCGGTCACCCCGTACACGGGGACGGGAAGGTGGCGGCCTGTCATGGCCGCCACCTTAGGGCGTGTCCTTGCGCGTCACGGGCGACGGGCCGACTGGCCGTCAGAAGCCCGGCGGCTCCGTGTACGTGCCCCACTCGTCCCGCAGCAGGTTGCAGATCTCGCCCATCGTGGCCTCGGCGCGCACCGCGTCCAGCATGGCCGGGATCATGTTCGACCCGTCGCGGGCGGCGGCCAGCATGGCGTCCAGCGCCGACTTCACCTTCGCGTCGTCCCGGCCGGCCTTGCGCTCCGCGAGCTCGCGGACCTGGACGGTCTCCACCTCGTGGCTGACCCGCAGGATCTCCAGGTCCCCGGTGACCGAGCCGTGGTGGCAGTTGACGCCGACGACCCGCTTGTCGCCCTTCTCGAGCGAGCGCTGGTACTGGAAGGCCGACTCCGCGATCTCCCCGGTGAACCAGCCGTCCTCGATGCCGCGCAGGATGCCCGAGGTGATCGGCCCGATCGGGTGCTGCCCGTTCGGGTGGGCGCGCAGACCGCGCTCCTTGATCTGCTCGAAGATCTTCTCGGCCTCGGCCTCGATGCGGTCGGTGAGCTGCTCGACGAACCAGGAGCCGCCCAGCGGGTCGGCCACGTTGGCCACGCCCGTCTCCTCCATCAGCACCTGCTGCGTGCGCAGGGCGATCTCCGCGGCCTGCTCGCTCGGCAGCGCGAGGGTCTCGTCGAGGGCGTTGGTGTGGAGGGAGTTCGTCCCGCCCAGAACGGCCGCGAGGGCCTCCACGGCGGTGCGCACGACGTTGTTGTAAGGCTGCTGGGCGGTGAGGGAGACCCCGGCCGTCTGGGTGTGGAAGCGCAGCCACATCGTCTTCTCGGACTTCGCCCCGTACACCTCCTTCATCCAGCGGGCCCAGATGCGGCGGGCGGCGCGGAACTTGGCGATCTCCTCGAAGAAGTCGAGGTGGGCGTCGAAGAAGAAGGAGAGCCCGGACGCGAAGTGGTCCACGTCGAGTCCGCGCGAGAGGCCCAGCTCCACGTACCCGAACCCGTCGGCGAGGGTGTAGGCGAGCTCCTGCGCGGCCGTGGCCCCGGCCTCGCGGATGTGGTAGCCGGAGACGGAGAGCGGCTTGTAGGCGGGAATGCCGTTCGCGCAGTACTCCATGAGGTCGCCGATGAGGCGCAGGTGCGGCTCGGGTTCGAAGAGCCATTCCTTCTGGGCGATGTACTCCTTGAAGATGTCGGTCTGGAGCGTCCCGTTCAGGACGGCCGGGTCGACACCCTGGCGCTCGGCGGCCACCAGGTACATGCAGAAGGCGGGGACGGCGGGGCCGCTGATCGTCATGGAGGTGGTCACGTCGCCGAGCGGGATGTCCTTGAAGAGGATCTCCATGTCGGCGGCGGAGTCGATGGCCACCCCGCAGTGGCCGACCTCGCCGAGCGCGCGGGGGTCGTCGGAGTCGCGCCCCATCAGGGTGGGCATGTCGAAGGCGACCGAGAGCCCGCCGCCGCCGGCGGCCAGGATCATCTTGTAGCGCTCGTTGGTCTGCTCGGCGTTGCCGAAGCCGGCGAACTGCCGGATGGTCCAGGTCCGCCCCCGGTATCCGGTGGCGTGCAGGCCCCGGGTGTACGGGTACTCCCCTGGCCAGCCGATGCGCTCGAAGCCCTCGTACGAGTCGCCGGGCCGGGGTCCGTAGACGGGATCGACGGGGTCGCCGGAGAGCGTGGTGAAATCGGCCTCGCGCTTGCGGGCCTTGTCGTACCGGGCCTGCCAGCGACGGCGGCCTTCCTCAATGGCGTCAGCGTCCATGCCTCTGAATTTACTAGGACGTCCTAGTAAATGTCGATGGCCAACCCCCGGGGAGTCGCCCCGGGGGTGGGTGGATCACTCCAGGTGGATCACTCCAGGCAGGTCGCCCGGGGTCCGTGGAGCGCCTGAGGTCAGGCGCGGGCGGCGGCCGGAGCGCCGATGACGAGGGGCTCCACCTCGGCGCGGACCTTGCGCTCGACGAAGAACGCGGCGAGCGGGATGGTGCCGGAGACCAGGACCCACAGGAGCTTGCCGAACGGCCACTTGGCCTTGGAGCCCAGGTCGAAGGCGAACACCAGGTAGACCATGAACAGCACACCGTGCGCCTGCGAGACCGCGAAGGTCAGGTCGGCGCCGGTGTCGAAGCCGTACTTCGCCACCATGCAGGCACAGAGGATCAGGAGCATGACCGCGGTCACGTAGGCCATGACGCGGTAGCGGGTCAGCACGCTTCGTTTCATGGCGTCGAGCCTAGCCGTCCGGTTTGCACGATCTTGACGGGGGCCGGGTCAGGCGGGACCGGGTCGGGCGGGGCGGGTCAGCCGGGGCCGGGTCAGCCGGTGGGCGGGGCGGCCGGCTCCGGGTTCCGCAGCGGGGGCCGGGACCAGGGCGCGTCGACGGCGCCGGATTCCGGGCGCAGGCCCAGCTCGCGGAGCTGGTTGACGGCCGACATGGCGGTGAACAGCGTGTTCGGGTTCGCTCCGCCGATGCCCAGGTCGGCCATGGCCCGCCCGTAGCGGGCGGCGAAGCCGCCCGGGGTGACCGGCTTCCCCTCCCCGACCAGCCCGAGCGCGGCCTCCCCCAGGGCGGCGGCCTGCTCCAGCAGCCCCTCCAGGTGCGCCACCGCTTCGGCGCCGCGGCGCACGGCGAAGGTGTGCCCGTCGGTGAGGATTCCCGCCTCCCCCGCCTCGAGGAGCAGGGCCGCGGAGCCGAGCACGGTCTGGATCTTGAGCTGGTCGGCGTCCGCCATGGCGCCGCAGGGGCCGTTGCCCTCGTCGGACAGGTGCAGGACGCCGGGGCCGGGCAGGTGCACGATCACGTGCCCGGCGCAGTGGCCCTGACTGCGCAGCACCCGGACCGCGCCGTCGGCGAAGGTCCAGCCGGTGGAGCGCAGCGGGCCGGTCCTGAACCGCTCCGGCGGCCGTTCCTCGTAGGTCCGGGTCGTCCGGCCGAAGGGGCGCATCGGCGAGAAGAGGGAGACCACCCGGGCCGCGGTCCGCGCGGGGTCGGGCAGCGCCGCGGGTCCGGCGACGCGTGCGAAGGAGCGCACCCAGTAGTCCACCGGGTCCCGCATCTGGTCGAGGTCGGGGGCCGGCACCCAGTGCTCGGCCGGCACGCCCAGTCCGTCGGCCAGGTCGTTGTTGCCGACGTGGTCGAGGTGGCCGTGCGTGGTGAGCACCAGCGCCCGCGACCAGGGCCCGACCCGGGCGGCCGCTTCCAGCAGCGCCGCGCGGAACGCTTCCGTGACTCCGGTGTCGACGAGCACCAGGGTCTCGCCGGCCCGGTGCACCAGGGCGTTGGCGACGTCGGGCTGCCCGCGGTCGAGGTCCAGGCCCTGCCCGAGGACCAGTACGGTCCGTTCGTCGATCTCGATCAGGTCACCGAGCGCCGTCATCGGCCCTCCCGCGGTCCAGTCGGGGCCCACCTGCCGAGCGTACGCCGCCCGCGCGGACGCCGCCTTCGGCGCCGTCGCGGGCCTCGGGCTGCCGCTATTTCTCCTCGAAGTCGGCCGCGGCCACCCGGAGCGGGCGCAGGAGCGCGAAGATCTCCCCGCACTCCTCGGCGTCGTAGGCGCCCAGCCCGAAGTCGATCTCCATCAGCGCCTTGGTGGCCGCCTCGACCACCTCGCGGCCCTTGTCCGTGATCGACGCGAGGGTGCCGCGCCCGTCGTTCGGGTTCGGGCGCCGGGCCACGAGCCCGGACTTCACCAGCCGGTCCACGGTGTTCGTCACCGACGTCGGGTGCACCATCAGCCGCTCGCCGATCTTCGACATCGGCAGTTCCCCGGCCTTGGAGAAGGTCAGCAGCACGAGCGCCTCGTACCGCGCGAAGGTCAGGCCGTACGGCTTGACGACCGCGTCGACCTCGCCGAGCAGGATCTGATGCGCCCTCATGATCGAGGTGATCGCGGCCATCGAGGGCACCGGACCCCAGCGTTGCTGCCAGAGTTCGTCGGCGCGGGCGATCGGGTCGAAGGCAAGGCTGAGCGGCTTGGGCACGCACCAGACCCTACCGGGCGGTCATTTGGCGGCGGGATCCGTCTCACGCCTCGGCCCGCCCGTCCGGCGCACCTCGGCGAGCAGCAGCAGGACGACCCCGGTGCCCACGGCCGCGGCCGACGTGACGACCACGTGCACGGGCAGGAACTCCGCCGCGACCCCGGCGAGCGCCATGCCGACGCCTTGAAGGGTCATCAGCCCGGTGCTGAGCAGGGTCATCGCCCGGCCGCGCAGCTCCTCGGGCACGGCCTCGACGTACCACTGGTCGAGCCCGAGGGTGTACGCGTGGGCCAGCCCGGCCAGGACGAGCGTGCCCAGCAGGAGCGGGAGGCCGGGCCGGACGGCGTACCCGAGCAGCGGCAGCAGCGAGAGCGCCGCGAGCGGGGCCGTGATCCGCGAACGCGTTCGGGCGGTGAGCGCCGAACCCGCCCACACCTCCCCGGCGATGGCGCCGGCGGGCATCGCGCACATCAGCAGCCCGAGCCCGGCGGTGGAGATGCCCAGGCCGGTGGCGTACGGGGTCAGCAGGGCCTCCGGTACGACCACGAAGAGCGGCGGCAGCCAGGACAGCAGGGTGAGGGCGCGCAGCCGGCGGTGACCCAGGACGGCGCGCAGTCCCGCGATCGGGGAGACCCGCGCACCCGCGCCCGCGGACCGGGCGGGGCGGGCCCGGGTCCCCAGGCGCAGCAGGGCCGCGGAGCCGAGGAAACCGGCGGCCGTGAGGAGGATCGCCCCGCGCGGGGCCAGCACGGTGAGGAGCAGCCCGCCGAGCCCGAAGCCGATGAGCTGCGCGCTCTGGGCCACCATGCGCAGCAGCGAGCGGCCCAGGACGTACGCGTCCGCGGCCCCGAGCACGTCGGCGAGGGAGGCGCTGCGGGTGCCCTGGAACAGCGGCGCGACGAAAGCCATCGCGCAGCGCAGTACGAGGAGCAGCGCGACCGGGGTGCCGGGCGCGGCCATGGCCGCCGCGCAGGCCGCGCAGACGAGGTCGCAGCCGACGAGCACCCGGCGGGCGGGGAGCCGGTCGGCGAGCGGCGCGAGGAGCGTGCCGCCGAGGGCGTAGGGCAGGAAACCGAGGGCGAAGGTGAGCGCGCTCATCAGGGGGGAGCCGGTGGCGCGGTAGACGAGGACGGTGAGGGAGATCTCGGCGATGACGACGCCGAGCACGGAGAGCAGGTGCGCGGCGAAGACCGGCCGGAACTCCCCGACCCGGAAGACGGCCCGGTATCCGACGGGGGCCCCCTCGGGCGGCCCGGGGACGGGATGCGGCTCGGCGGCGGGTGCGTCCTGGTTGGCGGTGGTCATACGGTGCACCGTGGCGGCACCTAGGCTGGGGCACCAGAGATTCGCCCCCACCCGAATCACCCGCCTCCGGCACGGCAGCCGGGGAGGTCGGCCGCACACCCGCCCCGCCCTCGCCGCCCGGAGGCCCGTCACCCCGACCCGCCGAGCGCCGCCCGGCAGCCCGCCGCCCGCCCGGCCGTCCCGTCCCACCCCCGGAGGGGCCCGTGCCGTTCCACTTCCGCTTCGGCCCCGCCGACCTGCTGCGCTGCCGGTTCTCGATCTCGCCCCGCTGGGAGACCCAGGAGGCGGTACGGGTCCTCCTGGACCAGCGCCGCCACGCCTACCACCTGCCCTGGCTCCGCGGGATCCGCACCGCGGCCGCCGGGCTGGACCTGCGGCCGCTGTGGCTGCTGATGCCGCGCACGGGGCACAATCCGGACTTTCTCAGCCCGCCGCCGACGGGCCCGTCGGTCACCTTCGAGGAGGAACTCGCACGGGTCCGCGCCGCCGATCCGCAGGCGGCCCGGGAGGACCTGCGGCGCTCCCTGATCTGCACCCCGGGCGCCCTGGAGAGCGCGGCCGGGCAACGGATGCTCGCCGATCCGGAGCGGGCGGTCCAGGAGCTGGCCGACCTCTACGAGCAGGCCTGGCGGGCGCTGGTCGCCCCGCACTGGCCCCGGCTGCGCGCCTTGCTGGAGGCGGACGTCCTGTTCCACTCCCGGCGGCTGGCCGCGGGCGGGCTGGAGGCCCTCTTCGACGGGCTCCACCCGGATCTGCGCTGGTCGGGAAACACCCTCACCATCGCCCGCCGGGGCCACCACGACCGCTCCCTCGACGGCCAGGGACTGCTCCTCATGCCGAGCGCCTTCGTCTGGCCGGAGGTGGTGGGCGGCTACGACCCGCCGTGGCAGCCGACCCTGGTGTACCCGGCCCGCGGCATCGGCGCCCTGTGGACGGCCCCCGCGGGCCCGGCCCCCGAGGCCCTGGCCCGGCTCCTGGGGCGCGCCCGTGCGGACGTCCTATGCGCCCTCACCGAGCCGGCCTCGACCACCGCCCTGGCCCACCGCCTGTCCCTGGCCCCCTCCACGGTCTCCGCACACCTGAAGACCCTCCACCAGGCCGGCCTCCTCATCCCCTCCCGCCACGGCCACCAGATCCTGTACGAACGCACCCCCCTGGCCATCGCCCTGACGGGCGGATCCGGCGGCGGGTGAGGCGCGGGGGTCCGGGCGCGGAGCCCCCGAAGGGGTCCGGGCGCAGCCAGGGGAACGGGCGAGGGGCGGGGAACGGACGCAGCCCGGGGACGGGCGAAGGACGGGTGGGGGACCGACTCCCCCACACCAGCACCCATACGCACGCGGCGCTGTCACACCCCGCCCCACCTGCCCCCATGTCACGATGACCCGGCCCGCGGCCGCGCCCGCCGCCCGCCCCTTCGCCCCGAGGAAGCCGGATGCCAGCCCCCCGCAGCCGCCCTGCCACCCTCCTCACCGCAGCCCTCGCCCTCACGGCGGCAGCCGCCTGCACGCCCGCCCCCACCGCCCAGCCGGAATCCGCCCCGCCCCACCACCCGGCAGGGGTCGGCCTCGTCGACGACTCCCCGTTCTGGGTGGACCCGCAGAGCGACGCCGCCCGCCAGGTCGCCGCCTGGGAGGCGCAGGGCCGCAACAGCGACGCCCAGGTGCTGCGCCGCATCGCCGACCGGCCGATGGCCCTGTGGGGCCCGGCCGGCGATCCCGGCCCGGAGATCCGCCGGGCCGGGGCGAGCGCCCGCGCGGCGGGCCGCACGCTGGTCCTCGTCGCGTACAACATCCCGTACCGGGACTGCGGGCAGCACTCGGCGGGCGGCGCCCGGGACGCCGCCGCGTACCGGAGCTGGATCGGCGCCTTCGCCGACAACATCGCCGACACCAAGGCCCTGGTCGTCCTGGAGCCGGACGCGGTCCCGCACCTCGTGGACGGCTGCACCGGGGCCGGGCACCGCGACGAGCGGCTGCGGCTGCTCTCCGAGGCCGTCGACCGGCTCAAGCGCAACAAGAACACCAAGGTCTACCTGGACGCCGGCAATCCGGCCTGGATCCCGGACCAGCGGAAGCTGGTCGATCCCCTCTACAAGGCCGGACTCGAGCGCGCCGACGGCTTCGCCCTCAACGTCTCCAACTTCCAGCCCAGCGCGGCCGGCCGGGAGTACGGCGCCGCCCTCTCCAAGGCCACCAAGGGCAAGCACTTCGTCATCGACACCAGCCGCAACGGCGACGGCCCGCTCCGGGGCGACCGCGACCAGGCCTGGTGCAACCCGCCCGGCCGGGCGCTGGGCACGCCCCCGACCGACGGTACGGGCGACCCGCTCGTGGACGCGTACCTCTGGGTCAAGCGCCCCGGCGAATCGGACGGCACCTGCCGCGGCGGCCCCCCGGCGGGGAAGTGGTGGCCGGACTACGCCCTAGGCCTGGCCCGCCGCGCCACCGACTAAGTTGGCCCGATTCCCCTTGCTCCGGCGGTAGTTGGGGTAGATCCTGTGCGCTACGCACACGGCACCGGGGGGTCCGTCATAGCCGGGCAAGAGGTCATCGAAGTCCGCGTCGCACGACGCATGCTCTGGGTCGGGGCCGACGCGTTCCCCGTCACCAACATCACCCGGGTCAGCGCGCTCAGCTCGACCCCCGCCCGCAGGGCGGCCGTCTGGGCCTTCGTGAGGTCCGTGATCCTCCTGGCGCTCGTCACCGCCGGCGGTGTGGCCATGTACCGCGACATGGCCACGGCGGAATCCGCCGTGGGCGTCGCGGCCGCCATCATCGCCGCGATCCTGGTGGCACGGCTGGTTTCGGTACTGCGCGACAAGACCTATTACATCCTGCTCATCGAGACGGGCGGCGCCGCCCACCACGCCCTGGCCAGCGTCGACATCGCTGAGGTCCAGGACCTCGTCGCGAGGATCACGGACGCGATCGACGATCCGAAAGCCGCCTTCGCGATCAGGATCGAGAACCACATCGGGCAGATCGGCGACACCATCAACGTCGCCGGTACGGGAAATCGCGGAAAGGTGGTCGGATGACCGGCGAAGAGCCCCTCTGGAGGGTCCACCACATCGGCGACCGGATCGACGTCTCCGGTACGGGCAACATCGGGAAGGTCGTGAACACCCACCACGCGCCCCAGGCCCAGCCCCCGGCCCTGCAGGACCTGATCAGGCTCATCGAGGTTCTCCGCGGCCAGGTCTCCGGCGACGACCTCGCCGACATCGACGCGTCCCTGGAGACCGTCCGCGAGGGCGAGGCCGCGGCGCCCGGTGCCGTGCGCCGGGCGCTCGACACCGTCCTCCGGATCGCCACCGTCATCGGAGAGGCCGGGGTGCCCGTGCTCACCGCGATCACCCAGTTCCGCGCCCTGTCCGCCTGACCGGACCCCGGCCCGGTCCGCGACGGCCTAGCTCAGCCACCCGTCCCGCGAAGCCGGGGGTGGGGGCGGCTTCGGTGCCGTCGGCTCCGGGGCCGGCCGCACCCGGAGCCACTTCGCCACCGACGGGGTCCCGTCCGCGTCCGTCACGAACAGCATGTACCAGCCGGGCGGCACCAGCGTCGGGTCGGCCGGTACGGCCACCGTCACCGTGTCCGCCGTCTTCTCCAGCCCGAGCTCGATCGACCGCTGCTCCACGTCGGTGGTGTGCGTGACCGCGCTCGGCCGCATCAGCCGGGCCCGCTGGATCCGCTCCGCCTTCGGCGCCCGGAAGGTGGCGCGGCCGCCGAGCCCGACCTCCTGGGGCCCCTCCCCCAGGACCGGCCGCAGCGCCGGGTCCCGGTACAGGTAGGGCGGGCTGTAGACCTCCAGCCGGTGTTCGAACCGGCCCAGTCTGGTGTTGTCCTTGTCCGCGAAGAGCGGGTCGGAGCCGAAGGTCGCCACCCGCCCGTCGGGCAGCAGCAGCGCCTCGGAGTGGTAGTTGCGCCCGACCTTGGGGGCGGCGGCGGCCACGAAGGTGTCGGTGCGCGGGTAGTAGAACTGCGCCTTGCGGATGTCGCTGGCGCCCCGGCCCCGGTAGTCGGCCGAGCCGCCCGTGGTGAAGAGGGAGTCGTCGGGCAGCAGCACGCTGCTGAGGTAGCGCACGCCCTGCGGCAGCCGGGCCGTCGACCGGAAGACCGGCACCTCCGCCGTGAGGTCCACGACCGCCGTCCGGTCCGTGGACAGCCGGGACTCGCCGACTCCGCCGCCGCCGAGCACCATCACCTTCTGGTCCTGGGCCGGGGGCAGCAGGACCGACGAGGAGGTCTCCAGCTGGTCGGCGTCGGCCAGTCCGCCGACCTTGCGGTACTGGTTCGTCGCCAGGTCCCAGACTCCGGGCTCGCGCCCCTTGCCCTTGGGCCCGTAGCCCGCGTTGGAGCCGGTGTAGAGCAGTTTGCCGCCCTGGGTGAGGAAGAGCGCGGGGTAGGTCGGGAAGTAGCGGAAGGGCCCCTTGGACCACTTCTTCGTCTTCGGGTCGTAGTACTCGTTGTCGCCGGGGACCACGTCGCCCACGTCGTTGAGCCCGGACACGGCGAGGACCCGCCCGTCCTGGAGGCCCACCAGGGTCGGGTACCAGCGGGCGTCCCTCATCGGGTCGACCGGTACGTACTTCTCCGCCACCGGGTCGAACTCGTAGGCGGACTTGATGCCCTGGAAGTCCTGCTTGTCGGCGCTGAGCCGCTCCGCGAGCCCGTAGACGTCGGCGGCGTCCTTGCCGGTGAGCCCGGCCACCGCGTACTGGGCGGCCTGGGTCGTCAGTCCCGCGGCGCCCTCGCGGACGGCCTCCACGAAGACGCGCGCCTCCGCGGCGACCACCTTGGTCTTCCACGGCATCATCTGCCCGCCGCGCCCGTAGGCGATCTCGAACCGCCGGGTGGCCTTGGGGACGGTGACGGCGAACTTCGACACGTACTCGACGCCGGACGGGGAGCGGAAGACGGTGCCCTTCGGCAGGGTGACCGCCTTGTCGGGGCTCTCGTTCTTGACCCGCATGCCGCCGCCGGCCCGGGTGACCTTCCCGCCGAGCACCTCGTAGCGCGCGGTTCCGCCGGCCACCAGGAGCTGTCCGTCGGGGAGCTGGCTGTGGCCGGAGCAGAAGAAGTCCTCCGGGGTCGGGATCCGCTTGAAGCTGTCGTCCTCCGGGTCCCACAGGACGGTGGAGAAGGTGCCCTTGTCGAAGTTGCGCTGGTCGTTGCCGGAGCCGGCGATCAGCAGCACCTTGCCGGTGCGCAGCAGCGCCGCGTGCATGGCGTTGATCCGGTACTCCTCGGGGAGGCCGATCAGCCCCCACGAGCCGTACTGCGCGCGGTAGCCGGCCTGCCCGATCTTGTACGAGTGGTAGCGGTCCCCGGCGAAGGAGAGCGCGGCGGGCGCGTTGAGCGCGAGCAGCAGGGCCGCTGCCGAGGCGCCCAGGGCCGTCTTCTTGAACTGCTTCGAAGGCCGGTAGTCCATGGCTCAGTTCCCTCCCGCGGTGGTCGCGAACGCCTGCTCCGGCTCCTCGCCCGGTTCGGAGCCCTCGCCGGGCGCACCCCGGGCCGTCCGGGCGCGCAGCTCCGTCACGGCCCATACGGCCGGCGGGGCGAGGGTGACGGCCAGGGCGAGCACCGCCCAGATCCGCATGGCCGCGTGGGTGTGCTCGTAGCGCACGGAGGCCGCGAGGGAGACGAGGAGGACGGCGGCCCAGAAGAGGTGGATGCGGAAGGTCGCGGGCCGGTCGGGGCTGGCGGTGCCGCCCTTGGGGGTGACGATGAAACGGCCCCGGGTGCGCAGCACCGCCGAGCCGAGCGACATCAGGTAGACCGGCGCGCAGACGGCCGACATCGCCATGCCGGCGAGCCCGCCGGAGCCCTCCGGCTCGTGGGGCGAGACGTTGTGGCGGCGGTTCCACAGGTACAGGCCGACCTGGAGGGCGGCGGCGTCGGTGTAGAGCATCAGCCAGACCTCGGAGGAGACCTGGGTGCCGGAGGCGCCGAACCACAGGAACAGCACGCAGCTGAGGACGCCGAGGAGCCAGTTGACGGCGGTCATCGGGTAGTAGACGAGCATCAGGGTGTAGTTGAGCCAGCGGCCCGGGGGCATCCGGAAGCAGCCGCGCCAGTACTGCCGCAGGAGGGTTTCGTACGTCCCTCTCGACCAGCGCAGCTGCTGTGTGAAGAAGTCGGTCCAGGTGTTCGGCCCCTCCCCCACGGCGAGCACGTCGGGGGTGTAGACGGAGCGCCAGAACCGGCCGGTCGCGGGGTTGCGGCTGCGGTGCAGCTCGAAGCCGGTGGCCATGTCCTCGGTGAGGGAGTCGTAGAGCCCGCCGACCTGGCGCAGGGCGCTGATCCGGACGGCGTTGTTGGTGCCGACGAACATGGGGGCGCCGTAGCGGTTGCCCGCGCGCTGGATCAGCGCGTGGAAGAGGTACTGCTGGGACTCGGCTGCCTTGGTGACCGAGGAGGTGTAGTTGCCGTAGACCTGCGGGCCGACGACGAAGGCGATGTCGGGGTCGCGGAAGAAGCCGAGCATCCGCTCCAGGTACTGCGGGAGCGGCACGTGGTCGGTGTCCACGGAAGCGAAGTAGTCGTAGTCCCCGCCGTGCCGGGCCAGCCAGGAGTTGTAGTTGCCGTGCTTGGTCCTCGCCCGGTGCGCCCCCTTCGCCGTGTTCCACTCGGGGACGCCCTTGCGGGTGAAGTGGCGCACGCCGAGCGCCGCGCACAGCTCCCTGGCGCCGGGGTCGTCGCCCTCGTCGAGGAGCCAGACGTCGAGCGGCCCGTCGTGGCGGACGGCCACGGCCCCGCGCAGGGTGGCGGCCGCCATGGAGAGCGGTTCCTTGCCGGGGACGTAGGTCGTGAGGAAGGCGACGCGGGTGCCGGGCTCGGCGGGGACCGGGACGGGGTCCCGGGCGACCATCGTGGCGTGGGCGATGGAGACCACGTTGACCACCATGAAGAGCATGATCAGGGCGACGGATCCGAGCATCACGCCGTCGAGCCGCACGAGCCAGCCCTCGCCGCCCTCCCGGACGGTGCGGTGCGTGGGCCAGAGCAGGTAGAGCAGCAGCCCGGTGGCGGCGACGGGGGCGAGGGTCATGAGCGCGACGGCCCGTATTCGGGTCCGGAGGTGCTCGCGCGCGAGCAGGGAGCGGTACCTCACGCGGTAGGCGACGGCGGGGTCCGGCTCCTCGAGGGGGCCGGCCAGCCCGCTGTGGGTCTCGTAGTCGAAGGCTTCCTGCCGCACGGTTTCCTCCAGCGCTCGAAACCGGGGTACGTATCCCAACGAAAGGGGAGATACCTCAGGTTGTCGAACGGGATGCACCCGACTGGGCGGTTCCGTTCCGTGCCCTGGCGGACGGGGCCGAACAGGTCACCGGGGCCGGCGCCGCTCAGCCGGCGCGGCCGGCGAGCAGGATGCCGCGTCCGGCGTAGAAGCGGTCCAGCTCCGCCCAGGGGACGGGCGCGTACCGCTGCGAACCGTCGGGGAAGCCGGAGGGATTGTGCACCAGGACGGCGTCCTCGGTGGCGCCGACGGCGAGCACCAGGTGACCGCCCCGGGCCGCCCCCGCGGGGACCAGGGTGCGGATCGACCAGTGGACCGACAGCATCGCCAGCCCGCCCCCCGCGAGCACGTCCCGGACGGTGCCGTGGTCCAGCCGGGGCTCCGAGCGCGCGTCCAGGCCCCAGCGGGCGTTCACGTACTCCGCGAAGGGCTGGTAGATCAGCCCCTGCACGGCGTCCCCGTCCCGCACGTACGCCCCGGCCGCGCAGAGCTCCTTCACCAGCTCCACGGAAGGCGGTACGGGGACCCCCAGGCGGCCCAGCGCCATCCGCAGACAGGCCACTCCGCACATGCGGGGCGCCCAGAAGGCGTACTCCTCGGGGGAGTCGGCCCCGGACCCGGCCCACAGGGGATCCCCCGCCGCGTCGGCGCCCGCGACGAACCCGGGCACGAGTGCGGCGGACTCCCACTGGGAGTAGTAGGGGACGGCGTGCTTGATCGTGGAGGCGGTCATGCGTCCAGAGTCTGCTCTACGGGAGGCCGCCCGCCCCGGGCGGCCTCGGCGGGGGCCCGCCGGTGGTGGCTCAGCCCCCGGCGAGGTGGCGTTCCACCGTTTCCATCTTGGACGTCATGCCGTCCGTGACTCCGGGGCGGATGTCGGCCTTGAGGATGAAGGAGACCCGCGGGGCGCGCTCCTCCACGGCGGCGACCGCGCGCTTGACCACGTCCATCACCTCGTCCCACTCCCCCTCGATGGTGGTGAACATCGCGTCCGTGTGGTTCGGCAGCCCCGACGCACGGACGACGCGGACCGCGTCCGCCACGTACTCGCCGACCTCTTCACCGACGCCCAGCGGGGTCACCGAGAACGCGATCATCATGCGCGGGCCGCCTCACGGGCACGGGCGGCGAGCACGCCGGCCGTCTCGTCACGCTTGAGCAGGCGGTCGCCGTAGAGTCCGCCGAAGGGGATCAGCGACAGCAGGAAGAACAGCGCGACCTTCTTCAGCGGCCACTTCGCCTTGAACCAGACGTCGAGCAGGAAGACGCCGTAGATGACGAACAGGATCCCGTGGATGACGCCGAGCGGCATCATCAGGTAGTCGATGTCCGAGATCCGGCTCAGCACCGAGCCGAAGAGCAGCAGCGCCGGGAACGAGAGCGCCTCCGGTACGGAGATGAGGCGCAGTCGGTGCAGGGCGGAAGCGGTCTTGATGTCCACGTGGAACCTTCGGGGTGGATGCCGGGGGTCCGTCCCAGTGTCTCAGCCGCCCCGGGCGATCTTGGCGCGGGGCCCGGGGTCCCCGCGGACCGGGGCGGACCGTGACGCATATCGGCCAACGGGCCCTGTTCGGTGCCGCCCGCTGCGGATAACGTCTTCTCGTGGCTCAGTTCCGACTCCAAGGCAGCAAGGTGCTCGCCGTCGACCTGACCGGGGACGCCGTGAAAGCGAAAAACGGCGCCATGGTCGCGTACGACGGCCAGATGGCCTTCAAGAAGATGACCGGCGGCGGCGAAGGCCTCCGCGGAATGGTGACCCGGCGGCTCACCGGCGAGCAGATGACCGTGATGGAAGTGCAGGGTCACGGCACCTGCTTCTTCGCCGACCGGGCGAGTGAGATCAATCTGGTCAATCTGCGCGGCGAGAAGCTGTACGTCGAGTCCAGCAACCTGCTGTGCACCGATGCCGGCCTGCGCACCGGCACCACTTTCACCGGCCTGCGGGGCGCGACGACGGGCAACGGCCTGTTCACCACCACCGTCGAGGGCAACGGGCAGGCGGCGATCACCTCCGACGGCCCGGCCGTCGTGCTGCGCGTCAGCTCCCAGTACCCGCTCTCCGTGGACCCGGGCGCGTACATCGCGCACACCGGGAACCTCCAGCAGTCCTTCCAGTCCGGCGTGACCTTCCGCACGCTGATCGGCGAGGGCTCGGGCGAGGCGTTCCAGATCCGCTTCGAGGGCGAGGGCCTGGTGTACGTGCAGCCCAGCGAGCGCAACACCATCGGGGGCGACGTCTGATGCCGTTCCGCGAGATCAACTCGAAGATGGTCGAGGCCCAGGTGATCCCGGGCCAGAAGATGTACAGCCAGCGCGGCGCGATGCTCGCGTACCGCGGCGAGGTCTCCTTCACCCCGAGCCTGACCGGCGGCCAGGGCGGCGTGATGGGCATGATCGGGCGCCGCGTGGCGAACGAGCAGACCCCGCTGATGGAGGTCGAGGGCAGCGGCACCGTGATGTTCGGCCACGGCGGCCACCACATCCAGGTCATCAGCCTCACCGGCGAGACGCTCTATGTGGAGGCCGACCGGCTGCTCGCCTTCGACGGCACCCTCCAGCAGGGCACGATGTTCATGGGCGCGCAGGGCGGGGTCATGGGCATGGTGCGCGGCCAGGTCACCGGCCAGGGCCTGTTCACCACCACCCTCAAGGGCCACGGCTCGGTGGCCGTGATGGCCCACGGCGGGGTCATCGAGCTGCCGATCACCCCGAACCGCCCGATCCACGTGGACCCGCAGGCCTACGTCGCCCACCACGGCGAGGTCCGCAACAAGCTGTCCACGGCGCTGGGCTGGCGCGACATGGTCGGGCGCGGCTCGGGCGAGGCGTTCCAGCTGGAGCTGTCCGGTCAGGGCGCGGTGTACGTACAGGCCTCGGAGGAGAAGCTGTGAACTTTGGTCCCGTGACCGGTGGACCGGGAGGTCCGACCGTCTTCGACCCGTACACCCTGCCGTCGGACGACAACGTCAACGCCTACACCTTCTGCGTGGAGCTCAAGGGGAGCCAGTGGTTCCTGCAGAAGGGCAAGATGATCGCCTACTACGGGCGCATCGAGTTCAACGGCATCGGCCACGGCCGGTTCGACCGGCTGCTGCGCACCAGCTTCCATTCGCCGCTGCACGCGAGCGACTGGGTGGTGGCCGAGGGCCAGGGCAAGATGCTGCTGGCCGACCGGGCCTTCGACGTGAACTCGTACGACCTGGACAACGGCAACCTGACCATCCGGTCGGGGAACCTGCTCGCCTACCAGCCCTCGCTCGCGCTGAAGCAGTCGATCGTCCCGGGCTTCCTCACGCTGATCGGGACCGGCAAGTTCGTGGCCGCCTCCAGCGGTCCGGTGGTGTTCATGGAGCCGCCGCTGCGCGTGGACCCGCAGGCGCTGGTGGGGTGGGCGGACTGCCCCTCCCCCTGCCACCATTACGACCACGGGTACATGTCGGGCGTGCTCGGCGGCCTGCGCTCGCTGACGGGCATCGGGGGCTCCTCGGGCGAGGAGCACCAGTTCGAGTTCGTGGGCGCGGGTACGGTCCTGCTCCAGTCCTCGGAGATGCTGATGCCGGAGCAGGCGATCGGGGCGGTGGGTCCCGGAGCGGCCTCGGGCAACGCGCACGGCGTGCCCGGACAGGGGCAGGGGCCGCTGGGGCAGCTCGGCGTACCGCGGATGCCGGGGCAGCTGGGTGATCTCCAGAGGCGCTTCGGGCTGTGACGCCGAGACTGTAGGAAACGTCTCACCTCGCCGCATTTTTGTACGCAATTCAACTTCTTAGGTAGAGTTCTTTCATGGAGACCATCGAGACCGAGACGGCCACCCGCTGGCTGACCGACGCCGAGCAGTGCGCCTGGCGCACCCACCTGGACGTCAGCAGACTGCTGTCGCACCAGCTGGAAAAGGACCTCCAGCCTTTCGGGCTCACCAACAACGACTACGAGATCCTCGTGAACCTCTCCGAATCCGAGGAACACCGGATGCGGATGAGCGATCTCGCGACGTCGACGCTGCAGTCCAAGAGCCGGCTCTCCCACCAGATCACCCGCATGGAATCGGCGGGCCTCGTCCGCCGCGTGAACTGCGAGTCCGACCGCCGCGGGCTCTACGCCGTCCTCACCCCCGAGGGCATGGAGACGATGCGCAAGGTCGCCCCGCACCACGTGGCGTCCGTCCGCCGGCACTTCATCGACCTGCTCCCCCCGGACGCCCTCGCCGCGCTGCGCGCCGCGCTGGGACCCGTCGCCGAGCACCTGCGCGCGGGCCGCGGCAAGGCCTGAGGCCCGGGCCCCGAGCGGCGGACCTCGGCCGCAGGCCGGAGAATGGGCGGTAACGCTCGCTCGCCGGCCGCCGCCGAGCAACCGTAAGCGCCATGGCCGGCCTGAGGAGGTCATGCCATGAAGCGCACCCTGTACGTCTCGTCCGCCGCGGCCGCCGCGGTCCTGCTGGTCGCGGGGCCGGTGGCGGTCGCCGCCGCGTCCACGGCCGAAGCGGTCACCGGCGGCGTCTCCGCGCCCCTGCGCGCCGCGGTCGATGCCGAGGGGGCCGCCGCCGCGGCCCTCAAGAGCCACCCCGGAGTCATCGAGTCCCTCGACAGGGACGGCTCGGTCTGGCACGTCAACGTGATCGGCAAGGACGGCACCCACACGGAGCTGCTCGTCACCGCGGCCACGGGAGCGGTCACCGTCGAGAACGCGGACGAGAACGACGACGACGGGAACGAGGACGCCGCCCTCGTCGCCGCGAAGGTCACCGCCCAGCAGGCCATGAAGGCCGCGGTCGCCGCCCATCCCGGCCAGGTCTATTCGGTGGAGTGGGACAACGACGACGACAACGCCAAGAACGTCGACTACTGGAACGTGGAGATCAAGTCCGGCGGCAGCACGACGAACGTCCACGTCGACCCCACGTCCGGCAAGGCCACCGTCTCCCACTCGGACAACGACGACGAGAACGACAACGACAACGGCTAGGGTCCGGCCCGGCCCCCCACGCACCGAAGCCGCACCCCGTGGAGGGGTGCGGCTTCCGTGTGTGGTCTGTGCTCACGGTCAGCTGTTGGGACGCTTTCCGTGGTTGGCCTTCTTCTTCTTGCGGGCTCGCTTCTTGTTGCCGCGCTTCGCCATGAAACCTCCCTGCGTTGGGGCATTCCGGGCGTTCGCCAGTCTATGACCGGCCCGCGGGCTCCGCATCCGGTTCCGCCGGATCCACCGATTCCGCCGATTCCGCCGGGTCCGCCGGGTCCGCCTATTCCGCCGGCTCCGTCAGCGTCGCCAGCAGCGCGTCCGAGGCCGCGTACGGATCCAGCTCGCCCGCCGCCACCCGCCCCGCCAGCGCGTCCAGGCGGGCGTCGCCGTGCACGTCGGCCAGCCGGGCCCGCAGCGCGGTGATCGCGATGGTCTCCACCTCGCGCGCGGCCCGGGCCGTACGCCGCTGCGCCAGCACCCCGCGCTCGTCCATCCACGCCCGGTGCTTCTCCAGCGCCTCGACCAGCTCGTCGATGCCGGTAAGGCGCGCCGCGACCGTCTTCACGATCGGCGGCCGCCAGTCGCCCTTGCCCCGGGACTCCCCCAGGCTCAGCATGTGGTTCAGCTCCCGGGCGGTGGCGTCCGCGCCGTCCCGGTCGGCCTTGTTCACCACGTAGACGTCGCCGATCTCCAGGATGCCCGCCTTCGCGGCCTGGATCCCGTCACCCATCCCCGGGGCCAGCAGCACCACCGAGGTGTCCGCCTGCGCCGCGATCTCCACCTCCGACTGCCCGACCCCGACGGTCTCGACCAGGATCACCTCGCAGCCGGCCGCGTCCAGCACCCGGATCGCCTGCGGGGCGGCCCAGGCGAGCCCGCCCAGGTGGCCGCGGGTGGCCATGGAGCGGATGTAGACCCCCGGGTCGGAGGCGTGGTCCGACATCCGCACCCGGTCGCCCAGCAGCGCGCCCCCACTGAACGGCGAGGACGGGTCGACGGCCAGGACGCCGACCCGCTTGCCGGCCTGCCGGTACGCGGAGACCAGCGCCGAGGTGGTGGTGGACTTGCCGACGCCCGGGGAGCCGGTGAGGCCCACCACGTACGCGGTGCCCGTGAGCGGCGCCAGCGCCGCCATCACCTCGCGCAGCTGCGGGGACGCCCCCTCGACCAGCGAGATCAGCCGGGCGACCGCTCGCGGCCTGCCCTCACGGGCCTGGGCCACCAGCTGGGGGACGTCCACCACCGTCATACGTGCTGCGCTCCTCGGTTCTCTTACGGGTAACGGGTACGAGCAAGGGTGCGGGCGGCCTTCCGGCCGCCCCTCCCCTACGGGACGCGGACGATCAGGGCGTCGCCCTGCCCGCCGCCGCCGCACAGGGCGGCCGCACCGACCCCGCCGCCGCGGCGCTTGAGCTCCAGCGCCAAGTGCAGCACCACACGGGCGCCGGACATGCCGATCGGGTGACCCAGGGCGATGGCGCCGCCGTTGACGTTCACCTTTTCCGGGGCCACTCCGAGGTCCTTCATCGACTGCACGGCGACCGCCGCGAAGGCCTCGTTGATCTCGAGGAGGTCGAGGTCCTCGACGCCGAGGCCCTCCTTCTTCAGCGCGTGCAGGATCGCGTTGGAGGGCTGCGACTGGAGCGAGTTGTCCGGGCCCGCCACATTGCCGTGGGCGCCGATCTCGGCGAGCCACTCCAGGCCGAGCTCCTCGGCCTTGGCCTTGCTCATCACGACCACGGCGGCGGCGCCGTCGGAGATCTGCGAGGAGGTGCCGGCCGTGATGGTGCCGTCCTTGGCGAAGGCGGGACGCAGCTTGCCGAGGGACTCGACCGTGGTCTCGGCCCTGATGCCCTCGTCCTGCGAGAAGACCACCGGCTCGCCCTTGCGCTGCGGGATCTCGACCGGGGTGATCTCGGCCTCGAAGACGCCGTTCTTCTGCGCGGCGGCGGCGCGCTGGTGGGAGGTGGCCGCGAAGGCGTCCTGCGGGGCCCGCTCGATGCCCAGACGGGCGTTGTGCGTCTCGGTGGACAGGCCCATCGGGATGTTCTCGAAGGCGTCGGTGAGACCGTCGTAGGCCATCGCGTCGAGCATCTCGATGGCGCCGTACTTGAAGCCCTCGCGGGACTTCGGCAGCAGGTGCGGGGCGTTGGTCATGGACTCCTGGCCGCCCGCGACCACGATGTCGAACTCCCCGGCGCGGATCAGCTGGTCGGCCAGCGCGATGGCGTCGAGGCCCGAGAGGCACACCTTGTTGATGGTGAGCGCGGGCACGTTCATCGGGATCCCGCCCTTGACCGCGGCCTGGCGGGCGGGGATCTGGCCCGCTCCGGCCTGCAGCACCTGGCCCATGATCACGTACTGGACCTGGTCGCCGGAGATCCCGGCCCGTTCCAGCGCGGACTTGATGGCGAAGCCGCCGAGGTCGGCACCCGAGAAGGACTTCAGCGAGCCGAGCAGCCGCCCCATGGGCGTGCGGGCCCCGGCGACGATCACTGACGTGGTGTTGTTCGTTCCGGACATGGAGCACAGCCCCTTGAGATGAGGAGTGAACGAGGGTTTACCCGAATGTACTGAGCGGTACCCGTGCCGTCACCGGCACGCCAGTGTGATCGCGCGCACGTTGCGTAACCGCTCCGCTGGCGCTGCACTGTGTCCATGCTGACAAGAATCGACCACATCGGGATCGCCTGCTTCGACCTGGACAAGACGGTTGAGTTCTACCGTGCCACGTACGGTTTCGAGGTGTTCCACTCCGAGATCAACGAGGAGCAGGGCGTCCGCGAGGCCATGCTGAAGATCAACGGGACCTCCGACGGCGGAGCCTCCTACATCCAGCTCCTGGAGCCCACCCGCGAGGATTCCGCGGTCGGCAAGTGGCTGGCCAAGAACGGCGAGGGCGTCCACCACATCGCCTTCGGCACCGAGGACGTCCTGGGCGACTCGGAGGCCATCCGCGGCAAGGGCGTCCGCGTCCTCTACGACCAGCCCCGCACCGGCTCGATGGGCTCCTCGATCACCTTCCTGCACCCCAAGGACTGCCACGGCGTCCTCACCGAACTGGTCACGAGCAGCCCCGACCACTGATGTCCCGTTTCCCCGGCCGGTAGAGTGGCTTTGGCTCGGCCGGGGTTCGGTGCGGGGACGGGGACGGGGCCTGTATCGCCCGACCCTGGATCTGACACCATTCCCCGGGGGCGTCGTTCAGCGGGCGGACGGCGCTCGTTTGGGATCGGGCTTGCGACCAGGGGACGGATGGGACCGCGCTGTGCGGGGCTACGAAAGCCAGGAGAGCCATCAGGCCGAGGCCGACCATCTCTCGCGCTTCGAAGCCGAGATGGAGCGGCTGAAGAAGGAACGCGGGAAGGCCGTCCAGCACGCCGATGACCTGGGGTACCAGGTCGAGGTGCTGCGCGCCAAGCTCCACGAGGTACGCCGCAACCTGGCGTCCCGCCCCGCCTACGACGGCGCGGACATGGGGTATCAGGCGGAGCAGCTGCTCCGTAATGCCCAGATCCAGGCCGACCAGATGCGTTCCGACGCCGAGCGCGAACTGCGCGACGTACGGGCGCAGACCCAGCGCATCCTCCAGGAGCACGCCGAGCACCAGGCACGGCTCCAGGCCGAGCTGCACGCCGAGGCCGTCAACCGCCGCCAGCGCCTGGACCAGGAGCTGAGCGAGCGCCGCCAGACGGTGGAAGCCCACGTCAACGAGAACGTGGCCTGGGCCGAGCAGTTGCGCGCCCGCACCGAGGCCCAGGCCCGCCGGCTCATGGACGAGTCCCGCGTCGAGGCCGAACAGACCCTGAACACCGCCCGCGCCGAGGCCGCGCGCGTCGCCTCCGAGGCCACCCGCCGGCTCGCCTCGGAGAACGAATCCGCCCGCGCCGAGGCCGAGTCGACGCTCCTGCGAGCCCGCAAGGAGGCCGAGCGGCTGCTGACCGCCGCCTCCGCGCAGGCCCAGGAGGCCACCGAGCACGCGGAGCGGCTGCGCTCCACCACCTCCGCGGAGGCCGAGCAGACCCGTCGCCAGACGATGGATCTGGGCCGGGTCGCCGAACAGCGCACCCAGGAGGCCGAAGGGGCCCTGCGCGAGGCGCGCGGGGCGGCGGAGAAGCTGCTCGCGGAGGCCAAGGAGAGCGCCGCGCGGCAGCTCGCCTCGGCGGAGTCCGTCAACGAGCAGCGCACCCGTACGGCCAAGGAGCAGGTGGCCCGGCTGGTCGGCCAGGCCAACAAGGAGGCCGAGACCCTCAAGGCCGAGGCCGAGCAGGCGCTCGCCGACGCCCGTGCGGAGACCGAGCGGCTGCGCAAGGAGGCCGGCGAGCAGGCCCGTACCGCGGCGGCCGAGGACACGGCGGCCCAGCTGGCGAAGGCGGCCCGCACCGCCGAGGAGGTCCTGAACAAGGCCTCGGAGGACGCCCGCGCCACCACCCGGGCGGCGTCCGAGGAGGCCGAGCGGATCCGCGGCGAGGCCGAGGCGGAGGCCGAGCGGCTGCGCGCCCAGGCCGCGGCCACGGCCGATGAGCTCAAGGGCGCCGCGAAGGACGACACGGAGGAGTACCGGGCCCGTACGGTCGAACTCCAGGAGGAGGCCCGCCGGCTGCGCGGCGAGGCCGAGCAGCTGCGCGCGGAGGCCGTCGCCGAGGGCGAGCGGATCCGCGGCGAGGCCCGCCGCGAGGCGGTCCAGCAGATCGAGGAGGCGGCCCGCACCGCCGAGGAACTGCTGGGCAAGTCCCGGGCGGACGCCGACGAGGTGCGCTCGGCGGCGAACACCGAGAGCGAGCGGGTCCGCGGCGAGGCCGTCGAGCGGGCCACGACCCTGCGCAAGCAGGCCGAGGAGACCCTGGAGCGGACCCGCGCCGAGGCCGACCGGCTGCGCGCGGAGGCCGAGGAAGAAGCCGAGTCGGTACGCGCCGAGGCGGACGCCGCGGCTGCCGTGCGGCGCGAGGAGACCGAGCGGGCGCTGGCGGCGAAGCGGGCGGAGGCCGACGAGGAGCTCGTCCGGCTGCACACCGACGCCGAGGGCCGCCTGACGACGGCCGAGCAGACGCTGCGCGACGCCCGGGCGGCCGCGGAGAACGTCCGCAAGGAGACCACCGAGGAGAGCGACCGGCTCCGCGCGGAGTCCGCCGAGCGGATCCGCGCGCTGCAGGCGCAGTCGGAGGCGGAGGCGGAGACGCTGCGCACCGACGCCGCCGAGGACGCCGGCCGGGTCCGCGCCGAGGCCGAGCAGAACGCGGTACGGCTGACCGGCGAGGCCGAGGCGGAGGCGGAGCGGCTGCGCTCCGAGGCGCAGGAGACCGCGGACCGGCTGCGCGCGGAGGCCAAGGCCGCCGCCGAGCGGGTCGCGCAGGAGGCCGCCGAGGCGCTGGCCGCCGCCCAGGAGGAGGCCGCCCGGCGCCGCCGGGAGTCCGAGGAGACCCTGGCTTCGGCGCGTACGGACGCGGAGAGCGAGCGCGCCCAGGCCCGGGAGGAGAGCGAGGAGCTCCTCGCCCAGGCCCGCAAGCGGTCCGAGGAGGCCACGGCCGAGGCCGTCTGGCTCACCGAGGAGGCCGAGCGGCGCGCGTCCGAGGTGGTCGCGGCGGCCGAGGCCACCGCCCAGCAGGTGCGCGAAGCCGTGGCCGGGCTGCACGAGCAGGCCGAGGAAGAGGTCGCGGGGCTGCGCAGCGCGGCCGAACACGCGGCGGAGCGCGCGAAGACGGAGGCCGAGGAGGAGTCCGGCCGGGTCCGCGCCGACGCGTACGCGGAGCGGGAGCGGGCCACCGAGGACGCCAACCGGATCCGCAGCGAGGCGCGCACGGAGACGGACGCGGCGAAGGAACTGGCCGCGCGCACCGTCGGCGACGCGATCGCCGAGGCCGAGCAGCTGCGCACGGACACGGCGGAGTACGCGCAGCGGGTGCGCACGGAGGCCACCGACGCGCTGGCCGCCTCCGAGCGCGACGCGGCCCGTACGAAGGCCGACGCCCGCGACGACGCCAACCGGATCCGCGGCGAGGCCGCGGAGTCCCTGGAGGCCGCCCGCGCCGAGGGCGGCCGGATCGTGGCGGAGGCCACGGCCGAGGCGGAACGCCGCACCGAGGAGACCCGCGCGGCCAACGAAGCCACGGTCGCCGCGGCCGCCGCGGAGGCGGCGCGGCTCACGGCCGAGGCCGAGGCCGCCGCCGAGGCGACCCGCGACGAGGCCGCGGGCACCCTGGACGAGGCCCGCTCCGAGGCGAACCGGCTGCGCACGGAGGCGGCCGAGCAGGCGGACCGCCTGATCACCGAGGCGGCGGCGGAGGCCGACCGGCTCACCGAGGAGACCCGCGCGGCCAACGCGCTGACCGTCGGCGAGGCCGAGGCCGCGGCCGAGGCGCTGCGGGCCGAGGCCGCCGCCACCCTGGACGGGGCGAAGGCGGAGGCGGAGCGGCTCAAGGAGCAGGCCGCGCAGACGCTGGCCGGGGCCGAGCGGGACGCGACGGGCATCCTGATCGACGCGCGCACCGAGGGCGACCGGCTCGTCGAGGAGACGCGCAAGGCCAACGAGGCCACCGTCGGCGAGGCCGCCGCGGAGGCCGACCGGCAGCGCGCCGAGGCGGCGCGCACGCTGGACGACGCCCGCGCGGAGGGCGGCCGGATCATCGGCGAGGCCACCGCGGAGGCGGACCGGGTCACGGTCGCGGCGAACGAGACCCTGGCCGGGGCCGAGCGGGAGTCCGAGCGGACCCTGGACGAGGCGCGCGCCGAGGCGGGCCGGGTCCGTACCGAGGCCGCCGAACAGGCGGACCACTTGGTCGGCGAGGCCGTCGCGGAGGCGGACCGGCTCACCGAGCAGACCCGCAAGGACACCGAGCGCACGGTCGGCGAAGCGGCGAACGAGGCCGAGCGGCTGCGCGCCGAGGCGTCCGAGGCACTGTCCTCGGCGCAGGAGCACGCGACCCGCACCCGGTCCGAGGCCGAGCGGGTCAAGGCCGAGGCCGCCACCGAGGCGGAGCGGATCCGTACCGAGGCGCGCACCGCGTCGGAGCGGGTGCTGGACGAGGCCCGCGAAGAGGCCAACAAGCGCCGGAGCGAGGCCGCGACCCAGGTCGACCGGCTCATCACGGAGGCCTCCTCGGAGGCCGAGAAGCTCACCGGGGACGCGCAGAAGCAGGCACTGGCCGCCACGACGGCGGCCGAGGAGCAGGCGGACGCGATGGTCGACGCGGCGCGCAAGGAGGCCGCGCGGATCACCTCGGAGTCGACCGTGGAGGGCAACTCCCTGGTGGAGAAGGCCCGTACGGACGCCGACGAGCTGCTGGTCGGAGCGCGCAGCGACGCCGCCGCCATAAGGGATCGGGCGGAGGAGCTGCGCGGCCGCGTCGAGGCGGAGGTCGAGGAGCTGCACCAGCGGGCCCGCCGGGAGTCGGCCGAGCAGATGAAGTCGGCCGGCGAGCGCGTGGACAAGCTGGTGCGGGCCGCGACCGAGCAGAGCGTCGAGGCCGACGCGAAGGCCAAGGAGCTGGTGTCGGACGCGAGCAGCGAGGCGAGCAAGGTCCGCATCGCCGCGGTGCGCAAGGCGGAGGCGTTGCTCAAGGAGGCCGAGCAGAAGAAGGCCGAGCTGGTGCGGGTCGCCGAGGGCAAGCTCGCGGAGGCGACGGCGGAGGCCGAACGGCTCGTCGACGAGGGCAGGCGCGAGCTGGAGGTCCTCGTGCGCAGGCGCGAGGACATTCAGGCGGAGATCTCCCGTGTCCAGGACGTTCTTGAGGCGTTGGAATCATTCGAGGCGCCTTCGGGTGGCGGAAAGCCCGGGGTCGGCGGCCAGGGCGCGGGGGGCGTGAAGGCCGGTGCGACAGCGGGTTCCACTCGATCGGGTGGCAAGACGTCAGAGGGCTAGTCAGCGCACTCGACTCTGTGCTCCTGATGGAGGTTCAGGCGAACGAGTGACAAGCATTCTGTCGCCTTGCCACTCAAAAGGGGTGTCATTGTCCAGATCAAACGCGGATTGACTCGATGACACGCCGTCTTGGCGCCTAGGATTCCCCTTAACACCTAACACCCCGCGTAGCACCTCATCGGTCTCATTCGACAGGAACCCCATGAGCGACACATCCTCCCCCTTCGGCTTCGAGCTCGTGCGGCGTGGTTACGACCGCGGTCAGGTGGACGACCGCATCACCAAGCTGGTCTCCGACCGTGACAGCGCCCTCGGACGTATCAACTCTCTGGAAAAGCGGATCGAGGAGTTGCACCTCGAGACGCAGAACGCCCAGGCTCAGGTGAACGACGCCGAGCCGTCGTACGCCGGCCTCGGCGCCCGGGTCGAGAAGATCCTGCGCCTGGCCGAGGAGGAGGCGAAGGACCTCCGTGAGGAGGCCCGTCGCGCGGCCGAGCAGCACCGCGAGCTCGCCGAGTCGGCCGCCCAGCAGGTGCGCAACGACGCCGAGTCGTTCGCCGCCGACCGGAAGTCGACCGCCGAGGACGAGGGCGTCCGGATCGTCGAGAAGGCCAAGGGCGACGCCGCTTCGCTGCGCACCGAGGCCCAGAAGGACGCGGCCTCCAAGCGCGAGGAGGCCGACGCGCTCTTCGAGGAGACCCGCGCCAAGGCCGCCCAGGCCGCCGCGGACTTCGAGACCAACCTGGCCAAGCGCCGCGAGCAGTCCGAGCGCGACCTGGCGGGCCGTCAGGCCAAGGCCGAGAAGCGTCTCGCGGAGATCGAGCACCGCGCGGAGCAGCTGCGCCTGGAGGCCGAGAAGCTCCGTACGGACGCCGAGCGCCGCGCCCGCCAGACCGTGGAGACCGCGCAGCGCCAGGCCGAGGACATCGTGGCCGACGCGAACGCCAAGGCCGACCGGATCCGCAGCGAGTCCGAGCGCGAGCTGGCGGCGCTCACCAACCGCCGCGACTCGATCAACGCGCAGCTCACCAACGTCCGCGAGATGCTCGCGACGCTGACGGGTGCCGCGGTCGCCGCCGCCTCCGCGCCGATCGACGACGAGCCGGTCACCCGCGGCGTTCCGGCGCAGCAGAGCCGCTAGTCGCGGGAAGGCTTCCGGCACCAGCGGTCGGAAGCCAACAATCCGCTTCGACACCGAGGCCCTTCGTCACCTGTGAGAGGTGGCGGAGGGCCTTCGCGCGTTCTAGCGTGGCGTAATGATCGAGCTTGAGGGCCTTACGAAACGATTCGGCGTGAAGACCGCCGTGGACCACCTCAGCTTCCAGGTCAGACCGGGGGTGGTCACCGGCTTCCTCGGCCCCAACGGGGCCGGCAAGTCCACGACCATGCGCATGATGCTCGACCTCGACAACCCGACCAGCGGTACGGTCCGGATCGACGGGAAGCACTACCGGGACCTGCCGGAGCCGCTGAAGTACATCGGGGCACTGCTGGACGCGAAGGCGATGAACGGCGGCCGCAGCGCGTACAACAACCTGCTCTGCCTCGCCCAGTCGAACCGGATCCCGCGCAGCCGGGTCTCCGAGGTGCTGGACCTGGTCGGCTTGACGGCCGTGGCGAAGAAGAAGTCGAAGGGATTCTCCCTGGGCATGGGCCAGCGGCTCGGCATCGCCTCCGCGCTGCTCGGCGACCCGGAGATCCTGATGTTCGACGAACCCGTCAATGGTCTGGACCCGGAGGGAATTCTCTGGATCCGCAATCTGATGAAGGGGCTCGCGGCGGAAGGAAGGACGATCTTCGTTTCTTCCCATCTGATGAGCGAAATGGCCCTGACCGCGGAGCATTTGGTCGTCATCGGACAGGGAAAACTGCTGGCCGACCTGTCCATGGCCGATTTCATCCAGCAGAACTCCCGCAGTTACGTACGCGTCCGCACGCCGCAACAGGAACGGCTGAAGGACGTCCTGCACGAGGCCGGGATCGACGCGATCAGCGTCCCGGCCACCGGCGCGCTGGAGATCGACGGCGTGGAGTCGGAGCGGCTCGGCGAGCTGGCCGCCCAGCACCAGATCGTGCTGCACGAACTCAGCCCGCAGCGGGCTTCACTGGAGGAAGCGTTCATGCGCATGACGGCGGACTCCGTCGAGTACCACGCCCACGCACCGGGGGCGGGCGGGCTCCCGCCGGCACCCGGCATGGCGCTGGACAATCCGGCCCGGCCGGCCGACGTACCCGCGTGGGGCGCCGGCTTCGAGGCGAAGCGCAAGGGCGGCGAGTGATCATGGCTTTCCCCGCCGTCCTCCAGTCCGAGTGGACCAAGATCCGCACGGTCGCCTCGACCAGCTGGACCCTCGCCCTCGCCTTCCTCGTCACCGTCGGGCTCGGCGCCGGATTCGCCGCCCTGGTCAACGCGACCTTCGGCGACCTGAGCGAGGTCGAGCAGGCCACCTTCGACCCCACCCTGCTGAGCTTCACCGGCATGCAGTTCGGTCAACTGGCCATGATCGTCTTCGGGGTGATGGTCGTCAGCACCGAGTACAGCTCGGGCATGATCCGCACCTCGCTGGCCGCCGTGCCCCGGCGCGGCGCCTTCCTGATGGGCAAGTTCGCCGTGGCCACGGCGCTGGCCCTGGTGGTCGGCCTGCTGACCAGCTTCGTGTCCTTCTTCCTCGGCCAGGCGATCCTGGGCGGCAGGAGCATCGGCATCGGCGAGGACAACGTCCTGCGGGCGGTCACCGGCGCCGGCGTGTACATGGCCCTGCTCGCCCTGTTCTCCATGGGCGTGGCCACCATGCTGCGCAGCTCGGTCGCCTCGATCAGCATCCTGATCCCGTTCTTCCTGATCGTCTCGAACGTCCTCAGCGGTTTCGAGACGACCCGCAAGTACGGCCAGTACCTGCCCGACAAGGCCGGGTCCAAGATCATGCAGGTGGTGCCGGACGCCATGGGCAGCCCCGAAACCCCCTACGGCCCCTGGGGCGGCCTCGGGATCATGGTCCTGTGGGTGGCCGCCTCGGTCCTCGGCGGCTACCTCGTCCTCAAGAAGAGGGACGCCTGACGTACTACGGGGGATCCCCGGGTCGAACCTCAGGGGTAGCTCAGGGTCCGGGACGACGTGGAACCGCAAGGGACTGGATATCCTCTTAACCCTTACGCGGGCGAGAGTCGTCCCGGCCTGGCAAGGGGCAGCAAAGATGATCGAGGCAGTCGGCCTGACCAAGCGCTTCGGCGCGAAGACCGCTGTCGACGACCTGTCCTTCCAGGTCAAGCCCGGTCACGTGACGGGATTCCTGGGGCCCAACGGCTCCGGGAAGTCCACCACGATGCGCATGATCGTCGGCCTGGACCGGCCCACCGCCGGCCGGGTCACGATCAACGGCCTGCCCTTCCGCGAGCTCCCGAACGCCCAGCGGCACGTAGGCGCCCTGCTCGACGCCAAGGCCGTCCACGGCGGCCGCCGGGCCCGCACCCACCTGCTGTCGATCGCCCAGCTCTCCGGGATCCCGGAGAAGCGGGTGGACGAGGTGCTGGGCGTCGTGGGCCTCCAGGACGTGGCCCGGCAGCGCGCCAAGGGCTTCTCGCTCGGCATGGGCCAGCGGCTCGGCATCGCGACCGCCCTGCTCGGCGATCCCCAGGTGCTCCTCTTCGACGAGCCGGTCAACGGACTCGACCCCGAGGGCATCCTCTGGGTCCGCAATCTGATGCGCCGGCTCGCCTCCGAGGGCCGCACCGTCTTCGTCTCCTCGCACCTCATGAGCGAGATGGCGCTGACCGCCGACCACCTGATCGTGATCGGCCGGGGCCGGCTGCTCGCCGACATGGGCACCCAGGACTTCATCACCCACAACTCGGCCGGATTCGCCCGGGTCCGCACGGCCGACACCGACCCCGGTGGCTGGGACACCCTCGGCTCCGTCCTCACCAGGGCGGGCGGCCGGGTCCTGCGGGAGCCCGACGGGGCACTGCGGGTGACCGGGCTGGAGCTGCCGCGGATCTCCGACCTCGCGCACGCGGCCGGCGTCCGGCTGTGGGAGCTGTCGCCGCACCGGGCCTCGCTGGAGGAGGCGTACATGCGGATGACCCAGTCCTCCGTCGAGTACACCTCCACCGAGGACCCGCGCAACGAGCTGTGGGAGCCCGAGCCGCTGAGCGTGCCGAAGTGGGACGAGGAAGAGGCCGCCGAGGCCCTCCAGGTCCCGCAGGCGGGCTTCTTCGCTCCCCCGCCGCCCGGGACCGGCGACCGGCCGTTCCTGATGCCCGGCAGCCCCGGCGAGCTCGCCGGGCCCGGGGCCGCGTCCCCCGCGGCCGAGCCCTCCCCCGACCCCGTGCGCACCCCCGCGCAGAAGCCCGAGGACTCGCGATGACCGCCCCGACGACCGCGACCGCCGGGGACCAGGGCCCGGCGGGCTACACCTCGCCCCTGCCGACGCCCCGGCCGCACCTGGGGCACGCGCTGGCCTCGGAGTGGACGAAGCTGACCTCGGTGCGCTCCACGATGTGGACGCTCGGCTCGCTGGTGCTGCTCGTCGTCGGCATCGGCGGCACGGTCATCGTGCAGACCCGGGACGTGGACTACGAGCAGATGCCGTTCATCGCTCCCGCTCTCTTCGGACTGCTGGTCGGCCAGCTCGCCGTGATGGTGCTCGGGGTGCTGACGATCACCTCCGAGCACGGCACGGGCCTGGCCCGCACCACCTTCACGGCGGCCCCCGACCGGTACCGGGTGCTCACCGCGAAGTACCTCGTCTTCGGCCTCACCGCGTTCCTCACCACGGCCGGCTCGGTCTGCCTGGTGGGGCTGACCGCCTCGATCCTGCGCGACGGCGCCGAAGCCGGGGCGCACTCGGCTTCCGAATGGGCCTCCGGGCTGGTGGGCAGCCTGTACGTCACCCTGCTCGGCGTCCTGGCGCTGGCGGTGGGGGCGCTGGTGCGGCACTCGGCGGGGGCGATCGCCGTGATGCTCGGCGTCGTCACGCTGCCGCCGGTGATAGGGGCGGTGCTCAGCATCTGGGAGGCCGTCGCCCCGGTCGGCCGGCTGCTGCTCCAGTACAACGTGCCGGTGGCGATGATGGAGCTGTTCGGCATGCCGACCAACGCCTCCGACCCGTCGTCGGGCGCGAGCATGGCGCTCCCGGGGGGCCTGAACCACATGGCGCTGATCCTGCTGGTGACGGGCGCCGCGGTCGCCGCCTCGTACGTGGTGGTCGGCCGCCGGGACGTCTAGTACGGCGAGTACGGCACCTTCGCCGGGGGCGGCTAGTACTTGGGAGCGTTGCGGGACCGCTGCACCTTGGAAGTGCGGCGGTCCTTCGCGTTCCAGCACGCCTTGTGCCAGTGCCGGCGGTCGTCGACCCCGCCGTACTCGGGCCAGGCCACAAGGTGCGGGGTACCGGAGGGGATCTCCTGGTCGCAGCCGGGGCAGCGGTAGCGCTTGCCCGCGGCGCTCGCGCCCGCGACGTGCCGGACCTTCCAGTCCTCGCCCTGGTACTCCTCCGTGCGCTCCAGGCCGTACCTGTCCAGACCTCCCGCTCCCGGGCCCGAGCCCTGGTCCGAACGATCGGCGGGATTCTCGCCGCCCCTGGGGCGGTTGTGGCGCGGTGACACGTATACCTCACGGATGGGCGGACGGCAGTGACTTTCTCCCAGACTACGCGCAGCGAGACGGGGTACCCGCAGGGTGGCCGAAGGACGACCACCGTACCGGGCGGCCGGTTGGCGCGACTGGCCTGACAATCCCAATAACTTTCCGGTGAGGCCGTGCCTTTGGCACGTGTCAGACGTTGTTGCCGATGAGGAAACCGGTCCGCCTGGGGGAGGCCGCGTCAGCCGCGAGGAGGCTAAAGGCGATGCGCGTAGGAGCATTTGTACTGGCGGCCCAGTTCCCGGGCCAGGGACAGGGCGAGGCACTGCACCGGGCGGTGCGGACGGCCGAGGTCGCCGAGGAGGCCGGGCTCGACTCGGTCTGGCTCGCCGAGCACCACTTCGTCCCGTACGGGGTCTGTCCGTCCGCGGTGACGCTGGCGGCCCTGATGCTGGGCCGCACCCGGCGGCTGCGCGTGGGCACGGCGGTGAGCGTGCTGCCGAGCACCCACCCGGTGGCCCTGGGCGAGCAGGCGGCCCTGCTGCACCTGACCTCGGAGGGGCGGTTCACCCTGGGGGTGGGCCGGGGTGGGCCCTGGGTGGACCTGGAGGTCTTCGGCGGCGGGCTCGACGCGTACGAGAACCGCTTCCCCGAGGATCTGGACCTGTTGCGGCGCTGGCTGGCCGAGCCGCGCGTGGGGACGCCGGCGGCGACGGGGGCCGCGGCCGGCGGCCGGTACGGCTTCCGCGAAGTGGCCGTCGTACCGCGCGCTTCGGAGGCGCTGCACGGCGACGGGACGGGGCCGGAACTGATCGTCGCCTGCACCTCCCCCGGCTCGGTCCGGATGGCCGCGGAGCGCGGACTGCCCATGCTGCTGGGCATGCACTGCGGGGACGAGGACAAGGCCGCCATGGTCGAGCTGTGGCGGCGTACGGCGCGGGCCGCGGGGCGTTCGCCCGAGGCGGGCCACGTATCGGCCGGGGTCTGCCAGCTGGCGGACCGGACGGCGGACGCCCGCGAAACGCTGTTGAAGGCGATGCCGGGCTGGCTCAAGCAGGGCCTGGACGCGCACGTCACGGTGGACGGACGGCAGCGGGCGATGCGGGACCCGGTCGCGTACACCGAGCTCCTGTGCGATCTGCATCCCGTGGGCACACCGCAACTGGCGGCGGACCGGCTCGCGGCCACGTCGGAGCGTACGGGCATCACGCGGTTCGCCCTGCTGACGGAGGGATCGGGTGATCTCGCCTCGACCGAGGAGAACGTCCGGCGCCTCGGCGCCGAGGTGCTGCCCCGGCTGGGCTGAGACCAGGGCTGCCGCTCCGTTGGCACCGGAGCGGCAGCGAGGTACCGGTCGTGCGGTGGTACGGCGGTGCGGAGTGCGGTCGTACGGAGGTGCGGTGGTACCGAGGTGCGGTGGTACCGAGGTGCGGTGGTGCGGGCGTACTGGTCGTGCGGATCTTCCTGCTAACAGTCGCGCATCTCGGGCGACTGGTTCAGCAGCTGACCACGGATCGAAGTGAACTTGGCCAGCCGGTCGTCCACCGAGGAATCCAGCGGGAAGACCGCTACCCGGTGGCAGTTCTGGAATGCCAGGCGCACTCCGAAGTGGCGTTGCAGCGCACCCCGTATCGCGTCACTCGCGAGGGCGCGAAGCAGCTGGCCACGCGCCTGCTCGTCCGGCGGCGGCGTCTGGTTGTCGGCGAACTGTCCGCCGTCCACCTTGAGCTGGGCCACCAGCGAGCTGACCATCTCCCATGCGTAGGGCAGGGAGGTCCGGACGCAGTCGACGAAAGCGGCTTCGTCGACCTCGCCTCGCTCGGCCTGTTCGAGTAGGGCCGGTGAGACGTCGAGCGACATGGGTTCTCCTCTCGCGACTCCGGCCGATTGGGTTGCCGGAGCCTTACGGGCAGGGAGGGAGATCGCGACGCAGCGTGCACGCTTCGCAACCTCCCGCTCACCACGGTAGGCGCCCATTGGGTACCGCACCAGGAGAATGCGCATACAACGCGCCATCCTCGAACGGGGCTTTCGGGGGCGAATCGCGTACAGGCCTTCTCGTCGAGTAGCGTTGCCGACCATGCGTCTCGTCATTGCCCGCTGCTCCGTCGATTACGCGGGCCGGCTCACCGCCCATCTGCCCTCGGCACCCCGTCTGATCCTCGTGAAGGCCGACGGCAGTGTCTCGATCCACGCGGACGACCGAGCGTACAAACCGCTCAACTGGATGTCGCCGCCGTGCACCCTCAAGGAGGGGAGCGGTGATGAGGCCGGCGTCTGGACCGTCGTCAACAAGGCGGGCGAGAAGCTCATCATCACCATGGAGGAAGTCCTCCACGACTCCTCGCACGAGCTGGGCATCGACCCGGGTCTGATCAAGGACGGGGTCGAGGCCCATCTGCAAGAGCTTCTGGCCGACCGGATCGAGACCCTCGGCGAGGGCTACACGCTGATCCGCCGCGAGTACATGACCGCGATCGGACCCGTGGACATCCTGTGCCGGGACGCCTCCGGCGCGACGGTGGCGGTGGAGATCAAGCGCCGCGGCGAGATCGACGGCGTGGAACAGCTCACGCGCTACCTGGAACTGCTGAACCGCGATCCGCACCTGGCGCCGGTCAAGGGCGTCTTCGCGGCCCAGGAGATCAAGCCCCAGGCCCGCGTCCTCGCGAACGACCGCGGCATGGACTGCGTCGTCCTCGACTACAACGCGATGCGCGGCATCGAGGACGACAAGCTCCGCCTGTTCTAAGCCCTCAGGGAGTCGCCGTCTCCGTCTCGCCCTCGGCATCCGTGGGGGGCTTCGGCTGCACGGCCGTCGGCCCCGTCTGCGTGGGAGACGGTGTCGCGGACGGGGACGCGGAGCCGGACGGGCTCGGGGAAGGCGGCGGGCTGCTCACCGGCGGGGGCGAGCTCGACACCGGCGGCGAAGGCGGTACCACCGAGGTCGACGACGACGGAGTCGGCGTCGGGCTCGGCGTCCCCGAGGGGGACTTGCTCGGCGTCGGGGTCGTACCCGGTGCCTGCGACGTCGCGGACGAGGCCGACGGCTCCGGCGAGGGATCGCCTCCGCTCGGATCCCCCGAACTCGGCTGCGGCTGCGCCTCGTCCGAGCTCGGGGCCGTGGACACCGCCGGCGCCTGCACGGGCGGCTTCTTCTCGTCGGTGGTCATCGCCAGGGCGACCACCGTGCCCAGCACCACGACGGTCACCGCCCCGGCGGCGGCCAGCAGCAGCGGCTTGCGGCTGGGCCTCGGCTTCGGCTCGGGCAGCGCACCGGGCGCCGGGGCCGGCTCGGGAGTGAGCGGGAAGGCGTCCTCGAACACCTCGGCCAGGGTCGCGGGCGCGACGGAGCCCGGCGGAGCCACCGCGGGCACGACCGTCGTGAAGCCGTCCGGAACCCGCACCGCCGCACGCTCGGGTCCGGGGGCGGCCCCGGAGCCCGCCTCGGGCAGGGCGGCGAGGGCCTTCGACAGGGTCGCCGGAGTCACGGGAGCCGAGGGCGCCACCGGAGCGGACGCCGCCCCGGCCGCACTACGAGCCCCGGGAACCAACGCCGACCCGGCAGCACCGGCAGCACCGGCAGCCAACGGGCTCCCCGCGGCTCCGGACACACCAGCCGCACCAGCCGCACTGGCGGCACCAGCGGTGCCAGCGGCACCAGCGGCACCAGCGGCACCAGCGGCACCAGCGGCACCAGCGGCACCAGCGGCACCAGCGGCACCAGCGGCCAACGCGCTCCCCGCGGCAGCGGAAACACCGGCGGCACCCGGACCCCCAGGAGACCGCGGCGCCGCGGCGCCCCTGGGACCGAAGGGAGACCCCGGAGCTCCGAGAAGTGCGGGGAACTGCGGCTTCGGGCCGGTCTGGGGAAGCCCGGGAGGCCCAGGAAGCCCGGCAAGCCCGGCGAGCCCGGCAGGAAGTGGACTCCCGGCAGCCCCGGGAGCCGCCGGAACGCCCGGACCACCGGGACCCGGCAGGGCACCCGGACCACCCGGCGCCGCCGGCGGAGCCAGTCGCAGGGGCGGCGAGACCGGGGTCCCCGCCGCCTCCCGGTCGGTGACCAGGGCCAGGGCCCGCCGTCCCGACACGGTCCCCCGCTTGTCGGCCAGCGCGCCGCGCAGCCCGGTAGAGGCCTCCAGCTCGGCACGTGCCCGGTCGAGCCGGCCCTCGCACAGGGCCAGTACGCCCAGTTCGTGATGGAAGTACGCCTGCTCCGCGACCTCGCCGGCCTTCCGCGCGGCCTCCGCGCCCGCGCGCAGCACCCGCTCCCAGGCCTCCCAGCGCAGCGAGGCGGCGAACGCCGGTGCCGCCGTCCGCGCGAGCAGGACCGCGGCCACGACATCGGCCCCGGCCAGCGCCGCGAGCACCGCGTCGGCCTCCGCCGCGACCCGCTCGGGGCTCACGGAGGTGTGCCCGGTCCACCAGGCGTAGTGCCGGGCGGCCGTACGGGCCTCCTCGGCCGCGGTGTCCCCGTAGCCGATCTCCTCCAGCTGCCGCGCGACCCCGGCGGCCAGCTGGTAGCGGGGCCCGACGGGGGTCAGCAGCCCGCAGTCGAGCAGCTCGGCGACGGCCGTGTCGGCGTGCGTGTCGCCGACCAGCGCGGGCAGGTGCGCGTGGTGCGGCAGCTCCCCGCCCAGCGCGCAGGCGATCCGCAGCGCGGCGCGCGCCGACTCGCTGACCCGTGAGGCGAGCAGTTCCGCCGGGGCGGCGCCCTCGGCGAGCGTCGGCAGCGGCACGAACACGGTGTCGCGCGGCTTCTCCTCGAAGACGCCGGGCTCCTCGCCCTCGTCGGCCTCGTCTTCGGAGCCGGTGCGGTTGAGCGCGTCGCGCTGTCGCAGCAGCGCGGCCGCCTGGACGAAGCGCAGGGGCAGCCCCTCGGAGGCGAAGCTCAGGTCGGCCGCCCAGGCCGTTTCCTCGTCGGTGAGCGCCCGTCCGGCGCCCGTTTCGAGCAGGGCCACGCAGTGGGCGCGGGACAGCCCGCCGAGGAAGACCTCTTCGAGGTGGGAGTCGTCGGAGGGGGCCTTGCTGTCGGGGGTGGCGGCCAGCAGGTACGCGCACTCGGGCGTGGCCCGCAGCAGGTCGTCGAGGGCGGTGCCGCCCATGTCGAGGTCGTCGATCACGACGACGGCGCCTATCTCCGCCACCCGGGCGAGGAGAACGGCCCGGTCGGGGCGTTCGGCCGGAGCCTCGTACACGGTGGCGTACAGCGCCTGGAGCAGCTCGCCGGGCTGCTGGTGGCCCTGCGCGCTGATCCGTACGACCCCGTCGGGGGCGAGGTCCGCGCAGGCCTCGGCGACCGCGTCGAGCAGCGCCGTGCGCCCGGATCCGGACGGACCGGTCAGCCGTACGGAGCGGCCGCGCGCGAGGAGGCGTACGAGGCGCTCGCGCTCCTCCTCCCGGCCCAGCAGGGTCCGCGCACCGGCCGGGGCGCCCGGCGGTACGGGCGGCCGCACGGCGGCCGCCGCGGAGGCGCGGGCCGCGGGGGTGCGCTTGACCGGGGTGGGGGCGGGCTCGCCGCCGGGGCGGTGCGTGCGGACGATCTCGCTGCCGTCGACGGGGTTCACGGTGAGGGTGAAGTCCCCGGACGTGAGCGTCACCACGCGCGCCGGAGGTTCCACCGGATCGGGTTGCCCCTGTGTGCTGCTGCGGTCCATGACCAAGTCCCCCGTATCGCGCCGTGCGCCCTCGTCTCGCCCGGCCTTCGCTCACGCCGCTGTCGCTAGTGGTCCGGTTTCCGCCCGAACCCTAGACCGTGCCCGGTGGGGCGTGAACCGCAGGGGTGCCTTCACCACCGGACCGTTACGTTTGCGTCGGCCCTGTGGAGCGGGGCGCACAGCCTCCGCATGCGGACCGCGTCCGGACGGCGTACGGGGGTCACGCGCGCGGCAGCGACTCCGCTTCCAGCCCGCCCTCGATCGCGAGGATCCGGTGCAGCCGGGTGGCCACGAGCAGCCGCTGCATCTGGGGCGGTACTCCGCGCAGGACGAGCCGCCGGCCGGTCCGGCCGGCCCGGCGGTGGGCGCCCATGATCACGCCGAGGCCCGTCGCGTCCCAGGAGTCGAGCCCGGTGAGGTCCAGCACGAGGTCGCCGTGACCGTCGTCGAGGGCGGTGTGCAGGACCGTACGGGCGTCCGCCGCGCTGCGCACGTCGAGGCGACCCCCGACAGCGAGTTCGGCGTGGTCGCCCCTGATGTGCATGTGTACTCCCGGCAGCGCGGTACTGATTGCGTATGGTCCGACTGGTTCGTTGGTCGGCAACTCTCACTGCAACTGACTGCCTCGGGGGCGGGGAAGTTGCCGACCGTGAGCGAACCGATACCTAATTCACCCTGTGGGGTGCAGGTATTCGAACGGGTGCTCAGTGCTTGTAGAAGCCCTGGCCGCTCTTGCGACCGATGTCGCCCGCGTCCACCATGCGGCGCATCAGCTCCGGCGGCGCGAACTTCTCGTCCTGCGACTCCGTGTAGATGTTGCTGGTGGCGTGCAGCAGGATGTCGACGCCGGTGAGGTCCGCGGTGGCCAGCGGGCCCATGGCGTGCCCGAAGCCGAGCTTGCAGGCGATGTCGATGTCCTCGGCCGAGGCGACGCCCGATTCGTACAGTTTCGCGGCCTCGACGACCAGCGCGGAGATGAGACGGGTCGTCACGAAGCCGGCGACGTCGCGGTTGACGACGATGCAGGTCTTGCCGACGGACTCGGCGAACGCCCGGGTGGTGGCGAGGGTTTCGTCGCTCGTCTTGTAGCCGCGCACGAGCTCGCACAGCTGCATCATCGGGACCGGCGAGAAGAAGTGCGCGCCGACGACCCGCTCCGGACGCTCCGTCACGGCCGCGATCTTGGTGATCGGGATGGCGGAGGTGTTGGAGGCGAGGATCGCGTCCTCGCGCACGATCTTGTCGAGGGCGCGGAAGATCTCGTGCTTGACCTCGAGCTTCTCGAAGACGGCCTCGACGACGATGTCGGCGTCGGCGACCGCTTCCAGTTCGGTGGTCGTGGTGATGCGGGCGAGCGCCGCCTCGGCGTCCTCGGCCGTCAGCTTGCCCTTGGAGACGAACCGGTCGTACGAGGCCTTGATCCCGTCGGTGCCGCGCGTCAGAGCGGCATCGGTGACGTCGCGCAGCACGACGTCCCAACCCGCTTGAGCGGAGACCTGAGCGATTCCGGAACCCATCAGTCCGGCACCGATGACGGCGAGCTTCCCAGCCACTGCACACCCCACGTTCTTCTAGGACACGGCCTCAGATACGGCACAGCCTCGTTCGTTCTCCGGCGGAGACTAGCGTCCGCGAGGGGCCCAGTGACCGCGAAGTAACACGCGTCACGTCTCAGATGACGGACATCACACCGGGACGGCCCAGCAGTGCGGCGGAGGACCGTAGTTGACCCGGACTAGGGTGGCGGCATGGTGAACCTCACGCGCATCTACACCCGTACCGGCGACAAGGGCACGACCGCGCTCGGCGACATGAGCCGCACGGCCAAGACCGATCTGCGGATCTCGGCGTACGCCGACGCCAACGAGGCCAACGCGGCCATCGGAACGGCCATCGCGCTCGGCTCGCTGCCCGCCGATGTCGTGAAGGTCCTGGTCCGTGTGCAGAACGACCTGTTCGACGTGGGCGCCGACCTCTGCACCCCGGTCGCCGAGAACCCCGAGTACCCGCCGCTGCGCGTCGAGCAGTTCTACGTGGACAAGCTGGAGGCCGACTGCGACCTCTTCAACGGCGAGCTGGAGAAGCTCCGCAGCTTCATCCTCCCCGGCGGCACTCCCGGCGCGGCCCTCCTGCACCAGGCCTGCACGGTGGTCCGGCGCGCCGAGCGCTCCACCTGGGCGGCCCTGGAGGCGCACGGCGAGGTCATGAACCCGCTCACGGCCACCTACCTCAACCGCCTCTCCGACCTCCTCTTCATCCTGGCCCGCACGGCCAACAAGGAGGTCGGCGACGTCCTGTGGGTCCCGGGCGGCGACCGCTAGGACCTGTCGTCAGCGACAGAACGAGGCCGTCCCCCGGCGGACGACGCGGGCTCGGCCGGCAAGATCCGAAAGAGACGCCCTAGGGCGCGTCCGCGGAGTCGCGCAGGCCGGCCTTCGCCGCCGGTGCCCGCTTCGGCCACACCGTGTAGGTGACGGCGATCAGGGTGTGGATGCCGACCATCCGCAGGGCCGTGAGCTGCCACCCGCGCAGCGCCGCGGTGTCGCCCGAAGCGCCGACGTACCAGATCGCGGCCTGCAGCAGGCCTGCCGCGACGGCCGCCGCGAGGACGGTCCGCGCGACCAGCTTCCACTCGTGGACGGCCCGCGCCCCGCCGTAGCCGACGCCGGCCGGCTTCGGGCCGCCGGCCAGCCGGTACGCGGCGTGGCCGTCGAGCCAGCGCACGGTGTAGTGCCCGTAGGCGACGGTGTAGCCGAGGTAGAGCGCGGCGAGCCCGTGCTTCCAGTCCGGCTCGGCGCCGCCGCGCAGGTCCACGGCGGTGGCCACCAGCAGCACCAGTTCCAGGACCGGCTCGCACAGCAGGACGGCCGCGCCGGTCTTCGGCATCTTCGCGAGGTAGCGCAGGGCCAGACCGCCGGCCAGCAGCACCCAGAAGCCGACTTCACAGGCGATGATCAAGGTGACGAGCACGGGAGTCTCCGTTCCTGTGGTGGGGGGATGACTCCAGCTTCCCGCCCGCCGGGAGCCGTTTCCTCGTCGCCAGTGACGAATGCAGGGCGGCCGCCCTGCATCCTTCGATGTACGGGCGCCCGACCGAAAGACGGCCGCGATGGCGACGCCCGCCCGCGCCGCAGCCTGTTGGATGGGACCGTGACCCTCAAGATCCCGCCACCGCACCGAGACGACGTGCTGCTCGCCTTGGCCAGCGTGGCCGCCGGCCTGGTCCTGTGGTCGCTCGGGGTGCACAGCTCCCCCAGCCGGGACCTGTTCCCGGCCTGGGCGGCCCTGGTCCCGCTCCTCGTCCTCGGCCCGATGGAGCTGCTGCGCCGCAGCATGCCCCGGGTGACCCTGGCGGTCGGCACGGCCGGGCTGATCGCCGACCAGTTCACCGTGGGGAACCTGGCCACCGTCCTGATCTTCACCGACCTGATGTACGCGGCCGTCGTCTACGGCAAACCGGCCATGGCCCGCCGACTCCCGGTCCAGACCGGCCTGATCACCGTCGCCGTGACCATCGCCGCCGTGGCCTGGCTGCGGACCCCGCAGGCCCTGCTGATCGGCGTGGTCACGGGCATCGTCAGCTTCGGCCCGGCGCTGACCGGGGCCACCCTGCGCAACCACCGCGAGGCCGCCATCGCCGCCCGGCTGCGCGCGGAGCAGACCGCGCTGCTGGCCGAAATGGACCGGTCCCAGGCGGTCATCGCCGAGCGGGCCCGGATGGCACGCGAACTGCACGACATGGTGGCCAACCATCTCTCCGCCATCGCCATCCACTCCACCGCGGCGCTCTCCATCGACTCCCCCGCCACCAGCCGCGAGGCCCTCGGGGTGATCCGCGAGAACAGCGTCCAGGGACTGGCCGAGATGCGCCGGCTGATCGGGCTGCTGCGTGACGCGGGCGCCGGGGAGGAGGCCGTCGCCACGCCCTCGCTGGACGGGCTGGACGCCCTGCTGGCGCAGGCCCGTACGAACGGGGCCGCGAGCGGGCTGGACTTCGTACTCCGTGGCGACCGGCCGTCCGGGGAGCCCCTGCCCGCCCCGGTGGAGCTGGCGGCGTACCGGATCGTCCAGGAGTCGGTGACCAACGCCCTCAAGCACGCCGCCCCCGGCACGGTCACGGTCCGGCTGGCCCGCGACCGCCCCGCGGGCGGGGGCAGGGCCGGGGCCGGCGCGCTGCGCGTGGCGGTCGACTCCCCCTACGGGGAGCGCCCCGGCCCCCGCGCCCCCGGCTCGGGCGCCGGTCTGATCGGCATGCGCGAGCGGGCGGAACTGCTCGGCGGAACTTTCGAAGCGGGCCGCGCGGACGCGGTCTGGCGGGTCCGGGCGTCGCTGCCCGTGGAAGAAGAGGCGGTACGGACGTGACGATCAGGGTCGTGGTGGCGGAGGACCAGAGCGCGGTACGGGCCGGGCTGGTCCTGATCCTGCGCAGCGCCGGCGACATCGAGGTGGCGGGCGAGGCCGCCGACGGGGAGGAGGCCGTGCGCCTGGCCCGCGAGCTGCGGCCCGACCTGGTGCTCATGGACGTGCAGATGCCCCGCCTGGACGGGGTGTCGGCGACCCGCCAGGTGGTCGCGGAGGGCCTGGCCGACGTCCTCGTGCTCACCACCTTCGACCACGACGAGTACGTCTTCGGCGCCCTGCGCGCGGGCGCGGCGGGCTTCCTGCTGAAGGACGCGGACGCGGCGGAGCTGCTCGGGGCGGTACGGACCGTCGCGCGCGGGGAGGGCCTGATCGCCCCGGCGGTGACCCGGCGGCTGATCGCGGAGTTCGCGGACCCGCGGCCCGTACGGGTGCCCGTACCGGCGACGGTGGAATCCCTGACCCCGCGCGAGCGGGAGGTGCTGGGGTGCCTGGGCGAGGGCTTGTCGAACGCGGAGATCGCGGTGCGTCTGGAGATGGCGGAGGCCACGGCGAAGACCCACGTCAGCCGGGTGCTGGCCAAGCTGGAGCTGCGCAGCCGGGTCCAAGCAGCCGTTCTGGCGCAGGAGTTGGGGCTCTAGTCGAATCCGGCCGGAAATGAATCCGAGGCCGCTACGGGAGGTCTGGACCTCTTGACGGTTGGTCCAGACCTTTCTACTCTCACGCACAACTGTGGTGAGCGTGCCATGACAAGACGTCACGGCCGCGCTCACGGGCGGCGCAGGTCCCACCCCCATGCAGCGGCCGTCCCCACGTCCGCTGCGGACCTCGGAGGAGCACCCTTGAGCACAGCACCCCCACGACGCGCACCGCTGTTTCGAAGAGTCGCGGCCGCACTGGCCGTCCTCACCCTGCCCGTCGCCGGACTCGTGGCCATCGCCGGTCCCGCCGAGGCGGCCGCCTCGGCCACCGCGACGTACACCAAGGTCTCCGACTGGGGCTCCGGCTTCGAGGGCAAGTGGACGGTGAAGAACACCGGCACGACCACCCTCAGCAGCTGGGCCGTGGAGTGGGACTACCCGGCCGGCACCGCCGTCACCTCCGCCTGGGACGCCACCGTCACCAGCTCGGGCACCCACTGGACCGGCAAGAACCTCGGCTGGAACGGCAACCTCGCCCCCGGCGCCACCGTCAGCTTCGGCTTCAACGGCACCGGCTCCGGCGCCCCCAGCGGCTGCAAGATCAACGGCGGCACCTGCGACGGCGGCACCACCCCCACGGACAACCCGCCCAGCGCCCCCGGCACCCCCACGGCCAGCGGCGTCACCGACACCGGGCTGACCCTCGGCTGGGCCGCGGCCACCGACGACAAGGGCGTCAAGAACTACGACGTCTTCCGCGGCGGCGCCAAGATCGCCACCGTCACCAGCCCCTCGTACACGGACTCGGGCCTGACCAAGGGCACCACCTACACCTACACGGTCACCGCCCGCGACACCATCGACCAGACCGGCCCCTCCTCCGGCTCCCTCTCGGTGACCACCACCGGCGGCGGCGGAACCGACCCCGGCGACCCCGGCACCCCGGGATCCGCGGTCAAGCTCGGCTACTTCACGAACTGGGGCGTCTACCAGCGCAACTACCACGTGAAGAACCTGGTCACCTCCGGCAGCGCCGCGAAGATCACGCACATCAACTACGCCTTCGGCAACGTCCAGGGCGGAAAGTGCACGATCGGTGACGCCTACGCCGACTACCAGAAGACCTACGACGCGGGCTCCAGCGTGTCCGGCACCGCCGACACCTGGGACCAGCCGGTCGCGGGCAACTTCAACCAGCTGCGCCAGCTGAAGAAGAAGTACCCGAACATCAAGGTCCTCTACTCCTTCGGCGGCTGGACCTGGTCCGGCGGCTTCGGCCAGGCCGCGGCCAACCCGGCCGCCTTCGCCCAGTCCTGCTACGACCTGGTCGAGGACCCGCGCTGGGCCGACGTCTTCGACGGCATCGACATCGACTGGGAGTACCCGAACGCCTGCGGCCTGTCCTGCGACACCAGCGGGGCGGCCTCCCTGAAGAACGTCCTCTCCGCGCTGCGCACCAAGTTCGGCAGCAGCAACCTGGTGACCGCCGCCATCTCCGCCGACGGCTCCAACGGCGGCAAGCTCGACGCGGCCGACTACGCGGGCGCCGCCCAGTACGTCGACTTCTACAACGTCATGACCTACGACTTCTTCGGCGCGTGGGCGGCGCAGGGCCCGACGGCCCCGCACTCCCCGCTCACCTCGTACACCGGCATCCCGATCGCCGGATTCAACTCCGAGGCCGCGATCACCAAGCTCAAGGGCAAGGGCATCGCCGGCTCCAAGCTCAACCTCGGCATCGGCTTCTACGGCCGCGGCTGGACCGGCGTCACCCAGGCCACGCCCGGCGGCACCGCCACCGGCCCGGCCCCGGGCACCTACGAGCAGGGCATCGAGGACTACAAGGTCCTCAAGGGCAGCTGCCCCTCGACCGGCACCATCGCGGGCACGGCGTACGCCAAGTGCGGCAGCAACTGGTGGAGCTACGACACCCCCGCCACCATCGCCTCGAAGATGACCTGGACGAAGCAGCAGGGTCTCAGGGGAGCCTTTTACTGGGAGTTCAGCGGCGACACCGCGAACGGCGAACTGGCCCAGGCGGTCCACGCCGGTCTCTCGTAACCCCTGACCGCACGGCCCGGTGAAAGACGAAGCCGGGGAGACGGGTCCGCCCCCGTCTCCCCGGCTTCTCCTTCTTCACCCGCCGCTCGCACGGCTCGGCCCCGGGGGCCTCCCCGGCTTCGCGCCGCCGCGCCGGACTCCGTCCGGCGGGAACGACCCGGCGCCACCGGCCCTCAGGCCACGTTCACCCGTTGCCCGGGGGGCGCGGCCTCCAGCCAGGCCAGGAAACCGGTCAGCGCGTCATCGCTCATCGCCAGCTCCAGGCGGGTGCCGCGGTGCGCGCAGCACAGTACGACGGCGTCGGAGAGCAGGGCCAGCTCCTCCTCGCCCTCGGGCGCACGGCGGGCGACGACCTCGATGGAGGACCGCTCCAGCAGCCGGCGCGGCCGCGGGGAGTAGCTGAAGACACGGAACCAGTCGATGCGGTCACCGCTGTAGCGCGCGACCCCGTACACCCAGCCCTTGCCGGAGACGTCCGGTTCCTCGGACACGCCCCAGCGCATGCTGCAGTCGAAGGTGCCGCCGGAGCGCTGGATCAGCCTGCGGCGCAGCCCGAACACAAAGAGCCCGATCACCACCAGGGCTACGACGACCAGGCCGCTCACAAGCAGAGCGAGGAGCATCTTTCACCGACCTCCTCGCTCATCGAAAAAACCCGGACGACAGCGTTCCTACCAGACGGAGTCTGGTGCGGACCCGCATCGCCTCAGCCGCGACCCGGTCCGGAAAATTCCGGAACAGGCCGCGGCTGAGGTTTGAAACTCTTAACAGTACCGGGGCTTAGCGCCCCGAAACCGCGCGCAGCCGGACATCGGCGCGACGCTCGGAGGCCGAATCGGTCTCCGACTTCGCGCGCTCCAGTGCCCGCTCCGCCCGCTCGACGTCGATCTCGTCGGCAAGCTCGGCGATCTCGGCCAGCAGCGACAACTTGTTGTCCGCGAACGAGATGAATCCGCCGTGCACCGCGGCGACAACAGTGTTGCCCCCGACGGCGCGGATGGTCACCGGGCCCGATTCCAGCACACCGAGAAGCGGCTGGTGACCGGGCATGACGCCGATGTCGCCGGACGTGGTGCGGGCGACAACCAGGGTGGCCTCGCCGGACCAGACATTCCGGTCCGCCGCGACCAGCTCGACGTGCAGCTCAGCAGCCATGGTGGCTCCTCGGGTCACCACCCGGCGGTATGGCCGGGTGTTGGGTCAAATTCTAATGGGCGTGAGGAGAGGGACGGGACACACCCGCCCCTCTCCGTCATTCAGCTGTGCTCACGGATGAGCGCGGCTTCAGGAGACGCCCAGCTCCTTGGCGTTCGCCTTCAGGTCCTCGATGCCACCGCACAGGAAGAACGCCTGCTCGGGGAAGTGGTCGTAGTCTCCGTCGCAGATTGCGTTGAAGGCCACGATCGACTCGTCGAGCGGAACGTCCGAACCGTCGACGCCGGTGAACTGCTTGGCGACGTGCGTGTTCTGCGACAGGAAGCGCTCGACACGACGGGCACGGTGGACAACGAGCTTGTCCTCCTCGCCCAGCTCGTCGATACCGAGGATCGCGATGATGTCCTGGAGGTCCTTGTACTTCTGCAGGATCCCCTTGACGCGCATCGCCGTGGCGTAGTGGTCCGCCGCGATGTACCGCGGGTCGAGGATGCGGGACGTCGAGTCCAGCGGGTCCACGGCCGGGTAGATGCCCTTCTCGGAGATCGGACGGGAAAGAACCGTCGTCGCGTCGAGGTGGGCGAAGGTGGTGGCCGGCGCCGGGTCGGTCAGGTCGTCCGCGGGGACGTAGATCGCCTGCATCGAGGTGATCGAGTGACCGCGGGTCGAGGTGATGCGCTCCTGCAGCAGACCCATCTCGTCAGCCAGGTTCGGCTGGTAACCCACGGCGGACGGCATGCGGCCCAGAAGGGTCGACACCTCCGAACCGGCCTGGGTGTAACGGAAGATGTTGTCGATGAAGAAGAGCACGTCCTGCTTCTGCACATCGCGGAAGTACTCCGCCATGGTCAGACCGGCCAGCGCGACGCGAAGACGCGTGCCCGGCGGCTCGTCCATCTGACCGAAGACAAGCGCCGTCTTGTCGATGACGCCGGACTCGGCCATTTCCTCGATGAGGTCGTTGCCCTCACGGGTACGCTCACCGACGCCCGCGAAGACCGACACACCGTCGTGGTTGTTGGCGACGCGGTAGATCATTTCCTGGATCAGAACGGTCTTGCCGACACCGGCACCACCGAACAGACCGATCTTTCCACCCTTGACGTACGGGGTGAGAAGGTCGATGACCTTGACGCCGGTCTCGAACATCTCGGTCTTCGACTCGAGCTCGTCGAAGCGAGGGGCCTTGCGGTGGATCGGCCAGCGCTCGGTGACGTTGGCGTTCTCCTCCGGGTAGTTCAGCACCTCACCCAGGGTGTTGAAGACCTTGCCCTTGGTGAAGTCACCGACGGGGACGGTGATGCCCTCGCCCGTGTTGACCACCGTGGCCTGGCGGACCAGACCGTCGGTCGGCTGCATCGAGATGGTACGGACGAGGCCGTCACCCAGGTGCTGCGCGACCTCGAGGGTCAGGGTCTTGAGCTTGCCGTCCTCGGCCGGGTCTGCGACCTCGACCTTGAGGGCGTTGTAGATCTCGGGCATGGCGTCGACGGGGAACTCCACGTCGACGACCGGGCCGATGACCCGGGCGACGCGGCCCGTGGCGGCGGCCGTCTCAATGGTCGTCATTACTTGTCACTCCCCGCGGTCGCGTCTGCCATGGCGCTGGCGCCACCGACGATCTCGCTGATTTCCTGGGTGATTTCGGCCTGGCGGGCCGCGTTGGCAAGCCGGGAGAGGCTCTTGATGAGATCCCCGGCGTTGTCGGTGGCCGACTTCATCGCGCGGCGGCGGGCGGCGTGCTCGGAAGCGGCCGACTGCAGCAGTGCGTTGTAGATGCGGCTCTCGACGTAGCGCGGCAGAAGGGCGTCGAGGACGTCCTCCGCCGACGGCTCGAAGTCGAACAGCGGAAGGATCTCGCCCTTCGCGCCGGTCTCTTCTTCGACCTTGTCGAGGCTGAGCGGCAGCATCCGGCCGTCCACCGCGTTCTGCGTCATCATCGACACGAATTCCGTGTAGACGATGTGCAGCTCGTCGACGCCACCCTCGGCCGTGACCGTCTGGATGGCCTCGATCAGCGGCGCCGCGACGCGCTTGGCGTCGGCGTAGGCCGGGCTGTCGGTGAAGCCGGTCCACGATTCCGCGACCTTGCGCTCACGGAAGCCGTAGTAGGCGACACCCTTGCGGCCGACGATGTAGGTGTCGACCTCCTTGCCCTCGCCGCGGAGCCGCTCGGTGAGCCGCTCCGCCTGCTTGATGGCGTTCGAGGAGTAGCCGCCGGCCAGACCGCGGTCGCTCGTGATGAGCAGGACCGCGGCACGCACCGGTGCCTCGACCTCGGTCGTCAGGGCGTGCTTGGTGTTCGAACCGGTCGCCACCGCGGTCACCGCACGGGTGAGCTCGGTCGCGTACGGCATCGATGCCGCCACCTTGCGCTGCGCCTTGACGATGCGCGAGGCGGCGATCATTTCCATCGCCTTGGTGATCTTCTTGGTCGCCGTGACGGCACGGATACGACGCTTGTAGACCCGGAGCTGCGCTCCCATGAGTCAGCTTCCTTCCGTCGTCACTTGGAGACGTTGACGGCCGGCGCGTCCTCGCCCAGGAGCTTGCCGTCCGAGGTCTCGAACCCACGCTTGAAGTCAGCGATGGCGTCAGCGATGGAGGTGAGGGTGTCGTCCGACATCTTGCCGCCGTCCGCGATGGAGGTGAGGAGGTCCTTGCGCGAGACGCGCAGGTGCTCCAGCAGCTCCGACTCGAAGCGACGGATGTCGTTGACCGGGACTTCGTCCATCTTGCCGGTGGTGCCGGCCCAGACGGAGATGACCTGCTCCTCGACGGGCATCGGCTGGTACTGGCCCTGCTTCAGCAGCTCCACCAGACGCTTGCCGCGCTCCAGCGAGGCCTTCGAGGCGGCGTCCAGGTCGGAACCGAAGGCGGCGAACGCCTCCAGCTCGCGGTACTGGGCGAGGTCCAGGCGCAGACGGCCGGAAACCTGCTTCATGGCCTTGTGCTGGGCCGAGCCACCGACGCGGGAGACCGAGATACCGACGTTCAGCGCCGGGCGCTGGCCCGCGTTGAACAGGTCGGACTCAAGGAAGCACTGGCCGTCGGTGATGGAGATGACGTTGGTCGGGATGAACGCCGACACGTCGTTCGCCTTGGTCTCGACGATCGGCAGACCGGTCATCGAACCGGCACCCATGTCGTCGGAGAGCTTGGCGCAACGCTCCAGCAGACGGGAGTGCAAGTAGAAGACGTCGCCCGGGTAGGCCTCGCGGCCCGGCGGACGGCGCAGCAGCAGCGACACGGCGCGGTAGGCGTCGGCCTGCTTCGACAGGTCGTCGAAGATGATCAGGACGTGCTTGCCGGCGTACATCCAGTGCTGGCCGATGGCCGAACCGGTGTACGGCGCCAGGTACTTGAAGCCGGCCGGGTCGGACGCCGGGGCGGCGACGATCGTCGTGTACTCGAGCGCACCGGCGTCTTCCAGGGCGCCGCGAACGGACGCGATGGTCGAGCCCTTCTGGCCGATGGCGACGTAGATGCAGCGAACCTGCTTGTTCACGTCGCCCGAGCGCCAGTTGTCGCGCTGGTTGATGATCGTGTCGACGGCAAGAGCGGTCTTGCCGGTCTGACGGTCACCGATGATCAGCTGACGCTGACCACGGCCGACCGGCACCATCGCGTCGATCGCCTTGTAGCCGGTCTGCATCGGCTCGTGGACCGACTTGCGGACCATGACGCCGGGGGCCTGCAGCTCGAGGGCGCGGCGGCCCTCGGTCGCGATCTCGCCGAGGCCGTCGATCGGGTTGCCGAGCGGGTCGACGACGCGGCCGAGGTAACCCTCGCCGACGCCGACGGAGAGCACCTCACCAGTGCGCTGCACCGGCTGGCCCTCTTCGATACCGCTGAACTCGCCGAGGACGACGGCGCCGATCTCGCGCTCGTCGAGGTTCAGGGCGAGACCGAGGGTTCCGTCCTCGAACTTCAGCAGTTCGTTCGCCATGGCGGAGGGCAGGCCCTCCACCTTCGCGATGCCGTCGCCGGCAACGCTGACCGTTCCGACCTCCTCGCGCGAGGCCGCGTCCGGCTGGTACGACTGGACAAAGTTCTCCAGTGCGTCCCGGATCTCCTCCGGCCGGATCGTGAGCTCCGCCATCTGGGTTCCCTGCTCTCCTTGTTGGGCCTGAAGCTTCTTAGGGGTCTGGGGGCGACCCCCAGGAATCTTCTGCAAGTTCTGCACGGCCCAACCGGGCCGCTAGCAATACTTTTTTCTAATGTGTGGCTGGTCAGCCGGCCATGCGGCGCGACGCCTCGGCGATGCGGTCCGCGATGGTGCCGTCGATGACCTCGTCGCCGACCCGCACCGAGATCCCGCCGAGGACCGTGGGGTCCACGTCGAGGTTCAGGTGCATCGGGCGGCCGTACAGCTTGGCCAGCACCGCGCCGAGACGCTGCTTCTGGACGTCGCTGAGCGGAACCGCGGTGGTCACGGTGGCGACCATGCGGCCACGACGCTCGGCGGCGACCTTCGAAAGGGACTCGAGGCCCGCTTCCAGGCTACGTCCACGCGGGTGCGTGACGAGACGCGTGACCAGCCGCTCGGTGACGGCGTTCGCCTTGCCGCCGAGCAGGCTGCGGAGCAGCTGGCTCTTGGCGGCGGCGGTGGCCGACCGGTCGGTCAGTGCTGCGCGCAGCTCGGTGTTCGAGGTGACGATCCGGCCGAAGCGGAACAGCTCGTCCTCGACGTCGTCGAGGCCACCGGCGGCCTGGGCCGCCGTGAGGTCGGCGGTGGCCGCCAGGACCTCGAGCGAGTCCACCAGGTCACGGGACTGCGACCAGCGGGACCGGACCATGCCGGACACCAGGTCGAGGGTTTCCCCGCCCACCTGGCCGCCGAGCAGACGGCCTGCCAGCTCGGCCTTGGCCTCGCCGGACTGCGCCGGGTCCGTGATGACCCGACGCAGCGAGACCTCACGGTCGAGCAGCGCGGTGACGGCCGCCAGCTCGCCGGCGAGCTTCGCCGCGTCGACGGACGTGTTGTCCGTCAGCGCGTCGAGACGCTCGCGGGCGGTGGCCAGCGCGTCGCGGCTCGCTCCGTTCATCGGGCGGCCTCGGCCTTCTCCTCAAGCTCGCTGAGGAAACGGTCGATCGTGCGGCTCTGTCGGGCGTGGTCCTCGAGGGACTCGCCGACAAGCTTTCCGGCCAGGTCGGTCGCCAGCTTGCCGACGTCCTGACGGAGGGCGGAAGAGGCGGCCTTGCGGTCAGCCGCGATCTGGGCGTGACCGGCAGCGATGATCTCCTCACGCTGCCGCTGGCCCTCTGCGCGAAGTTCTTCCTTCAGCGCAGTGCCCTGCTCCAGAGCGTCCTGGCGCAGGCGAGCGGCCTCGTGCCGGGCTTCGGCGAGCTGGGCCTTGTACTGCTCCAGCACGCTCTGAGCCTCGGTCTGAGCGGCCTCAGCCTTTTCGATACCGCCTTCGATGGCCTCGCGGCGCTCGTCCAGAACCTTGTTGATGTTCGGGAGGAGCTTCTTCGCGAGGAAACCGAAGACGATGACGAAGGCGATCAGACCGATGACGAGCTCGGGGATCGGCGGAATGAGGGGGTTTTCCTTACCCTCAGCCGCGAGAACCAGGAGGTTCACATCAGTGCCTTTCGTCGATTCGGACTAGTCGTTGGGTTCGTCTTAGTAGACGAACGGCATGACCAGACCGATGAGGGCGAGCGCCTCACAGAAGGCGAAGCCGAGGATCTGGTTGGCGCGGATCAGACCGGCAGCCTCGGGCTGACGGGCAAGAGCCTGCGTGCCGTTACCGAAGATGATGCCGACGCCGACGCCGGGGCCGATGGCCGCGAGGCCGTAGCCGACAGAGCTGAGGGAGCCGGTGACGCCTTCGGTGGCAGCAGCGAGGATCTGGGACATGCCAGTTCTTCCTTCTCTTTCATGGACCGGTGGGGGTTGGCCACCGGACGATTCGGGGGGATTGCAGGAGCGAGCCGTGGCTCAGTGGTGCTCGGCGAGCGCGCCCTGCAGGAAGCTGCAGGCCAGGAGAACGAAGACGTACGCCTGGACAGCCTGGATGAAGAGTTCGAACGCGGTCATCACGACGACCATGACGAACGAGACGCCCGCGTAAGCGATGCCAATCCCGTTCAGCAGGTACCAGCTGGCGATGGTGAACAGCAGCAGCAGCGTGTGACCGGCGAACATGTTCGCAAACAGTCGGACCGCGTGGGTGAAGGGGCGGACGATCACGTTCGAGAAGAACTCGATGACCATGACCAGCGGCAGGACCGGGCCGAGCGTCTTGTCGTAGCCGGTCAGGTTCTTGAAGCCGCCGACGAAGCCGTGACGCTTGAACGTCACGCTCATCCAGATCACGTAGACGATCAGCGCGAGGCCGACCGGGTACGAGAAGATCGCCGTCACCGGGAACTGGGCGATCGGAATGATCGACCAGAGGTTCAGGATCCAGACGAAGAAGAACAGCGAGACCATGAAGGGGACGTACTTCTCGCCCTCCTTCTTGCCCAGCGTCTCGTAGACGATGCCGCGGCGCACGAAGTCGTAGCCGGCCTCGGCCACCATCTGCAGCTTGCCCGGGACGACCTTCGGCTTGCGGAAGGCGGCCCAGAAGAAGGCGACGATGACGACCGTGCCGAGCAGGGCGAGCAGCATCGTCTTGTTGAAGTACGCGTTGCTGTCACCGTCCCCGAAGATCGGCTCGAACAGGAACGAGTGCAGGCCGGGAGCCGGGAAACCACAACCGTCGAAGATGTGGCAATCGGTCTCGAAGGCGAGCACCGTCGTCGGGTCAGCACTCACCGCGGGCTCCTTCAGCGTGGCGCATAGGTACGGCAACCTCGTTGTGTCGGCGCGGCGGACAGCCGCTGTTCGGCACTGGACTGGTGTAACGGATGTGGGGGCGGCGTTCGGGCATCGAGCCTCGCGATGGGACAGGCGTCAGCTCAGATGCCCGCGCCAGCATTGCCACAGTTGAAACCGGACGATAGCAGCATCCCGAACGCGTACTTATTTCGCCCCTACCCCTCACGGCTTCTGGCCCGAATTTCCGGGCTTGTCGCCCTTCATCGAGTCAGGTTCGACGTAGAGGATCTTGGCCTTCATATGAGCACGCGCCTGTGCGGCGATCCACACCAGGGTGGTGACGACGAGCGTGATGGCGAAGGCCTTGGGGTTGAACAGCGTCGTGTTCTTGAACACGGCGAGAAAGACGAAGAGCAGCAGGATCTGGGCCGTGTAGAGCATGAGCCCCATGGCCTGGAACAGGTGCGGAAGTGATTTCGCCGTGCGCTGCAGTACGAGGAATCCGATGCCCATGAACAGCATCACCACGACCGTCGCGACGACGGCGCCCACGGCCCCCTTGCCACCGGCGACGATCCCACTGATGACGGCGGCGAGAGCGCCGGCGACGGCCGTGGGAACGGCGGATTGCAGGAGGGATCGGACGTCATCTGACCGCATGGCGGTTTGCTCCGCGTGGTGGTGGGGGCACTGGGACTCGTACAGGACGAGCGTAAGCCCGGTCCGAGAGGGAACCTCGGGCCAATGGACCGTCGCACTACGGTCCTTCGGCTCTGTCGCCGGGTTTAGTGAACGGTATCACAAAGTATTTGATGAGAGCTTTACTCGGAGGGTGTGCGGACTGTCACACATGAGAGTGACCCTGCGCGTGTGTGCGCGACACGCAAGTGGCTTGTCTGGTAAAGGGCGTTCATGTCCGACATGCGTCCAGGACGTCAGCGGGAGGATCCGGCCTTACGCCGGTCGGGGAAGCGCGAACGGGGGCCGATGGCGGTCGCCCCGTTGACGCCGGACACTCCCGCCGCGATCGGCCGGGCCGGCTCCGGCTCCGCCGCCGAGGCGTCCTGCAGGGCTGCCTCCGCGGCCCGTTCGGCGTGCCGGTAGCGCGGCGGGACCAGCCGCTCCGCCCAGCGCGGGGCCCTCGGGGTGAACCGGGGCAGCAGGAGCAGCAACAGGCCCACGGCGCTCAGTGCGGAAATCGCCAGCACGATCCACATGGAGGCGGAATGCACCGAATACGCCACGGTGCCGAAGGCGATCAATCCTGACCAGAAATACATGATGAGCACGGCCCGGCTGTGCGAATGCCCGAGTTCCAGCAGTCGGTGGTGCAGGTGCCCGCGGTCCGCGGCGAAGGGCGACTGGCCCTTCCAGGTGCGCCGCACGATGGCCAGCACCAGGTCCGTCATCGGGATCGCGATGATCGTGAGCGGCAGGATCAGCGGGATGAAGACCGGCAGCATCGCGTGGGTCGCGTTGCGCTCGCCGCCCACGAACAGGGCCATCGCGTCCGGGTCCACCTGTCCGGTGACGGAGATGGCGGCGGCGGCCAGCACCAGGCCGATGAGCATCGAGCCGGAGTCGCCCATGAAGATCCGGGCGGGGTGCATGTTGTGCGGCAGGAAGCCGAGGCACATGCCCATCAGGATGGCGGCGAAGAGGGTCGCGGGCGCGGCCGCCTCGATCCCGTAGCCGAACCAGATGCGGTACGCGTAGAGGAAGAACGCACAGGTCGCGATGCAGACCATGCCGGCGGCGAGGCCGTCGAGGCCGTCCACGAAGTTCACCGCGTTGATGGTGATCACGACGAGGGCCACGGTGAGCAGGTTGCCCTGCCAGGGGGTGAGCGAGACCGAGCCGATGCCGGGAACCGGAATCCACAGGATGGTCAGACCCTGCATGCACATCACGCCGGCGGAGATCATCTGCGCGCCGAGCTTGATCAGGGCGTCGAGCTCGAACTTGTCGTCGAGTACGCCGACCAGCCAGATCAGGGCCGCCCCGGAGAGCAGGGCCCGCGGCTCGTTCGACAGCTCGAAGACCCCGTTGAGGTTCTGCAGGTGGTCCGCGACGAGCAGGCCGGCGCACAGTCCGCCGAACATCGCGATGCCGCCGAGCCGCGGAGTCGGCTCCCGGTGCACGTCGCGCGCACGGATCTCCGGCATCGCGCCCACGGCGATCGCGAACTTCCGCACGGGCCCGGTGAGTAGATAAGTCACCGCGACCGTGACGCAAAGCGTCAGCAGATATTCACGCACGGGCTGCCCCAGATGTATCGCCGGCCATCTCAGCCCCACACACTAGCTGCGATGTACTCACTGTCGGGGACGCGCAGGGGCGGTATCCCGGTTGCGGTACGTCGCACTTGCCCCGCTTAAACCCCATACGGCGGAAAACTGACCACCAGCTCGTTGACGTCCCTACGGATCTTCGCCGGCTCCCCGCCCGTCAGCGCGGCCGTGAACAGCTCGGCGATCCGGCCCATCTGCGGCTCCCCCATCCCCTGCGTGGTCACCGCCGCGGTGCCGAGGCGGATGCCGCGCTGATCACCGTAAGGAAGGGCGCAGGTGTCCAGCACGATGCCGGCGGCGGCGAGCCGGCCCCGGGCGCCCGCGCCGTCGAGGCCCAGCGGTGCGGGGTCGGCGGTGATCAGGTGGGTGTCGGTCCCGCCCGTGGTGATCGCGAAGCCGCGGGCGGCGAGCGCGTCGGCCAGGGCGCGGCCGTTGGCGACCACCCGGTGCGCGTAGGAGGTGAAGGCGGGCCCGGCGGCCTCACCGAAGGCCACGGCCTTGGCGGCGATGGTGTGCATCTGCGGGCCGCCCTGGGTGAAGGGGAACACCGCCCGGTCGATCCGCTCCGCGAACTCGGCCCCGCACAGGATCATCCCGCCGCGCGGACCCCGGAGCACCTTGTGGGTGGTGGCCACGACGATGTCGGCGTAGGGCACGGGGCTGGGCGCGGCCCCGCCGGCCACGAGGCCGATGGGGTGGGCGGCGTCGGCGATGAGGAAGGCCCCGACCTCGTCGGCGATCTCCCGGAACGCGGAGTACTCGGGGTGCCGCGGATAGGAGATGGACCCGCACACGATGGCCTTGGGCCGGTGCTCGTGCGCGAGCCGCTGCACCTCGGCGTAGTCGATGAGCCCGGTCTCGGCGTCCACGCCGTACCCGACGAAGTCGAACCAGCGCCCGGAGAAGTTCGCGGGCGACCCGTGGGTGAGGTGTCCCCCGGAGGTGAGCGCCATCGCCAGCACGGTGTCCCCGGGCTGCAGCAGCGCGGCGTACGCGGCGAGCACTGCGGCCGATCCGGAGTGCGGCTGCACGTTCGCGTGCTCGGCGCCGAAGAGGGCGCGGGCCCGCTCGACGGCGATCCGCTCGGCCAGGTCGGCGTACTCGCAGCCGCCGTGGTGGCGGGCGCCGGGGTACCCCTCGGCGTACTTGTTGGCGAGCGGCGATCCGAGTGCGGTGAGCACGGCGGCCGAGGTGAAGTTCTCGGCGGCGATCAGCTGCAGCCCCTCCGCCTGCCGCTGCCGCTCCCCGTCGAGGACGTCGGCCATCTGCGGATCCTGCTGCCGCAGCAGGTCCAGGGGCTGGGTGATGACGCTCATGGCGCGACTCCAGGGGGGTACCGCATACCGGGTACCAGCCACTGTAGGCCGCCCGTGCGCATCCCGCCCTGCGGCACCCGTCAGCGGGAAGCGGTGACGCCCGTCAGGGCCGTGACCACGGGGTCCAGCGCCTGGTTGATCTCGTCGCCGATCGAGCGGAAGAAGGTGATCGGCGCCCCGTACGGGTCGTACACCTCGTCCGCGTCCGGGGACGGCGCGAGGAGCCACCCGCGTAGAGCGGCGGCGGCACGGACCAGCGCTCGGGCCCGCTCCACCATCCCGTCCTCCAGCGGCGGCAGCGTCGCCGGGTCTATCGCCCGCACCAGCCGGGTGAACTCCTTCAGGGTGAAGGTGCGCAGCCCCGCCGAGTGCCCCATCGAGATCACCTGGGCGCGGTGGTCGCGGGTGGCGGTCAGGACCAGGTCCGCGCGTATGACGTGCTCGTCCAGGAGTTCCCGGCCGGTGAACCCGGAGGCGTCCGCCCCGAAGTCGGCCAGCACGGCGGCCGCGTTGGCCTCCATGGGCGCGCCCTCGTGGCCCCAGGTGCCCGCGCTCTCCACGATCAGGTCGCCGGTGACGGGGCCCCCGAGCCGGTGGGACAGCGCGTGCCGCGTCAGCCGCTCGGTGATGGGCGAGCGGCAGACGTTGCCGGTGCTGACGTGGAGTATGCGGAAGGTGCTGTCCCCGGCTATGCCACGCCCCTCAGGGCTCACGGGGCCACCTCGAGGTCGGGTACGACCTCCCGCAGCTGCTCGGCGGTCAGCGCCCCCTCGCGCAGCAGGACGGGAACCTTCCCGGTGACGTCGACGATCGACGAGGGCTGCATGCCCGGGGTCGGACCGCCGTCCAGGTACACGGACACGGAGTCGCCGAGCATCTCGCGGGCCGCGTCGCAGTCCTCCGGCGCCGGGTGTCCGGTCAGGTTCGCCGAGGACACCGCCATCGGGCCGACCTCGGTCAGCAGCTCGATCGCGACGGGGTGCAGGGGCATGCGTACGGCCACCGTGCCGCCGGTCTCGCCCAGGTCCCACGCCAGCGAGGGCTGGTGCTTGGCGACGAGGGTCAGCGCGCCGGGCCAGAAGGCGTCGACGAGCTCCCACGCCTGCTCGGAGAAGTCGGTGACCAGGCCGTGCAGGGTGTTCGGGGAGCCGATGAGGACGGGGGTGGGCATGTTGCGGCCGCGCCCCTTGGCGGCGAGCAGGTCGCCGACGGCCTCCGCGCTGAAGGCGTCCGCGCCGATCCCGTACAGGGTGTCCGTGGGCAGCACGACGAGCTCGCCGCGACGTACGGCGGAGGCGGCTTCGCGCAGGCCCGTCTTGCGGTCCGTCGCGTCGTTGCAGTCGTATCGCCGGGCCATCAGCGGGCCTCCTCGTGCAGCGGGGTGGTGGCGGGAATGCGCGCGGTGACCGCACCGGCCGGGGCGGCACCGGTCACGGCGGGGCCGGTCACGGCATGGCCTTGCGGGCGGTGGCGAAGCGCGGGCGCTTGTTGAGGTCGGGGTGGTCCGCGGCGTCGGCCCAGCCCCGCTCCTCGGCGAAGATCCACGGGACCTGTCCGCCCTGCGTGTCGGCGTGCTCGATGACGACGATGCCGCCGGGCCGCAGCAGCCGGTGGGCGGTGCGCTCGATGCCCCGGATGGTGTCCAGGCCGTCCTCGCCGGAGAACAGCGCCATCTCGGGGTCGTGGTCGCGGGCCTCGGGCGCGACGTACTCCCACTCGGTGAGCGGGATGTACGGCGGGTTGGAGATGACCAGGTCGACCTGCCCGTCCAGCTCGGGCAGCGCGCTGAGCGCGTTGCCCTGGTGAACGGTGACCCGGGAGCCTTCGGCGTTCTTACGGGTCCACTGCAGGGCGTCCTCGGACAGCTCGACGGCGTGCACGCGCGAGCGCGGCACCTCCTGCGCCATGGCAAGCGCGATGGCGCCGGAGCCGGTGCAGAGGTCCACGATCAGCGGTTCGACGACGTCCATCGCCCGGACGGCCTGTATGGCCCAGTCCACGACCGACTCGGTCTCGGGCCGGGGCACGAAGACCCCGGGCCCGACCTGGAGCTCCAGGTAGCGGAAGAAGGCGCGGCCGGTGATGTGCTGGAGCGGCTCGCGCGCCTCGCGGCGGGCGACGGCCTCCCAGTACCGGGCGTCGAAGTCCGCGTCCTTGACGTGGTGGAGTTCCCCCCGCTTGACGCCGTGCACGAAGGCCGCGAGCTCCTCCGCGTCGAAACGCGGTGAGGGCACGCCGGCGGCGGCCAGCCGCTGGGTGGCCTGGGCCACCTCGGCAAGCAGCAAGTTCACGCTGGTCCTCCGGGCTGCTGTCGTACGGGGGGTGGTGCGGGGTCCTGCGGGGGTGGTGCGGGTCCTGCGGGAGGACTCAGTGCGCGGACGCGAGCTTGGCGGCGGAGTCCGTGTCGACGCAGGCCTGGATGACCGAGTCGAGGTCTCCGTCGAGCACCTGGTCCAAGTTGTACGCCTTGAAGCCCGTCCGGTGGTCCGAGATCCGGTTTTCCGGGTAGTTGTACGTCCGGATCTTCTCGGAGCGGTCCACGGAGCGCACCTGGCTGCGGCGCACGTCGGAGGCCTCCTGCTCGGCGGCTTCCTGGGCGGCGGCCAGCAGGCGCGAGCGCAGGATGCGCATGGCCTGCTCCTTGTTCTGGAGCTGGCTCTTCTCGTTCTGGCAGGAGGCGACCACGCCGGTCGGGAGGTGCGTGATGCGCACGGCCGAGTCGGTGGTGTTGACGGACTGGCCGCCGGGGCCCGAGGAGCGGTACACGTCGATGCGGAGGTCGTTCATGTTGACCTCGACCTCCACCTCCTCGGCTTCCGGGGTGACGAGCACGCCGGCGGCGGAGGTGTGGATGCGGCCCTGGGACTCGGTGGCCGGCACGCGCTGGACGCGGTGCACGCCGCCCTCGTACTTCAGGCGGGCCCAGACGCCCTGGCCGGGCTCGGTGGCCCCGTTGCCGCCCTTGGTGCGGACGGAGACCTGGACGTCCTTGTAGCCGCCGAGCTCGGACTCGGTGGCGTCGATGATCTCGGTCTTCCAGCCCACGCGCTCGGCGTAGCGCAGGTACATGCGCAGCAGGTCGCCGGCGAACAGGGCCGACTCGTCGCCGCCCGCACCCGCCTTGACCTCCAGGAGCACGTCCTTGTCGTCGCTGGGGTCGCGCGGAACGAGCAGCAGGCGGAGCTTCTCGGTGAGCTCTTCGCGCTGTGCGGTCAGTTCCTTGACCTCGGCCACGAAGTCCGGGTCGTCGGCCGCGAACTCCTTCGCCGTCTCGATGTCCTCGGCGGACTGCTTCCAGGCACGGAAGGTCGCGACGATCGGGGTCAGCTCCGCGTAGCGCTTGTTCAGCTTGCGCGCGTTGGCCTGATCCGAGTGGACCGAAGGGTCGGCGAGCTTCTTCTCAAGATCGGCGTGCTCGCCGATCAGTTCCTCGACCGCCTCGAACATCGGGGGCTCCTGAAGATGGTGAATGTGAAGAAATGGGCTGCGGGACGAGAAAGGCGCCGGTCCGGCTGCCCCCGTGCGAACAGGGTGCAGCCGGAACCCGGCGCCTGAGGCTCGCTACTTCTGTGCAGCCTTGCCGAAGCGGGCCTCGAAGCGGGCCACGCGGCCACCGGTGTCGAGGATCTTCTGCTTGCCCGTGTAGAACGGGTGGCACTCGGAGCAGACCTCGGCTCGGATGGAGCCTTCGGTCAGGGTGCTACGGGTGGTGAACGACGCGCCACAGGTGCAGCTGACCTGGGTCTCGACGTACTGGGGGTGAACATCGCGCTTCAAGGTGTCTCCTAGATTCGGGAGGGCGCCGGGTCGCAGGAGCCGAATTGCGCGCTGCGTGAACCGGGGCCGACAGACCAGTCTGCCAGGACCGGGCTGCCTGTCAAAATTCTGAGGACGCCTCCCTCAACGGCAGGGGTCCGGCATCTATTCCACGGCCGGCCGGAACCCGTCCGACCAGGCGGTTCAGGCGTACCGGACGACCATGACCGGCCGGGGCTACCGGACGACCGTGCCGGCGGTGCCCTTGTCGCCGGCTGAGTTCGCGGTGGCTTCGGCGGGGACCTGCCGGTCGGCCAGCAGGGCCTCCCAGACCATCTTGGACTCCTTGGTGAGCGGGACGACCCGGTTGGGGTCACGGGTGTCGCCGGTCACCGGCAGGGTGATCATCTGCATGTTCTCGGGGCTGATGCCCTCCAGGCCCTGGGCGAAGCCCATGAGGGACTTCACGTCGCCGAGCGCCTTGTCCGTCGTGACGGCCTTGGTGGCGGTGTCGGCCAGGTCGAGCAGCTTCTTGGGGTTGTCGAAGACGCCGATGCTCTTGACCTGCTTGATCAGCGCCTTGATGAAGGCCTGCTGGAGCTGTATTCGGCCCAGGTCGCCGCCGTCGCCGACGCCGTGGCGGGTACGGACGAGGCCGAGGGCCTGCTCTCCGGTGAGCCTGTTCGTCCCGGCGGGCAGGTTCAGGTGGCTGTAGTCGTCCTTGATCGGCTTGGTGGTCGTCACCTCGACGCCGCCGAGCTTGTCGATGATCTCCTTGAAGCCCGTGAAGTCGACTTCGAGGTAGTGGTCCATGCGGATCCCCGACATCTTCTCCACGGTCGCGACCGCGCAGGCGGCCCCGCCGACGGTGAAGGACTCGTTGAACATCTTTCGCGGGCCGCCCAGGTCGCTCTTGCCGTCGGGGAGCTTGCAGGAGGGCCGGGTGACGAGGGTGTCGCGGGGTATCGACACGACGGTGGCCTTGGTGTGGCCCTCGTTGAGGTGGACGATCATCGCCGTGTCGGAGCGCGCGGAGCCGCCGTCGTCCTGGCCGTACTCCCCGTTGGCCCCGCCGCGGGAGTCGGAGCCGAGGACGAGGATGTCCATCGAGCCGTTGTCCACGTTCTGCGGGCGGTTCGCGCCGAGGGCGGCGTCGATGTCGACCGTCTTGAGGTTGCCGTTGAACTTGAAGTAGAAGTAGCCGAGCCCCGCACCGCCCAGGAGGACCACGCCCGCGGCGGTCCACGCGGCGATGACGACGGCCCTGCGGCGCGCGGCCGGCTTCCGTCGGCGTCGGCCCGCGCCGGCCCTTCGGCCGCGGCCCCTGTTGTCCTGGCTCATGCTCTGCTCTGCCCGTCTGTGTGCGGCCCGGTTGCCCGTTTTCCCTCTGTCAGAGACGGTCGGCCGCCTTCCAGGGTTCCACGGCCGCCTGTGCGCCCCATGTGCGTGCTGTCGCGTGCGCCCCCCGGGCCGCCTGGTGGAAACACCCCGTAATCCGGCGCCTACCTGCGGTTTCCCCCGCGGGCTCGGCGGTGGCGCACGGGGCCGCGGGGGATACGGAATGTGGCCAAGGTCGCACCCGTGCACGAAGTCCCGTAGACCGCTCTGCGCGGAACGACGGGGCTCCCGTACGCAGACCGACGGACCCCCGTACGACGCGACCGCCCCCGTCGCGGGTGCGGCGGGGGCGGTCGTGGTCATGCGGGTGGTGCTACGGAGAGACGTCAGTCGTCGTTCTTGCCCGACGGGGTCGTCTTCGCGATCTGCATGAGGAACTCGGCGTTCGACTTCGTCTGCTTCATCTTGTCGAGGAGCAGCTCGATGGCCTGCTGCGAGTCGAGCGCGTGCAGCACCCGGCGCAGCTTCCAGACGATGGCGAGCTCCTCGCTGTTGAGGAGGATCTCCTCCTTGCGGGTGCCCGAGGGGTCCACGTCCACGGCCGGGAAGATGCGCTTGTCGGCGAGCTTCCGGTCGAGCTTGAGCTCCATGTTGCCGGTGCCCTTGAACTCCTCGAAGATCACCTCGTCCATGCGCGAGCCGGTGTCGACCAGCGCGGTGGCCAGGATGGTCAGCGAGCCGCCGTCCTCGATGTTGCGCGCGGCACCGAAGAAGCGCTTCGGCGGGTACAGCGCGGTCGAGTCGACACCACCGGACAGGATGCGGCCGGAGGCGGGTGCGGCGAGGTTGTACGCGCGTCCCAGGCGGGTGATGGAGTCCAGCAGGACGACCACGTCGTGACCGAGCTCGACGAGACGCTTGGCGCGCTCGATGGCCAGCTCGGCGACGGTGGTGTGGTCCTCGGCCGGGCGGTCGAAGGTCGAGGAGATGACCTCGCCCTTCACCGACCGCTGCATGTCGGTGACCTCTTCCGGACGCTCGTCGACCAGGACGACCATCAGGTGGCACTCGGGGTTGTTGACCGTGATCGCGTTGGCGATCGCCTGCATGATCATGGTCTTACCGGTCTTCGGCGGGGCCACGATCAGACCGCGCTGGCCCTTACCGATCGGCGACACGAGGTCGATGATGCGGGTGGTCAGCACGCCCGGGTCGGTCTCCAGGCGGAGCCGGTCCTGCGGGTACAGGGGGGTCAGCTTCTGGAACTCCGGTCGGCCTCGGCCGGATTCGGGCGCCATGCCGTTGACGGAGTCCAGGCGCACGAGCGCGTTGAACTTCTCGCGGCGCTCGCCGTCCTTGGGCTGCCGGACGGCGCCGGTGGTGTGGTCGCCCTTGCGCAGACCGGCCTTGCGGACCTGGGCGAGGGAGACGTACACGTCGTTCGGGCCGGGCAGGTAGCCCGAGGTCCGGATGAACGCGTAGTTGTCGAGGATGTCCAGGATGCCCGCGACGGGGATCAGGACGTCGTCGTCGGCGACCGGGGTCTCGACCGGGGCGAACTCGTCGCGCCCGCGACGGCCACGGCGGTCGCGGTAGCGGCCGCGCCGGCCGCGACGGCCGTCCTCGTCGAAGTCGTCCTGGGGACCGTTGTCCTGACGGTCCCGGTCCTGACGACCACCCTGCTGGCCCTGGCCCTGACCCTGGCCGCGGCCGCCCTGCTGGCGGTCCTGACGGTCGGTCCGGTCCTGGCGGCCGCCCTGCTGGCCCTGGCCCTGGTTCTGACCCTGACCACCCTGACCACCCTGGCCGGCCTGTCCCTGACCCTGGGCGCCCTGGCCCTGGTCGTCGGCCTTGGCACCGCGGTCACGGCGCTCGCGGCGGCCGTCGGCGCGGTCGTTGCCCCGCTCGCGGCGGTCGCGACGGCCGCGGCCCTCGCCTTCCTGGGCCTGGCCCTGGCCGGCGGGAGCGGTGGCGGCCTCGGCCTTCGCCTCGGCCTGTGCGGCCGGAGCGACGGTCTCGGGCTTCTGCTCCACCTGCACGGCGGCGGCGGGGGCCGAACCCTCGGGGCTGCCGGAGGGGGCGGTGGCGCGCCGGCGACGGCGCTCGCCGACCGGGGCGTCCTCGCTGGCGGGCTGGCCCGGGATGTCGATCTGGGCCTGCGCGGCGGTCTTCTCGGCGGGCGCCTCGGCGGCGGCCTCGCCCGTACGGGCCTTGCTGGTGGCGCGGCGCTTCGGCTTGGTCTCGCCGCTGTCGGCGGACGCGGCGGCCGGCGCGGAGGCCGCGGCCTTGGGGGCGCTGCTTCCCGCCTGCGCCTCCTTGATGACCTCGATCAGCTGGCCCTTGCGCATCCGCGCGGTGCCCCTGATGCCGAGGCCCGACGCGACCTGCTGGAGCTCGGCCAGGACCATGCCGTCAAGGCCGGTGCCGGAGCGGCGGCGCTTGGTCGGCGCGGCGCCCTCGGCGGGGGCACTGGTGTCGACGTTGGTGTCGGCAGCGCCCATCAGATCGGTGGTGTCGCTCACGAAGGGTCCTTCCCTGGAGCGGACGTCGGCCTGTCTGGCTCGGCGACCGGTTGTGCTGTCCGACGGCAGTCCGTGACCTGAGGAGGTGTGGACTGCAGCCGGGGCGGTGGTCCGCCGATAGAGATACGGCGGAGAGAAACGTGCATGTGCGTGGGTGGTTCCGGCGAGAAGCCCCCGAGCTGAAAGCGTGGGAATGTCACGCCGATTCCGGAGCGTGCTCGAAACTGCTGGCATCGATCAAAGCAGTCGGGGAGGCTCCCGGAAGAAAGGTGGTCCCTGATAGGGACACTGAGCACCAAGCCATGGCGGCTTCGGATGCGCACTTGAGACTAACACTACCGGATCCAACAGACATTCCCCCTCTCCATCACCGGCTTTAGAGCCCTTCCGCGCAAGTTCCGCGCGGGCTCCGCGCGGGCGGCCTGCCCTGGCCGCCCGCCCCTGGCCGGCTGTGTCCTCTACTGAACGGATCAGCCGCCCTGGGTTCCCAGCGGAAGTACGCTCGCGCCCGCTGCGTCGAGTGCCAGCCGGTTGGCCGCCCACCCCTCGCCCGCGAGCCGTGCGACCTTGTCGGCCGCACCGTTGTCGACCAGCGCAAGGACCGTGGGGCCCGCGCCGGAGATCACCGCGGGGATGCCGTCCGCCCGCAGTCGGGCCACGAGCGCCACGCTCTCGGGCATCGCCGGGGACCGGTACTCCTGGTGGAGACGGTCCTCGGTGGCCGGCAGCAGGAACTCGGGACGCCTGGTCAGGGCCTCTACGAGCAGACCCGCGCGGCCCGCGTTGACGGCGGCGTCCACGTGCGGGACGGTGCGCGGCAGCAGGCCGCGCGCGGTCTCCGTCAGGACCGGCTTGGAGGGGACGAAGACCACCGGAACGATGGAATCGGCGGGCTCCATACGGATCGCCTTGGCGCTGCCGCCGTCCATCCACGCGAGGGTGAAGCCGCCGAGCAGACAGGCGGCGACGTTGTCGGGGTGGCCCTCGATCTCGGTGGCGAGCTCCAGCAGCGCCGTGTCGTCGAGCTTGGCCTCTCCGCCTATCGTCACGGCGCGGGCGGCCACGATGCCCGCGCAGATGGCGGCGGAGGAGGACCCGAGGCCGCGGCCGTGCGGGATGCGGTTGGCGCAGACGACCTCGAGGCCGCGCGGCTGGCCGCCCAGCAGGTCGAAGGCGGTGCGCATGGAGCGTACGAGGAGGTGGCTCTCGTCCCGCGGGAGGGTGTCGGCACCTTCGCCCGCGATGTCGATGTTCAGGCCGGAATCGGCCACGCGTACGACGACGTCGTCGTAGAGCCCCAAGGCCAGCCCGAAGGCGTCGAAGCCCGGGCCGAGGTTGGCACTGCTGGCGGGAACGCGCACCCGTACGGCGGCGGCGCGGAAGGCGGGACCGGCCATCTTCCGATGACACTCCTTGTGACTGTGCGAGACGGGATCTTCGCTGGCTCGCTGTGAATGTACTGGAGAACGTACGACACCCGAAGGCCCTGTGGGCAGCACCGCGGTCATAAGCGCGGCGGCGGATGTAAGTACAGCCTATCGAAGGAAGGTTCTTCTCCGACATAGGGCGCACGGCAGGCGCACGATGCGTGTCGTGGGCTCCCACCGGATCCATCGGCTTCCCACCGGGACATCTGCCGGGATTCCGTGGCCTTTTGTACCGTACGGGCACGAGTTGCCGGATTCCTCGGCCTGGAGAAGGCTTCCGGAATCCGGCAACGCGGTTACTGCACTTACTGCACTACTTCTCTACCGACCGGGTCAGACGAGACCGAGACGGATCGCGGCCGCCTCGGCGTCGACCGGAATGGTGACCGGCTGCGGAGCTCCGGCGACCGCCCAGTCGGGGTCCTTCAGGCCGTTGCCGGTGACGGTGCACACGATCTTCTGGCCGGGGTCGACCAGACCGAGGTCGACGGCCTTGAGCAGGCCGGCCACCGACGCGGCCGAGGCGGGCTCGACGAAGACGCCCTCCTGAGCGGCCAACAGGCGGTAGGCCGACAGGATCTGGCGGTCCGTCACCTCGTCGATGAAGCCGCCCGACTCGTCCCGGGCCTGCAGGGCGTAGTCCCACGAGGCCGGGTTGCCGATGCGGATCGCGGTGGCGATGGTGTGCGGCTCCTTGACGACCTCGCCGCGCACGATCGGCGCGGAACCGGAGGCCTGGAAACCCCACACGCGGGGCGTACGGGAGGCCAGGCCATCGGCCTTGTACTCCTTGAAGCCCTTCCAGTACGCGGTGATGTTGCCGGCGTTGCCGACGGGCAGCACGTGGATGTCGGGGGCGTCGCCGAGCGCGTCCACGATCTCGAACGCGGCCGTCTTCTGGCCCTCGATGCGTACCGGGTTGACGGAATTGACCAGCGCCACCGGGTAGTTGTCGGACAGCGCGCGGGCCAGGTCCAGGCAGTCGTCGAAGTTGCCGTCGACCTGAAGGATCTTGGCGCCGTGGATCAGGGCCTGGCCCATCTTGCCCAGCGCGATCTTGCCGCGGGGCACGAGCACCGCGGAGACCATCCCGGCGCGCACCGCGTAGGCGGCGGCGGAGGCCGAGGTGTTGCCCGTGGAGGCGCAGATGACGGCCTTGGCGCCGTCCTCCTTGGCCTTGGTGATCGCCATGGTCATGCCGCGGTCCTTGAAGGACCCGGTGGGGTTGGCCCCCTCGACCTTGAGGTGTACCTCGCAGCCGGTGCGCTCGGAGAGCACCTGGGCGGGGACGAGGGGAGTGCCGCCCTCGCGGAGCGTGACCACCGGAGTCGTGGCCGTGACCGGCAGGCGGTCCCGGTACTCCTCGATGATGCCGCGCCACTGGTGGGTGCGATTGCTGCTCATGGGTCCTTACTCCCCTTCAACACGCATGATGCTGGCCACACCGCGGACGGTGTCCAGCTTCCGCAGCGCCTCGACGGTCCCGGAGAGGGCCGCGTCGGGTGCCCGGTGAGTGACGACGACGAGGGAGGCCTCGCCGTCCTTTCCCTGCTGGCGGACGGTGTCGATCGAGACACCGTGCTCCGCGAAGGTGGTCGCCACCTGGGCGAGCACGCCCGGCTTGTCCGCCACATCGAGGCTGATGTGGTAGCGGGTGACGACATCCCCCATGGGGCTGACCGGCAGCTGGGTGTAAGCCGACTCGCCCGGCCCCTTTGCCTCGGCGAGCTTGTTGCGGCAGACGGCGACGAGGTCGCCGAGGACCGCCGACGCGGTCGGAGCACCGCCCGCGCCGGGCCCGTAGAACATCAGCCGCCCGGCGGCCTCCGCCTCGACGAAGACGGCGTTGTACGCCTCGCGGACGGAGGCGAGCGGGTGGGTCAGCGGGATCATCGCCGGGTGGACGCGGGCGGTGACGGACTCGCCGTCGGCGGCGCGCTCCAGGATGGCGAGGAGCTTGATGGTGCAGCCCATGCGCTTGGCGGACGCGAAGTCGGCGGCGCTGACCTCGGTCATGCCCTCGCGGTAGACGTCGTCGAGGCGGACCCGGGTGTGGAAGGCGATGCCGGCCAGGATCGCGGCCTTGGCGGCGGCGTCGTAGCCCTCCACGTCGGCCGTGGGGTCGGCCTCGGCGTACCCGAGGGCGGTGGCCTCGTCGAGGGCCTCCTGGTACCCGGCGCCGGTGGAGTCCATCTTGTCGAGGATGAAGTTCGTCGTGCCGTTGACGATGCCCATCACCCGGTTGATCTTGTCGCCCGCGAGGGACTCGCGCATGGGGCGGACCAGCGGGATGGCGCCGGCGACGGCGGCCTCGTAGTACAGGTCCAGCCCGGCCGCCTCGGCGGCGGCGTGCAACGCGGCGCCGTCCTGGGCGAGCAGCGCCTTGTTCGCGGAGACCACGGAGATGCCGTGCTCGAAGGCGGTGGTGATCAGGGTGCGGGCCGGCTCGATGCCGCCGATGACCTCGATCGCGACGTCGATGTCGCCGCGTTTGAGCAGCGCGGTCGCATCGGTGGTGACCAGGGCCGGGTCGATGCCCTCGCGCACCTTGGAGGGGCGGCGCACGGCCACGCCCGCGAGCTCGACGGGCGCGCCGATCCTGGCCGTCAGGTCGTCGGCGTGCGTCGTCATGATGCGGGCAACTTCCGAGCCGACCACTCCACAGCCCAGCAGCGCCACCTTCAGCGGACGCGTACGCATCATTCGACCTACGCCTTTCGATCTTCACAGCAGTACCTGGTGCGCGGTTTGCACCCCAGGTGTGAACCAGTCTCACTCAATGGACAACAGTTTCCACCCTCGGTCCATTGAGTGAGACACCTATTCGGGGGTCCGGGAGCCGTCCCCCAGAAGAATGCACATCAGCCGACGTCGAGGCGCAGGAGATCCTCCTCCGTCTCCCGGCGGACGATGACACGCGCCCCGCCGTCCCGCACGGCGACGACCGGCGGGCGGAGCACGTGGTTGTAGTTGCTGGCCATCGAACGGCAGTACGCACCGGTCGCCGGGACCGCGAGGAGGTCCCCGGGGGCGATGTCGGCGGGCAGGAACGCGTCCTTGACCACGATGTCGCCGCTCTCGCAGTGCTTGCCCACGACGCGCACGAGCATGGGCTCGGCGTCGGAGGTCCGGGAGACGAGGCTGACCGAGTACTCGGCGTCGTAGAGGGCCGTCCGGATGTTGTCGGACATCCCGCCGTCGACGGAGACGTACGTCCGCAGGCCCTCGAGCGGCTTGACCGTGCCCACCTCGTACAGGGTGAAGGCGGTCGGACCGACGATCGCCCGTCCGGGTTCCACGGAGATCCGCGGGGCGCGCAGGCCGGAGGCCTCGCACTCGCGGGCGACGATCTCGTGCAGAGCCTTGGCGATCTCGTGCGGCTCGCGCGGGTCGTCGGCCGAGGTGTACGCGATGCCCAGTCCGCCGCCGAGGTCGATCTCGGGCAGCTCCACCCCGTGCTCGTCGCGCACGGCGGCGAGGAGGCGCACGACGCGCTTGGCGGACACCTCGAAGCCGGCCATGTCGAAGATCTGCGAGCCGATGTGGGAGTGGACGCCGAGCAACTCCAGGCTGTCGTGGCCCAGCGCGCGCCGGACGGCCTCGGCGGCCGACCCGTCGGCGACGGCGATCCCGAACTTCTGGTCCTCGTGCGCGGTGGCGATGAACTCGTGGGTGTGCGCCTCCACGCCCACGGTGACGCGGATCTGCACGGGCTGGCGCACGCCGAGCTCGCGGGCGATGTGGGCGACGCGGGCGATCTCCTGGAAGGAGTCGAGCACGATCCGGCCGACACCGGCCTCGATGGCGCGGGTGATCTCGCTCGTCGACTTGTTGTTGCCGTGGAAGGCGATCCGGGCGGCCGGCATCCCGGCGGCGAGCGCGGTGGCGAGCTCCCCGCCGGAGCACACGTCGAGGTTGAGCCCTTCCTCCTTGAGCCACTTCACGACGGCCTTGGAGAGGAACGCCTTGCCGGCGTAGAAGACGTCGGCGTCCGGACCGAAGGCGTGCGCCCAGGCACGGCAGCGCGCCCGGAAGTCCTCCTCGTCGAGGAAGTACGCGGGCGTCCCGAACTCCTCGGCGAGCCGGGTCACTTCGATCCCGCCGACGGTGGCGACCCCGTCCTCGTTCCGGCTGACCGTCCGCGCCCAGACCTTCTCGTCGAGCGCGTTGAGGTCGGCGGGCGGCGGGGAGTAGTGGCCCTCGGGCAGGACGTCGGCGTGGCGGGGCCCGGCGGGGTGTGCGGAACGGCTCATCTCGGCATTCTCTCTTCGCAAATCATCCGGATCGCAGGCGAATCACATCGGATCACACGCGCGTCACGGGCTTCACAGGGTGGGGTCGAACGCGTCCGCGTCCCTACCGATACCGAGCAGGGCCAGGCCGCCGGCCAGCACCGTCCCGGTGGCTTCGGCAAGGGCCAGCCGGGCACGGTGGGCGGCCGAGGGTTTCTCGTCCCCCTTGGGCAGGACGTGGTACTGGAAGTCGAGCAGGGCGTCGGCGATGACGACGAGCTGCCGGACCAGCCGCTCGGGCGCCCGGTGGTGCGCGGCGGCTTCGAGCACGAGGGGCTGGTCGCGCAGGGCCGCGAGCAGGACACCGGCGCCGTCCACCTCGCCCGGTTCCGCACGGAACCCCAACTGCCCGGCGTTGCGGGTCAGCGCCCGCGCCCGGGAGAGGGCGTACCGCACCCGGAAGTACTCGCTCGACTCGTCCTGGACGAGCAGCCACGCCGGAAACACGGGGGTCTCGGGCCCGGGCACGGACAGCATCGCCCAGGCGGCGGCGCCGGCGCCGAAGCGGGCGCGGACGTCCCCGTCGCGCTTGGCGACGGGGGCGACGCGGGCGTCGAGGACGCTCTCTCCCCCCACCCCCTGGCTGCTCGCGATCCGCTGCACGGCCCCCCGCACGACGCGCTCGCGCAGGCCCGCGGCGGGCCCGCCGGCGAGCTCGGCCGCACCGGGGGTCTCGCGTCCCTCCGGGGCGAAGCCGTACAGGGCGGCCCCACCGGCTCGAATGCTGCGTACGTACTCCCCCACCGAACCCTCGGCGAGGACGAAGTTCAGGAACCCGGCGCCGGTGATCTCCACGCGCTCGATCCCGTCCAGGCCCGCCAGCCGCGAGGCCAGCACCTCGGCAACCGCGCGGGGCGCGACTCCGGGTCCAGCCCCCTTCGCCACCCCGAACGCGACGGGCGAGGCGTAGTCCCCCACTCCCCCGGGCCGGGTCCGCTCGACGACGACCCGCTCGGGCACGACCACACCGGCGGGCAGCTCACCGTCCTCGACGGCGCGGCGCAGGGCGCGCACGACGGAACGGGAGAGGTCGACGGGGGTCACGTGACCAGCCTAGGGGAGAAGCCTCCAGGTCACGCGAAGGGTTTCGCCATGTGAAATGCGGCCCCGCCGGAAGGCCCTGCCGCACCGACCGGGGCGGGTCCATCCCTCCCGGGGATCGCCCCTCCCGAGGATCATCCCCTCCCCCTCCCGGCGGGAGCGCCCTTCCTCTCTCTCCTGTCCCGGCGCTCGATGAGCCGGTGCACGACCCGCACGAGCTCCGCGGGCTCGAAGGGCTTCGCGAGGAAGGCGTCCACACCGGCGGCGATCCCGGCCTCGACCTCGTTCTGCGTACAGGCGCTCACGATCGCGACGGGCAGATGCCGCGTCCGCGGGTCGGCCCGCAACTGCGCGGCTGCCCCGAACCCGTCCAGTCGGGGCATGACCACGTCAAGAGTGATCACATCGGGCATCACACGATGGACGACGTCCAGGCACTCGGCACCATCGTTCGCGGTCACGACCTCGAAGCCCTCCAGCTCGAGATTGACCTTGATCAGCTGCCGGATGACCTTGTTGTCGTCGACAACAAGCACCCGGCCCGAGGCGCCCGACACAACTCGAGAGTAGGTCGACCCCCGGCCCCGCGTCCGGGTTTTCGCCACTTCCACCCCCTCCGAGCGACCCGGCCGCCTCTCCCCCTCAATCCGTTCCTGATCACCACCGGGAAGCTGGTAGTGTTCAACCCGTCGCAGCAACACCAGCGACAGCGCCCCCGTAGCTCAGGGGATAGAGCAACGGCCTCCGGAGCCGTGTGCGCAGGTTCGAATCCTGCCGGGGGCACTTCGCAGGAAGTGCCCAAAGACCCCGCCATCAGCGAGTTCGCTGAAGCGGGGTCTTCGCGTTTGTGGCGCCAACTGCCCTGCCGTGCAGTCGTATGCGGATGGTGGGCGGCGAGGCGGGTCGATGGCCTGAGGGGTCTCGTGGACGTGACCACGCTTGCCGCAGGCGCAAATGATGTTGACCCGTGATGCGTTGTGCACAGCTCCGGCCCTCAACAGGTTGGTGGGGGGCGGGTGATCGGTCGTCGAGCGGTTGCCCGTCGACTCTCGGCCCGGTGAGGCGCATCTGCGCGCCCGGTAGTGGTTCGGCGGTTCCCTGTCCGATCGCGTGTACCTCCGGCATCGGCCCACCGCGTTTCCTGATCTTGGTGGACCCCGTTCCGGTGGTCCGTACGAAGGGTGTGGGGGTGGGTCTGTGGGTTTTGGGGGGTGGGGGGCGGGGGTGGGCGTGCGTAGGTTGGTGGGGAGGCCACTTTGGGTTGCTGGTCTGGGGCTTTGTGGCGTGCTCTGACTGTGAGGCGGCGCGGAATGCGTGACTTGGTGGAGACGGCGCGGCGGTGGGTGGCCGAGGGGCGGGTCGGGTTTCTGGCGCGGCCCGTGACCGAGCAGGGGTTCGGGCCGCGGGATCCGGCCGGCGCCGTGCTCGTGGAGGTGAAGGGCGAGTGTGTCGGGGCCCTGTACCGGGGGGTGTTCGATGCCGAGTTGGTGGCGGAGGCCGCCGCTATGGGGGGCGGGGAGACCGCTCGGGTGTGTGAGGTGTCCGTGGGCGCCGGGGAGGCCGTCGAGGCCAAGCTGACGTGTGGCGGGCAGGCCGAGGTGCTGTTGCAGCCGCTGGCGGCGATTCCCGGTGAGTGGTGGGAGCTGCTCGGGCAGGGGGTCGGGGTCGCGCTCGTGACCCAGTTGAACGAGCGGGCGGATCAGGCCGTGAGTGTGGTCGTGCGGGGGGCCGATCAGCCTTCCGGTGACGCCGAGCGGCGGGCCGGGGAACTGCTGAGGACACGGCGGCCCGGGCGGGACGCGTTGTACGCGGGGTCCGGGCTGGTGCTCGTGGAGGCGTACCCGTCGGCTCCGTACGTGGTGATCGGCGGCGGCGGTGAGCTGGCCGAGGTCATCGAGGCCCAGGCCCGGCTGCTCGGGTGGGAGGTCAGTGTCGTCACCGATGTGGGTGGGGCCGAGAAGCTGCTCGGGGCGCGGCGGGACGCCGCCTGTCTGGCGATGCTGAGCCACGATCCGGAGTTCGACGTGCCGACGCTGCGGACCGCGCTCGCGCTGGGCGTCCCCTACGTCGGTGCGCTGGGCTCTCGGAAGACCACCGCGAGGCGCCGCGAGGGGCTGCTCGCGGCGGGGGTGGGCGAGGAGCTGCTGCGGACGGTGCACGGGCCGATCGGGCTGGATCTGGGCGGGCAGACGCCGGCGGAGACCGCGCTGGCCATCTGTGCGGAGATCCTGGCGGTGCTCGGGGGCAGGGAAGTCCGTGGGGTGCGGGACGCGGACGGCCCCCTCAAGGGGTGAGGGCCCAGCTCGCGGGCGTGATCGGGTGAAATGAAGGCCTATGCGGGAAAATGGGTTGTATGGACACGACTCTGATCTTCCTCGCGGTGGACAGAACACTGACCAACATCGCGTGGTTCCTGGTCGTCGGGCTCATCGTGGTCGGCTTCCTGCTCGGCGGCTTCTTGCTGGGCAAGCGGGTCCGGGCACAGGAACCCGCACCCCCCTCTCCCGAGAGCCAGCCGCACCTGCCCGACGGCGGTGCGGTGCACGAGGTCTCCGAGGAGCGGGAGTACGTCGAATTCCCCGAGAGCGGACTGCGCCCACACGAAATGCAGGGGTACGGGAACTTCGGCTCCCGGACCCACAGCCATCAGGACGATGCGCGGGCCGAGAGGGAATCCGGGTACGAGCACCCGAATCCGCGGCCCGCAGGAAAGCAGCCGCCGACCCTGCCGCCCCTTGGCGGCGCCAAGCCCGCCTGACGGGCGGGACGCACGCTTGAGCCCGTCCGAAGCGACCCGTTGACCGTGACCCGCGGCCCCGCCGCGGGTCACAGGTCTGTGCGCAGGCGCAGGACCTCCGGTGGCGGGTGCCGGGTCGAGGTGTGGCGGACCTCGGCCGTCAGCGGCGGGTCCAGGGGGTGGAAGGGGACCTCGCCGAGTCCGATGGCCGTGACGGTGGCGCCCCCGGCGTCCTTCGGGGCCCGGGTGGCGACCGCCGCCGCCACCTCGGTGCGGAGCGGCGCCGTCAGGGGGCTCGACACCAGGGGGGTCTCGTCCCCGACCGGCAGGACCAGGACGAGGGCGAGGGGGCGGCGGGCGGTGCCCGTGTAGCCGATCACCGCCGCGTCCCGGACGTTGGTGTGGCGGAGCTTGCGCCAGGATCGGCGGCCGGCCGGGTAGGCCTCGTCCATCCGTTTCACGACCAGGCCCTCGATGCCACTGGCGGGCAGGGTCTCGTACCAGGTCTCCGCCAGCTCGGGGTCCGTGGTCATGGGGACCGGCTGGAGCGGCGGGCCCAGGGGCAGGAGGAGGTCCACGAGGAGGGCGCGCCGGCGTTCGTACGGACGGGCGCGCAGGTCCAGGCCGGCGAGTTCCAGGACGTCGAACGCCGCGTACGAGGCCGGCAGCGTCCGGGCCAGTACGGCGGCCCGCGCGGCCGAGGCGACGGCGGCCCGGCGCTGTACGAGCGCGAAGTCGGTGCGGCCCGCGTGCCAGACGACCACCTCCCCGTCCAGGACGGTTCCGGCGGGCAGGCGGTGGGCGGCCGCCGCGAGGTCGGGGAAGGCCGCGGTGACGACGCGTCCGGAGCGGGCCTGGAGGACCACCCCGTCGACGGCGCGGTCGGTGCGGACGATGACGAGGCGGTGGCCGTCGAACTTGGGCTCGTACGCGAGACCGGGCCCGCACGGCAGGGTCCGTACGGCGGCGGCGAGGGCGACGGTGATCACGGGAGCCGTCCGGCCCGGGAGGGGTCGAGGAGGGGAGCGAAACGGTCTCCGTCGCGGGCGAGCCGGGGGGCGATGTCGTCCGCGAGGAAGACCAGGTCGGCGGGGGTGCGGCAGGCCTCGACCTCCGCCCAGGAGAGGGGGGCGGAGACCGTGGGCAGGGTGCGCGCGCGCAGGGTGTACGGGGCGGCCGTGGTCTTGGCGGCGGCGTTCTGACTGTGGTCGACGAAGACCTTCCCGGGGCGCAGCGCCTTGGTCATCCGGTGCACGACGAGCTCGGGGAGCGCGCGCTCGGCTTCCTGGGCGAGGGTCTTCGCGTACGCCGACACGTGCTCGGAGGGAGTCGGTTCGAGGGGTACCGCCAGATGGAGGCCCTTGGAGCCGGAGGTTTTGGCGTAGGCGTGGAGGCCGTCGGCCGTGAGGCGGTCCCGGAGCCAGAGGGCCGCGGCGGAGCATTCGACGACGGTGGCGGGGGCCCCCGGGTCGAGGTCCAGGATCAGCCGGTCGGCGAGGGCGGGGGCCCCGGCCGGCCACTGGGGGGTGTGGAACTCGACGACGAGGTTGGCGGCCCACATGAGGGTGGGCAGGTCGGCGACGACCACCTGCTCGGCCCGGAGGTCCTCCGAGCGGGGCACCGGCGTGGTGTTCACCCAGGCGGGGGTACCGGGCGGCGGGTTCTTCGTGAAGAAGAGCTGTCCGTCCGGGCCGTCGGGATAGCGCAGGAAGGACACCGGGCGGTCGTGGATGTGGGCGAGCAGGGGGCCCGCGACCGTGGCGTAGTAGTGGAGGACCTCTCCCTTGGTGAAGCCGGTCTCCGGGTAGAGGACCTTGTCGAGGTTGCTGAGCGAAATGCGACGGCCCTCCACCAGGGTGATCGGCGTCATACGATGAGATTGCCACGAATCAGGAGGAACCGTGCGATCCATATGGAACGGGGCGATCTCCTTCGGCTTGGTCAGCATTCCGATCAAGCTCGTGAACGCCACAGAGAGCCACTCGATCTCCTTCCGCCAGATCCACATCGGCGATGGCGGACGCGTCCGCTACCGCAAGGTCTGCGAGCTGGACGGGGAGGAGGTGCCGACCGCCGAGATCGGCAAGGGGTACGAGGAGGCGGACGGGTCGATCATTCCGATCACCGATGAGGATCTGGCGCAGTTGCCGATCGCCACCGCGAAGACGATCGAGATCGTTTCGTTCGTGCCGGCTGATCAGATCGATCCGTTGCAGATGGACGCGGCGTACTACCTGGCGGCGAGCGGGGCAACGGCGGCCAAGCCGTACACGCTGCTGCGGGAGGCGCTGAAGCGGAGCCGGAAGGTCGCGATCGCGAAGTACGCGCTGCGGGGGCGGGAGCGGCTGGGCATGCTGCGGGTCGTCGACGATGTGATCGCGATGCACGGGCTGCTGTGGCCGGACGAGATCCGGGTGCCGGAGGGGGTCGCGCCCGAGGGCGAGGTGTCGGTGCGGGAGGCCGAGCTGGACCTGGCGGACGCGCTGATGGCGACGCTGGGAGAAGTGGACATGGACTCGCTGCGCGACGACTACCGCGAGGCGGTGGAGGCGATGGTCGCGGCGAAGGCGGGTGGGGAGACGGTCGTGGCGCCGGGGCCGCCGGCGGAGGGAGCGGGCGCGCAGGTCATCGACCTGATGGCGGCGCTGGAGAACAGTGTGCGGGCGGCCAAGGCTTCGCGGGCGGAGGCGGGGGCGGCCGCGCCGCCGGAGGCGGAGGGAGCTGGGGCGGAGGTGACGCCGATCCGGCGGAAGAAGGCCGCGGCGGGGACCGGGGCGGCTGCGCCGAAGGCCGTGGGCGGGAAGAAGTCGACCACGTCGGCGGCGGGGGCCGGTGCCGGTACCGCGAAGAAGTCCACGGCTGCCGCCGCGGCGAAGAAGAAGGCCGGTGCGGCGGCTGCGAAGAAGACCGCTTCGGCCAAGGCCGCGGACGCGAAGCCCGCGCGGGCCGCGGCGAAGAAGGCGGTGACGCCGCGCAAGCGGAGTTCCGCTTGAGGGGGTGCTGGGCGGCCCTGCGGGGCTGGGTCCCCTACCCGCCCTTCCACCGTTCCCCGGGCTCTGCCCGGACCCCGGTCCTCAAACGCCGGACGGGCTGAAGAGCAGGGGTACCGGGCTGCGCCCGGACCCCCCGGGGCTCCGCCCCAGACCCCGGTCCTCAAACGCCGGACGGCTGAAGTAGCGCGGGCGGGCCGGAAAGGGGTCCCGGGCTGCGCCCGGACCCTCCGGGGCTCCGCCCCGGAGCCCGGTCCTCGAACGCCGGACGGCTGAGAGTACCCGGACCCAGGGCCTCCCGCGCCGGACGGCTGAAGCCAGGGGCCTAGTGCCAGGTTCGGCGGTCCCTGGCTTTGGTGTGGAGGGCTTCCACGTCCGGGGGTTTGAGGGTGGTGGCGGTGCTCGTCAGGAAGGTCGCCGTGGTGGGTGGGGTGAGGATGCGGACGTCCCTGAGGGTGGGGGCGATCTCCAGGCGGGTCGCGTCCACCACGGCCAGGACCGCGGTCACGGGAGTCGCGAGGGCTCGGGTCGCGGACGCCGCCGCGCGGCGGGCCTCGCGGGGGTCCGGGGTGGGGTCGGCCCGGCCCACCGTGAGGAGGAGGTCGCCGATCACCGTGCGCTGGCGGCGGCCCTGGACCGTGCGGATGCAGAAGACGCCGGGCGGGCCGATGAGCAGGTGGTCCGCGATGGCGTGGATCGAGTGCAGGACCTTCCAGTCCTCCGTCTCCGCCAGGGCGTCGAGGACGTCGCCCATCCGCTGCCTCACCGTGAGCTCCTGCCGGAGCCGGTGCCGGGCGCGGGTGCCCGCGGTGCCGTAGGTGAGGGCGCCGAGCAGGTCCTCCCCCGGGCGGTTCGGGGCCAGGTCCTCGTCGGGCGGGAGGGACAGGCGGAGCAGGTCCTCGGCCGTGGGGACGGGTGGCGGGCCGATGGCCACGGTTCCGGTGAGGTAGGGGCGTAACGCCGCCAGGATCTCCTCCCGGCGCTCGTCCGCCAGCACGCTGATCCGGTTGGCCCGCCGGTCGTACCAGGCCACCGCCCGGCCGTCGGGCAGGTTCACGTACAGCCGGCCGCGGCCCGGCCGCCCGCTCGGCAGGACCTTCAGTGCCCTCGAAGCCATCGCCCTCACCCCCGCCGTCCATGGGAACAGCCCGGGCGGCCCGCGGCAATCCCCCGGTGGGGTCCACGTGGCCGGCACGGCGTGTAACGACTCCGCCGGGTCGCCGAGGCACGGCTGTTACAGAAGCAACGGGTTACCGCAACGGCCGGTGCATACGTTTATCCCACCTGGACGGCCCAGGGCCTGACCAGCACCGAAGGACCTCCCGTGAACACCATCAGCCGCAGCCGACGCCCGCTCGTACGCGCCGCCGCCGTGGCCGTGGGTGCCGGCACCCTGCTGGCACTCCCCGCGGCGGCCGCGCTCGCCGACGGGGTGCCGTCGGCTTCCTCCGCGCAGGGCGTGACCGCCCCGCGGACCCTGGTCAAGACCCTGTCCCTGGCCGATGGCGTCTCCACGGCGCACGTGTACCGCGTGGCCAAGGGCGCCTACCAAGCCGACGTCCTGAACCCCGACGGCTCCACGGCCGCCACCCTGATCAGCCGTGACGGCAGCACCGGCTTCGGCGACGCCGGGGAGATGCACCTCGCGCTGCGGTCCGACGGCCGGCTCAGTTCCTGGGCCGGGAGTGGCGGGGCGGCCGGCGGCGGGGACCCCATCATCAGCTCCGGGTACAAGACCGCGAGCCGCGACGGGCGGGTCGTCCCCGCTTCCGCCCCGGGCCCGCGCTCGGGTGCGGGGACCGTCGAGGCGCTGGGTCTGCACACGCTGGCCGACGGCCCGGGTGACGGCATGCTGCTGCTCGCCGCGGGCGGCGGCATCGCGGCGGTCGGCGCCGCCGGGCTGGGTTTCGCGATGCTGCGCCGCGGGCGTACGGACGCGTAGGACCCCCTAGGACCCCCTCCCATCGGCCCTGACGCGTGCCCCCGCGCGCGGGCTCACGGGCAGAAACGATGCGGCTCTGCCTACTGTGGACGGGCACATGCTCATGGGAGAGGAGGGCGGACGGGTGATCGGATCCGTTCCCTCCGGCGGCCCCCGGCGCCGAGGTCGCCGGGCCGCGCTGCTCGCCGTCCTGCTGCTGCCGCTGGCCGGCGCCTGCGGTGACACCGGCGAGCTGGCCGGTGCCGGGGCGACCCCGACCGCGAGCGGGCCCGTACATCTGTGGCCGGGGCGCGCGGGGGCCGTCGTACCGCCCGCCGATCCCGGGGGCGCGCCGCCCGAGTACGTGCCCGGAATCGCGCCCGTCCGGGACCAGAACGTGCACGGGATCGACCCGGCGACGCTGGTGCAGGCGGAGCTGCGGGCCCATCCGAACGTGCAGACCGGTCCCGACGGGATGCCGCCCGAGACCATCGCCGCGATCGAGGCCTGCGGGGCGGACGGGTCCGATCCGAAGAAGTGTCCGGTGCTGACGCCCTACTACCGGGACCTCACCGGCAACGGCAAGGACGAGCTGATCGTCGGCATCGAGTACCCGGAGCAGCAGATGTCCGTGCGCGTGTACACGGCGGACACCGAGGGCCGGCTCAACCGGATCATGGCGACGACCGACACCGTCATCAGCGTCGAGCTCGCCGGGCGGGACGTGATCCTGCGCGTCCCGAGCGGCAACGCCGGCTACGAGGTGAACACCACCTGGTCCTGGGACGAGACGCAGCGCTCGATGCTGCCGACGTGGGAGCAGATCGTACGGGTGCCCGGCAGCACCGGGCCGGCCAAGGCCCCGGCGCCGTCCCCGAGCCCCGACGCGCCGGGAGCGGCGCGGTGAGGCTCCGGCTGCCCTCGTGGACGGCGACGCTGACCTGGAAGTCGGCGTGCTTCATCGTGCTGATGTGCTGCTCGCTCGCGGCGGTGCTGGGCGTGCTCGTGCACGTGGAGGTGACCCGGCAGACCGTGGCGACGGCCCGCGAGAAGGCGCTGGGCAAGCTGACCGACGCCTCGCGCGCCTACGAGGCCGGCGAGGTGCTGCCGCCGGAGTCCGGGCTGGATCCGGCCGGGCTGCCGGACCGGCTGCGCGCGCTGGCCCTGGCCGGGCAGCGCGGGACGCTCGTGGCGAAGGACCCGAAGGACGGGGACCGGCAGCTGATGTGGGCGGCGGCCCCGGCGGACGGCAAGGCGCTGGCCGTGGCCGTCGACTTCGGGCAGAGCGCACGGACGATCACCGGGCTGGACAACGCGATCATCGGCTCGTCGGTGCTGGCCATCGGCGGGACGCTGCTGGTGGGCGCCTTCGCGGTGACGCGGGTGACGCGGCGGCTGCACCAGACGGCGACCGTGGCCCGCCGGATCACCCAGGGCGACCTGGACGCACGGGTCGGGGATCCGCGGACGAAGGACTCCTCGCGGCACCAGGACGAGGTGGCGACGGTGGCGGCGGCCCTGGACACCATGGCGGGCAGCCTGCAGACGAAGCTCCAGCGCGAGCAGCGGTTCACGGCGGACGTGGCGCACGAGCTGCGCACTCCGCTGACCGGTCTGCAGGCGGCCTCCGAGCTGCTTCCGGAGGGGCGGGCGACGGAGCTGGTCCAGGAGCGGGTGCGCACGATGCGCCAGCTGACGGAGGACCTGCTGGAGATCTCCCGGCTCGACTCGGGCAGCGAGGTGGTGGAGACGGACCTGCACCAGCTCGGACGCCTCGCGCGGCGGGTGGTGCGGGCGTCGGGGACCGACACCGAGGTGGTCGTGGTGCGGGACGCTCACGTGGAGACGGACCGGCGGCGCCTCGAGCGGGTGCTGGGAAACCTGGTCGCCAATGCCCACAAGCACGGGCGGGCTCCGGTGGTGATGACGGTGGACGGGCCGGTGGTGACCGTACGAGACCACGGTGACGGCTATCCCGATTACCTCGTGACCCACGGGCCCCAGCGGTTCCGCACCGGGGGCGGGAGCAAGGGGCACGGGCTCGGGCTGACCATCGCGGTGGGACAGGCGGAGGTCATCGGGGCCCGGCTGGTGTTCCGGCAGGCGGCGGACGCGGGAGGCGGGGCGGAGGCCGTACTCACCCTGGTCGAGGCCCGGCTGCCGTGAGGTGACGCCCGGCCTCCCCGAGGTGACGCCCGGCCTCCGTGAGGCGACCCCCGGCGTCCGTCACTCCCCCGGCGCCGCCGGCGGGGTCGGCTTCGTCCAGGGCCAGCGGAGCTTCGGCTTCTGGCCGTCCGGGGCGTAGACGTACTTCCAGCCCCGCTGCAGGCCCAGGCGCTTGGAGTACCCCGCCGGGACGCGCTCGTAGAGCAGCACCGTGGGGGCGCCGCCGTCCGGGGCCGGGACCGGGATCTCGTACCACTTGGACGGGTGGCCGGTCGGGCCGAGGAGGATCGGCAGGCTCCGGCCGTCCATCGGACCGCCCTCGAAGGGGGTGGGTTGGCTTCTCACCCCTCCAGTCTCACAGCTTCTCGGACGTCACAGCGGTTCGGGGGGCGCAGCGGTTCAGGAGTCACAGCGGTTCGGGAGTCACAGCAGGTGGGCCGCCTCGGAGACCACCGGGATCACACGCCGGGCCAGGACCCCCACCGGACCGTCCGCCGATTCGAGCGCGAGGGCGGCACGGGCCGCCGCGGCCGTCTCCGGGTCGGTGGCGGCCGTGGCCGTGAGGAGGGCGATGAACTGGTCCACCAGCCAGTCCCGGAGCGATTCGGTCTCCGGCTGCTTGCCCTCGTCGATCCAGATCAGCGAGGCGGCCTCGACCGCCGTGATCCAGGTGCGCACCATCATGCGCAGGCGCGGGCCGGGGGCCGGCACGCCGAGGTGGAAGAGGATCGCCTCGGCGGCGGCCCGGCGGATTCCGTCGACGGTGGCGGTGGTGCGGGAGGTTTCGACCACGCTGCCGCCCTGGAGGAGGGCGGAAAAGCCGGCGTCGTGTTCGTCGACGAAGGCGAGGTACCGGTCCAGGGCCCGGGAGAGCCGCCGGGTCAGGGGACCGGCCTGGGGTTCGGCGAAGCAGAGCCGCAGGACGTCGGCGGCCGAGCCGAGGGCGGCCTCGTAGAGCTGTTGCTTGCCGCCGGGGAAGTAGCGGTAGACCAGGGGGCGCGAGACGCCCGCGGCCTCGGCCACGTCGTCGAGGGAGACCTCCTCCGGCGCCCGGTGTGCGAACAACGTCAGGGCCGCGTCGAGGAGCTGGGCCCGGCGCTCCTCGACGCTCATCCTGCGGTACGCCCGTACGGCTGTCATGTCCGCAGGGTAGCCCCACCCCGCGGCCCTGGGGTGAGGGCTGTTCAGGCGGGTTCAGGCCAGGAGGCCCGAGCTCTTCCAGAGCCTGCGGCCGGCTCCGCGCAGCACGCCTATGTCGTCCAGGAAGTCGGTGAGCCGCTTGGCTCCGGTCTGCATGACCTCCCGGCGGTGGCCGCTCGCCTTGACCTGGGCGAGTGCCTCGCGCCGGTCGAGGCCGATGTTGTCGTAGACCTGGGGGTTCACGAAGGCCTGGGAGAAGACCCGGGCGGCCTGGCCGCAGCTGACGCGGGTCAGTTCCTGCTCCCAGCGCGGGGCGGTGAGCATCTGGCGCCGCAACTCCTCGCGGGCGTAGCGGACGTGGCGCGCCTCCTCGATGACGTGGATGCGGGTGACTCCGCGCACGAGGGGCTGGACGCGCTCGTCCGGGAAGGTCAGGCGCTGCATCCAGTCGAGGACCTCCTCGCCGAGGAGGGTGCAGGCGAAGGAGCCGGGGGTGGTGGAGACGGTCTTCAGGACGCGGGCGAGGTTGTGGTTGGTCCGGGAGACCTGGTACTCGGGGGCGCCGCCCGTCTTGATCATGCGGGCGAACATCATCGAGTGGCGGCACTCGTCGGCGATCTCGGTGAGCGCGTACCGGACGTGATTGCTGGTCAGGGACTTGTCGTAGATGTGCCGGGTGAGCAGCTGCATCAGGATGATCTCGAACCAGATGCCCAGCGAGCCGAGGGCCGCCGCCTCGTGGCGGGAGAGTTCGATGCGCTGCTCCTCGCCCATCTTCTTCCAGAGCGGGGTGTCGAAGAGGGAGAGCAGCTCGGGCGGCCAGTAGTACTTGCCGTCGATGGGCGGGGCGTCCCAGTCGAGTTCCTTGTCGGGGTCGAAGGAGTGCTTCTCCGAGGATTCGAGTAGCCGCTCGGCGATCTGCTCGCGGTCCTTGAGCAGGCCGAGGGCGTCGCGGAGCTCGGCTCGTTCGGTCACGGTGGTCATGGCTTCGGACACCTCGTCGTCGAGTTACCGGCGGTCACCTCTTATGAGACTGCTTGTCAGCAAGACCGTCAATCCCCCGCACACGACTTGTTGACCGCACGTCTACCAACGTGTGACGCTGCCAACTGTCCGGTCCCGTAAGGAAGTACGCGGCTACGCCATGCGCGGTTACGTGAGACGAGGGGGCGTCAGTGTCGACGCACGAGCTCTACACCAACGATCCGGGCGAGACCGTCTGGCCGGTGCCCGCATCCGGCAACGCCCGTTTCAGCTGGGAGTACGACGGCGGCCGCGAGCGGCTGCTGGCCCTGTACCAGAAGGGCAAGGACAAGCAGTGGGACGGCGCCAAGCGCATCGACTGGGACATCGAGGTGGACCCGTACGATCCCCTGGGCACCCCCGACGAGGCGCTTCCGCTGCACGGCACCCGCCACTGGGCCAAGCTCACCGAGCGGGACCGGGGCGAGCTGCGCCGGCACTACAGCGCATGGAACTTCAGCCAGTTCCTGCACGGCGAGCAGGGCGCGATGGTGTGCGCGGCGCGCATCGTCGAGTCGGTGCCGGACCTGGACGCCAAGTTCTACTCCGCCACGCAGACCATGGACGAGGCCCGGCACGCGGAGATCTTCGGGCGCTTCCTGCACGAGAAGATCGGGATGCTCTACCCGATCAACGACAGCCTGCAGGGACTGCTCGGCGACACCCTGCGCGACTCCCGCTGGGACATGCCGTACCTGGGCATGCAGGTGCTCATCGAGGGGCTGGCGCTGGCCGCCTTCGGGATGATCCGCGACACCACGAACAAGCCGCTGCCCAAGCAGATCCTGGCCTACGTGATGCAGGACGAGGCACGCCACGTGGCGTTCGGGCGGATGGCCCTGCGCGACTACTACAAGCAGTTGTCGGACGCCGAGCTGCGCCAGCGCGAGGAGTTCGTGATCGAGGGCTGCTACCTGATGCGGGACCGGCTGCGCGGGGTGGAGGTGCTGGAGAACTTCGGCATCTCGCGCACGGAGGCGGAGGAGTTCAGCGAGCGCTCCGAGTTCCTGGCGCTCTTCCGCAAGCTGCTGTTCAGCCGGATCGTGCCGTGCGTGAAGGACATCGGGCTGTGGGGCGAGCGGCTGCAGAAGGCGTACCTGGACATGGGGGTCTTCGAGATGGGGAACTCCAACCTGGACCTGCTGATGAGCCAGGACGAGGAGATCGCCGAGGCCCTCGACCGGGAGCGGTTCGCGGCCGAGGAGGAGCAGCGGGTGGCGGAGGTCGCGGAGACCATCACGGAGGGCGCGGGCGGGTAGGGCCGGGGACGGCGAACGCGTACGGGGTCACCGGGCGGACAGCGCCGCCTCCATCACCGCCCGGGCGATCGGCGCCGCGGCGCCGTTGCCGCTGATGTCCCCGCGGACGGCCGACGCGTCCTCGACGACCACCGCGACCGCGACGGCCGGCGGCCGGCCGCCCTCGGGCGCGGCCCAGGAGATGAACCAGGCGTACGGGGTCCCCGCGTTGCCGACCCCGTGCTGGGCCGTGCCGGTCTTGCCGCCGACCACGGCGCCGGGGATCGCCGCGTTGCGGCCCGTGCCGTTCTCCACCACCTTCACCATCAGCTCCTGCATCCGCATCGCGGTCAGCGGGGTCATGGCCCGGCCGAGACTGTGCTGGTCGGCCCGGCGGACCGGGTCGCCATCGTCCTGGGTCGTACGGTCCACCAGGTAGGGGGCCTTGAGCTCCCCGCCGTTGGCGACGGCCGCCGCCACCATCGCCATCTGGAGCGGGGTGGCCTTGGTGTTGAACTGCCCGATCGAGGACAGGGCCAGCTGGTCGGGGCTCATGTCGGTGTCGAAGTTCGACCGGGACACCCAGGCGGGCACCCGCAGCCCGGCGTCGTTGAACCCGAACCGCCGGGCCGCCTCGGTCATCCCGCGCAGCCCGACCCGTACGCCGATCTTCGCCATCACCGTGTTGCACGACCACTGGATCGCGTCCGCCATCGAGGCGTCGGCGCAGCCCGTGCCCGCGTTCGGCAGCAGGGTGCTGGTGCCGGGCAGCGGGTACGGGTCCGGGGTCTCGGTCGGCGCGTCCACGTCCGTGACCACGCCGGCGTCGAGGGCGGCGGCGGCCGTCACGATCTTGAAGGTGGAGCCGGGCGGGTACGTCTCGCGCAGCGCGCGGTTGAGCATCGGCTTGGCGGGGTCCGCGTTGAGCTTCTCCCAGGCCGCCTTGACCCCCGGCCCGGTGCCGGAGAGCACCGCCGGGTCGTAGGAGGGGCTGCTGACCAGCGCGAGGATCCTTCCCGTGGACGGCTCCACGGCGGCGACGGCGCCCCGCTTGCCGGCGAGCCCTGTGTACGCGGCCAGCTGCATCTTCGCCCGGATGGTGGTGGCGGCGTTGCCGCCGCCGGGGCGGCCGCGCGAGAGCTCGTACCAGAGCGGGAAGGCCGACAGTCCGGGGTCGGTGCCGGAGAGGACCGGGTCCTCGGCGCGTTCCAGGAAGCTGGTCCCGTAGGTCTGGGAGGCGAAGCCGGTCACGGGTGCGTAGAGCGGGCCGTTCTTGTACGTGCGCTCGTAGCGCAGGGTCTGGCGGCTGTCCCGGGAGCCGGTGACGGGACGGCCGTCGACGGTGATGTCCCCGCGCGGTTCGGCGTACCGCGCGATGGCGGGGCGCTTGTTGGCCGGGTTCGCGCCGTAGCCGGCGGCCTCCCAGACCTGCACGCGGCCGACATTGACCAGCAGGGCGACGAGCAGCAGGGCGCAGAAGTACGCGCACCAGCGGATGTAGCGGATCACGCGTCGGCCTCCTCGGCCGGTCCGGGCCTGCGGGCGCTGTCGCTGAGCCGGACGAGGAGGGCGACGATGATCCAGTTGGTGACCACGGAGGAGCCGCCCTGGGCGAGGAAGGGCATGGCCATGCCGGTCAGCGGGATCAGACCGGTGACTCCGCCGGCGATGACGAACACCTGGAGCGCGACGATCGAGGCGAGTCCGGTGGCGAGGAGCCGCCCGAACGGGTCGCGCAGCGCCAGCCCGGTCCGGAAACCGCGGGCGACGAGGAGCCCGTAGAGGAGCAGGATCGCGGTGAGGCCGACGAGGCCGAGCTCCTCCCCGGCGGTGGCGAGGATGAAGTCCGATTTGGCGGCGAACCCGATGAGGAAGGACTGGCCGTGGCCGAGCCCGGCGCCGAGCAGCCCACCGGCCCCGAAGGCGAAGAGGGACTGGGCGAGCTGGCCGGGGCCGTCGCCGCGCTCGATGGAGGCGAAAGGATTCAGCCAGTCGTCCACACGGCTGTGCACGTGCGGCTCGAACGTCCCGACGGCGTACGCGCCCACGGCGGCGAGCAGCAGCCCGATGGCGATCCAGCCGATCCGGCCGGTGGCCGTGAACAGCATGATCACGAAGAGGCCGAAGAAGAGCAGCGAGGTCCCGAGGTCGCGCTCCAGGACGAGCACGCCGACCGAGAGCAGCCAGATGGCCAGGATCGGGCCGAGCACCCGGCCGGGCAGCAGCCTCAGCTTCCAGAAGAGGGTGCGCCCGGTGAGGGCCAGGGCCGTGCGGTTCGCCGCGAGGTAGGAGGCGAAGAAGACGGCCAGCAGGATCTTGGCGAACTCCCCCGGCTGGAAGGAGAGCCCGGCGAACCGGATCCAGATGTGCGCGCCGTTCACGGCCGGGAAGAAGACGGGCACCAGCATCAGAACCAGCGCGAGGGCGACGGACAGGTACGCGTACTTCTGCAGCACCCGGTGGTCGCGCAGCAGCGCGACGGCGACCACGAAGAGCACCACCCCGAGGGCGGACCAGCGCAGTTGCTCGCCGGCGGTGGCGTTGCCGGGGGTGGTGACGTCGAGGCGCTGGATGAGGACGAGCCCGAGGCCGTTGAGCAGGACGGCGATCGGGAGCAGCAGCGGATCGGCGTACGGGGCGTACAGCCGGACGGCGAGGTGGGCGACGAGCGCGGCCACGGCGAGGCCGGCGGCGTAGTGGGCGGCGGGTGCCGGGATCCGGCCGGTGGTGGTGAGCCCCACGTAGAGGTGGCCGATGACGGCGATCAGGACGGCGCCGAAGAGCAGCGACAGCTCGACTCCACGACGCTTGGGCGCGCGGGCATCGGGTGGCGGTGGCGGGGCGGGTTCCGTCACCTTCGCCGTCAGAGCGGTCATACGGGGAAACGTAGCAAGGAGGCGGGCCGTATGTCCGCTTATGTCATAGTGTGCCGAAGAGTCGTCAGAACTGGTCGGAAATGAAGTAGCGGATCAGGAGTCTCCCCTCATGGGACCTGCGGAGTTCATCGTCCTGGCCTTTCCGGAAGAACAGCTACGGGTCGCGGCGGTCGAGGCGGTGATGGGGCTGCGCAAGGCCGGGGTCGTGCGGCTGATCGACGGGCTGGTGGCCACCAAGACCGCCGGCGGCGAGGTGCTGTCGGCGGAGTTCGACGAGTTCGTCGAACTCCGGGGCCTGCTCGCCCACCGGGAGGCGGCCCCGCTGATCGGCCCCGAGGACGTCAGGGAATCGGCCGAACTGATGGACCGCGGCAGCTGCGCCCTCCTCCTGGTCGTCGAGCACGTCTGGGCCGAGGACGCCGCCATCGCCGTCCGCGCGGCGGGCGGCCGGATCGCCGGAGCGGTCCGCCTCCCGGCCGACCGGCTGGGGGTGGCCTGATGTTCATCCGCCCCATCGGTTCCGTGGTGAACCCCTCCCGGCGCCCCACGGGCCACCCCCTGCTGCGCGGAATCCTGGCGCGCGGAGCCTACGTGTGGGACGCGGCCCAGCACCCGGCGGCGGCCGCCCCACAGCCCGGGGACGACAGGGCCCCGGGCACGGCACCGGGCACGGCACCAGGCACGGCAGCGGACACGGTTCCGACTCCGGCACCGGGCACAGCCCCGCCCCCCGGCACGACTCCGGCCCCGGGCGCGACCCCGGCTCCGGCTCCGGGCGCGCACCCCGGTCCGGCCCCCTCGTCCCCGACGGCCCCCTCCGCCCACCGGGAGCCCGCTGCCGCCCGCCCGGCTCCCCACACCGGCCAGGGGGGTGCCGTACCGGCCCCTCCCGGGGCCGATCTGACGGACCGACTGACCCAGCTGGCCGCGCTGGCCCGCGAAGGACTGCTCACCCCGGAGGAGTTCTCGGCGGCCAAGGCCCGGCTCCTGGCCGACTGACCGGCCCGGTCGCCTACTCCTGGGGAAGACCCTTCAGCCCCTCCGGTTTCCGCAGCGCGATCAGACCCCCGGCCGCCCTCACCGCCTTCAGGATCCCCGCCGCGCCGGCCGCCCCCACCACCCTCGTCACCCGCGCCGCCGTCCCGACGGCCATCGGTATTCGCGGTCTCCGGGCAGGCCGGCCGGCGACGAGGTCCACCCCGCCCCCGGACCCCGCCCGGTCGGCGGCTATCGCCACGAGCTCCGTCTTCAGACGCGCCTCGAACGCGGTGGGCCTGCTGCTCATCGTGCTACCTCCAAGTGCTGCGCCGCGGCGGAGGCGGCGGGATCGGCCGGAGTCCGCAGCGCGCGCCGGGCGCGGTGCAGGCGGACCCTGATGGTGGCCTGGGTGACACCGAGGGCCTGGGCGGCCTCGGCCGGGGTGAGGCCGTCGATCACGACCAGGTCGAGCGCGGCCCGCAGGGGCTCCGACAGGGCGGCATGCCGCTCGGCCAGGTCGCGGAAGGCCCGCTGTGCGTCTATCCGTTCCTCCAGGGCCGCCACGTCCTGGTCGTCGAGCAGCCTCCGGCCGCTGAGCCGTTGCATCGCACCGCGCTCGCGGGCACCCTCACGGGCGTGGCTCGCCAGGACGTTGCGCGCGATGCCGTAGAGCCACGCGATCGGCACTCCCCTGTCGGGCCGGTAGCCCGCCACGTCCTTCAAGGCGGCGAGGAAGATGTCGGCCGTGAGGTCCGCCGCCAGGTGCGGGTCGGCGACCCGCCGGGTGACGAACCCGAGCACGGCGTCGATGTGTTCCTCGTAGAACGCGCCGAACCCCTCCGGCGTCCGGAGATCCAGTGGCCCGGGATCCGGTGGCCTGCGATCCGGTGGCCCGGCCCCCGCCCACCCGGCGCCCTTCCCCCTGCTCGCCGCCCGCGCGCCGCCCGCCTTCGGTCCGCCCGCCTGCGTGGCGCCCGCCCCCGCGCCGTTCTCGTGTGCGCTGTTCACCCGGTCCTCCCCTGGTTCGCGAGGCCCCGTCGGCCCCTCACCCCGTACTTGGCGAAAGCCGCGTCAAGCGTTTCATCGGGTGCGGCCGGCGGGCGTACGCCGACCGGGTGAGCGGCGCGGCACGGCCGCCCCGGGTGGGCGATTTGTCATACCGCACATGGCAGCATCGGCCGCCAGGAGGTGACCTCATGTCACGACGACGCAGACGTCGGCTGCTTCGCGCCGCGTGCCTCGCCGCAGCCCTCGTCACGGCCGGCCCGCTCCCCGTCACCCACGCCGAGCCCACCGCCCCCGTGGCACCGGAAACGCCCTCGGTACCGGAGACCCCCGCAGCACCGGACGCCCCCGACGCCCCCACCGCACCGGACGCCCCCGACAAACCCGCAGAGCCCGTCGGAGTCCTCCTCACCCGCCTCCAAGGCCTCTACCAGAGCGCCGAGCAGGCCACCGAGGCCTACAACGCCGCCGAGACCGCCCTCACCTCCCGGCAGCGCGAGGAGAGCCGGCTCAGCACCGAGCTCGGCAAGGCCCGTACCGCCGTCACCGAGGCCCACGCCACCACGGGCCGGCTGGCGCGCGAGCAGTACAAGGGGGCCCGCGGGTTCTCCCCGTACGCCCGGATGCTGTTCGCCGGGAACCCCCAAGGCGCCCTGGAACAGCGCCGGGTCGCGGAGCGCGAGGGGGCCCGGCGGGCCGCCGCGCTGGAGCGGCTCACCCGGGGCGAGAAGAAGGCAGACCTCCTCGCCACCGCGGCCCGCAAGGCCCTGGACTCCGAGCAGAAGCTGGCCGCGGAGACCAAGAAGCGCAAGGAGGAGGCCTCCGCCCAGCTCAAAGAGGTCGAGCGGATGCTGGCCTCGCTCAGCCCCGCCCAGCTCACCGAGCTGGGCACCCGCGAAGCCGAGGAGACCGCCACCGCCCAGCGGGAGCTGATCGGTTCGGGGAAGCTGGGCAGTGCCGGGCCCCAGCTCCGCACCCCCACCGCGGCCGGCGGCACGGCCCTCACGTACGCGGCCGCCCAGATCGGGAAGCCGTACGTCTGGGGCGCCGAGGGTCCGGCCTCCTTCGACTGTTCCGGGCTGACCTCCCAGGCCTGGGCGCACGCGGGCCGCGAGATCCCGCGGACCAGTCAGGAACAGTGGGCCCGGCTGCCCAGGGTGCCGCTCGACGAGCTGCGCCCCGGCGACCTGGTGGTGTACTTCCCGACCGCGACCCACGTGGCCCTGTACGTCGGCGACGGCAAGGTCATCCAGGCACCCCGGCCGGGCGCGAAGGTGAAGGTCTCGCCGATCGCGGCGAATCCGCTGCTCGGCGCGGTACGGCCGGACCCCGACGGGGCGCCGCTGCGCGCCTTCACCCCGCCGCCGCTGCCCGAAGGTTCTACGGCGGGCGACGACACGGGGTACTCGGAGGCCGGGGCGCCGAAGACGTCCGAGGAATCCGGGGAATCCGAGAAGTCCCGGGAATCCGAGGAATCCGAGAAGTCCTGAGCGCCCTAGGCGCCCGAGACCTCCGCGAGGTAGTCCGCCGCGTCCTCGGGGTCGTAGAAGTACGCGTCGAAGTCGGCCGGGTTGTCGAAGCCGTTGGCGAATCGATCCGCCACCGGCTGGAGCTGCCCGGCCGCGCCGATCAGGTTCAGCACGTGCTCCGGCGGGACGCCGAGCATGGCGTTCGTCCACTGGGTGGCGGGCTTGCCGCTGGTGAACCAGTACTTGTCGAAGGTCGCCTTCATCCACGCCTCGTCGAACGGGTTGTCCCCGTGCATGAGGATCGACGAGAGGTACGAGGCCGCGCACTTGGCGGCGGAGTTCGAACCCTGCCCGGTGATCGGGTCGTTGGCGACGACCACGTCCGCGACGCCCAGGACCAGCCCGCCGCCCGGCAGCCGGCCGATGGGATTGCGGACGACGGGGGCGTAGCGCCCGGCGAGCGTGGCGCCCGCGTCCGTCAGCTCCACCTTCGTCGCCCGCGCGTACTCCCAGGGCGTGAACTTCTCCATCAGGTCCAGCGTCAGCGCGAGGTGGTCCGCCGGGTCCTTCACGCCGCCGAAGACGTCCAGCGGTCCGCCCGGGATCCCTTCCCAGAACAGGATGTCGGCCCGGCCCGAGGTGGTCAGCGTCGGCATCACGAACAGCTCGCCGACGCCCGGGACCAGGTTGCAGCGCACGGCCTCCGTCTCCGGGTGCTCGGGGCGCGGCGCCAGCCCGTGCACGTACGACACGGCGAGCGCGCGCTGCGGGGCGTCGTACGGGGAGCGGGCCGCGTCGCGGGCGAACAGCGAGACCAGCTCGCCCTTGCCGGCCGCGACGAGCACCAGGTCGTACGTGCGGGAGAAGAAGTCCAGGTCGGATACGGACGCCCCGTGGATGACGAGCTGGCCGCCGCGCTGCGCGAAGGTGTCGAGCCAGCCGGCCATCTTCACGCGCTGGTCAACGGACTGGGCGAAGCCCTTCAGCTTGCCGAGCCAGTCGATGGGGCGGCTGCCGTCGGGGGCGGAGACCGAGACGCCCAGACCCTCGATCTTCGGCGCCTGCTGCTCCCAGAAGTTCAGCTGGAGGTCCCGCTCGTGCTGGAGCGCCGTGTCGAACATGCACTGGGTGGACATGACCCGCCCGGTGCGGATCTCGTCCGCCGTCCGGTTGGACATGAGGGTGACCTCGTACCCCTTCGCCTGGAGTCCGAGGGCGAGCTGGAGACCGGACTGGCCGGCGCCGACGACGAGTATCTTGCGCATGTGCACGTTCTCTATTCGGGAGTCGAGTCGAGGGCGTGGCCCACGAGGGTCATCAGGGATTCCAGTACGGTGACCCGGCGCCGCGCGTCCATGATCACGACGGGTACGTGCGCCGGTATGGTCAGCGCCTCCCGCACGTCCTCCGGTTCGTACGCGCGCGTGCCCTCGAAGTGGTTGACGGCCACGGCGTACGGCAGCCCGCAGCTCTCGAAGTAGTCGAGCGCCGGGAAGCAGTCGCGCAGCCGCCGCGTGTCGGCGAGGACGATCCCGCCGACGGCGCCGCGCACCAGGTCGTCCCACATGAACCAGAAGCGTTCCTGGCCGGGGGTCCCGTACACGTACAGGACGAGGTCGTCGTCGAGCGTGACGCGCCCGAAGTCCATGGCGACGGTGGTGGTGTGCTTGTCCGGAGTGGCGGACAGGTCGTCGGTCGGTGCGGCGGCCTCGGTCATCACCGCTTCGGTGCGCAGCGGCCGGATCTCGGAGACGGAACCGACGAACGTGGTCTTGCCCACCCCGAACCCACCCGCCACCAGCACCTTCACGGCGACGGGCGCGCGCGAGCGGTCGTACTGCCAGGGCTGTGCGGGCTCGTCCGGATCGGTGTCCCGATCCGCGGCCGGGCTGGTGGAGAAGAGACCGGTTTCAGAGACGGCGGAGCCCACTGAGCACCCTTTCGAGCAGAGCGCGGTCGGGACGGCCACTGCCGTGCCCGGTCCCGTAGACACGGATCCTGCCCTGGTCGGCGAGGTCGCTGACCAGGACGCGGACCACGCCGAGCGGCAGTTTCAGCAGGGCGGCGATCTCGGCGATCGTCCGCATGCGGCGGCAGACCTCGACGATCGCCGGCATCTCCGGCATCCGGTCGGCCTTGCGCGGCTCGGACACCTTGGTGTCCAGGGCCGCGACGAAGGTCTCGACGTGCAGGACCTGCGTGAAGCGGGTGCGGCCGCCCGTCAGGGAGTAGGGGCGTACACGGGCGGGGCGGCGGTCGGCGCCGCGTATCGGCAGCCGGTCGGAGGCCGGACTCCTCACGGGGTGTTCTCCATCGACTGGCGCAGCTCACTGCGGACTTCGGGGGTCAGGACGTGGCCGGCGCGGCCCACGAACAAGGCCATGTGGTACGCGACGACGCTCATGTCGCAGTCCGGCGTGGCGTGCACGCCGAGGAGCGAGCCGTCGCTGATGGCCATGACGAACACGGAACCGTGCTCCATGGCCACCATCGTCTGCTTGACCGAGCCGCCGTCCATCAGGGCGGCGGCGCCCGTGGTGAGCGAGCCGAGGCCGGAGACGATGGTCGCGAGATCGGCGGACGCGCCGCGGGGGCCCGCTGGTCGGGCGGGTGCGGCGGGGGACGGATTCGGCGTGTCGGGAGCCACCGGATCGGAGGACAGCAGGAGGAGCCCGTCCGAGGACACGACGGCCACCGAGTTGACCCCGGGCACCTCCTCGACGAGGTCGGTCAGCAGCCACTGAAGGTTGCGGGCCTGGGAGCTCAGTCCGTACGTGCTGGACGCGTTCATGTGCGTGCCTCCTGTGCGGTGTCCCCCCGGTCGGTCTGCCCCTGGTCGTGCGGCGGGTCCTGTGGCGGGTCCTGGCGGGAGTCCTGCGCGAGCTCGGCCTCCACGACGCGGCGCCCGTCCTGGGCTCCCCGGTAGAACCCGCCGAGACGGCGGCGCAGCTCGTCGGCGTCCACCCGGCCCGGCACCGGACGCACCTCGTCCCCGCGCCCGGCGGCCACCGTGCGGGGGCTCCGCTTGGGCAGCCCCTTGTCGGTGAGGACCTCCTGCGGCTCGCTCCCCCGCGGGGCGGCGGCCGGGTCCCGGAGCGGCTGCCCGGTGGGCGCCTCGGCCTGCGGCGGTACGCGGAACACCTGCTCGGCGGGTACGTCCCCGGGCGCCTCGGCGGCGGCCGGGACCTCGGCGGCGGCCTCGGCACCGGCCTGGGCCTGCGGCCGTACGCGGAACACCTGCTCGGCCGGCACCTCGACCGGCGCCGGAACCCGGAACACCTGCTCCGTGGGCGGCAGCTGCCCGGCCGGGGGCGCGAACGCCGCCGGAGCGGGCTCCGGCGCCACCCGGGCGGGCGGCTCCGCGAGGGTGTCGTCCGCGTCCGCGGTGTCTTCCGCGGCGCCGTGCGCGGGCTCAGGCTCGGGGAAGGCTGCGGGGGCCGGCTCGGGGAAGGCTCCGGGGGCCAGGGCCTCCGGCTCCGCCTGGAACTCAGGCTCCGCGAGGAACTCAGGCTCCGCGAGCGATTCCGCTTCCGGGTCCGCCTCCGCGAGCGCTTCCGGGCCCGGCTCCGCGAACGCCTCCGGGGCCGGCTCCGCCGGGAAGACGGGCTCCGGCCGGGCCGGGGCCACCGGGGCCTCCGGCTCCGCCGGGCTTTCGGGGGCGGGAGCGGCAGGGCCCCGTAGACGCGAGGGGAGGGTGTTCTCGTTGGCCTCCGCGATCACCCCGGGCAGCTGCAGCGCGGGGGCGCCCGGTGCGCCCATGGCGTGGACCGGGGACGCCGGCGGAGCGACGGGCAGCAGCGCCGCCGGTACGACGACCAGGGCCTCCGTGCCGCCGTGCCGCTGGATGCGCAGCTCCGCGCTCACCCCGTGCCGGGCCGCGAGCCGGCCCGCCACGTAGAGGCCGAGGCCCAGGCCGTGTTCGGACTCGGGCTCCTCGTCGTACGCCTCGGGCGTGGCCAGCCGCTCGTTGAGCGTGGCCAGCCGGTCACCGGTGATCCCGATGCCCTCGTCGACGACGGAGAGCACCACGTCGCCGGAGTCCAGCAGCCACCCGGACACCTTCACCTTGGCGTCCGGCGGCGAGAAGGTCGTCGCGTTCTCCAGCAGCTCCGCCAGCACGTGCGAGATGTCGTCGGCGGCGTGCCCGGCGACCTGCGTGTACGAGGGCAGCGCGCCGAGGTCGACGCGCTCGTAGCGCTCGATCTCGCTGACCGCCGCCCGCATGACGTCGACCAGCGGCACCGGCAGGCCCTGGCCGTGGCCGTGCTCCTGGCCGGCGAGGACGAGCAGGTTCTCGTTGTGGCGGCGCATCACGGTCGCCAGGTGGTCGAGCTTGAAGAGGGTGGAGAGGCGGTCCGGATCCGGCTCCTCGGACTCCAGCTCCTCGATGACGGCGAGTTGGCGCTCGACGAGCCCCAGGGTCCGCAGGGAGAGCGACACGGACGTCGTCGACATGATGCGGCGGTGCTCTTCCAGCCCCGCCCGCAGCTGCGCGAGTTCTTCCTCCAGCGCTTCCCGGCCGGCCGAGAGCGCCTCGTTGCGGCCGATGAGGCGGCGCCGGTCGGCGTCGAGTCCGGCGATCCGGGTGTGCAGGGAGACCGTCTGGTCACGCACCCCGTTGAGGTGGCGCACCACTTCGGCGAACTCGTCGTTGCGGCCTGTGAACCGGACCGGTTCCACCGAGCCCTCCGGCGTGGCCAGCCGGGCCGCGCCGCGCCGCAGGACCGACAGCGGGCGGGTGAGGGAGCGCGCGATGGCGGTGGAGATGCCGAGGGTGACGAGGAACAGCACGCCGAGGAAGGCGACCATGAGCTCCAGCGCGGTCACGTCGTCGTCGCGCAGCGCGGCGAGCGCGGTGGCGCGCTGGCCGGCGAGGGTGGCCTCGACCGAGCGCATCCGGTCGACGCGGGCGGTGAGGGCCGATCCGACGGCGCCGGGGTCGAGCTTGCGGTCGGCGGCGGAAAGGGTCGGCCGGTCGGTGAGCCGCTTGAGGTAGTCGTCGGCCGTCTTGACCTCGGGTCCGGTGACGGTGGCGGTGAGGCTCTGGCGCACGTCGGGACGCGCGGCCCGCGCGAAGTCGTCGAGCGCGCCCTGCTCCCGTACGCGCGCCCGCTGGGCGGCGGCGGTGAGTTCGTCCACGAAGGCGGCGCCCGGCTGCCGGTCGCCACCGGGCACGGACAGTGCGGACAGGAGCAGTCCGCGGGTGGCGGAAGCCTGCTCCGCGGCCTGGCCGAGGGCGGCCAGCGGGCGGGTGGTGACGAGGGCGTCGGTGGCGCGCGGCGGGGTCAGCTCGGTGAGCCGGTCGCCCGGTGCGAGGAGTTCGCCGATGACCCCGGAGTAGGCCTGGTGGGCGGTGAGGGCGCTGTCCCTGCCCTCGATGGCCTCGGTGCGGACCGCTGCGATCCTGCCGAGGGCCTCGGCGAGTTCCTCGTCGGCGTCCGCCTGCACCTCGGCGAGCTGGCGGTCGGTGCCCGCGGCGCGTTGCTGGACCGCGGCGGCCTGCTTGCCCCGGGGGCCGCCGGGGCGGCCCTTGGCCACGTACGCGGTGACGGCGTCGCGCTCGTCCCCGAGCAGGTGGGCGAGGGTGAGGGTCTGCCGGCTCCGGTCGGCGAGGGTGACCAGCTGCTGGGAGTCCTTCAGGTCCGCGGAGGCGGACAGGACGGCGGGCGCTCCCGCCACGAGCACGGCGAGCCCTGCCACGGCGACCCCGATGACCAGCCTGCTGCGCACGCGGACGCGGCGCCCGGTGGGAGCGGCCGCGGCGACCGGGCCGCCGGGGGCTCGTCGGTCGGGTGCGGTGCCGTCGGGTGCGGTGCCGTTCGCGACGGTGCCGTTCTTCCGAGGCCGCTTCTTCTGCACCGGTGCTCGCAATCCTGTTTACGTGTGCTGCTCGTGCTCGTTGCCTGATGCCCGTACGTGTCACGCGGTACGCGCCGCTTGCGCGCGTCCACCGCCGTACCGCCTCAGACCCTCGCAGTGAGTTGGGAAGGGGGCCGCACATCGCCCGCCCGGCCACACGAAGGAGTGAACAGCACGGAGGAGTTGGCGACCAACTCGGCGATCGGCTGTCAGGGCCCGGCCGTGGACGGGTGGTTGAAAGATCGATGCGGCTTTTGGCAGGATGCCCGCCCACATCGCCGAGGGGCGGCCCACGGAACCCGGAAGTCCGCTCCCTCCCCCCTCCCGCCGCTTTGGTCCGTACCTTCCCCGGCCCTTCCCACCCCTACGGAGGCCCGCCCGGGCAGAATGTCCGCATGCGCATCGATCTCTCCTCCGCCCCCGGCAATCCGGAACGCCCCAACGAGGACTGGCTGTCGGCCGCGATCCCCGCCTCGGGCGGCGGAGTCCTGGTCGCCCTCGACGGGGTCACCCCGCCGCCGGGGGAGGTCGGATGCACGCACGGAGTGCCGTGGTTCGCGGCCCGGCTGGGCGGCCGATTGACCGAACTGTCCGGATCGCGCCGGGACATGCCCCTCGACCGCGTCCTGGCGGAGGCCATCCGCGTCACCGCGGACGCCCATCGCGACACCTGTGACCTTTCTCACGTCCGGACCCCGCAGGCCACGGTGGTCGTGGTCCGCTGGGACGCCTCCTGCGTCGAACACCTGGTGCTCTCGGACTCCGTGCTCCTGCTCGAGGCGCCCGGGGGCGAGGTGCGCGCGGTCCTCGACGACCGGCTGGACCGGATCCCGCGCGAGCTGCTGCGTACGGAGGCCTCCGCCGACACGCTGCGCAACGCGGAGGGCGGCTTCTTCACCGCCGCCGCGGACCCGGAGGTGGCCGACCGGGCGGTGACCGGGCGGACGCCGCGCGCGCGGGTCCGGGCGGTGGCGGCGCTCACCGACGGCGCCAGCCGGTGGACGGACACGTTCGGGGAGGGCGACTGGGCCGAATGCCTGGCGGTGCTGCGCAAGGAAGGCGCGCAGTCCCTGATCGACCGGGTCCGCTCGCTGGAATCGGATCCGGGCCGGGCGCACCGCCGCGAAAAGCGCCACGACGACGCGTCGGCGGCTTACGCGGAGCTGTAGGGGTTGCCCCGAGCGCCGGGGGCTCGTGTGTCCCGGTCCGGGGGCTCGTGTGTCCCGGTCCGGGGGCTCGTGTGTCCCGCCCCCGGGGGCTACTCCGCGCCCGCGTTCAACTGGTTGAGCAGCCGCGCCAGTTCCGCCACTTCGCCGCGGTCCCAGTCCGCGAGCTTGCGCATGTACTGCTCGCGCCGGGCGCCCCGGACGCGCAGGAAGCGCTCCCGGCCCTCCTCGGTGAGCCCGACCAGGAAGGCCCGCCCGTCCGCCGGGTCCGGCTCGCGGGCCAGCAGGCCCAGTACCTCCAGGGCCCGAAGCTGCCGGCTCATCGTGGCCTTGCCGACCCCGAAGTACGCGGCGAGCTCGGTCGCCCGCTGCCGTCCGGCGGCTTCCAGCCGTACGAGGAGCCCGTAGGCGGCCGGTTCCAGTTCCGGGTGCAGCTCGCGCGCCATCTCCCCGGAGGAGGCGCGGGCCCGTCGGAGGAAGACGGACAGCTCCCGCTCCAGGGCAAGGAACTCCTGGTCTTCGGTCCCGTGCACGGACGGCTCCTTCGCTGGTGGGTGGGCCACCAGTATTTCGCAGCGGGTACGCCGGGGGCCCGGGGCCCCGCCGGAGCGGGAGACCCCGGGCCCCCGGCCCGCGCGGATGCCCGGCGGGGCGGCCGGTCGACGGCCGGACGGTCGGCGGCCGGACGCCTCGTGCCCGGATCAGGCCGCCGCGGCCACCGGAACCCCGTCCGCGGCCAGGGCCAGCTCCAGGACCTGCCGTACGTCCGTCACCGGGTGCACCGACAGCCCCGCCAGCACCTCCGCGGGAACGTCGTCCAGGTCGGCCTCGTTCCGCTTCGGAATGATGACGGTGGTCAGCCCGGCCCGGTGCGCGGCCAGCAGCTTCTGCTTGACCCCGCCGATCGGCAGGACCCGCCCGGTCAGCGAGACCTCCCCGGTCATGGCCACGTCCGTGCGGACCTGCCGGCCCGACAGCAGCGAGGCCAGCGCCGTCGTCATCGTGATGCCCGCGCTCGGGCCGTCCTTGGGCACCGCGCCCGCCGGGAAGTGGATGTGCACGCCCCGGTCCTTCAGGTCGGCGACCGGGAGTTCCAGCTCGGCGCCGTGGGAGCGCAGGAAGCTGAGCGCGATCTGCGCCGACTCCTTCATCACGTCTCCGAGCTGGCCCGTCAGCGTGAGCCCGGCCGCACCCGTCTCGGGATCGGCCAGCGAGGCCTCGACGAACAGGACGTCACCGCCCGCCCCGGTCACGGCGAGGCCGGTGGCCACGCCCGGTACCGCGGTGCGCCGCTCGGCCGGGTCCTGCGCGGACTCCGGCACGTGGTGCGGCCGCCCGATGAGCGCCCGCAGGTCGTCCGCGCCGATCCGCAGGGGCAGCTCCCGCTCCCCCAGCTCGTGCTGGGAGGCCACCTTGCGCAGCAGCCGGGCGAGGGAACGCTCCAGGGTGCGCACGCCCGCCTCCCGGGTGTACTCGCCCGCCAGCTTGCGCAGCGCGTCCTCCTCCAGGACCACTTCCTCCGCGGCCAGGCCGGCGCGCTCCAGCTGCCGGGGCAGCAGGTGGTCGCGGGCGATGACGACCTTCTCGTCCTCGGTGTAGCCGTCGAGGCGGACCAGTTCCATACGGTCGGCGAGAGCTTCGGGGATGGACTCCAGCACGTTCGCGGTGGCGAGGAACACCACGTCGCTCAGGTCCAGCTCCACCTCCAGGTAGTGGTCCCGGAAGGTGTGGTTCTGGGCCGGGTCGAGGACTTCGAGCAGCGCCGCGGCCGGGTCGCCCCGGAAGTCGGAGCCGACCTTGTCGATCTCGTCGAGCAGGACGACCGGGTTCATGGACCCGGCTTCCTTGATCGCCCGTACGATCCGGCCGGGCAGCGCGCCCACGTAGGTGCGCCGGTGCCCGCGGATCTCGGCCTCGTCGCGGACTCCGCCGAGGGCCACGCGGACGAACTTGCGCCCCATGGCGTGGGCCACGGACTCCCCGAGGGAGGTCTTTCCGACGCCGGGAGGGCCTACGAGCGCCAGCACGGCCCCGCCCCTGCGCCCGCCGACGACGCCCATCCCGCGCTCGGAGCGGCGCTTGCGCACCGCCAGGTACTCGGTGATCCGGTCCTTCACGTCGCTCAGCCCGGCGTGCTCCGCGTCCAGGACGGCGCGGGCTCCCCGGATGTCGTACTCGTCCTCGGTCCGCTCGTTCCAGGGCAGTTCGAGCACGGTGTCCAGCCAGGTGCGGATCCAGGACCCCTCCGGGGACTGGTCGCTGGAGCGCTCCAGCTTGTCGACTTCCTTGAGGGCGGCTTCCCGCACCTTCTCGGGCAGGTCGGCGGCCTCGACGCGGGCCCGGTAGTCGTCGGACTCCTCGCCCTCCTTCTCCCCGCCGAGCTCGCGCAGTTCCTTGCGCACTGCGTCGAGCTGCCGCTTGAGCAGGAACTCGCGCTGGACCTTGTCGACACCATCCTGGACGTCCTTGGCGATGGACTCGGCGACGTCCTGCTCGGCGAGGTGGTCGCTGAGGGCCTTGACCGCCAGCTTCAGCCGCGCGATCGGGTCGGCCGTCTCCAGCAACTCCACCTTCTGCTCGACGGTCAGGAACGGCGAGTACCCGGAGTTGTCCGCGAGGGCCCCGACCCCCTCGATCTGCTGCACCCGGTCCACGACCTGCCAGGCCCCGCGCTTCTTGAGCCAGGTCGTGGCGAGCGCCTTGTACTCCTTGACGAGCTCGGCAACGGCCCCGGGCAGCGGATCGGGGACGACCTCGTCCACCGTCTCGCCCTCGACCCAGAGCGCGGCCCCGGGGCCGGTCGTCCCGGCCCCGATGCGGACCCGGCCGCGGCCCCGGATCAGCGCCCCGGGATCCCCGTCGGACAGCCGCCCCACCTGCTCCACGGTCCCGAGCACCCCGGTACCGGCGTACTTCCCGTCGACCCGGGGCACGAGCAGCACCTTCGGTTTGCCGTCCCCGGCGGCGGCCTGGGCCGCCTCGACGGCGCCCCGCACCTCGGCGTCGGACAGGTCCAGCGGAACGACCATCCCGGGCAGCACGACCTCGTCGTCGAGCGGCAGCACGGGCAGGGTGAGCGTTACGGACGTCGAAGCCATGATGTTCCCTCCGGCAGTGAAGTTGAGCTATGCCGACTCAATGCGCGGGCGCCTCCCGATGTTCCCCAAGCGCCGTTCGCCGGGGGCGAACACTCGTCGCCGGCCGGATGTCCGCATGGCGATCGCGTCGGGCGCCGGACCCGGGTGCCTCGTCATGATGGGCGCATGACGCCCAGCGACGACAAGCACGACAAGCACGCACCCACCGATTCACCGGCGATCGCCCTGCTCAAGGAGGTGGGGGCGGAGACCACCAAGCACTCGGGCGGGACGCTCCTGACCCACCTGCTGCGCGTCGAGGCACTGGTCGCCGCCTGGGGCGGTCGGCCGGCGCTCCGGACCGCGGCCCTGTGCCACGCCTTCTACGGCACCGACGGACTGCCACTGATACTCCTGGACCTTTCCGAACGGGCCCGCCTCACCGAGGCGATCGGTACGGAGGCCGAGGAGCTCGTCTACTTCTACGCGAGCTGCGACCGCAAGGCCTCCTACCCCGGCCTCTCCGCACCGGACGAAGCGTCGGCGGTCTTCCGGGACCGGTTCACGGGCGAGGAGTTCGTTCCGTCCCCTCGGCAGCGCCGCGACTTCGCCGAACTCACGGCGGCCAACGAGCTGGACCTGGCCAAGGTGAACGCGTCCTTCCGCGAACGCAACGGCGCCGGTCTGCTCGAACTGTTCACCCGGTGGTCCCCCCTGCTGTCGGAGCCAGCCCGCCGTGATGTGACCGCCGTGCTCGGCTGACCCGCGCGGGCACCGGCCGTCCGCCCGGCACCCGCCCGGCGGCGGCCCGACCCCCCGGCTCAATTCCCCCGGCTCAACTCCCCGCCACGACCGGCCGGTCCGGGGACGGCACGCCCCATTCGCTCCAGGAGCCGTCGTACACGGCGAGGTCCTCGTACCCGGCGAGGTCCGCGCCGAGGGCGAGCACGCAGGCGGTGACGCCGGATCCGCAGCTGAAGTAGAGCCGTTCCCGCTCGCCCACCGCCGCCCCGAAGGCCGTACGGAGTTCCGCGGCGGGGCGCATCAGGCCGTCGGGGTGCTGGAGTTCGCCGAAGGGGAGGCTGACCGCGCCCGGCATGTGGCCGCCGCGCAGGCCCGGGCGGGGTTCGGGGGCGACGCCGGCGAAGCGCTCGCGGGTCCGGGCGTCCAGCACCGCGGCGGCCGGGTCGGCCAGGGCCGCCGAGACGGCGGCTGCGTCCACCAGCAGCCCGGCGCGGGGCCGGGCCGTGAAGGAGCCGCGCGGGCCCTCGTAACCCGGTCGGCGCCGCTCCACCGGCCGCCCGGCGGCGAGCCACGCGGGCAGCCCGCCGTCGAGGACGGCCACCCGGCCGAAGCCCATGGCGCGCAGCATCCACCAGGCGCGGGCGCTGGAATAGATCCCGGCGCCGTCGTACGCGACGACCGTGCTGGTGTCGTCGACGCCGAGGGCCCGCATCGCCTCGGCGAAGGCGGCGGGGCCGGGCATGGTGTGCGGGGCGGCGGCGGTGTGGTCGGACAGCGCGCCGTCGAGGTCGAAGGGGCGGGCCCCCGGAATCCGCCGGTCCGAGTCGCGGTGCGCCCCGACGGAGGCGTCGAAGACGACGAGTCCGGGCGTCCCGAGCCGCTCCGCGAGCCAGCTCCCGCCGACGAGCGGGCCGGGCGGCACGAGACCGCGGGAGTGGGAGTGGGCTGCTTCCATGAGGCACCTCCGACAGGATCCGACGGGCCCCGGCACGATCGGCGCCCCGCCTCCCATCCTCTCCCCCGCGCCCTCGCGTTCCGCGAACGCCCCTGCTGCGGGAGCGGCTTGCCCGGGCGGGCCGCCCCTCGACCCGGGTGGTTCAACGGGCCGGCATTCCCCCGTGCGGGCTGTTCAGCACCATGGCCAGTGATCCGGCGGCAAGGTAGTCGTGACCCGGGTAGTACTCGATGTGCTGGTGCCCGCCGTCCTCCATCTCCGCCGTGGACCGCAGTTCATCGGCGAGAGCGCCCAATGCCGTGCGGTCGCCCTCGATCAGCAGGGCGCGGCGTGCCGGGTCGACTCCGACGCGGACACCCGATCCGCTGCGGGCCAGGACCTCGACCGAGGTCAGTTCGGTGCCGCCGAAGCTCGGTTCGGTGGAAGCCGAAGCCTCCGTGACGCCGCCCCCCGCACTGAGAGCGCGGGCCACGGCGACCAGCTCCGACGCGCTGCCCGAGAGGTCCACCCCGCCTTCGCCGGGGAAGAACAACACCCTCATCCGTCACCACCCCTTCGGTTCCGCACTGCGGGACTCCCTCATGACGATCATGCGGTCGCACCTGTTCACCGGTGGCCCCGCCGACCCACCGAACCCACCGAACCCACTGACCCACCGACCCGGCGGGAGCTACGGGCAGCCGCCCGGTCTCGCGAAGAGCGCCACGCGGGCGCCGCGTACGTCCATCACGGAGCACAGGTCGAAGTGGGAGACCAGCGTCTGGCGTTTCACCGCCTCCGCCGGGTAGCCGTCCAGCGGCTGCCCCGCCGGGTCCAGCAGGGCGACCACCCGGTCGACGGCCGGGTCCAGCAGGGCCGCCCGGATCTGCTCCGGGGTCCGCTCCACGCCTTGGAGGCTCCGCGAAGCCGCCGGGGTGCGGGACAGGGCGAGGTCGCTCAGGGACCCGTAGAGCTCCGGCGAGGACAGCAGCCATTCGCGCCGCCGCGAGGGGAGGAACAGCACCTCGTCGCCCGGGCGGGCGAGTTCGGCGACGGCCGCCGCCACGGCCCGCGCGTCGTCCTTGCGGCTCTCGGGGGTACGCAGCCACGCGGACCAGAACCCCACGGGGACGAGGAGGACCCCGACCAGCGGCCACACCCACCACCCCCGCGCCGCGGCGAGCCGCGCCCCCACGAGGAGGGCGAGGCCGGCGAGGGCGTAGAGGACGTACCGGTCCACGTACCAGGGGTGCACCAGCGAGACCGCGAGCAGCAGCCCGGGCGGCACCAGCGCCAGCGGCAGGGCGACCCGTACGAGGTCCCGCGCGGCCCCCCGGGCCAGCAGCAGGGAGGTGGCCGCGAGGACCCCGTACGCCGCCCAGTCCTGCCAGCTCGGCCGCCCGAGCCAGCCCAGCTGCGTCTGCGCCTGCCGCGCGCTGACCAGCGCGAGCGGCAGCAGCGCGGCCACCACCGCCCCGGCGGCGAGCCGCCAGCCGCGGGAGCGCCGGGCGGCGAGGGCATGCGCGGGCAGCGCCAGTACGGCGAACTCGTGCAGCCAGCAACCCAGCACCAGCACCGCCGCGTAGGCGACCCAGCGCTCGCGCAGCATCAGGTACGTGGCCCAGACGACGGCCGCGGCGACGAACGCGTACGAGCGCCCCTCCTGGGCGTACATCTGCACGGGCGGCAGCAGGGCGTACGCGACCCCGGCCGACACCGCGACCCGGTCGGCAGGACCGGCGCGCCGACCCGGTCGAGCCGGGCCGCCGGACCGGTCGGGCGCGCCCGGGCGGGAGGACCCCCCGCCGGGCGGCGGACCCGTCAGGTGGTGGGCCACCGCGGCCACGCCGGAGGCCGCGAGGGCCGTGGCGGCCACCGAGGGGAGGCGCAGGGCCCAGAGGCCGGGGTCGGAAGCGGCGGTGCCCGTCGCCGCGAACACCGCGTGCATCAGGAGGTAATAGAGGCCGTGGACGGCGTCCACCTGGCCCAGCAGCTCCCAGAGTTCCCCGAGCGGGCGGTGCGCGACCTGCCACGTGACGGACTCGTCGCGCCACAGGGAGCCGCCCCGCGCGAGGCCCCAGAGGCCGAGGGCGAATGCGGCGAGGGGCGGCAGCCAGCGCCAAGGGGCGATGCGGCGGATGTCTGCCTCCGGGTGCTATCCGTGCGGGTGGTGCCGACTCCATACTCGGGGTTCGAGCCGGATACCTGCGGGGGTGGGGCGTGCGAGCACGTGGTGGACGAGTGGGCTTGGCGACGGCGGCCGCGGCGCTGGCCGTGGTGACGGCCCTGGGCGGCTGTTCCTCCGACGGGTCGCGGGACGGAGCCTCACCGAAGCCGAGCACGGGCACAGGCACGGGCCCGGGCACGAGCAGCGGCACCGGCCCCGCCACCACCGCCCCCTCCGGGACGGCGACGGACGCCCCGGGGACCGCGTCCCCCGGCCAGAGCGCCGGTACCACCGGCCCGGCCCCGCAGCCCGCGCCCAGTGCCTCCGCGCCGGCCCCCGCACCCAGCGCCTCGCAGCCCGGCGCCGGCGAGACCCTGCTCGCGGTCACCCGCAGCGGGGGCCTCGGCGGAAGGACCAGCACCTTGATCATCAAGGGTGACGGATCGTTCCAGCGGCTGAATTCCAAGGCCGAGACGGTCGACCGCGACAAGCTCTCCGCGGCCGCCCTCGCGAAACTGCGCACCGCGCTCCAGCAGGCGGACTTCCCCCGGCTGCCACGGATCTCGATGCCCTCCGAGCCGGTCGCCGACGCGTTCACGTACGCCTTCCGGCACGGCGGTTACGAGGTCGCCGCCGCCCAGACCACGCTGCCGCGGCCCCTGGAGGGGGTCCTGAGCTCCCTGCCGCCCTTCGAGCCGCGCTGACCGAGTACGCCGGGGCCGACGCGCCCGATGAGCTCAATGAGTCCTATGAGCCCGACGGGCTCGACGGGTTCGACGGGCCGGGCCGCGCCGATGCGGCGCCGCCCCGTCACAGCCCCGTTCCCGCCACCGTGATCTCCCGCAGCCGCCGGTCCAGGTAGCCGCGGAGCAGGACCGCCATGTCCACGCCCTCCGGGTCCAGCACCCACTGGATCTGGAACCCGTCCATCACCGCGATCGTCTCGCGGCCGACGGCCTCGCAGTCCGTGTCCGGCCGCACCTCCCCGCGCGCGACGCCCGCCCGGAGCAGGTCGACGCTGTAGCCGAGCACCCGGTCGTAGCGCTGCCGGAAGTAGGCGTGCGCGGGGTGCCCCGGGTTCCCGGACTCGCCGACCAGCGTGTTGTACATCCGTACGAGCCCGGGCCGGCGGGCGTTCTCCTCGGCGAGGGCGACCACCGCGGCGAAGTGCGCGGAGACCGCGGGCACCTCTTCCGCGGGCCCGCTGAAGAGCCGCTCGACGTCGTGCTGCTCGCTCTGCGCGAGGACCGACAGCAGCAGGTCCTCCTTGCCGCGGAAGTGGTGGAGCAGGCCGCCCTGGGTGATCCCGCAGTCGTTGGCGATCCGGGCCAGCGAGGAGGCGTGGAAGCCCCACTGCGCGAAGTGCTCGACGGCGGTGTCGAGGATCTTCTGCCGACGGGCGTCGCCCACCGCGTAGCCGCCCCGGGCGGTCGCCGCCTTGGGGGCCGTTCGACCCTTGTCCTGTGCCATGCGGACCACCCTAAACCCGACTGTTTCCGGCCATCCCGATGGAGTGATCCAGCTCACTGTTCGAAAACCTAGTGGGTACGTGGTTTTCGCGCCTACGGTGAAATCGCCCGGTCGGCGACGAGGCCGACGCGGAGACGTTGGAGCCCCCATGCCGCTCACGCAGGACCCCGGAACCGCACGCGACGCGACCGCCGACCGACCCGATCCGGCCACCCCGGCCTCCGCCCCGGCCCACGCCCCGGCCCACGCCCTGGTCGGCACCCCCGCCGACGCCCCCGCCAAGCTGATCTTCGGCCTGGTCGCCGCCCAGCTCGGCGTCTGCATCGCCGTCTTCACCCCGATCGTCGTGACCCTGGCCCTGCGCGTGGCCCAGATCGTCCCGGAAGCCGAGCGCGGCGCCGCCCTCGGCAAGGTGCTCTCCGTCGGAGCGCTGCTCGCCCTCGTCGGCAACCCGCTCTTCGGCGCCCTCTCCGACCGCACGACCAGCCGGTTCGGCCGCCGCCGCCCCTGGCTCGTGGGCGGCATGACGATGGCCGCCGTCGGGCTGACCGTCGTCGGCCTCGGCTCCAGCGTCACCACGCTGCTCATCGGCTGGGCCATCGCGCAGCTCGGCTGCAACGCCGCCCTGTGCATGGTCACCGCCTGCATCCCGGACCTGATCCCGGACCACCAGCGCGGCCGCGTCTCCGGCATGGTCGGCATGATGCTGTCCGTCTCGATGGTCGCGGGCAGCTTTCTCGCGCAGCTCTTCACGGACGACATGGCGCTGGCCTTCATCGTCCCGGCCGCCGTCGGCGTCCTCGGGGTGTGCGTGCTGGCCGCGGTGATGCCCGACCGGCCGGCCCGCGCCGAGTCCGTGGCCCCGTACGGGTGGCGGGAGTTCCTGCACAGCTTCTGGGTGAACCCGCGCAAGAACCCCGACTACGCGTGGAACTTCGCGAGCCGTTTCCTGGTCTTCATCGGCATCGCCTGCGTCACCAGCTACCAGGTGTACTTCCTGATGGACCGCCTCGGGGTCGCCGAGGGCGAGGTCGCCTCGAAGATGTTCACCACCACCCTCGTCACCGTCGGCGGTGTCGTGGTCGGCTCCCTCGCCGGCGGCTGGCTGTCCGACGCCACCGGCCGGCGCAAGCCCTTCGTGCTCGCCTCCGCCTTCGTCATCGGCGTCGGGCTGCTGCTGATCGCCACGTCGGGCACCTTCGGGATGTTCCTCTTCGCCGTGGCCGTCTTCGGCTTCGGCGAGGGCCTCTACCTCGCGGTCGACGTGGCGCTCGCCGCCGCCGTCCTGCCCGACCCGGAGACCGCCGCCAAGGACATGGGCGTGCTCAACATCGCCAACGCCCTCCCGCAGTCCCTCGTCCCGATGCTCGCGCCGTTCGTCCTCGCCATCGGCGGAGGCGGCAACTACGGCGCCCTCTTCCTCGTCGGCGGCATCGCGGCGGCCGTCGGCGCCGCCCTCGTACAGCTGATCCGTTCGGTGAAGTGACGGCCCGCCACCCGACGGGGCCCGGCGCCGCCCCGGCCCGCGCCCACGCACCGGCGACCAGACCCCCACTCCATCAGTCGTCCACCCCCGCGACCTCCCGCGCGACCGACCTCCTCAGGAGCCCCGCCATGAACGCCACCCCGGCCACCCCCACCAGCCCCCTCCCCTACCGGGACGCCGCCCTCCCCGTCGACCAGCGCGTCGAGGACCTGCTCTCCCGCATGACCCTGGAGGAGAAGGCCGGCCAGCTCTTCCACTCGATGCTGATGATGAACCCGGACGGCACCCCGGTCACCGAGACCGACGGCTCGATCCTCCCGCTCACCACCCCCGAGCTGATCGAGGACCGCCACCTCACCCACTTCAACCTCCTCGGCAGCTACGGCGCCCGCGAGATGGCGATATGGCAGAACGCCGTGCAGGAGATGGCCGCCGCCACCCGCCTCGGCATCCCGGTGACCCTGTCCACCGACCCCCGCCACTCCTTCACCGACAACGTCGGCGCCTCCTTCAACGCCGGCGCCTTCTCCGCCTGGCCCGAGGCGATCGGCCTGGCCGCGATCGGCGACCCCGAGCTGGTCTTCGAGTTCGCCGACATCATGCGGCGCGAGTACCTCTCCGTCGGCTTCCGCGTCGCCCTGCACCCGCAGATCGACCTGGCCACGGAGCCCCGCTGGGCCCGCCAGTCGGGCACCTTCGGCTCGGACGCGAAGCTGACGGGCGAGCTCGTCCAGGCGTACGTACGGGGCCTGCAGGGCGAGACGCTCGGCGCGGCCTCGGTCTCCGCGATGGTCAAGCACTTCCCCGGCGGCGGCCCGCAGAAGGACGGCGAGGACCCGCACTTCGCGCACGGCAAGGAGCAGGTCTACCCGGGCGGGATGCGCGAGCACCACCTGGAGCCGTTCAAGGCGGCCATCGCGGCCGGCTGCTCGCAGATAATGCCGTACTACGGCCAGCCCCTCGGCACCGACTGGGAAGAGGTCGGCTTCGGCTTCAACAAGGGCGTCGTCACCGGCCTGCTCCGCGAGCAGCTCGGCTTCCAGGGCATCGTGTGCACCGACTGGGGCCTGATCACGGACTCGGTGATCTTCGGCGAGGCGCACCCGGCCCGCGCCTGGGGCGTGGAGCACCTGAGCGTCGCCGAGCGGGCGGCCCTGGCGCTGGAGGCGGGTTCGGACCAGTTCGGCGGCGAGCAGTGCCCCGAGGTGGTCGTGGAGCTGGTCCGCTCGGGCCGGGTCACCGAGGCCCGGATCGACGCGTCCGTGCGCCGGCTGCTGCGCGAGAAGTTCGTCCTCGGCCTCTTCGAGAACCCGTACGTGGACCCGGACGCGGCGGCGGCGACCGTCGGCCGCGCCGACTTCACGGCGGCCGGCGCGGCGGCCCAGCGGCGCTCCCTGACGGTGCTCACCAACACCGGGGAGACCCTGCCGGTGTCCGGCCGGCCGAAGCTGTACGTCAAGGACGTGGACGCGGACGTCGCGGCGGCGTACGGGGACGTCGTGTCCGACCCGGCCGAGGCGGACCTGGCGGTGCTGCGGCTGCGCACGCCGCACGAGCCCCGCACGAACATCTTCGAGTCGTTCTTCCACTCGGGTTCGCTGGCCTTCCCCGAGCCGGAACTCGCCGAGATCCTGTCCCTCCTGGACGCCGTCCCGACCCTGGTCTGCATCAACCTGGAGCGGGCCGCGGTGATCCCCGAGATCGCGGAGCGGGCGGCCGCGCTGATCGCGGACTACGGCGCCTCCGACGCGGCCCTCCTGGACGTGGCCTTCGGCCGGGCCGTGGCCGCGGGGCGCCTGCCCTTCGAGCTCCCGCGCTCGATGGAGGCCGTCGCGGCCTCCCGGCCCGATGTTCCGAACGACACCGCCGACCCGGTCTTTCCGCACGGCCACGGCCTGACCCTGTAGCCCCGGAGCGGGGCGGCCCCGCGGGGCGAAGTCCCCCACCCGCCCTTCCACCGTTCCCCGGGGCTGCGCCCCGGACCCCGCGCCTCCACGCCGGCGGGGCTGGACTTTCCAGCCCCGCCGGCGTTTGAAGTGCAGGTCCGGGGGCAAAGGCCCCCGCGACGAACCCGCGCAGCGAACCCGTCATAGCCGGAGCCCGAGCGCTCCTCTACGCTGCACCCCTACCACGCGGGATCTTCAGGGGCGGGACATGGAACAGACGCACACCACCACCCACAACGGCGCCGCGGCCACCCCGGGCGCGCAACGCCGGGTACTCGTCGTCGAGGACGACCACACCATCGCCGAGGCGATCGCGGCCCGGCTGCGCGCCGAGGGCTTCCAGGTGCAGACGGCCGCGGACGGACCGGCGGCCGTCGCCGCGGCCGAGGGCTGGCTGCCGGAGCTGCTGGTCCTGGACGTCATGCTGCCGGGCTTCGACGGCCTGGAGGTCTGCCGCCGGGTCCAGGCGCAGCGGCCCGTTCCGGTGCTGATGCTCACCGCCCGGGACGACGAGACCGACATGCTCGTCGGCCTCGGGGTCGGCGCCGACGACTACATGACCAAGCCCTTCTCCATGCGCGAGCTGGCCGCGCGGGTCCACGTACTGCTGCGTCGGGTGGAGCGGGCCACGCTGGCCGCGCACGCCCCGCGCGGGGCCACGCTGCGCCTCGGCGATCTGGAGATCGACCACGCGCAGCGCCGGGTCCGGGTGCACACCGAGGACGTGCACCTGACGCCGACGGAGTTCGACCTGCTGGTGTGCCTGGCCGGGACCCCGCGGGCGGTGCTCTCGCGGGAGCAGCTGCTCGCGGAGGTGTGGGACTGGGCCGACGCGTCCGGGACCCGTACGGTCGACAGCCACATCAAGGCGCTGCGCCGGAAGATCGGCGCCGAGCGGATCCGTACGGTCCACGGCGTCGGGTACGCCCTGGAGACCCCGGCGCAGTCGTGAGCGGCTACCGGCCGCCGGGGCAGCGACCGCCCGGGGTGCTGCGGCCCTTCTCCCCGTTCTCGATCAAGACCAAGCTGGGCACGCTCGTGGTGGTGTCGGTCTTCATCACCACGGGTCTGCTGATGGTGGCGCTGCGCACGGCCACCGAGGTGCGCTTCATCACGGTGTTCTCGGTGATCGCCTCGATGCTGATCACCCAGTTCGTGGCGCACAGTCTGACGGCGCCGCTGGACGACATGACCACCGTGGCCCGTGCGATATCCCACGGGGACTACACGCGCCGGGTGCGCGGGGCGGGCCGCCGCGACGAGCTGGGCGACCTGGCCTCCACCATCAATCTGATGGCCGACGACCTGGAGGCGGTGGACCGGCACCGCAAGGAGCTCGTGGCGAACGTCTCGCACGAGCTGCGCACCCCGATCGCGGCCCTGCGGGCGGTGCTGGAGAACGTGGTGGACGGGGTCTCCGCCGCCGATCCGGAGACCATGCGCACGGCCCTGAAGCAGACCGAGCGGCTCGGCCGGCTGGTGGAGACCTTGCTGGACCTCTCCCGCGTGGACAACGGGGTGGTGCCGCTGCGGGCGCGCCGCTTCGAGGTGTGGCCGTACCTGTCGGGAGTACTGAAGGAGTCGGGCTTGGCGGCCGCCGGCCGGCCGGGCCTGTCCTCCGGCTCGGGCGGGCACACCCGCAACGACGTCCACCTGCACCTGGACGTGTCCCCGCCGGACCTGACGGCGCACGCGGACGCCGAGCGGCTGCACCAGGTCGTGGCGAACCTGATCGACAACGCGGTCAAGCACAGCCCCCCGCACGGCCGGGTCACGGTCCACGCCCGGGCGGGCGACGCGCCCGGAAGCCTCGCGCTGGAGGTTCGGGACGAAGGTCCCGGCATTCCGGAGTCGGAGCGCCACCGGGTCTTCGAGCGGTTCAACCGGGGCAGCGCACGGGGCGGCGACGGCGGCACGGGGCTGGGCCTGGCCATCGCCCGCTGGGCGGTCGGCCTGCACGGGGGCCACATCGGAGTGGCCGAATCATCGCGAGGCTGCCGGATCCTTGTCACACTTCCGGGCAGCTCCCAGGCGTCGAGTTGACGTAGGGTTCGAGTGGGAAGGACATGATCTCGGCCACACGCGCCGGGGTCCGTCAGGGGTGCGAAGCCAGGGGGCCGCAACCGCGGTGTCTCCTGCCCGAACCACGCTTGTTTCCCGCCATTCCTGGTGGTGAAACCCGCCGTTCGATGTGACCTACGCGACGTAAGTCCCGCCCGGTCTGCATCACACGGCCCGGGAGGCGTAGCCTTTATTCCCGCTGTCCATACCTTGTGAAGCGGAAGAGGGCGGTTGCCGCCGTGTCGCCACAGTCCCCCAGTAACCCGAGCACCACGACCGAAGCAGGATCAGGCGGGAAGAACCCCGCCCCGGGCTTCGGCGCGAACGAGTGGCTCGTCGACGAGATCTATCAGCAGTACCTCCAGGACCCGAACTCGGTCGACCGGGCCTGGTGGGACTTCTTCGCCGACTACAAGCCGGGTGGCGCTGTCGCTCCGGTGAAGGCGGATAAGCCCACGGACCGGCCCGCTCCCCCTGCCTCGACGACGACGGACGGCGCCTCCGCACAGGCCGCCGCCCCCGTCACCGCCGTGGCTCCGCAGGCTTCCGACGCCGCCGCCCCAGGGACTGCGAGCCCCGCGCCCGCCACCCCCGTCGCAGCGCCCACGACGCCCGTGTCAGCACCTGCCCCTGTACCTGCCACCCCCTCTGGTGCCCCTGCTGTGACTGTCACCTCCCAGGCCCCGGCCGCCGCCGCACCGGCAGCCCCCGCCTCCCCGGCTCCGGCCGCCACCCCCTCCGTAGCCCCCCAGAAGGCCGCGCCCGCCACCGAGGCCCCTGCCGGCCCCGAACTGGTGACGCTCCGCGGCCCGGCGGCGGCCGTGGTCAAGAACATGAACGCCTCGCTGGAAGTGCCGACGGCCACGTCCGTCCGCGCCGTCCCGGTGAAGCTGCTGTTCGACAACCGCATCGTCATCAACAACCACCTGAAGCGGGCCCGGGGCGGGAAGATCTCCTTCACCCACCTCATCGGCTACGCGATGGTGCAGGCCATCAAGGCCATGCCGTCGATGAACTACTCCTTCGCGGAGAAGGACGGCAAGCCGACCCTGGTCAAGCCGGAGCACATCAACTTCGGCCTCGCGATCGACCTGGTGAAGCCCAACGGCGACCGCCAGCTCGTCGTCGCCGGCATCAAGAAGGCCGAGACCCTCAACTTCTTCGAGTTCTGGCAGGCCTACGAGGACATCGTCCGCCGGGCCCGCATCGGCAAGCTGACGATGGACGACTTCACCGGGGTGACGGTCTCCCTCACCAACCCCGGCGGCCTGGGCACCGTCCACTCCGTGCCCCGCCTGATGCCCGGACAGTCGGTCATCATGGGCGTCGGCTCCATGGACTACCCCGCCGAGTTCCAGGGCACCTCTCAGGACACCCTGAACAAGCTGGGCATCTCCAAGGTCATGACCCTGACCTCGACCTACGACCACCGGGTCATCCAGGGCGCGGCCTCCGGCGAGTTCCTGCGCGTCGTCGCGAACATGCTGCTCGGCGAGAGCGGCTTCTACGACGACGTCTTCGAGGCGCTGCGCATCCCGTACGAGCCGGTCCGCTGGCTCCGGGACATCGACGCCTCGCACGACGACGACGTCACGAAGGCCGCCCGCGTCTTCGAGCTGATCCACTCCTACCGGGTCCGCGGCCACGTCATGGCCGACACCGACCCGCTGGAGTACAAGCAGCGCAAGCACCCCGACCTCGACATCACCGAGCACGGCCTCACCCTGTGGGACCTGGAGCGCGAGTTCGCGGTCGGCGGCTTCTCCGGCAAGTCGATGATGAAGCTCCGCGACATCCTCGGCGTGCTGCGCGACTCGTACTGCCGCACCACCGGCGTCGAGTTCATGCACATCCAGGACCCGAAGCAGCGCCGCTGGATCCAGGACCGCATCGAGCGCCCGCACTCCAAGCCGGAGCGCGAGGAGCAGCTGCGGATCCTGCGCCGGCTGAACGCGGCGGAGGCCTTCGAGACCTTCCTGCAGACGAAGTACGTCGGCCAGAAGCGCTTCTCCCTGGAGGGCGGCGAGTCCGTCATCCCGCTGCTCGACGCCGTCATCGACTCGGCCGCCGAGGCCCGCCTCGAAGAGGTCGCGATCGGCATGGCCCACCGCGGCCGCCTGAACGTGCTGGCCAACATCGTCGGCAAGTCGTACGCGCAGATCTTCCGCGAGTTCGAGGGCAACCTCGACCCGAAGTCCATGCACGGCTCCGGCGACGTCAAGTACCACCTGGGCGCCAACGGCACCTTCACGGGCCTGGACGGGGAGCAGATCAAGGTCTCGCTCGTCGCGAACCCCTCGCACCTGGAGGCGGTGGACCCGGTCCTGGAGGGCGTGGTCCGCGCCAAGCAGGACATCATCAACAAGGGCGGCACGGACTTCACGGTCCTGCCCGTCGCCCTGCACGGCGACGCGGCCTTCGCGGGCCAGGGCGTCGTCGCCGAGACGCTGAACATGTCGCAGCTGCGCGGCTACCGCACCGGCGGCACCGTGCACGTGGTCATCAACAACCAGGTCGGCTTCACCGCCGCCCCGGAGTCCTCGCGTTCCTCGATGTACGCGACCGACGTGGCCCGCATGATCGAGGCGCCGATCTTCCACGTGAACGGCGACGACCCGGAGGCCGTGGTCCGCATCGCGCGGCTCGCCTTCGAGTTCCGTCAGGCGTTCAACAAGGACGTGGTCATCGACCTCATCTGCTACCGCCGCCGCGGTCACAACGAGTCGGACAACCCGGCGTTCACGCAGCCGCTGATGTACGACCTGATCGACAAGAAGCGCTCGGTGCGCAAGCTGTACACCGAGTCCCTCATCGGTCGCGGCGACATCACCCTGGAAGAGGCGGAGCAGGCGCTCCAGGACTTCCAGGGCCAGCTGGAGAAGGTCTTCGCGGAGGTCCGCGAAGCCGCCACGCAGCCCGCGGTCGCCCCGGTGGCGCCCGCGCAGGTCGCGCAGGAGTTCCCGGTCTTCGTGAACACCGCGATCTCCCAGGAGGTCGTCAAGCGGATCGCCGAGGCCCAGGTCAACATCCCTGACACGGTCACCGTCCACCCGCGTCTGCTGCCGCAGCTGCAGCGCCGCGCGGCGATGATCGACGACGGCACCATCGACTGGGGCATGGGCGAGACCCTGGCCTTCGGCTCGCTGCTGATGGAGGGCACCCCGGTCCGGCTGTCCGGCCAGGACTCCCGCCGCGGCACCTTCGGCCAGCGCCACGCGGTCCTGATCGACCGGGAGACGGGCGAGGACTACACCCCGCTGCTCTACCTGTCGGACGAGCAGGCCCGCTACAACGTCTACGACTCGCTGCTCTCCGAGTACGCGGCCATGGGCTTCGAGTACGGCTACTCGCTGGCCCGCCCGGACGCGCTGGTCCTCTGGGAGGCCCAGTTCGGCGACTTCGTCAACGGCGCGCAGACCGTCGTCGACGAGTTCATCTCCTCGGCCGAGCAGAAGTGGGGCCAGACGTCCGGCGTCACGCTCCTCCTGCCGCACGGCTACGAGGGCCAGGGCCCGGACCACTCCTCCGCCCGCCCGGAGCGCTTCCTGCAGATGTGCGCGCAGGACAACATGACGGTGGCCATGCCCACGCTCCCGTCGAACTACTTCCACCTGCTGCGCTGGCAGGTCCACAACCCGCACCACAAGCCGCTCATCGTCTTCACCCCGAAGTCGATGCTGCGTCTGAAGGCGGCGGCGTCGAAGGCGGAGGAGTTCACGACCGGTTCGTTCCGTCCGGTCATCGGCGACTCCACCGTGGACCCCAACGCGGTGCGCAAGGTGGTCTTCTGCGCGGGCAAGGTCTACTACGACCTGGAGGCCGAGCGCGAGAAGCGGGGCATCACCGACACGGCGATCATCCGCATCGAGCGCCTCTACCCCCTCCCGGGTGCCGAACTCCAGGCGGAGATCGCCAAGTTCCCGAACGCGGCGAAGTACATCTGGGCCCAGGAGGAGCCGGCGAACCAGGGCGCGTGGCCCTTCATCGCCCTCAACCTGATCGACCACCTCGACCTGGCGGTCGGCGCGGACGTCCCGGCCGGCGAGCGCCTTCGGCGCATCTCCCGCCCGCACGGCTCGTCCCCGGCGGTCGGCTCGGCCAAGCGCCACCAGGCGGAGCAGCAGCTCCTCCTGAACGAGGTCTTCGAGGCCTAAGCGCCACGCTTGCTCGAACGGCGGAAGGCCCGGCCCCTCTGGGGGGCCGGGCCTTCCGGCATGCTCGGCCGCATCCGGCCCTTGAGGACCGGAGGTCCGGGGTCCGGGGCGGAGCCCCGGGGAACGGTGGAAGGGCGGGTAGGGGACCTCGCCCCGCGCAGCGGCCCACCGGGCGTCAGCCGGCCGCGTACGGGGCCAGGTTCGGGTGGGCCTCGCACCAGGCGGCCCGGTCCCGGTCCACCACCCCGCGGGCCACCGCGTACCGCGTGCCCGGCGCCGCCACCCCGTCCATGGCCCGCTCGGCCGCGGCCATCGCACCGACGAACACCCGGCCGCCCGCGGTGAGTTCCGGGCAGGCGTCCAGGACGGGCAGCACCGCCGCCACCTGCGCCCGCACCCGCGCGTGCTGCGCCCACGCCCCCCTGGCCCCGTAGAGCGCCGCGCGCTGCCAGTAGCCCGCCAGCCCGAGATGCGCGTACGCGCCCCTCAGGAGCCCCTCCAGCGGCCGTGGATCGTCCCTCCAGGGGGCCCAGTAGCGTGCCGTGCGGTCGGCGGTGTGCAGCGGCAGCGCCTCCGCGAGGGCCGCGAGCTTCCCGTGCTGCACCTCGAAGACGAGGGTCGCGGCCAGCGCGGGCGGCGGCTGCGCCCGCGCCAGGACGGAGCCCGCCGCCCCGGGCAGGGTTCCGCCGTAGGAGCGGGAGCTGCCGGACAGCGGGACCAGGCAGCGCAGCAGCCTGCCGGTCTCCTCCGCGCGGGCGGTGTCGTAGCGCCGCAGCAGGGTCAGGGCCCCGGACCACTGGGTGTCCCAGCGCTTGTGCCCCTTGGGGGTGAGCCGGCGGGCGGCGGGCACGGTACCCGGGGCGCGGTACGGGTCCAGGTCGTCCAGGGCGGTACGGCCGTCGGGCAGCGCGTGCAGGGCCAGCGCCTCCGGGTTGCCGGGGTCCCAGGAGCCCTCGGTCAGGGCGATCGGGCCCGGCCGGTCCGGGCGCAGCAGTCCGAGGGTGGGCAGGACCAGGCGTCCGTGCGCGGGCCGCAGCGTGATCTTGAAGCCGATCCCGGCGCGCAGCGCCGCGGCGGCGGCCAGTGCCCCGAGGTGTCCGAGGTCGGCGGGCGGTCCGTGCCGCGTGCGCAGCCGGCCCAGCGTCTCCTCGGCCCACAGCCCGGTGGCCGGATAGTGCACCACGTCGCCCACCGCACGGGGGTCGCGCCGTCCGGCCTCCTCCAGCAGGGCCCAGCGCTCGGCCGCCTCCCCGGCGCGGGCGCCGGGCAGCCGCGCGAGCTCCCCCAGCAGCCGCAGCCGCCGGGCCCGCCGTACGCCGCACACCAGCGCGGTGCCCTCGGCGGACGGCTCGGTGGAACCGAGGGCCCTCAGCACGCCGTCGCTCGGCTCGGGGTGTTCCATGCATGCCTCCCGCCGCGGACCCTCCATCCCTGCCCTGGGGAGGGGCTCCGCGAACGGCGGAAAGCGGTCAGGTCGGGTCCGGCCCCCGCGGGGGGCGGATTATCCTGACGGGACACACCCGAACACCCGACCACCGCACGGAGCCCGACTTGTACTTCACCGATCGCGGCATCGAGGAGCTGGAGAAGCGGCGCGGCGAGGAGGAGGTCACCTTCGAGTGGCTCGCCGAGCAGCTGCGCACCTTCGTCGATCTGAACCCGGACTTCGAGGTCCCGGTGGAACGCCTCGCCACGTGGCTGGCCCGCCTGGACGACGAGGACGACGAGGACGAGTAGGCCTGGTAGGCCTGGTGGGCCGAGTAGGCCCCCGCGCACGACGAAGGGGCCCGACCGCGATGCGGTCGGGCCCCTTCGTCATCGTCCCGCGGGACAAGGCGGATCCGATCGGACTGGAGAGTCCGATCAGGCGGCCTTGGTCTCCCAGAAGATGCGGTCGATCTCGGCGATGAGCTCCAGCGCCTTGGCGCCGGTCGCCGGGTCGTTCGACGCCTTGGCGGCCGAGAGGGCCTTCAGGGTGTCGTTGACCAGGGTGTGCAGCTGCGGGTACTTCTCAAAGTGCGGCGGCTTGAAGTAGTCGCTCCACAGCACGGAAACGTGGTGCTTCGCGAGCTCGGCGCGCTGCTCCTTGATGGTGATGGCGCGCGCGCGGAAGTCGGCGTCGTCGTTGGCCTGGTACTTCTCCTGCACGGCCTTGACGGACTCGGCCTCGATGCGGGCCTGGGCAGGGTCGTACACGCCGCACGGAAGATCGCAGTGGGCGGAGACCTTCGCCTTGGGGGCGAAGAGGCGGGAAAGCATGGAGTTTGTCCTCCTCGTGATCGTCTTCTCAAGGGGGAGATTACTCCGTGAGAAAGACGATTTCGCGGGCGCCCCCGTGCGGTTGGGACAAAAGTCCAGGGGTGTGCCCGGGCCGGTGACCGAATGTACGGAAGAGTGCGGCAGCATGCGGGAGGGCACGGAGAGTGCACGGGCACGGGTGAGGAGGCCACGGATGGCGGGGAGCACGCGCTCGCGCGGCCGGGCGCGGGAGTGGGAATCGCCGTTGAAGAGCATCGGCACGGTGGAGGTGAGGGGCCCCTCGATGGCGCCGACCCTGGAGAACGGCGACCAGGTGCTGGTCCGCTACGGAGCCCCCGTGCGGCCGGGCCACGTGGTGGTGCTGCGCCATCCGTTCCAGCAGGACCTGCTGGTCGTCAAGCGGGCGGCGGAGCGGCGGCCGGGCGGCTGGTGGGTGCTGGGCGACAACCCGTACAACGCGACGGGCGACAGCAACGACTACGGGGCGGTCCCCGACGAGCTCGTGCTGGCGACCGCCCTGGTCCGCTTCCGGCCGCGCCCCCGGCCGGAGCACGCGGCGGGCGATCAGCGCTCGCTGAGGGCGTGGCTCTCCTGGGCTTCCACGGCGCTGCGTCCGCTGCGGGCGGACTCCTCGGCCTCCAGCCGCTTGCGCGCGCGGTAGGCGGCGACGTTGGCGCGCGTGGCGCACCGGTCGGAGCAGTAGCGCCGGGAGCGGTTGGTGGAGGTGTCGAGGTAGGCGTTGCGGCAGGGCGGGGCCTGGCACAGGCCGAGCCGGTCGGGGCCGTGCTCGGTGAGGTGGAAGGCCAGCCCGAAGCACGCGATCGCGGCGTAGCCGGCGGAGGCGTTGGAGGGGTGGTCGGCCAGGTGGATGTGCCAGTTCGGGCCGCCGTGCTCACCGAGCGTCTCGTGCCCCGAGACCTGCGGGCTCACCGGGAACTCCATGAGCAGGGAGTTCAGCAGGTCGACGGCGAGGACGTGGTCGCCGCCGTCGGCGGCCTCGAAGACGGTGCGCAGCCGGCCGCGGACGTTGCGGAAGCGGGTGACGTCGCCGTCCGTGACCCGGCGGGCCATCTGCACGCTGGCGCCGAAGAGGGCGCGGACGGCGTCCACGGAGGTCAGCGAGTCCTTGTTGCGGGCCGGCTCCTCGGTGTTGACCAGGCGCACGGCATAGTCCGAGTAATGGGCCAGTTCCACTTGTAGTCCTTACGGCTGCGGATTAGTGTCTCGGGTAACGACTGAGACATGTTCGAGGGTATTACGCATGGAGGCATTCGTGGCGGAAACGACTCACTCCGGCACCGCGGCACGCTCCGGTACGGCTTCGCCCGACCGGCAGGCCTGGCAGGCCTGGCAGGACAGCTGGGACCGGCAGCAGGAGTGGTACATGCCGGACCGCGAGGAACGGTTCCGGGTGATGCTGGACATGGTGGAGGCGCTGGTCGGCACCGCCCCCCGGGTCCTCGATCTCGCGTGCGGTACGGGAAGTATCACGGACCGCGTCCTCAAGCGGTTCCCGGAATCCACCAGTACGGGCGTCGACCTCGACCCCGCGCTGTTGACGATCGCCCGCGGCCACTTCGCCGGCGACCCCCGCGTCACCTTCGTGACGGCCGACCTCAAGGACCCCGACTGGCGCGCGGCCCTCCCGGCGGGCTCCTTCGACGCCGTCCTGACGGCCACCGCCCTGCACTGGCTGCCCAGCGAGGACCTCGCCGTCCTGTACGGGCAGCTCGCGCCCCTGCTGCGCCCCGGCGGGGTGTTCATGAACGCCGACCACATGCCCGACCCCGCCACCCCCCGGATCAACGCCGCCGAGCGCGCCCACCGGCACGCCGGCATGGACCGGGCGAAGGCGGGCGGGGCCCTGGACTGGCGCGAATGGTGGGAGCTCGCGGCCGCCGACCCGGCGCTCGCCGAGCCCACCAAGGCCCGCTTCGAGATCTACGGGGAGCACGCCGACGGCGACACCCCGCCGGATTCCTGGCACGCGGCCACGCTGCGCGACGCCGGCTTCGCGGAGGCCCGTACGGTCTGGCGCTCGCCCTCCGACGGACTGGTGCTGGCCTTGAAGTAGGCCCCGGCCCGCGCGCGGGCCGGGCATGCGTGAGGGGCGGTACGGGGATCCGTACCGCCCCTCACGCGTGGAGCGCCGCCGCCCTTACAGGACCTTCGAGAGGAAGGCCTTGGTGCGGTCGTGCTGCGGGTTGCCCAGGACCTCGCGGGGGTGGCCGGATTCGACCACGACACCGCCGTCCATGAACACGAGGTTGTCGCCGACCTCGCGGGCGAAGCCCATCTCGTGGGTGACCACGATCATGGTCATGCCCGACTCGGCCAGGTCCCGCATGACGTCGAGGACGTCGCCGACGAGCTCAGGGTCGAGCGCCGAGGTGGGCTCGTCGAAGAGCATCAGCTTCGGCTCCATGGCCAGCGCGCGGGCGATGGCCACGCGCTGCTGCTGGCCGCCGGAGAGCTGGGTGGGGTAGTTCCCGCCCTTGTCGCCGAGGCCGACGCGGTCCAGGAGCTTGACGGCGCGCGCCCGGGCGACGGACTTGCTCTCGCCCTTGACCATGACCGGGGCTTCCATGACGTTCTCGATGGCCGTCATGTGCGGGAAGAGGTTGAAGCGCTGGAAGACCATGCCGATGTCCCGGCGCTGGGCCGCGACCTCGCTGTCCTTCAGCTCGTAGAGCTTTCCGGCCTTCTCGCGGTAGCCGACCAGCTGGCCGTCGACCGAGAGCCGGCCGGCGTTGATGCGCTCCAGGTGGTTGATGCAGCGCAGGAAGGTGGACTTGCCGGAGCCGGACGGGCCGACCAGGCAGAACACCTCGCGGGGGGCGACCTCGAGGTCGATTCCCCGCAGGATGTGGGCGGGGCCGTACGACTTGTGGACGGCCTCGGCCTTGACCATCGGCTGGGCGGTCACTTCGCCACCTCCGTACGGCGGAACATGTTCAGGTTGGCCTTGAGCCGCTGGAACGGCGTGGGCGGCAGGGAACGCAGCGACCCGCGGGCGTAGCGGCGCTCCAGGTAGTACTGGCCGACGCTGAACACGCTGGTCAGGGCCAGGTACCAGATGGAGGCGACGAACAGCATCTCCATGATGGCGCCGGCCGTGGAGCCGATGTTCGACGAGGCCCGCAGGAGTTCGGTGTACTGCACGGCGGAGACCAGGGACGAGGTCTTCAGCATGTTGATGAACTCGTTGCCCGACGGCGGGATGATCACGCGCATCGCCTGCGGGAGCACCACGCGGCGCATGGTCTGCGTCTGGGTCATGCCCAGTGCGTGCGAGGCCTCGCTCTGGCCCTCGTCGACGGACTGGATGCCCGCACGGACGATCTCCGCCATGTACGCGCCCTCGTTCAGGCCGAGGCCCAGGAGCGCGACCATGAACGGGGTCATCAGTTCGACGGTCTCTTGCTTGTAGATCGGGCCGAGGTTCACGTACTGGAAGATCAGCGACAGGTTGAACCACACCAGCAGCTGTACGTAGACCGGGGTGCCGCGGAAGAACCAGATGTAGAGCCACGCGACGGTGTTCGTCACCGGGTTCTTCGAGAGGCGCATGACCGCGAAGAGGATGCCGAGCACGAGGCCCAGCGCCATCGCGGACACGCTGATGATCACGGTGTTGCCGAGGCCCGCGATGATCGAGGGGTCGAAGAGCTTGTCCCCGACCGTCCCCCAGATCACGTTGCCCTGGGAGAAGGCGTAGACGAGCCAGCCCAGCAGGACGACGACGACCGCGCCGCTGATCCAGCGGCCGTAGTGCCGCACGGGGATTGCCTTGATGGCCTCGTACGGGGTACCCGAGGCGCCGGGTCCGGCGGGCGGGGTCGCGGCCGGATCCTTGTCGATCTTGTCAGTCACGATGACTGCCCTTCAGTGGAGCTCAGGAACCAGGGACCGGGGGCGTGGGCGCCCCCGGTCCGCACGGGTCACTTGCCTGCGTTGACCGTCGCCGACTGCACGGCGCTGTCCTTGACGTTCCACTTCTCCAGGACCTTGGCGTAGGAGCCGTCCTTGATGATCGCGTCGAGGGCCTGCTTGAGGGCGTCGCGCAGCTGGGTGTTCTCCTTGCTGACGCCGATGCCGAAGAGGCCGACGTCGGACTGCTGGCCCGCGACCTCGAAGTCCTTGCCGCCGCCGGAGGTCTTCGCGGCGTACGCGGCGATGGGGAAGTCGTTCAGGTCGGCCACGGCGCCGCCGGCCTTGACGCGGGTCTGGGCCTCGGCGTCGGTGTCGAAGGCCTCGATCGTGAGCTTCTTGTCACCGCACTTCGTGGCCTGGGCCTTGAAGGTGTCCTCGTACGTCGTGCCGCGCTGGACGGCGACCGTCTTGCCGCAGAGGTCGTCCAGGGACTTGACGCCCTGCGGGTTGCCCTTCTTGACGAGGAGCGAGACGCCGGAGGAGAAGTAGTCGACGAAGTCGATCCCCTTGCCGATCTGCTTGCCGTCGTCGTCGAGGCCCTTCTGACGCTTCTCGTTGTCCGTGATGGAGGACATGATCGCGTCCTGGCGGCCGGTGTAGATCGAGGTGATCAGACCGTCGAAGCTGCCCGAGGCGAACTCGAACTTCACACCGAGCTGCTTGCCCAGGGCCTCGGCGATGTCGGGGTCGACACCGACGATCTTGCCGCCCTCGGTGAACTCCATCGGCGCGTACGCCGCGTCCGTGCCGACCTTGATGACGCCCGCGTCCTGGATCTTCTTCGGCAGGGCGGAGAAGAGGGGGGCGGCGTTGGACTTGGTGGCGTCCCCGGACCCCTTCTTCTCGGTCTGGTCTCCACAGCCGGTGAGGATCAGGGCGCCGGCGACCGCGATCGCGCCGACCGCGGCGATCCGGGACCGTGCGGCGGTCGTACGGCGGGTGGTGCTTGCGGTCATGAGCTGGTTCCTCCGGCAGGTGGAAAGCGTCGAAATGCGGTCGGGCACGCCCCATCGAGTGTCGCGACCTTGTGTGATTAGGGGCATCTTGCCATTCGGACTGAGTCATTCAGGCAGCCCGTCAGGTCAAAATCGGATAACGGCAGCCGCTTCGTACCCAACAGGACTGCGGACAAGGCCCCTCAGAGCCGCACGAACAGCCGTGACCTGGGCCTTTTGCCGCATGATTTACGGCGCGTCTCGCCCATCGGACAGAGAGGTTTGGACTTTTCGCCAAAACCGGGACAAGGGCCTGACACTTGAGCGGGAATCGACTCGTCTGGGTGAGTGTTCTTCGGGTAGAACAGATCCTTACACCCCTCATCCGGGGCTCAGGGCGCGCGTGCGGCGCGCCCGCGCGTACGAACCTCCCCTTCGCGGAGACGGACCTACAACCGTCGCCAAGAAGACGGACGCGGTGCCCGCCCACCCCTTAACAAGGAGTGGCCACCCTCAACGATTCAAAGACATAAGGGGTTAAGACAGTGGCAGCGGAGATCGTCAATCCTCGCAGCGACAGCGTGACGGACAACAACCCGGATGCTGTGTTCGCGCTGCACCGGGGCGGCAAGATGGCCATCGTGGCCACCGTGCCGGTCCACAACAAGGACGACCTGTCCCTGGCGTACACGCCCGGCGTTGCGAAGGTCTGCAGCGCCATTGCCGAGCAGCCGGAGCTCGTGAACGAGTACACCTGGAAGTCCAACGTGGTCGCCGTCGTCACCGACGGTACGGCCGTGCTCGGACTCGGTGACATCGGGCCCGAGGCCTCCCTCCCCGTGATGGAGGGCAAGGCCATTCTCTTCAAGCAGTTCGGTGGCGTCGACGCGGTTCCGATCGCGCTCGCCACCAAGGACACGGACGAGATCATCGAGACCGTGATCCGCCTCGCGCCGTCCTTCGGCGGGGTGAACCTGGAGGACATCTCGGCGCCCCGCTGCTTCGAGATCGAGCGCCGCCTCCAGGAGGCGCTGGACATCCCGATCTTCCACGACGACCAGCACGGCACGGCCATCGTGACGCTGGCCGCCATGCGCAACGCCGCGAAGCTCACCGGTCGCACCCTCGCCGACCTGCGCGCCGTGATCTCGGGCGCCGGTGCCGCGGGCATCGCGATCGCCAAGATCCTCGTGGACGCGGGCATCGGCGACGTGTGCGTCACCGACCGCAAGGGCGTCGTCTCCGCCGACCGCTCCGACCTGACGGACGTCAAGGCGGAGATCGCGGGCCTGACGAACAAGACCGGCCAGACCGGTTCCCTGGAGAGCGCCCTCGTCGGCGCGGACGTCTTCATCGGCGTCTCCGGCGGTACGGTCCCCGAGGCCGCGGTGGCGACGATGGCGAAGGACTGCTTCGTCTTCGCCATGGCCAACCCGAACCCCGAGGTCCACCCCGACGTCGCGCACAAGTACGCGGCGGTCGTGGCCACGGGCCGCTCGGACTTCCCGAACCAGATCAACAACGTGCTGGCGTTCCCCGGCATCTTCGCGGGTGCGCTGAAGGTCCGCGCGACCCGGATCACCGAGGGCATGAAGATCGCCGCCGCCGACGCCATCGCCGGCGTCGTGGGTGACGAGCTCGCCGCCGACTACGTGATCCCCTCGCCGTTCGACGCCCGCGTCGCCGAGGCCGTCACGGCCGCGGTCGCCGCGGCGGCCAAGGCCGACGGCGTGGCCCGCCTGGCGTAGGCACCGCACCAGCCGTACGAAGCGGGGCCCGGCCGAACCATTCGGCCGGGCCTCGCTCGCGTCCGCCCCGCCCCAGCCCGGCCCGGCCCGGCCGCCGGGCGGGGCGGGGCCTGGATCCCAGGGCTACCGCCCGGTAGCCTCGCGGCCATGTTCGCTGCCTACGCCGCCCGAATCGACCGTGACCAGCCGCTGAACGGCCTCGTGCTGGGCGAACGCCCCGCACCGCAGGCCCGCCCCGGCTGGGTGACCGTGAACGTCAAGGCCGCCTCCCTCAACCACCACGACCTGTGGTCGCTGCGCGGGGTCGGTCTCGGGGAGGACAAGCTCCCCATGATCCTCGGCTGCGACGCCGCCGGGATCGACCAGGACGGCAACGAGGTCGTCCTGCACTCCGTCATCGGCCAGAGCGGCCACGGAGTGGGCCCCGACGAGCCCCGCTCGATCCTGACCGAGCGCTACCAGGGCACCTTCGCCGAGCAGGTCAGCGTCCCCGCCTGGAACGTCCTGCGCAAGCCCGCGGAGCTCTCCTTCGAGCAGGCCGCCTGCCTGCCCACCGCCTGGCTCACCGCGTACCGCATGCTCTTCACCAACGCGGGCGTCCGCCCCGGCGACTCCGTCCTGGTCCAGGGCGCGGGCGGCGGGGTGGCCACCGCGGCCATCGCCCTCGGCAAGGCGGCCGGCCTGCGGGTCTTCGCGACCAGCCGCGACGAGGCCAAGCGCAAGCGCGCGGTCGAGCTGGGCGCCGTGGAGGCCTACGAGCCCGGCGCGCGGCTCCCCCAGCGGGTCGACGCGGTCATCGAGACGGTCGGCGCCGCCACCTGGTCGCACTCGGTGAAGTCCCTGCGCCCCGGCGGCACCCTGGTCATCTCGGGCGCCACCAGCGGGGACCGCCCGGCGCACGCCGAGCTGACCCGGATCTTCTTCCTGGAGCTCAAGGTGGTCGGCTCCACGATGGGCTCGAAGGACGAGCTGGAGGACCTGCTGTCCTTCTGCGCCGCGACCGGCGTCCGCCCGGTGATCGACGAGACCCTGCCGCTGGACCGGGCCCGCGAGGGCTTCGAGAAGCTGGAATCGGGCGACCTGTTCGGCAAGGTCGTCCTCACCGTCTAGCGCTCCGCTCGGCACCACGCCGCTCCGCGCCGCATCGCTCCGCGTCCGGCGCCCCCGATGTCAATGTGGGTTGACGCCCTCCCGTTCGTCAACCTACATTGACACCCATGACCGAAGCTACCGATCTGGCGGCACGCGCCGGTGACCGTGACCCGCGCGTGGGCCTGCGTGCCGTGGCCGCCCTCCGGCGACTGCTGGAGCAACTGGAAGCCGTACAGGTACGCGGGGCCCGCGCACAGGGCTGGTCCTGGCAGGAGATCGCGGCCGAGCTGGGCGTCAGCCGGCAGGCCGTACACAAGAAGCACGGGAGGCTCTGATGTTCGAACGCTTCACCCAGGACGCCCGCTCCACCGTGACGGGCGCGGTCGCCGAGGCCGAGCGGACCGGGGCGCAGCGCGTCGGCGAGGAGCACCTGCTGCTCGCCCTGCTCTCCCTGGGCACGCTCGACCCGCTGGGCGTCGACCGGGCCGTGGTCGGCGCCGACCTGGCGACGGCCCGCCGCCGGGGCGGCATGTCCAAGGCGGACGAGGAAGCCCTCGCGGGGCTCGGCATCGACCTCACCGAGATCGTCTCCCGCGTCGAGGAGACCCACGGCGAGGGCGCCCTGGCGGACCCGGCCCCGCGCGGCCGCGCCGGCCGCACCCGCTTCTCCCCGGGCGCCAAGAAGGTCCTGGAGCAGTCCCTGCGGATCGCCCTGGGCCGCAAGGAGCGCCACATCTCCACCCTCCACCTGCTCCTCGCCCTCCTCTCCCGCCCCGGTACGCCCGCCGAGGTCCTCGCGGACCACGGGGTCACCTACGCGGGCGCCGAGGCGGCCCTGACGGCTTGAGGAGCGGGCACAGCCCCTCCGGCTTCTTCTCGGCCTCGTACAACCATCGGCCCGGCTTGTCAGTCTTGAGCTGCGAAAGAACGTTTCCTGCCGGGGGTTGTCCGTGAAGCTGTCCCGTATCGCCGCCGCGATCACCACTGCCGCGCTGGCTCCGGCGGTCCTGCTCGCGTCCCCGGCCTTCGCCACCGGCCAGGGGTCCGCCGCGTCCGTCGACATGACGGCTCCGGCCGCACCCGGCCGGAGCGCGGGCGGCCCGGCCGGGGAGGACCAAGACGGCGCGGACCAGGCCGAGCAGGACCGCAGGACCATCCTCGCGATCATCGCCGACCCGATGGCCGGCGATGACATGAAGGAAGCCGGCAACAAGGCCATCGCCGACGGCCCGGCGGCGATGCGCACGTTCATCGAGACCGACCAGTACGTCATCCGCCGCGACGACTACCGGGTCCTCATCAGCCGCCTGGCGAACGAGGCCGGCCCCGGCCTGATGGGCGGGATCAAGGAGATCATGCGGAGCGGCGCGACCCTGGACGAGCTGCGCCACTTCTACGAGGTCACCCAGCACGAACTGCGCGACGAAGACAACAAGGTCGACATCTCCCGGATCGTCGGCATCGGCGGCCCCGCCGTGCGGGAAGCGGGGAAGAAGGCCCTGAAGGGCACGCCCGCCGACCGCATCGCCTTCCTGAAGACGGGGCAGTACCTCGCACAGGCCGCCGACGACCGGGCCGAGCTCGCCCGCATCGACGAGGCCTGGGACGGCCCCCTGCTGAGCGGGGCCATCAGCAAGATCCTCGGTGGTTCCGCGACCCCGGCCGAGCTGCGCCACTTCCTCGAAGTGACCCAGTACGAGCTGCGCGACCAGGACAACCGCGTCGAGATCATGAAGATCATCAATGGTGGCGGTGCGGGCCCGGAGCTGGTCAAGGCCGGCCGCGCCGCGCTGGCGGGTACCGCCGCCGACCGCACCGCGTTCCTGAAGACGGGCCAACACGAGGCGCGCGCCAAGGACAAGAAGGCCGGGGAAGAGCAGCAGGAGCAGGGGAAGGGCGAGCAGGACGAGAACGCCCCCGGCGCCGGCTCGGATCCCGGCTCCGGTTCCGGAACCGGCGGCGGCAACAACGCCGTCACTCCCCAGGGCGGCGCCACCCCGCCCCTCGCCTCCACCGGCGCCGACGACTCCACCCTGATCGCGGTCGGCGGCGGCACGGCGCTCGTCGCCGGCGCGGGTCTCCTGCTCGCCGCCCGGATGCGCCGCGCGGGCTCCGCGCGCTGAACCGCCTCGCCGCGGCCGTACAGGGGTCGGCCGCGGCGAGGAATCCGGACGGGGCGGCCCTGGCCGCCCCTTCGGCTTGTGCGGAGACGACCTAGCCTTGCGGCCCGAGGGCCGTGGCGATGCGGGCGGCCGCCTCCGCCAGGTGGGCACGGGCCTGCGCCAGCTGGTCCTCGCCGATCCCCCGGTCACGGGCCGCGTCGCGGATGTCGTCGCGGAAACGGTCCAGCAGCCGGTCCAGGTCGCGGGCCGGGTCCCCCGTCGGCGGTACGTCACGCGCCCAGTCCGTGTCCGGGGCGGCCGCCTGAGCCGAGGGAGCGGACGGAGCCGAGGGAGCGGACGGAGCCGTCGGATCGGACGGAGCCGTCGGCGAGCCGGAGCCGCCGAGCCAGGCTCCCGCCAGGCTGCCCAGGACCCCGCCCGACTTCGCGAACTGCTCCTGCAACTGGCCGGCGATGCGCTGGACCTCCTCGCGCGCCCGCTCTTGCGCCTCCTTGGCCTGCCGGCGCGCCTGCTGGGCCTCCTCGCGGGCCCGGCGGCTCTCGTCCTTCGCCCGGCGCGCCTGTTCCTTCCACTCGGCCTTCGCCTTGCGGAACTCCTCCTTGGCGGCCGTCCAGGACTCGCCCTCCACCTGCGTGGCCGACGCGCTGGCCGCGGCCCGCAGTTCGCGCCGCAGATCGCCCGCCGCGCCGCTCACGTCGGCGCGGATCTCGGCGGCCAGCTCGGAGACCGAGTCACGGATCTCCAGCTCCAGGTCGGCCAGTTCGCCGCCGCGGTCGGCCAGTTCGGCGCGGCCCGCGTCGGTGATCGAGTACACCTTGCGCCCGCCTTCGGTCGCGTGCGTGACCAGGCCCTCGGTCTCCAGCTTCGCCAGGCGCGGGTACACCGTGCCCGCGGAGGGTGCGTACAGCCCCTGGAAACGTTCCTCCAGCAGCCGGATCACCTCGTACCCGTGGCGCGGGGCCTCGTCGAGCAGCTTGAGGAGGTAGAGGCGGAGGCGGCCGTGGGCGAAGACGGGCGGCATGTCAGAGCACCTTCTTGTCGAGCGCGAGGGGGGCGGCCGGGGCGGCCGCGTCCGTGGCCGGGCGGCGCAGCAGCGCGATGGAACCGGAGACCGTGGTGGCGCGCAGCGTGCCGGCGCCGGCGCCCAGGGTGCCGGTGATCCGCTTGGCGCCCAGCTGGCCGGAGACCTGGAGGTCCTCGAAGGCGTTGGAGACGCCGCCGGTGGCGGTGTTGGCCTCGACGCGGGCGTCGGCCGGGTGCGGGAGGCGGATGGCGACCTGCCCGGATACGGAGGTGAGGGAGATGTCGACCGGTCGCGGCTCGAGCCGGTCGTCGAGGGCCAGGTCGATCAGCATGTCCCCGCTGACCGAGTCGGCCCGTACGTTGCCCACGGCGCCGTCCACGACCGTCAGGCCGCCGGACACCGAGTGGAAGCCGAATTCGCCGCTCACGGACTGGGCCTCGACCCCGCCCGAGACCGTGTGCGCCTTGACCTTGCCGGAGAGGCCGACGAGCGTGGTCTCGCCGGAGACCCCGTGGATGTCCGTGCCGCCTTCGATGCCGGAGACGAAGACCGTGGCGCCGACCCTGGCCAGCTGGACGCGGGCGGCGGCCGGGACGGTGAGGGTCACGGTCGCGCTGCGCTCCCAGGCCTTGCGGCCGAAACCAGCGGAGGACCAGGTCTTCCAGGGCTTGGCGTCGAACCACTCCTTGAACCCCTGGGAACCGTTCCAGGGGAGGTCCTCGTAGGAGACGGTCAGGATGCCGCCCTCCTGCACCACGTGCAGGGGCGGGCCGTCGACCTCGGACACCTCCAGCCGGGCCGGGCCGTCGTCGGCCGCGGCGACGACGTTGACCGTGCCGCCGACCACCCGGACGCGGACCTCGGTCACCGGCTCCTCGAAGCTGAGCTTCTGCGGTCCGGCGACCGACCAGACCTGCGGCGGACTCTGCGGATTCTGCGCTGCCTCTGGCATGGTGCTGGCCCTCCTCGGCGTCCCTGCACGCAACATATCGCGTCTTCTGCCCAACACGATATATCGCGGTTGCGGGAAGTCAAGGCCGTCCGGATGATCCAAAATCATCAGTTTGGGCTGGTTTGGCTTAGCGTGTGGGCATGTCGATCTCCCAGACCACGGCGGGCGGCCTGCTGCTCTGCCGCGCCGAACCCCTCGCCGCCCGACCCGCCGCGCACATCCTGCGCGAACGCCTGCTGCTGGCCCCGGCCGGCGAGTGGAGCGTGCTGGTGCCCGAGGCCAAGCCCTGGCTCGGCGGAGCGGAATCCGTGGCCGAAGTCCTGGCGGGATGGGGCGCGGCGGTCGCACTGAGCTCCAACTGGCCGGTGCTGAGCCTGTGGTGGGAGGAGGGCCGGACCGGCTTCGTCCTCTCATCCGGCTTCCGCCGGTCCGCGGCCTACGCATGGGACGCGGAGGGCCGTCCGCACGGCGAGCCGGATCCCGACACCATGCGGGTGCTCGCGGCGCGGCTCGGGCTCGACCCGGTCCTGGACCTGGAGGAACTGGAGCGCCTCACCCGCCCCGACCCGGCGGCCGACGGCGCGTCCCGGCTGCTCGGCGTCATCGCGCTGCTGGCCCGCGCGGGGCTGGCGCTGCCCGCCGGCCTGAACCCGGGGGAACCGGCCGACCGGCTGCGCGAGGCGGCCCGGGTCGCCCCGGCGGCGGAGCGGGTGGAGTGGGCGGGCTGGCGCGACACGGTGCGGGCGGAGCTCGCGGTGGTCGAGGACAGCCCCCTGGGCCCGTGGCTCCGGGGCCCCAAGGCGCGTCTGGCGGGCGCCGCCCAACTGGCCGCCGGAGCCCCCCTGATGCTGTGGGCGGCCCGCCGCCGCAGCCCGGGCTGGCTGGCCGCGGGCACCGTCCTGGTGGCCCACGGCGCGGCCGCCCTGGCCTACGACCGGGCCCGCCGCCGGGTCTAGGCCGCCTCTTTCGGATCTTGCCGGGCCCCTACGCCGCCAGCAGCGGGCTGGCGTTGCGCGCCAGCCAGGCGCGGTAAGGCGGAGTCCCCAGGGCCGCTTCGCGGTAGGCCGCGCGGAGGTCCTCGTAGACCCCCTCGGACATCTGCGCCTGCACCCCGGGGCGGGTCGCGAGGAGGAGGCGTACGGCGAGCGGGTCGCCCGAGAGCGGGCGGATCGCCATGTCCTCGCGCGGTCCGGAGGTGGGCTGGCAGGGGGCGACGGCCTCGCCGGAGACGATCAGCGAGGTGGCCGTGTGGTAATCGGCGTGCAGCAGCGGCGGGTCGAGGCCGGCCCCCGCGAGGACCCGGCGCAGGCCGTCCCACTCGCCGTCCACCGACGGGTCCACGGTCCACCGGTCGGCGGCGAGGTCCCGCAGCTCCACCACGGCCCGCGCCGCCGCGGGATGGTCCCGGGACATGGACACGAACTGCGGTTCGCGCTCCATCAGCACCCGTAACTCCAGCCCGGCCGGCACCCGCAGCGGGCTGCCCTCCACCTCGTGCACGAAGGCGACGTCGAGCCGGCCCGAAGCCGTCATCCGCAGCAGCGCGTTGGCGGACACGTCGACCATCAGATCGGTCTCCGTGTCGGGCAGCCGCCGGTGCAGCCGCCGCAGCCAGCCGGGCAGGGCGCGGCTGGCCGTCGAACCGATCCGCAGCCGGGGCCCCTGGGACAGCGACCGGGCCTCCGCGACCAGGGCGGCCATCTCGGCCAGCAGCGGCCGCGCCCGCCCGAGTATCGTGCGCCCGAAGGGAGTCGGCCTGCATCCGGTGCGCTCGCGCAGGAACAGCTCCCCGTCCAGGGCCCGTTCGATGCGCCGCAGCTGGGTCGTCAGGGAGGGCTGGCTCACGCCGAGCTGCCGCGCGGCCTTGTGCAGGCTGCCGGCGTCGGCGATGGCGCACAGGGCGCGCAGGTGCCTGACCTCAAGCTCCATGCCCCGAGGGTAGGCCGGGCCGAGCCGACCGCACCAGTAACCGGTATCCCCTCGAATCCCGCCATTCTCACGGTAGTTGGGCTTCCGAAATCTCCCCGATAACTCGGCGCTATCGGGTCCTGACATCATCCGCCGACCCCTTCCGCTCCCGCAGACTCCGGTACCGAACGACCCCCCACCGCACCGGATGAGCAGGAGTCCCCCACATGCGCCACTCCCGCAAGACCACTCTGTCCGCCGTCGGCCTCGGCGTCGCCGCCGTCCTCGGCGCCGTCGTCCCGGGCACCACCGCCTCGGCCTCCCCGGGCGCCGGCAGCCCGGCCACGTACGCCGCGTACGAGCAGTCGAAGGAGAACCAGGCCGCCAACCGCGCCTTCTTCGAGGCCGTGCAGCGCTCGGTGGCGGAGCAGCGCGCCGCCACCCCGGGCCTGGCGGCGGTGACCGTCACCTACAACACCCGCAACGCGCCGAGCTTCCGCACCCAGATCGCCCGTTCCACGCAGATATGGAACAGCTCGGTGGCCAACGTCAAGCTCCAGGAGGTGTCCTCGGGCGGGAACTTCGCGTACTACGAGGGCAACGACTCGCGCGGTTCCTACGCCAGCACGAACGGCCACGGCCAGGGCTACATCTTCCTGGACTACCGGCAGAACCAGCAGTACAACTCCACCCGCGTGACCGCGCACGAGACCGGCCACGTGCTCGGACTGCCGGACCACTACTCGGGCCCGTGCAGCGAGCTGATGTCCGGCGGCGGCCCCGGCACCTCCTGCACGAACCCCAACCCGAACTCCGCCGAGCGCTCGCGCGTCAACCAGCTCTGGGCGAACGGCCTCGTCGCGTCCGGCCTGGACGCGAAGGGCTAAGCCCCGTCGGTCCGGGACCCGCCGGCCCCGGGCTCGTACGCCGTGCACTCCCGGTTCCGGCAGGGACCGGGGGTCCACACCGGGACGAAGATCCCGAGGGATTTGCGCCGTCCGACCATCGTGTCGACGGGGCTCCCGCAGGCCGGGCACGACTGCTGGTCGTGCCCGGCCCGCGGGGCGACCGTCCCGTGCGCCTGCTGGTCCCGCTGTTCACCGGCCATACCTCCACGGTAGGCCGGTTTCGCCGGTTCGGCGGGTCAGCGCTTGACGGCGTACGAGGTGATGGTCTGGCCGCCGCCGAGGACCTTGAACCCGGTCAGCTCCAGCGGGCGCGCCCCGAATCCGGCGCGCGACATCGGCATGCCGGTGCCGACGAAGACCGGGTAGGTCTTGACGACGAACGCGTCGATCTCGTCGATCAGCTGCCCCGCGAGGTCCGCCCCGCCGCACAGCCAGATGCCGAGCCCCTCCTCGGCCTTCAGCTCGCGGACCTTGGCCACCAGGTCGCCCTCGATCAGCCGCACCGCGGGGTCGGGCGCCTCGGTGAGCGAGCGCGAGACGACGTACTGCTCGCGCATGTGCGCGTACGGGCTGGTCAGGCCCTCTTTGCGGCCGGGCTCGTACGTACCGCGCCCCATGAGCACCGTGTCGAAGTGCCCGGGTTCGGCGTCCTCGATCCCCAGCTGGACGCGCCCGGGGGTGGAGATGGTCTCCGGGTACTCGGCCTTGAGGTGGTCGATGAACTCCCGGTCGAGGTGGCCGTAGATGAATGCGGCGTCGCCGTCCGGGGCCCCGATGAAGCCGTCGACCGACGTGGCGACGAAGTACGTGAGCTTGCGCAAGCGATTCTCTTCCGTTCGACAGTGCGCCCCCATCGAGGCACGTCGATCAAAGTACTTCAGACGAAGTGGTCTCGCAAGGGGTTACCGAAGGAGGCCGGACCCGCAGAACCGGCCGGACCGGCAGAACCCGCAGAACCGGCAGGGCCCGCAGGACCCGCCGGACCGGTCACTGCGGCTTGCGCCACATCGGCCACATCAGCGGCCCCTCGGGCAGCCGCACGGCCTCGCCCGTGAACTGCCAGCCCAGCCGCTCGTACAGCCCCTTGCTGCGCTCGCTGCTCGCCTCCAGGTACGCCGGCACGCCCTCGCGGTCGCAGCGCTCCAGCACCGGCCGGATCAGCTCCGTGCCCAGCCCCTCGCCCTGCCGCCCGGGAGCGACCGCGATCATCAGCAGGTACTCGTGCTCCTCCGCCATCGGGTGCACCTCGCCGGTGAGCCGGCCCACCAGCTCGCACCGCTCGTTGTCCGGGTCGGCGACGGCCCGCATCTTCGCCGGCACCTCGTCCTCGACGTGCCCGGCCTCCGGATCGGCCGCCGGGATCCGCAGCCACAGCGCCGCCGCCGAGCCGTCCGCCGCGTAGTCGATCCGGCCCTCGGCCAGCGCCACGTCCACGAAGACGCCGAGGAACTTCGCGTGCACCGCGGCCCGGTGCTCCGGGTCCGGGAACACCCAGCTGCTCACGGGATCACTGCGGAAGGCCTCGTCGAGCAGCCGCGCCACGGCGTCCCGGTCCGACGGTCCGGCCTGACGTATCTCCAGCCCCATGGGTCACACCCTTCACATCACTCACGCGTCAACAACCGTGAGTGATCCTAGAGTTGCCCCACCTACGCAGAAAGGCCCGTTCCGGCACCGTGCGGTGCCGGAACAGGCCTCCCCCTCGTCGACGGCGGACCCGTCTCCCCTACGCGGTCACTTCGTACGCCGCGTCACGAACTCCGCCAGCGCCAGCAGCCCGCCCGCCGCCCCGAGGTCCGGGACGGCCCGCGACAGCTGCTGCACCGCCCGCCCCATCCGGTCGGCGGCATGGGCCTGCGCCCAGTCCCGCCCGCCGGCCCGCTCCACCGCGGCGGCCGCCCTGTTCACGTCGTCCCCGGTCATGGGACCCGCGTACAGCCCGGCCAGTTCCTCCCCCGCCGGGGTGCCCGAGGTGAGGGCGGCCACGACCGGGAGGGACTTCTTGCGGGCCAGCAGATCGGCTCCGGCGGGCTTGCCGGTGTGACCGGGGTCCCCCCAGATGCCGATCAGGTCGTCGATGAGCTGGAACGCCAGCCCGGCCTCCCGGCCGAAGGCGTCCATCGCGTCGACCTCGTCCGGTCCGGCCCCGGCGTACAGCGCGCCGAGCGCGCACGCACAGCCCAGCAGGGCTCCGGTCTTGGCCGTCGCCATGGTCAGGCACTCGTCGAGGGAGACGCTGCGGCGCTGCTCGAAGGCGCAGTCCGCCTGCTGGCCCGCGCACAGCTCGACGATGCAGGCGGCGAGCCGCGCCGAGGCCGCCGCCGAGGCCGGATGCGGATCCTCCGCGAGCAGCCGCAGCGCGAGCGCCATCATGGCGTCGCCCGTGATGATCGCGTCCGGGGTCCCGAAGACCGTCCAGGCCGTGGGCCGGCCGCGCCGGCGGACGTCCTTGTCGATGACGTCGTCGTGCAGCAGCGTGAAGTTGTGCGCCAGCTCCACCGCCACCGCCGCCCGTACGGCCTCCCCGGCCATCCCGTCCCCCCGCAGGGCCTGTGCGGCGGCGAGCACCAAGGCGGGCCGGATGGCCTTGCCGGTGCCGCCCGCGGCCGGGGTGCCGTCCTCGTGCTCCCAGCCGAAGTGGTACATCGCCACGTGCCGCATCGAGCCGGGCAGGCTCTCCACGGCCCGGCGCAGTTCCGGATGGACCGTTTCCCTGGTCCGCTCCAGCAGGACGGCGGCTTCCTGCCCCTCGCTGGTGGTGGTCGCCTCAGTGGTCGACATGGCGTGTGCGCTCCGTCCCGTCCTGTCCCGTCCCGCCCCGTCTGACTCGAGCCCTCCGCTCCGGCGTCGGCGCCGGAGCCGGCCGGGTCAGCGCCAGCGGGCGATCTCGACGTTCTCCAGGACGCCGAGCGCGTCCGGCACCAGCACCGCGGCGGAGAAGTAGGTGGTGACCAGGTACGAGATGATCGCCTGCTCGCTGATCCCCATGAACCGCACCGAGGTGCTCGGCTCGATCTCGTCCGGGATCCCGGGCTGGTGCAGGCCGATCACGCCCGACTCCTCCTCGCCGGTGCGCATGCAGAGGATGGAGGTCGTACGGGCGTCGCTGATCGGGATCTTGTTGGACGGGAACATCGGGACCCCGCGCCAGGACGGCACCCGGTGACCGCCGATCTCGACCGACTCCGGGTACAGCCCGCGCTTGTTGCACTCGCGGCCGAAGGCGGCGATGGCCTTGGGGTGGGCCAGGAAGAACTTGGAGCCGCGCCGCATGCTGAGCAGCTGGTCCATGTCGTCGGGGCTGGGCGCCCCGTCGTGGGACTGGATGCGCTGGTCGTAGTCGGCGTTGTGCAGGAGGCCGAAGTCGCGGTTGTTGAGCATCTCGTGCTCCTGGCGCTCGCGCAGCGCCTCGACCGTGAGCCGCAACTGCTGCTCGGTCTGGTTCATGGGCTGGTTGTACAGGTCGGCGACGCGGGTGTGGACGCGCAGGACCGTCTGGGCGATGGAGAGTTCGTACTCGCGCGGCCTGGCCTCGTAGTCCACGAAGGTGCCCGGCAGCACGGCCTCGCCCTGGTGTCCGGCGGAGAGGTCGATCGCGGCCTCGCCGTACTTGTTGGTGCGCTGCTCCGGCAGGGCCCGTACGGAGTCCAGGTGCGCCCGCAGCGAGTCCACCCGGTCGGCGAGGATCTGGAAGTCCTGGCGGGAGAGGACGAGCACGGTGCCGGCGGTGGCGGCGCGGGCGGTGTACTCCCAGATGGCCTCCTCGTCGACGAGGGCGTCCTCGCCGAAGAAGGCCCCGTCGGCGACGGTCTGCAGGACGGCGTCGTCACCGTACGGGCCGGGGCCGATCTGGTCGATGCGGCCGTGGGCGAGCAGGAACACCTTGTCGGCGGGGCTGCCGAAGGAGGTGAGCTCCTGGCCCGGCTCGAAGTCGATCTGGTGGCAGCGGGCGGCGAGTTCGGCCAGCGCGTCGGGGTCGTCGTAGTCGCGCAGTACCGGGAGCTCCCCCAGCTCGGCCGGAATCACCTGCACCTGCGTGCCGGTCTTGATGAACTCCACGATTCCGTTGCCGACGGAGTAGCTCAGCCGCCGGTTCACCCGGTACGTGCCGCCCTGGACGGACACCCAGGGGAGCATCTTCAGGAGCCACCGCGAGGTGATCTCCTGCATCTGCGGCGCGGACTTGGTCGTGGTTGCCAAGTTCCGCGCGGCCGTGGTTCCCAGACTCCGCTGCGGTGCCTGGGTCTCGGATTCGGAACCTGCCTGGACCGACATGTTTTCCCCTTCGATCACTCCATGAATCTGCGGGAGGAGCCTTTCAGCACGGAACGTGGTGGGACCATTACACAAAAGGGTGGGACTACTCCGTTCGTGGCTGGGCACTGTCTTGAGTTCATCTCCCGCCCCACACGGCACTTGGACCCCACCCGTTTCGGCCATCCCGCGCGATGGGCCTCCATTAAATTTGCACGCTGGATGCAAGTTTTCTACGCTGGACCCATGCGGCTGACCCGATTCACCGACCTCGCCCTGCGCGTCCTGATGCGCCTGGCCGTCGCGGAGGAGGACCTCCCCACCACCCGCGAGGTGGCGGCGACCATGGAGGTCCCCTACACCCACACCGCCAAAGTGGTCGCCAAGCTGCAGCATCTCGGTCTGGTCGAAGCCCGCCGCGGACGCGGCGGCGGCCTCACCCTGACCCCCGCCGGGCGCGCCGCCTCGGTGGGCGGGGTGATCCGCGAACTGGAGGGCGCCGGCGACGTCGTGGACTGCGACGGCACCGTCCCGTGCCCGCTGCGGAGCGCGTGCGTCCTGCGCGGGGCGCTGCGCCGGGCCCAGGAGGCCTTTTTCGCCTCCCTGGACCCGCTGACGGTGAACGACCTGGTCGCGGCTCCGACCGGGCCGCTCCTGCTGGGCATTTCGGGCGGATCGCCGGGGGCCGGAAGGCCCTGACGGCGGGGGCCGGATGGCCGGTTCACACCGGCACTCGACCCGCATAGCCTGATGTCCACCGACACTTCGAACAGAAATCCGTATCCCTGTGGACGCCCATACCCCCGTCCATAAATGCGTATCTCATATTCCACTTATGTGATCCACCCACGACCCGAGGAGTCACCGATGCTTTCCGAGAAGTCGACCGCGACCGTACGAGCCACCCTGCCCGCCGTCGGTGCGGCCATCGGCGAGATCACGGAGCTCTTCTACCGGAAGCTCTTCGCGGCCCACCCCGAGCTGATCCGCGACCTCTTCAACCGCGGCAACCAGAACGCCGGCCTCCAGAAGCAGGCCCTCGCCGGCTCCATAGCCGCCTTCGCCACCCACCTCGTCGCCCACCCGGACACCCGCCCCGACGTGATGCTGAACCGCATCGCCCACAAGCACGCCTCCCTCGGCGTCACCCGCGAGCAGTACCCGATCGTCCACAAGCACCTCTTCGAGGCGATCGTGGAGATCCTCGGCGAGGCCGTCACCCCCGAGGTCGCCGAGGCCTGGGACGAGGTCTACTGGCTCATGGCGAACGCCCTCATCACCATCGAGGAGCGCCTCTACGCCGAACAGCGGGTCCTGGCCGGAGACGTCTGGCGCGACTGGACGGTCGCCGCCCGGGTCGAGGAGACCGCGGACTGCACCACCTTCCACCTGACCCCGGCCGACGGCGCCCCCGCGCCCGGCTTCAAGCCCGGCCAGTACGTCTCCGTCCAGGTCGAACTCCCCGACGGCGCCCGCCAGATCCGCCAGTACAGCCTCTCCAGCGCCCCCGGCTCCCCCGTCCGCTCCATCACCGTCAAGCGGGTCCACGGCCCGGCCGCCGCCGCGCCCGACGGCGAGGTCTCCAACCACCTGCACGCCCACATCCGCACCGGGGACGCCCTGCGCGTCTCGACCCCCTACGGCGACCTCGTCCTCCAGGACTCCGCCGCGCCGGTGATCCTCGCCTCCGCCGGCATCGGCTGCACCCCGATGCTCTCGATGCTGGAACACCTGGCCGACACCGCGCACACCGCCCCGGTCACCGTCCTGCACGCCGACCGCTCCCCCGCCGATCACGCCCTGCGCGCCGGCCACCGGGACCTGACCGGCAAGCTCGCCGACGCCTCCGCGCACTTCTGGTACGAGGCCGGCGCCGAGCCCGGCGACCACGAGGGCCTCCTCGACCTCACCGCCGTCCCGGTCGCCCCGGGCACCAAGGCCTACCTCTGCGGCCCGCTCCCCTTCATGCGGGCGACCCGCGAGCAGCTGATCGCCAAGGGCGTGGCGCCCGCGGACATCGCCTATGAGGTCTTCGGCCCCGACCTGTGGCTCGCCTCGGCGTGAACCGTGCGCCGGGTGCGCGCCCCTTGCGACGGAATGACCGCCTCCACTAAACGTTGGGTAACCATTCGGCTACTCACAGCCAAGGAGGCGGTCATGTCCGCACCCCTGTCCGCGAACCGGTTCATCGGCGCCCTGCGGGGCGAGGGCCTGACGGTCGTCGAAGTCGGCGGCTGGCGCACCCACAACCGCGACCACAAGGGCCCCTGGGGTCCGGTGCACGGCGTGATGCTCCACCACACCGTCACGCACGGGACCGCGTACACCGTCCAGCTCTGCCGCGACGGCCGCCCGGACCTCCCCGGCCCGCTCTGCCACGGCGTAATCACCAAGGACGGCCGGGTCCACCTGGTCGGCCGCGGCCGCGCCAACCACGCCGGAGCGGGCGACTCCGGCGTGCTGGCGGCCGTGATCGCGGAGAAGCGCCTCCCGCCCGACCAGCACGCGGACACCGACGGCAACCGCCACTTCTACGGCTTCGAGTGCGAGAACCTCGGCGACGGCGAGGACCCCTGGCCGGCCGCCCAGCTCGACGCGATGGCCCGTGCGTCGGCCGCACTGTGCCGCGCCCACGGCTGGACGGCCCGCTCGGTGATCGGCCACCTGGAATGGCGCCCGGGCAAGATCGACCCGAAGGGCTTCACGATGGCCTCGATGCGCTCACGCGTCGAGGAGCGCCTGAAGTAGCCGGCGCCCCGGCGCTACCTGCTGCGCGCGGCCATGGCCAGCGCGACCACCCAGCCGACCACGGACCAGCCGAGGAACAGGTTGATCACGAGGACGGAGCCCTTGTTGGGCACCCCCCGCCCGAAGGCGACGAGCGTCGGAATGAAATAGGCCAGGACCACGACTAAGAGCCCGACCACGCCGAACGAACCCGTGTCACTGCTCACGATTCCCCCACCACCAATGAAATATGACGGCCCATCATCACCGATGCCCCGCACCAAGTGAAGAACCCCTGGGCACCGGCGCACCGCCCGCGAATCGGCGGCGCGGGCGGACCCGGCGCACCTCGGCACACAATGGGCGGGTGGAACGTCCAGTCGACCCGGCCCCGATCCTGCGGCCCCGCCCGCCCTCCCCGCTGACCGAAGCCCCGGACGAGCGGTTCGCCGCGCGGGGCGTACGGCTGCTGCTCAAGCGGGACGACCTGGTCCATCCGGAGCTGCCCGGCAACAAGTGGCGCAAGCTCGCGCCGAATCTGCGGGCCGCCGTCGCGGGCGGGTACCCGGAGCTGGTGACCTTCGGCGGGGCCTACTCCAACCACCTGCGGGCCACCGCCGCGGCCGGCCGGCTGCTGGGGCTGGCCACGGTCGGGATCGTACGGGGCGACGAACTCGCGGGGCGGCCGCTGAACGACTCGCTGGCCCGGTGTGCGGCGGACGGCATGCGGCTCCACTTCGTGACCCGGTCGGCCTACCGGGACAAGGCCGCGCTGCCCGCGCTGGCGGGCGCGGAGGGGGCCTACGCGATCCCCGAGGGCGGCAGCAACGCCCTCGCACTGCAGGGCTGCGCCGAGCTGGGCCGCGAGCTGGCCGGTGCCTGCGACGTGGCCGCGGTGGCCTGCGGGACCGGGGGCACGCTGGCCGGGCTGGCGGCGGGCCTCGGCGCGGGGCAGCGGGCCCTGGGGGTGCCGGTGGTCGGGGGCGGCTTCCTGGAGGCGGAGATACGTTCCCTCCAGACGGCCGCCTTCGGCGGTCCGGCCGGCGACTGGTCGCTGGCCGAGGGCTACACCCACGGCGGCTACGCCCGGGTCCCCGCGGAGCTGGAGGAGTTCGCGGCGGACTTCGAGTCCCGCCACGGCCTGCCGGTGGAGCGGATCTACGTGGCGAAGCTCCTGTGGGCCCTGCTCGACCTGACCCGCGCGGGCGCCTTCCCGCGCGGCACCACCCTGGCGGCGGTGGTCACGGGCCGCCCGTAGCCGCGGCCGCCCTCCGGGCGCGGCCCGGGCGCCGCGCGGCCCGTCAGGACGCGCGCCCCGTCAGCCCGCTTCCTCCCGGTACGCCGCCGCCTCCTCCAGGTCCAGGCGGCGCAGCAGGGCCCGGAGCATTTCGTCGTCGATGCGGCGGGCGTCGCGCAGGGAGACGAAGACCTCGCGTTCCGCCGCGATCATCTCCCCCGCCAGGCGGCGGTAGACGTCGTCCGCGGACTCCCCCGTCACCGCGTTGACCTCTCCCAGCCGCTCCCACACCGCGTTGCGCCGCCGCTCCAGCACCGTGCGCAGCCGGTCCGCCAGCGGGGGCGGGAGGGCGTTCGCGGGGGAGTCCAGGAGTTCCGCCAGCCGGTCCTCCGCCGCCCGCGAGGCCTCGCTCTGGGCCTGGGCCTCCGCCAGGGTCTCGGCGTGGGCGTCCTTGGGCGGCAGCCGCAGGAGCCGGATCAGCGGCGGCAGGGTCAGGCCCTGGACCACCAGCGTGCCGATCACCGTGGTGAAGGTCAGGAACAGGATCAGGTTGCGGTGCGGCACGCTCATCGGCACGGAGAAGGCGATCGCCAGCGAGACCACGCCCCGCATGCCCGCCCATCCCACGACGACCGGGGCCTTCCAGTTCGTCTCCGGCTCGCGCGCCCGGATCCGCCGCGAGAACCTCGGCAGGAAGGTCGCCGGGAAGACCCACGCGAAGCGGGCCGCGACCACGACGAGGAACACCACCACGGCGTAGCCCGCCGCCGCCGTGCCCTCGTACTCCCCCAGCCCCTTCAGCACCACCGGCAACTGGAGTCCGATCAGCGCGAAGACCACCGATTCGAGGATGAAGGCGACCATCTTCCAGACCGCCTCCTCCTGGAGCCGGGTCGCGAAGTCGACCTGCCAGTTGCGGTGCCCGAGGTACAGCGCGACCACCACGACCGCCAGCACACCGGATGCGTGCACCCGTTCGGCGGCCGCGTAGGCCACGAAGGGGATCAGCAGCGACAGGGTGTTCTGCAGGAGCGGTTCGCGCAGCTTGGTGCGCAGGACGTGGATCGGGACCATCAGCAGCAGACCCATCGCGACCCCGCCGACCGAGGCCACCAGGAACTCCCGGATCCCGTCCGTCCAGCCGGCGCTCGCCCCGACCGCCGCCGCCAGCGCCACCTTGTACGCGGTGATCGCGGTGGCGTCGTTGACCAGGGACTCACCCTGGAGGATGGTCGTGATCCGGTTCGGCAGCCCGAGCTTGCGGGCGATGGCCGTCGCCGCGACCGCGTCGGGCGGGGCGATGACGGCCCCCAGCACCAGCGCCACCGGCAGCGAGAGCCCCGGCACGGCCAGGTACGCCACGTACCCGACGGCGACCGTCGCGAAGAGCACGTACCCCACCGAGAGCAGCGCCACGGGCCGGATGTTCGCCCGCAGGTCCAGGTACGAACTGTCCACCGCCGCCGTGTAGAGCAGCGGCGGGAGCAGCAGCGGCAGCACGATGTGCGGGTCCAGGTCGTACTCCGGCACGCCCGGCACGTAGGCCGCGGCCAGCCCGGCGGCGACCAGCAGCAGCGGCGCCGGCACCGGGGTCCGGCGGGCCAGGCCCGCGACGACCGCACAGCCGGCGACCAGCGCCACCAGCGGCAATACCTCCATCGAAGATCATCCTCGCTTGAGTCATGTCATCCCGGGCGCCCGCACCTCAGTACGCTGGCCATCATGAGCGAGTGCACCCACGTTCCCGAACTGCCGCGCCCCGAGCCGGTCCCGCTTGCCCAGACCTGCCCCGAATGTCTGGCACTCGGCAGCCATCCCGTCCAGCTCCGGATGTGCCTGGGGTGCGGGCACGTCGGCTGCTGCGACTCCTCGCCGCACCGGCACGCCACGGCGCACCACCGGGAGACCGGACATCCGGTGATGCGCAGCTTCGAACCGGGCGAGACCTGGCGATGGTGTTTTGTCGACGGTTCGATCGTCTGAACCGGGGTAGATCAACCCTCCGCCGGTTCCCCTGATTTGGGCCCGCAGACCTCTAGCCACTGTGCGTCCCCATGGGCTTACCATCAGTCACTGGTCGCAGGTGCGGCCTTTCGGCCGGCTCTGTGCAGCTAGGTTCAAAGGGGTTCTGCACCCTGCGACAGGGGTGCCGCGACACGATCGCCCGGATCGCGATAGCGTCACCGGCGAACACAGCTCGTACCACCTTGGAGGTGAGGGTGTCCCAGATCGCAGGCGAGCCCGGGACCCAGGACTTCGTGGAAGTCCGGCTGCCCGCTGCGGGTGCCTACCTGTCGGTGCTGCGGACGGCCACGGCCGGCCTCGCGGCACGTTTGGACTTCACCCTCGACGAGATCGAGGACCTCCGCATCGCGGTGGACGAGGCCTGCGCGATCCTGCTCCAGCAGGCCGTGCCCGGCTCCGTCCTCAGCTGCGTCTTCCGGTTGGTGGACGATTCGCTGGAGGTGACCGTCTCCGCCCCGACCACCGACGGCCGGGCACCGGAGCGCGACACGTTCGCGTGGACGGTCCTCTCGGCGCTGGCCGGGAAGGTCGAGGCCACGGTCGAGGAGAACAAGACGGTGAGCATCAGCCTCTACAAACAGCGCGGCGCGGGACCAGGCCCGGCGTGAGCGGCGGGGAGGTCCCGGTGCGGGGCGGGGATCGGCCCCGGGTAGGACACGAGGTCGACGGCGGCATTCCGGAGCAGCAGCACGCCCGGCCGCACCCGGCTGACACGGATGCGGAAAACGGCTTTTTGGACTCGGCGGAGCGACGGGCGGGCCCTGTGAGCGAGAACCAGCACGACCAAACACTGCCGGTCCAGCCACCGGGGGCCGCTGCCACGGCCCCGCCGGTGACCCCGGCCTCGGACACACCGTCCGCGGACGCATCTGCCGCGGACACCCCCGGAGCCTTCGCGGCCCCGGTGTTCACCGCGCCGTTGCCGCTCCCGGATCCGCGCGACCGCAGCGGCGCGCGGGCCCTCTTCATCGAGCTCCGGGCCCTGCCCGACGGCTCGCCGGAGAAGGCGGAGCTGCGCAACCGGCTCGTACGGATGCACCTGCCGCTGGTCGAACACCTGGCCCGGCGCTTCCGCAACCGCGGCGAGCCGCTGGACGACCTGACCCAGGTGGCCACCATCGGCCTGATCAAGTCGGTGGACCGCTTCGACCCGGACCGCGGGGTCGAGTTCTCCACGTACGCCACGCCCACGGTGGTCGGCGAGATCAAGCGCCACTTCCGCGACAAGGGCTGGGCCGTACGGGTCCCCCGGCGCCTGCAGGAGCTGCGGCTCTCGCTGACCACGGCGACGGCGGAACTGTCCCAGCAGCACGGCCGCTCCCCCACGGTGCACGAACTGGCCGAACGACTGGGGATCTCCGAGGAGGAGGTGCTGGAGGGCCTGGAATCGGCCAACGCCTACAGCACGCTCTCGCTGGACGTCCCGGACACCGACGACGAGTCGCCGGCGGTCGCGGACACCCTGGGCTCCGAGGACGAGGCGCTGGAAGGCGTCGAGTACCGCGAGTCCCTGAAGCCGCTGCTCGAAGGGCTGCCGCCGCGCGAGAAGCGGATCCTGCTGCTGCGGTTCTTCGGCAACATGACCCAGTCGCAGATCGCCCAGGAGGTCGGCATCTCCCAGATGCACGTCTCCCGGCTGCTGGCCCGCACCCTGGCCCAGCTCCGCGAGAAGCTCCTGGTCGAGGAGTAGCCGGGGAGTAGCCGGGGAGTGGCCGAGCGAGTCTCCGAAGAGGAGCAGCGCGGCCCGCCGGGGCTATCGGGCCTGTTCCGCGGGCCCGATGCCCAGCGCTTCGGTGGCCTTCTGGTTCACCAGGAGGGCCGTGACGGCCACCGCGGCCAGGGCCAGGGCCGCGGCGGCGATCCTCATCGACCCTCCCGCGGTCCACAGCATCCAGGCGACCGGCAGCGACATCAGCTGGGTGATCAGCGCCGGGCCGCGGCTCCAGCGGCGGCGCAGGAGCAGTCCGCGCGCCGCGACCAGCGGCAGCGCGGCCAGGACGAGCAGGGTGACCCCGCCGGTCGCGGCCTGCAGGGAGTCGCCCCCGCCGAAGACGGCCGTGTAGAGGTCGGCGACGCCGGGCCCGGCCAGGGCCAGCCCCTCCAGCGCGGTCAGCGCGGCGGCCGCGGTCAGCCGGCGGGGCAGCGGGACGGGGACGGCGGACACGGTGGGGCTGGGCTTCGTACTCACCCCAGCAGGGTAGCCGCGCCCCTCCCGCCCCGAAGGGGACGGCCAGTATGGGCCGCGTCCGAACGGGTCGGTAGGCTGACGCCCATGCGTGCACTCCTCGTGGCCAACCCAGCAGCGACGACGACCAGTGCGCGCACGCGCGACGTCCTGACCCACGCGCTCGCCAGCGAGATGAAGCTGGAGGCGGTCACCACCGAGTACCGCGGCCACGCCCGGGACCTGGGCCGCAGGGCGGCCGAGACCGGTGTGGACCTGGTCGTGGCCCTGGGCGGTGACGGCACCGTCAACGAAGTGGTCAACGGACTGCTGCACGAGGGACCCGATCCGGACCGGCTGCCCGGACTCGCGGTGGTCCCCGGCGGCTCCACCAATGTCTTCGCCCGCGCGCTCGGGCTGCCCAATGACGCGGTCGAGGCGACCGGGGCCCTGCTGGACGCGCTGCGCGAGCGGCGCGAGCGGACGGTCGGCCTCGGGCTCGCGGCCGGCACCCCGGGCACGGAGGACGAGTCGGTCCCGGCGCGCTGGTTCACCTTCTGCGCCGGCTTCGGCTTCGACGCGGGTGTCGTGGGTCGCGTGGAGCAGCAGCGGGAACGGGGCAAGCGTTCGACCCATGCCCTGTACGTGCGACAGCTGATGCGTCAGTTCTGGGAAGAGCCCAACCGCCGGCACGGCACGGTGACACTGGAACGGCCCGGCGCGGATCCGGTGACGAATCTGGTCCTGTCGATAGTGTGCAACACGTCACCCTGGACATACCTGGGCAACCGGCCGCTTTACGCCTCCCCGGAGGCCTCGTTCGACACGGCACTTGACGTGTTGGCGCTGGACCGTTTGTCAACTCCGGCGGTCGCGCGCTACGCGACACAGCTCCTGACCTCGACTCCCGAGCGCGGCCCGCACGGAAAGCACGCGGTGTCTCTGCACGATCTGACGGACTTCACCTTGCATTCGAAGGTGCCGCTTCCGTTCCAGATGGACGGCGACCACCTCGGGCTGCGCACCAGCGTTCGGTTCACAGGCGTACGCCGTGCACTGCGTGTGATTGTGTGAGTGGAAGGGCCGAAAGTCCTTCCACTCGAACGTTTACACGCCGGTCCACCCCTAGGAAGTAGGGCTGTGACCTAGTAGACACCGACGAATCAAAAAAAACTTTCCGGAAGGGGTTGTATCCCCGTCCGAGGTTTGCGAATCTCTACATGGCGATCGGGACAGCCCGCAGAACCCGGCACCCACACAGACCGCCAGAACCCCTCCACGAATCTCCGGCAGCCCAGGGCGAGTTTTTCCCCAAACTGGGCGGTCTCCCTTCCCTCACGAAGGGATTCGTGAAAGCGTTCACATTCACAAGCAACCTGCCCGCAATACAAGGAGATGGAGCAGCCATGGACTGGCGTCACAACGCCGTTTGCCGCGAGGAAGACCCGGAACTCTTCTTCCCCATCGGCAACACCGGTCCTGCGCTGCTGCAGATCGAGGAAGCCAAGGCCGTCTGCCGCCGTTGCCCCGTCATGGAGCAGTGCCTGCAGTGGGCGCTCGAGTCCGGTCAGGACTCCGGTGTCTGGGGCGGTCTCAGCGAGGACGAGCGCCGCGCAATGAAGCGCCGCGCCGCTCGCAATCGGGCGCGCAACGCAACCGCCTGACATCGACTTTCGAGCCTCGAGCCGCAGCGCGTAGTACCCATATAAGCGCTCAGCAACGTGCTCTTGAACCCCGTACCGAAAACCATTCGGTCCGGGGTTCAGTGCTGTCCGGGGTCGGCGGCGGCTGCCGCGACCACCCCATGACGTCACCCTGAGTCACCGGGACGGTGCGCTACTTCTGCGGGCTGGCCGGTATGTCGAGGACGACCTTGGTGCCGCGCGGCTCGGACGCGACCATGTCGAAGGTGCCGCCGAGCTCCCCTTCCACCAGGGTCCGCACGATCTGCAGCCCGAGGTTGCCGGCCCGCTGGGGGTCGAACCCCTCGGGCAGACCGCAGCCGTCGTCGACCACCGAGATCAGCAGCCGGGCATCGTCGCGGCCGCTGCCCGAGCGGGCCGCGGACACCTCCACGGTGCCGCCCTCCCCCTGGGTGAAGGCGTGCTCCAGGGCGTTCTGGAGGATCTCCGTCAGCACCATCGACAGCGGGGTGGCGACCTCCGCGTCCAGGATGCCGAAGCGGCCGGTGCGCCGGCAGGCGACCTTGCCCGGGGAGATCTCGGCGACCATCGCGATCACGCGGTCGGCGATCTCGTCGAACTCGACCCGCTCATCCAGGTTCTGAGACAGCGTCTCGTGCACGATCGCGATCGAACCGACACGGCGGACGGCTTCGTTCAGCGCCTCGCGCCCCTGCGGCGAATCCATTCGGCGGGCCTGTAGGCGCAGGAGCGCGGCCACCGTCTGGAGGTTGTTCTTGACCCGGTGGTGGATCTCCCGGATGGTCGCGTCCTTGGTGATCAATTCACGTTCGCGACGACGCAGTTCCGTGACGTCGCGGCACAGGACGAGCGAGCCGATCCGGGTGCCCTTGGGCTTGAGCGGGATGGCCCGCAGCTGGATGACCCCGCCGCTGCCCTCGGCCTCGGTCTCGCGCGGCGCCCAGCCGCTGGCGAGCTTGACCAGGGCCTCGTCCACCGGGCCCCGGGAGGGCGCGAGTTCGGAGGTGATGGTGCCCAGGTGCTGGCCGACCAGGTCGGAGGCGAGGCCCAGTCGGTGGTAGGCGGAGAGCGCGTTCGGGGACGCGTACGTCACCACGCCCTCGGCGTCGAGCCGGATCAGGCCGTCGCCGACGCGCGGGGAGGCGTCCATGTCGACCTGCTGGCCCGGGAACGGGAAGGAGCCCGCCGCGATCATCTGGGCCAGGTCGGAGGCGGACTGCAGGTAGGTGAGCTCCAGCCGGCTCGGTGTACGCACAGTGAGCAGGTTGGTATTGCGTGCGATCACTCCGAGGACCCGGCCCTCGCGGCGCACGGGGATCGACTCGACGCGGACCGGCACCTCCTCGCGCCACTCCGGGTCGCCCTCGCGCACGATGCGGCCCTCGTCGAGCGCGGCGTCGAGCAGCGGACGGCGGCCGCGCGGGACCAGGTGGCCGACCATGTCGTCCTGGTACGAGGTGGGGCCGGTGTTCGGGCGCATCTGCGCGACCGAGACGTAGCGGCTGCCGTCGAGCGTGGGAACCCACAGCACGAGGTCCGCGAAGGAGAGGTCGGAGAGCAGCTGCCACTCCGAGACCAGCAGGTGGAGCCACTCCAGGTCGGTTTCACTGAGAGCGGTGTGCTGGCGTACGAGGTCGTTCATGGAGGGCACGTGGCGAGCGTACCCCGGGTACGGGCCATGACTTTCCTCAGCGCGATTCTCCGAAGTGACTATGGAGTATCCAGGAGACCCCGCTTCCGCGTAGGCTTGGAGGAAGTGACGGGACCACGGGTCGCGCCATTGGATGGACAGAACAGATTGGTCTAGTCCACAATTACATCAAGCTTCCGCCCTCCCCGCACAGGAGGACGGATCGAGGTAAGCCGCGCGCTCTGCCCTGACCGCGCGTCACCTCCCACCGGCTGTCGGGCACCGCACACCCGATGGCCGTAAGTACTCCGGGCTACGGTGCCGGGCGGGCTGAGGGTCCCGTTCGGCACCGTGGCCCAGAGGACCGCACCGTCGGAATGCGGCGTCGGAACGTGCCGCCGGGTGATGCGGCCCCGGCCCCTACTGCGGCCAGGCCCGCATCGCGAGCTCCGCCACCGCCTCCAGCTCCTCCCGGCCCGCGCCGTCGCGCGACTGCTGGGACATCCCCTGAAGCACCGCTCCGGCGTAGCGCGCCAGCGCCCACGTGTCCGTACCGGCCGGCAGGACCCCTGCGGCGACATCGGCCCGGATGCGGCTCTCGAACGCCACCAGATTGGCCTCGCGCCGTACCCGCAGCGCCTGCGCCACCTCGTCCGAGGTGGTGTTCACCGCCGCGCTGATCACCATGCAGCCCGGCGGGTGGGCGGGGTCGGTGTAGACCTCCGCCGCCTCGTGCAGGATCCGCCCCAGCGCCGCGCGGGCGGTGGACTCCTCGGCGAGGGCGACGGCCGCGAAGTCCCCGTAGCGGCCTCCGTAGACCACCACGACCTCGTCGAAGAGCTTGCGCTTGTCGCCGAAGGCCGCGTAGAGGCTCGGGGCGCTGATCCCGAGCGAGGCGGTCAAATCGGAGATCGACGTCGCCTCGTAGCCGCGCTCCCAGAAGGCGAACATCGCCTTGTCGAGGGCCGCGTCACGGTCGAAGGAGCGGGGCCTGCCGCGCTGTCCGGTCACCATGCGCTCATTCTATAGCGGTCGCTACGAAACCTGATACGGTTCTTTCTGTAGCGACCACTATCAAAAGGGGGGTGCGCCATGGGCGTGCTCAAGGGGAAGACGGCGCTGGTCACGGGCGGCAGCCGGGGCATCGGGCGGGCCATCGCGGAGCGCCTCGCCCGCGACGGAGCACTGGTCGCGGTGGGCTACGGATCCAACGAGGCGGCGGCCGAGGAGACCGTGGGGGCCATCGAGGCGGCCGGGGGCCGCGCCTTCGCGCTGGGGGCGGAGCTCGCCGTCCCGGGCGGCGCGGAGGCCCTCTGGGCGGCGTACGCCGCCCACCCGCTGGCCACCGAGGGGGTCGACGTCCTGGTGAACAACGCGGGCGGGGCCACCTTCGCCGGAATCGACGCCACCGACGAGGAGACGTACGACCGGGCGCACGCGCTCAACGCGAAGGCGCCGTTCTTCGTGATCCGGCACGGCCTGGAGCGGCTGCGGGACGGCGGCCGGATCGTGAACGTGACCGGCACCCCGGACATCGCCCTGCCCGCGATCCTCGCGACGGTCATGGCCAAGGGCGCGGTGAACGCGCTGACGGTCTCGCTGGCCGCCGAGCTCGCGCCCCGGAACATCACGGTGAACTCGGTGGGTCCCGGGATCGTGGAGACCGAGCTGAACGCCGCCTGGCTCGCGGACCCGGCGGCCCGCGCGCACGCCGCCTCCCGCTCCGTCTTCGACCGGCTCGGCACCCCGCAGGAGGTCGCGGACGTGGTCGCCTTCCTGGCCTCCCCGGACTCCCGCTGGGTCACGGGCCAGCACCTTCCGGTCACGGGCGGACTCCAGCTCTCCCTGCTGTAGGGGACGCCCGCCGCCCCGGGCCCGGGAGGCCGGGGCGGCGGATCCGGCCCACCATGGAGTGTGTGCGAAGACCCGACAACGGGGCCTCGCCTCTGCTAGATTGGTCTATACCACAACGTCACACTCCAGATCGGCAGGCCCCGCGTGGAAGTTGTCATCGTCCCGGACGCCAAGGCAGGCGGCGAGCTCATCGCGGAGGCCATGGCCGCCCTGGTCCGCCGCAAGCCCGAGGCCCTGCTCGGCGTGGCGACCGGCTCTACCCCGCTGCCCATCTACGAGGCGCTGGCCGCCAAGGTGAAGGCCGGACTGGTCGACGCCTCCAAGGCCCGCGTCTGCCAGCTCGACGAGTACGTCGGCCTGCCGGCCGGACACCCGGAGTCCTACCGCGCCGTCGTCCTGCGCGAGGTCGTGGAGCCGCTCGGCCTGTCCGAGTCCTCCTTCATGGGCCCGGACGGCTCGGCCGAGGACATCGTCGGCGCCTGCGACGCCTACGACCGCGCGCTCGCCGCCGCCGGCGGCGTGGACCTCCAGCTCCTCGGCATCGGCACGGACGGGCACATCGGCTTCAACGAGCCCTGCTCCTCGCTCGCCTCCCGCACCCGCATCAAGACGCTGACGGAGCAGACCCGCGTGGACAACGCGCGCTTCTTCGACAACGACATAGACCAGGTGCCCCACCACGTCATCACCCAGGGCATCGGCACCATCCTCGACGCCCGCCACCTGGTCCTGCTGGCCACCGGCGAGGGCAAGGCCGAGGCCGTCGCGCAGACCGTCGAGGGCCCGCTGTCCGCCCTCGTGCCGGCCTCGGCGCTCCAGCTGCACCGCCACGCCACGGTGATCGTGGACGAGGCCGCCGCGTCCAAGCTGAAGCTGGCGGACTACTTCCGCCACGCCTTCGCCAACAAGCCCGCGTGGCAGGGTCTGTAAGCCGTACCGGTACGCGAAGAAGGGCCGGGCTCCCCGCAGGGGGAGCCCGGCCCTTCTCCGTGCGCGCACCGGGCCCGGACGCGGCGGAGCCGGGCACCCCCGTGACGGGTGCCCGGCTCCGGTCCGCTCGCCCTGCCAGGCGCCCTGCTAGACGCCCGCGATGATCTCCGCGGCGGCGCGCCCGCACACCCGGGCCGCGCCGTGCGTCGCGATGTGCAGCGCGCCGCGCGGCTCGGCCCGCGGCAGGCCCATCTCGACCACGATCGTCTCCGGCCGCGCCGCGACGAGCGCGTCCAGGGCCTCGGTCATCCAGGGGTGCCGGTGCGCGTCGCGGACCACCGCGACGACGGTGCGGTTCCCCGCCGCGGCCAGGACCTCGGCCGCGGTCGACCCCTGCGGGTACACGCCCGCCTCGGTGCCCGGGATCAGCGCGGACACCTCCCCGGCCACCCCCCACGGGGTCTCGTCGCCGACGGCGATGTTCGCCACCGGGCTGAGCGTGGCGATGTACGGGGCGTTCACCGGGGCGGCCGCCTTGGGCGAACCCGTCACGACCACCGCGCGGCGGGCCGCCGCCAGTCCGATGCCGGGCGCGCTGCTCCCCTCCGGCCGCGCGCCCAGGCGGACCTGGCGGGTCCATTCGGCCAGTGAGCGGACCCGGGCGGCGGCCTCGGCGAGGCGCTCCTCGGGGAGCGATCCGTCGCGGACGGCCGCGACCAGCGCGTCACGCAGGCGCAGGACCGTGCCCTCGTCGGCGAGCCCGCCGCCGACGCAGATGGCGTCGGCGCCGGCCGCGATGGCCAGCACCGAGCCGCGCTCGATCCCGTACGTCCCGGCGATGGCGTGCATCTCCATGCCGTCGGTGACGATGAGGCCCTCGTAGCCGAGCTCCTTGCGCAGCAGACCGGTCAGGACCTGCGGGCTGAGGGTGGCCGGGCGGGTCGGGTCCAGGGCGGGCACCAGGATGTGGGCGCTCATGACGGCCTTGGTGCCGGCCTCGATGGCGGCCCGGAAGGGTACGAGCTCCCGCGCGGCCAGGGTGTCGAGGTCCACGTCGATGCGCGGCAGCGCGTGGTGCGAGTCGACGTTGGTGTCGCCGTGGCCCGGGAAGTGCTTGGTGCAGGCGGCGACGCCGGCGGCTTGGAGGCCTTCGACGTACGCGGCGGTGTGCCGGGCGGTGAGGTGGGTGTCGGCGCCGAAGGACCGTACGCCGATGACCGGGTTGTCCGGGTTGGAGTTGACGTCGGCGGACGGGGCCCAGTTGAGGTTGACCCCGCACTCGGCGAGCCGGCGGCCCAGCTCGCGGGCGACGTCGCGGGTCAGGTCCACGTCGTCCACGGCGCCGAGGGCCAGGTTTCCGGGGAAGGACGAGCCGCTCCGGACCTCCAGGCGGGTGACGTCGCCGCCCTCCTCGTCGATGGCGACGAGGACGTCGTCCCGCTCGGTACGCAGCTGCGCGGTCAGCGCGGCGAGCTGCTCGGGCGAGGTGATGTTGCGGCCGAAGAGGCCGACGGCGGTGAGACCCTCGGCGACCTGGCGCAGCAGCCAGGCGGGGGCGGTGGTGCCCTCGAAACCGGGCTGGAGGACCGCGAGGGCGTCCCGGGTGAGAGTGTCTGTGCGGTGCGCAAGGACAGTCATGGGCCGTTATCCCTTCACGGCGCCGGCGGTCATGCCACCGACGGCCTTGCGCTGGAGGAAGACGAAGATGAGCAGCACCGGGACCGCGAAGAGCGAGGAAGCGGCCATGGTGGCGCCCCAGTCGTTGCCGAAGGCCGTCTGGAACTGGGTGAGCCACAGCGGCAGGGTCTGCGCGGCCTTGTCCTTGTGCAGGATCAGGACCATCGCGAACTCGTTCCAGGCCGTGATGAAGCCGAAGAGCGAGGTGGACATCAGGCCGGGGGCCAGCAGCGGGAAGATCACCTTGCGGAAGGCCTGGCCGCGGGTGCAGCCGTCGATCTGGGCGGCTTCCTCCAGGGTCACCGGGACCGCGGCGATGAAGCCGCGCAGGGTCCAGATGGTGAAGGGAAGGACCATCACGAAGTAGATCGCGGTCAGCACGCCGAGGTTGTTCAGCATCTCGGCGTCGCGGACGATCATGTACATCGCGATGACCATGACCTCCCAGGGCGCCATCTGGGCCAGCATCACGGCGAGCACGAGGCCCTTGCGGCCCTTGAACTTCATCCGGGCGATGGCGAAGCTCGCGGCGAGGGCGACGAGCAGGGCCAGCGCGACGGCGCCGACGGTGACGATCAGGCTGTTCGTGACGTAGGTCCAGAACAGGTCGACGCCGGTGGCCTTGGTGAAGTTGTCCAGCGTCGGGGTGAAGACGAAGACGGGGTCCTTGGAGAGGATCTCGCTGGACGGCTTGAGCGCCGAGGAGAACATCCAGTAGACGGGGAAGACGAAGACGACGGCCAGGAGCAGGGCGCCGAGGTTCTTGGCGATGGCGCCGGGACGGACCGGGCGGCGGTTGCGCACCTGTGCGGGCTTCGCGGGCGTCGTGGACGGCGCGGGCTTCGGGGCGGTGGTGGTGGTCACTGCTCCTCCTCCTGCTTCAGGATCAGACGGAAGTAGAAGGACATGACGATCACGAGCATCAGGATCGTCAGGACGGAGATCGCCGCGGCCAGGCCGTAGTGGAACTGGCTCTGGCCCTCCACGTAGGCGAAGACCGGCAGGATCTCGGAGCCGCGGTCGGGACCGCCGGCCTTCATCGCGTACACCTGGGTGAAGGCCTTGAAGACCCAGATCACCTCGAGGAACGTGGTGACGAGGAAGAACGACTTCAGGTTCGGGAAGACGACCTTCCAGAAGGTCTGCCAGCCGTTGGCGCCGTCCATGCGGGCGGCCTCGTACAGTTCGCCGCTGACCGTGGTCAGACCGGCGTACATGTTGAGGGCGACGAAGGGGATCGAGCCCCAGACCACCAGGACCGTCACGATCACGAGGGTGGAGAAGCCGGTGCCGAACCAGTTGTGCTGGTCGTAGCCGGAGAAGCCGAGCGTGCGCATCAGCCAGTTCATGACGCCGAACTGCTCGTCGAACAGCCACTGGAAGACGGTCACGGAGGCGACGATCGGCATGGCCCAGGCCATCACCAGCGCCATCGACAGGACCAGGCGCATCCATTTGCCGAGCTTGTTCAGCAGGATGCCTATGAGGCTGCCGATGATCATGATCAGCGCGACGTTGGCCGCGGTGAAGGCGAAGCTTCGGACGACAACGGTCCAGAACTGCGAATCGCCCAGCAGCTGGGTGTAGTTGTCCAGACCGGCGAACGGAGCCTTCCGCTGGATGAACTCGATCTTGTCGACCGTCTGGAACGACAGGATGATGTTCTTGATCAGCGGATACAGCAGCAGGCCCGCCATGCTGAGCACGGCCGGCCCGACCAGGAGGTAGGGCCACCACCCTGCAGGGAGCGACTTTCTGCCCCCGCGAGGAGACTTGGGCGCTGCCTGGGCTCCGGCGGGCGGCGACGTCTTGGCCACCCCGACGGACTTCTGTGGTGCGTCCTGTGGAGCGGAGGTCGCCGCTCCCTGGGAGTGCACGGTCATGTCTGGCTTCCTCGCGGTTGACTGTGGCGACCCGCACCCGCTTCCCCGCTCGGAGCAGGCGGCGCTTACTTCTGTCAATGCGCGACCGGGGGCGCGGCGGACGCTCGGGGCGCCCGCCGCACCCCCCGGTGCGATCACTGCTGTACTGCTGGTACTGCGCACTTCAGGTGATGCGGTACTTCGGCCGTGCTACTTGTTGATGCGGTTCGCGATCTCGGTGTCCGCTTCCGCGCCGGCCTTGGCCGGGTCGGTGCCGTTCAGGACCTTGGTCATGAAGTCCTTGATCGGGTTGGGCTCGGTCTCGACGTTCGCCCAGCCCGGGGTCACCGGGGTGATCTTGCCGTTGGCGCCGGCCTTGGCCATGGCCTCGGCGAAGGAGCCCGCCGGCGGGGCGAAGTTCGCGCCCACCTGGTTCGGGAGCAGCGCGCCCTTGGTCTCGGCGGCGTACTTGGTCATCTGGTCCTTGCCTGCGGCGAGGGCCAGCCACTCCTTGGCGAGGTCCTTGTTCTTGGAACGCTCGGCGATCGCCAGGTTCGAGCCACCGAGGAACACGGTGCCCGGCTTGTCGGCGGTCTTGCCCGGGATCGGGAAGTAACCGAAGTCGGCTTCCTTGCCCGCGTCCTTCAGCGCCTTCTCCGCGCCGCCGGCCTCCCAGCCGAGACCGATCCAGGACGAGACGCCGCCCTTGGGAACGATGTCGGTGGACTGCTGCGGGGTCGCCTCGTCCTTGTCCTTCGGGGCGGTGGAGAAGGACTGGAGCTTCTTGTAGAACTCGACCGCGGAGGCGGCCTGGGGGGTGGCGAGGCCACCCTTCCACTTGGCGCCGTCCTTGACGGCGAGGTCGCCGCCCTCGTCCCAGATGAAGCCCGCGAGGACGTACCAGCTCTGGCCGGGCAGGTAGATCGGCTGCGACTTGGGGTCGGCCGCCTTCAGCTTCTCCAGACCGGCGACCCACTCGTCGCGGGTGGTCGGCGGGGTGACGCCGGCCTTCGCGTAGGCCTTCTTGTCGTAGACCACGACGCGGTTGGCCGCGTACCACGGAGCGGAGTACAGCTTGCCGTCGATCTCCGCCGAGGCCAGCATGCCCTTCGCCCAGGCGTCCGCGCCGAGCTTCGCCTTGTCCTTCGTCAGCTCGGCGAGGCCACCGGTGACCGCGTAACCGGCGGTCTGGGTGTTGCCGAGCTCCAGGACGTCCGGCGGGGTGTCCTCGGAGAGGGCCGTCGTGACCTTCTCCTGGATGCCCTTCCACTGCTGCGTCTCGACCTTGACGGTGACGCCGGGGTGCTTGGCCGAGAACTCGGCGTTGACCGCGTCGATCCAGGCCTTCGGCGCAGAACCGTCCATCACCCAGACGGTGATCTCCTTGGGGCCCGCGTCGGCCTTGGCCTTGTCGTCGTCGCCGTTACCGCACGCCGCGAGTCCGGCCATCATGCCTACGACACTGACCGCCACGATGAGCTTGCGCTTCACGCCACCCTCCTCAGGGATGCTGCCTGCAACTTCCCTTGCCCGCCGCGGTGACTCAAAAAGCACCAAGTACTGCCCGTGGGGCCGGGATCCGATCCATATTGGTGTAGACCAGTAGCTGGAGCTTGGCCTAGACCTTTAGGGGTGTCAAGGGTCTAATGAGCGGGTGATCGGTCCGTTATCGGACCGACACCTGGGGGAGGGAGGAGGCCCGCCCTCCCTCCCGTGTCACGATGTGACCGCACATATCGGAGGAGCCGGTGACGGCAACGAAACTGGAGTCGGGAAGGCGGGCGGCGATGGCCACCGAAGGGGCGATCACGGAGCCGGACAGCGGGGCGGCCACCCGCACGGCACGCGTGCCCAAGTACTACCGGCTCAAGCGCCACTTGCTCGATATGACCGAAACCCTTCCACCTGGCACACCGGTGCCGCCCGAGCGCACGCTCGCGGCCGAGTTCGACACCTCGCGGACCACGGTCCGACAGGCTCTCCAGGAGCTCGTGGTCGAGGGCCGGCTGGAACGGATCCAGGGCAAGGGAACCTTCGTCGCCAAGCCGAAGGTCTCCCAGCCGCTCCAACTCTCCTCGTACACCGAGGACATGAGGGCTCAGGGCCTGGAGCCGACCTCCCAGCTCCTGGACATCGGCTACGTGACGGCCGACGACACCCTCGCCGGTCTCCTCAAGATCGCCACCGGCGGGCGGGTCCTGCGCATCGAGCGGCTCCGCCTGGCCAGCGGGGAGCCGATGGCCATCGAGACCACGCACCTGTCGGCCAAGCGCTTCCCCGCGCTGCGCCGTTCGCTGGTCAAGTACACCTCCCTCTACACCGCCCTCGCCGAGGTGTACGACGTGCGTCTCGCCGAAGCGGAGGAGACCATCGAGACCTCGCTGGCCACTCCGCGGGAGGCCGGGCTGCTCGGCACCGACGTCGGTCTGCCGATGCTGATGCTTTCCCGCCATTCCCTGGACGCCGACGGGGAGCCCGTCGAGTGGGTGCGTTCCGTATACCGCGGCGATCGTTACAAGTTCGTCGCCCGACTCCAGCGTCCAGCCGTCTGATTCGTAGTTGACTCTCGTTCCGCTATACGGACGGGGGCTTACGTCTAGCGGGCGGTCCCCCGTAGATTCCCTGCGCTTGCGCAGATGATCAACGAGGGGACGAGGATCATGACGGAACCAGGTCCGGGAAAAGCAGAGCCGGAAGCCACCGGGGCGGTACGGAACGCGGCGAGTCCGGGCATCACGCCGGGCTCGCCTTCTCCTTCGGGTGGCATGTCCCCCAAGGCCGTGGCCGTGTGGGTGCTGGTCGGGCTCGTGGGAGCCATCGGCTGGGGCGTGCTGGCGCTCTCCCGCGGCGAGGAGATCTCGGCCGCCTGGCTGCTCGCCGCCGCGCTGGGCTCGTACGCGATCGGCTACCGCTTCTACGCGCGCTTCATCGCGAACCGCGTACTGAAGGTGGACAAGACCCGCGCCACCCCCGCCGAACGCCTTGACAACGGTGTCGACTTCCACCCGACCGACCGACGGGTGCTTTTCGGTCACCACTTCGCCGCCATCGCCGGCGCCGGACCGCTCGTGGGTCCCGTTCTCGCCTCGCAGATGGGCTACCTGCCCGGCACCATCTGGATCGTCGTGGGCGTGATCTTCGCGGGCGCCGTCCAGGACATGGTCACGCTCTTCTTCTCCACCCGGCGCAACGGCCGTTCGCTCGGCCAGATGGCCCGGGACGAAATCGGCCCGGTCGGCGGCGCCGCCGCGCTGATCGGCGTCTTCGCCATCATGATCATCCTGCTGGCCGTGCTGGCCCTGGTCATCGTCAACGCGCTGGCGCACTCGCCGTGGGGCGTCTTCTCCATCGGCATGACCATCCCGATCGCCCTCTTCATGGGGTTCTACCTGCGCGTCCTGCGCCCGGGCAAGGTCACCGAGGTCTCCGTCGTCGGTGTCGCGCTGCTGCTGCTCGCCATCGTCGCGGGCGGCTGGGTCGCCGAGTCCTCGCTGGCGGACACCTTCACCCTGGAGAAGGAGACGCTGGTCATCTGGATGATCGCCTACGGCTTCGTGGCGTCCGTCCTGCCGGTGTGGATGCTGCTCGCCCCGCGCGACTACCTCTCCACCTTCATGAAGGTGGGCACCATCGGGCTGCTGGCCGTGGGCGTGGTCATCGCCATGCCGACGCTGAAGATGCCGGCGGTCACCGAGTTCGCCTCGCGCGGCGACGGCCCGGTCTTCGCGGGCTCGATGTTCCCGTTCGTCTTCATCACCATCGCCTGCGGAGCGCTGTCCGGCTTCCACTCCCTGGTCTCCTCGGGCACCACCCCGAAGATGATCCAGAAGGAGACCCAGGTCCGGGTCATCGGCTACGGCGCGATGCTGACCGAGTCCTTCGTCGCCATCATGGCGATCATCGCGGCCTGCATCATCGATCCCGGCCTGTACTTCGCCATCAACTCCCCCGGCGGGGTCGTCGGCGCCACCGTCGAGACGGCCTCGCAGGCCGTCACGAACTTCGGCTTCGCCATCTCCCCCGAGGCCCTCGCGCAAGCCGCGAAGGACGTGGAGGAGACCAGCCTGTTGTCCCGTACGGGCGGCGCTCCGACCTTCGCACTCGGAATGTCGGAGATCTTCTCGGCCGTGGTCGGCGGTTCCTCGATGAAGGCGTTCTGGTACCACTTCGCGATCATGTTCGAGGCCCTGTTCATCCTGACGACGGTCGACGCGGGCACCCGCGTGGGCCGCTTCATGCTCCAGGACACCCTCGGCAACGTGCACAAGTCCTTCAAGGACGTCAGCTGGAAGCCGGGCGTCTGGTTCGCCAGCGCGGTCGTCGTCGGCGGCTGGGGCTACTTCCTGTGGGTCGGCGTCAAGGACCCGCTGGGCGGCATCAACCAGCTCTTCCCGCTGTTCGGCATCGCGAACCAGCTGCTCGCGGCGGTCGCCCTGGCCGTCTGCACCACCCTGCTGATCAAGTCCGGCCGGCTCAAGTGGGCCTGGGTGACGGGCGTTCCGCTGGCCTGGGACCTGGCCGTCACGCTCACCGCCAGCTACCAGAAGATCTTCTCCGACAACCCGAAGATCGGCTTCTTCGCGCAGCGGGACCTCTACCAGGACGGGATCGACGCGGGCAAGGTCCTCAAGCCCGCCAAGAACATGGACGAGATGCACACCGTGGTCACCAACGCCACGGTGGACGGCGTCCTGTCGGTGTTCTTCGCCCTGCTGATCATCATCGTGCTCGTCGACGCGGCCCGGACCTGCCTCAAGGCCATCCGCAAGCCCGAGTCGGTCACCCTGGTCGAGGTCCCGTGGACCGAGTCCAAGCTCGTCGCCCCGGCCGGCCTCATCCCCACCGCCGAGGAGCGGGCCGAGCTGGCCGCGGCCGGCCTCGACTCGGGCGGGGGCCGCGTGAAGGAGCCGGTCGCGTGACGCGCCTGCGCCACGCGCTGGGCCGGGCCCGGTTCTTCGTACGGGAGTTCTCGGGCGAGGCGGCCTACGACCACTACGTCGCCCACGCCCGTACGCACGACCCGGACGCTCCGGTCCAGTCGCGCCGCGCCTTCGAACGGGCCCGTACGGACGCCCGCGAGGGCGACCCGCGCGAAGGGTTCCGCTGCTGCTGAACCGGTGGGCCCCCGGGGCCGACCGCCGCCGCTGAACGGCCGGGCCCCCGGGGCCGCCGCGTTCCGCCGTCCACCCGACGGAACGCGGCGGCCCCTCCTCTTTCCCTGGCGCACACTCGATGCCATGGACATCATCATCAGGACGGCGGCGGCCGCCGAATACGAAGAGCTCGGCGAGATCACCGCACGGGCGTACCTCGACGACGGACTGCTGCACTCCTCCGAGGACGACCCCTACCTGAACCGGCTGCGCGATGTCGCCGGCCGGGCCCCCGACGGCGAGGTCCTCGTCGCGGAGTACGAGGGCACGCTGCTCGGCGGTGTGACCTTCGCCCCTCCCGGCAGCCCGCTGTGCGATATCGCGGGCCCCGGCGAGGCGGAGTTCCGGATGCTGGCCGTCTCCGCCGCGGCGCGCGGCCGCGGCGCGGGCGAAGCCCTCGTACGGGCCTGCGTGAGCCGCGCCCGGGAGCTGGAGGGCGTGGACCACCTGGTGCTGTCGACCACGCGGAAGATGCTCGGGGCACACCGGATCTACGACCGGCTGGGCTTCGTACGGACCCCCGAGCGGGACTGGTACCCGGTTCCGGGCCTCCCCCTGCTCACCTACCGGTTGGAGCTGTAGTCCAGCTGTAGTCACGGACGGTCTCGCGGAGCGACACAACATGTGGGGCCCAACGCAAGCACCGGCCCCCACATGTATGCTCATGCTCGCTGTCGTCGCAGGGGAATCCGGTGAGAATCCGGAACTGTCCCGCAACGGTATGAAATGCACCGACTCGATCGGCGCATCCGCAAGTCCGAGGACCTGTCGACAGTGCTCCCGGTTCGACCGAACCGGGTGCAGACACGTCCGGGCCTCGCGGTTGGGCCGGTGGACGCCACGTGGCGCACGCGCACTGCCCTGCCAGGCACGCGCTCCCCCACGTGCGCCCCCTCGCGCCCCGCACCAAAGGTGTTCCCGGAGCCGAGCGAGGGAGAGCTCCCCCCGTGACCATCGCGCCTTCCGCACCGCGCGCCGAGTCCGACCCGTCCGCCTATGAGGGTCCGGGGGCCGCGCTCCTGCGCACGCTCACCGAGCTGACCGCCGACCTGCCCGACACCGACCCCGGCCGGGTCGCCGCCGCCGCGCTGCGCGGCCGCAGCGCCGCCGCCGACGAGGCGGAGCTCCGTACGCTCGCCACCGAGGCGGCCGCCGGGCTGATCTCCGAGGACCCGGCGTACTCCCGCCTCGCCGCCCGCCTGCTGACGCTGGCCGTCCGCGACGAGGCCGCCGGCCAGGGCTCCACCTCCTTCTCCGGCTCCGTCGAGGTCGGCCACCGCGAGGGCCTGATCGCCGACCGCACCGCCGACTTCGTACGCCTGCACGCGAGCCGGCTCGACGCGCTCGTCGGACACGCGCTCGCCGAGGACGCCGACGACCGCTTCGGCTTCTTCGGCCTGCGCACCCTGCACAGCCGCTACCTGCTGCGCCACCCGATCACCCGCCAGGTCATCGAGACCCCGCAGTTCTTCATGCTGCGCGTGGCCTGCGGCCTCGCCGAGAACGATTCGGTCCAGGCCGTCGAGGAAGTGGCCTCGCTCTACCGGCTGATGAGCCGCCTCGACTACCTGCCGTCCTCCCCCACCCTCTTCAACTCCGGCACCCGGCACCCGCAGATGTCCTCCTGCTACCTGCTGGACTCCCCGCTGGACGAGCTCGACTCGATCTACGACCGCTACCACCAGGTGGCGCGCCTGTCCAAGCACGCCGGCGGCATCGGCCTCTCGTACTCCCGCATCCGCGCCCGCGGTTCGCTGATCCGCGGCACGAATGGCCACTCCAACGGCATCGTGCCGTTCCTGAAGACCCTCGACGCCTCCGTCGCCGCCGTGAACCAGGGCGGCCGCCGCAAGGGCGCCGCCGCGGTCTACCTGGAGACCTGGCACGCGGACATCGAGGAGTTCCTGGAGCTCCGCGACAACACCGGCGAGGACCAGCGCCGCACGCACAACCTGAACCTGGCGCACTGGGTGCCGGACGAGTTCATGCGCCGCGTGAACGCCGACGCCGAGTGGTCGCTGTTCTCCCCGGCCGACGTCCCCGAGCTGGTGGACCTGTGGGGCGACGAGTTCGACGCCGCCTACCGCAAGGCCGAGGAGTCGGGCCTGGCCCGAAAGACCATGCCCGCCCGCGACCTGTACGGCCGGATGATGCGCACCCTCGCGCAGACCGGCCAGGGCTGGATGACCTTCAAGGACGCCTCGAACCGCACGGCGAACCAGACCGCCGAGCCGGGCACCGTGGTCCACTCCTCGAACCTGTGCACCGAGATCATCGAGGTCACCAACGACGGTGAGACGGCGGTCTGCAACCTCGGCTCGGTCAACCTCGGCGCGTTCGTGCTCACAGGAGCCGGCGGCGGCCGGGGCGACATCGACTGGGAGCGCCTGGACGAGACCGTCCGCACCGCGGTCACCTTCCTCGACCGCGTCGTGGACATCAACTTCTACCCGACCGAGCAGGCCGGCCGTTCCAACGCCCGCTGGCGCCCGGTGGGCCTGGGCGCGATGGGCCTCCAGGACGTCTTCTTCCAGCTGAAGCTGCCCTTCGACTCCGCCGAGGCGAAGGCCCTGTCCACGAAGCTCTCCGAGCGCATCATGCTCGCGGCGTACGAGGCCTCCTGCGACCTGGCCGAGCGCAGCGGCCCGCTCCCCGCGTGGGAGCAGACCCGCACGGCCCGTGGCGTCCTGCACCCGGACCACTACGACGTCGAGCTGAACTGGCCGGAGCGCTGGGACGCGCTGCGCGCCCGGGTCGCGAAGTCCGGGATGCGCAACTCCCTGCTCCTCGCCATCGCCCCGACGGCGACCATCGCCTCCATCGCGGGCGTGTACGAGTGCATCGAGCCGCAGGTCTCCAACCTCTTCAAGCGCGAGACCCTGAGCGGTGAGTTCCTCCAGGTCAACGGCTACCTGGTGCAGGAGCTCAAGCGGCTCGGCGTCTGGGACGCCCAGACCCGCGAGGCGCTGCGCGAGTCCTCCGGCTCGGTCCAGGGCTTCGGCTGGATCCCGGCGGAGGTGCGCGACCTGTACCGCACCGCGTGGGAGATCCCGCAGCGCGGCCTGATCGACATGGCGGCCGCGCGCACCCCCTTCCTGGACCAGTCGCAGTCGCTGAACCTGTTCCTGGAGACGCCCACCATCGGCAAGCTCAGCTCGATGTACGCGTACGCCTGGAAGCAGGGGCTGAAGACCACGTACTACCTGCGCTCGCGCCCGGCGACGAAGATCGCCCGCGCCGCGTCCGGCTCCGCCGTCCCGGCGGCGCTCCCACAGCCCGTCGAGCTCCTCGACGCCGACGCCGCCGCCGAAGCGGCCGCCGCGGAAGCGCTCGCCTGCTCCCTTGAAAACCCCGAGTCCTGCGAGGCCTGCCAGTAATGAGCTCCACCGACACCACGAAGAACCTCCTGGACCCGGGCTTCGAGCTCACGCTCCGCCCCATGCGCTACCCGGACTTCTACGAGCGCTACCGGGACGCGATCAAGAACACCTGGACCGTCGAGGAGGTCGACCTCCACTCGGACGTCGCGGACCTCGCGAAGCTGACGCCCTCCGAGCAGCACATGATCGGCCGGCTGGTCGCGTTCTTCGCGACGGGCGACTCGATCGTCTCGAACAACCTGGTCCTCACCCTCTACAAGCACATCAACTCCCCGGAGGCGCGCCTGTACCTGTCGCGCCAGCTCTTCGAGGAGGCCGTGCACGTCCAGTTCTACCTGACGCTGCTCGACACCTACCTGCCCGATCCGGACGACCGGGCGGCCGCCTTCGACGCGGTCGAGGAGATCCCGTCGATCCGCGAGAAGGCGCAGTTCTGCTTCCGCTGGATGGACTCCGTCGAGAAGATCGACCGCCTGGAGACGGCCGCCGACCGGCGCCGCTTCCTGCTGAACCTGATCTGCTTCGCGGCGTGCATCGAGGGCCTGTTCTTCTACGGCGCCTTCGCGTACGTGTACTGGTTCCGCTCGCGCGGCCTGCTGCACGGCCTGGCGACGGGCACCAACTGGGTGTTCCGCGACGAGACCATGCACATGAACTTCGCGTTCGAGGTCGTGGACACCGTCCGCAAGGAGGAGCCGGAGCTCTTCGACGACGCCCTCCAGCAGCAGGTCGTCGACATGCTGAAGGAGGCCGTGGAGGCGGAGCTGCAGTTCGGCCGCGACCTGTGCGGTGACGGCCTGCCGGGCATGAACACCGAGTCCATGCGCGAGTACCTGGAGTGCGTCGCGGACCAGCGCCTGGTCCGCCTGGGCTTCGCGCCGGTCTACGGCTCGCAGAACCCGTTCTCCTTCATGGAGCTGCAGGGCGTCCAGGAGCTGACGAACTTCTTCGAGCGCCGCCCGTCGGCCTACCAGGTCGCGGTCGAGGGCACGGTCGACCTGGACGAGGACTTCTAGGCCCCGTCCCGCTCGACAGCGCCGTTTGCCGGCGTCCCCGCCCATGGGGAGATCGACTTGGGTTGCCAAGTTTTCGGGCGGGGGCGCTCTGCTGTTCGCGGCGGCCGCCATGACGCGTCCGCTGTGCTCGCGCCGGTCACCCTGGCCCTCACCTCCGCGCTGCTGTCCTGGGTCCTGCGCCTGCCGACGGCATCCGCACTGGCCGCGTCCGGATGGCCGCTGACCCGCCGGGTGGAGGCCCGGTCCGTCCAGCACCCCGGATGGCCCGTGACCGCGACCCGGGATCCGGAGCTCGGATGACCTCTGCCCGCCCGATCGTGCGCTCGGCCGCCGCGCGGAGCTGCCGGTCGAGGCGGCGCTCGCGCGCGGCCCCGTAGAGGGCGGGGCCCAGGAGGAGGGCGGCGACGGTCAGGACGACGAGGTAGTCGAGGAAGGTGTTCATGACTCCACTCTCGCCAGGGCGGCCGAAACCGGACAGTGGCAGGACTGTCATGAAAGAGCGAATTACTGCCACACTGGGGTCATGGTGAAGCCTTCCTCCCTCAGCAACGTGGCCGTGGCCGTGGTGAACGGGGTGACCCCCTTCGAGATGGGCATCTTCTGCGAGGTCTTCGGGATCGACCGCAGCGGCATGGGCCTGCCGACCTACGATTTCGCCCTCTGCGCGATGGAGGAGAACCCGATCACCGCCGGCGACGGCCACTACAGCCTCACGCTCCCCCACGGGCCCGAGCGGCTGGAGGAGGCGGATCTGATCTGTCTGCCCGCCGACCGCGAGGCCCCCACCCGCGTGTACCCGGAGTCGCTCCTGGAGGCCCTGCGGCGGGGCGTGGACCGGGGCGCGCGGGTGCTGAGCGTGTGCAGCGGGGCCTTCATGCTCGGCGCGGCCGGGCTGCTGGACGACCGGCGCTGCACCACGCACTGGATGCACGCCCCGGCCCTGGCCCGCCGCTTCCCGCGGGCCAGGGTCGACCCGGACGTGCTCTACGTGGACGAGGGCCAGGTGATCACCTCGGCCGGCACCGCCTCCGGGATCGACGCGTGCCTGCACCTCGTCCGGCAGGAGCAGGGCGCCGAGGTGGCCAACACCATCGCCCGGCGGATGGTCGTACCGCCGCACCGGGACGGCGGGCAGGCGCAGTACATCCAGCGCCCGCTGCCCCGCACCTCCTGCGACACGGTGGGCGAGGTGATCGGCTGGATGGCCCGCCACCTGGAGGAGGAGATCACGGTCGAGCAGCTCGCGGAGCGGGCCCACATGTCCGCGCGGACCTTCGCCCGGCGCTTCCTGCAGGAGACGGGGACCACCCCGTACCAGTGGGTGCTGCGCCAGCGGGTCCTGCTGGCGCAGGAGCTGCTGGAGGCCACCGACGAGACGGTGGACGCGATCGCGGGGCGCTGCGGGTTCGGCACCGCGGCCGCTCTGCGCCACCACTTCCTGCGGACGCTCGGCACCACCCCGAACGCCTTCCGCCGCACGTTCCGGGGGCCGGCCGCGGCCTGAAGCCCATGGCCCGGACTCCCCGACCTTGATCATCTTCGATAGGGTTTGGAGGTTCTGACTACACAGGGGGCCTTCATGACGTGCCGCGGCGACTTCGGCTGGGACTCGTGCCCGCCGACCACGTGAAAGGCGCCCCGCTCCTGACCGGAGCGGGGCGCCTTTCGCCTGTGGGAGCGGGGGCTACGCGTTCGGAACCGTCTCGTAGCGCGGGGTGCCCTCTTCCATCTGCCGCAGCGCGTCCTTGCGGTCGCGCTTGGAGAGCCGGTCGATGTACAGGTAGCCGTACAGGTGGTCCGTCTCGTGCTGGAGGCAGCGCGCGAAGTACCCGGTGCCGCGCACCTTGATCGGGTTGCCCTGCGCGTCCTGGCCGGTCACCTCGGCGTAGTCCGGGCGGGCCAGCGCTGCGTAGGCGGTGGGGACCGACAGGCAGCCCTCGTTCGAGTCGTCCAGGATCCGGGCGGCGGCGGGCAGCTCGACGAGCTTGGGGTTGATCACCACGCCCGTGTGGCGGTTGCCGTCGTCGTCCGGGCAGTCGTAGACGAAGACCTTGGCGTCGACGCCGATCTGGTTCGCGGCGAGGCCCACGCCCTCGGCGGCCTTCTGGCTGGCGAACATGTCGTCGATCAGCTGCGCCAGCTCGTCGCCGAACTCGGTGACGTCCTTGCACTCCCGGTGCAGGACCGGGTTGCCGACCACCGTGATGGGGCGGGCGGTGCCGCGCTCGCGGTGGGCGAGCTCGCGCGCCTCACAGTCCTCGGTGTCCACGACGTATCCGTCGTTCACGCTCTCGACAACGTCGTTCTCCTGCTGCGCCATGTCCGCCGTACGCCTTCCGTAAGTCCACCAGTCACCGATGTGCCGGTACAGACTACGGCCCCCGCTCAGCAGACCTCTTCGAGATCCCGCCACTCCCGGCTGTCCGGACTGTCCGCGACCCAGCCGTCGAGCAGCCCGCGCACCAGGCCGGCCGGCGCCGCGATCCCGCACTCCCGCTCGGGCACCCACAGCGATCCGGACCCGTTCGTACGGTGGCCCAGCGGGCCGGGGTGACCCGGTTCGCTGTGGTCGTGCGGGTCCAGGTGCTCGCCGTCGCCCTCACCGCTCGGCATCGCGCTCTCCGAGCAGGTCCGGCACAGCAGCCGCACCGAGGAGGACCAGTCCTCCGCGGCGAAGCCGGCGTCGGAGGCCAGCTGCTCCAGGGCGTTGCGGTCGGCCTCGGTGGCCGCCTCGAGGAGCACCACCCAGGTCGGCACCGGAGAGGGGGCCCACAGCTCGATCTCGTCGAAGACGGGGTACGAGGGCCCGGCCGCGGTCACGCGCTCGCCGTGCGGGACCCCGTCGTGCAGCACGACCTCGCCCCAGCGCCGCCCCGAGGAGGGCAGCGGGATCGACAGGACCTCCATGCGGGCCGGGTCCAGCCGGCGGCCCCAGACCACCTCGGCCTCGCCCTCGGGCGACAGCCGCACGGCCGCGCTCCCGAGCTCCATGCCGACCGGTTCGCCGTTGGCGTGAGCGCCGCCGGAGCCCGCGGCGTGCGGGTCTCCGGGCACCTTCAGCCCGTACGCCTGCCAGGCGCGGCGGGCCAGCGGCCAGTCCTGCAGCGCGGTCGCGGCGATGCCGACGTTCCACCAGTCCGGGGCGCCGGTCTCCCGGTCGAGCAGGGCCACGGCGCGCAGCCCGGCGGCCCGCGCCTGCTCCCAGTCGTGGCGGAACTTGTGGAGCAGCGCCAGATTGAACCAGGACTCGGACAGCCAGGGTTCCAGGTCCGCCGCCCTGGTCAGGAGCGCACCCGCGTCCTCGTACCGACCGTCGCCGATCAGGGTGAACGCGCGGTCGGTGGCCTGCCGCCACGAGGCGGAGGGCCGGTGCCGTACCTTCCCGAAGATCCTCACGATTCCCGCCTGCCGGACACTCCTGCTGCGAACACTTCTCCTGGGAACACTCTCACTGGCATCCAACCATGCCCACTCGGACGGCCGCTCATTACCCATGGGTTACCCAGGTGGGACGGGTACGACTCTGGCACGTCCGCCCCGGGCGAGCACCCTGGCGAGACATTCCACGACTTCCGGCTGATAGTCGTGCCCCGTCCCCAGGCGCAGCCGCTCCAGGGCCTCCAGTGAGCCGCCCGGGTGACGGGCGCCGCCGACGAGGTCGTCGTACGCGTTGACCGCGCGCACGATCCGGGCGGCGACGGGCTGGTCACGGTACGGATCCGCCTGCAGCTCCACCACCACCGCGACCTCGGCCGGGACCCCCGTCTGGCGGGCCACCTCCCCGCCGAGCCCGGCGATCCGGCGGGCCTCCGCCTCGGGCAGCTCGGCGGTGGCCCCGGCCGGGACCGGGTCGACGAGGGAGAGCTGCCCGATGTCGTGCATCAGGGCGGCGTACTCCAGCACCGTGATCTCCCGCTCCGAGAGGCCCAGCTCCCGCCCCACGGCGACGCTGAGCGCGGCGACCCGGCGGGAGTGGCCCGGCCGGGTGTAGCCGGCGATCTCGGTGGCGCGGGCCAGGGAGGTGATGGTCTGGCGGTAGGTGGTGCGGATGGCGGTGATCCGGTGGAAGGACATCTGGGTCAGGAGCAGCGGCACGCTGAAGACGGGCACCGCCCACAGGCCGGCGACGGCGACCCCGAGGGCCATGACCACGCCCGTGGCGCAGATCGCGGAGCCGATGCCCAGCTGGGCGCGGAGCTCGTCGCGCAGCAGCGGGGCGAACGGCCAGCCGGTCCGGGCCCCGGCGAGGACGGCGCCGAGGACGGCGTCGCACAGGGCCGTGAGCCCGAGGACGAAGACCAGGAAGAGCACGAGGTACGGGCCCTGGCCGACCTGGTGCTCCAGCTGCCCGGAGTTGTAGAGCGGCTGGAAGCAGACGGCGGCGAAGGTGACGGTGAGGACGCGGCGGGCCAGGTGGTCGAGGGCCGGGCCGCGGCCCCGGGCGATGTGCGGGACGATCCCGAGCAGCGCGGCGGTGACCACCACGGCGACGATCTGCAGGACCCCGTGGTGGGTGGGGGCTCCGGCGTTCTGCCCGAGCAGGGCGTACCCGAGCGCCCCGGCGGATCCGAGCGGCGCGGGCTGCTGGCGGGCGGCGTCGCCGCTGTCCCGGCGGGCGAGCTCGCCGATGGTGATCAGTGCGCCGAAGGCCAGCGCGATGCCCGGATCGGTCAGCCCGTTCCACACGGTGTGCCCGACGGCGGCCACGGTCAGCACCGCGGCGGCCCCGCGCACGACGGCGACGGCCCAGCCCTTCACGCGCCCGCTCCCGCCGCGGGCGCGGACGGGGAGCCGGGGGTTCCCGTCGCCCCCTGGGCGGCGGCTCCGGGCTCGGCGGCGGGCCCGGGCACGCAGTGGCAGGGGTCCCCGAATCCGGCGGCGGGGGGCGGACTCCCGGCCGGGCGGGCCTGGAGCGCGGCCGCGGCCGGGGCGGCCTGGGCGGGCAGTCCGGTCAGCGCCGCACCGGCGGGCACGGGCTCCCGTACGGCCCCCTGCGCTCCGGCCGCGGTGGCCTCACCGGCGCCGGCCGGGATCACCTGGAGGTCGTCGTCCGAGGTCACCTTCGGATGCCAGCCCTGGCGGCCGATCGACTCGACCAGCGCCCGCACCATGTCCGGGTCGAACTGGGCCCCCGCACACCGCTCCAGCTCCGCGAGGGCGACCGGTACCGGCCGGGCCCTGCTGTACGAGCGGGTCGAGGTCATGGCGTCGAAGGCGTCGGCGACCGCCACGACCCGGGCGAGCACGGGGATCTGTTCCCCGGTCAGCCCGTACGGGTAGCCGGAGCCGTCCACCCGCTCGTGGTGGTGCAGGATCGCCGCGCGGGCCTCCCCGAGGAACCCGATGCCGCGCACCATCTCGTGTCCGTACTCGGGGTGGAGTTCGATGATCCTGCGCTCTTCGGGGGTCAGCGGTCCGTCCTTGCGCAGCAGCCGGGTCGGGACGCCGAGCTTGCCCACGTCGTGCAGGATTCCGGCGATGCGGACGACTTCGAGGCGTTCCTCGCCCATGCCCAGTTCGCGGGCGATCATCGCCGAGGCCTGCCCGACCCGCTCGCTGTGGCCGCGCGTGTAGCGGTCCTTGATGTCCACGGCCTGGACCAGCGCCCGGATGGTGGCCTGGTGGGCGGCGCGCTCGCGGTGGTACTGGGCGAAGACCCAGCAGGAGATGTACATCGGCAGCATGACGAGCAGTGCGGCCGGGAGTCCGTACGGGCTGCGCCACATGACGGCCATCATCAGCCCGGCGAGACCGTGCACGCAGTGCGGGGCGAGGGACCGGGTCAGCAGGCCCCGCCAGGCGGTGGTGGCGGGGCGGCGTTCGGCGGCGGCCAGGATGCAGCCGTCGAGGGTGGTCAGCACCAGGCAGAAGACGACGGCCGCGGCGGCGGCGGGGAGCATCACGTACGGGAAGTCGGCGACCCAGGCGGCCGGTCCGGCCGCTCCCGCCGCTCCGACCGCTCCCGCGGTCCCGTCCGGCCCCCGCGGACCGGTGCCGCCGAAGGAGCCCGCGCCCAGCGCCCCGGGTCCGCCCAGCAGGCCGTAGACCTGCCCGGCCGTCCAGGCGGCTATGGACTGCTGCGCCCCGTGCCAGACGCGCCGCACCCCCGCGGGCCGGGCCGTCACGGTCCCGGCGAGTCCGCCGGGCAGCGCGACGAGGGCCGCGGCGGCCGGCGGCAGGAGGAAGACGGCGGCCAGCACCACCGGGAAGAAGGAGCCGAGGCCCTCGGGCACCCGGCGGCCCATGAGCGGGCACACCTTGACGAGTTCGCAGCCGAGGTAGAGCACGGAGAGCAGGCCGATGGAGGGCCACGGTGTGGCGGAGCCGGTGACGGCCGGGGCGACGCACGCGCAGGCCGCCAGGACGGCGCACACGACGTAGGCGCGCGCCAACGGCGGAAGTACCCGCATGGCGCTCTCCTCCCCCTGAGCCGTGCAAGTCAGGTACGAATCAAACCAGTACCGAATGGGGAGAATAAGTGGGCCCGGGAGCGAGGTGGGCCACATTTTTGCATTGCGCCATGCGGAAGCCCCCGGATTACCACCTTCGAGTGAAGGAAGTACCCATCCGGGGGCGGCCGTTCGAGATCGTTCAATCAGGTACTACTTCATCGGCGGACTCGGCCGATTTTCGGCATTCAGCTCGTCGCTGATCCCGGCACCGGCTCGGCGGCGACGGCCGGCTCGGGCGGCGCGGCCGTGATGTCATGATCCGGCACGGCCTGACCCGAACGGATGAGCTCGATCCGTCCCATCACCTTCGAGCGCAGATCGGTCGGTACGTCGTCCGATCCGCAGCAGCGCTTGACCAGCTTCTTCACGGCCTGTTCCAGGCCGTACTTCTCCAGACAGGGATTGCACTCGCCGAAGTGCGCCTCGAACTTCGTGCAGTCGCTGTCGGGCATCTCCTGGTCCAGGAACTCATAAAGGTGGTCCAGGACCTCGGAGCACTCCGTCTCGTGTGCGTCTCCGCAGCTCATGAGCCCGAGCCTTTCAGGTCGTTCGACTCTCCCGCGCCGGCCGGGACGAGCCCGCGCTCACGGGCGTAGTCCTCAAGCATTCCACGGAGTTGACGGCGGCCACGGTGCAGTCGCGACATGACCGTACCGATGGGTGTACCCATGATGTCCGCGATCTCCTTGTACGCAAAGCCCTCTACGTCGGCAAGATAGACCGCGATGCGGAACTCCTCCGGAATGGCCTGGAGAGCTTCCTTCACGTCGGAATCGGGCAGGTGATCGAGAGCCTGCGACTCGGCGGAACGCAAGCCCGTCGACATGTGCGACTCGGCGCGCGCGAGCTGCCAGTCCTCGATCTCCTCGGCCGCACTGCGCTGGGGTTCGCGCTGCTTCTTGCGGTACGAGTTGATGAAGGTGTTGGTCAGAATGCGGTACAGCCACGCCTTCAGGTTGGTGCCCTCGCGGAACTGGTGGAACGACGCGTATGCCTTCGCGTACGTCTCCTGGACCAGGTCCTCGGCGTCGGCCGGATTGCGCGTCATGCGCAGGGCGGCCGAGTACATCTGGTCGAGGTAGCCGAGGGCGTCCCTCTCGAAACGCGCATTGCGCTCCGGGGTCGTCTCCTCCGCGTGGCCTTCGTCGGTCCCAGCGACAGGACCCACCTCCTCCGACTGCGTGGCGACTCCGAAAGCGGACCCGCTCGAATCGGAGAATAGTCGACCTTCCCGGTCGCCCGCCGCCCGAACCGAGCCGCGCTTGGGCGCGGGCAGCACTGTCCAGTCCAGGTCAGCGGCCTGCGGACGGTTCTGGCTGATGACCTGGGTCATGCGGTGCCTCTCCTCCGACGTCTTCCTGTGCGTACCGACATCCGGGACAACAGAAGGCCGCTGCGGCACATTCCCCGGCGGAGCCCGGTTTCCGGACCAAAGTCACCCCGGCGGCCGGACATAGGTCACACCGGCAGCCGGCGGAGCCACTCGGCCACCGCCCCGGTGATCACCGCCAGGGCCTCCTCCTGCGTGGGGCCGGTCCGCTTCGGCACGGCGAACCCGTGGTCCCCGCCCTCCACTTCCACCAGCTCGTACGAGGCTCCGCGCGCTCCCCGCTCCGGAAACTCCTCCGGCCGCCCGAAGGCGTCGCGGCCGCCCTGGACCACCAGCGCCGGCCGCCCGGCCCCCAGCAGCTCCTCGGCCCGGGACTTCTCGGGCCGGCCCGGCGGGTGCAGCGGGAAGGCCAGCGCGAGCACCCCGGCCGCGCCCAGCTCCGCGGCGGTCCGGCAGGCCACCCGGGCCCCGGCGCTGCGGCCGCCCGCGACGACGGGCAGCCCGGGCTCCGCGAAGGCGGGCCACAGGGCGGTCCAGCCCGCGTCCAGCACCTTGGGCGCGGCGGCGACCTTCTTCCCGGCGACCCGCCAGGGCTGCTCGGCCAGCGCCACGGTGACCCCCAGGGCGGGCAGGGCGGCGGCCAGGGCCTGGAGGTCCCGGGCCTCGATCCCGCCTCCGGCTCCGTGGCCCAAGGCGAGCACCAGGCGGGCCTTGCCCGCCGGGGCCGGGTGCCAGGTGATGCGGGCCGCGCCCGCCGGGGTGTCGATCGTCTCGGTGCGCGTGCTGCTCATGCCCCGATCATGCCGGTCCGCGACGGCCGTGGGGGTGACGCCGGGGCCCGCCGGAGCGCCGGGTCCGACCGGAGCGCGCGGGGCCGTCAGAGGCCGGACCGGATCGGATCGTCAGAAGAGCGTGCCCTCCTCCGGCCCGTCCAGCTCCTCCAGCAGTTCGGGCCCGTTGTTGCGGACGTTGCTCGCGGCCGTGGACACCGGATAGGCGCGCATCAGCCCGCCGGGCGGCGGCGCCAGCAGGGCCTGGAGCTCGTCGGGGTCGGTCCGCGCCGGGTCCAGCCAGGCGTCCCACCGGTCCGGGGTGAGCATCAGGGGCATCCGGGGGTGGATGTCGGCGAGCGAGCGCGGACCCTCGGCGGGGGCCACGCCGAGCGGGCCGGTCTCGGCCTCGGCGGTGATCACGGAGCAGGTGGCCCACCAGGCGAGCGGATGCTCGCCGGGCAGGGTCCGGTCGCGCCAGAACTCGTATATCCCGGCCATGGCGAAGACGGAGCCGTCGGAGGGGAGGACGAAGTAGGGCTGCTTGCGCGCCCGCTTCTTCTTGCCCTCGACCTCGAGCTCCCGCTCGTCGTGGGCGGTGACCCACTCGTAGTAGCCGTCCGCCGGGACGATGCAGCGGCGCTGCGCGAAGGGGCGGCGGAAGGAGGGCTTCTCGGCGATGGTCTCGGACCGGGCGTTGATCATCCGGGCGGCGCCGTCGGGGTTCTGCGCCCAGGAAGGGACCAGCCCCCATTTCAGGACCCTCAGCTGGCGAACCGGACGCCTGCTCGGAGCGTCCTTCAAAGGACGGTCGAGGATGACGTGGACCTCTTTCGTCGGAGCCACGTTCCAGTCCGGAGCCAGCACCTCCTCCGGCTCCCACCGCTCCACCCCGAAGACCTCGGCCAGCTCCTCCGGCCCACGACTGGCCGCATACCTTCCGCACATGGCTGCCACACTGCCATGTCACCCGATCGCCACCGCAAGGAGTCCGCCACCTCATGAACACGAGCACCACGGCCGGCCTGTGGGACCGGCTCACCGGCATACAGGCGGCGCCCGACCAGTGGCTGGTGATCGCGACGGGGCTGGCGGCGCTCGTGGCGGTGGGCCCTCGACCGGTGTGGCGGCTGTCGCGCAACGCCATCACCATCGCCCACGAGGGCGGTCACGGACTGCTGGCCCTGCTGACGGGCCGCAGCCTGGACGGGATCCGGCTGCACTCGGACACCAGCGGGGTCACCGTCAGCCGCGGCAAGCCCACCGGCCTCGGCATGGTCCTCACCGCCGCCTCCGGGTACACGGCGCCCTCCCTGCTCGGTCTCGGCGGGGCGGCCCTGCTCTCGGCACACCGGATCACCCTGCTGCTGTGGGCGGCGACGGCACTGCTGCTGGCGGTGCTGGTGATGATCCGCAACGCGTACGGGCTGCTGACGGTGCTGCTCACGGGCGCCACCTTCGTCCTGGTCTCCTGGCTGGCCCCGGCGGACGTGCAGGCGGTCTTCGCCTATGCCGTGGTGTGGTTCCTGCTCCTCGGCGGCGTCCGGCCGGTCTTCGAGTTGGGGGCCAAGCGCCGGGGCGGCGCGGCTCCGGACTCCGACGCGGACCAGCTCGGACGGCTGACCCACGTGCACCCGGTGGTGTGGCTGCTGCTCTTCCACGTGGTCGCGCTGTGCTCGCTCGTCGGCGGCGGCCGCTGGCTGCTCGCCCTCTGACCGACCGCGGCTCGGCCCCGCCCCACCGCCGCCCCACCGCGGACCGGCCGGGGTCGCCGGACGTCCGACCGCCGAGACTCCCCCGGTGATCAAGATCTGCGGCCATGGGAAGCCACTAAAGTGGTGGCCATGACCGAGACCCCCGCGCTCCCCGCCCTCTGGCCCGCCCCGCTCGCCGACACCGCCGTCCAGGCCACCGTCACCGTGCCCGGGTCCAAATCGGTCACCAACCGCGCCCTCGTGCTCGCCGCGCTCGCCTCCGAGCCGGGCTGGGTGCGCCGCCCGCTGCGTTCGCGCGACTCCCAGCTGATGTCCGACGCGCTGCGCGCGCTGGGCGTGGGCATCGAGGAGACGGTCTCCTCCAGCTCCGCCGGCGAGGGCCAGGCCGGTGAGGCCTGGCGGATCATCCCGACCGCGCTGCACGGACCGGCCACGGTCGACGTCGGCAACGCGGGCACGGTCATGCGCTTCCTGCCGCCCGTCGCCACCCTCGCCTCCGGCGACATCCGCTTCGACGGCGACCCGCGCTCCTACGAGCGCCCCCTCGGCCAGGTCATCACGGCGCTGCGCACGCTCGGCGCCCGCATCGACGACGACGGCCGCGGGGCACTGCCCCTGACCGTCCAGGGCGGCGGCGCCCTGGAGGGCGGGACCGTCGAGATCGACGCGAGCAACTCCTCGCAGTTCGTCTCCGCGCTGCTGCTCTCCGCCCCGCGCTTCAACCAGGGCGTCGAGGTCCGGCACGTGGGCACCAACCTGCCGTCGATGCCGCACATCCGGATGACGGTGGAGATGCTGCGCGCGGCGGGCGCGCAGGTCGACACCCCCGAGTCCGGCGGCGAGAAGAACGTCTGGCGGGTCGCCCCCGGCGCCCTGCTCGGCCGCGACCTGGTCGTGGAGCCGGACCTGTCCAACGCACAGCCCTTCATGGCGGCGGCCCTGATCACCGGCGGCACGGTCACCATCCCCGACTGGCCGCGCCGCACCACCCAGCCCGGTGACGCGCTGCGCCGGATCTTCACGGAGATGGGCGGCTCCTGTGAGCTGACGGACGCGGGCCTGGTCTTCACCGGCACCGGCAAGATCCACGGCATCGACGTGGACCTGAGCGAGGTCGGGGAGCTCACCCCGGGCATCGCGGCGGTCGCGGCGCTGGCCGACTCGGAGTCGGTGCTGCGCGGGGTCGCGCACCTGCGGCTGCACGAGACGGACCGGCTGGCGGCGCTCACCAAGGAGATCAACGGCCTCGGCGGCGATGTCACCGAGACCGCGGACGGTCTGCGGATCCGGCCGCGCACGCTGCACGGCGGCACGTTCCACACGTACGACGACCACCGGATGGCCACGGCCGGCGCGGTGATCGGCCTGGCGGTGGAGGGCGTGCTCATCGAGAACGTGGGGACGACCGCGAAGACCCTGCCGGACTTCCCGAGGATGTGGGCGGACATGCTCGCCCGGGCCGACGCGGCTCCGGCAGGCGTGGGAGCGTAGGGCCCGCCATGCGCAGGTACAACAAGAACACCGACGAGGACGACATCCGCCAGCGGCCCAACCCCAAGGGCAACCGGCCGCGTACGACGATCCGCCCCAAGCACGAGGACGCGGCCGAGGGCATGGTCCTGACCGTGGACCGCGGCCGGCTCACCTGTCTGGTCGAGGACCGTCCGGTGCACGCGATGAAGGCCCGCGAGCTGGGCCGCAAGGCGGCGGTGGTCGGGGACCGGGTCTGGATCGTCGGTGACCTGTCCGGCAAGAAGGACACCCTCGCCCGCATCGTGCGGATCGAGGCGCGCAAGTCCGTCCTGCGGCGCACGGCCGACGACGACGATCCGTACGAGCGCGTCGTCGTCGCCAACGCCGACCAGCTGGCCATCGTGACGGCGCTGGCCGACCCGGAACCCCGCCCCCGGATGATCGACCGCTGCCTGGTGGCCGCGTACGACGCCGGGCTGGAACCGCTGCTGGTGCTCACGAAGTCCGACCTGACCTCCGCGGACAAGATCCTGGAGATCTACTCGACCTTCGGCCTGAACTACGTGGTCACCAACCGCGAGGAGCTGGCGACGGGCGACGCGGCCGAACGGGTGCGCGAGCGCTTGAACGGCCGGATCACCGCCTTCGTCGGCCACTCCGGCGTCGGCAAGACCACGCTGGTGAACTCGCTGGTCGCCGAGGGCCGCCAGCGCGCGACCGGCGTCGTCAACTCGGTGACCGGCCGCGGCCGGCACACCACCACCTCCGCGCTCGCGCTGCCGCTGCCGGGCGGGGACGGCTGGGTCATCGACACCCCGGGCGTACGGTCCTTCGGCCTGCACCACGTGGACCCGTCCCGGGTCATCCTGGCCTTCCCGGAGCTGGTGCCGGGGACGGAGGGGTGCCCGCGCGCGTGCAGCCACGACGAACCGGACTGCGCGCTCGACAAGTGGGTGGAGGACGGCCACGCGGATCCGGCGCGGCTGTACTCGCTGCGGCGGCTGCTGGAGACGCGCGAGCGCCGCGAGGGCGACTGACCGAGCGGATGACCGACCGGGCGGGCAACTGATCGGGCGGGCGCCTGATCGAAGGGTGAAGGACCGGCGGGGTTTGCCGCCCCCGATGTCTGGTAAATGCATAATCGCACCAAGTGACGCCCGGGCCCGGCCCGTGAGCGCGTCACATGACGCGGGGAGGCATACGCCATGGCGTGGCTGCTGGTCGTGGTCGCCGGGATCCTGGAAACGGGGTTCGCGGTCTGCCTCAAACTCTCGCACGGCTTCACCCGGCTGTGGCCGACGATCGCCTTCGCGTGCTTCGCGCTCGGCAGCTTCGGTCTGCTGACGCTGGCCCTGAAGAAGCTGGACGTGGGCCCGGCCTACGCGGTGTGGACCGGCATCGGGGCGGCCGGAACGGCGATCTACGGGATGGTCTTCCTCGGGGATCTGGTCTCCACCCTCAAGCTCGTCTCGATCTCGCTGGTGATCCTCGGCGTCATCGGGCTGCAGCTCTCGGGCTCGTCCCACTGAGCAGCCGCAGCAGCCCCGCCCGGTCCGCCCCCGGCGGCTCGGCCGGGGCGATCAGGTAGGACAGCGCGAGCCGCACGGCGAGCTCGCACCGCTGGGCCTCTTCCTGTGCCCCGTCGCCCGCCCCGCTCCCCGCTCCGTCCCAGGCCCCCACCCCCGCCCCGAACACGGCGCGGGCCCGCTCGCGGACCCCTCGGATCAGCTCGTCGGGCCCCAGCGCGGGCAGTCCCGGCCGGACCCCGCGGCCGGCCGGGACGGGTAAGTTGCCGTTCCAGCACCCCGTCAGCAAGGCCCGTACCAGGGGGCGCTCGCGGCCCGCGCGCACGGTCCACTCCGCGACCGCCGCCACCCTCCCGCCCGGAGCGCCCGGAAGGACCGGAACACCCGGGGCGGACAGGGCCCGGTCCACACCGTCGAGGTACCAGGCCGCGTCGCGCCGCACCAGGGCGTGGCCCAGGCCCGTCTTGCCCGCGAACTCGTTGTAGAGGGTCTGCCGCGAGACCCCGGCGGCGGCCGCCACGTCGATCATCCGCACGGCCGGCCACGGACGCGCCGCGAGCGCCGCTCCCGCCGCTTCGAGCAAGGACTCCCGGGCCGTGGGCACCGTCGCCTCCCCTGTGAGACCTCCGGTCGACGTCTCCGCCAGAGTTGACGGACCGACAGATCCTGTCAAGGGTGCCCGTGCCGCACCGTGGACGCCCGCCCCGCCGTCCCGGCCGCCTCGGTAGGGTTCTGGCATGCCCGAGTATGACGATGACCTGCGCCTTGCCCTCGAACTCGCCGACGCGGCGGACGCCGCCACGATGGAGCGGTTCCGCGCCCTCGACCTGAAGGTCGAGACCAAGCCCGACATGACCCCGGTGAGCGAGGCCGACACCGCCACCGAGGAGATCATCCGGGCCGGGATCGCCGCCGCGCGGCCCTCCGACGCCATCCTGGGCGAGGAGTACGGCCTCAAGGGCGACGGCCCGCGCCGCTGGGTCGTGGACCCGATCGACGGTACGAAGAACTACGTGCGCGGCGTTCCGGTGTGGGCGACGCTGATCTCCCTCATGGAGGAGCAGGCCGACGGCGCCTTCCGTCCCGTCGTCGGCGTGGTGTCCGCGCCGGCGCTGGGCCGCCGCTGGTGGGCGGCGCGCGGCCGGGGGGCCTACGCGGGCGGCGCGCTCGGCGCGACCACCGCGCTCGGCGTCTCGAAGGTCGCCGCCCTCGGCGACGCCTCCTTCGCCTACTCCTCGCTGAGCGGCTGGGAGGAGCAGGGGCGGCTGCCCGGCTTCCTGGACCTGACCCGCGCGTGCTGGCGCACGCGGGGCTACGGCGACTTCTGGCCGTACATGATGGTCGCCGAGGGCTCGCTCGACCTGTGCGCCGAGCCGGAGCTGAACCTGTGGGACATGGCGGCCCTGGCGGTCGTGGTGGAGGAGGCCGGCGGCCGCTTCACCTCGCTCGACGGGGTGGACGGCGTGCACGGCGGCAACGCGGCGGCCTCGAACGGGCTGCTGCACACGGAGATGCTCGACCTGCTGCGCCCGCGCGGCTGACGTCCGCGCGACGGGCGCGCGCCGCCGCGGCGGTGGCCTGCGCCCGTACGTGCCGAATGTGCCCCTTACGCGCCTCCTTGCTGACACTCCGTGCGCGTGGGAATCTGAGACTCCTCCGCTTGTGCGCTTGTGAAGGGCTTCTCTAAGTGCGGCCCCTCGCGCGCACCCACCCAAGCGGAGGGACTCACCAGGAGGTGGCTCTCTTCATGCTCGTCCGCGACGCCATGAGCACCGTGATCCTCACCCTCGGCCCCACTCACACCCTGCGGCAGGCGGCCTGCCTGATGTCCGGCCGGCGCGTCGGCGCCGCCGTGGTCCTCGATCCCGAACACAGCGGCATCGGCATCCTGACCGAGCGCGACATCCTCAACTCGATCGGCGCGGGCCACGATCCCGACCGGGAGTCCGTGGGCGCGCACACCACCAACAACGTGGTCTTCTGCACCCCGGACGCCACCGTGCAGGAAGCCGCCGAGGCGATGGCCCACGGCGGCTTCCGTCATCTGATCGTCCTGGAGCACGGCGGCCCGGTGGGCATCGTGTCCGTGCGCGATGTCATCCGCTGCTGGGCCCCGGCGCGGCGCACCGCCGTGCCCGCCTCCGTGCCCGCGTAGGAACGGCCGACGGGCCGGCGCCCCCTCGCGGGGAGCACCGGCCCGTCGGCCTGCTACGGCAAGGCGTCGATCAGGCGCGGAGGGCCTGGACCGCGGCCTCGAGACGCTTGCCGAAGTCACCGTCCGCCTGGCGGAAGTTGTTGATCGCGCGCTCGACGATGTCGTCGCGGGAGACCTTGGCGATGAAGCCGGAGAGGTTCTCGATCAGACGGGTCTTCTCGTCCTCCGAGTACAGGCGGTAGAGGTTGCCCGCCTGGACGAAGTCGTTGTCCTCGGAGTGCGAGGGCGCGGCGTGGTTGCCCGTGCCACCGGTGACGGCGGAGGAGACCCACAGCGGACGGTCCGTCTGGTGCGGGCCGCCGAAGCTGTTCGGCTCGTAGTTCTTGGCGCCCGCGTGGCGGCCGTCGTACAGGTAGCCGTCGCGGGAGTTGGTGCGCGCCTCGGTGGCGTGCGGGCGGTTCACCGGCAGGTGGTCGGCGTTGATGCCGACGCGGTAGCGGTGGGCGTCGCCGTAGCCGAAGAGACGGCCCTGGAGCATCTTGTCCGGGGACGGACCGATGCCGGGGACGAAGTGCGCCGGGGAGAAGATCGACTGCTCGACCTCGGCGAAGACGTTCTCCGGGTTGCGGTTGAGCTCCAGCTTGCCGATCTCGATCAGCGGGTAGTCCGCGTGCGGCCACACCTTGGTGAGGTCGAACGGGTTGAAGCGGTACCCGGCCGCCTCGGCCGCCGGCATGATCTGGACCTGCACGGTCCAGGACGGGAAGTCACCGCGCTCGATCGACTCGCGCAGGTCGCGCTGGTGCGAGTCGGGGTCCTCGCCGGCGAGCTGGTTGGCCTCGGCCTGGGTGAGGTTCTTGATGCCCTGGTCGGTCTTGAAGTGGTACTTGACCCAGAAGACCTCGCCGGCCTCGTTGTTCCACTGGAACGTGTGCGAGCCGAAGCCGTTCATGTGGCGGTAGGACGCCGGGATGCCGCGGTCACCGAACAGCCAGGTCACCTGGTGGGTGGACTCGGGCGACAGACCCCAGAAGTCCCAGACGTTGTCCGCCTCCTGCGAGCCCGTGTACGGGTCGCGCTTCTGGGTGTGGATGAAGTCGGGGAACTTGATGGCGTCCTTGATGAAGAACACCGGGGTGTTGTTGCCGACGAGGTCGTAGTTGCCCTCTTCGGTGTAGAACTTCAGCGCCCAGCCGCGGGGGTCGCGCACGGCGTCGGCGGAGCCGAGGTTGCCGGCGACGGTGGAGAAGCGCAGGAAGGTCTCGGTCTCCTTGCCGACCTCGGACAGGAACTTCGCCCGGGTCCACTGCGAGACGTCACGGGTCAGCGTGAACGTGCCGTAGGCACCGGCGCCACGGGCGTGCACCACGCGCTCCGGGATGCGCTCGCGGTTGAAGTGCGCGAGCTTCTCCAGCAGCAGCTGGTCCTGAACCAGAACGGGGCCGCCGATACCGGCGGTCTCGCTGTTCTGGTTGTCAGCTACCGGAGCTCCGGCCTCCGTGGTGAGCGGTCCCTGCGTCGTCACTATGCGCCTCCTGCGTAAATTTGCTGCAAACCTGTCCTGCGCCCTAACGTAACCGATCCTACGATGGACTTTGTCTAAGTCAAGTAAGCATCCAAGTCGACACACGTTCGGGAGTTACATCGAATCCCCTCGCTGTTAGGCTGCGTACATGAGTGACCTGCTGGAACGACTTCGCGGACGCGGATGGCGCATGACCGCACAGCGGCGCGTCGTGGCCGAGGTGCTCGACGGTGACCACGTTCACCTGACGGCCGACGAGGTGCACGCGCGCGCCGTGGACCGGCTGCCGGAGATCTCCCGCGCGACCGTCTACAACACGCTGGGCGAGCTCGTCACCCTGGGCGAGGTCCTGGAGGTGTCCACGGACCGGCGCGCCAAGCGGTACGACCCGAACGCCCACCGCCCCCACCAGCACCTGGTGTGCGCGCAGTGCGGGGCGATCCGGGACGTGCACCCGGCGGGCAACCCGCTGGCCGACCTGCCGGACACGGAGCGCTTCGGCTTCACGGTGTCGACGGTCGAGGTCACGTACCGCGGCGTGTGCCCCAACTGCGCCGGGGCGTGACGGGGGCGTAGCGAGCGAAGGAGGGCCGGGGCTCATCGAGCCCCGGCCCTCTTTGCCGTCTTCCTACACGAGAACGACCGAAGGCCCGGATCCAGGGGATCCGGGCCTTCGGTTCTTCAGTAGCGGGGACAGGATTTGAACCTGCGACCTCTGGGTTATGAGCCCAGCGAGCTACCGAGCTGCTCCACCCCGCGTCGGTAAACCTGACTCTACGGGAGCGGGGCGAGCAGATGCAAATCGGTTAACGGGTCCCTTCCGAAGGCCCCTCCGCGGCCCCCTCCCCCGGGGCCCCGGAGGCCGTGCCCCCGCACCGCCCGCATGGCCAGGGCCCTTCCTGCGCTACGCCCACCCCCGCGCCACGTCATGGCTGTACGAACCCAGCGCCTGGGCCCCGGGTGGCAGGGAGCGGACGGGTCAGGGTCAGGCCGAGAGTTCCTCGGCAAGCGCCTCGCGCAGTCGGGCCGCCCGCTCGGAGACCTCCGCGGGGCCCAGTTCCATGGCGCGCACGCACCACTTCTGGCCCTCCGTCAGGTCTCCCTGCCGGGCCGCGAGCAGGCCCAGCCGCAGCGCCGCCCGCCCGTGACCGGCCACCGCCGCCCGGGTCCACCACAGCGCCGCCTCGGGCTCGTTGCCCTCGCGCGCCAGCAGCAGCCCCAGGTTGAAGGCGCCGTTGCGCGAGCCGGCCTCCGCCGCCTCCCGGTACCACCGCGCCGCGGCCCCCAGCTCGCCCCGCGCGGCCGCCAGCATGCCGACCCGGACCTGGGCACGCCGGTGCCCCAGCTCGGCGGCCCGCTCGTACCACTCCTCGCTCTCGGTGCGCGCGGCTCCGCCCACCGGCTCGCCCAGCGCCACCGGCTCCGGCGGCGGTGCCAGGGACTCCAGCAGCGCGGCCAGCCGGAAGGCGGCCTCCGCGCTGCCGCCGCCGGCCGCGCAGCGCAGGTGCCGCTCCGCCGCCCGCTCCTCGCCGTCGCGGACCAGCGCGATGCCGACCTGGAGCGCCGCGTCGGTGTGTCCCGCCGAGGCCGCCCGCTCGTACCACTTCAGGGCCGTGCGGTCCTCGTCCCGGCTGGCGAACAGGATGCCGAGGTTGAAGGCGGCGTCCACGCTCCCCGCCTCCGCGGCCTTCGAGAACCACGGCTCGGCGCCCTCCGCGTCACCGCCCTGCAGCAGCAGGATGGCCAGCGCGTTGGCCGCCTCTCGGTGTCCCGCGTACGCCGCGCGCCGGTACCACTGCTCGGCCGGCCCGGTCCGCTCCTGGGCGGCGCAGAGCAGCGCGAGGTTGTACGCCCCGTTCTGGTCGCCCGCGTCCATCGCGGCCCGGTACCACTTCTCCGCCGTCTGGGTCTCGCCGCGCGCGGCGTGCAGGGCGCCGAGCGCGTTCGCCGCGTTGCCGTCGCCGTCCTGCGCGGCGCGCAGCCACCAGGTGGCCGCGTTCTCCTCGTCACCGGCGTCGCGCAGCAGGAAGCCGAGGGCGCAGGCCGCCCGCGCCTCGCCCTGCTTGGCGGAGGTGAGGTACCAGCGCCCGGCCTCCTTCAGCTCCCCGCGCGCCTCCAGCAGCGCGCCCAGGTGCAGCCCGGCGCGCCGGTGGCCGCGCGCGGCGGCCTGCCGGTACCACTGCTCGGCCTCGGCCGGGTCGCCCTTGCGCAGGTGCCGGGCCAGCCGGTACGCGGCCTCGCGGTGCCCCTGCTCCGCGGCGGCCCGGAACCAGCGCTCGACGCCCTTGTCCCCGCGGTGCTCCAGCAGGTCGGCGAGGCCGTAGGCCCCCAGGGCATGGCCGGATTCCGCCGCCTGGCGCATCCAGTACTCGGCGGCGGGCTCGTCGCCCCGCTCGCGGTAGTGGCGGCCCAGGGCGTGCGCGGCGGGAGCGGATCCGGCCACGGCGGCCACCCGCCACCAGCCGGCGGCCTCTTCGGGGTAGCCGCGCTGGTGCAGCAGCACGCCCAGGTTGTTGGCGGCCGCGCGGTCGCCCGCGCCGGTCGCCCCGCGCAGGTACGGCTCGGCTCCCGCGAGGTCGCCGCGGCGCAGCAGGAGGGCTCCCAGTACGCTCATCGCGCCCGGGTCCCCCTTGTCGGCGGCGACCCGGTGCCGGGCCTCCAGCGCGGCGTCGCCGGCCGCGTCGGTCAGCCCGAAGACCGCGTCGTCGAACAACGCGTCGACTGACGCGTCCGACACGTCCGGCGTGGTCGGCGCCGCGGCCGTGGTCCGTGCTGCCCGCGTGGTCATCGCGGTCCGCACGTCAACGGCCTGAGCCGCCCCATCGGCCTCCGCATCCGATTCGGAGTCCGCCCTCACAAACCGCCCTGTCTCCAGCAGAGTTGACCTGTCCCCCATAAATCCCATCGTCGCATCACCTGCTACCCGCGTACACCTGGTATGTCGCAGCCAGTGAGGTCACTACAGCGTTTTGTCGACATGCCCACAGAGAGACAAGTCAAACACGCTCACACCCCAACTCACCCACCCCAGTGACCCCGAGTCGGCGAAAAACTCGATTGGGCATGACGAAGGCCCGGATCCATCGGATCCGGGCCTTCGTCTTCAGTAGCGGGGACAGGATTTGAACCTGCGACCTCTGGGTTATGAGCCCAGCGAGCTACCGAGCTGCTCCACCCCGCGTCGGTAAACCAACAGTAGCACGACGCGGGGTGGAACCATTACCGCTACCCGGAGGGGGTGGGCGTCGCCGCGGGCGGCGTCACCTTCGCCTCGGCCTCGATCGCCCGCTTCAGGGCGGCCTGCAGATCGCTCTGGGCCTTTCCGTACGCCGTCCAGTCGCCGGCCTTCAGCGCCTTGTCGGCGTCGTCGACCGCCTTCTGCGCATCGGCGAGGGCCGCCTTGACCGTCGGGTCCTGGCTGGCCGGCGGCGGGGTGGTGGTCCCGTCGCCCGGCGGAGTGGTCGTGCCGTCACCCGGGGGCCGGGTCGCCGACTCGGCCCCGAACACCACGTTCAGCGCCTTCTCCAGCGTGTCCTCGAAGGCCGTCTGGTCCCCGTAGGTCACCAAGACCTTCTTCAGCAGCGGGTACTTGAGGCCGCCGCCGCGCACGTACACCGGCTCGACGTAGAGCATTCCCTTGTCGAGCGGGACCGTGAGCAGGTTGCCGTACTCCACCTGGGAATCGCCCCGGCTCAGGATGTTGATCTCCTGGGCGATCTCCGGCTTGGAGTTGAACCTCGCCTGGACCAGCTTCGGCCCGTCCACCGGGTTCTGCGTGGGCAGCTTCAGCAACTGGATCTTGCCGTAGTCCGCGGTGGTGGGATCGGCGTTGACCGCCATGAAGGCGCTCAGGTTGTCCCTGCCGTTCGGCGTGAGCGTCGTGGTGAGCGAGAAGGCCTGGTCGGGTTCCTTCTGGCCCGGCATCTTCATGGAGAGGTAGTACGGCGGAACCGCCGTCCCCGCCTTGGTGGTCGGGTCGTCCGGGACGGCCCAGACCTCACTGCCGCTGAGGAAGGTCTGCGGGTCCGTGACGTGGTACCGGGTCAGCAGCTCGCGCTGGACCTTGAAGAGGTCCTGCGGGTAGCGCAGGTGCTCCATCAGGGTCGGCGAGATGTCCTTCTTGTCCTTCACCGTGCCGGGGAACGCCTTCATCCAGGTCTTGAGGACCGGGTCCTTGGTGTCCCACTGGTACAGCTTCACCGTGCCGTCGTAGGCGTCGACGGTGGCCTTCACGGAGTTGCGGATGTAGTTGACCTGGTTCTCCTGCGCCACCACGGCGCGCTGGGAGTTGGTCAGCGAGTCCGCCGTGCTGTCCCCGAGCTGCGTGCGGGACGCGTACGGGTAGCCGTTGGTCGTGGTGTAGGCGTCCACGATCCACTGGACGCGGCCGTCGATCACCGCCGGGTAGACGGCTCCGTCGATGGTCAGCCACGGGGCGACCGCCTCGACCCGCTCCTTGGGCGTGCGGTTGTAGAGGATCTTCGAACCGTCGCCGATGGCGCCGGAGTAAAGGATCTGCGGTTCGCTGAAGGCCAGGGCGTACGCGGCACGGTTGACCGGGTTGCTCAGGCTCACCCCGCTGTCGCCCTTGTAGGTGGTCTCCTTCTCACCCGAGTCGTTGGCGTAGTCGAGCTCCTTCTGCGGTCCGCCGACGATCGAGTACTGCTTCGTCTGCTCGCCGTAGTAGATCCGCTGCTCGTACTCGCCGAGGTCGCCCGCCGCGGGCAGGCCCGACTCGGTGAACAGCGGCTCGCCGTTCGCGGTCACCTCGGTGCCCTTGGCCGCGACCACACCGAATCCGTGGGTGTAACGGAAGTGGTCGTTGATCCAGTTGTTCTTCGGGATGCCCGCGAGGTTGATCTCACGGAGCCCGATGACCGTGTCCTGGCCCTTGTACCGGTCGACCGCCAGCGTGGCCGGGAAACCGTAGTAGCCCTTGTTCTGCTGGAGCTGCTGGAAGGCCGGGGACACGATGTTCGGGTCGAGCAGGCGGATGCTCGCCGTGGTGTTGGCCTCCTGGCGCAGCACCTTCTTGTCCGCCTTGGGGTCCGGCAGGCCCGGGTAGTCCTTGACGGAGGCGTCGGCGACCCCGTAGGCGTCGCGCGTCGCCTTGATGTTCTTCTGGACGTACGGGGATTCCTTGGCCTGCTCGTTCGGCTGGACCTGGAACTTCTGCACGATCGCCGGGTACAGCCCGCCGATCAGGATCGCCGAGAGCACCATCAGGCCGAAGCCGATGACCGGGAGCTGCCAGGTGCGGCGCCACAGCGTCGCGAAGAACAGCACCGCGCAGATCGCGGCGATGGCGACCAGGATCGTCTTGGCCGGCAGGTACGCGTTGGCGTCGACGTAGCGCAGGCCGGTCCAGTTGTCCGCGGCCTTGAAGTCGCTGGACTTCACCGCGAGGCCGTACCGGTCGAGCCAGTACGCGACCGCCTTGAGCGTGACGAAGAGGCCGAGCAGCACCGACAGGTGACCGGTGGCAGCGGCGGTGGCCCGCGCACCCGGGCTGGTGACGCGCAGTCCCCCGTAGAGGTAGTGCACGACGGCGGCGGCGATCACCGAGAGCACGACCGCGGCGAAGCCGAAGCCGAGCAGGAAGCGGTACCAGGGCAGGTCGAAGGTGTAGAACGACACGTCCAGGTTGAACTGGGGGTCCTTCGTGCCGAAGGGCACCCCGTTCACGTACATCAGCCAGGTCTTCCACTGGCCCGCCGCCGAGGCGCCCGCGATCAGGCCGACCAGCGCGGAGATGCCGAGCAGCAGCCACTTGCGGAACGGCGCGACGGTCATCCGGTAGCGGTCGAGGCTCTGCTGCTCCATCGACATCGCGCTGAGCGGCGGCCGCAGCCGGTGGGCCAGCCAGATGTTCAGCCCGACGGCACCGGCCATGAGGAGACCGAAGACGGCGAAGAGGCCGACCTTGGTCCACAGGGTGGTGGTGAAGACGGTGGAGTAGTTGACGGAGCGGAACCAGAGCCAGTCCGTCCAGAAGCCGGCGAACATGATGAACGCCATGGCCAGGACGGCAAGCACGCCCAAGGTCATCAGAAGAGTCCGGGCGCGCCGGGACGGGCGGCCGACTCTCATCCGTGGCCCGGAGGGGCCTCCGCCGCGGTCCGGCATCTGGAAAGCCAAGGTGCGCACCTCGAAAGTCGCTGTGTGTAAGTGATGCGATGAGTTTTCAAAGCATGGGCCCCCGATCGTAGAACCCACTCATGCAACTTACTGAGGCTTTAGTCAGTTCCCGGTATCCGGTGGAAAGGAGGCAGGATGTTGCCCATGTCCAACCTTTCGCCGTCCCCCGGCACCCCTATGGCGGCCAGCCCGCTGACCCGTGCCGTCCTCGAAATCGACGAGTACGCCTCCACCCTCGGCTGGGACAAGCCCGCCCGGCTCTTCGCCCTGGTCGACACGGCCAGGCTGCGCAAGGAGGCGCCGGGCGTCGCCCGCCAGCTCGGCCTCGACCAGGACGACACGGGCAAGAACCAGCTCACCCCGATCGAGCAGGACGAGGTACCGGCCGGGACCCCGCTGGACAAGTTCCTGGGAACCATCGCCTGGCCCCCGTCGATCCTGGGCTGCGCGCTGACCGTGGAGCGGCTGATGCTGCCGCCGTCGGCGGAGTCCTCCGTACCGGAGGGGCTCACCGACAAGCAGCTCACCCAGTGGGTCGCCACCCACCCGGAGCGCCAGGAGGTCCGGCTGACCGTGGGCGTCCTGCGCGACGGGTCGCGGGAGTCGGCCGTACGGCTGCGGGACAAGGACTCGGCGAACGAGGTGCTGACCGGCGCGACGCTGGTGCCGGGTCTCGCCGAGGCGCTGGCCGCGACCTTCCTCGACTGAGTCCGTGACGGGGGGCGGTCAGGGCTTGGCGCTGCACTGCGTCAGCCCGGCCGTGTCCCCCTTGCCGATCTTCTCCAGCGCCTTCACGGCGTCGTCGATGGTGGAGACCTTCACGAGCGTCAGCCCGTCGGGCACGTCGCCCGCGGCGGCGGCACAGTTCTCGGCGGGGGTCAGGAAGTACTGGGCGCCGGCCTGGCGGGCACCGATGGTCTTCATCTGGATGCCGCCGATCGGGCCGACCTTGCCCGCGTCGTCGATGGTGCCGGTGCCCGCGACGAACTTGCCGCCGGTCAGGTTCTCCGGGGTGAGCTTGTCGACGATGCCGAGCGCGAACATCAGGCCGGCGCTGGGGCCGCCGACGTCGGCGAGCTTGATGTCGATGGTGAACGGGAAGGTGTGGTCGGTCCCGGCCCGGATGCCGACGATGGCGTGACCGTCGCCCTCCGCCTTGCCGGCGATGATCGTGACCTTCGTGGTGCCGGTGGGCTCGCGGTGCGCCTTCTCGGCCTCGGCGGCCTCGGCGGCGGGCACGATGGTGAACACGACCGGCTCGCCGGGCTTGTGCCGGGTGACCAGCTTGGCCACGTCCTCGGGAGCCTTGACGGGGGTGCCGTCCACGGCCTTGATGACGTCCCCGGCGTGCAGCTTGCCCTCGGAGGGGCTGTCCTTGACCACGGACGCGACGATCACGCGGGCGGCGACCGGGATGCCGAGCTGCTTGAGGGCGGCCACCTTGGCGCTCTCCTGCGACTGGCTGAACTCCTCGGCGTTCTCCTGCGTGGACTCCTGCTCGGTCTTGCCGTCCGGGTACAGGTTCTCGTGCGGTACGACGATGTTGTCGCCCGACGCCCAGCCGTACACGGCCTCCAGCAGGTTCATGTCGTAGTCCGCACTGGTGACGCGGACCGTCGTCATGTTCAGGTGCCCGGTGGTCGGGTACGTCTTGTGCCCCGAGATGTTCAGGACGGGCTCGCCGTGCGAGTCCCCGAGCGTGTTCACGGTCGGGCCCGGACTCATCTCGGAGTACGGGGCCTTCATGAACACTCCCGCGCAGAGCAGCGCGAAGAGCATGAGGGTGGAGGCGAGCATCGTCGCAGTGCGGCGTGGCATGGATCGACAGTACGTGACGGCCCTGACGAGCGGCCCCCGGGGCCGGTCCGTACGGGGGCCCGCCGCCGAGTCAGACGGAGTCGACGGTGTCCTTCTTGCGCTGCGCGTCCGCGCCCGCCTTCGCCGCGCCCGGTTCGCTCTGGCCCATGGCCTCGCGGAACCGCGCGTAGCCGGCGAGCTCGGATATGTCGCCTGCCGTGCGGTCGCGTGCCGCCCAGCTGCCCCATATCGCCGCACCGATCGCGGCGAACAGCGGAATCAGCAACCACGCCAAAGACGCCATGGGCGTGTCTCCCTACCCCGAGTTACCTGTTGTTGGTGGCTTCAACGCTGCTGCCCGGGAGGGGGTTACGCAAATCGAGGGCGTGTTGCGCGTCCGAACGGGGCAAGCCCCATCTTTCACTGCCGCCCCACGGGCCGGCCCGCCGGCCCCCCGCGTCAGCAGGCCCCGACCCACTCCTCCGTGCCGTCCGAGAAGGTCTGGTGCTTCCAGATCGGGACCTCGTGCTTGAGGTCGTCGATCAGCATGCGGGCGGCCTCGAAGGCCTCGCCGCGGTGCGGGCAGGAGACGGCGACGATCACCGCGATGTCGCCGACGGCCAGGTCGCCGATGCGGTGGACGGCAGCGAGGGCGCGGACCGGGTACTTCTCCACGACCCGCTCGGCGACGCGGCGCATCTCCGCCTCGGCGGAGGGGTGGCAGGAGTAGCCGAGCTGGTCGACGTCCGCCCCGCTGTCGTGGTCGCGCACCGTGCCGACGAAGAGCGTCGTGCCGCCCGTCGCGTCGTCGCCGACGGCCTGGAAGACCTCGTCGATCGAGAGCGCGGTCTCACGGATTTCGAGCAGCCGGATCGGGTCCGGAGCGGCGTGCTCGCCGGGGTGGTCGAAGTGCGGTGCCATACCTTCCATCGTGCCCTAGCCGCCGACCCGGCGGAATAGCAGTTTCACCAGGGCCCCACCGGCCCCCTTGGGAGCCTCCTACAGAAACCCGCCGGCCACGGGAGGGCGGCCCGGGCCGGAGGGCCGCCCCGGCCCCGTCAGATGCCCCGGCGCCGGCGGGCTGCGCGGATCGCCGCGGCGGCGCCCAGCAGCGCGACCGTCGCACCCGCGGCGCCGGCCGCCGTGGCGTCCTTGCGGCCCAGTCGGCGCCCCGCGACGGTGTGCCGGCCCGCGACCTCCTGGAGGAGCTCCGCCAGCACCTCCTCGTTGGTCCAGCGCGGCCGCCACCCCGCCGCGTGCAGCCCGCTGACGCTGACCACCCACGGGTGCATCGTGTACGCCAGGTCCCCCGCGGGGGACGGGGTGAGGCCGATGCGGTGCAGCCTGGCCGCCGCGCCCAGGGCCACGGCGGAGGGGAGCTCCATGCGGCGGATGCCGCTCAGCTCCTCGACCTCCTCCTGTTCGAGCCAGCCCTCGCAGCCGACGGCCAGCTCTCCTTCGACCTTCTCCAGGGCCGCGTACTCCAGCGCGCTGACCAGGTCCTCGACGTGGCAGAACTGCCAGGTCGGGCGGGAGCCCGCCACCACCAGCAGGCGCGGGGACTCGAAGTAGCGGGTCAGCGCGGTGTCCGTACCGCCGACCAGGACCGCCGGGCGGATCACGGTGACGTTCAGGCCGGGGTGCGCGCGCGGCGCCCGGCGGCCCAGCCGCTCGATCTCCAGCAGGTCGCCGACGCCGGTCGCCTCGGCGGTGGCGCGCAGCTCGGCGTCCTCGGAGAGGGGGATGTCGTTGTCCGGCAGGGCCCCGTAGACCATGGCCGAGGTACAGAGCACGACCCGGTGCACTCCGGCCGCCGCGGCGGCGGTGAGCACGGTCTGGGTCCCCCGCACGTTGTACGCCGTACGGGCCGCCGGGTCCGTCTCCAGGTCGAGGTCGAGGGCCAGGTGCACCACGACGTCCGCGCCGCGCAGCTTCTCCGCGATCGCGGGGTCCCGTACGTCCAGGAGGTGCCACTGCGCGTCGGCGCACTCCCCGCGCCGCTCGTCGATCGCGACGACCTGCTTGACCTCCTCCGACGCGGCCAGCCTCGTCACCAGGGCCGCCCCGACTCCCGAGGCGGCGCCGGTCACGGCGATCACGGGGCCTCGGCGCGCGGAACCGCCCGGGTTTCGCGTGCGGCGAACGCCCTGGGCGTCCTCGCCGTGCTCAGGGCGGTTTTCCGGGCCCTGCTCGTCCAAAGCGTGCGGATCTGGGGAACTCACCAGGCGTCTCCAGCGGTTGTCTTCAGTAGGGACGCGCCGTAACGCGCACCCACCAGTCGATGTCCATCCTGCCGCAGCCCAGGAGTCAGCGGAGCACCGAGCCCTGAAGCGGGTCTGGTGTCTACGCTGGGTGGTGTTGTCGAAGCACTGTTGTCGAACCATTGCCCGCCGGCTCCCGCCGGCGGCCCTACGAGCCGAGGAAACCCGTGAGCGACACCCCATTCGGATTCGGCCTTCCGCCCGAGGAGCCGGACAACGGCGACGAGGGCAAGAAGAAGGGCAACCAGGGCGGTCAGGGCGGCCCGACTCCGTTCGGGTTCGGCACGGGCCTGCCCGGCGGCTCCGGCGGTCCGGGCGACGCCGACAACCCCTTCGCCGCGATGTTCGGCTCCATGAACCCGAACGACCTCGGCGCCGCCTTCCAGCAGCTCGGCCAGATGCTGAGCTACGAGGGCGGTCCGGTCAACTGGGACATGGCCAAGGACATCGCCCGCCAGACCGTGGCGCAGGGCACCTCGGACGGGGTCAAGGACGCCAGCGTGGGCCTCGCCGAGAAGTCGGCGGTCGAGGAGGCCGTGCGCCTCGCCGACCACTGGCTCGACGACGTCACCTCGCTGCCGTCGGGCGCAGCCACGGCCGTGGCGTGGAGCCGCGCCGAATGGGTCGAGGCGACCCTGCCGGTGTGGAAGGAGCTCGTGGACCCGGTCGCCGAGCGCGTCGGCGCGGCCATGGGCAGCGTCCTGCCCGAGGAGATGCAGGCCATGGCGGGCCCGCTGCTCGGCATGATGCGCTCCATGGGCGGGGCCATGTTCGGCCAGCAGATCGGCCAGGCCGTGGGCACCCTCGCGGGCGAGGTCGTGGGCTCGACCGACGTCGGGCTGCCGCTGGGCCCGGCCGGCAAGGCGGCCCTGCTGCCGCTGAACATCGAGAGCTTCGGCAAGGACCTGGGCGTCTCCTCCGACGAGGTGCGGCTGTACCTGGCCCTGCGCGAGGCCGCCCACGCGCGGCTCTTCGCGCACGTGCCGTGGCTGCGCTCGCACCTCTTCGGCGCGGTCGAGGGGTACGCGCGGGGCATCAAGGTCGACACCTCGAAGCTGGAGGACGTGGTCGGCCAGCTCGACCCGTCGAACCCGGAGCAGCTTCAGGAAGCCCTCCAGGGCGGCATGTTCCAGCCGCAGGACACCCCCGAGCAGAAGGCCGCGCTGGCCCGTCTGGAGACGGCGCTCGCGCTGGTCGAGGGCTGGGTGGACGCGGTCGTGCACGAGGCCGCCAAGCCCCGGCTGACCTCGGCCGACGCCATGCGCGAGACCATGCGCCGGCGGCGCGCCTCGGGCGGCCCGGCGGAGCAGACCTTCGCGACGCTGATCGGGCTGGAGCTGCGGCCGCGCCGGCTGCGCGACGCCTCCCGGCTGTGGGCCTCGCTCACGGACGCGCGCGGTGTGGACGGCCGCGACGGGCTGTGGGAGCACCCGGACATGCTGCCGACCGCTTCCGACCTGGACGACCCGGACGGGTTCGTGCACCGCGAGCAGCTGGACTTCTCCGAGATCGACAAGATGCTGGGCGAGGCCGCCCAGAAGCGCGAGCAGGACGGCGACGACAAGAAGTGACCCTGTACGACGACACGGTGCTGGTCCTGAAGTCCTACGAGGACCAGCCCGAGCTGCGCGACCTGTACCTGGAGCACCTGGCCGCCCACCCGGACGGGGTCTACAAGCCCTGCCAGGCGGGGCACATCACCGGGAGCGCGCTGGTGATCGACCCGAAGCACGAGCGCGTCCTGCTGACCCTGCACAAGAAGCTCGGCATGTGGCTCCAGATGGGCGGCCACTGCGAGCCCGGTGACACGACCATCGCCGGGGCCGCGATGCGCGAGGCCGTGGAGGAGTCGGGCATCTCGGAGGGACTGACCCTGGTGCCCGGCGGCCCGGTGCGGCTGGACCGGCACCCGATCCCGGCTCCGTGCAATTGGCACCTGGACGTGCAGTACGCCGTGCTGGCGCCCGCCGGTGCCCTCGAAGCGATCAGCGACGAGTCGCTGGACCTGCGCTGGTTCCCGTACGCCCAGGTGGCGGAGGTGGCCGACGCCTCGGTGGTGCGGCTGCTGGAGGCGACCCTGGCGCGGCTCTAGCCGGCCGGACACGGAAAGGGGCGGCCCCGCCGATGCGGGGCCGCCCCTTTCCGTCCGTGCGTACGCGGACGTCGCCGTCCGGACCCGGATCAGTTCCAGGCGTTGTTCTGGTTCTGCGCGTGGGCGCCGTGCTGGCCCATGCCGAACTGCGCGGCCGCGCCCTGCCCGATCTGGGCGTTCTGCGGCGGGAGCGCCTCGCTGGGCTGGACCAGGGCGAAACCGGTGCCGAGGAAGCTCAGCTCCCAGCCCTCGCCCGTGTTGCCGCGCCGCCGCCAGACGCCGGTGGAGTGCGTCTGGGCCTGCATCTGCACGCGCAGCGAGGTGGACCAGGCGACGATGGCGTCCGCGTCGGCGTTGACGTACTTGTCGGGCGTGACCTGCATCATCAGCGGCTGCCCGGAGGTCATCAGCGCGACCTTGCCGCGGCCGGTGATGTTGAGCTGGTACTTGCCGGAGCCGGAGATCCCGTACTGGCTGTCCACCGCGATGGCCTCGGTGTGCAGGGTGGAATCCAGGGCCAGCACGTAGCTGCTGTCGACCGTGAGGCCTTCCTGGTCCACGTCCACGACGTGGACGTACTGCGCCAGGTTGGCCAGGTAGACCGTGCCCTGTCCGGAGCAGCGCATCAGGTCGAGGCCCTCACCGGTGCGGGCGCGGGCATTGCGCTGGGTGGTGCTCTGGTACTCGCCGTCGAAGTCGATGATCCCCTGGTAGGCGACCATCGCGCCCTTGCGGGCGAGCACGTCGTCGGAGCCGGTCAGCGAGACCCGCAGCAGCTGCGGGTTCTGGACGGCGTACCGCTCTTGGGTCTGCGCCTCGGCGTGGGCGAAAAGTGAGCTCTGCATGGTGTGTCTTCTCCCCCTCAGCCCCGGGCCCGGAGCCGGTCGGTGCTGTCCTCGCTGGGCTGTACGACGACGATGCCCTGGCCGGAGAAGGCCATCTGGTAGGCCTCCCCGCTGCCCCGGCCGATCATCGACGAGGCCTTGAAGCTGCGCTTGCCCTTGACCTTGAGGTTCGGGGACCAGGCGACGAGCGCGTCGGGGTCGACGTACGTCTCGTCCTCACCGCGGCCGCAGTCGACCACCATCGGGGTGCCGCGCGAGGTGATCGCGACCCAGCCGGTGCCGGCGACCGACACGTTGAACAGGCCCTGTCCGGCGAACTTGGCCATGCCCTTGACCCGCTCCACGCCCCACTGGAGGTGGGCGTCGAAGGCGAGGAGGTTGGTGCCGTTGACGGAGAGCGAGTCGTTGTTGAGGTTGATCACGACCACGTCCGCGCCGTAGTCGGCGAGGTAGAGCAGGCCGTCGCCCGTGCACTTCATGAGCGGGGCGCCCTCGCCGGTGAGCCACTGCGAGGCCATCTGGCGGACGGCCGGCGGGTTGGGCTCGTACTGCACGAAGCCCTCGTAGGCGACCATCGATCCGGTGCGCGCGAAGAGGTCCTGGCCGCTCTGCATGGCGACCTTGAGCATCGCGCGGCCGTGGTTCTCCATGCGGGCCGTGACGGGGGTCGGGGCGTAGCCCGCGAGCTGCTGGTTCATTGCGTTCATGGCATTCATGTGGGGCTCCCTCAGACCTCGTACGGCTGGACGACGATGAAGTTGCCGGGAGCGCCGCGGAACTGGAGGTTCACGGTCTCCCCGCTGTGGCCGGGGTAGGCGTTGCGGCGCAGCCGGACCTGACTGGAGATGATCACCTGGGCGGCCGAGGACCACGCGACTATGGCGTTGCTGTCCGCGAAGGTGGTCGGGGTGACGGGCAGGACGACGGGCACGCCGTGCGTCTTGACGATCACCGTGCCGGTGCCCTGGAACTGCATGGTGAACAGCGCGCCGCCCGGGATGCCGTGGCCCTCGATGCGGCGGATCTCGTGCTGGAGCGACTCGTCGAAGGCGAGGACGTTCTCGGCGGAGACGCAGATGCCGTCGCCCTGGAGCTCGATGGCGTGCAGGTGGGCGCCGTTCTCCGCGAGGAAGACCTGGCCGCGGCCGGTGCAGCGCATCAGCTGCATCTCCTGGCCGGTGGCGTTGCCGACGACGCGGCCGGCGAAGCCCGCGCCCTTGTAGCTGAAGTCGACCTTGCCCTGGTAGAGCACCATGCTGCCCTGGCGGGCGAGGACGGCCTGGCCGCCCATGGCCAGGTCGACGCGCATGAGCTGCTGGTTCTGCGGGGTCCAGCGGGCGCCGGTGGGCGCTTCCTTGTACGGCTGGAGGGCGGCGGCGAGTCCGGCGCCGGCGGCGGGAACCGCCTGGGCGGGCTGGCCGTAGCCCTGGGGCTGCTGCCCGAAGCCGGGCTGCTGGCCCGGGGGCTGCTGGCCGTACGGGGGCTGCTGCTGGCCGGGGACCTGGCCGTACGAGGGCTGCGGCTGCTGCCCGTACGGGGCCGGGGCCGGGGCGGGCGGCGGAACCTGCCCGTAGGGCGCCGGGGCGGGCGGAGCCAGGGGCGCGCCCATCGGTGCGGCCATGGTGGGGGCCGCGTGGACGGGCTGCTGGTACGGCGCGGGGGCCGGGGCCTGGGCGGGCGCCGGGGCCTGGGGCGGCCCGCCGAAGGCGGGCGCCGGGGCCGGGGGCTGCGCCTGGGCGGGAGCTCCGAAGGAGGGCGCCGGGGCGGATCCCTGCGGCGGCGGGGCGAAGCCGGGCGCGCCGGCCGGGGCCTGCGCCTGCGGTGCGGGCTGCTCCTCCTCGGCGACCTCGCCGCCGAAGTTCTGGAGCAGCGCGGCGAGCCCGCCGTCGAAGCCCTGGCCGACGGCGGCGAAGCGCCACACGTCCTTGAGGTAGAAGTCGCCGATCATCAGCGCGCGCTCGGTGCTGAACTCAGAGCCCGAGAAGGAGTACCGGACGACCTCCTCGCCACCCGCCACGATGCGGATGTAGCCGGGGCCGACCTGCGACATCTGCCCGGCGCCGTCGATCGAGGCGGCGAAGGAGAGCTTGTGGATGTTGGCCGGAATGCGGTCCAGGGTCACCCGGAAGGACTCCGTGTCGCCGGACTGCGCGCCGAGCTGCTGGATGGACTCCTCCGGCGACTTCGGCTGGTTGAAGAAGACGAAGTAGCGGTCGTCCGAAAGCTGTTCGTTGGCGTCGAGGCCGAAGCAGCTGATGTCGATTGCGAGCCCGGGCCCGGCGATCTGGACACCCACGTAGAGGTCCGTGCCCGCCGTCAGATCACTGATTTTGGCCTTGTGACCGCGTTGGAATTCCCTGGCCATACGTAAGACCGTCCCCCATCCCGACTGTGAATACGTGCCGCTCAGGCTAACGCCAACCTCGGACATCCGGCCAAGTCGGTACCGACCCGGTACATATCACAAGGTGTGACATCCCGGACAAATGGCGATTAAATGCGGATCATTCCTCGCGGGCGGCCGGAACTTTCGGAAGGCGTTCGGCGGCGACGACCCCTTCGAGGTACCCGCGCGCCCGCTCCGTGCGCGGGTACGCCTCCAGCAGTTCCCAGAAACGGGGACCGTGGCCGGGAACGAGAAGGTGCGCCAGCTCGTGGAGCAGCACGTAGTCGACGACATACTCCGGCATCCCCTGGATGCGGTGCGAGAGCCGGATGCTGCCTTCGGCCGGGGTGCAGGAGCCCCAGCGGGTGTTCTGATTGGTGACCCAGCGGACCGTGCGGGGGCGGGCGCGGCCGCTGAAGTACTGCCCGGACAAACGCTCCGCGCGCTCGGCGAGTTCCGCGTCCCCGAAGGTGCGCTTGCTCTCCTGCGCCGCCAGCTTGTCGAGCATGACGCCCACCCAGCGCTGTTCCTCGGCCTCGGACATCCGGGCAGGGATGAGGACGACCGTACGATCACCCTCGCGGTAGGCGGATACGGTCCTTCGGCGGCGCGCGCTCCGGCGGACTTCGACGGCGCGCTGCGGTGGATCGGCTGACACGCCATGACGGTACCCGCTCGCCACGGCGGAAGTCCCGCCCCTCCCCGGGTCGAACACGAACCGTTGCGCAGTCGGCGGCACCATTCATTTCATATACCTAATACCCCTCACCTGTGGACAAACTTGCGCAGGCTTTTCGCCGGGCGGGCAATCTTGCGGAAAGCGACGCGCTCCCGGCGGAATGCGGCGCGCGAATCGAACCGCGAATCGAGGGAGGGCCGCGATGTATCCGAAGGTGAAGCCGGCGCTGGCGCGGGCGTGGCGGGATCTGCAGACGGTGCAATTCGGGGTGACGCCCGCCCACGCGGTGGTGCTCGGCCCCGTGGACACGGCGACGGGCTCGCTCCTCGACCTGATCGACGGGACGCGGGGCATGGAGCTGCTCCGGTCCGAGGGCAAGGTGATGGGACTCCCGGACGGCCGGGTCGACGAGGTGGTGCGCAGGCTGGCGGCGGCCGGGCTGCTCGACGACGCCACGGCCGGCGGCCCGCACGCCCAGGCGGTGCGCAACCGGCCGGAGACCCTGGAGCGGCTGGGCCCGGACCTGGGGTCGCTGTCCTTGGTCCGCCCCCGGCCGGGCGGGGACTTACAGGGTGTCGCCGCCCGCCGGGTGATACGGGTTCAGGTGCGCGGGAGCGGCAGGGTGGGCGCGGTGATCGCCTCGGTCCTGGCCGGAGCGGGCATCGGCCGGGTCGAGGTGCTCGACGGGGGCCGCACCCAGCCGGCGGACGTGGCGCCGGGCGGTCTGGGCGCCGGCAGCGTGGGACGACTGCGCGCCGAGGCCGCGCGGACGGCGGTCCGCGACGCGGCCCCCGGACGCGGGCCCCGGGCCGGCGAGAGCGAGGGGCCGGAGCCGGGGCTGGCCCTGGTGGTGGTCGCGCCCCGGGACGGCCTGCAGTCCTGGGCCCCCGACCCCCAGACGGCGGCCGACTGGATCACCACCGGCACCCCTCACCTCTACGCGGGGGTACTGGAGGGGACCGGGCTGGTGGGACCGCTGGTCCTCCCCGGAGCCTCGGCGTGCGCCGGCTGTATGGAGCGGGACCGGATCGACCGGGACCCGGCCTGGCCGCGCATGCTGGTCCAGTGGCGCTCGGCCCACCGCCGCCGCACCGCCGCCGCCTGCGATCTGGGCCTGTCCACCGCCGTCGCCGGCCTGGCCGCGGCCCACGCCCTGTCCTTCCTCGACGGTGAACTCCCCGCCTCCACCGCCACCCGCTGGGAGGCCTCCCTCCCGACCCTCCACTGGCGGTCCACCCCCGTGCGTCCGCATCCGGACTGCCCGTGCGAGGCGTCGAAGGTCCCGGCCGGGCAGGAGGTGGGGGCGTGAGGGGGCTACGGGGGCGGTTCGGCCGAGGGGGAAGGCGCGGCCTCGCCCTGTCGGCCGGTGAAGCCGACGGAACGGCGTCGCCGGATCAGTTCCTGCCTCGATGGTCCCCGCCCCGCCATCCCCCAGCCCTCCCACGACCCGTCCGCGGCCCGCCATCCGTCCATGCCGGCCCGCGGAGCCCGGCGCCGTCTGCCGCGCCGGTGGATTCCCACCGGGTGCCGGGGTGGAGAGCACGGCACGCGAACGGGGTGGGCTCGGAGGGTCATGACAGGATGCCTTTGGCCGGGAAGGGCCTTCGGGGGGCTCCCCCGGACCGTCGCTTGCGGCTCAGCTGTCTGGGAATTGGAGGGGCGCATGTCTGATCTTCCCCGGAAGGCGGTCACTCGTACCGTCAAGCTGGCCGCGCTGCCGCTCGGCATAGCGGGCCGGGCCACTTGGGGGCTCGGCAAGCGGCTCGGCGGCAAGTCGGCGGAGATAGTGGCGCGCGAGCTCCAGCAGCGCACCGCCGAGCAGCTGTTCCGCGTACTGGGAGAGCTGAAGGGCGGCGCCATGAAGTTCGGCCAGGCGCTCTCGGTCTTCGAGTCCGCGCTGCCCGAAGAGGTCGCCGGGCCCTACCGGGCCGCGCTGACCAAGCTCCAGGAGGCGGCCCCGCCGCTGCCCGCGGCCACCGTCCACCAGGTGCTGTCGGAGCGGCTCGGCGCGGACTGGCGGGAGCTGTTCGAGGAGTTCGAGGACAAGCCCTCGGCGGCGGCCTCGATCGGACAGGTGCACCGGGCGGTGTGGCACGACGGCCGCCAGGTGGCGGTCAAGGTCCAGTACCCGGGGGCCGGTGAGGCCCTGCTGTCGGACCTGAAGCAGCTGAGCCGTTTCGCGGGGCTGCTGGGGCCGCTGATTCCGGGCATGGACATCAAGCCCTTGATCAAGGAGCTGCGCGACCGGGTCGCGGAGGAGCTGGACTACGAGCTGGAGGCCGAGGCCCAGCGGACGCACGCGGACGCCTTCGTCGACGACGAGGACGTGGTCGTGCCGGACGTGGTGCACCAGGGCGACCAGGTGCTGGTGACCGACTGGATCGAGGGGACTCCGCTGTCGGAGGTGATAGCCGACGGCACCCCGGAGGAGCGCGACCGCGCCGGACAGCTGCTGGCCCGGTTCCTCTTCTCCGGCCCCGCGCGCACCGGGCTGCTGCACGCCGATCCGCACCCGGGCAACTTCCGGCTGATCTCCGGGGCGGACGGGCGGACGCGGCTGGGCGTACTGGACTTCGGGACGGTCGACCGGCTGCCGGGCGGCTGGCCCAAGCCCATCGGCCGGTCGCTGCGGATGGCGCTGGACGGCGACGCCGAGGGGGTCTACGGGCACCTGCGCGGGGAAGGGTTCGTGCGCGAGTCCATCGAGCTGGAAGCCGACGCGGTGCTCGACTACCTGAGGCCGATGCTCGAACCCGCCGAAGCCGAGGAGTTCACCTTCACCCGGACCTGGCTGCGCGGCCAGGCGGCGCGGATCGCCGACCCCCGCTCCCCCGCGCACCAGTTGGGCCGGCAGATAAATCTGCCGCCCTCCTATCTGCTGATCCACCGGGTGACGCTGAGCACCATCGGGGTGCTGTGCCAGCTCGGCGCCACGGTCAGGCTCCGCGAGGAACTGGACTCCTGGCTGCCGGGGTTCCTGCCCGACGAGGGCTGAGCCGGGCCGCGGCGGACGCGGGCGGGCGGGCGCGGGCGCTCACCACCAGGCGGAGTCGAGGCGGCCTTCGATGGCACGGAGGTTCGCACGCGCGCAGTCGACGCAGAAGTACTGTCTGGTCCCGTTCTCCACGGAGCACGTCCAGGTGGGCGGGGGGCCGGCCGGGGCCTGGGCGCCGCAGCGCGCGCAGACGACGGGCGGGGCCTCGGTTCCCGGCGGCGCCGGGTGGGGAGTCGGCTGGTCCACCTCCAGACGATATCCCCGCGGGGGCCGGGGCCGGGTCCGCAACGCACCGGGGGGACCGGCCCCTTCGGGCCGGTCCCCCCGGTCTTTTGCTCCGAGCCGTCTCAGGCTCTCGATCAGTGCATGACGGCCATGGCCAGCGCGCGCCGGGCGCGCAGCGAGACGCGCTCGGCTCGACGCTGCATGCGCCGCGCGGTGACCAGGCGTACGGCGCGACGCTCGGCGTCGACCTCACGCATGCGGTCGTCCATATGGGCACGAGCCAGGGCTTCTGGGATGAGTTGCATTTCGCGGGTCCTGTTCTGACGCGAGGTGTTCGCGCCTGCGGTGATGAAGTCTGCGGTGGCGGCGCCGTGCGGCTGCTCGCTCGTGGTGGCGTGGGGGGACATGAGGGCCTGCTTCAGGGGGTCGTGCGTGAGGGGGCGGTCGATGGTTCCGTTGGCGGTCATGCCGCGACAACCGGGTTCTTGCGCGGACGGCCACGGGGACGCTTCCGGGCGACGACGACACCCTGGACGAAGAGCTCGCCTCCCCAGACACCCCAGGGCTCGCGGCGCTCCAGCGCACCGGCGAGGCAGGCCTCGACCAGCGGGCAGGTGCCGCAGAGGGACTTCGCGTACTCGACGTCGGCCGGGGACTCGGCGAAGAAGACCTCGGGGTCGTAGGTGCGACAGGCGACGGGCACGCCGAGGTTCTCGATGGCGTCGTCGAGCGCGGTCAGCGCGGTGAGGGGAGTCAAGGTGGAGTCCTCCGGGACTACTGCGGGCGGGGAGAGGGTCTGGGTCTTCGGTACGGACGGGGCGTGCGCTTCGAGTTGCACGGTGGTTTTTTCCTCGTCTTGTTCGTCTAGTCGTTCCGGCCGGTCGGCCGGGGGCGGCTGGGGTACCTCGCCCCTTCGGTCCGTCGTCCCCTGTTCGGGGACAAACAGAAGGGCCGCGGATCCCGGGTGGGGTTCCGCGGCCCTGAAGGCGCCGGCCTGATCGTCAGATCAGACTGGATCACTCCAGGGTTCGAGCCCGCGGTAGGCCCACATCAGGTGGTGCTGCTTCTTCGTCTGCGTCTTAGATCCGGCACCGGCTGCGGCCGCAAAGGCATAGGCGCCATGCGCCTGGGCTTCTGCTGCCAGTACTGCCACCGGTGCCTGGATCGGTCGCTCATTGCGGTCACGGACCGGCAGCGCGCTCGGCGCGGCGTTCCGGACGGGGCTGTCAGCGCAGATGGCGGACAGACCGGTGACCGGAAGACCGGTACCCGTGAGGGCAAGGAGCGTGGAGGAGCCGAGGGTGCGGGAAGCGACGACCGAGCGATCGGTCATTTTGGTGGTGGTGATGAAGCTGGTCACTGGTCTCGCCTCCTCTCGGCGTCTCGGGGACTTCGGCCCGGAGGCCTGGTCCCATGCGTATTCGGATAAGTACAGCACGGATCAGGGGCTTCGGAGAAGCCACCGTTTCCGTTGCTAAGAACCTATGGGGCTTCGCTGGGCATGTGCAAACTATTTTTCCGACGAGTTTCTACGCGTCGTCAGGATCTTCCGTCCCAGGCGCCTCACCTGCGCAGATGGCCAGGACATCGGCTCCGTACCGCTCGAGCTTCCGGGCACCCACGCCGGAGATCATCGAGAGCTCTCCCTCCTGCGAGGGCGCGGCCTCCGCGATGGCCATCAGCGTCTTGTCCGTGAAGACGCAGTAGCCGGGCATGCCCTGCTCCTTCGCCTGGACGGCGCGCCAGTCGCGCAGCCGCTCGTAGAGCCCTTCGTCCATGTCCGAAGGGCAGTCGTCGCAGCGCATCAGTTTCAGCTCGCCCGCGTCGGTCAGGGTCTTGCGGCAGACCCGGCACACGGCCGGTCCGCGGCGGCCCCGTTTGCGGACCCCGGGCTCGGCCGGACCGCCCGGCCTGCTTCCCGGCGCCAGGGAGCCCGGCCTCAGGCCGTTCAGGAAGCGGCTGGGACGCCGCGACCCGCGGCCGCCGGGAGTCCGGGAGAGGGCCCAGGAGAGCGTCAGGTGGTGCCGGGCGCGGGTGACGCCGACGTAGAGCAGCCGGCGCTCTTCCTCGACCTGCTCGTCGGTCTTCGCGTACGTGATCGGGATCATGCCGTCGGTCAGGCCCACGAGGAACACCGCGTCCCACTCCAGGCCCTTCGCCGCGTGCAGCGAGGCGAGGGTGACGCCCTGGACGGTCGGGGCGTGCTGGGCGGCCTTGCGCTCGTCCAGTTCGACCGTGAGGTCGGCCAGGGTCGCGGCCGGCCGGCCGCGGGCGAAGTCCTCGGCGAGCCGGACCAGCGCGGCCAGCGATTCCCACTGGTCGCGGACGGCGCCGGAACCGGCGGGCGGTGCGCTGGTCCAGCCCGTGGAGCTGAGCACGGCCCGGACCTGGGACCCGAGTTCCACGACGTCGTCGAGCAGCCGGTCGTTGCCGCCGGAGCGGGCGGCTCCGCGCAGGGCGAGGATCGCCTTCTGGACCTCGGCGCGCTCGAAGAAGCGCTCGGCTCCGCGCAGCTGGTAGGGGACTCCGGCGTCGGCGAGGGCCTGTTCGTAGACCTCGGACTGGGCGTTGATGCGGTAGAGCACGGCGATCTCGCCCGCCGGGACGCCGGCCGCGACGAGGTCCCGGACCCGGTGGGCGACGCCCTCGGCCTCGGCGGGCTCGTCGGAGTACTCGGCGTAGACCGGGTCGGGGCCGGTCTCGCGCTGGGAGACCAGCTCCAGGCGGTGCTCGGCGGCACGGCCCTTGGCCTGGGCGAGGAGCCCGTTGGCGAGGTGGACCACCTGGGGGGTGGAGCGGTAGTCGCGGACCAGCTTGACCACGGTGGCCTGCGGGTACTTGGTGCGGAAGTTCAGCAGGTGGTCGGGGGTGGCGCCGGTGAAGGAGTAGATCGTCTGGCTGGCGTCCCCGACCACGCAGAGGGTGTCGCGCTCGCCGAGCCACAGGTCCAGCAGCCGCTGCTGGAGCGGGCTGACGTCCTGGTACTCGTCGACGACGAAGTGCTGGTACTGGGTGCGGATCTGTTCGGCGATGTCGTGGCGGTCCTGCAGGATGCCGACGGTGAGGAGGAGCACGTCCTCGAAGTCGATCATGCCGCGGTCGCGCTTGAGCTGCTCGTAGATCCCGTAGATCTGGGCGATCTCGGCCACGTCCCGGGGGGCCTCGCGGCCGGCCTTGCGGGCGGCCGCCGGGTAGTCGGCGGGCACGGTCTGCGTGACCTTCGCCCACTCGATCTCGCCGGTGACATCGCGCAGCTCGCCCCGGTCGAGGCGGATGCGGCAGCGCGCGCCCGCCTCCGCGACGAACTGGATCTTGCGCTCCAGCAGCCGGGGCACGTCGCCGCCGACCGCTTTGGGCCAGAAGTACTGGAGCTGGCGCAGGGCGGCGGAGTGGAAGGTCCTCGCCTGCACCCCGCCGGCGCCCAGCTCGCGCAGCCGGCCGCGCATCTCGCCGGCGGCGCGGTTGGTGAACGTGACGGCCAGCACACTGGCCGGCATCAGCTGGCCGGAGCGGACCCCGTAGGCGATGCGGTGGGTGATCGCCCGGGTCTTGCCCGTACCGGCGCCCGCGAGCACGCACACCGGTCCGCGCAGGGTCGTCGCGACCTCGCGCTGCTCCGGGTCCAGGCCCAGGAGCACCGCGTCGGCCGAGTCGGCGCCGGCCGTGAAGGATGAGGAGTGCGTTGCTGATGTCACCCAGCCAGCTTGCCAGGTCTCCCGGGGAGGCCGGGAAATCCGTCCACAGGCCGCCCGCGCTAGTCCGACGGGAATCTCGTCCTACAGGAGCACGGTCGTACCGGAGCGGGGCGCTGAACCTGACAGGGCCCCGGGGCCGGGGCCGGGAATGGGCGCGCGGTCCCGTACGTTCGAGTACTCGGACCAACCAGCCTTCACAGAGGAGAGCGCAGCATGCAGGACACGGGCACCGTCACGATGTACAGCACGACCTGGTGCGGCTACTGCAACCGGCTGAAGAAGCAGCTGGACCGGGAAGGCATCGCCTACACCGAGATCAACATCGAGCACGACCCCGCGTCCGCGGCGTTCGTGGAGAAGGCGAACGGGGGCAACCAGACGGTTCCCACCGTCCTCGTCACCTCCGTCGCCGGCAGCGAGTCGGTCATGACGAACCCGAGCCTGGCCCAGGTCAAGCAGGCCCTCGCGGTGTGATGTCCCGCCCTCCGACGTGCTGAGTGCTGAGCACCACGCACGGAAAGCCCCCGCCCCGGCGGGGGCTTCTGCGTCTGAGGGGCAGGTCAACTGCCCTGTTAGCGTGGCCCCTTGATCGGTTCGATCAAGGGGGAGGAAACAACACGTGAGTACGACCGTGTTCCGCATCGGCGGGGATCTGGAAGTGCGCAGGCTCGGTTTCGGGGCCATGCGCCTGCCAACGGACCCGGGCCCGGACCGCGAGAACTCCCTCGCGGTGGCCCGGCGGGCCGTCGAGCTGGGCGTGACGCTGATCGACACCGCCCACATGTACGGCTGGGGCGCCAACGAGGAACTGCTGGCCGAGGCCCTGCACCCTTACCCGGACGGGGTCCACATCACCACCAAGGTCGGCATCGCCCGATCCGTCCCGTCGGGCGAGTGGACGCAGGACGCGCGGCCGGACGCGCTGCGCGAGCAGGTCGAGCAGGCGCTGCGCCGGCTGCGCGTCGAGCACATCGGGCTCCTCCAGCTGCACCGCATCGATCCGCGGACGCCCCTCGCCGACCAGATCGGCGCGCTGCGGGACCTGCGGGCCGAGGGCAAGATCGGCCGGATCGGGCTGTCGGAGGTCACCGTCGGGGAACTCGCCGCGGCCCGGGAGATCACCGACATCGCGAGCGTGCAGAACCGGTACAACCTGCTCGACCGGACGCACGAGCCGGTGCTCGCGGCCTGCGAGGCGGCGGGCATCGCGTTCCTGCCCTGGGCCACCGTCGCCTGGGGGCAGTCCGGGGCGACGGCCGAGATCGCCGCCGTGGCGGCCGAGGCCGGAGCCACCCCCACACAGGTCGCGCTCGCCTGGCTGCTCGGCCACTCGCCGGTCGTCCTGCCGATCCCGGGCACGTCCCGGATCGCCCACCTGGAGGAGAACCTCGCCGCGGAAGGCCTCCGGCTGACCGAAGCCCAGCGGACCCGCCTCGACCGGCTGTCCGGCGCGGGCGCAGGCGAGGGCGAAGGGAAGAACGGGGAGCAGGGGAACCAGGGGGAGCGGGAATGAGCCAGTACAACGTGCCCGTGGGGGAAGCCGCGGTACGCGGGCCCCGGTACCTCTTCCGGAACCCGGCCGGACCGGCGCTCGTGGCCCAGTCGCTGATCGCGACCTCGGCCCTGACCGACGTCTACGTCATCGCGACCGGCGGCAAGGACTCGCCCTGGCTCGCCGAGGACATGGTGCCGTTCCCGGGCGTGCTCCAGGTGGCCTGCTGGATCGCGTTCCTCGTCTGGTTCCGGCGCGTGCGCTGCAACGCCGAGGTCCTCGCACCGGGCAGCCACAAGTACACCCCGGGATTCGCCCTCGGCGCCTGGATCATCCCGCTCGCCATGTGGTGGCTGCCGCGGCGCATCACCCTCGACGTCCACCGGGCCGGCGGCCCGCCCCGCGACGCCTGGCTGATCAACGCCTGGTGGCTCGTCTGGCTCCTCGACGGCCCGCTCTCGGTCGCCTTCCACTTCCTGGTGCTCCACCACACGGACTACCGCAACCCGGTGGACGAGGGCCTCAACATCCTGTGCTCGGTCCTCGCGATCGCGGTCATCCGCCGCGTGAGCGCCGCGCAGCCGGCCGGCCCGCTGCCGTACCTGAACATGACCTGACGAAGTCCGCGGACGTACGAAGGCCCCCGCCGCGGCGGGGGCCTTCGTCGGTGTCCGGGGTGCGGCGCGGGTCAGGCGGTCGCGGCGACCGGCTTCGGGAGGGGCTTGCCGTACCAGAGCTCGACCAGACGGGCCGCGATGGAGATGCCCGCCGGCGGGAGGACCTCGCCGGCCTCGATCGCGGTGCGCAGGTCGTCGCGGGAGAACCAGCGGGCCTCCTGGATCTCGTCCCCGTCGACCTCGATGTCGAAGGTGACGGCGCGCGCCGTGAAGCCCAGCATCAGGCTGTACGGGAACGGCCAGGGCTGGCTGGCGACGTAGTCGACCTCGCCGACCTTGACGCCCGCCTCCTCCCAGACCTCGCGGATGACCGACTGCTCGATCGACTCGCCCGGCTCCACGAACCCCGCGAGGGTGGAGAAGCGTCCCTCGGGCCAGTGCACCTGGCGGCCCAGCAGCGCCCGGTCCTGGTCGTCCGTGACCAGCATGATCACCGCCGGGTCGGTCCGCGGGTAGTGCTCCGCCCCGCAGCCCGGGCAGCGGCGGATGTGCCCGGCGGCGGCGACCACCGTGCGCTCGCCGCAGCGGGAGCAGAAGCGGTGCATGCGCTGCCAGTTCTCCAGCGCCACCGCGTGCACCATCAGCCCGGCGTCCCGCGGGGAGAGCAGCATTCCGGCCTCGCGCAGCCCGGCGGGACGGGCCGACTGGTCCATGCGGCCGGGCAGCGAGTCCTTCTGCAGCGCGAAGTACCGTACGCCGTCCTCGTCGGTCCCCAGGAAGTACCGGTGGGTCTCGGTGACCGGGGCCTCGAAGGCCGGGGTCATCACGATCGCCGTACCGCCGTCGGGGGTGTCGTCGATCAGGACCTGGCCGCCCGAGACCACGAAGACGCGGGTACTGGGGTGGCTCCAGGCCGCGGCGAGCCACGCCTCGTCGAGGCGGTGGTGCGCGGCGCGGTCGATGCCGCTGGGCGCGGCCAGCGAGATCGGGCGCTCGGACTCGGTATGGGTGCTCACAGGTACTTCCAACTCCCCCGGTGGTGGGACACAGGCAGGCTCAGCAGGACGGACGGGTGTGCGGTGGCGTGTGGGGTGTGTGGGGCGTACTCAAGCCGACGCCGGCTTCCAGTGGGCGGCCAGGTCGCCCCAGAGGTAGGCGGCCGTCTCGACGCCCTTGGTGAGCAGGTCGAGCTCGACCTTCTCGTTCGGCGAGTGCCAGCCGTCGGAGGGTACGGAGATTCCGAGGAAGAGGACGGGGGCGTTCAGCACGTCCTGGAGGTCGGCCGCCGGTCCCGAACCGCCTTCGCGGGTGAAGCGGACCTTCTGGCCGAAGGCCCTGCTCATGGCGCGTACGACCGACTGCAGCGCCGGGTGGTCCAGCGGGGTCAGGCACGGCCGGGTGGGGGCGCCGAAGGTGATGGAATGCCGGATTCCGGCCGGGACGCGCTCCGCGACCCAGGCCGTGACGGCCGTCTCGACCTCGTACGGGTCCTGCCCCGAGACCAGTCGGAACGACAGCTTCAGGTGCGCCGAGGCGGGCACGATCGTCTTGCCGCCGGGTCCCTGGTAGCCGCCGCCGATGCCGTTGACCTCGGCGGTCGGGCGGGCCCAGACGCGCTCCAGGGTGGAGTAGCCGGCCTCGCCCGAGGCCGCGTACGACTTGGCCGTACGGAGCCACTCGCTCTCGTCGAAGGGGAGCTCGGCGATCAGCTCGCGCTCCGCGTCCGTGAGCTCGGCGATGTTGTCGTAGAAGCCGGGGATCGTGACCCGCTCGTCCGCGTCGTGCAGGGCCGCGACGAGGCGGGCGGCGACGGTGGCCGGATTCGGCACGGCGCCGCCGAAGGCACCCGAGTGGATGTCCTGGTCGGGGCCGAACAGGTCGATCTCGCAGTCGGCGACGCCGCGCATGCCGGTGCAGACGGTGGGAGTGGTCTCGGACCACATGCCGGTGTCGGAGACCACCACGACGTCGGCGGCGAGGCGGGCCGCCTCGCGCTCCACGAGGGCGCGGAAGTGCGGGGAACCGGACTCCTCCTCGCCCTCGACGATCAGCTTGAGGTGCACGGCGGGGGCGGACGCGCCGGTCGCGGCGAGGTGGGCCCGGACACCGAGGGTGTGGAAGAAGACCTGGCCCTTGTCGTCGGCGGCGCCGCGCCCGTACATCCGGCCGTCCTTGATCACCGGCTCGAAGGGGTCGGTGTGCCAGCCGTCGGCGAGGGCGGCGGGCTGCACGTCGTGGTGCCCGTAGACGAGGACGGTGGGGGCGGCGGGGTCCTCGCTCGGCCATTCGGCGAAGACGGCGGGAGCGCCGGCCGTCTGCCAGACCTCGGTGACCGGGAAACCGGTCTCCTTGAGCTTCGCGGCCAGCCAGTCGGCGCTGCGCCGTACGTCGTCCGCGTGCTCGGGCTGGGCCGAGACGGAGGGGATGCGGAGCCAGTCGGCGAGGTCGTCGAGGAAGGCGGCGCGGTGTGTGTCGATGTACGTGCGGACGACGCTGTCCGCCGGGGTGTCGCTCATGACCACGAGCCTAGCCGTCCGTTCGATGGTCACTTTCCGTGTCCGTTTTGCCTTGGAGGATCTGCTCAAGACGGGCGCGGTCGGGGAGGTTGCGGGGGCGGATGACGCGGCCGCTGCGGACGTGCAGGAACACGGCCGTGACCTGGGCGAGGGGGGTGTTCGTGGCTTCCGCCCAGGCCAGGCGGTAGACGGCCAGCTGGAGGGGGTCGGCCTCGGTGGTGCGGCCGGTCTTCCAGTCGACGATCTCGTAGCCGGTGGCGGTGCCGTCCGCGTCCGCGGTGCGGTAGACGGCGTCGATCCGGCCGCGGATCACCCGGCCGGCGAGGGTGAGCTGGACCGGGACCTCCATGCGGTACGGGGTCCGGTCCGCGTACGGGCTCCGCTCGAAGGCCGCCTTGAGGGAGTCGAGGTCGGCCTCGTCGGCGATGTCCTGGTCGGAGGCGTCCGCGGAGCCGTCCCCCGACGGGGCCGCGGCTCCGGGGAGGTCGGTGAGGGGGTCGAGGACGTCGAGGTGGGGCAGCGGGAGCTCGTCGAAGCGGGACTCCACCCACGCGTGGAACCGGGTGCCCTGGCGTGCGGCGGGCTGCGGCGGCTTGGGCATGGGGCGGGCGAGGTCGCGTACGAAGCCCTGCTCGTCGGAGGCGAGGCGCAGCAGCTGGCTGGCGGAGAGCGCCGCCGGGAGCTCCACGTCGCGGACGGCCGCGCGGGCACGGCGGAGCTCGCCCTCCAGGGCGTCGAGGTCCCGGTCCCAGGAGGCGATGGCCCTGGCGTCCTCGGGGGTGAGGGGGCCGGTACCGGGTACGGCCGCGGGGCCGGGCCGCGGCACGGCTCCGCCGGGTGTCGCGGGGCGCGGGCGAGGCCCGGGCGCGGGCTCGGCCCAGTCGGCTGCCTCCGGCCACAGGTCGTCGTCGGGCCCGGCGGGGCGCGGGCGGGGGTTGGACGCGGCCCAGTCGGCTGCCTCCGGCCACAGGTCGTCGTCGGGCCCGGCGGGGCGCGGGCGGGGGTTGGACGCGGCCCAGTCGGCTTCCTCCGGCCACAGGTCGTCGTCGGGCGCGGCGGGGCGCGGGCGGGGCTTGGACGCGGCCCAGTCGGCGCCCCCGGACCCGGCCGCGTCCTCCGGCCACAGGTCGTCCTCTGCGGCGCCGGGTGCGGCGGGGCGCTGGCGGGACGCGGACCACGACGGGTCCGCGTCCTGCGGCCACAGGTCCTCGGCGCCGCCGCCCGCGGCGGCGGGCACGGCCGGGCCGGGTCGGCCGGCGGGCGCGCCCCGGCCCGGCCCGGCCTGCGGCCGGGTGGCGGCCGTGCCGGTCGGCCCGTCCTCCGGGTCCGGCCACGGCGCCGGGGGCTCCTCGTCGTAGGCGGGGTCTTCGCAGTGCGGGGGCCAGAGGTAGGCGTCCTCCGGGGCGGCCCGGGGGGTCTCGCGGGGCGGGTGGAGGTAGGACTCGACCAGGGTGGCGGCGGCCCGGCGGAGGGCGAGGGAGGCGGGGTCCAGGGGGAGGGGCCAGGAGTGGTCCGGGGTGGAGTCCGTGGCCAGGGACGGGTTCTCCGCGTCCGGGGCCGGGGTGTCGGCCCAGGCTTCGATCTCGCCGTTGCCCGCGGCGCAGTATTCGTACAGGGCGGTCAGGAACGCGGACGGGCCGCGCGGCTTCTTCTGCGTCGGGCCCCACCAGTGGCCCGAGGCCAGGAGGAGCGAGCGCGGGCGGGTGAAGGTGACGTAGCCGAGGCGGAGCTCCTCGACGGCCTTGTGCGACTTGAGGGCCGCCTTGAAGGCGCGCAGGCCCGGCGAGGTCCATTCCGGGGTCGGCGGGAGCGTCGGCGCGTCCCCGCGCAGGGCGTACGGAAGGACCTTCGCGTACGAGGTCCAGGCCTCCGGGGCCTTCTCCTTCGGGAACGAGCCCGCGGAGAGGTCGGGCACCACCACCACGTCCCACTCCAGGCCCTTGGACTTGTGGGCCGTCAGGACCTTGACCGTGTTCTCGCCTCCGGGGAGGGCGTGGTCCAGGCCCTTCTCGTACTGGGCGGCCGTGCGCAGGAAGGCGAGGAAGGCGAGGAGGGAGGCCTCGCCGTCGAGGGAGGCGAAGCCGGCCGCCACGTCCATGAAGCTCGACAGGGTCTCCCGGCGGCGGGCCGCCAGCGCGTGCGGGGAGGAGGCCAGCTCCACGTCGAGGCCGGTCGCCGACAGGACCCGGTGCAGGACGTCCATCAGCGGGTCCGAGAGGGAACGGCGCAGGTCGCGCAGTTCCTGGGCGAGGTGCGCGAAGCGCACCCGGGCCGCGGCGGAGAAGGGCAGCTGGTCGGGGGCGGACCGGCCCGCGCCGTCCAGGAAGGTTTCCAGGGCGTCGGCCAGCGACACGATCTCCGCCGGGTCCACGCCCTCCACCGCCGCCGCGAGGCGGTCGTCGTCCGAGGAGGAGTCGGAGGAGGGGGAGCGGGAGATCAGGGTGCGGGCCCGGCGGCCCAGCAGGGCCAGGTCGCGGGCGCCGATGCGCCAGCGCGGTCCGATGAGCAGCCGGACGAGCGCGGCGTTGGCGCCCGGGTCCTGGAGGACCTCACAGACGGCGACGAGGTCCGCGACCTCCGGGAGGTGGAGCAGGCCGGACAGGCCGACGACCTCGACGGGGACGTCGCGCTCGACGAGGGCCGCCTGGATCCGCGCGAAGTCGCCGCCGGAGCGGCACAGTACGGCGATGTCGCGCGGCTCCGTACCCGTACGGACCAGGTGGGAGATGGAGTCGCCGATCCAGTCGAGCTCCTGGGCGTGGGTCTCCAGGAGGGCGCACCGGACGGAGCCGTCGCGCTCCGCGCCCGGAGCGGGGCGCAGGGCCTCGACGCCCTCGTGCAGGGAGCGCAGCGGGGCGGCGAGCTCGTTGGCCAGGTCCAGGAGGCGGCCGCCGCTGCGCCGGTTCTCGCTGAGGGAGAAGCGGGTGGCGGGGCTGCCGTCGGCGTACGGGAAGTGCTCGGGGAAGTCGTCGAGGTTGGCCACGGAGGCGCCGCGCCAGCCGTAGATGGCCTGGCAGGGGTCGCCGACGGCGGTCACCGCGTGCCCGGTGCCCGCGCCGAACAGCCCGGACAGCAGGAGCCGCTGCGCGACCGAGGTGTCCTGGTACTCGTCGAGCAGGACGACGCGGAACTCCTCGCGCAGCAGGGCGCCGACCTCGGGCCGGGTGGTGGCGAGCCGCGCGGAGAGGGCTATCTGGTCGCCGAAGTCGAGGAGGTCGCGGGAGTGTTTGGCGGCGCGGTAGCGGGAGACCAGCTCCAGGAGCTCCAGGCGGCCGCGGACCGCCTCGGGGACCTTGCGCAGGTCCTCGTTGCTGAGCTTGACGTCGGCGAGGGCGGAGAGGAGCTCCGTGTCGTACGCGCGCAGCCGCTCCGGCGGTACGAGGTGCTCGGAGAGCTCCCCGTCGAGCGCGAGCAGGTCGCTGACCAGGTCGGGAACGGATTTGGTGAGGGAGGGGTACGGCCCCGGGGCCTCGCGGAGCACGCGGGCGGCGAGCTGGAAACGGGTGGCGTCGGCGAGCAGCCGGGCGCTGGGCTCCAGGCCGATGCGCAGGCCGTGGTCCTTGAGGAGCTGCCCGGCGAAGGCGTGGTACGTGGAGATCCGCGGTTCGCCGCCGGCGGAGCCGGTCTCGGCCGGGGAGGGGTCCGGATCGGTGATCCCGGCGCGCGCGAGGGCGGTCCGTACCCGCTCGGCGAGCTCGCCGGCGGCCTTGTTGGTGAAGGTCAGACCGAGGACCTGCTCGGGTGCGACCGCGCCGGTGCCGACCAGCCAGACCACGCGGGCGGCCATGACGGTGGTCTTGCCCGATCCGGCGCCGGCCACGATGACCTGCGGGGCGGGCGGGGCGGTGACGCAGGCCATCTGTTCGGGCGTGAAGGGGATCCCCAGGAGCTCCTTGAGCTGCTCGGGATCGGTGAGGGCCGGTGCCGGTGCCTGCGGCGCTTGTGCGGGCGGGGCGGGCGGCGGGGACGGCGGGACGGACGGACGCGCGGACACCTGAAAAGGCTAGCCGCCCGCACCGACAGTCCCCGCCGCGCGGGCCTCCGGCGGGGGCGGGGGGAGCGCGGGTGGCGGCACCGACCGTGCGGGGCGGGGCGGCCCTGCGGGACGGATTCCCCTACCCGCCCTTCCCCCGTTCCCCGGGCTCCGCCCGGACCCCGGTCCTCACGCGCCGGACGGGCTGGAGAGGGTCCACCCCCGTGCCACGCCTCGCGCGGCCGCCGGACGCGTGGCCGGGACCGTGCGGCCCGGCGGGCTACTCCACCGTCTGGCGGCCCTCCGGGCGGGCGCTGCACGAGGCGCGGAAGGAGCAGTGGTCGCAGTGCTTGCCCAGGGCGGGTGCGAAGCGTTCGTCGAGGACCCGGCCGGCCGCGGTGGCGAGCAGGTCGCCGACCCAGGCGCCGGGGGCGCCCCCCTCCAGGGCCTGCTGCGCCTGGATCTTGGGCACCGTGTCCCCGCCGTCGCGCTGGGCGGCGCCCTGGCGCAGCTGCACGAGTTCGGCGCCGCCGGGTGCGGGGCGCAGGCCGTCGAAGACCTCGTCGACGGCGCCCTCGCGTACGGCGAGCTGGTACACGGCGAGCTGCGGGTGGCGTTCGACCTCCTTGGCGGTCGGCGCGGCCTTGCCGGTCTTGAAGTCGACGACGTACGCGCGGCCCTGCGCGTCGGCCTCGACGCGGTCCATGGAGCCGCGGACCCGGACGGCGTACTCCCCCGCTTCGAGGGTGACGTCGAAGTCGTGCTCGGTGGCCACGGCCGCCCGGCCCCCGCGATCGGTGGTGTGCCAGCGCAGGAAGCGCTCCAGGGCGGCGCGGGCGTTGTCCTTCTCCTGGCGGGACTTCCAGGGGGCGTCGAAGGCGAGCGAGTCCCACACGGAGTCGAGGCGTTCCATGAGGACGGCGAGGTCGGCGGGGGTGCGTCCGGAGGCGACCTCGTCGGCGAGGACGTGGACGACGTTGCCGAAGCCCTGGGCGGCGGTGGAGGGGGCGTCGGCCTTGACCTCGCGGCCCAGGAACCACTGGAGGGAGCAGGTGTTGGCGAGCTGCTCCAGGGCGGAGCCGGACAGGGCGACCGGGTGGTCGCGGTCGCGGAGCGGGACGCTGCTGAGGGTGGGCTCGTACAGCCCCCACCAGCGCTGCGGGTGCGCGGCGGGGACGAGCGGGCGGTCCTCGTCGTCGGTGAGCACGGCGAGCCGGGCGAGGCGGCGGGCGGCGGCGTCGCGCAGGGCGGGCGAGGCGTCGGGGTCGACGGTGGTGGCGCGCAGTTCCGCGACGAGCGCGGGGACCGCGAGGGGGCGGCGGGGGCGGCCGGTGACGTCCTTGACGGGGACGCCGAGCTCGGTGAGGAGGCGGGAGGGCTGGTCGCCGTCCTCGGCGGGGGCCTTGACCGCGGTGACGACGAGGCGGTCGCGGGCGCGGGTGGCGGCGACGTAGAAGAGGCGGCGCTCCTCGGCGAGGAGCGCGCCGGGGGTGAGGGGCTCGGCGAGGCCGTCGCGGCCGATGCGGTCGGCTTCGAGGAGGGAGCCGCGGCGGCGCAGGTCGGGCCAGAGCCCTTCCTGCACGCCCGCGACGACGACGAGTCCCCACTCCAGGCCCTTGGAGCGGTGCGCTGTCATGAGGCGGACGGCTTCGCGGCGGACGGCGCGGGGGGTGAGGGTGTCTCCGGCGATGTCCTCGGCCTCGAGCTGTTCGAGGAAGTTGAGGGCGCCTCGGCCGCCGGTACGGTCCTCCGCGCGGGCGGCGGTGTCGAAGAGGGCGCAGACGGCGTCGAGGTCGCGGTCGGCGTTGCGGCCGGCGGGGCCGCCGCGGCGGGCGCTGCGCTCGAGGCGCTGCGGCCAGGGGGTGCCGTCCCAGAGGGTCCACAGCACCTCCTCGGCGGTGCCGCCGCCGGCGAGGAGCTCGCGGGCCTTGCGCAGCAGCAGGCCGAGGCGCTCTGCTCCGCGGGCGTAGGCGGGGTCGTGGGCGACGAGCCGCTCGGGCTCCGCGAGGGCTCTGGCGAGGAGTACGTCGGAGGGCGCGGGCGTCTTGACCCCGGCGGCCCGCTCCTCGTCGCGCAGGGCACGGCCGAGGCGGCGCAGGTCGGCGGCGTCCATCCCGCCGAGCGGCGAGGACAGCAGCTCGAGGGCGGCCTCGACCCCGATCCACCCTTCGCCCGCGGCGGGCGTGCCCCCGTCGGTGGAGCCGGGCACGGCCTCCGCGCCGGACCGGCCGGTACCGCCTTCGGCGGCGGATGAGGCGTCCTCGCGGGCAGGCTCGCCCACCCCGGCGCCGGCGGAGCCGGCCTCGTCCGGCAGCACGCCCCCGGCCTCCGCCGCGTCACCGGCGGAGCCCGGCACGGACTCGGGGGCGGACGGCCCGGTGCCGGACTCGGGGGCGGACGGCCCGGTGCCGGACTCGGATCCGGACGGCCCGGTGCCGGGCTCGGGGGCGGGCGGCTCGGTGTCGACGTCGGCGGGGCCCGCCGCGGTGGATTCCGCGAGGGTGCGGAGGGCCGTCAGGAGGGGGGATATGGCCGGCTCGTGCCGGAGGGGGGAGTCCGTGCCGTCGGTTTCGGCCGGGACTCCCGCCGCGATCAGGGCGCGGCGCATCTGCGGCAGGGTGCGGCCGCCCGCGCGGACCAGGACGGCCATGTCCTGCCACGGCACGCCCTCCTCCAGGTGGGCCCGGCGCAGGACGTCGGCGATGTTGTCCAGTTCCGCGCCGGCCGTGGGGTAGGTGAACACCTCGACCCGGCCGCCCTCGCGGGTCGACGCGAGCGCGCGGTGGGCCCGTACGGCCGCCGAGGGCAGGCGCGGCAAGGGCATGCGGGTCGTCAGGTGGCGGGTGGCGGTGAGGAGGACCGAGGACGAGCGGCGGGACGTGGTGAGGGCGCGGACCTCCGCTCCCGGGAAGGAGGCCTCGAAGTCCAGGATGTTGTTGATGTCCGCGCCGCGGAAGGCGTAGATCGACTGGTCGGGGTCGCCGAAGGCGGTCAGCCGGCCGCCGGGGCCCGCCAGTGCGCGCAGCAGGCGCAGCTGTGAGGCGTCGGTGTCCTGGTACTCGTCCACGTAGATCACGTCGTACAGGGAGGAGAGCGAGGGGGTGCGTTCCGCCAGGAGGACGGCGCGGTGGAGCAGTTCCGCGTAGTCCAGGGTGCCCTGGAGGTCCAGTACGTCCAGGTACTCGGCGAGGAAGGCCGCCGCCGCCTTCCAGTCCGGCCGGCCGAGCCGGGACGCGAAGTCGGAGAGGGCCTGCGGGCCCAGGCCCAGCTCGCGGGCGCGGGCGAGCACCGCGCGGACCTCGTCCGCGAAGCCGCGCGTGGTCAGCGCGGCCCGCAGGTCGTCCGGCCAGCGGATCGAGCGGAGCCGGCGCTGCCCTTCGAGGAGGGTGCGGACCATGACGTCCTGCTCCGGGCCGGAGAGCAGTCGCAGCGGGTCCGCGAAGAGTTCCGCGTCCTGGTGCGCCCGGACCAGGCCGTAGCAGAAGGAGTGGAAGGTGGTGGCCTGCGGGGCGCGCGCGCCGCCGAGCCGCAGTGCGGTCCGGTCGCGCAGTTCCACCGCGGCCTTGCGGCTGAAGGTGAGGATCAGGATGCGCGCGGGGTCGGCCCCGGACTCCACGCGGGCCGCGACCGTTTCGACCAGCGTGGTCGTCTTCCCGGTGCCCGGTCCGGCCAGGACCAGCAGCGGGCCGCCGGTGTGCTCAACCACCGCCCGCTGCGCTGCGTCCAGCACAGGGGGATCCACCCGCTCCGCACCGGTACGCACCAGGCGGTACGCGTCCGGGTTCCGCGTACGCCGCCGCTCGGAGCGGTGGCCGTCGGAGGAAGAGGTGTTCACGTGGGGTGCCGGTCCTGGTGGGTCTGCCGTTGCGGCGGTCGCTGCCGCAGCGGTTGCTGCTGCCGCTCCTGGGGTGACGTCCCGGGCGGTGGCCGAGGCGCGGGTCGGAGTCGAAGGGGCAACGCTACGGCACGGCGCGCGGCGGGCGCAGTTTCCCCGGGAGTCCCGTCCGGGCCCCAGGCCGTCCTCCCGTGCGCGCTTCCGCCCCCACTGCCATCCGGTCCCGCGCGTCCCCCGTACGGGGCTTCGCACGTCTCTTCGGCCACCCCTCCGGGCCGCGCATGGCCGAAGCTGTCACATGTGACCTTCATCCCGCCCGGCGCCGCCGTCCCAGCGCGCCCGCCGCATGTCGAGCCGCGGCTCGCCGTCGCCGGTGAGCCGCAGCGGGGTGGCCTCGGCCCGGTAGTTCTCCAGCGCCCTGCGCTCGCTGCCGGGCAGCGGACGGCCGTCCGCCCGCACCACGCGCCACCAGGGCACCGCTCCCCCGTACAACGCCATGACGCGGCCCACTTGACGCGGCCCGCCCTCGCCGAGCCACTCCGCGATGTCGCCGTAGGTCATCACCCGGCCGGGCGGAATCCGCTCGGCCGCCTCCAGCACCCGCTCCGCGTACGCCGGCAGCTCTTCGCTCATTCGGCCCATGGTGCCGCACCGGACCGACAAGGAGGCGGCACGGGCATGGAAGCCGGCGTTCCGGACCGGCTCGCACCCTGCTGCCCCCCACGGCCGTCGGTCCGTGCCACCATCTTCCGGGCGGTGACGCGTGATACGTGATCAAGAAGAGACGGAAGTGACGGGAAGGGAGCAGGGTGTGAGTCCTCCGGACGGCGCGGCGACGGACGACGGCGCGCGCCCAGACGAAGGCCCGACACCGGGTCGCGAGGACACGCACGCGGACGCGCAAGCGGACTTGCTCGCGGACCCGCAAGCGGGCTTGCCCGCGGACCCCCACGCGGACCTGCCGCCGGCTCCGTCCCCGCTTCGGAAGGCGGCCCCGGCGGCCCCAGCGGCCCCGGCCGCAGAGGCCCCGGCCTCCCACGACATCGAGACCCCGCACGGCCACGCTCCCACGGCCGCCGACCAGGTCGAGGTCGACGAGCCGCTGCTCGCCGCCCGCGTGCACCGCCCCTCGGACCTGGTCCGCCTCCTCGTCGGGATCCTCGGCATCGCCGTGGTCCTCGCCATCGCCGCCTTCGCCCACGGCACCACCGCGGGTCTGGAAGCCGACATCAGCAACGGCACCGGGCAGGCGCCCGACGTGCTGATCAAGGTCGCCGGGCTGGTGTCGAGCATCGCCGTGCTCCTCGTCCCCGTGGCCTTCGCCATCGAGCGGCTGATCAAACGCGACGGACTGCGCATCGCCGACGGCGTGCTCGCCGCCGTCCTCGCGCACGGGGTGACCCTCGCCACCGACCTGTGGGTCTCCCAGGGGGCCCCCGAGACCATCCAGGAGGCCCTGACCCGTCCCACCGGGGCCGGCGGGGCCCTCACCGATCCGGTGCACGGCTACCTCGCGCCCGTGATCGCGTACATGACCGCCGTCGGGATGACCCGGCGCCCGCGCTGGCGCGTCGCGCTGTGGGTGGTCCTGCTGCTGGACGCCTTCGCGATGCTGGTCGGCGGCTACACCACACCCTTCTCGATCATCCTGACCGTGCTGATCGGCTGGAGCGTCGCGTACGGAACCCTGTACGCGGTCGGCTCACCGAACGTCCGCCCCACCGGCCAGAACCTCCTCGCCGGCCTGCGCCGGGTCGGCTTCCAGCCGGTCAGCGCGATGCGCGCCGAGTCCCCGGAGGGCGGCGACAGCACCGAGGTCAGCGACCGCGGGCGGCGCTACCACGTCACCCTGGAGGACGGTCCGCCGCTCGACGTCACCGTCGTGGACCGGGAGCAGCAGGCCCAGGGCTTCTACTACCGGGTCTGGCGCCGCCTCACGCTGCGCGGGATCACCACCCGGCGCAGTCTGCAGTCCCTGCGCCAGGCGCTGGAGCAGGAGGCGCTGCTCGCCTACGCGGCCATCGCCGCCGGAGCCAACGCGCCCAAGCTCATCGCCACCTCCGAGCTGGGTCCGGACGCCGTGATGCTCGTCTACGAGCACCTGGGCGGCCGGAGCCTGGACTCGCTGGCCGACGAGGAGATCACCGACGAGCTGAGCCGCAACGCCTGGCAGCAGGTACGGGCCCTGCAGTCCCGGCGGATCGCACACCGGCGGCTGACCGGGGACGCCCTCGTGGTGGATCGTTCCGGCAGCGGCGCCGCCGCGGGCGAACCTGCCGCGGACACCATCACCCTGACCGACCTGCGCGGCGGCGAGATCGCGGCCGGCGACCTCGTGCTGCGCATGGACATCGCGCAGCTGCTCACCACCCTCGGCCTGCGGGTCGGCGCCGAGCGTTCGGTCGCCTCGGCGGTCTCGGTGCTCGGCCCGGACGCGGTGGCGGACTGCCTGCCGCTGCTCCAGCCGATCGCGCTGAGCCGCTCCACGCGGGCGACGCTGCGCAAGCTGGCGCGGGAGCGGGCGGACCGGGAGCGGGAAGCCGTACTGGAGTCCTCGCGGGCGGCGAAGGCCGCGCGCGGGGCGGACTCCGCCTCCGCCTCGGCGCGCTCCGCCGTCGACAAGGTCGAGAAGAAGGCCGAGAAGAAGGCCCTGGACGACGCGCTCGACGGGGCCCGCGAGGAGGATCTGCTGAGCCAGATCCGCCAGCAGGTGCTGCTGATCCGCCCGCAGGCGCCGGTGGAACCGGCCCGGCTGGAGCGGATCCGGCCGCGCACGCTGGTGTCGTTCATCGCGGGCGCGTTCGGCGCGTACTTCCTGGTCACCCAGATCGCGCACGTCGACTTCGCCACCACCATCGGCGACGCGCAGTGGGGCTGGGTCGGGGTGGCGCTCGCCTTCTCGGCGCTCACCTACTTCGCGGCGGCGATGAGCCTGCTGGGCTTCGTACCCGAGCGGGTGCCGTTCCTGCGGACCGTACTGGCCCAGGTCGCGGGATCCTTCGTGAAGCTGGTGGCTCCGGCCGCGGTCGGCGGTGTCGCGCTGAACACTCGCTTCCTCCAGCGGGCGGGCATCCGGCCGGGGCTCGCGGTGGCCAGCGTGGGCGCCTCGCAGCTCTTCGGACTGGCGAGCCACATCCTGCTGCTGCTGTCCTTCGGCTACCTGACGGGGACCGAGAAGACCCCCGAGATGACCCCGTCGAGGACGGTCATCGCCGGTCTGCTGACGGTGGCCGTGCTGGTGCTGGTGGTCACGGCCGTGCCCTTCCTGCGGAAGTTCGTGGCGACCCGGGTACGGGCCCTGTTCGCCGGCGTCGTACCGCGCATGCTGGACGTGCTCCAGCGCCCGCAGAAGCTGCTGACCGGCATCGGAGGGATGCTGCTGCTGACGGGCTGCTTCGTGATGTGCCTGGACGCCTCGATCCGCGCCTTCGGGGGCGGCGAGGACATCAGCTACGCGAGCATCGCGGTGGTCTTCCTCGCCGGCAACGCCCTGGGCTCGGCCGCGCCGACACCGGGCGGCATCGGAGCGGTGGAGGGCGCGCTGACCCTGGGTCTGGTCGCGGCGGGGCTGGACGGCCAGGTGGCGTTCTCGGCGGTGCTGCTGTTCCGCGTGGTGACGTTCTGGCTGCCGGTGCTGCCGGGATGGATCTCCTTCAACTTCCTCACGCGCAAGGAAGCGATCTGACCCCTCTGGCGATCTGAACCCCCAGCCGATCTGAACCCCTTGGCGATCCAAATCCCCTGGAGCCCTGTCGGAGGCCCGGCCTAGGCTGGCCGGATGAACGACATACGGATCGTGACCGACCGGGCCGAGTGGCGGGCCGGCTTCGAGGAGCGGGTGCTCGCCGGGTACCGGGCCGCGGGGTGCTCGGATCCCCTCGCCCGGGCCCTGCTGGAGCGGGCGCTGAAGGGCGTCGACGGCTGGACGGTGGCCACGGACGGCGCCGGATGGATCGCGGTCGGGGTGTCGGAGGACAACGGGGCCGCCGTGGGCCGGATCCACGACCTGACGGCGGTGCAGGGACCGGCCGCGGTGGCCGCCCGGGAGTGGGCCGAGCGCTGGTGCGCCGAGCGGGGCGCCGGCCGGGTGGAGGTCCGCCTCACGGGCGCCGCCGACGAGGCGCACGCGGTTTTCGCCGACTACCCCGTACGGGGCCAGAACCGGATGCGCGCCGCCGCCGAGCGGCCGGAGCTGCCGCCGGGCCTCGGCGTCCGCCCGCTCACCGAGGAGGAGTACCCCGGCTGGTACGCGGGCGAGGAGGCCGCGTACGTCGCGGACATCGTCCGGGCCGGAGCCCTCACCCCGGAGCAGGCCAAGGTCAAGTCCGACGAGGACTTCGCCCGCCACCTCCCGCAGGGCTACCGCACCCCCGGGCACGCCTTCTACGCGATGGAGGCCGACGGGCAGGTGATCGGCACGGGCTGGGTGAACCACGGCTACCTGCCGGGCGTCACCTTCGGCTTCTCGCTGGAGGTGTACGAGGAGCACCGCGGCAAGGGCTACGGCCGGGCCGCGATGTCCGTCGGCGAATGGGCGGCCCGGCAGGGCGGCGACGAGGCGATGATGTTCAACGTCTTCGGCGGCAACGAGGTGGCCATGAGCCTCTACGACAACACGGGCTTCGCCATCCTGGACGAATTCCGCTCACTGCCCCTCTGACCCCCGCTGCCCCTCAGAAGACCAGCAGCAGCGAGGCCAGCAGCGCCGCCGACCCCAGGACTTCGACGGCGCCGACCACCGCCACCTTGAGCCCGCGGCCGGGGAGCACCGCGGCCCGGGTCAGGTAGGCCGCGAAGGGGAGGGTCAGCCATGGGGAGAGGCAGGCCGCCAGGAGGGTGGCCGACGCGTGGTAAGTCACCGAACCGCGGTAGTACGTACGGGAGTTCCGCTCCCTGATCATGGTCTTCACGTACGGGACCGTGCCCGCGAAGTACAGCAGGCAGGCGGCGGCCGGGGCCCAGGGCAGGCCGCCGCCGCCCAGCCGCGCCGCCACCAGGAGCATCCCGCACGCCGGGACCACGGCCACCAGTCCGTTGACCAGGGCCCGCTCGCGGTTGTTCCGCGCGAACCAGGAGTTCACCGCCACGAAGGGCGCCGCCGCCGCGCCCGCGAGCAGCAGCCAGGGGTGGAGCGCCGCGAGCGGGATCCCCGCGAGGGCGGTCGCCGCGCCGAGGACGAGCGCCGGGCGGACGTGCCGCCGGGCCACGGCCGGGCGGCGGGCGGCGACCCGGCGCAGGCGCAGCCACTGCTGGGCGTGGAAGACGGCGGCGTAGCCGAGGAGCCAGGCCGCGAGGAGCAGGGCGTGCTGCGGGCCGGGCCGGGGCGCCAGGAACGTACCCGCGAGGAAGGGCACCGTGAGCATCGCCCACGCCCCGTGCTGGTCCGGGATCCAGGAGGCCTTCTTCGGCGGCACGCTCCCAGCCTTCCTTTCGGTAATTGGTATGCGAGCTCGTAATTTTCCGGCCGCGCAAAGGAGTTGGACCGTTCCAGCGTGGCACCCACTCGACCTGTGAAAGACCGGAATTAGGTCACGCCCGTACGGGACCTTTGTCATCGGATTCGCCTCCGCGCCGGGCGTAGCGTCGTGTCTGGGTCCTCTTGTCCGGACCCGCGCACCGCCTTTAGTACCGCCTTTAGCACCGCTTTTTGTTTCCGGCCTGGAGGGTCGCCTTGAACGAGCGCCACGAACGCGATGGACGCGACCGGCACCAGGACGCCGCCGAATCGCTGATCAGGGCGGGCAGCTTCTTCAGGACCGCGGAGGTCTCGGACGACCTGCGGACCGTGCACCACACCGGAGGCCGCGCCGCGGAGGCCTTCTACCGCGACCGGTGGAGCCACGACAAGGTCGTGTACTCCACCCACGGCGTGAACTGCACCGGCTCCTGCCGGTGGAAGGTCTACGTCAAGGACGGGATCATCACCTGGGAGACCCAGTCCACCGACTACCCCTCCGTGGGCCCCGACAGCCCCGAGTACGAGCCTCGCGGCTGCCCGCGCGGCGCCTCGTTCTCCTGGTACTCCTACTCCCCCACCCGGGTGCGCTACCCGTACGTGCGCGGCGCCCTGCTGGAGATGTACCGCGAGGCCAAGGCGCGCCTCGGCGACCCGGTCGAGGCCTGGGCCGACATCCAGTCAGACCCGATCCGCCGGCGTACGTACCAGCAAGCGCGCGGCAAGGGCGGGCTGGTGCGGGCGACGTGGGAGGAGGCGACGGAGATCGTCGCCGCCGCGCACGTGCACACGATCAAGGAGCACGGCCCGGACCGGGTCGCCGGCTTCTCTCCGATCCCGGCGATGTCGATGGCCTCGCACGCGGCCGGCGCCCGTTTCCACTCGCTCATCGGCGCGCCGATGCTGTCCTTCTACGACTGGTACGCCGATCTCCCGGTCGCCTCCCCGCAGGTGTTCGGGGACCAGACGGACGTCCCGGAGTCGGGCGACTGGTGGGACGCCGCGTACCTGATGATGTGGGGCTCGAACGTCCCCGTCACGCGCACCCCGGACGCGCACTGGATGGCCGAGGCCCGCTATCGCGGCCAGAAGGTCGTCACCGTTTCCCCGGACTACGCGGACAACACCAAATTCGCCGACGAATGGATGCACCCGCACCCCGGTACGGACGGTGCGCTGGCCCTCGCGATGGGCCATGTCATCCTCAAGGAATTCTTCGTCGACAAGCAGACCCCCTTCTTCACGGACTACGTCCGCCAGTACACGGACCTGCCTTTCCTGGTTTCCCTCACCGAGACCGAACAGGGATTGGTTCCGGGGAAGTTCGTCACCGCCGCCGATCTCGGCCAGGCCACCGAGAACGCGCAGTGGAAGACCGTCCTGATCGACGACACGACCGGCGAGGCCGTCGTCCCGAACGGCACCCTCGGTCACCGCTGGGGCGAGAACGAGAAGCCCGAGTGGAACCTCGAACTCGGCGACACCGTCCCGCGCCTGACCCTCCACGGCACCGCCGACGAGAACGTCGAGATCGTCCTGCCCCGCTTCGAGGACGACGAGCAGGGCGTGGACCAGGACGGGAAACCGCGCGGCACGATCCGCCGCGGCGTGCCCGTACGGCGGCTGGGCGGCAAGCTCGTCACCACCGTCTTCGACCTGATGCTCGCCCAGTACGGGGTCGGCCGCGAGGGCCTGCCCGGCGTGTGGCCCACCGGCTACGAGGACGCCGGCGCCCCGGGCACCCCCGGCTGGCAGGAGTCGCTGACCTCGGTCCCGGCGGCCCAGGCGGCGCGCGTGGCACGGGAGTTCGCGCAGACCGCCGAGCAGTCCAACGGGCGCTGCATGATCCTGATGGGCGCCGGCACCAACCACTGGTTCCACTCCGAGACGATCTACCGCTCCTTCCTGGCCCTGCTCACCCTCACCGGGTGCCAGGGCCGCAACGGCGGCGGCTGGGGCCATTACGTCGGCCAGGAGAAGTGCCGCCCGGTCACGGGCTGGGCGACGCTGGCCGCCGCCTCCGACTGGTCGCGCCCGCCGCGCCAGATGATCGGCGCGGCCTGGTTCTACCTGCACACCGACCAGTGGCGCTACGACACCCTGCCGGCCGAGGCGCTGGCCTCCCCGCTGGCGAAGGGCGCCTTCGAGGGCATGACGGGATCGGACTGCCTGGCGGCGAGCACCCGGATGGGCTGGATGCCCTCGTACCCGACCTTCGACCGCAACCCGCTGGAGCTGGGCGAGGCCGAGGACCCGGTCGGCGAAGCGGTCCGGCAGCTCAAGAGCGGCGAGCTCGGCTTCGCCGGCGAGGACCCGGACGCCCCGGGCAACTGGCCGCGCGTGCTCAACGTATGGCGGGCCAACCTGCTGGGCTCCAGTTCCAAGGGCAACGAGTACTTCCTCAAGCACCTGCTGGGCACCCACTCCAACCTGCCCGAGGACGGGCCGCGCTGCACGCCGAAGGACGTGACGTACCGGGAGGAGGACGTGGAGGGCAAGCTCGACCTGCTCATGTCCATGGACTTCCGGATGACGTCCACGACGCTGCTGTCCGACGTGGTGTTCCCGGCGGCCACCTGGTACGAGAAGCACGACCTGTCCTCCACGGACATGCACCCCTTCCTGCACGCCTTCACCCCGGCCGTGGACCCGCCGTGGCAGGCCCGCTCGGACTACGACGCCTTCAAGGCCCTGGCCGAGCGCTTCGGCGAGCTGGCCAAGACCCACCTGGGCGTGCGCAAGGACCTGGTCGCCACCGCCCTCCAGCACGACACCCCGGGCGGCGAGATGGCGCAGCCCGGCGGGGTCGCGCTGGACTGGTCGAAGGGCGAGTGCGAGCCCGTACCGGGCCGGACCATGTACAACCTGGCGGTCGTGGAGCGGGACTACGGGGCGGTCGGCGAGAAGTTCGCCGCGCTCGGCCCGCTCGTGGACAAGCTGGGCGTGACCACGAAGGCGGTCACCTTCGACGTGGCCGAGGAGATCGCCTACCTGGGCGCGAAGAACGGCACGGTCCGCGGCGGCGTCGCCGACGGCCGCCCGCGCCTGGAGACCGCGCAGCAGGCCTGCGAGGCGATCCTCTCCCTCTCCGGCACCAGCAACGGCCGCCTGGCCACGCAGGGGTTCGAGACGCTGGAGAAGAAGGTCGGCACCCCGATGGCACACCTGGCCGCCGAGGCCGAGGGCAAGCGGATCACCTTCGCCGACACCCAGGCCCGCCCGGTCCCGGTGATCACCTCGCCCGAGTGGTCGGGCTCGGAGTCCGGCGGGCGCCGGTACACGGCCTTCACGATCAACACCGAGCACCTCAAGCCCTGGCACACCCTCACCGGCCGCCAGCACTTCTTCATCGACCACGACTGGCTGCACGAGGTCGGGGAGTCCCTCCCCGTCTACAAGCCGCCGCTGAACATGCACACCCTGTACGGGGAGCCCGAGCTCGGCACGGTCGACGAGAAGGCGAAGTCGGTGGCCGTCCGGTACCTGACCCCGCACAACAAGTGGGCGATCCACAGCCAGTACCAGGACAACCTCTACATGATGACGCTGGGCCGCGGCGGGCAGACGGTGTGGATGTCCCCGCAGGACGCCGACGCGATCGGGGTCGCGGACAACGACTGGATCGAGGCGGTCAACCGCAACGGCGTGATCACCGCCCGCGCGATCGTCTCCCACAAGATGCCGCCCGGCACGGTCTACATGAACCACGCGCAGGAGCGCACGGTCGGCGTCCCCAAGACGGAGAAGACCGGCCGCCGCGGCGGCATCCACAACTCCCTGACCCGGGTGATGCTCAAGCCCACCCACCTCATCGGCGGTTACGCCCAGCTCACCTGGGCCTTCAACTACCTCGGCCCGACCGGCAACCAGCGCGACGAGGTGACGGTCATCCGCCGCCGCGACCAGAAGGTGGAGTTCTAATCGTGCGCGTTATGGCCCAAGTAGCCATGGTCATGAACCTCGACAAGTGCATCGGCTGCCACACCTGCTCGGTCACCTGCAAGCAGGCGTGGACCAACCGGCAGGGCACCGAGTACGTCTGGTTCAACAACGTGGAGACCCTCCCCGGCCAGGGATACCCGCGCCGCTGGGAGGACCAGGAGAAGTGGAAGGGCGGCTGGGAGCGCACCCGCTCCGGCAAGCTCCGCCTCAAGGCGGGCGGCCGCCTCGCCAAGCTGGGCAAGATCTTCGCGAACCCGGACCTGCCGGAGATCGACGACTACTACCAGCCCTGGACCTACGAGTACAAGAACCTGACCGAGGCCCCGGCGGGCGACGACATGCCCACCGCCCGGCCCGTCTCGCAGCTCACCGGCGAGCCCATCGACAAGATCGAGTGGGGTCCGAACTGGGACGACAACCTCGGCGGCGCGCCCACGCACGCCCCGCAGGACCCGATGATCGAGAAGATCCGCGACGAGGTCGGCGAGAAGATCCGCTTCGAGTTCGAGCAGAGCTTCATGTTCTACCTCCCGCGCGTCTGCGAGCACTGCCTCAACCCCGCGTGCGTCTCCTCCTGCCCCTCCGGCGCGATGTACAAGCGCGAGGAGGACGGCATCGTCCTGGTCGACCAGGACCAGTGCCGCGGCTGGCGGATGTGCGTGACCGGATGCCCGTACAAGAAGGTGTACTTCAACCACCAGACCGGCAAGGCCGAGAAGTGCACCTTCTGCTTCCCGCGCATCGAGGTCGGCATGCCGACGGTGTGCTCGGAGACCTGCGTGGGCCGGATGCGCTACCTCGGCGTGATGCTCTACGACGCCGACAAGGTGGCCGAGGCCGCCGCCGTCGAGGACGAGCACGATCTGTACCCCTCCCAGGTGGAGTGCTTCCTGGACCCCTCGGACCCCGCCGTGATCGCCGCCGCCCGCGCGGCCGGCATCACCGACGAGTGGCTCGACGCGGCCCGCAACTCCCCGGTCTACGACCTGATCGCCACCTACCAGGTCGCCCTCCCGCTCCACCCGGAGTACCGGACGATGCCGATGGTCTGGTACGTCCCGCCGCTCTCCCCCGTCGTCGAGGCGGTCGCCGCCACCGGCAGCGACGGCGAGGACGCCGGGAACCTGTTCGGCGCCATCGAGTCCCTGCGCATCCCCGTCGAGTACCTCGCCGCGGTGCTCACCGCCGGCGACACCGTGCCGGTGGAGGCGGTGCTGCGCCGGATGGCCGCCATGCGCGCCTACATGCGCCGCGTCAACCTGGGCGAGGAGCGGGACGAGTCGATCGCGCGGGCCGTCGGGCTGTCCGGGCAGGAGATGGAGGACATGTTCCGGCTCCTCGCCATCGCCAAGATCGAGGACCGCTTCGTGATCCCCAGCGCCGCGCGCGCCGACGCCGACGCGCTGGCCGACTCCCACCCGCTGAACGACACCGATCAGGGCTGTCCCGTGAGCGCCCTGCCCGAACCCCGGGTGATGCTCAACCTCGGTGATACGAGGAGGCGTTCGTGATCCGGCAACCGATGAGTGGCGATGCACTGGTACGTCTGGTCGCGGGCTGCGTACTGCAGTACCCCGGCGACTACTTCCACGACGAACTCCCGCGGCTCCGTGCGGCCCTCGCCGGGGCGCCCGCCGAACCGGCCGCACTGCTCGGGGCGTTCCTCGACGAGGCCGAGCCCCAGACCCCGATCGAGCTCTGCTCCCAGTACACCTCGACCTTCGACACCCGCAACCGGCGCTGCCTCTACCTCACCTGGTGGATCGACGGGGACACCCGCCGGCGCGGACTGTCCCTGGTCCGGCTGAAGCGGATCTACCGGGACTTCGGGCTGGAGTTCGCGGGCGAGGAGCTGCCCGACTTCCTGCCGGTGGCCCTGGAGTTCGCCGCCCGCGAGGAGGAGGCGGGCACCCGGCTGCTCCAGGAGCACCGGGCCGGACTGGAGCTGCTGCGCCTGGCGCTCACCGAGTCCGGGTCCCCGTACGCCCGGGTACTGGAAGCCGTCTGCGCGACGCTGCCCGGGCCCTCCCCCGAGACCAAGGCGGAGGCGAAGGCCCTCGCGAAGAACGGGCCGCCGCAGGAGCTGGTGGGCGCGGGCTCGGCGCTGGAGCCCTTCGGGCCCGGCCTCGACATGCCGGCAGACCTGCCCCTCGGGGCCCCGACCGACCTCCCCTGGCCCACGACGGCTTCCCGAGCCGCTGCTTCCGCCTCCGAAAGGATGCCCGCCTGATGGACCTCCTCCTGTGGGGCGTACTGCCGTACGTCTCGATCGCCCTGCTGATCGCGGGCACGGTCTGGCGGGCCCGCTTCGACAAGTTCGGCTGGACCACGCACTCCTCGCAGCTGCACGAGTCGCGGCTGCTGCGGATCGGCTCGCCGCTCTTCCACTTCGGCATGCTCTTCGTGATCGTGGGCCACGTGGTCGGTCTGCTCATCCCCAAGAGCTGGACCGACGCGGTGGGCCTGAGCGACCACGCGTACCACCTGATGGCGCTGGCCACCGGCACCGTCGCGGGCGTGGCGGCCGCCGCGGGCATCGGGATCCTGGTCTACCGGCGCTTCAAGGTGCCGGCCGTGCGCAGGGCGACACTGCGCAGCGACCACCTGATGTACTCGTTCCTGCTGGGCGCGATGGTCCTCGGGCTGACGGCCACCCTGATGAACTCGGCCGGGATGACGGACGGGTACAACTACCGCGACGGCATCTCCGTGTGGTTCCGCAGCCTGTTCACCTTCACCCCGGACTACCACCTGATGGCGGGCGCCCCGCTCGCCTTCAAGATCCACATCCTGTTCGGCTTCACGCTGTTCGCGCTGATCCCGTACTCGCGCCTGGTGCACATGTTCTCGGTGCCGCTGAAGTACCTGTTCCGGCCGTACGTGGTCTACCGCAAGCGGGACCCGAAGCAGCTCGCCAACCGCGCGAGCAAGCGCGGCTGGGAGCGGGTCTCGTGAATCCCCGCCCCGAACACACCGCCCGGTCCTCCCACACCGTGGTGCGGCAGCCCCGCCACGCGGTCTCCGACCGGCCCTTCATCGTCATCTGGGAGGCCACCCGGGCCTGCCCGCTGGCCTGTCTGCACTGCCGGGCCGAGGCCCAGACCCTGCGCCACCCCGAGGAGCTCGACGGGGCGGACGCCCGCCGGGTGATGGACCAGATCGCCGCCTTCGGCAAGCCCAGTCCGCTCTTCGTGATCACCGGCGGGGACCCCTTCCAGCGCGCCGACCTCACCGACCTCGTCGCGTACGGGACCTCGCTGGGCCTGCGGGTCGCGGTGTCCCCGTCGGGTACGCCGACGCTGACCCGGGAGAACCTCGTAGCGGTGCGGGAGGCCGGGGCCATCGCGCTCTCGCTCTCCCTGGACGGTTCGTCGGCGGAGCGGCACGACGCCTTCCGCGGGGTGCCCGGGGTCTACGACTGGACGCTGGAGGGCTGGCGGGCCGCCCGCGAGCTCGGGCTCAAGGTGCAGATCAACACCACGGTCACCCGCGACAGCCTGGAGGACCTCGCCGACATCGCGGCACTGGTCAAGCGCGAGGGCGCGATGCTCTGGTCGGGCTTCGTCCTGGTCCCGACCGGGCGCGGGGAACAGCTGGACTCGCTGACCGCCGCCGAGATCGAGGACGTCCTGCACTTCCTGTACGACTGCGGGGCGGTGATGGCCACCAAGACGACCGAGGGCCACCACTTCCGGCGGGTCGTGATGCAGCGCACCGTCCTGGACGCGCGCGGCGAGAAGCCGGTCCTGGGCGCACTGTACGAGCGCCTCTCGGCCCGCGCCCGCGAGCTGGGCGTCTTCGACGGGGAGCGGCGGGCCGTGCGCCGGCCGCCCATGGACGTCTCCTCGGGCCGCGGCTTCGTCTTCATCTCGCACACCGGCGAGGTGCACCCCAGCGGCTTCCTGCCCCTGTCGGCGGGCAACGTGAAGAACCACCCGCTGACCGAGATCTACCGGGGCTCGGCGCTCTTCACCAAGCTCCGCGACCCTTCGCTGCTGCGCGGGAAGTGCGGGGCGTGCGAGTTCAAGACGGTGTGCGGGGGCTCGCGCTCCCGGGCGTACGGCTTCACGCGCGACGTGCTGGAGGCGGACCCGTACTGCGCGTACGAGCCCGGCAGCTTCCCGTATCCGGAGGACATCAGGGCTCTGGCCGAAAGCATGAGGCGCTGAACCGCTCCGCTCACATATGTTGCATGTGGGAACATATCGACCACGGCCTCGGCCACGGGAGAACACAATGCGTTCAGTGATCGTCATCGGTGGCGGGATCAGCGGTCTGGCCGCCGCGTGGCAGTTGCGCGGCCAGGCCGACGTGACCGTCCTGGAGAGCCACGCCAAGGTCGGCGGGAAGCTCCGGACCGGCACCATCGCCGGCATCACCGTCGACGAGGGCGCCGAATCCCTCATGGCCCTGCGCCCGGAGGCCGTGGAACTGGCCGCCGCCGTCGGACTCGGCGAGGCCCTCTGCGATCCCGCGAAGGCCGCCACCACCATCTGGACCAACGGCGCCCTGCGCCCGCTGCCCGCCGGACACGTGATGGGCGTCCCCACCGACCCCTCCGCGCTGATCGGCACCGGCCTGCTCTCCCCCGAGGGCGTCGCACGCGTCGCCGCCGAGGAGACCCTCCCGGCCACCCCGCTCACCGAGGACTGCTCGGTCACCGCGTACCTGGCCGGCCGCTTCGGCCAGGAGGCCGTGGACCGGCTCATCGAACCCATGCTCGGCGGCGTCTACGCCGGCCTCGCCGACCGGCTCTCGCTGCGCGCGGCCATGCCCCGCATCGCGGCCCTCGCGGAACAGGGCACCCCGCTCCTCCCGGCCCTGCGCCGGATGCGCGCGGCGGGCGCCCCCCGCTCGGGGGCCGTGGCCGTCCAGGGCGTCGTCGGCGGCACCGGGCGCTTCCCGGCGGCCGTCGCGGAAGCCTGCGGAGCGCGCATCCTCACCGGGACGACGGCACGCTCGCTCCAGCGGATCGCCGGCGACCGCTGGCGCGTCCAGGCGATGACCGGCGACGGCGCGCTGACGATGGAGGCCGACGCGGTGATCCTCGCCCTGCCCGCCTTCGCGGCGGCGGAGCTGCTGCGCCCGCACTCCCCGCTGGCCGAGGCCGAACTCTCCTCGATCCCGCACGCCTCGACCGCCGTCATCACCATGGCCTTCTCCCGCGCCCAGGCCCACTTCCTCCCCGAGGGCAACGGCTTCCTGGTCCCGCCGGTCGACGGCCACACCCTGAAGGCCGCCTCCTTCCTCTCCAACAAGTGGTCCTGGCTGCACGACTCGGCCCCCGAGACCTTCGTGCTCCGCGCCTCCATCGGGCGCATCGGCGAGGACGAGCTGCTCGGCCGCCCCGACCGCCACCTGGTCCGCTCGGCCATCGCCGAGCTCCACCACGCGGTGGGCCCCATGGGCGAACCCCTGGCCACCCGCGTCACCCGCTGGGACCGGGGCCTGCCCCAGTACGGCGTCGGACACCGCGAGCGCGTCGCCCGCATCCGCGAGGCCGCCGGGAAGCTCCCGGGCATCGCCCTGTGCGGAGCGGCGTACGAGGGCGTGGGCGTGGCCGCCTGCGTCGCGACGGGGCGCGCTGCGGCGAAGCAGGTCCTGGCGCAGCCGTAGCGAACCCCCGGCCGTTCGTATCGGGCGGGTATCAGAGAACGCTTGATTCCTCATCTGATCGGTCCGCGGGGCCGTGACGAAGGGAATCACGGCTTCCGCGGCCCTATCGTTCCTTCCAGGTACCCGCCCCGCCCGCCGAAACGGAGTCGTCCCCGTGTCCTCCCCCACCCCGGCTCACGCCGCCCCGCGGCCCGTCCGCGTGCTGCTGGTGGAGGACGACGAGCTGATGCGCCGCTCGTTCACCGTCTCCCTGGAGCGCTACGGGTACACCGTGCGGGCCGCCGCCGACGGACTCACCGGCCTCGAATCCTTCCGCGACGAGGACTTCGACCTGCTGATCCTCGACGTGATGCTGCCCGGCCTCGACGGGATCGGCCTGTGCCGCAAGGTCCGGGAGACCAGCCTGGTCCCGGTCCTGATGATGTCGGCGCGCGGTGACGGGCTGGACATCGTCTCCGGCCTGGAGGCCGGGGCGGACGACTACGTGGTCAAGCCGGTGGACACCAACGTGCTCGTGGCCCGCATCCGTTCGCTGCTGCGGCGGGCCACCTACGCCCCCGCACCGGCGGCCGGACAGGCCCCGGAGGAAGGGGCGGGACCGGCCGAGGGCGAACTGCTGGCCTTCGGGGACCTCACCATCCACACCGGCGGCCTCGACGTGGCCGTCGGCGGAACCCCGGTGGCGCTCACCCCGACCGAGCTGAAGCTGCTGCTGGAGTTCGCCGCCCACCCGGGCATCGTGCTGGAGCGCCACACCCTGCTGCGCAACGTCTGGGACTACGGCTGGGACGGCGACAGCCGGGTCGTGGACCTGTGCGTGCAGCGGCTGCGCGGCAAGCTCGGCCGGGACCGGATCGAAACGGTCCGCGGTTTCGGCTACAAGCTCAGGCGTTGAGAACGGTGTCCTCTCCGTACCGGTCACCGGGGCCCCGGGTGACGCTGCGCTGGAAGATCGCCGCGCTCGCGGCGGCCACGGCTTGCATGGTCGCGCTGGTGGTGGGCCTGCTCGTGCACGTGTGGACCAAGCACGACATCCGGCACCGGGCCGAACGGCAGGCCCTCGACGACGTGATCTCGGCCACCGACGTCTACCGCCGGTCGGGGACGCTGGCCGGCGATGCCCGGCTCGATCCGGCCGACCTGCCCTACGCCCTGAGCAAGCCCACCGACGACGAGCCGCACGTGTCCTACGGCGGGAACGTACCCGGAAGCACCGACCCGACCGTCTGGGGAGCCCAGCGGGTCAGCGGTCCCGGCAGCCCCCTGGTGGCCGTCCAGATCACCATCAACAACGAGTTCAGCGAGCTGCACCGGCTCGACCTGACCATGGCGGTGGCCTCGCTGATCGCCCTGGCGGTGACCACTCCCGTGGCGGCCCTGGGAGCCGGGGCCCTCGCCCGCCGGCTCCGGCGGGTCTCCGAGACCGCCGTGCAGGTCTCCAACGGGGACCTGGACGCCCGGACCGGACCCACCAGGGGCGGCGACGAGGTGTCCGACATCGCCGTGGCCGTCGACCGCATGGCCGACACCCTCGGCCGCCGCCTGCGCGACGAGCGCCGGTTCACCGCCGACGTGGCCCACGAACTGCGCACGCCGGTCGGCGGCCTGCTCGTCACCGCCGATCTGCTCCCGGACGGGGAGACCGAGGATCTGCTCCGCGCCCGGGTGCGCGATCTGCGCGGCCTCGTCGAGGACCTCCTGGAGATCTCCCGGCTCGACGCCGGGGCCGAATGGGCGGTGCACGCCCGGGTTCCGCTCGGCGCGGTCGTCGCCGAGGCGGTGACGCGCACCGGCCTGACCACCGAGGTCGACGTCACCGGGCAGGGCGAGCACGTGGAGACCGACCCGCGCCGCCTCGAACGGATCGTCGGCAACCTCGTCGTCAACGCCCACCGGCACGGGAAGGGCCCGGTGCGGGTCACCGTCGAGGACCGTACGGTCGTCGTACGCGACCACGGCCCGGGATTCCCCCCGGACCTGCTGCGCGACGGCCCGCGCCGGTTCCAGACGGGCGCGGCGGAACGCGGTACGGGCCACGGCCTGGGACTGACCATCGCCGCGGGCCAGGCCCGGGTGCTCCGAGCCGAACTCCGCTTCGCCAACGCCCCGGACGGCGGCGCCGTCGCGACGCTGCGCCTGCCGGGCTGAGAGCCCGTCGGCTACACGATCGATACAGGCCGGAGCGGACGCCGATACGACGCGGTCCAAGCCCCGATACCTCCCCCGGACACCCTTCGAAGTGCAGCTTCCCGCGCCCGAAGAGGAGTCCCCGTGACCGCCCCCCTTGCCCCGCACCCGCACCACGCGCCGACCGGCGTCGCGGCCGCCGCCACCGGCCTCTCGAAGGTCTACGGCAGCGGTGACACCCGGGTCGTCGCCCTGGACGGGGTCGACATCGCCTTCCGCGAGGGCGAGTTCACCGCGATCATGGGCCCCTCCGGCTGCGGCAAGTCCACCCTGATGCACTGCGCCGCCGGGCTCGACTCCTTCTCCGCGGGCTCCGTGCGCATCGGCACCACCGAGCTGGGCTCCCTGAACGACGAGCAGCTCACCCGGCTGCGCCGGGACCGGATCGGCTTCATCTTTCAGGCGTTCAACCTGCTGCCGACCCTGACCGCGCTGGAGAACATCACGCTGCCGCTGACGATCGCCGGCCGCAAGCCCGACCGGCAGTGGCTGGACCACGTGGTGTCGATGACCGGACTCGCCGACCGGCTCGGCCACCGTCCCGGGCAGCTCTCCGGCGGGCAGCAGCAGCGTGTGGCGGTGGCCCGGGCGCTGGTTTCCCGCCCCGCGATCATCTTCGGCGACGAGCCCACCGGAAACCTCGACTCCCGTGCCGGAGCCGAAGTCCTGGGCTTCCTGCGCAGTTCCGTGCGCGAGCTGGGCCAGACCGTGGTCATGGTCACCCACGACCCGGTCGCCGCCGCCTACGCCGACCGGGTGGTCTTCCTCTCCGACGGCCGCCTGGTCGACGAGATGCAGCAGCCCACCGCGGACCGGGTCCTGGACCGGATGAAGGCCTTCGACGCGCGCTCGCGCACGAGCTGACCCCTCCGCGTCCCGCACCGAACCAGCCGCCCGCCCGCTCCCCCCGGGCCCGCCCCTCCAGGATCCGCATCCCATGTTCCGTACCGCCCTGCGCAACGTGCTCGCGCACAAGGCCCGCCTGCTGATGACCGTGTTCGCGGTCATGCTCGGCGTCACCTTCGTCACCGGCAGCCTCGTCTACGGCGACAGCCAGAAGCAGGCCAACACCGACCGGGCGAGCGCCGGCTACGACCGCATCTCCCTCAACGTCTCGCCCAACGCCGTGCCGGGCGGCCCGCCCACCACCCTCGACTCCCGTACCGCGGCCTCCCTGGCCGAGGTCCCCGGCGTCGCCGCCGCCGCGGGCCGGGTCAACGGCTTCGCCGCCGTCGCCGACCCCGAGGGCCGGCTGCTGGGCAGTGCCGACTTCCGCAAGGGCGGCAACTTCGCCCCGGCCAAGGACGGAAAGGACCCCGCCTACGCGTTCACGGAGGGCTCCGGCCCGGGCGACGGCAAGGCCGTCGCCCTCGACGAGGCCTCCGCCACCAAGGGCGGCTACCGCGTCGGTGACACCGTGCGCGTCGGCACGAGCACCGGCGCCGCGTCCTACCGGCTCAGCGGCGTCTTCCGTACCGACGCCTCGAAGCTGTCGCCCGGCGGCAGCCTGGTGCTGTTCGCGGACACGACCGCGCAGAAGCTGTTCCTCCAGCCCGGCCACTACACCGACATCGAGATCACGGCCGCCCCCGGCACCGACGTGACCGAGCTCCTCGGCCGGGTCCAAGCGGTGATCCCCAAGGACTCCACCGCGGTCACCGGTGCCCAGCTCGCCCGGATCCAGGCGAACATGGCCTCCACCGGCAGCGACACCATGAGTCAGATCATGGTGGGCTTCGCCGCGGTCGCCCTGTTCGTGGCCACCTTCCTGATCTCCAACACCTTCACCATGCTGGTCTCCCGCCGCACCCGGGAGCTGGCCCTGATGCGGGCCGTCGGCGCCACCCGCAAGCAGGTCCGCCGGATCCTGCTCACCGAGTCCGTCCTCGTCGGCCTGATCGCCTCCGTGGCCGGCATCGTGACCGGCACAGGGGTCGCCGCCCTGCTCCAGGCCGTCTTCTCCTCCGCCGACAGCCCGGACGCCCCGCTGACCCTGCTCCCCTCCACCGTGATCATCGCGCTGCTGGTCGGCACCGCCCTGCCCGTGATCGCCGCCTGGGTACCGGTCCGCCGGGCCATGGCCATCCCGCCCGTCGCCGCGCTCGGCGCCGCCGAACCCGCCGCCCCCGCGCGGGCCGGCTCCCTGCGCACCGGGATCGGCGCCGCCCTGCTGCTCACCGGCCTGGCCACGACCCTGTACGGAGCCCTCACGGCGTCGGACACCAAGGACGCCCGCACCGTCATCGCCCTCGGCGCGGCCCTCACCCTGTCCGGCGCCCTCGCCCTCATCCCCCTGCTGTCCCGGCCGTTCACCGCCCTGCTCCGCCCGCTGCTGCTCCGCCTCAGCCCGGTGCACGGCGACCTCGCCGCCCGCAACACCGTGCGCGATCCGCGACGTACCGGCGCCACCGCCTCGGCGCTCGCCATCGCCCTCGCGCTCGCCTCGGGCCTGTCCGTCCTCGGCGCCTCCGCCACCCAGTACCTCGACGGCGCGACCACCCGGGACATCACCGGCGACTACCTGGTGCAGGCCCCCTCGGGCGGGCAGCGGCTGACCCCCGCCACCGCCGAGCCCCTCAAGAAGCTGACCGGCGCCACCTTCAGCCCCCTCAACCAGTCCACCGAGTACGAGATCGGCGGCGTCCGCTCCGTCCTGACCGGCGTCGACCCCGCCGCCATCGGCCGCCTCCTGCGCTACGAGGTGACCGCGGGCTCCCTCGACAGCCTCGGCCAGGGCAAGGTCGCCGTCGCCGACTACAAGGCCAAGGCCAACGGCTGGAAGGTCGGCCAGAGCCTCCCCGTGAAGCGGCAGGACAAGCAGGGCGAGGTCACCATCGGGGCGATCTACCACGCGGAGGAGCAGAGCAAGGTGCTGCCCAGCATCACCGCGCCCGACTCCCTGGTCGCCCGCTTCGACGCCACCCCGTACACCGACGCGATCGTCGTGGCCACCGCGGGCGGCCCCGGCCGGGCCCAGCTCGCGAGCCTGGTCAAGGCGCTCGGCGACAACCCCGCCCTGTCCGTCCTCGACAAGGAGGCCATCCGCGCGGAGGACACCAGCGGCATCGGCGACCAGCTGAGCATCTTCTACGCGATGCTCAGCATGGCCCTGGTGATCGCCGCCCTGGGCATCGCCAACACCCTCGCGATGTCCGTGCTCGAACGCCGCAAGGAGATCGGCACGCTCCGCGCCCTCGGCCTGGACCGCGCCGGAGTGACCCGGATGATCCGCATCGAGGCCCTGCTCGTCGGCGCGCTCGGCGCGGCCGTCGGCACCGTGATGGGCGTCTTCACGGGCTGGGCCCTCGGCAACACCCTCCAGGAGAGCGTCGCCGGATACGCCCTGGTCATCCCTTGGGGACAGCTGGCCCTCGGTGTGCTGCTCGCCCTGGCCGGCGCCCTGCTCGCCTCCCTGTGGCCGGCCCGCCGGGCCGCCGGTGTCGACATCCCCGCCGCCACGGCCGCCCAGTGACCGATCGGACCTGACCGCTCGGACGTGACCGACCGCGCGCCCCGCCCCCGTGACCCGGATGGGTCAGCGCGGGGGCGGGGCGCGCGACACGCGCACAGGATGAAGACATGCCCACACACGCCCTGCGGGTCGCCGCTGCCGCCGCCGCTGCCGCCGCGCTGCTCGCCACCAGTGCCTGTTCCGACGGCGGAGGCAAGGAGAAGAGGGGCAAGGACGGCGCCGCTCAGGGCATCAAGAAGCCCAAGTGGGGCGAGTGCGAGGCCCCCACCCCCGCCGAGGGGGTCGGGCAGGTTCCCGGCAAGGACTGGCAGTGCGCCGTCCTCGACGTGCCCCTCGACTACGCCGAGCCGGAAGGGGAGACGATCCCGCTGGCGCTGATCCGGGCCAAGGCCCGCGACAAGGACAAGCGGATCGGCTCGCTCGTCTTCAACTTCGGCGGCCCCGGCGGCTCCGGCATCAGCACCCTGCCCGGCGCGGCGAAGGACTACGGCGCCCTGCGCGAGCGGTACGACCTGGTCAGCTTCGACCCGCGCGGGGTCGGCCGCAGCGCGCCCGTGCTGTGCGAGGACGACAAGCAGCTGGACGCGTACTACGCCGCCGACTCGAGCCCCACGACGCCGGAGGAGGAGAAGCAGTTCCTCGCCACCTCCAAGAAGTACAAGGAAGCCTGCGAGGCGAAGTCCGGCAAGGTGCTGCCGCACGTCGGCACGGAGAACGCGGCCCGTGACCTGGACCGGCTCCGCCAGGCCCTCGGCGACGAGAAGCTGAACTACTTCGGCATCTCCTACGGCACCGAGCTCGGCGGGGTCTACGCCCACCTCTTCCCCAAGAACGTCGGCCGGGCCGTCTTCGACGCCGTGGTCGACCCGACCAAGAACTCCGAGCAGAGCGCCCTCGGCCAGGCCAAGGGCTTCCAGCTCGCGCTCGACAACTTCGCCCAGGACTGCGTGAACCGCGGCGACTCCTGCCAACTCCAGGGCAGCACCGTCAAGGAGATCGAGGCGAACATCATCAAGCTCCAGAAGGAGCTGGCGGTCAAGCCCATCCCCGGCTCCGGCGACCGGCTGCTCACGGACGACGCCGCGACCAACGGCATCGCCTTCGCCCTGTACTCCAAGGAGGCCTGGCCCCTGCTGGAACAGGGCCTGGACGAGGCCGAAGGCGGCCAAGGGCAGCTGCTGCTCGCCATGTCCGACGCGCTGAACGGCCGAGACCCGAAGGGCACCTACAGCAACATCGGATCGGCCAACACCGCCATCAGCTGTGCCGACTCGAAGGACCGGTACACCCTCGCCCAGACCAAGGCGAAGCTGCCGGAGTTCCGCGCCGCCTCGCCCGTCTTCGGGGACTTCCTCGGCTGGGCCATGATGGGCTGCACCGACTGGCCCGTCGCCGGCGCCTGGAACACCCCGGACGTCTCCGCCCCCGGCTCGGCGCCGATCCTGGTGATCGGCAACACCGGTGACCCGGCGACCCCGTACGAGGGCGCCCGCAAGATGGTCGAGCGGCTCGGCCCCGGCGTCGGCGTGGAGCTCACCTTCAAGGGCGAGGGGCACGGCGCCTACAACAGCGGCGACCCCTGCGTGCAACAGGCCGTGAACTCCTACCTGCTCGACGGGAAGGTGCCAGGCGGGGGCACGGTCTGCACGGCGTCGAAGTCCCCGACGCCGACCGCACCCGTCTAGGGCCTGTTGTGAAAGTGGCCGAGGTCCGCAATCTTCATCGCCCACGCACAGAAGGCGGCAATCTCGCTGGGCTTCATTTGCTGGTGCTGAGGAACCGAGTCTGCGGTTGCAGCGTCCAGGAGGTCCGCCAGGCCGAGGTGGTGCCAGTCCTCGTAGAAAGTGTTGTAGGCGCGCATCAGTGGGGCGACCTTGTACCGGATGCCGGCCACTTCGTCGGGTCCCAGGCCGGCCTGGTCCAGGCGGGCCTGAGTGGCGGCTTGGCGCTCGTTGGTGAACTCGGTGTCGAGGAAGGGCTCGAGAAGGTCGCCCCACACGTCGGGCCTGGACCGTCGGGGAATCCGGTTGTCGATGCAGAAGCGTTCCAGTTCGGTACGCCGTTTGGCCGAGACGAAGACGGTCTCTCCCGAGACAGTCCGGATCTCCGGTGGGGAGACATCCGGGTCGGCGTCCCGTATGACCGCCGCGGGGATGATGCCTTTGGGGGCGAAATCTGCAGGAAGGGGGGCAGACTCCGGAAGGCGGACGTGGTCGCCAGCGAGAACAACATGGAGTATCACCCGGTCATCCTGGCCGACGGCAGGCGGGGAAGGAATGGGTGATCTACTTCCGGTCGGCAGTGTCAGAGCCACTCGTTGATGGCTGCGACCAGGACGGTCGCTTCGTAGCGGACGGCGAGTTTGTCGTACCTGGTGGCGACGGCTCGGTGGCGCTTGAGGCGGTTGATCCCGCACTCGACCGCGTGCCGCTGCTTGTAGTCGTCTCGGTCGAACTTCGGCGGCCGACCTCCGTGCGAGCCACGTCCCTGCCGGTTGCGGATCCGGTCCGCCGGGAGCGGGATCGTGGCCTTGATCCCGCGTCTGCGCAGGTAGGAGCGGTTGCTGCGGGAGTCGTACGCCTTGTCGGCCCGCACTCGGTCCGGGCGCTTGCGCGGCCTGCCCAGGCCGAGCCGGGGCACCCGGATCGCTTCCATGACCGGCTCGAACTGCGGGGAATCGCCGCGTTGCCCGGCCGTGATCACCAGGGACAAGGGCTTCTGTCCCTGCTCGACGGCCAGGTGAATCTTGGTGCTCAGCCCGCCGCGGGAACGTCCGATGCCGTGGTCGGAGGGCTCAATGAAGACTCCGCCGGGCGGCTCCTTCTGGAGATCCCCCTTTTCGCCGCCCCGGCGGCATGCTGGTGGGCCCGGCAGACGGTGGAGTCGACGTTCACGTCCCAGGTGATCAGGCCTTTCGCGTCCGCCTCGGCCTGGAGCCGGGTGAGGATCCCGGTCCAGGTTCCATCCCGCTGCCAGCGTCGGAACAGGTCGTAAACCCGGTCCCAGGGCCCGTATCTTTCGGGCACGTCCCGCCACGGAGCACCGGTCCGGGTCCGCCACCGTATGCCGTCTATCAGCTGCCGGCGCGTCCACACCTGCGGCCGGCCCGACTTGATGCCCTGCGGCAGCAACGGCTCAAGCCGGGCCCACTGGCCGTTCGTCAGATCTCCACGTCCCACGAGACGTGATCATGAAGGAACAAGATCCACTTTCGCAACAGACCCTAGGCCCGCGACACACGGAACGCACCGGAACACGGCGAAGGGGCCGTACCTCGCGCGAGCGAGGTACGGCCCCTTCCGGTGACTTCTAGTAGACCGGCTTCTCGGGCTCGATCTGGTGGACCCAGCCGATGACGCCGCCGCCGACGTGGACCGCGTCCGCGAAGCCCGCGGACTTCAGGACCGCGAGGACTTCCGCACTGCGGACACCCGTCTTGCAGTGCAAGACGATGCGCTTGTCCTGCGGCAGGTCCTGGAGGGCGGTGCCCATCAGGAACTCGCCCTTGGGGATCAGCTTCGCGCCGGGGATCGAGACGATCTCGTACTCGTTGATCTCGCGGACGTCGATGATCTCGATCGGCTCGTCGTTGTCGATCCACTCCTTGAGCTGCTTGGGAGTGATCGTCGAGCCGAGCGCGGCCTCCTGGGCCTCCTCCGACACGACGCCGCAGAAGGCCTCGTAGTCGATGAGCTCGGTGACGGTCGCGTTCGGACCGCAGACCGCGCAGTCGGGGTCCTTGCGGACCTTGACCTGGCGGTACTGCATCTCCAGGGCGTCGTAGATCATCAGGCGGCCGACCAGCGACTCGCCGACGCCCGTGAGGACCTTGATGGCCTCGGTGACCTGAATGGACCCGATGGACGCGCAGAGCACGCCCAGCACGCCGCCCTCGGCGCAGCTCGGGACCATGCCCGGCGGGGGCGGCTCCGGGTAGAGGCAGCGGTAGCACGGGCCGTGCTCGGACCAGAAGACCGAGGCCTGGCCGTCGAAGCGGTAGATCGAGCCCCAGACGTACGGCTTGTTCAGCAGCACGCAGGCGTCGTTCACGAGGTAGCGCGTGGCGAAGTTGTCCGTGCCGTCGACGATGAGGTCGTACTGGCTGAAGATCTCCATCACGTTGTCGGCTTCGAGCCGCTCTTCGTGAAGGACCACGTTCACGTACGGGTTGATGCCCAGCACGCTGTCGCGGGCCGACTCGGCCTTGGAACGGCCGATGTCCGCCTGGCTGTGGATGATCTGGCGCTGGAGGTTCGACTCGTCGACCTCGTCGAACTCCACGATGCCCAGCGTGCCGACACCGGCCGCGGCCAGGTACATGAGGGCGGGCGAGCCGAGGCCGCCCGCGCCCACGGCCAGCACCTTGGCGTTCTTCAGGCGCTTCTGGCCGTCCATCCCCACGTCGGGGATGATCAGGTGGCGGGAGTACCGACGGACCTCGTCAACGGTGAGCTCAGCAGCTGGCTCTACCAGGGGTGGCAGCGACACGGGGACTCCGTAGATGATTAAGTCTTAACGGTGGTTCTTCCCGTAACACTGCCACGCCCTCCTTCATTCCGAGACACCCGGTCCGATCCGCGAGACGATTTCGTCCCAGTACCCGGGCATCGACGCCCAGGGATCCCGGTCCGCGGCCCCGCGCCGGTCGGTGAACCAGATGGTCCCCGCGCCCTGCCAGCGAGCGATCCGCAGCGCCTCCTCCAGATGCGTGCGCGGTACCCCGTGCACGAGGTGACAGAACGTCTCCGGCGGGTGGTCCGCCGTCCACTCCGCCACCTGCGACCAGCGGTAGTCGGCCCAGTTCCCGGAGAAGGTGACCAGCTGGTCGGCGGTCTCCGTATATCCCTCGTAGGGATGGGTGCCGTGTCCGAGGACGATCCGCAGGTCCTCGCCGAGGCCCCGCAGGGTGTCCGCGACCCGGCGCACGGAGGCCAGTTCCGCCTTCCCCGCCGGGGCGTCGGCGAGGTAGAAGCCGTCGGCTCCGTACCAGTCCCGGAAGCGGTGGGCGTCGGAGATCAGCTCCCCGAAGGACCGCTCGCCGTCTCGCATGGCGAGATGGCCGAGGACCTCGCCGCCCGCGTGACGGAGCTTCGCTGCGGCCTCCGTGCAGTGCGGGTCGGGCCGGCCGCCCGGGCCGTCCGTGACGTTGAGGACGGCCCAGTGCAGGGGGGTGCCGGGCCGGGTCAGCTCGGCCCACTCCACCGGGGCGAGCAGCGGATGCGCGTACCCGGGGACCCCCAACCCCAGCCTGCCCGCCTCGGTGGCCGCCTGGCCGGTGACCGGCGGGGTGGTCAGATGCGGCACGCCGCCTCCATCCAGATGTCCGCGAGGGACTCCTCCAGGTTGATCCGCGGCCGCCAGCCGAGCCGGTCGCGGGCGGTACGGACGTCCGCCTGCTGCCAGGCTCCGCACCCGTCCGGGTAGGGGTACGGGGGCTGGGCCGTCGCGGCGGCGAGCTGCTCGGCCGTGGCCTCGGAGCGCGGGGAGCCGATGGCGGCGAGCCCGGCGGGCCGCCCGAGGTGCCCGTGCGCCTGCGGGTGCTGGGCGTGCTGCGGTACGTCGATCTCGTGCAGCGAGCCTCCGTACCCGGCGACCCGTGCCAGCACCCCGGCCGCGTCGCGCAGCCGGACCGCCCGGCCGGTGCCGATGTTGACGACGCCCTGGGCCGCCGACAGCGACGCGGCGTGCACCGCCCGCGCCACGTCCCGTACGTCGACGAAGTCGCGCTGCACGCCGAGCCCGCTGAGCTTGAGCTCGCCGTCCCCGGACTGCATCGCGCGCCGCATGGCCTCGGCGAGCCGGCCGAGGGGGGATCCGGCGGGGGTGCCGGGGCCGACGGGCGAGAAGACCCGCAGGACGACGGCGTCCAGCCCGGAGCCGAGCACGAGCTCGGTGGCGGCCAGTTTGCTGACTCCGTACGGCCCTCCCGGTCTGGGGACGGCGTCCTCGGCCGTGGAGGACCCGGGCTGGCTGGGCCCGTACTCGGCGGCGCAGCCGAGCTGGACGAGCCGGGCACCGCAGCCGCTGCGGCGCAGCGATTCGCAGATCGTGGCCACCGCGACGGTGTTGTGCCGGGTGAGTTCGCGGGCACCGCCCCGGGTGGCTCCGGCGCAGTTGATGACGACGCCCGGGTGGACGGCGTCGAGGAACCGGGTGAGCGCACCGGGACTGCCGGTGGCGAGGTCGAAGCGCACGTCCGCGTCGTCGCCGCGGCCGAGCGCGGTGAGCTGGACCGCGGGGTCGGCGAGCAGCCGGTCCGCGACGTAGCGTCCGAGGTATCCGTTGGCTCCGATCAGCAGCACCCTCATCGCGCGGCCCCTTGGTTGGTTGGCTGGCCGGTCATGTCCTGTGTCTCCTTGCTGGATGGGTGGATAGGGGGTGGGGGGGTAGGGCGCTTCGGTGTCTGCTTCCGAAGGTTTCAGGGCCGCTGCGCGTGCGCGGAGGCCCGCGACAGCGCGAGGACGGCGGGTACGAGGACTCCCACCGCGGCGGCGAACGGCGCCGCCGGGACCGGGAGCAGGGCGAGTACGAGGGCCAGGGCCGCCGCGAGGGCTCCGCGGGGGGCTCCGTGGCCGAGCAGCAGCCGGGTCAGGAGGAGCAGCACCGCGAGCGGTACGGCCACCGCCAGGGGGGTCCCGGCCAGGGCGGCCGCTCCCGCGGCGGCCGCGGCGTACAGCGCGAGCGTCCCGAGGAGCAGCGGTCTCACCCCGTCGGCGAAGTCCTCCAGGGCCCGGCTCCCGGCGAGCCGGCTCCGGGCGCGGGCCGCGAAGACGGCGCCGGCCAGGTGTCCGGGGGCGGCGGCCACGGCCAACGCGACGCCGAGCGCGGTGCCGTGGCGGTGCACGGCCCAGCCGAGGGCGGCGGCGGCCAGGAGGTACACGGCGGCGGGGAACCGGCCTCCGGCGGCTCGGCCGGGCCGGCCGAGCGCGGCGACGGTGACGAGCACCGCCAGGGCTCCGGCCCAGGGCACCCCGGCGGCGGCCGTGCCGAGGGCGAGGGCCCCGGGCAGCAGCGCGTAGCCGAAGCCCCGTACGGCCCTGGCGCGGTCCGGGATCCCGGCCGGCGGGGCGGGCGGGGTGCCGTCGCGGGGGGTCCGGGCGTAGAGCTCCTCCGCGAGGGAGAAGACGTCGCGGTGGCGGAACCGGGCGGCGGTACGGTCGGTGATGCCGTGCGCCTCCAGCCCGGCGGCGATCTCCAGCGGGTCCACGGCGTGCTCGCAGAGCTCCCGGTGGCGGTGGAGCAGCGCCTTGACGGGATCCCCGGCGGAGCGGGCCCGGCGGGGCGGGGGCGGGTCCAAGGGGGGGATGGCTGCGTCCAGGGGCACGGTCACGCGGAGGCCTCCGAACCGGCGGCGCGCGCGGCCCGCGCGGCGGGCACCATGACGCGGTCCGCGTACGGGGCCGGGTCGGGGTGCGAGACCTGGTCGGCGTGCGGGGCCCGGTCGGCGGCCCGGCCTGCGCCGTGCCCGGCGGGGCCGGCGTCGGGGGCACTGCCCGGCCCCGGGACGGCGGCCCGGCCCGGGTCGGGAGCCCCGGTCACGTCGGCCTGCGGGCCGGCGGCGGCGCCCCCGGCCGGCGCGTCGACCTGACCGGAGACCGGAGCCGAGGCCGGACCGGCGGCCGGATCCGAGGCCGGACCGGCGGCCCGGCCCTCGGAAGGGGCGGACGGGGGTACGGATCCGGAGTGGGGCGCGGCCCAGGTGGGGGTGGCCCAGTGGCCCGGGACCCGGGCCTCGGGCGGCTGCTCGAAGGGCACCCCCGCGCCGTCGGGGCGGGCCGGGCCGTGGGCCAGCAGTCGCAGGTAGGCGTCCTGGAAGGCGGCGACGTTCTGCTCGACGGTGAACAGTTCGAGGGCCCGTGCCCGGGCGGCCGACCCGAGCCGCTGGGCCCGCTCGGGGTCCCGCAGCAGCGTGACGCAGGCCTCGGCGAGCGCGCGCGGATTGCGCGGCGGCACCACGAGACCGGTCCCGCCGATCACCTCGACGACGGCGCCGACGTCGGTGGACACCGTGGCCCGGCCGCAAAACATCGCCTCGGCCAGGGTGATGGGGAAGCCCTCGATGACGGAGGAGAGCACCACCACCCGCCCGGAGCCGTACGCGTGGGCCGGTGACGGCACGTCGGGGCCGCCGATCTCCTCGAAGGTGACCGGGTTCTCGCCGACCGCGTGCGCGTCGGCGGCCTCGTCGGGGAAGAGCTGCGCGGCGAGCGAGCGGCAGTCGGCCAGGTAGCCGTGCCCGACCTCGTGGTGCCCGCCGCCGGGACCCGCACCGGGGCCCGCACCGCCCGGGCCCGTCCCGACCGAGGTCGCGAAGATCCGCAGCCGGGCGCGCGGTTCGGCCCTGCGCACTTCGGCGAAGGCGTGCAGCAGCGCGATCAGGTCCTTGGCGGGGTCCACCCGGCCGACCCAGACGAGCGTGTGCGGGTCCCCGCAGGCCGGGTCCTCGCCCACCGCGGCGAATCGGTCCGCCTCCATCCCGGGGTAGACCGTGCGCAGCCGCTCGCGGGAGGCCCCGCAGCGTTCCTGCCAGCGCCGGGCATGCGCGTTGCCGGGGGTGAGCAGGTCGGCCTGGGCGTAGATCTCGCCGGCCAGCCGGGTGTGGAACGCCGCGAGCAGGGCCCGTACGGCCGGCCGCTCGTCCCGCGCGGACTGCGCGAGGTAGTGGGCCCGGAGCTGGACCCCGTACTCGGTGACCAGGAGCGGTACTCCGAAGAAGCGTTTGGCCAGGAGCCCGGGCAGCGCCGCGACACCGCCCGCGGCGGCGTGGCAGACGTCGACCTCGCTGAGCTCCTCGTACCAGTCCAGGGACAACGGCCGCAGCATCCGCTCCAGTTCGTCCACGAACTCCAGCAGGTCCGCGACCTGCGCCCGCTGCACTTCCCTGCTCGCCTCCGGGGCGCGGCAGGCGGACTCCACCGCCCGTACGGCCGTCTCGGAGCGCAGTGCCGCGTACAGCCCGCCCTGTTCCGAGGCGAGGGCGGCCAGCCCGTACAGCCCGTCCGCGAACCGCACGGGGTCGGCTCCGCAGATCCCGCGGACCAACTCCGTGAAGGCGGCGGCGAAGCGGCGGCGCTCGCGGCGCCGGTAGCTGCGCCCGTCGTCGGCCGGAGCCCACAGCGGGGCGGTCCGCACCCGGGTGACGTGGGAGGGCAGCGGCACCCGGCCGCGCTCCTCCTGCTCGGCGCTGCGGCTCAGGGCGTAGAGCTCGAACTCGTGCTGGGGAAGCCCGCGCACGAGCCGGTCGCACCACAGCCTCGCTTCCCCCGTGGCATACGGATAACCACCTTCCGTGAGCAGTCCGATCCGCACGAGTGGCACCCCCGATCTCCCGTTTCAGGCGGTCTCCGTCGGTCCGGCGACCCGCCGGATACGAACTCAAGCGGATATGCCGAAGGCGCGACGGACGGTTGTCCGTCGCGCCACCGGAAGGGGTGAAGAGTCGTAACTTTCCCGTACGGTTCGCGTTCGAGCGCGCTAAGAAGACACAAGGGCCGCGCGGAGCGGTCTACGAGGCTCCCGCGAGCACGCCCCCGGAGCGGCGCCGGCCGAGCCGGCGGGCGGCGGCCAGGGCCGGATCGAGGGACGGGACGGCGGCCAGCAGCTCCCGGGTGTAGGCGTGCGCCGGCCGGTCGTAGACCTCGTCGACGGGGCCCTCCTCCACGATCACCCCGCCCCGCATGACCGCGACCCGGTCGCTCACCTGACGCACCACCGCGAGGTCGTGCGCGATGAAGACCAGCGCGATGCCGAGCTCCCGCTGGAGTTCGGCCAGCAGGGCGGTGACCTGCGCCTGTGTGGTCACGTCGAGCGCCGAGACGGGCTCGTCGCAGACGATCAGCCGGGGCCGGGGCGCGAGGGCCCGGGCGATGCCGACGCGCTGGCGCTGGCCTCCGCTGAACTCGTGCGGGTACCGGTCGTAGTGCGCCTCCTCCAGGCCCACCCGGACCAGCAGTTCACCGACCCGGGCCCGGATCGCGCGCTGGTCCCGCTCCCCCGCCGCGCGCAGCGGATCCGCGATGGACTCGCCGATGGAGCGGCGCGGGTTGAGGGAGGACACCGGGTCCTGGAACACCATCTGCACCCCGGGCACCACCCCGACGCTCTCGACCCCGTCCCGCCGCACCTGCCCGGAACCGGGCTCCAGCAGCCCGACGAGCATCCGCCCGAGGGTGCTCTTGCCGCTGCCGCTCTCCCCGACGATCCCCAGCGTCTCCCCGCCCCGCACGAACAACGACACCCCGCCCACGGCCGCCACCCGCCGCTTCCCCCGCCCGAACTCCTTCCGCAGGGAGAACGCCTCGACGACGGGCGCGGGCTCCAGCGGCGCCGCCTCCCGCCTCGCCCGGGGCGATTCCAGCCCCGCCGACGCTTGAGGCGCGGGCACGGGCACCGGCACGGGCAGCGCCCGTTCCGCCCCCGGCCGGGGCACCCGCACCGCGTCGAGCCGCGGCACGGCCGCCAGCAGCGCCGCGGTGTACGGATCGGCCGGAGCGGAGAGCACCGATTCCACCGGGCCCCGCTCCACGACACCCCCGTCCCGCATCACCAGCACCGCGTCCACGTTCTCCGCCGCCACCCCCACGTCGTGCGTGACCAGCAGCAGCCCGAGCCCCCGCTCCTCCCGCAGTCCGTGCAGCAGGTCGAGGATCTGCGCCTGGACGGTGACGTCCAGCGCCGTGGTCGGCTCGTCCGCGATCAGCAGCTTCGGTTCGCACGCCAGCGCCATCGCGATCAGGGCCCGCTGCCGCATGCCCCCGCTGAACTCGTGCGGCCGCGCGCGGGAGCGGCGTACCGCGTCGGGTATGCCCACCCGGTCCAGCACCTCCACCGCCCGGGCCCGGGCCGCCCGCCGCGAGACGGAGGCGTGCACCCGGTACACCTCGGCGATCTGGTCGCCGATGGCGTAGTACGGGTCCAGGGAGCTCAGCGGGTCCTGGAAGACCATCGCGGCGACGGCCCCGCGCAGCTCCCGGAGCTGCGCCGGGGAGGCCGTGCCCACGTCGGTGCCGCCGACCCGGACGGTGCCGCCGAGCCGTGCTCCGGTGCCGTGGTGCAGCCCCAACAGGGCCGCGGCGACCGTGGACTTGCCGCTCCCGGACTCGCCCACGATGGCCAGGGCGCGGCCGGGCTCCAGGGTGAAGGACACCCCGTCGACGGCCCGCAGGTACTCCCCCGGCCGGCCGACCGGGAAGTCGACGGTGAGGCCGGTGACGTCCACCAGCGAACCGGTCGTACCGGTCGTCGTGTCGGTCATGCCAGAACCACCCTTCGGTCCGCGACGGCGTACAGCACGTCGGCGACGACGCCCGCGAGCACGACGGCCGCGCCGATCGCGAGCACCACGCCCACCACGACGGGCAGGTCCACCACGCGTACGCCGTCGATGAGGGTCTTGCCGAGTCCGGGGATCCCGAACAGCGACTCGGTCAGCACGGCGCCGCCGATCATCGTGCCGAAGTCCACCGCGCTGAGCGCGATCACCGGGGCCACCGCGCCCCGCACGGCGTGCCGGGTCACGACGGCCCGCTCCCCCACCCCGTAGGCGCGGAAGGTGCGGATGTGGTCCTCGGCGAGCGTCTCCAGGATGGAACTGCGGCTCAGCCGGGCGTACTTGGCGCTCTCGAAGAAGCCGAGGGTCACCCAGGGCAGCAGCATGTTCCACGCCCACTGCTCGGGATCGTCGCCGAGCGGTACGTACGTGGGGAAGGGCAGCCACTGGAGGTAGGCGCAGACGGCCATGAGCAGCAGCAGCCCGAGGATGAAGACGGGGGTGCCGGTGGCGGCGAGGGTGACCACGGTCAGGGCCCGCTCGGTGAAGCCGCCGCGGCGCAGCGCGGACAGCAGTCCGGTGCCGACGCCGATCACGAGCCAGATGACCAGCGCGCCCAGCGCCAGCGACAGGGTGGCGGGGAGCCGCTCCAGCAGCAGCTCGGTGACCTGCTGGTCGTTCTGGTACGAGAATCCGAGGCAGGGCGCGTCGCAGTGCAGGACGAGCCCGGCGCCGCCGGAGGAGTCGCGGCCCACGAGCAGGCCCTGGAGGAAGTGCAGGTACTGCGCGACCACCGACTCGTTCAGCCCGAGCTGTTCGCGCACCTGGGCGATCTGCGCCGGGTTGCAGCGCTCCCCGCAGGCGAGGCGGGCGGCGTCGCCGGGGACCAGGTAGAAGAGGGCGTAGATCACGACGGACAGGGTGAGCAGCACGAGCAGTGCGCCGCCGGTCCGTTTGAGCACGAAGCGGGTCACGCCTTGCGCTCCTTTCTGGTGCCGACCCGCAGCCGCGAGTCCTCGCGCGGGTCGAGGGCCGTACGGACGGCGTCGCCGAGCACCGTGAAGGCGAGCACGGTGACGAAGAGCAGCCCGGCGGGGAGCAGGACGTAGGCGGGGTCGGCGCGGAACCAGGTCTGGGCGCTGGACAGCATCTGCCCCCACGAGGGGGTGGGCGGTTTCACGCCGACCCCGAGGAAGGACAGGGAGGCCTCGACCACCATGGCGGTCGGGACCTTGATCGCGGCGAGGGTGATGACGGGCGCGGCCAGCGAGGGCAGCAGCTCCCGTCGGGCGATCCGCAGCGTGCCGTTGCCCGAGAGCCGGGCGGCGTCCACGAAGTCCAGCTCCTTGAGGGAGAGGGTCTGGGCGCGCACCATCCGGGCGACGCCGCCCCAGTCGAGCAGCCCGATGACGAGGATCAGCAGCAGCGGCCGCGGGAACCCGGGCGGGACGACGGCGGTGAGCGCGATGGCGATCACCAGCAGGGGCAGGGCGATCATCACGTCGGTGAACCGGCTGACGACCTGGCCCGCGAACCGCCCGCCGAGCGCGACGGCGAGCCCGACGCCCACGCCGACGAGGACCTGGACGGCGGTGGCGCCGAGCGCGACGAGCAGGGAGACCCGGGCTCCGTAGAGCAGCCGGGTGAACAGGTCGCGGCCGGTGCCCGGTTCGACGCCGAGCCAGTGCTCGCCCGAGATCCCGCCGAAGGAGCCGAGCGGGACGCCCCCTCGCGCGGAGTCGACGAGCTCGTCGTGGTAGGCGTTCGGGTCCTGGCCGGTGAGGTGGGCGAACAGCGGGGCGGTGAGGGCGAGCAGGACGAGGAGCGCGAGGACGGCGGCCGCCGCCACGGCCGAGGGCCGGGCGCGCAGCCGCCGCCAGACCTGCCGTCCGGCGCCCGGACCCGGGGTGGTGACCCCGGGTCCGGGCGCCGACCGCTGGGCGAGGAGCGTCACTTGACCGCGACCTGCGAGACGTCGAGGACGCCGGTCCAGTCGCTGATGACGACGTTCTTGACGTCCTTGCCGACGAGCCGCTTGTAGACCGGGTGGAAGAGCGGTACGTCGAGCGCCTGCTCGCCGATCTTCTTGTCGAGGGCGCCCCAGCGCTTGCCGGCCGCCGCGAGGTCGGTCAGCTTGGCGATCTCGTCGATCTCGGTGTTGACCGCCGCATCGTTGAGCTGCGCGTGGTTGTAGTTGGAGCCGTTGGTGACGATCTGGCGGCCGTCGTAGATCGGCGCGAGGAAGGGTGCGCCGGACGGCCAGTCGGCGCCCCAGCGGGAGAGGAAGAAGCCGGGGGTGTTCTTGACGTCCCAGCGCTTCTCGTTGAAGGCGTTGTTCTCCAGCCCCTCGAGCTTGACGGTGATCCCTGCGGCGGCGAGGCCCTGCTGCACGGCGGTGGCGACCTCGGGGCTGGTCTGCCGGTTCTGGGCGTTGGAGTGGGTGAGCGTGATGGTCAGCCCGTCCTTGAAGCCCGCCTCGGCCAGCAGCGCCTTGGCCTTGGCCGGGTCTCCGGTCTTGCCGGCCGGGAAGTGGTCGTACGGGGTGAAGCCGAAGGCCTCCTGCTCGGGCAGGAAGGTGGTGGCGGGCTCGGCGAGGGCGGAGCCGCCGGCGGCGTTGATCACGCTGGTGCGGTTGATCGCGTAGGAGATGGCCTGGCGGACCTTCGGGTTGTCGAAGGGGGCGACCTTCGGGTTGAAGGCCAGGTAGTTGACGTAGCCGAAGTGCCCGGTGCCGACCCGCCCGTTCAGCTCCTTGTTGTCGCCGATCTGGGCGAGTTCGGCCGGCCCGAGGTTCGTGTCCGTGGTGACGGCTGCCGCGTCGGCGCCGGAGCTGGTGGACAGGCGCTGGTTGATGACCGCCGCGTCGAGCCCGGAGCGGACGTCGATCTTGTCCGGGTAGGCCTTGCGCTCCTCGTCGGTCTTCTCGTCCCAGTTCTCGTTGCGTTCCAGGGTGAGGTGTTCGCCGTCGTTCTCGTTCTTGACGACCTTGTACGGGCCGGAGGAGACCGGGTGCTCCTCGTACTTGACCCCGGTGTCCTTGGCCTTGGGCACCGGCGCGAACTGCGTCTGCGTGGCGAGGAAGGGGAACTCCCCCTCGGGCTTGCGGAGTTTGAAGACGATCGTCTTCGCGTCGGGCACGGTGATCGAGTCGAGCCCCTTGCCGCCGTCCTTGTACGGGCCCTCGTAGGTGTCCCCGCCGACCAGCCAGTCGCGCAGGTACGGCGCTCCGCCGGACAGCTCGGCGGCGAAGGACCGCTCGATGCCGTACTTGATGTCGGCGCTGGTGATGGGCGAGCCGTCCTCGTACTTCAGCCCGTCCTTGAGCGTGTACGTCCACTCGGTGGCATCGGCGTTGGGCTTGCCCAGGTCGGTGGCCAGGTCGGGCACCACCTTGGCGCCGGCCGGGCCCGCCTCGCGGTTGCGGGTGGTGAGCGTGCGGAAGACGAGCGAGGGGACGTTGCCGCCGCCGGAGGTGTACAGGCGGGCCGGGTCGAAGTCGCTCTGCGGCTCGTTGTTGAGGACGGTCAGGGTGCCGCCCTTCTGCGGGGCGGCCCCGGCGGCGCCCGGCTTGTCACCGGCGGACGCCTTGTCCGTGCCGTCCTTGGGCCCGCAGGCGGCGGCGCCCCCGGCCAGAACGACGCTGACGGCGACCGCGGCCACGCGGCGCGATATGAGGGACTGACGGGCCATGGGAAAAGGGACCTCTCGGCGTGAAGGGAGATGCGGAAAAGGCCACGCGAGGGGCAGCGGTCCACGTCGGGGCGGTCGGCGGCGCGCCGACGGCGGGGACGGAAGAACGGAAGAAGCCGCGCCTGCGGGCTGGAAGCCCCGGGCGCGGCGGAACGATCGGAAAAACGATCGAGAAAGGGACGTCGCGCGCTCAGGGAGGCGTCAGCGACAGAGGATGTCGGCCACGCTGTGCGCGGTCACACCAAGCAGCGCCAGCTCAATGGCGGCGCTCGCGGTGGTGGTGTGAATGTGCGACATGCGGAGAACAATGACCGACCATCGAACAATTTGTCAAAGCGATTGATCAATTCCCGGGATACACCCAGGGGTTGGGTTTGCAGTGGATGTTGTTGATGTCCAGGGACTTCGTCTGCTGCTGCATGATCGGGGCGAGTGCGCCCGGTGTCTGGCAGCTCACGTGGCCGTGGCCGAGCCGGTGGCCGACCTCGTGGTTGATCAGCATCTGGCGGTAGGCGAACATCTGGTCCGGGCCGAAGGTCACCGAACCCTGTGCCCAGCGGAACGCGTTGATCATCACGCGGTCGGTCGACGCGGAGTCGCAGGAGACGTTGTCGATCGTGGTGTCGAGTCCGGACTTCTTGCACCAGACCCCCGTGGTCCCGGGGCTGGCCAGGGTGATCACGAAGTCGGCCTCGCCGCCCGGCACCCGCTCGAAGGTCTTCGTACCGCCGTGACCCCAGCTCCGGTCGTCGTTCAGCGTGCGGTGCACGGCCTCGGCGAACAGCTGGGCGTCGAGGCCGAGTCCCTGCTCCACGTCGACGCGGTAGCGGACCACCTTCCCCTTGCCGGGCGCCTTCGCCACACCGGGCACGGTGTCGAAGGCACCGGGGCCCTTCAGCTTCTCGTCGATCGGGAACTGCTGCGCCATCTTCTGGTCGTACGTGAGCTCCGGCGCGGCCTTGATCGCCGCGGAGGCGTCCGGGGTGGGCCGGTCGTCGGAGCGGGAGGCGGCGGAGTTGCCCTGTGCGGTGTGGCTGTTGCCCTCGTCGGAGGCGCGCACGGTGTTCTTGCCGCTGTCGCTCTCGGAGGCCGCCTGGCCCGCGACGATGACGGCGAGCGCGACGGTGACGGCCGCGGCGGCCATCCCGGCGTACGTGCGGCCCTTGCCGGACCGTCCGGCCGCGGGCGGCGCCTCCGGTGCTTCCTCGGCGGGGGCGACGACCGGCGCGCGCGGCGCGGGGATCCGGCGGTGCGAACCGCTGGAGGTGAAGGCGTCCTCGGGGAAGACGTCCCCGGCGGCCGGGAACACACCGCGGTGCGAACCCGTCGCGGTGAAGGCGTCCTCGGCGACCGGGACCGCGTGGAAGGAGCCCGTGGTGGCGAAGACGTCCTCGTGGACCGGGATCCGGCGGTGCGGACCGGTCGTGGTGAAGAGGTCCTCGGCGACGGGGACCGCGCGGTGCGAACCCGTCGCGGTCATCGGCGAGTCCAAGCCGACCTGCGGGAAGCCGACCGCGGGAGTACCGAAGGCCGGGGTCTCGTAGACCGGGGCCTCGTAGAGCGGAGTTCCGTAGGCCGGGCTGTCGTAGGCCTGGCTGTCATAGGCCGGGCCGTCATGGACCGGGCCGTCATGGACCGGGGTGCGCGGGACGCCGCGCCAGTCCCCGTAGGTCACACCGGTACCGGCGCTCGCGCCCCAGGCTCCGCCGGACTCGTGCTGTTCGGGATGGCCGCCGCGCACGCCGGACACCGGTTCGCGGCGCGGCGGGGCCGCCTGCCCGCGGGGGGCGGCGGCCGGTTCGGCCCACCCGGCCGGGGCCGGGGCGGCGGCCCGGGCGCCGGCCTGTTCGGCCGGCTCCGGATGGCCTGAGCCGGGGCCGGGAGCCCGGCCGGGCTCCTTGCGACTATGTCGTCCCACGTCCTCAGCCCTTGCCGTCCTCGTCGGTGTGCACGGTGGTCACGGTCTTCACGGTCTTCACGGTGTTCGCGCCGTTCACGCTGCCGCCATCTGCGGCCAGCAGCTCCCTGAAGGCGGCCGCGACCACGTCCGGGTACTCCATCATCGCCACGTGTCCCGCCTCCGGCAGGGACAGCAGCCGCGAACCCGGGAAGGCCGCGGCGGCCTTGCGCGCCATACGGTACGAGACGAGCTGGTCCCGGCCACCGTAGACCAGCAGCGTCGGAGCGAGCACCCGCTGCGCCTGACGCCACAGTCCGTGCTGGCCGCCGAGGGTGTACGCGTCGACGATGCCGCGCGAGGAACGGGTCAACGCGTCCCAGAAGTACGGGAGCGCGAGCCGCCGTTCCATTTCCTCGACGGCCGCCTCGAACACCTCGGGCTTCACCCGCGCGGGGTCTCCGTACAACAGCTCCGTCAGCCCCCGGGTGCGCCGCTCGGCGCTCAGGCCGCGGGTGAGCCGGTCCAGGGCCCCGGCCATGCCGGGTACGGCGAGCAGCGCGGTCGGCACGGCCGACCTCTGTACGCGCAGTTCGGGAAGGGCCGGGGAGACCAGCGTCAACGTGCGCACCAGGTCGGGCCGGACGGCCGCGATCCGGGTGGAGACGGCCCCGCCGAGGGAGTTGCCGAACAGGTGCACCGGTCCGCGTCCGGCGGCGTCGAGGTAACGGATGACGGCGCGCGCGTGCCCGGTGACGGAGTAGTCCCGGTCGGCGGGCGGCGGGGACCAGCCGAAGCCGGGCAGGTCCAGGGCCTCGCCGTCGACGGAATCCTCCAGGCACGCCATGAGCGCGGACCAGTTCTGCGAGGATCCGCCGAGCCCGTGGACGAACAGCGCGGCCGGCAGACCGGCACGGGCCGCGTGGCGTACCCGTACGTTCATTTCCAGCCCGGGCAGCCGGTCGGTGCGCAGCCGCTCACCCTCGGCCAGACGCACGGCTCCCACCTGGGAGGACTGGCCGGAGGACGAGGGGTCGGCGGACCGTACACCCGGCAGCTCGGTCGAAGACATGGGGCAATGTTACGAGACGATCACGCGGCTCCTCTTGTGTTCGCGGTCACAGATGCTTGCGGAACCGCCTAGCGGGGTATGCGCGAGCCTCCTAGGCTCGTAAGGGGAAGTGGAAAGGGGTGCTCCATGACTGTCGACCCTGCGGAACCGGACACCTTCCAGTCGGAGCTGCGGGAAAGCCTCGATGTGGAAGCCCCCGAGGCGGACGCGGCGGAGCAGAACGCGGAGTTGAATCCGGTCGATGACGATCCGCTCACCCCCGTGGGCCAGCGCGAAGCCTCCGCCGGGGACGCGGCCGAGCAGACCCGGGTGGTGACCCTGGACGAGGACGATTACCGCTGAGCCAGCGCTGACCAGCATGTCCGGCGTGTAACCGACGGTCCGTACCGCGAGAAAACTCGGCTTGCCCCACCAGATTCGGTTACCGAAAAGTACGATGGCCGCGCGGCGCAAGGCGCACTGTGTTCTAGAGAAAGTGGGAGGCGGCGTGACAGCCATCGAGCAGACCGAGGCAGCGCGTCCGCGGGGCACGCGACTTCCGCGCCGGGCCCGGCGCAACCAGCTCCTGGGCGCCGCCCAGGAGGTCTTCGTCGCGCAGGGTTACCACGCCGCGGCCATGGACGACATCGCGGAGCGTGCCGGAGTCAGCAAGCCGGTGCTCTACCAGCACTTCCCCGGCAAGCTCGACCTCTACCTGGCGCTCCTGGACCAGCACTGCGAGGCCCTCCTGCTCGCCGTGCGCACGGCGCTCGCGTCGACGAACGACAACAAGATGCGCGTCGCCGCGACGATGGACGCCTACTTCGCCTACGTCGAGGACGAGGGCGGCGCCTTCCGGCTCGTCTTCGAGTCGGACCTGACCAACGAGCCGGCGGTGCGCGAGCGCGTCGACCGCGTCTCGCTGCAGTGCGCCGAGGCCATCTCGGAGGTCATCGCGGAGGACACCGGCCTGTCGAAGGACGAGTCGATGCTGCTGGCCGTGGGCCTGGGCGGGGTCTCGCAGGTCGTGGCCCGGTACTGGCTGTCGAGCGAGAGCCCGGTCGCCCGTGACACCGCGGTGGGGCTGCTGACCTCGCTGGCCTGGCGCGGAATCGCCGGTTTCCCGCTGCACCCGACGGACGTCTGACGGACGTCTGACCTGCGCCGGCCCGGCTCGCCGGGCCGGTCGCGGCGGTCCCCGACGGCCTGACCGGCGGCTGTTCGCTGCGAGCGTTTTCGCCGCGCGGCGGACACGTCCTCTCTCCGGGCTAATGTGGACCGGGTAACGGCGCGGCTGATCGCGCGAACCGGACCGTCGGAGGGACAAGGCCGTGGAGGTCAAGATCGGCGTGCAGCACGCACCCCGGGAGATCGTGCTCGAGAGCGACCTGAGTGCCGAGGAGCTGGAGAGCATCGTCACCGCCGCCCTGTCCGGCTCGGCGCCGCTGCTGAGCCTCACGGACATCAAGGGCCGCAAGGTCCTGGTGCCGTCCGAGCGCCTGTCGTACGTCGACCTGGGCGAGCCCAGCGTGCGCAAGGTCGGCTTCGGCGCGCTCTGAGCCGAGGGCTCCGAGCCGAGGGCTCCGAGCACCACGAAGTACCCAGAAGTACCGAGAACGGCCCGGTGGACCACTCCGCCGGGCCGTTTCCGTTTCCTCCGCTTCGGGTAGGACCGGTGTGAGACACGCTTCCCGTACGACCCGGTCCATCCGCCGTCCGAGAGGAACCCCCATGCTGCTGATCGAGGCGCTCGGCTCCGCTCTCCTGGGCCTCGCCCTGGCCGGGGCGGCCGTCCGTGTGCTCGGCCCGCGGCTGCCCTCCTCGCGGGTGGTGCTGGTGAGCGCGGTGGCGGGCGCCCTCTTCGGGGCCTATCTGACGCACACCGCGCTGGGCCCCGGGCACAACAACCTCTTCGCGACCTTCATCGGCGGCGCCCTGGTGTCGGCGGTGGTCGTGTCCCTGCTGCTGCGGCCCCCGGGCCGGACTGCGAGGCCGTCCGTCCGGACTCCGTTTTCGGTTCCGACGAGGGGCTAGACGGCCCCACTGACGCATGACGTCGGCCCCCGCGCGGAGTTTCCGCGCGGGGGCCGAGGTACGTCTACGCCCGTCCCGGTCGGGCTAGGCCGCCAGGCCCAGGGCCGCCATGCGCTTGGTGTGCGCCTTGGTGATCCGGGTGAACATCTCGCCGACGGCCGCCAGGTCGAAGCCGGCCGCCATCCCGTCGACGCCGCCGACGAGCATGGTGGAGAGCGCGTCGCGCTCGGCGACCACGCGCTGGGCCTGCGACAGGGCCTCGCCCATCAGCCGGCGGGCCCACAGCGCGAGCCGGCCGCCGCAGCGCGGGTCGGCCTCGATGGCGGCGCGCACCTTCTCGACGGCGAAACCGCCGTGGCCGGTGTCGTCGAGCACGCTCACGACGAGCCCGCGGGTGTCGGTGTCGAGGTGGGTGGCCACCTCGCGGTAGAAGTCGCTGGCGATGGAGTCGCCGACGTAGGCCTTGACCAGGCCCTCCAGCCAGTCCGACGGCGCGGTCTGGCGGTGGAAGTCGTCGACGCCCTTCGCGAAGGGCTCCATCGCGGCGGTGGCGTCCTCGTCGATCGCGGCGAGCCGGTCGCGCAGGCGCTCGAAGTGGTGGAACTCGGCGGAGGCCATTTTCGCGAGCTCGGCCTTGTCCCCGAGGGTGGGCGCGAGCTTCGCGTCCTCCGCGAGGCGTTCGAAGGCCGCGAGTTCGCCGTACGCGAGCGCACCGAGCAGATCCACCACGGCCGCCCGGTACTGCGGCGAGGCGGAGGCCGTGGCCCAGTCCTGGGCGGCGATGCCGACTGCCTCGGCGGGGGCGCTTTCGTCGGCGGGCGATGCGTTTTCAACGGTCGACATGCACCGCACAATAGCTCGCCGAAAGGCACCGTGAACCACCTGCTCAGTCCACGTAAACGCGCCTACCTGGTGAATTCACCCGACACAGCTGCGAGATTCCGGGGTACAGTGGTAATGCGCCTGCCGAACACTCGGCGGGCCATCCGAATGAGGATGCCCGGTCGGTGGCCCGATCGGCTCCACCCGACCGCCCTCGGCGTGATGCGTACGTTCATACGTACCGCCTCCCACGAGGGGCCCCCTCAGCGGCATAAAGCGCCTGAGCGATGGCTCGTGGTCCCGCGCAGCTTCGTACGTACGTAGTAGTACTGCAAGCCCGGCACGGTACGACCCCCTTCGCCGCCTCGCGCCGCGTCTCACAGAAGAGGCAGCACCCTGACTACGTTCCGAGACCTCGGGATCTTTCCCGAGACGGCCGAAGCCCTTGAGGCCGTCGGCATTGTGTCCCCCTTTCCGATCCAGGAGATGACCCTCCCCGTCGCCATGTCCGGCACGGACGTCATCGGCCAGGCCAAGACCGGTACCGGCAAGACGCTCGGTTTCGGCCTCCCCCTGCTGGAGCGCGTCGTCGTCCCCGCGGACGTCGAGGCCGGCCGTTCCACTCCGGAGCAGCTGACCGACGCCCCGCAGGCCCTCGTGGTGGTTCCGACCCGCGAGCTCTGCACCCAGGTCACCAACGACCTCCTCACCGCGGGCAAGGTCCGCAACGTCCGCGTCCTCGCCATATACGGCGGCCGCGCGTACGAGCCGCAGGTCGAGGCGCTCAAGAAGGGCGTCGACGTCATCGTCGGCACCCCGGGCCGCCTGCTCGACCTGGCCGGGCAGAAGAAGCTCGACCTCTCCAAGGTCAAGGCCCTCGTCCTCGACGAGGCCGACGAAATGCTCGACCTGGGCTTCCTGCCCGACGTCGAGAGGATCATGTCCTACCTGCCCGCGAAGCGTCAGACGATGCTGTTCTCGGCGACCATGCCGGGCGCCGTCATCGGACTGGCCCGCCGGTACATGACCCAGCCGACGCACATCCGCGCCGTCTCGGAGGACGGTGAGGGCGCGACCGTCGCCAACACCACGCAGCACGTCTTCCGTGCGCACAACATGGACAAGCCGGAGCTCGTCTCCCGCATCCTGCAGGCCGAAGGCCGCGGGCTCGCCATGATCTTCTGCCGCACCAAGCGCACGGCGGCCGACATCGCCGAGCAGCTCGAGAAGCGCGGCTTCGCCTCCGGCGCCGTCCACGGCGACCTGGGCCAGGGCGCCCGCGAGCAGGCGCTGCGCGCCTTCCGCAACGGCAAGGTCGACGTGCTGGTCTGCACCGACGTCGCCGCGCGCGGCATCGATGTCGAGGGTGTCACCCACGTCATCAACTACCAGACGCCCGAGGACGAGAAGACCTTCCTGCACCGTGTGGGCCGCACCGGCCGCGCGGGCAAGAAGGGCATCGCCGTCACCCTGGTCGACTGGGACGACATCCCGCGCTGGCAGCTGATCAACAAGGCGCTGGAGCTGGACTTCCACGACCCGGTGGAGACGTACTCCACGTCCCCGCACCTGTACGAGCAGATGAACATCCCGGCCGGCACCAAGGGTGTCCTGCCGCGCGCCGACCGCACGCGGGCCGGCCTGAAGGCCGAGAACCTGGAAGACCTGGGCGAGACCGGCGGTCGCGGTGGCCGTGGCGGCCGCGACGGTGGTCGTGACTCCGGTCGTGATGGTGGCCGTGGCGGCCGCGACGGTGGCCGCGGTGCCGCCGCCCCGGTCGCCGCCGAGGAGCGTCCCGCCCGTGCCCCGCGCCAGCGCCGCCGTACCCGCAGCGGCTCGGACCAGGGCGCCGAGCTCCTGACCCCGGTGACCACCGAGGCCGCCCCGGTCAGCCCGGTCGCCGCCGCTCCGGTCAGCCCGGTCGCCGCCGCTCCGGCGGTCTCGGCCCCCGAGGCTCCGGCCTCCGACGAGGCACGCAAGCCGCGCCGTCGCCGGACCCGGTCGGCCGCTCCGGCCGCCACCTTCGTCGCCCCGGCGGCGGCGAAGCTGGAGCCCCTGGCCCCGTTCGTCAGGGAGCCGGAGCCCGACTTCCAGATCGCCCCGCCGGTCGAGCCGGTCCGGGAGCGCCGCTCCAGCGCGCCCCGCTCCAGCGCACCCCGCTCGAGCGCCCCGCGTGCCCGCGCCCCCCGCAAGGCCGCGGCCGCTCCGGCCGCCGCCCCGGTGGTCGAGATCGTGGCGCAGGCCGCCGTGGTCGAGGCTCCGGTCGCCGTCGTCGAGGCTCCGGCCGTCGCCGCGGTCGCGGTCGAGGAGGCCCCGGTCAAGCCGAAGCGCACGCGGACCCGCAAGGTCGCCGCCGCCGCCCCGGCCGCCGAGGTCGTCGCCGAAGCCGCCGCTCCGGTGGCGGAGGAGGCTCCGGTCAAGCCGAAGCGCACCCGCACCCGCAAGGTCGCGGCCGCCGCCCCGGAGGCTCCGGCCGCCGAGGCCGCCGCTCCGGCCGCCGAGGAGGCTCCGGTCAAGCCGAAGCGCACGCGGACCCGCAAGGCCGTCGCCGCGGTGGAGACCCCGGAGGCGTAACGCCCTTCCGATGGCCCCGGTCCCCTTTCGAGGGGGCCGGGGCCATCGGCGTACCCGGGGCCCTGCGGAGCTCCCCTACGGGCGTACGGGCCGGTAACCTCGGGCCATGAGCAAGCCGCCGACCCTCACGCTCCCGCCCTGCGCCCGCGCGTACCGCCTGGCCACGGCCCGTGGCGAGTTCGCCGCGCACGAGGCCGTGCCCGCCGGGCCGGCCCGCGGCACGGCCCTGCTGGTGCCCGGCTACACCGGCAGCAAGGAGGACTTCATCGGTCTCCTCGGGCCGCTGGCGGCCGCCGGGTACCGGGTGGTCGCCGTCGACGGCCGCGGGCAGCACGAGAGCGGCGGCCCGCGCACGCAGGCCCCGTACGCCCTGGCGGAACTGGCGCGGGACGTCCTCGCGCAGACCGCCGCCCTGGGCGCGGCCGGTCCGGTGCACCTCCTCGGGCATTCGCTGGGCGGGCTGATCGTCCGGGCGGCCGTGGTCCGCGACCCGGCCCTCTACGCCACCCTCACGCTGCTGAGCAGCGGCCCGGGCGCGGTCTGCGCGGAACAGCAGGGCCGTACGAAGCTGCTGATCTCGGCGCTGGAGGCGATGGGCGACGACATGCCCGGCATCTGGGCGGCGATGCGCGCCATGGATCCGCGCGACGCGCCGCCCGAGGACCCGGCCCTGGCGGCCTTCCTGCGCGCCCGCTGGCTGGGGACCGTACCCGAGCAGCTGATGGTCACCGGCCGGGCCCTGATCGAGGAGCCGGACCGGATCGACGAGCTCGCCGCCGCGGCGCCCGGGCCGGCGAAGCTGGTGCTGTCCGGGGAGTCGGACCCGGTGTGGCCGGTGTCGGAGATGGACGCGATGGCCCGGCGGCTGGGCGCGGCGCGGGTGGTCATCCCTGGGACGGAACACTCTCCGAACGCCGAGGATCCGGCGGCCACGGCGGCCGCCGTGGCGGCGTTCTGGAGGGGCTCCGAGGGGTCCTCTGACGTCTCCGACACCCGTTAGTAGTTAGACAAGGAAAAAATTTCCTTAGCGTAGGGAATGTTTGCGGCTTACACTTCGTTAACCCTGTACAAGGAAGAAACACTGACGAAGGGAGAAGCCCCATGCGCTTCGAGATTCTGCGCCTGGACGACGTCGACGGATCTGCCGTGGACAGCACCGTCGTGGACGCGGCCTCCGTCAACCGGATCGTGCAGCAGGCCGCGGCCGTAGGCCAGCGCATCCTGATCCGACCGGCTGAGACCGTGTCCAACTGACCGCGTCCACCTATTCGCCGAACGCCCCCGCACCGATCCGGTGCGGGGGCGTTCGCATGCGCGGCGCTCGGCGCTACGCGCTCTCGATCACCTGGAGCACGCCGTTGATGATCTGCTGGACGGCGATCGCGGACAGCATCATGCCCGCCAGGCGCGTCACGAGGACCACGCCGCCGTCCTTGATCACGCGGATGATGACGAGCGAGTAGCGCATCACCACCCACAGCACGACGTGCATCGCGACGATCGCGGCCCAGACGGAGAACTGACCGGTGAACCCGTCGGCCTTCTGCACCGCCAGGATCACCGAGACGATCGCGCCGGGCCCGGCGAGCAGCGGCATCCCGAGCGGGACGAGCGCGACGTTCACGTCCTTGGTCTGCTTCGGCTCGTCGGTCTTGCCGGTGAGCAGGTCGAGGGCGATGAGCAGGAGCAGCAGCCCGCCCGCGATCATCAGGGCCGGCACGGAGACGTGCAGGTAGTCGAGGATCTGCTGGCCGCAGATCCCGAAGACGGCGATGACGCCGAAGGCGACGCAGACGGCCTGCCAGGCCATGCGGCGCTGCACCTTGGCGGGGCGGCCGGAGGTCAGCGCGAGGAAGATGGGCGTGATCCCCGGAGGGTCCATAATCACAAAAAGCGTGAGAAAGAGGGATCCGAAGACGGCGAAATCGAGCACAGTGATGCCTTGCAGGAGAGGGGTGTCACGAAAAAGGGCAGAAGGGGGAGGGGGCCGCGGCAGGGATCAGCCGGTCAGCCGCTTACGCGTCCACCCGCGCCGGGGACCGGGAACGCCCCGGTGGCACGGCGGGTGATCTCGCCGTAGATCTCGGGGTCGGTCGTGTACTCCCCGAGGCGGCAGGTCTTGCGGCTGCCGTGGTAATCGCTGGACCCGGTGGTCAGCAGACCGAGATCGGCGGCCAGGCCGCGCAGGCGCGCGCGCGTGGCGGCGTCGTGGTCCATGTGGTCGACCTCGATGCCGTCGAGGCCGGCCGACGCGAGGGCGGCTATCGCGCTCTCGGGCACGCAGGTGCCGCGCTTGACGGCGGCGGGGTGGGCGAAGACGGTGACCCCGCCGGCCGCCTTGACCAGGCGGATCGCGTCGAAGGGGTCGAGCTCGTGCTTCTCGGCGTACGCGCGGCCGCCGTCGGCGAGCCAGTCCGCGGTGAACGCGTCCGACACGGTGCGCACGACACCCAGCTCGACGAGGGCCGCGGCGATGTGCGGGCGGCCCACGGAGCCGTCACCGGCGATCCGGTCCACCTGCTCCCAGGTGATCTCCACGCCGAGGTCCCGCAGCTTGCCCACCATGGCCCGCGCGCGCGGAACGCGGTCGTCGCGCACGAGCTCCCGCTCACGGAAGAGCTCGGGCTCCTCCGGGTCGAAGAGGTACGCCAGCATGTGCATGCCGATGCCGTCGAGACGGCAGCTCAGCTCCGCGCCGGTCACCAGGGTCAGCCCCGCGGGCAGCGCGGCGACGGCCTCGCGGTATCCGGCGACGGTGTCGTGGTCGGTCAGCGCCACCACGTCGAGCCCCGCACCGGCGGCATTGCGCACCAGCTCGGCAGGGCTGTCCGTACCGTCGGAGGCCGTGGAGTGGGCGTGCAGGTCGATGCGCACAGCCAAACTCCAGGGTTCACACGCGGACGGGGGGACACTCCAGGATACCGTCCGCTTTTCCCTCTACGGGCCCCCACCTGCATGGCCGCGCCGGGGGTCGCACGGGCTCACCGCGCCGGGACCGCCGGACGGAGTCCGGCGCAGCACCGCGAAGCCGGGGAGGCCCGCCAGGGCCGAGCCGCGCGAGCGGTGCGTCAGGAGGAGAGGATGCGCGGGCTCAGGGCTCCGCAGGGCAGCAGCTCGACCTCGGATCCCGCGTCGCGCAGATCGGTCAGCACCAGCTCGTCGTACATCAGCAGGCCCGACTGCTCCGGCCAGACGATCGCCCACAGCCACAGCCCGCGCGCCTCGCCCGCGAACACGGCCCGGTCCTCGGGGACGCCGGTGACGTGCCAGAGCGGTGTCGGGCGCCCCGCGGCGACCACCTTGGCGTGCGGCGCGGCGGAGACGTTCATGAAGGGGCCCGGGTCGGGGGCGTCGAGGCCGGCGAACCGCGCGCCCAGGCCGACGCCCAGCTCCTCGGCGATCAGCAGCAGCTCGCCGATGCCGCCGAGCGGACCGGGACCCGAGCAGGCCACGGCGGTGGCCCGACCGCCACTGCGGTCGTCACCGGCGGAGGCGATCCCGGTGAACAGCCAGCCGACGGGCAGCGGCCACGGCATCCAGACCGGTACCTGCGCCCGGTTCACCACCACGCCCAGGCCTTCGACGCTCGGCGGGATCACGGGCTGCAGGGGGTGGACGGTGCCGTGCGCCGCGCACTGCCAGGAGTCGGCGAAAAGACCGGGCGCCCTGACCCGGCCACCACACTTCGGGCAACTCGGTTCGCCCCTCATAAGAAGCCACGCTCCTCCCCACCGCGCGCCCCGTCAAGACGTGGTCACCCGTCCGGGCGGCCGGGCGGCGGCCGGCGCCGGCGGCCGGAGGCTCAGTCCAGTGCGACCGCCGTGCGCAGGGGGTCCCGCAGATCCGTGCCGCGGGCGAGCCAGCGTTCCTGGAGGGCGGCCGCGCCGTGGACGCGTTTCCACGCCGCCTCGTTCGCCGTCATCGGCAGGAGGGGGAAGAAGGAGACGGGGTCCATGGGGTCGTCCAGGACGACGTCCTCGACCAGGCCGCCGGGCTCCGCCACGAGCACGGAGGTGAACGGCGCCCCGTCCCACAGGGGTTCGCCCACGTCCAGTGAGGCGCCGGGCGACACGACGAGTCCTTCCACCTGGGGCGACGCCGCCAGTACGGCGAGCGGCCGCAGCAGCTTGTCGGTGGGCGCGAGCCCGCCCCGTACGGTCAGCACCAGCTCCGCGCGCGGGCCGCGCAGCGGATCCGCGACCACCACCGTGGGGTCACCCATGGGGTGGGCGGACATACCGAGGGTCGCGTACCGCACCAGGTCGCCCTCGGTGAAGCGCAGGACTTCGAAACGGTCGGTGCCCAGGAAGGTGACGGCGGCGCGGGCGTCGGGTTCGCCGAGCGCGGCGCGCAGCCGGGCTTCCACAAGGGCCAGAATTTCTGCCATGGAGCGAGCATAGAACTCGTATCAGCCGGGTAAAGAGCGGCTCTTGACCATCCGTCGGCTGATATCGTTGACCGCTGGTCGGGGACGCTCTCAGAAGAGAAGTTTCAGTGCCCCGGCGACAGGACGTCCCTTACGGGGGACCGGCCGGAGGAGGTGGGGCTGCGGTGCATCGAAGTCGATCGCACAGTACGTGCGGTACCTCTCGCTCTTCCACTTCGCCGACGGGCGCGCCGCGCCCGCTTTGATCCGCGCGTTTTCGGATCCACACGCCGGATCGGTCGAAGAGCGACGGAAGAACTGTGTCCTCCCGTCCTGATCCTTCCGCCTGCCCGCCCGGCCCGCCGACCGCGGTGAGCGCGTCATCCGGAAGGACCTCCCACCCGTACGGTCCGCAGCCGTGCGCGCGAAGGAGCCTGCCATGTCGATGCTGCCCTACCTCCGTGCCGCCGTCCGCCCCGCGCTGCGCAGGTCCACGCCCGCCCAGCCCGGCTACGACACCACCCGTGACCCGTCCGCGAACAGCGCGGTGGTCGATTGCGCCGTCTACCGCGACGGGCGGCGCGGCGGACGCGCGCAGGGCGGTTCCTGCCTGACGCCCCGTGAGGCGCTGCGCGAGGTCCGCGAGGACGGCGGGTTCGCGTGGATCGGCCTGCACGAGCCGACGGAGGCCGAGTTCGCCGGGATCGCCGCGGTGTTCGGGCTGCACCCGCTCGCGGTGGAGGACGCGGTGCACGCACACCAGCGGCCGAAGCTGGAGCGCTACGACGACACCCTCTTCACCGTCTTCAAGACGATCCACTACGTCGAGCACGCCGAGCTCACCGCCACCAGCGAGGTGGTGGAGACCGGCGAGGTGATGTGCTTCACCGGCCCCGACTTCGTCATCACCGTCCGGCACGGCGGACACGGCTCCCTCAAGGGCCTGCGCCACCGCCTCCAGGACGACCCGGCGCTCCTCGCCAAGGGCCCGTCCGCCGTCCTGCACTCCCTCGCGGACCACGTGGTCGACGGGTACATCGCCGTCGCCGCGGCCGTCCAGGACGACATCGACGAGGTGGAGAGCGAGGTCTTCGCCGCCCCCGCCAAGGGCAGTGCGCGCGGAGGCGACGCGGGCCGCATCTACCAGCTCAAGCGCGAGGTGCTGGAGTTCAAGCGGGCCGTCTCCCCGCTGCTGCGCCCCATGGAGCTGCTCAGCGAGCGCCCGATGCGGCTGGTGGAGCCCGACATCCAGAAGTACTTCCGCGACGTCGCCGACCACCTGGCCCGGGTGCACGAGCAGGTCGTCGGCTTCGACGAGCTGCTGAACTCCATCCTGCAGGCCAACCTGGCGCAGGCGACCGTCGCGCAGAACGAGGACATGCGCAAGATCACCTCCTGGGCGGCGATCATCGCCGTGCCCACGATGATCTGCGGGGTGTACGGGATGAACTTCGAGCACATGCCGGAGCTCCAGTGGCGCTACGGCTATCCGATGGTGATGGTCACCATCGCCGGGACCTGCTTCACCATCCACCGCGCCCTGCGCCGCCACGGCTGGCTCTGAGCGCACCGGCCGCGAGCGCACCGGCTGTGACGCACTGACTGTGAGGGGCCGGAGGCCGCTGGCTACCCTGTGCGCATGACTCTCAGCGCGCTCGAACTGGCCCTCGTCGAGGAGGCCACCAAGAAGTCCGGCCTCATCTGGGTCCGCGGCTCCGGGGCCGACCGCGGCCTGTGGCACGCCTGGGTGGACGGCGCGGCGCACGTGCTCGGCGACGGGCCCGGGGAGCAGCCGTTCCCGGGGCTCGCGGACGGCGCGGCGGCGGAGGTGACCGTGCGCAGCAAGGACAAGGGCGGCCGGCTCGTCGCGTGGACGGCGACCGTACGCGAGCTCGTGCCCGGCAGCGAGCCCTGGGAGGCGGCGGTGGCCGAGCTCAAGGGCAAGCGGCTCAACGCGCCCGACTCCGCCGAGATGACCGACCGCTGGGCCCGGGAGTGCCGGCTGCTGCGCCTGGAGCCGGAGTCGGTCCGGGCCGAGCTCCCCGGGGGTTCGCTGGCGGCGGCTCCGCTGGGCTCCCCCGCGACGACCCGGCGGCCCATCCCGGCCGGACTGCCGAAGCTGCTGCTGAAGCGGAAGAAGAAGGCCGACCGCTAGGCCGGGTCTCCTCCCGCCGCACGGCTTGGGCCGTCTCTTTCGGATCTTGCCGGGCCCGCGACGCCTGGCACCGCGGACTCGGCCGACAAGATCCGAAAGAGACGACCTAGCCCTGCGGGTTGGCGCCCTGGCCGGATCCCTGGCCGGAGCCGCCCTCCTGGCCCTTGGTCGTGGGCAGCTGGTTTCCGTAGTCCACCGTCTGGTCCGGCTCCGGCGCGGTGAGCTCGACGGGCGCGCCCCATTCCGCGAGGGTCACCCGGCCCGCGCCGCCCGCGCGTTCCATGAGGAGCGGGTAGGGGGTGCCCTCCAGGGAGACCGAGAGCTTGCCGCCCTTGCCCTTGTCCGCCGAGACCTGGACGGCCCGGGTGAGGCCGACCTTGGTGTAGTCCTCGCCCTTGGTGAGCTTCCCGTCGAGTCCGAGCAGCCCGTCGAGCATGACCTGCATGTCGGTGAACCCGCGGAACTGCTTGTAGGAGGGGTCGCCCTCGGGCACCTTGACGAACTTGTCACCGAGCTTGCCGGCCGCCTCGGACTGGCCCCAGAAGGCGGCGCCCGCCTTGAGGTAGAGCTGCTCCCCGACCCGCAGCAGCTGGAAGGTGGTGTCGTCCTGCGACTTCACCTCGCCGGAGCCGCCGTCCGCGCCGAGCCGCATGTCCAGGGTGAAGGACTTGCCCCCGCTGACGAGCGTGCCCGAGAGATGGACCGACTGCGCCCCGGTGACGGCCGTCTTGGCCTTGTCCTGGATCTGCTCGGCGGACAGCTTCCCGACTCCGTTCGTCCCCTCGTCGGGGTCCGCTCCGCACCCCGTGCCGACGACGGCCAGGCCCGCGCACAGGGCACTGACGAAGGCGGCCCGGCGCAGCCGCGGGGCGGGGAAATAGGCGGTCACGGGCAGGTGCCCCTCTCGTTGCGTCGGCGAGCAGCTGGCAGCGTACCCGCCCGTACTCGGACCCCCGCGCGGCGCCCGCACACAGCTCGTGGGGACGCGCGTGCGGAGGTCTCGTGTGCGGGGCGGGGGCGGGGCGCGGAAGGGGTGCGGACGGGGCGCGGACGGGGCGGGGCCGCCGGGGCCATGCCCGGGCGGACGGCCCCACCAGGAGGTTGTGTGCGGTACGGGCTAACCTGAGGGACGGCAGTACCGGTGATCGACGGATGACGCAGCTCGTAGGAGGCGCTCGGATGGCGGCAGGCGCCCCACGGATCTTCGTCTCGCATCTGTCGGGTGTGCCCGTCTTCGACCCCAACGGCGACCAGGTGGGCCGGGTCCGCGACCTCGTCGCGATGCTCCGCGTGGGCGGCCGGCCGCCCCGGCTGCTCGGCCTGGTGGTCGAGGTGGTCAGCCGGCGCCGGATCTTCCTGCCGATGACCCGGGTCACGGGCGTCGAGTCCGGCCAGGTCATCACCACCGGCGTGGTCAACATGCGGCGCTTCGAGCAGCGCCCCACCGAGCGGCTGATCCTCGGCGAACTGCTGGACCGGCGGGTGCGCCTGGTCGCGGACGACGAGGAGGTCACCGTCCTGGACGTGGCCATCCAGCAGCTGCCGGCCCGGCGCGACTGGGAGATCGACCGGATCTTCGTACGGAAGGGCAAGTCGGGCGCGCTGCGGCGGCGCGGCGAGACCCTGACCGTGGAGTGGTCGGCGGTCACGGGCTTCTCGCTGGAGGAGCACGGGCAGGGCGCCGAGAACCTGGTCGCCACCTTCGAGCAGATGCGGCCCGCGGACGTGGCGAACGTCCTGCACCACCTGACGCCGAAGCGGCGTGCCGAGGTGGCGAGCGCGCTGGACGACGACCGGCTCGCGGACGTCATGGAGGAGCTCCCCGAGGACGAGCAGGTGGAGATCCTCGGAAAGCTGAAGGAGGAGCGCGCCGCCGACGTCCTGGAGGCGATGGACCCGGACGACGCGGCCGACCTGCTCTCGGAGCTGCCGGAGGACGACAAGGAGCGGCTGCTGACGCTGATGCGGCCGGACGACGCCGCCGACGTGCGGCGCCTGCTGTCGTACGAGGAGAACACCGCGGGCGGTCTGATGACCACGGAGCCGATCGTGCTGCGCCCCGACGCGACGGTCGCCGACGCGCTGGCCCGCGTACGGCAGTCGGACCTGTCGCCGGCGCTGGCGGCGCAGGTGTACGTGTGCCGGCCGCCGGACGAGACGCCGACGGGCAAGTACCTGGGCACGGTGCACTTCCAGCGGCTGCTGCGCGATCCGCCGTTCACCCTGGTCAGCTCGATCGTGGACACGGGCCTGGCGCCGCTGCGGCCGGACTCCTCGCTGCCGGTGGTGACCAGCTACCTGGCCGCGTACAACATGGTCGCGGTCCCGGTCGTCGACGAGAGCGGCTCGCTGCTGGGCGCGGTCACCGTGGACGACGTACTGGACCACCTGCTGCCGGACGACTGGCGGGAGACGGACTTCCATTCGGAGGGCCCCGGGGGTCCCGAGGATTCCGAGCGTGCGGAAGGGGCCCTCCGTGGGGACTGAGCGGGGGCGCGGCGAGCAGCCGCGCGAGCGGCGCAGGGAGCAGATCCGGGAGCGGCGCGACCAGGCGCGGGCGCAGGCCCGCGAGCACGGGCTGGCGGAGGCGGCCGCGGAGCGGGCGGAACGTTCCTCCTTCGAACGCGGCGAGCGGGCGAAGGCCGGCCAGTCGACCGGGTCGAGCGCGCTGACGCGCTCGCGCACCCGGCTCGACCTGCCGCGTCCGGCCCGCCGGCGACTGCTGCCCGAATACGACCCGGAGGCCTTCGGGCGGCTCTCGGAGCGGGTCGCGCGGTTCCTCGGCACGGGCCGGTTCATCGTCTGGATGACCGTCGTCATCATCATCTGGGTGCTGTGGAACATCTTTGCGCCCGAGAGCGTGCGCTTCGACCAGTACCCCTTCATCTTCCTGACGCTGATGCTCTCGCTCCAGGCCTCCTACGCGGCCCCCCTGATCCTGCTGGCGCAGAACCGCCAGGACGACCGGGACCGGGTCAACCTGGAGCAGGACCGCAAGCAGAACGAGCGCTCGCTGGCCGACACCGAGTACCTGACCCGGGAGATCGCGGCCCTGCGGATGGGTCTGGGCGAGGTCGCCACGCGCGACTGGATCAGGTCCGAGTTCCAGGATCTGATCAAGGAGATGGACGAGCGGCGGCTATTCCCCGCCGAGAGTGACGAAGGCGACCGCTAGCAGGCTTTCCTGAGGCCCGCCACCGCGCCGTACCATCGGGGCATGGCTACCGACACAAGCTCCGCCTCCGCCGCTGCCTTGCCCGAACAGGACGCGATCCTGGACGCGCTGGCGACGGTGAACGACCCCGAGATCCACCGGCCGATCACCGAGCTGGGCATGGTCAAATCGGTGGAGATCGGTGACGGCGGCGAGGTCGCCGTCACCGTGTTCCTGACCGTGTCGGGCTGCCCCATGCGCGAGACCATCACCAACCTCGTCACCGAGGCCGTGCAGCGGGTACCCGGCGTCACCTCGGTCGCCGTCACGCTGGACGTGATGAGCGACGAGCAGCGCAAGGACCTCGCGGCGACCCTGCGCGGCGGCACCGCCGAGCGCGAGGTCCCCTTCGCCCAGCCCGGCTCGCTGACCCGCGTCTACGCGGTCGCCTCCGGCAAGGGCGGCGTCGGCAAGTCCTCGGTCACCGTGAACCTGGCGGCGGCGATGGCGGCCGACGGCCTCAAAGTCGGCGTGGTCGACGCCGACATCTACGGCCACAGCGTGCCGCGCATGCTCGGGGTCGAGGGCCGCCCCACCCAGGTCGAGAACATGATCATGCCGCCGTCCTCGCACGGCGTGAAGGTCATCTCCATCGGCATGTTCACCCCGGGCAACGCGCCCGTGGTGTGGCGCGGTCCGATGCTGCACCGGGCCCTCCAGCAGTTCCTGGCCGACGTGTACTGGGGCGACCTGGACGTGCTGCTGCTCGACCTGCCGCCGGGCACGGGCGACATCGCGATCTCCGTGGCCCAGCTCGTGCCGAACGCCGAGATCCTCGTCGTGACCACCCCGCAGCAGGCCGCGGCCGAGGTCGCGGAGCGGGCCGGCTCGATCGCCGTGCAGACCCACCAGAAGATCGTCGGCGTCGTCGAGAACATGTCCGGGCTGCCCTGCCCGCACTGCGACGAGATGGTCGACGTGTTCGGCTCCGGCGGTGGCCAGAAGGTCGCCGACGGCCTGACCAAGACGGTCGGCGCGGCCGTACCCGTGCTGGGCTCGATCCCGATCGACGTCCGCCTGCGCGAGGGCGGCGACGACGGCACCCCGGTCGTCCTGTCCGACCCCGACTCCCCCGCCGGCGCGGCCCTGCGCGCCATCGCGGGCAAGCTCGGCGGCCGCGCCCGCGGCCTGGCCGGCATGTCCCTGGGCATCACCCCGCGCAACAAGTTCTGACATGAGGAAGGGGCCCGCGGCGATGGAATTCCATGGCCGCGGGCCCCTTCCTCACGCGTCCTACTCGTACGTCGCCAGGTCCCCGATCACGGAGAAGCCGAGCCCGTACGCGCTCATCCCGCGCCCGTAGGCTCCGAGGTGCACCCCGCTCCCGGTGGATCCGGCCAGGACCCACCCGAACTCCGACTCGCGGTAGTGGAACGGCGTCGGCTCCCCGTCCACCGGAAGCGACAGCGTCGACCAGTCCGGCCCCGCGAGATCGTCCGCGAGCTCCCACGCCGCCTCGGTCTGCTGGTCGAGCCAGTCGTCGCGCAAGCTGTGGTCCATCTGCCCCGGCCAGCTGTAGGCCAGCAGCCCCGAGCCGGCCAGCCAGGCCGCCGAGGAGACCGAGGTGGCCTCCAAGACGCCGGTGCCGTCGGGGGTGCGCCGCAGCGGGTTGCTGGCCACGGTGACGACCACCGCGAAGCGCTCCTTCTCCCCGGTGGCGATCTCGCCGCGGGCGGAGGGCTCGTCCCCGTGACCGGTCGAGCCGTGCTCCACGCTGCCGTCGGCACCGGCGGCGACCTGCATCAGCCAGCGGGGGCCGGTGAAGGCCCCGTCCAGGCCGTACCAGGGGAAGTCCGCCCGTAGGTACCCCTCGGCCGCCCGGCGGGCGGCAGGGACGGGCGGGGCAGCCGCGTCCGGGGACTGCTGAGGGTCTTCTGCTAGTGCGGGGGCGGGCGTCTGCGCCTCGGCGGGCTGCGTGCCTACCCGGCTACTGCGCGTCGTCTCCATCGATACGGCCTCTCGTTCCGTGGGCTCCGGAACGGCCCACCCCCCTCGGGCGTCCTGGATCCGGACTCAAAGGAGGATAGCCACCGGACCGCGGTTCGCCGGGCAGGCGGGCGCGCGCGTGGTCCCGGGTGGCGTCAGGTCGCGTCGGCGTCGAAGCGCGTGAGCTGCTCCTGCGCCGGTGTCGCGGGCTTCTTGACCATGTCCGGTCCGGCGCCCGGCGTGGCGGCGGGGAGGGGGCCGGCGGCCGCGTCGGCCTCCGTGCCGTTGACCGCGTCGGTGACGTCGTTGAGTTCCTTGCGGAGATCGAAGCTGCTCCGGATCTCCTTGAGGTCCTCGTTCTCGGTCAGCTGCTTGCGGATGAAGTTCTTCGGGTTCAGGTCCTCGAACTCGAAGTCCTTGAACTCCGGGCCGAGCTCGGAGCGGATGTCCTGCTTCGCGCTGTCGGAGAACGCGCGGATCTTCCGGATGACGCCCGTGATGTCCTGGATGACCTTGGGCAGCTTGTCCGGGCCGAAGATGAGAATGCCGAGCACCACGATCGTGACCAGCTCGAGTGCGCCTATGTCGTTGAACACCTTGCCCCGCTCCTCGGCTCTCTTCACGTCAGGCCTGTCACACGGTACCCGGCCGGGTCCACAGGCCAATACACCAGGACCGGCTGATTACCGGCCGGGTTCGGCTTTCACCCGCCCGTCACGAACCGTTCGCCGATCCGAGGACCACCTCCAGCGTGCGCTCCCGTCCCTCGCGCAGCACGGTGAGGGTGAGCCGGTCGCCCGGCCGGTGCGCCCGGATCTTGATCACGAGTTCGTCGCCGCCGTGCACCCGTACCCCGTCGACCTTGGTGATCACATCGCCCGGCCGGATCCCGGCGCGGGCTCCGGGCCCGCCCGCGGTGACCGCCGGCTTCCCGCCCTCGCCCTTCTCCCCCACCCGGGCCCCCTCGCCGGAGTAGTCCATGTCCAGGGTGACGCCGATGACGGGATGGGTGGCGCGGCCGGTGCGCATCAGCTCCTCCGCGACGCGCTTGCCCTGGTTCACCGGGATGGCGAAGCCGAGGCCGATGCTGCCGCGCTGCTGTCCGGAGCTGTCCCCGCCGTCGCCTCCGCGGATGGCGCTGTTGATGCCGATGACCTGGGCCCTGGCGTCGAGGAGCGGCCCGCCGGAGTTGCCGGGGTTGATGGGGGCGTCGGTCTGGAGCGCGTCGACGTAACTGACGTCGCTGCCGTCGCCCTTGTCGCCGCCCGCGGTGATGGGGCGGCCGGTGGCGCTGATGATTCCGGCGGTGACCGTGTTGGAGAGGTCGAAGGGGGCCCCGATGGCCACCACCGGGTCTCCGACCTTGACGTTCTCGGAGTTGCCGAGCGCGAGCGGCCGCAGGCCCCGTACCCCGTCGACCTTCACCACGGCCAGGTCGTAGCCGGTGTCGCCGCCGACCAGTTCGGCGGCGACGCTCTCGCCGGTGCTGAAGGTGACCGTTATCGTCCGGGCCCCGTTGACCACGTGGTTGTTGGTCAGGATGTGGCCCTGCCCGTCGAGGACGAAGCCGGTGCCGGTCGAACTGCTCTCCGCGCCGTTGACGTGCAGGGTGACCACGCCGGGCAGCGCGGTGGCGGCGATCCCGGCCACGCTGTCGGGAGCGCGGCCGCGGTCGGCGGGGGCCGCCTGCGGGAGTTCGAGGCGGGTGCCGGCTTGCCGCTCGGCGAGGACGCCGGCGTAGCCGCCGATGCCGCCGGCCAGGAGGGCGATCCCGACGGCGAGGAGGACGCTGTGGCGCAGCCGCGGCCGACGGGAGCCCGTCCTGCCGTGGTCCACCGGCTGGAGCGGCCGCACACCCCACGGGTCGTACCGCGGCTCGGTCGCCGCTTCCGGCACGGCCGGCGGGGGCGGTACGGGTTCCTCGCGCGCGGGGACGGGCTGCGCGGGCCGGCTCCACCACTGGGGCACCGGCGCGGGGGCCGGGGCCGTCTCCGGATCCGGACCGGTGGGAGACGCGGACCGGGGAGGCGGTACGGAGGCCTCCTGCGCGCCGGCGGGCGCCGCGGGCCGGCTCCACCACCGGGGCAGCAGGGCGGGGACCGGATCCGCCGCCGGATCGGTCTGCTGACTGTCGGACATGGGCGCTCCCCGCCTACCTGTCGGTCTCCGCCGGCCGCCCGGGGCGGCGCATCTGGCGGAGATTCAACCAGGTCGCCCGTGCCGCCCGCCCCGGCGGGCGGCACGGGCACCCGAACGGGACGGGGCGCACCGGACGGCCAGGACGGGCACGGCCCGGAATCGACGGCCTAGCGGTACAGGGAGACCGGGCGGGCGGAGGCCGTCGCGGTCGGTCGGGACGGTGCCGGGGTCGCGAGGGGGTTGACCGGGTGGAGCGTCGGGATGGTGCCCGGCTTCGGCAGCCGGTTCTCCCGGACCACCGCGTCGAACACCGGGACGACGGGTCCCGGACGCGCGGCCGGAGCCTCGCCCCGGGCATTGGGCTCGACCGACTCGATCGGCAGCGAGCCGCCCAGCGCGATCGCGGCGAGCGACACCGCTCCGGCGGCCACGAAGGCGAAGCGGCGCCGCTGGCGGCCCACCTCGTGTATCCGGAAGCCCTGCTGCTGCGGCGCGGCGGCCGCGGGCGGCGCGTAGCCGAAGGACGGGAAGGGGTCGGCGCCCACAGGCGAACCGAAGTGGCCGGCAGGCCCTGACGGCCCGCTCGGGCCCTCGGGGCCGCCTCCGGGCAGCCCCTGCAACCGCGCCAGCAGCCCGGCCGACAGCGGAGGCGGCGCGCTCTCCACGAACATGGTCTTCAGACGCCGCTGCGCATCGGCCTCGGCCTTGCACCGGGCACACGTCGCCAGGTGCGCCAGGACCCGCTCGCGCGCGTCGTGGCTCAACTCCCCGTCCACGAGGGCGGCGAGCCGGTCGCCCAGATGGTGTTCGGCGGAGGAAGCCTGTTCGGCGGGCGACGGGGAGGACGGACTGATCCCGCTCACTCGGCTCCGCCCTCTCCCCCGGCGCCGGGGGCGCCCACCGCCACACCGGCCAGCGCGCGCTGCTCCGCACGGGCCTCGGGAGACCGGTGCTTGAGCGCCTTGCGCAGGTGGGAACGGCCTCGGTGGATACGGCTGCGCACGGTGCCGAGCTTCACGCCGAGCGTGGCGGCGATCTCCTCGTAGGACAGACCCTCGATGTCGCAGAGCACCACGGCCGCGCGGAACTCGGGCGCGAGGGTGTCCAGCGCCTGCTGCACGTCGGCGTCGAAGTGCGTGTCGTGCAGCACCTGCTGCGGAGACGGCTCACGGCTCGGCAGCCGCTCGGCGGCGTCGTCGGCGAGGGCGTCGAAACGGATCCGCTGCTTACGGCGGACCATGTCGAGGAAGAGGTTCGTCGTGATCCGGTGCAGCCAGCCCTCGAACGTGCCGGGCGTGTACGTGGACAGCGAGCGGAAGACGCGGACGAACACTTCCTGCGTCAGGTCCTCGGCATCGTGCTGGTTGCCCGTCAGCCTGTAGGCGAGGCGGTAGACCCGCGCACTGTGCGTGCTGACGATCTCCTCCCACGAGGGAGGGGTCCACGCCTGGGAGCCCGCATCGGCGGCGAACGTCGCGGTGGTTGCGGTGTCTACGGTGCGGAAACGGTCAGCAATGTTGGTCACGGATTTCGGCTCACCGGCCGACCAGAAGAGGCGTCGGAGGACACCCCCACGATCCACAGGCGCAGCCGCACCTCCCCTGTCGGCTCTGGTGGTGTCCAGCGGAATCCCTACCATAGCCACCCCTCCCGTCAGCTCTGGATAAGCATTTTTGCAGTAACTTTGCACGGGCTCCGGGCCCCAGGCCGTTCTTGCGTCTCTACTGCTCTCAACGCCCGGTCCCATCTGCGGGTTCCCGACTCCAGCGGATACAGTCACCGTTGCGCCAACTATGGGGACAGGAGAGGGTCATTACCGGCAACCGGCAGACGAGCTGGGCGTTCGCCGACGCGTTTGTCGCCGAAGACGACGCTCTGCGATGGGCCCGCGACCGGTCCAGGGAAGCGGGACTGCGTTCCGTCTCTCCCGGCACCGGGGCAGCGCTGCGCCTGCTCGCCGCCACCGCGGACGCCAAGGCGGTCGCCGAGATCGGCACCGGAACCGGCGTGTCCGGCATCCACCTCCTGCACGGAATGCGTGCGGACGGGGTCCTGACCACGGTGGATCCCGAAGCGGACCGGCAGGCCTTCGCCCGCCAGGCCTTCCGCGCGGCCGGCTTCGCCGGCAACCGCGCCCGCTTCATCCCGGGCCGCGCCCTGGACGTACTGCCCCGGCTGGCCGACGGCGGATACGACCTCGTCTTCTGCGACGGAGACCCGTCCGAGTCCCTCGACTACCTCGCTGAATCGTTGCGCCTGCTCCGCCCCGGCGGACTCGTCTGCTTCGAGGGAGTCTTCTCGGACGGCCGTACGGTCGACTCCGCGGCCCAGCCGGTGGAAGTGCTCCGCGTCCGCGAACTGCTGCGCACCGTCCGCGAGACCCCGGCCCTGGAGGCCGCACTGCTCCCGGTGGGCGACGGCCTGCTGTGCGCGGTCCGGCGCTGAGCCGGGCGGGTCGGCGCGACAGCTCGAAGGTCGGCGCAGCAGGTCGGCTCAGGTCAGCGCAGTAGCGCGAAGGTCAGCGCGGCCGTACCGCCCAGGGCGGTGCCGGCGAGGAGCTGCGCCGCGGTGTGCGCCTTCAGGACCAGCCGGGACCAGCCCACGCCGGCGGCGATCAGTACGGCGGGGAGCACCACCGGGCCGAAGGCCAGCAGCAGGACCATCACGGTGCCGCCGGCCACCGACATGTGGATGGATATCTGCCAGCCGACCGTCACCAGCAGCGAGGAGACGAGGCCGACCAGCATCGCGACGACCAGCGCGAAGACGTCGGCCGGGGCGCCGAGCACCCGCAGGAGGGTGATCCCGGCGACGACCGAGACCAGGCTCAGCCCCATCGGAACGACCCGCTGGCGCCGGACCCGGATGTGCTGGTCGGTCAGCGCGCCGCGCCGGACCCCGAGCATGACGATCCCGATCGGGACCACTCCGCAGAACAGGGCGGCGAGCAGCCCCCAGCCGAGACCGGACCACGATCCCGTGCTGTGCCAGCCGATCAGCAAGAGCTGGGCCACCACCAGGTTCGCCGGTGCCAGGGCCTCCGTCAGGACCCGGGCCGTCCTCTCGCGGGGCGTGCAGTCGGCGAAGGCGGGCGGGGCGGGCGGGGAGAAGGACACGGCGCGGCTCCAGCGATCACGATCACGGTCGGGTTCCAGCAGGGGCTGGTTCGGCTCGGGCACACAACACTGCCCCGACCGCAGATCGCGGCCGGGGCAGTGCAGAGAATGCAGCGAAAGTACTGTCAGTCATCCCTGGTGGACCTGGGGATCAGCCGACGACCTTCTTCAGGGCGTCACCCAGGGCGTCCGCCTCGTCCGGAGTCAGCTCGACGACGAGCCGACCGCCGCCCTCGAGCGGTACGCGCATGACGATGCCCCGCCCCTCCTTGGTGACCTCGAGCGGGCCGTCGCCCGTCCGCGGCTTCATGGCCGCCATGCTCGTTCCCCTTCCTGAAACCAGTTCATCGTCAGCCGACGGCCCCATTCAGGCGCCTAATACCCGGCATCGAACACATTGCTTCCAGGCCATTATCCCGCATGTCAGGACCCGATGACCAACATCGGCCGGGAACGCTTGTGCAACGCGCTTGACCAAAACCACTCATTTCGGGGACACGCCTGCGATACTTCGCCGCCGCGGCACGACTCTGCCCTTCCGTTTATTTGACGCACATCACATGTGCGACCCCCGTCCGGTCCGCCATGCTGACCTTTGCACCGGCCGGTACCGGCCGGTAGCCAGCCCGCGACGAAGGGGGACCCCCGCCATGGCCGACAGCGTGCTCTACGAAGTGACAGACGGACTCGCGACCATCACGATCAACCGTCCCGAGGCCATGAACGCCATGAACACCGAGGCCAAGGTCGCCCTGCGCGACGCGGCCCGGGCGGCGGCCGCGGATCCCGCGGTACGGGCGGTCCTGCTCACCGCGGCGGGCAACCGGGCGTTCTGCGTGGGCCAGGACCTCAAGGAACACGTCGGGTTCCTCGCGGCCGACCGGGAGCACGGCTCCTCGCTGACCATGAACACCGTCGCGGAGCACTACAACCCGATCGTCCGGGCGCTGACGGAGATGCCGAAGCCGGTGGTCGCGGGCGTGAACGGCGTCGCGGCGGGCGCGGGCTTCGGCTTCGCCCTGGCGGCGGACTTCCGCGTGGTCGCGGACACCGCCTCCTTCAACACCTCCTTCGCGGGGGTCGCCCTGACGGCCGACTCGGGCGTCTCCTGGACGCTGCCCCGCCTGATCGGCGGCTCCCGCGCCTCCGATCTGCTGCTCTTCCCCCGGTCCGTGAAGGCCCCGGAGGCGCTGGACCTGGGCATCGCGAACCGCGTCGTTCCCTCGGACGAGCTCGCGGCCGAGGCGCTTGCCGTGGCCCGGCGGCTGGCCGAAGGTCCGACGGTCGCCTACGCGGCGCTGAAGGAGTCCCTGGCGTACGGGGCCTCCCGTTCGCTCTCCGAGGCGCTGGACCAGGAGGACGTCCTCCAGGCCCGTGCCGGGGCCTCCGAGGACCACGGCATCGCCGTGGCCGCCTTCCTCGCGAAGGAAGCTCCGCGCTACCTGGGCCGCTAGCGGCTCCGCCGACCGCATCACCCGGCGGGGCCCGGCCGGACCGGGCCGGGCCCGGTCAGGGCAGGTCGCGGGACACGCAGCGGGACAAGTGGTCGTTGACGAGGCCGCAGGCCTGCATGAGGGCGTAGGCCGTCGTGGGCCCCACGAAGCGGATGCCGGCCTTCTTCAGGGCCTTGGCCAGGGCCGTGGACTCCGGGGTCACCGCCGGGATCTCGGTGGTGCTCTTCGGGGCCCGCCCCGGCGCCGGGGCGTGGGACCAGACGAGGGCGTCGAGTTCGCCCGCCTCCCACCCGGCCAGGGTCTTCGCGTTGGCGAGGGTCGCCTCGATCTTGGCCCGGTTGCGGATGATCCCCTCGTCGGCGAGGAGCCGGTCCACGTCCGCCGCCCCGAACTCCGCCACCTGGGCGATCTCGAAGCCCGCGAAGGCCGCCCGGAACCCCTCGCGCCGGCGCAGGATCGTCAGCCAGGACAGCCCCGACTGGAAGGCCTCCAGGCACAGCCGCTCGTACAGCGCGTCGTCCCCGTGGACCGGCCGGCCCCACTCCGTGTCGTGGTACGCGATGTAGTCCTCGGTGGCCAGCCCCCAGGGACACCGCAGACCCCCGTCGGGGCCGGCGAGCACTCCGCTCACTGCCCGTCGCCCTTGATCAGGTCCACGGCGCCCTCGGCGGGCCCGGCGGCGGGCGCGGGCGCGGCCGCCCCGGTGAGTTCGGCGATGCGGGCGTCACGCTCCGCCAGCTCCGCCGCCAGCCGCTCCAGTACGTCGTCCACGTCGGACATCCGGTAGCCCCGCGGGGCCACGGGCAGCCGCAGCTCGTCGATGTCCGCCCGTACGACGGGCCGGTTCTCCGGCAGGGCGTCGGACAGCCGGTCGGGCTCGGCATCCGGCAGCACGGCCTCGGACCCCCCGCCGGCCACCGCGAGGGTGACTCCCGCGACGACCACGACCAGCGCGATGAGCAAGAACGCGAACACGATCAACTCCCCTGAGAGACTCCGGCCACCAGGTTAAGGTCGCAGGCGAGGCGCGAGGGTCGCCGAAGGAGGAAAGAGCGGGATGCTGCGACTGGGCAGGCGCGAGTTCGACGACCACGAGCCGGTGATCATGGCCATCGTGAACCGGACCCCTGACTCCTTCTACGACCAGGGAGCGACCTTCCGCGACGAGCCGGCCCTGGACCGGGTCGAGCAGGCGGTGGCCGAGGGCGCGGCGATCATCGACATCGGCGGGGTGAAGGCCGGTCCCGGCGAGCACGTGGACGCGGTGGAGGAGGCCCGGCGCACGGTGGGCTTCGTCGCCGAGGTACGCCGCCGCCACCCCGACGTGGTGATCAGCGTCGACACGTGGCGCCACGAGGTCGGAGAGGCCGTCTGCGAGGCCGGGGCGGACCTCCTCAACGACGCGTGGGGCGGGGTCGACCCGAAGCTCGCGGAGGTCGCCGCGCGGTACGGCGCGGGCATCGTCTGCACGCACGCGGGCGGGGTCGAGCCGCGGACCCGGCCGCACCGGACCGCGTACGAGGACGTGATGGAGGACATCCTCCGCGTCACGGTCGGCCTGGCCGAGCGCGCGGCGGCCCTGGGCGTACCCCGCGAGTCGATCATGATCGACCCGGGCCACGACTTCGGGAAGAACACCCGCCACTCCCTGGAGGCCACCCGCCGCCTCTCGGAGATGACGGAGACGGGCTGGCCCGTCCTGGTCTCCCTCTCCAACAAGGACTTCGTCGGCGAGACCCTCGACAAGCCGGTCAAGGAGCGCCTCCTGGGCACCCTGGCCACGACGGCCGTCTCGGCCTGGCTGGGCGCCCAGGTCTACCGCGTCCACGAGGTCGCGGAAACCAAGCAGGTCCTGGACATGGTCCGGGCGATCCAGGGCCACCGACCCCCGGCGGTCGCCCGCCGGGGGCTGGCGTAGTCGTCGGCGGCTGCTACAGGCCGACTTCCTTCGTCACGAGCGCGATCGCCTCGTCCACGTCGTCGGTGACGTGGAAGAGGTAGAGGTCCTTCTCCGAGGCCTTGCCCTGGGCGATGACCGTGTTCTTCAGCCAGTCGATGAGCCCGCTCCAGTACGCCGTGCCGAACAGCACGATCGGGAAGCGGGTGATCTTCTGCGTCTGGACCAGGGTCAGGGCCTCGAACATCTCGTCGAGGGTGCCGAGTCCGCCCGGCAGGACCACGAAGCCCTGGCTGTACTTCACGAACATCGTCTTGCGGACGAAGAAGTAGCGGAAGTTCAGCCCGAGGTCGACGTGCTCGTTGAGCCCCTGCTCGAAGGGCAGCTCGATGCCCAGGCCGACCGAGAGGCCGTTCGCCTCCCGCGCGCCCTTGTTCGCCGCCTCCATCGCACCCGGGCCGCCGCCCGTGATCACCGCGAAGCCGGCCTCCACGAGCGCGCCGCCGATCCGCACGCCCGCCTCGTACTCCGCGGAGCCCACCGGCGTCCGGGCGGAGCCGAACACGCTGATCGCCGGCGGCAGCTCCGCCAGCGTGCCGAAGCCCTCGATGAACTCCGACTGGATGCGCAGGACCCGCCACGGATCGGTGTGCACCCACTCGGAGGGCCCGGCCGAATCCAGCAGCCGCTGGTCCGTCGTACTGCCGGCCTGCACCTGGCCCCGCCTCCTCAGCACCGGCCCGAGCTGCTGCTCCTCGGGCCGACGACGAGCGGACCCTTCAGGGTTGCCCATGATGTGCTCCCTCCTGCTGATCGTTGGATCAGGTTAGGCGCACAAAGGTGACGAGAAGCGGAATTCAGGAGGTCAGCCAGGCGCGGAGTCGTTCCTCGCAGTGGAGGATCGCCTTCGTTTCCACTCGCTCGTCGGCCTTGTGGGCCAGCAGGGCGTCGCCCGGGCCGTAGTTGACCGCCGGAACGCCCAGGGCGCTGAAGCGGGAGACGTCCGTCCAGCCGAACTTCGGCATGGCGTGTCCTCCGACGGCCTCCATGAAGGCCGCGGCCGCGGGGTGGGAGAGGCCGGGGAGGGCGCCGGGAGAGAGGTCGTCGATCACGAACTCGTCGATGTCGCAGTGCGCGAAGACCTCGCGGACGTGGGCGATCGCCTCGTCCGTGGTGCGGTCGGGGGCGAAGCGGAAGTTGACCGTCACCGTGCACTCGTGCGGGATGACGTTGTTGGCGACGCCGCCGTCGATGCGGACCGCGTTGAGGCCCTCGTGGTACTCCAGGCCGTCGATCACGGGCTTGCGGGGCTCGTACGCCGCCAGCGTGGCCAGGATCGGGCTCGCCGCGTGGATGGCGTTGGAGCCCATCCAGCTGCGCGCGGAGTGGGCGCGCTCGCCGGACGTGCGGAGCAGGACGCGCAGGGTGCCCTGGCAACCGCCCTCGACCTCGGCGTTGGAGGGTTCGAGGAGGACGGCGAAGTCGCCGGTCAGCCAGTCGGGGTGGGCTTCGGCGACCTTGCCGAGGCCGTTGAGGTCGGCGGCGACCTCTTCCTGGTCGTAGAAGACGAAGGTGAGGTCGCGGTTGGGCTCGGGGACCGTGGCGGCGATGCGCAGCTGCACGGCCACGCCCGACTTCATGTCGGTGGTGCCGCAGCCCCACAGGACGTCGTTCTCGTCGAGGCGGGAGGGCACGTTGTCGGCGATCGGCACGGTGTCGAGGTGCCCGGCGAGCACGACGCGTTCGGCGCGGCCCAGGTGGGTGCGCGCGACCACGTTGTTGCCGAAGCGGTCCACGGTCAGGTGCGGCAGGCCGCGCAAGGTGTGTTCCACGAGGTCGGCGAGTACCTTCTCGTCGCCGCTCACGGAGGGGATGTCGACGAGCCGGGCGGTCAGCTCGGCGGCGTCCAGGGTGAGGTCCAGCTCGGATTCGGACATGGAGCTGACCCTAACGCCCCGGACTGCGGCGAAGCCTTGTCCGTCCGGCCGATGGACGCGTCATATGGCTCAAGTACGGTGGGCGGCGTGCCGCAGACCGATCGCTCCCGCCCTCGCCGCCGCCGGCGCCCGTTCCGCTGGGCCGCGGGGTTCCTGGTGCTGGTGGCGGTCGCCGGGTACTTCGTCGTGCAGCGCGCGTCGAACGACAACGCCGGGGTGCCGTACTGCACGGCTTCGGCCGACGGGACGAGCGGCGCGAAGGCCTCCGGCCAGTTCGACGAGATGTCCCCCGAGCAGGCGGCGAACGCGACGACGATAGCCGCCGTCGGGGTCTCCAAGGGGATGCCCGACCGGGCCGTGACCATCGCGCTGGCGACCGCGATGCAGGAGTCGGCCCTGCGCAACCTCGACCACGGCGACCGCGATTCGCTGGGCCTGTTCCAGCAGCGGCCCTCGCAGGGCTGGGGCACGCCGGATCAGATCATGGACCCGGTGTACTCGGCCGGGATCTTCTACGACCGGCTGGCCGAGATCAAGGGGTACTCGCGGCTCCCGCTGACGGTGGCGGCGCAGAAGGTGCAGCTGAGCGGCTTCCCGCAGGCCTACGCGAAGCACGAGCCGGACGCCACCGTGCTGACCGCGGCCTTCACCGGCGCCGGCCACCTGACCTGCACCGGGCCCGCGCCCGTCCGGGCCGGCGATCCGGCGAAGGTCCGGGCGGAGCTGACCCGGCTGCTCGGCAAGAACCCCCTGTACGCGCTGCCGCCCGCGGGCGACCGGTCCGGGGAGGGCGCCGAGTCCGAGGTGACCCTGGTGGCGAAGCCCGGCGGCGGGGATCCGGCGGCGCGGACCGGCCGGGTGCTCGCGCAGTGGGCGGTGGCCGGCTCCCGCGAGCTGGGGATCACGCGGGTCTCGTACGACGGGAAGTCCTGGGTCGCGGGCAAGGACGGCGACCGCTGGCGGGAGCGGGGCGCCGCGGCCGGCGGGAACGGCGCCGGGGATCCCGCCGCCGCGGGTCCGGGCCAGGTACGGATCTTCGTGCGCGGCTGAGTCCCGTGCGCGGCCGACCCTCATGCGCGGCTGATCCCCCTGCGCGGCCGCTCTCCGTGCGCGCCCGATGTCCGGGGTTGTCCCGGTGGACGGGCGTACGGGACATCACCCGTTCGGGGGTGACCCGTACGGCGGACACGAGGGCTCCGGCGGGCACGCAACCGCAGGTCGGCGCCTGTTCCGAGCGGTCGGACCGGAAGCCGATTAAACGATCCGTTACTGATCCTTTACCCACCGGCTCCGCAACTCGCGCCCCCCTGCGAGCGGTTGTCACGGCGTACTCAGCCGCTACCGCTTAGGAGCAACATGTCCACCTCCCTGACCCGTCGGATCGCCCGTGCCGCGCTGCTGCTGGCAGCCGGGGCAGCGCCCGTGGTCGGTGCGGCCGGCGCGGCCAGTGCCGCGGGCCTGGAGTCCGTGCCGCAGCTGGGCGCGCTCACCTCGCCGGACGCGACGGTCTCCGCCGCGGGCGACACCGCCGCCTCCACCCTTCCGGCCCCCGCCCCCGCACCCGCCGGCGAGGTGACCGGCGCCGCGGGCAGCCTGCTGGCGGGGCTGCCGCTCGCCGGTGGCGGGCTGGCGGGCGGTCTCCCGGCCGGCGTCCCCGCGGGTCTCCCGGGCGGGCTGCCCGGCCTCGGCTAGCAGCCGCCGCCACGAACGCCGAGGGGCCCGGGAGCACGAACTCCCGGGCCCCTCGGGCGTGTCCTGCGGCTACGGCGCCAGCCGCTTGACCGCCGCCTCGACGCGCTCGTCCGTGGCCGTGAAGGCGACGCGGACGAAGCGCGCGCCCGCCTCGCCGTAGAAGTCGCCCGGCGCGACCAGGATGCCCAGGCCGGCCAGGTGGGCGACGGTGTCCCAGCAGGGCTCGTCGCGGGTCACCCACAGGTAGAGGCTGGCCTCGCTGTGCTCGACGCGGAAGCCGTGGGCCTCCAGGGCCGTGCGCAGCGCCGCGCGGCGGGCCGCGTAGCGCACCCGCTGCTCCTCGACGTGCGCGTCGTCGCCCAGGGCCGCGACCGTGGCCGCCTGCACGGGCGCCGGGGTCATCATGCCGCCGTGCTTGCGGATCTGGAGCAGCTCGCCCAGGACGTCGGCGTCACCGGCGACGAAGGCCGCCCGGTAGCCGGCCAGGTTGGACCGCTTGGAGAGCGAGTGGACGGCGACGATGCCCTCGTAGGAGCCTCCGCAGACCTCGTCGTGCAGGACGGAGACGGGCTCGGCCTCCCAGCCCAGTTCCAGGTAGCACTCGTCGCTGAAGATCAGGATCCCGTGCTCGCGCGCCCAGGCCACGATCGCCGCGAGCTCCTCCTTGGGGAGGACCCTGCCGGTCGGGTTGGACGGGGAGTTGAGCCACAGCAGCTTCACGCGGGCCGGGTCGAGATCGGTCGTGGGGTCGTCGTAGACCACCGGCTCGGCGCCGCACAGCCGCGCGCCGACCTCGTACGTCGGGTAGGCGAGCCGGGGGTACGCCACCTGGTCGCCGGCGCCGAGGCCCAGCTGGGTGGGCAGCCAGGCCACCAGTTCCTTGGAGCCGACGACCGGCAGGACGTTGCGGTGCCCGGCGTCGCTCGCGCCGAGGCGGCCGCGCACCCATCCGGTGATCGCGTCGCGCAGGGCGGGAGTGCCCCACACCGTCGGATAGCCCGGGGAGTCCGCGGCCTCGATCAGGGCGCGCCGGATCAGCTCCGGCACCGGGTCGACGGGGGTGCCGACGGAGAGGTCGACGATGCCGTCCGGGTGGGCCGCCGCCGTCGCCTTGTACGGCTCCAGCTTGTCCCAGGGGAAGACGGGGAGACGGGCTGAGACTGCGGCCACGCTGTGCTCTCGCTTTCCGGGCATTACGTGCTTTCCAGGAGGTCTTCGTTGTGCTGTCGAAAGGGTCGAAACACCTCGGTCCCGTGCGGCTGAGAGCCGTACGGGACCGAGGGGCGCTCCTGCCTGAGAGGTCAGTGCTCGCCGTTGATGCCGGCGGGCAGCGCTGCGACGAAGGGGTGGTCGCGCTCGATCAGGCCGAGCTTGGAGGCACCACCGGGCGAACCGAGCTCGTCGAAGAACTCGACGTTCGCCTTGTAGTAGTCCTTCCACTCCTCCGGAGTGTCGTCCTCGTAGAAGATGGCCTCGACCGGGCAGACCGGCTCACACGCACCACAGTCGACGCACTCGTCCGGGTGGATGTACAAGGACCGCTGGCCCTCGTAGATGCAGTCGACGGGGCACTCTTCGATGCATGCCTTGTCTTTGACGTCGACACAAGGCTCCGCGATGACGTAGGTCACGCTCTCGTTCCTCCTCATAAGGGCTTTCCATATCGCGCGGGAGCGCGGCGTCGTCGATGCCCGGCTCTAGTATCTCCGTTCCCGGGCACGATCCGAACAGGAGGGGCGGACAGAGCTGTGGAAATCACTGCCGGTGGACGGCTGGAGATCCGGATTACACCCGCTGACGTGGGTAAACGAGTCTCTGTGCGACGGGTGGAGGGCGGCTCGACCGGGGCCCCCTGTTTCACGGACACCGTAGGGGTTCTCACATCCTGGAACGACGGTGTGGTGACGATCACACGAAAGACCGGCGAGTCCGTCCGCATCGCGGAATCATCGCTGGTGGCGGGCAAGGTCGTACCGGCCGCGCCGGCCCGCCGCAGGGGGCCCGCGGCCTCCTTCGAGGAGCTCGCGCGGGTCTGCGCACGGGCCTGGGTGCCGCTGGAGAGCGAGCCGCTGGGCGAGTGGACGCTGCGCGCGGCCGGCGGATTCACCCGCCGGGCCAACTCCGTACTGCCGCTCGGCGATCCCGGGGTTCCGCTGGACGATGCACTCGAGCGAGTGACGGCCTGGTACGCGCGGCGGGGTCTTCCGGCCTACCTCCAGACCTCCACGGGGGCCGCCGGCACGCAGGAGTCGCTGTGCGCGGGCCTGGAGGACCGGGGCTGGGTCCGCGAGGTGTCGGCGCAGGTCCAGGTCGGCGGGCTGGCGGCGGTGGCGGACCTGGACGTGGACGACGCCGTGGTCGCGGGCGTACGGCTGACCCGTGCTCCGGACGAGGACTGGCTCTCCCGCTACGGACGGGTCAAGGACCCGGAGACCGCGCGCCGCGTCCTGACGGCCGGGCCCTCGGTGTGGTTCGCGACGGTACCCGGCCGGGCGATCGGTCGGCTCGTGGTGGACGGCCGGTGGGCCGGGTTCGCGGCCGTCGAGGTCGACCCGGAGCACCGGCGCCGCGGCCTCGCCTCGGCCGTGATGGCGGCGCTGGCGCGGCGCGCGCTGGAGGAGGGCGCGTCGGCCGCGTGGCTCCAGGTGGAGAGCGACAACGCCGGGGCCCTGGGGCTGTACGGGCGCATGGGCTTCGGGACGCACCACACGTACCACCACTACCGCCGGGCGGCCCTGTGACCTCGCCCTGGCGCGAGCGGTTCGCCGCCGAGGCGCGGGCGGAGCGGCCCGACCTGGCCACGCTGTGCCTGCTGCTGGCCGCGGAGGGGGACCCGGAGCTCGACGAACGGGCCATGGACTGGGCGCAGATCGAGCTGGACCGGCTGGCGGGCATGCTGCCGTACGGGCTGCGGGGCGCTCGCGCGTGGGCCTCGGCGGTGTCCGAACTGCTCGGCGGGCGGATGGGTTTCCACGGCACCCCGGCCGACTACGACCGGCTCTCGTCCTCGCTGCTGCACGAGGTGCTGCGGCGGCGGCGTGGGCTGCCGATCCTGCTGTCCGTGGTGTGGCTGGAGGTCGCCCGGCGGGCCGGTGCTCCGGTGTACGGGCTGGCTCTGCCGGGGCACTTCGTGGTGGGCTTCGGGGATCCGGAGGAGGGCGTGGTCGTCGACCCCTTCGCGGGGGGCGCCTCGCTGGGCGCGGGTCCGGCGGAGCTGGCGGCGGGGCCGCGGACCGCGGCGCGCACGATGGACATCGTCCTGCGGATCCTGAACAACATCCGGGCCTGGGCATCGACGCGGCCCGAGCACTCGGGGGTGGCGCTGTGGGCGCTGGACCTGGCGCTGCTGCTGCCCTCGCATCCGGCGGCGTTGCGGTACGAGCGGGCGAAGCTGCTCGTGGAGCGGGGGGAGTTCGCGGCGGGGGCGGCGGAGATGGAGTCCTACGCGGTGGTCGTGGACGTGATCGATCCGCCGTCGGCGGTGCGGATTCGTGCCGAGGCGCTGGCCGCGCGGTCCCTGCTGAACTAGGCCGTCGGCCCGGCTGCGAGTGTGCCGCTGCGCGGGGCGAAGTCCCCTGCTGCGACCCTTGCCGCTGCGCGGGGCCGGAGTTCCCCTACCCGCCCTTCCACCGTTCCCCGGGCGCTGCCCGGACCCCGGTCCTCAAACGCCGGACCGGCTGGAGAGCGGGGTACCGGGCTGCGCCCGGACCCCCTGGGGCTCCGCCCCAGACCCCGGTTCTCCAGCGCCGGACGGCTGGAGGAGTGCCGGGCTGCGCCCGGACCCCCTGGGGCTCCGCCCAGGACCCCGGTTCTCCAGCGCCGGACGGCTGGAAGGAGTGCCTGGCTGCACCCGGAGCCCCTGGGGCTCCAGCGCCGGGCGGCTGAGGAGGGCAAGCCCGGAGCCCCTCGCCCGGGTTCGGGGAGGGGCTCCGGTTCGCGGGCTGTGCGGGTCAGCTCGGGTTGGTTTCGATGACCGCGGTGCGTTCGGCGGTGGTCTTGCCGCGGAGGGCCTTGCCCAGGACTCCGACGACGTCCTGCGGGGTGACGGCGGTCTTCTGGCCGGTGCCGCGCATGATGAGGACTCCGTCGAAGGTGTTCCCGTAGGCCGTCTTGAGGGCTTCCAGGTCGTACTTCTCGACGAGGTGGCCGTCCACGGCCTGCATGCTCAGGATCTTCGGCAGGGACTTGGCGCCGAGCGGGATGGACTTGCCGCCGGCCTTGACGAGGACCGGGGCCGACATCGCGGGCTGGGCGAACTCCTTCATGGCCCGGTCCAGTTCGGCCTTGTCGACGACCGGGTCCTTGGTGGCGACCGGGAGGACGACGGGGTCGGACTTGCCGCTGGCGACCATGTCGTGGAAGGCCTTGGTCACCATGGTGACGGAGCCGTCCACGTCGAGCGTGGAACCGGCCTTGCCGGGCACGGCGACGGCCTTGCCCGTGTCGAAGGTGATGGTGCCCTCGGTCACGGAGCCGGCGGTGCCGGCCAGCTCCTGGAGGGCGACCCGCAGCTTCTCCTCGTCGGTGGGCATGACCGCCTCGGCCTCGCGCACGCTGCCGAACAGGGAGCCGATGACCGTGACGGGGTTGTAGTCGCTGCCCGCCGCGTTGCGGACGGTGGTCTGGCTGTCCAGGCTCAGGCCGGCCTTCTCCGGCTTCAGCTCGACCTCCTTGCCGCCGACGGTGAGCTTGAGCGGGGCGGCGGCGCGGTTGCCGAAGGACGTCTGGAGCTTGGCGACGGCCTCGTCGCGGGTACCGCTGATCTCGACGCCGAGCACGGTGGTGCCCTTGGGGACGTCGGAGTGGTTCAGGAGCAGCCCGGCTCCGTAGGCCACGCCGATCAGCCCGAAGAGGGCTCCGCCGACGAGGACCAGCTTGTTGCGGCCCTTCTTGGCGGGCCGGGCCGGGGCGGGCGCGGGAGCCTGCGGCCTGGCCTTGTTCGCGGGCGCCGGGGCGGGCACGTGCGGAAGCTGTCCGGTGGAGTCCAGCTCGGGGCCGGGCCAGCTCGGTTCCTGCCCCCCGGGTACGGAGCCCAGCGCGGGCCCGCCCGTCGGTCCGTCCGGGACGCGGCCCGGGCCGGTGCCGGGCCAGGCGGGAGCCGGCGGCACGGGGGTGCCCAGGGCCTGGGCGACGGGACCGGAGCCGGGGCCGTACGCGGCTCCGGCGCCGGGCGGCGGCCCGGCGGGACCGGGGCCGGGGCCCTGCGCACCCGTACGGGGACCACCGGGTCCGGCGGGCGGCGCGGGGTAACCGGCGCCCGGCCCGGTGCCGACGCCGGGGCCACCGGGGCCGGGGCCCATCGGCGCGCCGGGGCGCGGACCGGCCGGGTCTTGGGCGAAGCCCTGCTGCGCGGGCCCGTCGAAGCGCGGGCCGCCGGGCTGGGCCGGAGCGGGCCCGGGACCACCCGGGCGGGGGCCCATGGGCGCGCCCGGACCGGGGCCCATCGGCGCACCGGGGCCGGGGCCCATCGGCGCGCCGGAGCGCGGACCGGCCGGGCCCTGGGCGAAGCCCTGCTGCGCGGGCCCGTCGAAGCGCGGGCCGCCGGGCTGGGCGGGAGCCGGGCCGCGCGCCGGGGCCTGAGCCTGCTGCGGGGCGGGCGCGGGGGCCGGGGCGGGCGCGGGGGCCGCCTTGCGCGGAGCGAACCAGTTGCTGGCCGTCTCCTCGCCCGTACTCGGTTCGGGGGCGGCCGGCGGGGCCGCCGCGGGCTCGGGCGCGGTCGCCTCGGCTTCGGGCATGGTCTGGCGTACGACCACGGGCGGAATCGGCCGCGAACCCGGGATGTTGATCCGGATCCGGGTCGTCAGCTGGGTCTCCGTCTTCGGCCCGTCGGAATCGGGTGTGGACGGCTTCGCGGGCGGTGCGGTCACTGAACTCTCCTCCGGGATGGTCGCCGTGCCCGGACCCGGACCGGGGGGCACTGTCGTGGTCGGATACTGGCCTGATCCGTACGGCGGCCCACCTGAGGGGTGGGCGGCTTCGCCGCGCCCGTTGGGCCCGGCGGGCGGACTGTCAGTTTCACGGCTCAAGGCAGGTTCTCCCGATCGGCTCCGCCGCCCGTCATAGCGTGCGCGGGCAGCTCGGCGGCCGGTCCACCATACTGGCCACCGCCCGCGTGCACCCGGCCGCCGGGAACGAAGGGTTCCCCTTGAGCTCCTGCGCGCCCCCTCCGTACCCCTTCTGAGCACCTGTCGCCCGGTTGCCGGGGGCGCGCGCACGCACCGGCCGAGCCGCTCGTCAAGGCGTCGGGCGCGGCCGACGCCGCGTCACTTGGCCTTCCCGGCGGCCGAAAGCGGCCGGTCCCCCGGGAGGTTCATCGTGGCGCACATCACAGCGAGTACGACTCCACCCAAAAGGTAGACGTACATGCCGATTCCGGACGAACCAAGCAGGAAGTCCCCTTCAGGCCGGGGCACACCGAGGAGCACGTAGGAGAGGAACCAGCCGGCCGTCGCCGCTCCCACGCCGATGCCGGTGCCCAGCGCGAGCCGGGAGCCGAGGAACAGGCCGAAGAGCGCGAGGAGTGCGAGCGCCAGTCCGCCGGGGAACCACAGGTCGACCACGAGCCAGCCGGCCGCGCCGGTGAGCACCCCGGCCGCCAACAGGCCCAGCAGGACGGCGATCCGCGCCCCGTTCCCGAGGGCCGCCGCCCCGGTCACGCCCGTACCCCCGCGAAGAGGTCGCGCTCGCGCTCGCCCGCCGGGACGCCCGGCCGGCCGGCGGCCAACTCGTAGTACTCGTGGGTGAACAGCGGCTGCGCGAGGTCGTTGGAGAGCGCGAAGAAGGGCCCGTCCACCGCGATCTGGGTGGCGTGGGCGCGCATCGCCGCCGTCTTCGCGGCCACGAACGCCTGCTCGGCGGCCTCGTCCCCGCCGATCTCGGCGGTGATCCGCTGGTCGGCCACCACACCCGGTACGTCGTCCGGCGCGGCGGGCGCCGGGAAGGGCACCTCGCCCCCGGCCTCGCGCAGCCGGGCGAAGCCCTCCTCGACGACCGTGCGCGGTACGCGGTTCCAGTAGAGCTTCTGGATGGCGTGCGCCGCCCCGAGGTCCCGGCGGTACGTGGGCTCCGCGGCCAGTTCGGCGGCGCGGGTGGCCACGCGGTGGGCCTGGATGTGGTCGGGGTGGCCGTAGCCGCCGTCCGGGTCGTAGGTGACGAGGACCTGGGGGCGCAGTTCGCGGATCACCTCCACGAGGTACCCCGCCGCCTCGTCCACGTCGGCCGACCAGAAGGCGCCGGGCCGGCGGTTCTGTTCGGCGCCCATCATCCCGGAGTCCCGGAAGCGGCCGGGGCCGCCGAGGAAGCGGTGGTCGGTGACGCCCAGTTCCTTCATGGCCTCGGCGAGTTCGCCGACGCGGTGGGCGCCGAGGGTGTCGTCGCGATCGGCCGTCAGGTGGGCGAGGCCGGGCGGGATGACCTCGCCCTCCTCGCCGAGGGTGCAGGTCACCAACGCGACATGGACGCCCTCGGCCGCGTACTTGGCCATGGTGACGCCGTTGTTGATCGACTCGTCGTCCGGGTGCGCGTGCACGAGCAGGAGCCGACGGGCGGGAAGACCGTTCATGGGGGTCACCCTACGAGAAACGGCGGCTCCGTCCCCCGAACCGGGGCCCCGCTAGAACTTGAGGCCGCTGATCATGCTCGCCACGTTGCTGGTCAGCTGGGAGAGCGTCGGAGCCACGGTCGAGCTCGCCAGATAGAAGCCGAGCAGTACACAGACCACTGCGTGACCCGCCTTCAGGCCCGAACGCCGGACCAACAGGAAGACGACGACTGCCAGCAGCACCACGGCCGAGATCGATAGTGCCACGGCGTTTCACCTCCACGTCGAGCGGACATCGGGTTCGCGTACTCGCAACTCGGTGCTCGGCAGAGTCATACCCACCGTGCGCTACGGATCATAACTATCCGTACCGCCACATCGATCGATTCCGGCAGCACGAGGGGCGCACGCCGCGCACGCCCGGGGTCACAGAAGTGCCGGCCGGGGCAGCTGTGTGCCTCCCCGGCCGGCTGTCGGCACCCGCACGGCCGCACGAATCCAGGCTGCCCGGCCCAGATCTCGGGACAGAAACGGTCAAGTTGCCTGCGTGTAAACCGAGTTACCGGGATGCGGAGTGCCGTTCACAGCTGTGGCGAGAAATGAGCGGTCCCGGGGGCCCTTGGCTCACTCCTTGGTCAGCGGCCCCGAAGGCGGGTCCGAGGGCGGGTCCGAAGGCGGGGCCGAGGACGGCCCCGAAGGCGGCGGGACGACCCGCTCGGATGCGAAATGGCACGCCGAGGGATGGGCCGTCGGGCCGCCCGGGAGGAAGGCCGGGATCTCCAGGAGCGGGACCTCCGAGGCGCAGCGCGCCTCGGCCTTCCAGCAGCGGGTGCGGAAGCGGCAGCCCGACGGCGGGTTGGCCGGGGAGGGCACGTCGCCGGAGAGGATGATCCGCTCGCGGCCCGCGCGCGCCGACGGGTCGGGGACCGGCACCGCGGAGAGCAGTGCCTGGGTGTACGGGTGGGTGGGGTGGTCGTAGATCTGGGTGTCGGTGCCGATCTCGACGATCCGGCCCAGGTACATGACGCCGACCCGGTCGGAGATGTGCCGGACGATCGAGAGGTCGTGCGCGATGAACACGTAGGAGAGGTCGAACTCGTCCTGGAGGCGCTCCAGGAGGTTGACCACCTGAGCCTGGACGGAGACGTCGAGGGCGGAGACGGGCTCGTCGGCGACGATGATCTCGGGCTGGAGGGCGAGGCCGCGGGCGATGCCGATGCGCTGGCGCTGGCCGCCGGAGAACTGGTGCGGGTACCGGTTGATGTACTCCGGGTTCAGGCCGACCACGTCCAGGAGTTCCTGCACCTTGCGGCGCCGGTCGCCCTTGGGGGCCACCTCGGGGTGGATCTCGTACGGCTCGCCGATGATGTCGCCGACCGTCATGCGCGGGTTCAGCGAGGTGTACGGGTCCTGGAACACCATCTGGATGTTGCGGCGCGCGGCCTTGAGGCCCTTGGCGGACAGCTTGGCGAGGTCCTCGCCCTTGTACGTGATCGAGCCCGCCGTCGGGCGTTCCAGGTTGACCAGCATCTTGGCGACGGTGGACTTGCCGCAGCCCGACTCCCCGACGATGCCGAGGGTTTCGCCGGCCCGCAGGTCGAAGGAGACCCCGTCGACGGCCTTGACGGCGCCGACCTGCTTCTTGAAGAGGATGCCCTGGGTCAGCGGGTAGTGCTTGACCAGGTCCTCCACCACGAGGATGGACTCAGCCACCGAGGCACTCCTTCCAGAAGAAGCACGCACTGGCGCGGTCGGGTCCGACCTCGGCCAGCGGCGGTACGTCGGTGCGGCAGACGGCCTGGGCCATCGGGCAGCGCGGGTTGAACGCGCAGCCGGGCGGGATGGCGAGCAGGTTGGGCGGCAGGCCCTTGATGGCGTACAGCTCCTGGCCCTTCTGGTCCAGGCGCGGGATGGAGTCCAGCAGGCCCCGGGTGTAGGGGTGGGCGGGATTCCGGTAGATCTCGTGGACGGGCGCGGCCTCGACGATCCGGCCGGCGTACATGACGGCGATCTTGTCGGCCACGTCGGCGACCACGCCGAGGTCGTGGGTGATCAGGATCAGGCCCATGTTGAGCTCGCGCTGGAGCTCGGCGAGCAGGTCCATGACCTGGGCCTGGACGGTGACGTCCAGGGCGGTGGTCGGCTCGTCCGCGATGATGAGCGAGGGTTCCAGGGCCATCGCCATCGCGATCATGATGCGCTGGCGCATGCCGCCGGAGAACTGGTGCGGGTAGTCCCCCACCCGCTCCCGGGCCGCCGGGATCTTCACCCGGTCCATCAGCTCGACGGCCTTGTTCCGGGCGTCCTTGCGGGACATCCCGCGGTGGACCTCGTACATCTCGCCGAGCTGCGCGCCGACGCTCAGGACCGGGTTGAGGGAGGACAGGGCGTCCTGGAAGATCATGGCCATCTCGGCGCCGCGGACCTTCCTGCGCTCCTCCTCCTTCATCTTCAGCAGGTCTTTGCCCTTGAAGAGGATCTCGCCGCCCGCGATGCGGCCCGGCGGCATGTCGAGGATGCCCATGACGGCCTGGGCGGTGACCGACTTGCCGGAGCCGGACTCGCCGAGCACGGCGAGCGTCTCGCCCTCGGCCACGGAGTAGTTGACCCCGTTGACGGCCTTGGCGACGCCGTCCCGCGTCTTGAATTCCACGTGCAGATCGCGCACTTCGAGCAGCATGTGCGGGGCTCCTCAGCGCAGCTTGGGGTCGAGGGCGTCGCGCACCGCGTCGCCGAGCATGATGAACGCGAGCACGGTGATGCTGAGCGCGCCCGCCGGGTAGAGCAGCATGTGCGGGGCGTTGCGGATCTGGGAGGCGGCGTTGGAGATGTCGATGCCCCAGGAGACCGTGGGCGGCCGCAGGCCGACGCCGAGGAAGGACAGGGTGGCTTCCAGGGCGATGTAGGTGCCGAGCGCGATGGTGGCGACGACGATGACGGGCGCGATGGCGTTGGGCGCCACGTGCCGCAGCAGCATCCGGCCGTTGCCGGCGCCGAGCGCCCGCGCGGCCTGGACGTAGTCGTTCTGTTTGGCGGTGATGACCGAGCCGCGGGCGATGCGGGCCAGCTGGGGCCAGCCGAGCAGCACGATGAAGCCGACGACGGGCCAGACGGTGGTGCTGGTGACCACGGACAGGAAGACCAGGCCGCCGAGGACCACCGGGATGCCGAAGAAGATGTCGGCGACCCGGGAGAGCAGCGCGTCGCCCCAGCCCCCGAAGAATCCGGCGAGCCCGCCGAGGGCGGAGCCGAGGAGGGCCGCGCCGAGGGTGGCGCAGATGCCGACGGTGATGGAGGCGCGGGCCCCGTAGACGGTACGGGTGTACACGTCGCAGCCCTGGGTGTCGTAGCCGAAGGGGTGTCCCGGCGAGGAGCCCTGCTGCGATTTGGACAGGTCGCACTGGAGCGGGTCGCCGCTCGCGATGAGCTGGGGCCAGATGGAGATGACCACGAGGAAGAGGATCAGCAGCGTGGAGACGAGGAAGACGGGGTTGCGGCGCAGCTGGTGCCAGGCGTCGGACCACAGGGAGCGGGGCTTCTCCTGGGCCCCCGCGGGGCCCGCCGGGCCTCCCCCGAGCTCCTTCTCCAGGGACTCCCCCTCCTCCAGGGCGAGATCCATGGCGCCCCCTTGTCCGGTGGGGGCGATGGACTCGTGGGGGCCGGGTGCCAGCGGATCGTAGGCGGCGCGCTCGGGATCGGGCTCAGGCATAACGGATCCTCGGGTCCAGGACCGCGTAGAGCAGGTCGACGAGCAGGTTCGCCAGCAGGAAGACGATCACGAGGATGGTCACGAAGCCGACCACCGTCGGGGAGTTGTTGCGCAGGATGCCCTGGTAGAGCTGGTAGCCGACCCCGTGGATGTTGAAGATCCGCTCGGTGACGATCGCTCCGCCCATCAGGGCGCCGATGTCGGTGCCGATGAAGGTGACCACGGGGATCAGCGAGTTGCGCAGCAGGTGGCGGGTGATGACCCGGCGGCGGGGCAGGCCCTTGGCCACGGCGGTGCGGACGTAGTCGGCCTTGACGTTCTCGGCGATGGAGGTCCGGGTCAGCCGGGTGACGTAGGCGAGGGAGACCAGCGCGAGGACGATGCCGGGCAGGATCAGTTCGCTGAAGGGGGCGTCCGGGGAGACGGTGGGGCGCACCCAGCCCCATTTGACGCCGAAGACGAACTGGAGGAGGTAGCCGGTCACGAAGGTGGGCACCGAGATGACGACGAGGGTGAGCACCAGCACGCCGCTGTCGATGGACTTGCCGCGCTTGAGGCCGCTGATCACGCCGAGGGTGATGCCGACGACGATCTCGATGGCGATGGCGACGATGGTCAGGCGCAGGGTCACCGGGAAGGCCGAGGCCATGAGTTCGGTGACCTTCTGGCCGTTGAAGGCGGTGCCGAAGTCGCCCTGGAAGATCTGGCCCATGTAGTGCAGGTACTGCTTCCACAGGGGCTGGTCGAGGTAGAGGTCCTTGCGGATGCGCGCGGCGGTGGCGGGGTCGGGGGCCTTGTCGCCGAAGAGGGCGGCGACCGGGTCACCGAGCGCGTACACCATGAAGAAGATCAGGAACGTGCTGCCGATGAACACGGGGATCATCTGGAGCAGTCGCCGGATCACATAACGTCCCATGGACTGCTCCAGGTTCGATCCGTCTGAAGGGTCAGCTGACCTTGATCTGGTCGTACACCGGGACGCTGAACTGGTTGAGCTTCACGTCCGAGACGCGCTCCCCGTAGCCCGCGCTGCCGTTCTGGTACCAGAGCGGGATCGACGGCATCTGCTCGGCGAGGATCTTCTCGGCGTCCTTGAAGAGGCCGGTCGCCTTGGCGGCGTCGCTCTCGCGGTTCGCCGCGTCGACGAGCTTGTCGAACTCCGGGTTGCTGAACTTCCCGTAGTTGGAGGACGCGCCGGTGTAGTAGAGCGGCTCCAGGAAGTTCTGGATCAGGGGGTAGTCGGCCTGCCAGCCGGAGCGGAACGGGCCCGTCAGCTTGAAGCTGCTCTGCTGGTTGCGGAAGTCGGCGAAGGTGCCGATCGGGTTGACCGTGCAGACCGGGCCCTCGCCGAGCGCGTTGTTGATGCTGTTGCAGACGGCGTCCATCCACTCGCGGTGCGAGCCGGTGTCCACGTTGGAGGTCAGCGAGACCTTGCCGCCGGGCAGGCCGCCGGCCTCCTGGATGAGCTTCTTGGCCTCGGTGGGGTTGAAGGAGCAGGCCTCGCCGCAGGCGGTGGCGGAGAAACCGCCCTTGTCGCCGAGGGCCGGGGAGGTCCAGTCCTTGGCCGGGGTGCGGGTCTCGCGGAAGATCTGCTTGGTGATCTCGTCGCGGTTGATCGCCATCGAGATGCCCCGGCGGACCTTGTCCATGCCCTCCTTGCTCCACTGCGGGTCGTACAGCGGGAAGGTGAGGGTCTGGATGATGAGGGCCGGCTGGTTGATGTAGCGGTCGCCGAGGTCGTTCGCGACGTTCTTCAGCTGCTGCGCCGGGACGTCGTCGACCAGGTCGAGGTTGCCGGAGATCAGGTCGGTGTAGGCGGTGTTGTTGTCGGTGTAGACCTTCAGGTCCACTCCGCCGTTGACCGCCTTGTCCTCGCCCGGGTAGGCGTCCCACGTGCGCAGCTTCATGCCGGTGCCCTTGGTGTACGAGTCCACCGTGTACGGGCCGTTGCCGACGGGCTTCTTCAGCCAGGCGTCGTGGTCCGTGAAGAAGGCCTTGGGCAGGGGCGAGAACGCCTGGTAGCCGAGGGTCTCGGGCCAGGTGGAGAACTTCTCCTTGAGGGCGACCGTGAAGGTCTTGGGGTCCTTGACGACCAGGCCGGACATGGTCTTGGACTTGGGGTCGCCCTTCTCCGGGTGGACGTCCGCGTAGCCGACGATGTCGGAGAAGAAGGGCGAGTTGTTCTGCTTCTTGGTGACGTCCGCGCCGTAGTTCCAGGCGTCCACGAAGGACTGCGCGGTGACCGGCTCGTCGTTGCTGAACTTCCAGCCGTCCTTCAGCGTGATCGTGAAGTTCTGGCTGTCGGTGGTCTCGATCTTCTCGGCGAGGAAGTTCTTCGCCTCGCCGGTCTCGGGGTCGTACCGCTTGAGCCCCCGGAAGATCATGTCGAGGACCTTGCCGCCCTGCACCTCGTTGGTGTTGGCGGGCTCCAGCGGGTTCTGCGGGTCTCCCCACGAGGAGCTGACGATGCCGTCCGCGCCGCCTCCGCCGCTGTCGCTTCCGCCGCCGCAGGCGGTCGCCGCGAGGGCGACGGCCGCCGCACATGCGGCCCACTTGGCGTGGGTGGCTCCGCGCATGGAGTGCCTCCTCATGGATCCCAAGACTCACTTAGGGCCCAATGTCACCCTATGTGGGGTCCCGCACACTCCTGGTTGGACCGATTGCACCCTCGCGCCCCCCGCCTGTCACCCCTGCGAGTGCAAAGCGGACCGTCGAAGCGTCAGCTCCCAGGTGGCCACCGTGTGGTGCGTGGTCATGCCGTGCGCCTCGTACAGCCGCAGCGCTCCGCTCGCGTTGGCGGCGTCCACGTCGAGGCCCAGTGTCGCGCGGCCCCGGGCGGCGTAGGCGGCGAAGCAGTGGCGCAGCAGGAAGGCTCCGACGCCCCGGCCGCGGGCCTGCGCGCGTACGCCGAGGTAGCTGAGCCAGCCCATGCTGGTGCGGTCGTCGCGGGTGAGCAGTACCCCTACGTCGCCCAGTACGGGCAGGCTCGCGATCCACACCAGCGACCAGTCCAGGCCGCGGCCGTCGATCTGGTCCAGCCACGGCTCGTACGGGCGCTCCACGTGCCCGAAGTGCTCCGCGAAGGTCTCCTCGATCAGTGCGTGCGCGCGCCGGCGCTCGCTCTCGTCGCCGTCGCAGGGGCGAAGGACGAGCCCGGCGGGCGGCTCCGGGGGCGTGTCGGCGGGTCCCAGCGCGCGGGTCAGCACCCGGAAGCTGCGCACCGTGCGGTAGCCGCGGCCGGGGAGCAGGTCGGGGTCGAGGGTGCGCCCCCCGCTGGGCGAGAGCCACAGGTAGGCGTGCGGGGCTCCGGCGGTGAGTTCGCGGGCCCTGGCCTCCACCCGCTCCAGCAGCCGGACGGCGGCCGCGCTGCGCCCCGGCAGGACCCGGAAGTGGCAGTCGGCCCGGCCGGGGCCGGAGTCCGCCCACACCAGGGCGTAGCCGAGGAGGCGGCCGCTCTCGAAGGCGAGGAAGGAGTCCGCCTCCAGGTCCACGTCGGGGTGGTGCAGATCGGCCTCCACCGCGCCGAGGTCGGTTTCGGGGCGGCCGATCTCGATGCGGTCGATGGCGTTGAGGAGCCCGCAGATGTCCCCGGCGTCTGAGGGCCCGGCGGGCCGTACGGTGAGCATGCGGGCCATCAGACCATGCGGGCCGTCGGGGCTCCGTCAGCCCGGCGGGGGCGCACGGCGCGCGAACGCCGGGGTGCGCCGATGCCAAGGCGCCCGCCGCCGGAAAGGATCCGGTGACGGGCGCCCGTGGTGTCGCTGTGTCGCTGTGTCGCTGTGTGCCTTCGGGGAGGTCAGACGGCCAGGACGGCCTTCTCCTCCGCGAAGTGGCAGGCCGAGTCGTGCGCGGCCAGCGACTTGGAGCCCTTGAAGCGCTCCGGGATGGCGAGCAGCGGCTCCTCCACGGAGCACTTCTCCTCGGCCTTCCAGCAGCGGGTGCGGAAGCGGCAGCCCGACGGCGGGTTGGCCGGCGAGGGGACGTCACCGGTGAGGATGATCCGCTCGCGGCCCTCGCGGGCGGCCGGGTCCGGCACCGGCACCGCGGAGAGCAGCGCCTGGGTGTACGGGTGGGTCGGGTGCTCGTAGATCTGCTCGTCGGTGCCGATCTCGGCCATCTTGCCGAGGTACATGACGCCGACGCGGTCCGAGATGTGCCGGACGATCGACAGGTCGTGCGCGATGAAGATGTAGGAGAGGTTGAACTCCTCCTGCAGCTTCTCCATCAGGTTGATGACCTGGGCCTGCACCGATACGTCGAGCGCGGAGACCGGCTCGTCGCAGATGATGATCTCCGGGTTGAGCGCGAGGCCGCGGGCGATGCCGATGCGCTGGCGCTGGCCGCCGGAGAACTGGTGCGGGTACCGGTTGATGTACTCCGGGTTCAGGCCGACGACGTCGAGGAGTTCCTGCACCTTGCGGCGCCGGTCGCCCTTGGGGGCCACCTCGGGGTGGATGTCGTAGGTCTCGCCGATGATGTCGCCGACCGTCATGCGCGGGTTCAGCGAGGTGTACGGGTCCTGGAACACCATCTGGATGTTGCGGCGGACGGCCTTCAGGGCGCGACCGGACAGCTTGGTGATGTCCTGGCCCTTGTAGAAGACCTCGCCGGCGGTGGCGCGTTCCAGGTTCATCAGCAGCTTGGCGACGGTGGACTTGCCACAGCCGGACTCGCCGACGATGCCCAGGGTCTCGCCCTGGTACAGGTCGAAGGAGATCCCGTCGACGGCCTTGACCGCGCCGACCTGCTTCTTGAACAGGATTCCCTGGGTCAGCGGGAAGTGCTTGACCAGGCCGCGGACCTGGAGGATCGGCTCCCGTGCGGGGGCGTTGGTGAGCTCAGCCATGGAGCTGCTCCTTCCAGAAGTGGCAGGCGCTGTGACGGCCGGCCAGCTCGCTGCCGTCCTGCTCGCTGACGGGCTGCAGGGCGGGGATCTCGGACCGGCAGATGTCCTGCGCGGCGGGGCAGCGCGGGCTGAACGAGCAACCGGTGGGCAGGCGCAGCAGGTTCGGCGGCAGGCCCTTGATCGCGAAGAGCTCCTGGCCCTTCTGGTCCAGGCGCGGGATCGAGTCCAGCAGGCCCCGGGTGTACGGGTGCGCCGGGCGCTTGTAGATCTCGTGGACCGGAGCGGTCTCGACGATCCGGCCCGCGTACATGACGGCGATCTTGTCCGCGACGTCGGCGACCACGCCGAGGTCGTGGGTGATCAGGATCAGGCCCATGTTGAGCTCGCGCTGGAGCTCGGCGAGCAGGTCCATGACCTGGGCCTGGACGGTGACGTCCAGAGCGGTGGTCGGCTCGTCCGCGATGATCAGGTCGGGCTCCAGCGCGATCGCCATGGCGATCATGATGCGCTGGCGCATACCGCCGGAGAAGTGGTGCGGGTAGTCGTCGACCCGCTCCTTCGCCGCCGGGATCTTGACCTTCTCCATCAGCTCGATGGCCTTGAGCCGGGCGTCCTTCTTCGACATGCCCTCGTGGACGCGGAACATCTCGCCCAGCTGGTAGCCGACGGTGAGCACCGGGTTCAGGGAGGACAGGGCGTCCTGGAAGATCATGGCGATCTTCCGGCCGCGCAGCTTGCGCCGCTCCTCGAAGCTCATCTTGAGCATGTCCTGGCCGCGGAAGAGGATCTCGCCCTGCGGGATCTTGCCGGGGGGCATGTCGAGGATGCCCATGATGGCCTGGGCCGTCACGGACTTGCCGGAGCCGGACTCGCCGAGGACGGCGAGGGTCTCGCCGGCGCTCACCGAGTAGTTGACGCCGTTGACTGCCTTGGCCACACCGTCGCGGGTGTGGAACTCGACGTGCAGGTCGCGCACTTCGAGGAGCGGCGTCTGCGGGTCCCCGTCACGCGGGGAGGGAAGGCTGGAGGTGTTGTCCATGGTGATCACTTACGCCCTCCTCAGCGCAGCTTGGGGTCGAGGGCGTTGCGGACCGCTTCGCCGAGCATGATGAAGGCGAGGACGGTGATGCTGAGCATGATCGAGGGGTACAGCAGGATGTGCTGGGCCACTCGGATCTGCGAAGCACCGGCGGAGATGTCCACGCCCCACGAGATGGTCGGGGAGGCGAGGCCGAGACCCAGGTAGGACAGGGTGGCCTCCGCCGCGATGTAACCACCGAGCGCGATCGTGGAGACCACGATCACCGGGGCCATGGCGTTCGGCAGGATGTGCCGGAACAGGATCCGGGTGGTGCCGGCTCCCAGGGCCTTGGCGGCGTGTACGTAGTCCGCCTGCTTCACGGTGATGACCGCGCCGCGCATGACGCGGTTGATCTGCGTCCAGCCGAGGAAGGCCAGGGCGAAGACGACCGTCCACACGGTGCGGTCGGTGAAGGCCTGGAGGACGACCATCGCGCCGAGCAGGAACGGGATGCCGAAGAAGATGTCGGTGACGCGCGACATGATCGCGTCGGTGATGCCGCCGAAGTAGCCGGCGATCATTCCGGTGATGCCGCCGAGCACGGTGACGATCGCGGTCACGGAGATCGCGACGATGACCGAGGCGCGGGTGCCGTAGATGAGGCGCGCGTAGACGCTGCGTCCCTGGCCGTCCCAGCCGAGCCACTCGGGAGAGCCGACCTTGCTCAGTTCCGGCTTGCCGAGGAAGTGGTGGACCAGGTCGCCCTTGGTGGGGTCGATGCTGGTGAACCAGCCCGGGAAGGCGGCGATCACGAGGAGTACGAAGATCAGCCCGGAGGAGACGACGAAGTACGGGTTGCGACGCAGGTCGGCCCAGGCGTCGCCCCAGAGGCTGCGGGCCTTCTCGGCCTTCACCGGCTCCACCGGGGCGCCGGGCGCCGCGGAGGTCTCGGCCGCCACGATGTCGGTCTTGGTCAGATCAGGCATACCGGATCCTCGGGTCCATGACCGCGTAGAGGAGGTCGACGAGCAGGCTGGCTATCAGGTAGATCACGACGAGGACGGTGACGACACCGACCACGGTCTGGCCCTCGCGGCGGACGACCGATTCGTAGATCAGACCGCCGACGCCGTGGACGTTGAAGATGCCTTCGGTGACGAGGGCACCGCCCATCAGGGCGCCGATGTCGGTGCCGAGGAACGTGACGACGGGGATCATCGAGTTGCGCATGAGGTGCACACCGATGACGCGACGCTTGGGCAGGCCCTTGGCGACGGCGGTGCGGACGTAGTCGGCGCGCAGGTTCTCGGCCATCGAGGTGCGGGTCAGGCGGGCCACGTAGGCGAGCGAGAGCGAGCCCAGCACGATGGCCGGCGCGACCAGTTCACCCCAGGTCTCGTCGTTGCTGACGTTCGGCTCGATCCAGCCCAGCTGGAAGGCGAACACCGACTTGACGATGAAGCCGAGGACGAAGACCGGCATCGAGATGATCAGCAGCGTGAGGATCAGGATCAGGTTGTCGGCCCACTTGCCGGCCTTGAGGCCGGCCACGATGCCGAGGGCCAGGCCCAGGACGATCTCGATCGCGAAGGCCAGGAAGGCCAGGCGCAGGGTGACCGGGAAGGCGGCCCCGACGACCTCGGTGATCTCACGCCCACTGCGGATCTGGGACCCGAAGTCGAAGTGGAACAGGATGCCGGTTATGTAGTTGTAGTACTGGTGCCACAGCGGCAGGTCCAGACCGTGCTGGTGACGCAGGGCGGCCAGCGTTGCGGGGTCGGTGCCCTTGTCCCCGAAGAGTCCGGCCACGGGGTCGCCGGGCAGGCTGTACACCATCAAAAAGATGAGCAGGGTCGTCCCGAAGAAGACCGGGATCATCTGGAGCAGTCGTCGTGCGACATAGCGCCCCATCATGCCTCCGTAGAAGATGCGGCAGGCGCAGCCGGACGGGCCCTTTCGCCACGCACGCGCGTGACGGTTCCGTCACTGCGTCGCGAAAGGGCCCCCCGGGCGCTGCATGTAGGCCCGGATGTGGGCCGGCTCCCCGCCGGCCCACATCCGTCGAAAGGAATTACGCGGTAGGACTTACTTCTTCTTGACCTCGACCTGGTCGAGGATCGGGTCGCCGTCCTGGGCGTACTTCACGTTCTGGACCTTCTCGGAGTAGCCCGCGTTGACCTTGTAGTACCAGAGCGGGATGGAAGGCATGTAGTTGACGAGGTCCTTCTCGATGGCCTGGTAGGCCTTCACGGACTCGTCGAGCGTCGCGGCGCTGTCGGCCGCGGCGATCTTGGCGTCGAGCTCGGGGCTGGTGAAGCCACCCTGGTTGCCGCCGGCGCCCGTACGGAACAGGTCGCTGATGAAGTTGGCGTTCACCGGGTAGTCGAGGACCCAGCCGGAGCGGTAGATCGACTTGACCTGCTTGGACTTGCGGGCCTGGAGGTCGGCCTGGAAGTCCGGCTTGGCGTCACCGGTGCACTTGACGCCGGTGGCCTGGGTGATGCTGCCGCAGACGGCCTCGACCCATTCCTTGTGACCGCCATCCGAGTTGAACTGGATGAAGATCTCGTTGTTCGGAACGCCGCCGCCCTCGGCGATGAGGGCCTTGGCCTTCGCCGGGTCGAACTTGGTGACGTCACCGGAGCCGGTCGGCGTGTAGCCGAGGACGCCCTTGGCGACCCAGCCGGTCGCCGGCTCGCGGGTGCCCTGGAGCACGGTCTTGGTGATGGTGTCGCGGTCGATCGCCATCGACAGACCCTGGATGACCTTCGGGTCGACCTTCTTCGGGGTCTTCCACTGGTCGGCGTAGTACGCGATGGCCAGCGTCTGGACGGCGGAGTACGCCTGGTCCACGGCGCGGTCACCGAGGTCGGCACGGTAGACCGGGAGGTCCTTCGGGCTGATCTGACGCAGGACGTCGACGTTGCCCGACTTCAGGTCCTCGTAGGCGGTTTCGAGGGTGGTGTAGTTCTTGAGAATCACACCGCCGTTCTTCGCCTTGTCCGCGCCCTTGTAGTCGTCGAAGCGCGTGAGCTCGATCTGCTTCTTGTGCTCCCACGACTTGAACTTGTACGGGCCGTTGCCGATCGGCTTCTCACCGGCGGCCGCGGGGTCCGCGTAGAACGAGGCGGGCAGCGGGGAGAAGACCTCGTAGCCGAGCTTGTACGCGAAGTACGGCACCGCGTTGGCGAGCTCGATGGTGAAGGTGTTCTCGTCGACGATCTTCAGACCCTCGAGGGCGTCACCGGTGGGCTTGGCGCCCTCCGCCTCGGGGTGCAGGGCTTCGAAGCCCTTGATGTCGGCGAACCAGGACGCGTTGCCCTGCTTGTTGTTGATGTTCGCGGCCCAGTTCCACGCCTTGACGTAGGACTCGGCGGTCACCTTGGTGCCGTCGTGGAAGGTCCAGCCCGGCTTCAGCTTGACGGTCCACAGCTTGCTGTCCGTGCTCGTGACCGACTCGGCGTTCACGTTGACGATCTTGCCGTCGGCGTCGTAGTCGACGAGCTGGGCGAACAGGCCCGACATCGCGATCGAGCCGTTGGACTCCATCGTGTCGGCCGGCTGGAGAAGCTTCTCCGGCTCGCCGACCTCGATCGAGTAGATGCCGTTCGGGTCAACCTCACCCTTGGCGCCGGCGTTGTCGCCATCTCCGCCGCCACAGGCAGTCGCTGCCAGGGCGACGACAATCGCGCCCGCTACCCACTTGGCGCTCTTGGCACCGCGCATGGGTTTCCTCCTCATGAGTCCACTGTCTGATGTGAAGGACACAGGTGTGTTTCGCCGACACCCCTGACGGCGATAGGACCGGTGCCCCGAGTGTGCTCGTGAGTCGACGCTCCCCACAGCGTGTGACCCATTGACCCGAGCTCAATGGAGCCATCCTCGAGGACGTCCTGACCGTAAACCACACTTAAGTGGTCTCGTTTTCACAACATCGCACTACGGCTAAAACCCGAAATCCGGACAAACGGATAGGAGACAGACATGAACGAAACGGACTGTTAGCTCTTCTTCCGGAGTGTCACGGTCGGTATGCGGACACCGGACCGAAATAATCCGCTTGACAAAAGCGAACAGCCCCCTCCGTCACGGTGAACGTGACGGAGGGGGCTGTTCACTTGAGTCGACGCCGGGCAGGACCCAAGTGTGACCTAGGTCCCAGGCGACTACTTGCCGGACTTGGCGCGCGAAGCGGTGCGCGAGCGGTCCTTCTGGTCCAGGACGACCTTGCGGATGCGGACGGCCTCCGGGGTCACCTCGACGCATTCGTCGTCGCGGCAGAACTCCAGGGACTGCTCCAGGGAGAGCCTGCGCGGGGGCACCACGTTCTCGGTGTTGTCCGCCGAAGCCGCACGCATGTTGGTGAGCTTCTTCTCCTTGGTGATGTTCACGTCCATGTCGTCGGCGCGGGAGTTCTCGCCGACGATCATGCCCTCGTACACCTCGGTGCCGGGCTCGGTGAACAGGACGCCGCGCTCCTGCAGGTTGATCATCGCGAACGGCGTGACCGAACCGGAGCGGTCGGCGACCAGCGAACCGTTGTTACGGGTCACCAGCGGGCCGAACCACGGCTCGAGGCCCTCGTGGATCGAGTGGGCGATGCCCGTGCCGCGCGTACCGGTCAGGAACTCGGTACGGAAGCCGATGAGGCCGCGGGACGGGACGACGAACTCCATGCGGACCCAGCCGGAGCCGTGGTTCGACATGTTGTCCATGCGGCCCTTGCGGACGCCCATGAGCTGCGTGACCGCGCCCATGTGCTCCTCGGGGACGTCGACCGTCATGCGCTCGACCGGCTCGTGCACCTTGCCGTCGATGACCTGCGTGACCACCTGCGGCTTGCCGATGGTCAGCTCGAAGCCCTCGCGGCGCATCTGCTCGACCAGGATGGCGAGCGCGAGCTCACCACGGCCCTGGACCTCCCAGGCGTCGGGACGCTCGGTGTCGAGGACGCGGAGCGAGACGTTACCGACCAGCTCGCGGTCCAGACGGTCCTTGACCTGGCGGGCGGTGACCTTGCGGTCCTTGACCGCGGACTTGGCGTCCGCGCCCTTGCCGCTGCCGCCGCGGCCGACCATCGGGGAGGTGTTCGTACCGATGGTCATGGAGATCGCCGGCTCGTCGACCGAGATCAGCGGGAGCGCGATCGGGTTCTCCGGGTCGGCCAGGGTCTCGCCGATCATGATGTCGGGGAAACCGGCGACCGCGCAGATGTCACCCGGGCCCGCCACCTCGGCCGGCTTGCGGGTGAGCGCCTCGGTCATCATCAGCTCGGTGATGCGGACGTTGGAGATGGTGCCGTCACGCTTGATCCACGCGACGGTCTGACCCTTGCGGAGCTCGCCCTGCTCGACGCGCACCAGCGCGATGCGGCCGAGGAAGTTGTCCGCGTCCAGGTTGGTGACGTGGGCCTGGAGGGGCGCCTCGTCGTCGTACACCGGGGCCGGGACGTGGGCCAGGATGGTGGAGAAGAAGGGCTCCAGGCTGTCGCTGTCCGCGGGGACGGTGCCGTCCTCCGGCTTGGTCAGCGAGGCCACGCCGTCACGGCCACAGGCGTAGACGATCGGGAATTCGATCTGGTCCTCGTCGGCGTCCAGGTCGAGGAAGAGGTCGTACGTCTCGTTGACGACCTCGTCGATCCGGGAGTCCGGGCGGTCCGTCTTGTTGATACAGAGGATGACCGGCATCTTCGCCTGCAGGGCCTTGCGCAGGACGAAGCGGGTCTGGGGCAGGGGACCCTCGGAGGCGTCCACCAGCAGGACGACCGCGTCCACCATGGACAGACCGCGCTCGACCTCACCACCGAAGTCGGCGTGGCCGGGGGTGTCGATGATGTTGATCGTGATGGGCGCCCCGCCGTCCTTGGGGTGGTACTTCACCGCCGTGTTCTTGGCGAGGATCGTGATGCCCTTCTCACGCTCCAGGTCGTTCGAGTCCATCATGCGGTCGTCGAGGTGCTGGTGGGCGGCGAAGGCACCGGCCTGCTTGAGCATGGCATCGACGATGGTCGTCTTGCCATGGTCGACGTGGGCGACGATGGCGACGTTACGGATGTCGTGGCGCGTGGGCACTTCGGCGCTTCTCCCGGGATCGTGGATGGCGACGCGTACGGTCCGGCACGCGCGCCTCGACCGGGCGGAAAACCTGCCACGGCCTTACCCCATCGTACGTCGGCTGGCGGGAACTGCCTGCCGGGGGGTCTGTCAAGAGGCCGGACGACTGAGCACGGCCGGGTCCTGGGTGGGGGGACTCGGCCCTGGGTGGAACCTGTAAACACGCGGGTCAACGGGTACGTACGACCTTGCCCGCCGGGTGTTCCGGCGGGCAAGGGACTTGAGTCACATCTGAGCTTGAGATCCTCGAATCAACCCCGGATGCACCCGTTCGTCATCACTTCTTCGCGTTGCTTCCCGTCTTAGTTCTTCGCGTTCTTGTCCTTGGCCGCCTGCGCCGGCTTCTTCCAGCCGATGTCCTGGTAGCGCGGAGCTCCGAGGCCGAAGGCGCCCGCGTTGGTGAGACCCGGCTTCACGGCCACCAGCTCGGGACGCTGGTAGAGCGGGATGGATCCGGCCGTCGCCCAGATCCGGGCGTCGGCCTTGCGCATCAGGTCGCGGGAGGCCGCCTCGTCCAGCTCGCCGAGCGCCTGGTCGAAGAGCTGGTCGATGTGGTCGGTGCCGACCCGGGTGTAGTTCTGTTCGACCAGGAGCGAGCCGTCGGCGGCCGGCTCCGGCTTGGCGAAGATGGGCCGGGCGTCGGTCGCCGGGTAGGCGGTCGCGGGCCACGAGTAGAGCGCCAGGTCGTACTGGCCCGAGGCGATGTGGTCCTTGAAGAAGCTCTCGTCGGCCACCTTGACCAGCTCGGTCTGCACGCCGACCTTGTGGAGCATCTGCGCGATCCGCTCGCCGACCGTGCGCAGCGCCTCCGAGCCGGGGCCGGCCGGCAGGACGAAGCGCAGGGCGAGGGGCTTGCCGTCCTTGGCGAGCATGTTCCCGGAGGTGCGCACGGCCTGCTTGGCGGGGGCCGGGGCGGGGCTGGCCTTGGCCGGGTCCGCCGGTTCGGCCGCGGTCTCGGCGTCGAGGGCCGGGCTGCGCTTGCCGTCGTCCACGGCGTTGGCGGCGTCGGCCTGGGACTGGGCCTCGGCCTGGGCGCGCAGGTGCTGCTCCTGGAGGTCGGCGAAGGGGGCCGGGGCGAGCACCGGGGAGGGGTGGCTCTGCCCGCTCCGGCCCTCCGCCGCGAAGGCGTCGGCGTCGACGATCTCCCCGTCGGGCTGCCCGTCGGGCTGCCCGTCGCCGTTGCGTCCGTCGTCCTGGCCGACGATGTAGAGGCCGTCGTTCCCGGTGCCCGGGCCCGCGGCCGGGACGGAGGGAGTCTTGGAGTCGTCCGTCTCCTTGGAGGCCTCCGAGCCCGCCTTCGCGCCGGCCGGCTCGGTGATCTTGCCGCCGCGGCGCCAGCCGGCGTCCGCGAGCAGGGCCTGCGAGGCCTGGGGGTCCTGGCCGCCCAGGGCGTCGCTGTTGTCGGCGTACGCCTGCTGCCCGGCCAGTGCGAGGTGGCTGCCCACCGGCTTCGCGGGCAGGCCGAGCGGCTTGAGGACGATGTCGGCGAGCGCCTGACGGTCCAGGGCGCGGGCCACGGCGCGGCGCACCCGCTCGTCCGCGAGGGGGCCGCTCGCCCCGTTCATCGCGAGCTGCGTGTAGGCGGGCTCGAGGGACTTGCGGACGGTGAACCCGCGCAGGGCGCCCTGCTCCTCGGCGTACCGCTTCACCGACTCCGCGTGCTTCTGGCGGGTGGCCTGGGCCTCCTTGGCCTTGTCCTCGTCCAGGCCGAAGGCCAGCGCCCACGAGAGGGTGGCCTGCGCGGCCGTCACCGAGGCGGCCGGGCCGTGGGCCCCGTCGGCCTTGGCGGCGTCGCGGCGGGCCAGGGCGATCCGGTCGGCCCCGGTGCGGTCGATCTCCGCCAGGTCGAGCTTGCCGGCGGCCAGCGCGGCGGGGCGTTCGGAGCGGGGCACCGCGGTGAGGACGAGGGTGTCGAGCTTGGCGGGGCTGCCCCACCAGCGCGGGTTGCGGGTCAGCGAGGCCGTGCCCGTCTTCTTGTCGATGGCGCCCAGCCCGAAGGGCCCCGCGGTGACCTTCAGGGCGCCCCGGGCCCCCTCGTTGAAGCTCTCCGGGGTGCCGGTGACCTGCTTGGGGTAAAGGGGGCTGAAGAGGGAGCGCCAGTCGGCGTACGGCCGGACGAAGGTGACCTTGACCTCCAGGTCCGTCTTGCCGCGCTCGATCTTCTCGATCCGGTCGTACCCGGCGTTGCGCGCCGTCCAGTACGCGGAGTCCTTGCCGTTCAGCGCCCGCCACTGGGAGACGAAGTCGGCGGCGCCGATCTCGCGGCCGTCGCTCCAGACCGCCTGCTGGTTGAGCTTGTACAGGACGACCTGCTTGGGCTCCCGCTCGACGACCTCGGCCTTCTCCAGGTAGTCGGGGTTGGCCACCGGCCGCCCCTTGCCGTCCAGCACGAACAGCTGGGGCAGTACCGCCCCGGCGATCCGGTTGGTGGTGGTGTCCGCGTCGGCCTGGAAGGCGTTGAGGGTGCCCGGCATGGAGTCCACCGCCCACCGCAGCACCCCGCCGTCCTTGACCTTGTCGCGGGTGGTGGCCGCGATGTCCTGCCCGGCGGCGGCCGGGCCGCCCTCGTCGTCACCCGCGCCGCAGCCCGCGAGCAGCGGCAGTGCAAGAACTCCCGAGGTCAGGAGCGCCAAGGACCTGCGCCTTCTCTGGGACATGGGTGGTACCTCCGGGACGGGGCGTGGGGGGAGCCGTGAAAGGGGATGTTTTGATCACGTTCGGCGGTATATGGAGCTGATCACACTGGGTGCCGAAACCCACTGAAATCGACACCCCGCCGCACCCACCGCAGCCGACCCTCGCCACGCCGCGAACCCCACCCGTGCGGACCAATCCGGCTTGCTTTCCGGGCCGGCGTTCCCCCGTACGAGGGACGGGAACGGGTACGGGAGGGGCGCACGGTTCGCGACCGCACGCCCGCAATCGCTGCACGTCCCTTCACAACGGGGGATGTGAGGCGCGACACTCGCAGGCGCACATGAGCGTTGCCACCGCACCCAGCGGAAGTGAGGGCAAGTCATGTCCCTGCAAGACGATTTGACCGCCGTACGGCGCAACCTGAACGAGCTGGTCCGCTCCGTGGAGCAGCTGGAGCAGGGCCTCAAGGGCGCTGCCCGGCAGGCACCGGCCGCCTCCCGGCCTCCCGGGGAGGGCGGGATGATCAGCGTCCCGGACACCCCGTACGACAGCACGCTGTGGACGGACGCCGACGACGAAGGTCTCGGAGCCCGCGACCGCCGCGCCCCCTGACGCGCGCCTCCCGCACACCCCACCGCCCCACCGGACCCGGTCACCCGCAGCGACGGCGGCCGGGTCCCCCGGGGCACCCCTCATCACTCCACCCGGAGTCCCTCTTGGCCACAGGCACCCAACCATCGCCACAGCGGCCCGGCGGCGTCCACGACGCCTCGCGGGCCGCGATACCGGCCCGGCACCTGCGGACCGACCGGTGGTGGCTCTCGCCCGCCGGCACCGCGGCCGGGCTGCTCGCCTTCATCGTCTACTCGACCTGGCGGGCCTTCGCCAACGCCGACTACTACGCGGCGCCGTACGTCTCCCCGTTCTACTCCCCGTGCCTCGCGGAGAACTGCGCGGACATGCGCGGCGGCCCGAACCTCGACCTCTTCGGCAGCTGGTGGGGCCTGTCCCCCGCGCTGCTGATCCTGGTCTTCCCGCTCGGCTTCCGGCTGACCTGCTACTACTACCGCAAGGCCTACTACCGGGGCTTCTGGGCCTCGCCGCCCGCCTGCGCCGTCGCCGAGCCGCACGCCTCGTACAGCGGTGAGACGCGCTTCCCGCTGATCTTCCAGAACATGCACCGCTACTTCTTCTACGCGGCGCTGCCGGTGGCGGGCATCCTCACCTACGACACCGTGCTGACCTTCCGCGACGAGCACTACGCGTGGGGCCACATGGGCCTGGGAACGCTGCTGTTCCTGGTCAACATCGGGCTGATCTGGGCGTACACCCTGTCCTGCCACTCCTGTAGGCACATCATGGGCGGCCGCCTGAAGCACTTCTCCCAGCACCCGGTGCGCTACCGCCTGTGGGGCTGGATCAGCCGCCTCAACACCCGTCACATGCAGCTGGCCTGGGCCTCGCTGATCAGCGTCGCCGCCTGCGATTTCTACGTGTACCTGGTGGCCAGTGGCGCCTTCACCGATCCGAGGTTCTTCTAAATGACCCAAGTGGAACGGCAGCAGTGGGACGTGGTCGTCGTCGGGGCCGGCGGTGCCGGGCTGCGGGCGGCGATCGAGGCGCGCGAGCGGGGCGCCCGTACGGCCGTGATCTGCAAATCCCTCTTCGGCAAGGCCCACACCGTGATGGCGGAGGGCGGGATCGCCGCCTCCATGGGCAACGTCAACGAGGGCGACAACTGGCAGGTGCACTTCCGCGACACGATGCGCGGCGGGAAGTTCCTGAACCAGTGGCGGATGGCGGAGCTGCACGCCAAGGAGGCCCCGGACCGGGTCTGGGAGCTGGAGACCTGGGGCGCGCTCTTCGACCGCACGCCGGACGGGAAGATATCGCAGCGCAACTTCGGCGGGCACGAGTACCCGCGGCTCGCGCACGTCGGCGACCGGACCGGGTTGGAGCTGATCCGCACCCTCCAGCAGAAGATCGTCCAGCTCCAGCAGGAGGACTTCAAGGAGTACGGGGACTACGAGGCCCGGCTCAAGGTCTTCCAGGAGTGCACGGTCACGCGCGTCCTGAAGGACGGCGAGCGGGTCTCCGGGACCTTCTGCTACGAGCGGGAGACCGGGCGGTTCTTCGTCTTGGAGGCCCCGGCGGTGGTGCTGGCCACGGGCGGGATCGGGAAGTCCTTCAAGACCACGTCGAACTCGTGGGAGTACACGGGCGACGGCCACGCGCTGGCGCTGCTCGCCGGGGCCCCGCTGCTGAACATGGAGTTCGTGCAGTTCCACCCGACCGGCATGGTCTGGCCGCCCTCGGTCAAGGGCATCCTCGTCACCGAGTCGGTGCGCGGCGACGGCGGGGTGTTGCGCAACAGCGAGGGCAAGCGGTTCATGTTCGATTACATCCCGGACGTGTTCAAGGAGAAGTACGCGCAGTCCGAGGAGGAGGGCGACCGCTGGTACGAGGACCCGGACCACAACCGGCGCCCGCCCGAGCTGCTCCCCCGCGACGAGGTGGCCCGGGCCATCAACTCCGAGGTCAAGGCCGGGCGCGGGTCCCCGCACGGCGGGGTGTTCCTGGACGTGTCCACCCGGATGCCGGCGGAGAGGATCAAGCGGCGGCTCCCGTCGATGTACCACCAGTTCAAGGAGCTGGCAGACGTGGACATCACCGCCGAGCCGATGGAGGTCGGCCCGACCTGCCACTACGTGATGGGCGGCATCGCGGTCGAGTCCGACACGGCCGCCACCCTCGGGGTACCGGGCCTGTTCGCCGCCGGTGAGGTCGCGGGCGGGATGCACGGCTCGAACCGGCTCGGCGGGAACTCCCTCTCCGACCTGCTGGTCTTCGGGCGCCGGGCCGGGCTGCACGCGGCCGAGTACGCGGCCCGCGACGCCCCGGCCGTCGGCGGGCGCCCCGAGGTGTCCCAGGCGCAGATCGACGCGGCCGCCGCGGAGGCGCTGGCCCCGTTCCACGCCGCCGAGGGCGCGGAGAACCCGTACACCCTCCACCAGGAGCTCCAGACGGCGATGAACGACCTCGTCGGGATCATCCGCCGGGAGGGCGAGATGGCCCAGGCGCTGGAGAAGCTCGCGACCCTGCGCGTACGGGCCTCCCGGGCCGGGGTCGAGGGGCACCGGCAGTTCAACCCGGGCTGGCACCTGGCCCTGGACCTGCGCAACATGCTGCTCGTCAGCGAGTGCGTGGCCCGCGCGGCCCTGGAGCGCACCGAGAGCCGGGGCGGGCACACCCGTGAGGACTGCCCGGCGATGGAGCGGTCCTGGCGGCCGGTGAACCTGCTGTGCCGGCCGGTGGCCGTGCCCGAGGGAAACCTCGCTCCCGCCGACCCGGCCGCGGACCGGATCGAACTGACCCGGGTGCGGACCGACCCCATCCGACCGGACCTGCTCGCGCTCTTCGAGAAGGAAGAGCTGGTCAAGTACCTCGCCGAAGAGGAGCTGTACGAGTGAGTAGCTACGATGCCGCGTTCCGGATCTGGCGGGGCGACGCGGAGGGCGGTGAGCTGCGCGACTTCACCGTGGAGGTGAACGACGGGGAAGTGGTCCTGGACATCGTCCACCGGCTCCAGGCCACCCAGGCGTCCGACCTCGCGGTGCGGTGGAATTGCAAGGCGGGCAAGTGCGGTTCGTGCAGCGCGGAGGTCAACGGGCGGCCGCGGCTGATGTGCATGACGCGGATGTCGACCTTCTCCCGCGAGGAGACGATCACCGTGACCCCGCTGCGGGCCTTCCCGGTGGTCCGCGACCTGGTGACGGACGTGTCCTTCAACTACCAGAAGGCGCGCGAGGTGCCCGCGTTCGTGCCGCCCGCCGGGGTGGCTCCCGGCGAGTACCGGATGCAGCAGATCGACGTGGAGCGCTCGCAGGAGTTCCGGAAGTGCATCGAGTGCTTCCTGTGCCAGGACACCTGTCACGTGGTGCGCGACCACGAGGAGAACAAGCCCGCCTTCGCCGGTCCGCGCTTCCTGATGCGGGTGGCGGAGCTGGACATGCACCCGCTGGACGCGGCGGCCGAAGCGGGCCTGGACCGCAAGCGCACGGCGCAGGAGGAGCACGGGCTCGGCCTCTGCAACATCACCAAGTGCTGCACGGAGGTCTGCCCCGAGGGCATCAAGATCACCGACAACGCCCTGATCCCGCTGAAGGAGCGGGCCGTGGACCGCAAGTACGACCCGCTCGTGTGGCTGGGGAGCAAGATCGGGCGTCGCTCCGGTCGATAGCCGCCCCCAATCGTTCACTTGGCAGGACAGAATGCCCCCTGAGCAACGTCGTTGACGTGGAGTCAGGGGGCATTCGCGGTGCGGGTGGGGGATCAGCTGACGGGCCGGTACCGCCTCGAACAGCGGCTCGGCAAGGGCGGCTTCGGCGAGGTGTGGCGGGCGTTCGACACGGCACTGGACCGGGCCGTGGCGGTGAAGGTGCTCCTGGAGACGGCCATGTCCGACGAGGCGGTCGCCCGCTTCCGGCGCGAGGCCACCATCGGGGCGCGGCTCCAGCATCCCGGCATCACCGTCGTGCACGACGTGGGCCAAGAGGACGAGCGGCTCTTCATCGTCATGGAGCTGCTCGCCGGTGAGGACCTGCGCACGGCGCTGACCCGGGCTCCGGGCGGGCTGCCGGTGGCGGTCGCACTGGATCTCGCGGCCCAGACCGCCGAGGCGCTGGCCGCCGCGCACGAACGCTCCGTGATTCACCGGGACTTGAAGCCCGCCAACCTCTTCCTGCTGCCCGGAGGGCGGCTGAAGATCTGCGATTTCGGCATCGCGCACTCCTCGGACGCCACGGCCGGCTGGACGGTCACCGGCCGGATCTTCGGCAGCCCGCCGTACATGGCCCCCGAGCAGTGGCGGGGCGAGCGGGTGGACGCCCGGTGCGATCTGTACGCGCTGGGGGGCGTGCTGTACGCGCTGCTGAGCGGGGAGCCGCCCTTCGGGGAGGCGGAGGTCCCCTACGTCCTGATGCGCCGGCACATCGAGGACCGGCCGCGCCCGCTGCGGGAGGCCGGCCCGCCGGTTCCGCCGGAGGTGGAGCGGCTGGTGGGGCAGCTGCTGGAGAAGGCCCCGGCGGACCGGCCGGAGTCGGCGGACGCGGTGGCCGCGGAGCTGCGGGCGCTACTGCGGGCGGGGGCGGGCGCTGCGGTGGGCTCGGAGGTGCCCGCGGGGCGTACGGCTCCGGCGGCGACGGGCGGTGCGGCGGCTCCGGGGGCCGTGCCGGACCGGCCGGCACCGGCGGGCGCTGCCGGGGGCGGCTTCGGGCCCGTGTCCGTGTCCGTCCCGGACACCGGGAACGGCTTCGGGCCCGCCTCCGTGTCCGCGCCGGACACCGGGGGCGTGCCCGCGGCGGCCGCCGTGCCGGACACCGGGGCCGTTCCCGTTCCCGTACGGGAGTTCGTACGGGAACTGCTGCTGGAGGCCGAGGAGTCGCTCCGGGCCCTGCCCGCCGGCGCCCAGGCGCGGATCGAGGTGCTGGCCGTCGCCGCCGATGCCGCGGCCCGCTTCGACGGCGGGCTCGCCGGTCGGCTGCTGGCCGACGCCGAGGCCGCCGCGTGGGCCGGCGACGGGGGCGACGGGGCTCGGGCGGCCCGGCTGCTGACCGGGCTGGCCAAGGACGTCTCCGCGCACGCCCCGGCCCGGGCCCGGCGGCTGCTGACCGACGCGCAGCAGGCGCTGTTCACGGTGTTCGGCTCCAACCGGTCGGGCCCGCTGCGCGCGGTGGCGGAGGAGCTGGCCCGGGTGGCGCCGGAGCAGGCCGCGCGTATCGCGGCGGACCACTTCGCCGACAGCCCGGCCGAGAAGCGGCTCGGCGCCCGCATCGCCACGGCCGTCGCGGCGGCCGACCCCGCCGAGGCCGAACTGCGCCTCGCGCTGATCCAGGACGCCGGGCTGCGCGGGGCCGCCACCTACGACACGGTGCTGGCCGTCGCCCCGAACGATCTGGCGGCGGCCCTGCGGCTGAGCGAGCGGATCGGCTCCGCCGGGGGCCGGCTGCTGGCGCTGTGCCAGGTGGCGCGCGACCGCGCGGCGGCCGGGGACGCGGCGGGCGGGTCCCGGGCGCCGAAGCAGGCCGAGGAGGAGCTGCCCCGGTTCCTGGAGGAGCGGGCGGCCTGGCTGCGCGAGGAGGCCGCGCACCACACCGAGCAGGGACGGCTCGTACAGGCGGAGCGGCTGCGGAACCAGGCCTCCGGCCTGCTGCGCCGCCACCCGCAGGAGGCCGCCGACGAAAAGGCCCGCCACGCCCTGGACTCAGTGGCCTCGGCCCGCGCCGCCGTCGAGCGGGAGGGCCGGCCGCCGCTGGACCCGACCGTGGCGCGGGAGCGCGCGGGACGGGCCCGGAATCTGCCCGACGCGGCGGAACGGGCACGCTCGCTGGCCCGGATCGCCCGGGAGTGCGTGGCGACGGCCGGGGTGCCCTGGTTGCCGGAGACCGCCGCCGATGCCGGGAGCCCCCTGCCGGCGGGTACGACGGTCACCGGTCGCGACGGGACCGTGCTGCGCGGGCGCGCGGCGGCCCCCGGTGTTCGGGCGTGGCACACGAGCGCCCGGCCGGCCGGCCTGTCCGCGGCCGGTGCGCGCGTGGTGTGGCGCAAGGGGACCGAGGTGGGCTGCGTACGGGTGGACGCGGGCGCGACGCTCTGGACGGCGTACGCCGACGAGGGCGCGGCCGCTCCGCCGCTGCCGGGGACCGGGCCGCTGCTGGTGTCCTGCGAGGCGGACGCGGCCACGGTGTACGTCCAGGTCCGGCGGGACGACGCGGCGGGGGTGCGGCTGCTGGCGCGCGATCCGCGCGACGGGCGGGTGCGGTGGTGGCGGGACCTGCCCGCGGAGCGGCCGCTGCGCAGCGCCGGGCCGGTGCTGGTGCTCGGTGCGCCCGGTGATCTGACGGCGCTGCGGGCCGCGACGGGCGAGGTCCTGTGGCGGCGGACGCTCCCGGACCCCGCCACCCGCTCCCCCGCGGCGGTGGGCGACTGCCTGGTACTGGCGGACGACCGGCTGGTCCAGGCCCTGCACCTGCCGACCGGCCGCCCGGTGTGGTCCTTCCCCCGGGCCCGCCCGGAGGAGCGCGCGCTGCACGGGCACCAGCTGTCCGGCGGCCCGGTGCACCTGCTGGACGGGGGCGCGCTCCTGGCCCTGGACCGGGCCACCGGCCGGGAGCTGTGGCGGTTCGCGCTGGGCACGCCGGCGGAGCGGCTGCTCATCGAGCGGGGCACGGTGTACGCGGCGGCGCACCGCCCGGACCAGGGCGCGGACCTGGTCTTCGCGCTCGACGCCGGGACCGGTGCGCTGCGCTGGCAGCGGGCGCTGACCCGGCGCGAGGGCCGGGTGTGCGCCCTCGACCTGCTGGGGCTGCGCCCGGGCGGCCTGTACGTCAAGGTCCCGCGGGGCGGACGGCGCGGCCTTCTGGGCCGCTCCGCGGACCCCTTCGTCACGGTCCTGGACCCGGCGACCGGCAAATCCCGCCGCCAGTGGGAAGAGCCTGCGCTCGCCCAGGGGGACACCCTCCTGGTCGGCGACCGCCTCGTCCTGTCCCGTCCCGAACTCACGGGGTACGCCCTGCCGTGACCCCGGCCCGTGCGGCGATCTCCGGGTGCGGGTGTATGAAACGGCCCATACGCTCCCAAATGTGACGCCGCCAAAGAGACGCACCACCACCGCGATATCCCTCCGGGCCGCCCTCGCCCTGGCCGCCGCCGGCCTCGCGCTCGGCGGCTGGGCGACGGCCGTCGCTCCGGCCGCCCGAGCCGACGATCCGGTCACGCTGTCCCAGCAGGGGCAGATCACCGACCGCGTGGGCGCCCTGGGCGACCGCAAGCCCGAGGTCACCGCCGCGCTGGACAAGCTCTACGCCGACCGGAAGGTCCAGCTGTTCGTCACGTACGTGCGCGACTTCTCCGGCCGGTCCGCGCAGAGCTGGGCCGACGCGACCGCCCAGAAGAACGGCCTCGGCCAGAACGACGTCCTGCTGGCCGTCGCCACCGGGGCCCGGCAGTACGCCTATTCGGCCGATGTCGACTCGGGATTCACCGAGGCACAGCTCGCGGCGGTCGCGCAGACCGCCATCGAGCCGGCCCTCAAGCAGAACGACTGGGCGGGCGCCGCGATCGGCGCCGCCAACGGATACGACGCGGTCCTGGGCGGGCTGCCCGTACCGGCGCCGGCCATCGTCCCCGGCGAGGCGGATCCCGGAGGAGCCGCGGCGAGCGGCGAGAGCGGCGCCGGGGACTTCGTCCTCCCGGTGGTCGCGGTCGGCGCGGCCGGCGCCCTCGGGGCGTACGCGTACACCCGCCGCAAGCGCAAGCAGGCGGGCGGCGGCAGCGGCGGCTCGAAGACCACCGGCTGGCCGGGGCAGGGGCCCGCCCCCGTTCCGCTGCCCGAGCTGGACGCCAAGGCCAAGGCCATGCTGGTGGAGACGGACGACGCGATCCGCACCAGCACCGAGGAACTGGGATTCGCCACCGCGCAGTTCGGCGAGGAGGCGGTGGCGGCCTTCACGCAGGCGGTGGAGTTCGGGAAGGGCGAGCTGACGGCCGCCTTCCGGCTGCGCCAGCAGCTCGACGACGCGTACCCGGAGGACGACGCCACCCGCCGCCGGATGCTCGACGAGATCGTGGCCCGCTGTACGGAGGCGAGCCGGCGGCTCGACGCCGAGACCGCGGACTTCGACCGGCTGCGGGACCTGGAGAAGAACGCCCCGCAGGCACTGGCGACCGTGGAGGCCCACTTCCGCGCCCTGACGGGCCGTACGACCACGGCGGAGGCCACCTTGACGGCGCTCGGCCGCCAGTACGCGGACTCCGCGGCGGCGCCGGTGGCCGCCAACCCCGAACAGGCCAAGGACCGGCTGCTGTTCGCGACGACCAGCCTCGGCGAGGCCCGCGCCGCGATCGACTCCGGCGACAACGGCAAGGCCGCCGTGCACGTCCGGGCGGCCGAGGGCGCCGTGGACCAGGCGGCCACCCTGGTCGACGCGGTGGAGCGGCGCGCGCAGGAGCTGGCGGAGGCGGCCGGGAAGCTGCCGGGCGCACTGAGCGAGACGGACACGGACCTCGCCGACGCGCGCGGGCTGCTGACCGGCACCACCGAGGGCTCGACCGGCGATCTGCGCGGCCGGATCAGCCGGGCGGAGGCCGTACTGGCCGGCGTACGGCAGGAGCAGGGCGCCGGCCGGTACGACCCGATGGACGCGCTGCGCCGCGTGGAGGAGGCCGACGCGGCCCTCGACGAGGCGCTGGCCGGGGCCCGCGAACGGGAGTCGGGCCGCCAGCGCGCCGCGGCCCTGCTCGACCAGGCCCTGCTGACGGCCCGCAGCGCGATCGGCGCGGCCACGGACTACATCACCACCAGCCGGGGCGCGATCGGCAGCCAGGCCCGCACCCGGCTGGCGGAGGCCCAGCGCCACCTGGAGCGGTCCACGTCCCTGGCGGCCTCGGACCCGGCGGGCGCGCTCGCCGAGGCGCAGCAGGCGGACTCCCTGGCGCGCCAGGCGCAGCAGCTGGCCGAGCAGGACGTACGGGGCTACCAGAACCCGTACGGCGGTGGCGGCCGGCAGCAGGGCGGCGGCATGGGCGGCGCGGTGCTCGGCGGGATCATCCTCGGCGAGATCCTGGGCGGCGGCCGGGGCGGCGGCGGCTTCGGCGGCGGTGGGGGCGGAGGCTTCGGCGGCGGCTTCGGCGGGGGCGGCGGACGCGGCCCCGGCTCCTTCGGCGGCGGCGGCACCCGCGGCCGCATGGGCGGCGGCGGCCGCTTCTGACACGCACTCCCTCTTCACACCCACTCCCCCCTCCCCCTCCCCGGTTCCCAAGGAGACAGAGCACATGAGCAAGCAGAGCATCCTCGGCCGCGTCACCCAGCTCGCCAAGGCCAACATCAACTCGCTGCTGGACCAGGCGGAGGACCCGCAGAAGATGCTGGACCAGCTCATCCGCGACTACACGAACAACATCTCCGAGGCGGAGCAGGCCGTCGCCACCACCATCGGCAATCTGCGGATGCTGGAGGCGGACCACAAGGAGGACGTGGACGCGGCCGCGGAGTGGGGCGGCAAGGCCCTCGCGGCGAGCAAGAAGGCCGACGAGCTGCGGACGTCCGGGTCGGCGGCCGACGCCGACAAGTTCGACAACCTCGCGAAGGTCGCGCTCGGCCGCCAGATGCAGTCGGAGAAGGAGGCGAACACGGCCGCGCCGACGATCGCCGCCCAGACCGAGGTGGTCGACAAGCTGAAGTCGGGCCTGGACTCGATGAAGACCAAGCTGACGGAGCTGACGGCGAAGCGCGACGAGCTGGTTTCGCGGGCCAAGACCGCTCAGGCCCAGAACACGATGATGGACGCGGTCAAGAACATCGACGTGCTCGACCCGACCAGCGACATCGGCCGCTTCGAGGAGAAGGTCCGGCGCGAGGAGGCCATGGCCCTGGGCAAGCAGGAGCTGGCCGCCTCCTCCCTGGACGCGCAGTTCGAGTCCCTGGACGACCTCGGCAAGACCTCGGAGATCGAGGCCCGGCTGGCCGCCCTGAAGGCCGGCAAGGCCGCCTGACCGTCCTGCCGGTGCGGGCCGCTCCCACCGGGGGCGGCCCGCACCCGTGTCCGGCCGGGCCTCACCCGTACATGCTCAGCAATTGCTCCGCCGACAGCTCCGCCACCGATTCCGCCACCGCGCCCGGGAGCGGGAGTTCGAACCAGACCGTCTTGCCCCGGTGGGTGCGGCGGGTGCCCCACCCGGCGGACAGCAGCCCGACCAGCTGGAGGCCGCGGCCGCCCTCGTCGGTGTCCCGCGCCCGGCGCCGGCGGGGCTGGACCAGGTTGGCGTCCCAGACCTCGCAGACCAGGGTCCGGTCCAGCAGGAGGCGCAGCCGGATCTCGCCCTCGCCGTACCGCAGGGCGTTCGTGACGAGCTCGCTCACCAGGAGTTCCGTGGTGTCGAGCAGTCCCTCCAGGCCCCACGCGGGCAGCTTCGCCCGGGCCAGCTCGCGGGCCCGGCCCACCGAGCGGGCCTCGCGCGGGAGCTGCCAGTCGCCGACCGCGTCCACGGGAAGGCCCTGGACCCGGGCCATCAGCAGCGCGATGTCGTCCTCGCCGTGCCGGGTGTCCAGGGTGTTCAGGACGTGGTCGCAGACCTCCTCCAGCGGGCGCGAGGGGTCGGCCAGCGCGTCCCGCAGGCCGCGCAGTCCCTCCTCCAGCGGGTGGGTCCGGGATTCGACCAGCCCGTCGGTGTAGAGCGCGAGCAGTGCGCCCTCCGGGAGTTCGACCTCGACCTCCTCGAAGGGTTCGCCGCCCACGCCCAGCGGCATCCCGGTCGGGATCTCCAGCAGCAGTCCGGGGCGTGGCGTGCCGCCCTCCTCGACCGGTTCCACCAGCACGGGCGGCATGTGGCCGGCGTTGGCGATGGTGCAGCGCCGGGTGACCGGGTCGTAGACGGCGTAGACGCAGGTCGCGAGGTACACCTCGGAGCGGTCGGCGTCCCGCGAGTGCAGTGCGGCCCGGGAGGCCTGCTGGGAGCCGCCGGGCGCGCCGAGGCCCCGGGCGATCTCGTCCAGCGCGGTCAGCACCTCCGCCGGTTCCAGGTCCAGCAGCGCGAGGGTCCGTACGGCGGTGCGCAGTTCGCCCATGGCGACGGCGGCCCGCAGTCCGCGGCCCATGACGTCGCCGACGACCAGTGCCGTACGGTGCCCGGGCAGTTCGATGACGTCGAACCAGTCGCCGCCGACCTCGGTGGCGGCGTTGCCCGGCAGGTAGCGGCAGGCGATGTCGAGGCCGGCGGCCTCCGGGTCGCCGGGGGGCAGCAGGCTGCGCTGGAGTATCAGCGCGCGCTCGTGTTCGCGCCGGTAGAGCCTGGCGTTGTCGATGCACACGGCGGCTCGCGCGGCGAGCTCCACCGCGACCGCCCGGTCCCGTTCGCCGAAGGGCTCGCTGCCCTTGGTGCGGGAGAACTGCGCGAGCCCGACGACCGTGTCGTGCGCGACCAGCGGGACGACGAGCGTGGACTGCACGAGGTCCCCGGACTCGGGTCCGCCGCCCTCCACCAGCCGGGGCCGCGCCGTCCGCAGGGCGAAGGCCCCCGGCGAGCCGGCCGGGTAGCGGTGCACCTCCCCTACGGAGACCAGCGCGCCCGGACCCGACAGCGGCGCGTCCGACACGGCCGAGGAGAAGGCCACCCGGCGCAGCGGCGCCGAGGGGGCGCGTCCGGGTCCGTAGCCGGGCAGGCTGGGCACGCCCGGGCCCTGGGGGCGGGCGGGGCGGTCGTCGTCGCCGAGCAGCAGCCCCTGGTAGAGGTCGACCGCGGCCAGGTCGCAGAAGCCCGGGACGGTGACGTCGAGGAGTTCGCGGGCGGTGGTCTCCAGGTCGAGGGAGTTGCCGATGCGGTGTCCGGCCTCGTTCAGCAGGGCCAGGTTGCGCCGGACCCCGGCGGCCTCGCGGGCGGCGAGGTGGCGGCGGGTCACGTCGATGCCGATGCCGGCGACTCCGATGGGCCGGCCGGTGCCGCCGTGGACCCGGTAGAGGTTGATGGACCAGTGACGGTTGTCCCGGCTGCCGGGGGCGGCGCCGGTGATCTGGAGGTCGTTGACCGAGTCGCCGGTTTCCAGGACCCGGCGCAGCGCCTCGGCCATCCGGTCGGCCTCGTGCGCGGGGAGGTAGTCGTGGACGGTGCGGCCGCGGTGCTCCTCGGCGGCGCCGCCGAAGACGGTCGCGAAGCGGCGGTTGGCCCGCTGCACGGTGAGGTCCGTACCGAAGAGCAGGAACCCGAAGGGAGATTGACCGAAAATCGCCTGCGAGGCGGCCAGATCGGATTCGATCCGGCGCAGCGCGCGGACGTCGACCACGACGCAGAGCGCGGCCCGCTCGGCGGTTTCGGTCTGGGTCGGCATCACATAGATCTCGGCCACCCCGTGCGCACCATCGCCGCCGGGGATCCGGAACGGGATCAGGCCGGTCCATTCCTTGCCGTCGAGGATCTCGGCCACCCGGCGGTGCGCGCCGGCGCGCAGCTCCGGGGGCATGAAGGCGTCGACGGGGTCGCGGCCGACGGCCTCGGCCGCGGTCAGCCCGAAGAGTTCCTCGGCGCGCAGACTCCACTGGTCGATCAGCCCGTCGGGCCCGATCGAGAAGGAAGCGACCTTTATGTAGTCATATATCGAGCCAGGCGGGCTGCTGTGCCACAGGGAGTCGCGCCAGGTCTCCCCCGACGCGTCCCCGGGCACACGGGCCTGATGTGCCTGTACAGGTATCTCGCTCACGCGACCGTCCCCTCCAGCTCACCGCAACCGGACCGGCCATGACCGAAGTATTCAGCACCACGGCGCTCTACGACACGGCCTTCGCGATCACAAAAAGATCCCGTTGTTTTCCGGCCAACCCTTGTGATCGTCGACGGGCCCTCACCTTGTTACTCACCAGGAAGAGCCAATTCGAACCACACGGTCTTGCCCGACTTCCCGTGACGGGTCCCCCAGCGCTGTGCGGAGACGGCCACGAGGTGGAGCCCGCGACCCCCCTCATCGTCGGGCTCGGCCACACGTTCGCGGGGTGGATCCGGAAGCGGATCCGAAACCTCCACGAGAAGTGCCGGACCCGAAGGAGCGTCCGCGACGGCTGGATTGCGCCGTACCAGACGGACTCCGATGGGGCCGGAGGCGTACCGCAGGGAGTTGGTGACCAGCTCGCTGACCAGCAGGACGGTGACGTCGCCGACGGAGTCGAGACCCCAGTCGCGCAGCGTGCCGCGCACCGCGTGGCGGGCGGTGCGGACGGCACCCGGTTCGGCGGGAAAGGCCCATTCGGCGCATTCACCGTCTGTGTCGATCACGCCGATCACTTCCCGGGCCGGCTGGCGACCCCAGTCCGGTTCGACAGGGAGAACAGAGCCTCGCGTACACGTTGAAGATAGGGATTAATAGCGACATACCCGATATTCGGGGCGTCGTACCACTCGGTCCCCCACGGAACGGCGCACTGTGGCGCAGACGGCCTAGCGCGTGCGCGTCACGCGCCCCCGCGGACGCCGTCCCGGGCTTCGGCGCTCAGCCGGCGGCCCGCCTCGGCGACGGCCGGGCGGTCCTGGTCCAGCCAGTCCACCGAGTCCAGCTCCTCCGGCCCCAGCCAGCGCAGCTCGTCGTGGTCCTCCAGCGGGAGCGGATCGCCCGAGAGCAGCCGGGCCGTCCACACGTGCAGGACGAGGCCGGGCTTCAGCGGCCACTCCCCCGGGATCCGCTCCAGCGCCTCGGTCTCCACGCCGAGCTCCTCGCGCAGCTCGCGCACGAGCGCCTCGGGTACGGACTCACCCGGCTCGGCCTTGCCGCCGGGAAGCTCCCAGCGGCCGGCGAGCTCGGGGGGCGCGCTCCGGCGGGCGGCCAGCAGGCGCCCCTCATGACAAAGGGCTCCGCCCACGACCACTCGTACAGTCATGGGACGGAGCCTATGGCAGCGGCGACGGTGCGCCGCACCGCTCAGTTCCTCGTGCCGGTCCGGCCGGCGGTGGTGTCCTGGCCGAGCTGGCCGAACCGCTCGATCCAGTAGAGCTGCTTGTGTCCTCTGCTTTCGAGGCTGTCGGCGACCTTCTGGGCCTCGGCCCGGGTGGCGTACCGGCCCACCCGGTAGCGGTTGCCGTTGTCGTCCTCACGTATGACCAGCCACGGGAGCAGGGCACCGCTGTCGTTCATCGCGTTTCACCCTCCGCCGACGTACCTGCCCGGGAAACCGCATTGCGCATATGCCCGAGCCTACGCCCGACCTTTACTCAGCGGATACGGTTTTTCACGAAGAGGTACCTCGCAGGCGTACGCATCCGGCCATGCGTACGAGTGGGCCGTGCGCGCCGGTTCAGACCCCGCGCACGGTCGGCAGCGGGAGGATCACGGCGCCGCCCGGGTTCCCCTTGCGGCAGACGTCCCCGCAGGTGGCGTCGAGGGAACAACAGAGCGAGCAGATCGCGCCGGAGACGACGGGGCAGTCGGCGATGTCCGGGAGCTCGTACGCGGACTCGCAGACGGAACAGACGTGCGTGGCGGTGACGTCCTCGACGACCACGTCGGGGCCGTTGACCGTGTTCGGCCTGGCCAGGTAGTACTTCCCCTTCGTCGCCCAGGCGATCAACGGGCAGAGGACGAGCGCGAGTCCGGCCGCGATGAAGGTGGAGAAGGCCTCCGCGTATGTCCCGAAAAGGCCGAAGAAGGCGAGGATCGAAACGGTGGAAGCGATCACCATCGAGCCGAAACCGGCCGGATTGACCGAGTAGAGGTAGGCCCGCTTGAACTCGATGTACGGCGGGCTGAGCCCGAGCCGCTTGTTGATCACGAGGTCGGCGGCGACGGCGACGATCCAGGCGATGCCGACGTTGGAGTAGAAGCCCAGCAGCTTGCCGAGCATCGCGAACATGTTCAGCTCCATCAGCGTCAGCGCGATGCCGAGGTTGAGGAAGATGTACCAGACGCGGCCGGGGTGGCGGTGGGTGACGCGGGAGAAGAAGTTCGACCAGGACAGCGAGCCGCTGTAGGCGTTCGTGACGTTGATCTTGATCTGGGACACGATGACGAACAGCGCGGCGACGGGCAGTGCGAGTCCGCCGAGCCAGGGGCGCAGCGCCTCCAGCTGCGGGGCGATCGGCTCCAGCGCGTGGGTCTTGCCGACGGCCTCCAGGGCGACGAAGGCGAGGAAGGCCCCGCCGAGCTGCTTGGCGGCGCCGATGATCACCCAGCCGGGGCCGGCGGCGAGCACGGCGAGGTTCCAGCGGCGGCTGTTGGCCGGGGTCTTGGCGGGCATGAACCGCAGGTAGTCGGCCTGCTCGCCGATCTGCGCGATGAGCGAGAGCGCGATGCCGGTGCCGAATCCGAAGCCGATCCACGAGAACCCGGAACCGGTTCCCTCCGTCCCGCCGAAGTGCGCGAAGGCGCCCCAGGAGTCGGGGGCCTCGAAGGCGAGCACGAGGAAGGGCAGGACCAGCCCGATCAGCCAGATCGGCTGGGTCCAGGCCTGCACCTTGGCGAGGGCGCCCATGCCCTTGAAGACGATCGGGATGACGATCAGCGTGGTGAGCAGGTACCCGATCTCCACCGGCAGTCCGACGGCCTGGTGCATGGCCTGGGCCATGATCGAGCCTTCGAGCGCGAAGAAGATGAAGGTGAAGGAGGCGTAGATGAGGGACGTGAGGGTGGAGCCGAAGTACCCGAAGCCCGCGCCCCGGGTCACCAGGTCCATGTCCAGGCCGTACCTGGCGCACGCGCGGGCGATGGGGATGCCGGTCAGGAAGATGACGACGGCCGCGGCCAGGATCGCGGCGGCCCCGCTGGTGAAGCCGTAGGCGAAGACGATGGAGGCGCCGATGGCGAAGTCGGCGAGGTAGGCGATCCCGCCGAGGGCGGTGCCGGCGACGGTGCCGGGGCCCCAGCGGCGGAAGGAGTGGGGCGCGTATCTGAGCGAGTAGTCCTCGCGGCTCTCGTCGGCGGCGAGCTTGGCGTAGCTCCGGCGGGGTGGCGCGGGCGCCGGGGCCGGGGTGACGGTATCGGTCATACCGCCGGAAGGTAGGGCCCGCGCGTGACGGCCCCTCACCCTCCGGCGTTGCCCGGCGGTTACGCCCACGGCCTCCGCGTCACGGCGGGGTTACACCCCGCGGACCCCCTGTCCGCTGTCCGGTGCGGCGGGCTCCGCCGCTGCGTCCCGGCTCGCCGCCGTTGCGGGCGCCGGGTTCACCTCACCGGCAGGTGGTACGCCAGGCGGTAGCGGTCGGCCGGGACGATGACGTCCGCGGTTTCCACGGCGCGGCCGGACGCGAAGTACGTGCGGCCGATCACCAGGACCACGTGCCCCGGCACCCCGCCGAGCTGCATGCTCTCCTCCGCCAGGCCCGGTCGCGCCCCGACCTCCTCGACCACGTTGTCGACGACCACGTCGATCGCCGCCATCCGGTCCACGACCCCCGCGCCGCCGAGCGGTCCCTCCTCCGGCAGCATCACCGGCGTCCGCCCGGTCACGGTCAGCGGCTCCCAGGAGGTCGACAGCATCATCGCCTCGCCCGCGTCGCGGTACACGTACCGCGTCCGCATGACCCGCTCGCCCGGCTCGATGCCGAGCCGTTTCGCGATGTCCTCCGGGGCGGCGGCCTGTTCGCTGCTGGAGTCCCAGGTGCCGCGCGCGCCCGCCTCCGCCTGCTCCTGCCGGAAGGGGGTCGAGACCCCGCCGGTGCGGTAGCCGGAACGGGCGACGCGCCGCGGGACGGGTTGCTCTCGTACGTACGTGCCGGATCCGGACCGGCCCTCGACCAGGCCCTCCGCCATGAGGACCTTGCGCGCCTCCAGTGCCACCGTGTCGGAGACCCCGTACTCCTCGCGGATCCGGGCCTGCGAAGGGAGCCGGGCGTGCGGAGGCAGGGACCCATCGACGATCTTCCGTCGCAGATCACCGGCGACGCGCAGATAGGCCGGCTGCTCGCCGAAAGTCACAGGCCACTCCCATCAGGTTGACAGACAGCTACACCCTGGCAACCGACGGTTGTCCCCCGCAAGCAAGGGCCAGAGTTTCACCCGAAGTGATGAAGCCTGGTCACTCAAACCCACGCGTCACAGCAGCACCAATCACGCCGACGCCCGTTCCACGGACGGCCCGCCCGAAGCGTCGCCCTGCGGCTCCTCCAGCCACTCCGGCACCGTCGTCGACAGACCGTACGCCCCGCGCAGCGCCTTCTCCGGCGCCACCGGCAGCTCCGCGAGCGCCCGGTCCCAGGCCTTCGTGAAGCCGTCCCCGGTCTTCGCCTCCGCGGCCCGCCGCCACTCCTGCCGCGCCGCCTCCACGCGCTCGCGCTGCACTCCCGCCGGCCCGGCCACCTGCGGCCGCGCCGCCGTCGCCCCGTCGAGCATCCGCGACTCCGCGGCCAGCACCCCGTCCATCTCCCGCGCCCAGGCCCGGTACTCCTCCAGCGCCTCGTCCACTTCCGCGTCGGGCGCGTGGCCCAGGGCCAGATCGGCGGCGTTCATCGCCCTCAGGAAGGCCACCTGGTCCGGTGCCAGCACCCCCGCATCCTTGCGCAGACTGCCCCGCTGCTCCTGCTCCGCCGTGCCGATCACGCACACGAGCAGCCGGTCCCCGCCCTCCCACCGCTCGCGCGAGGGCGCGAAGTAGAACATCTCCGCGTACGGGGGCAGCGCCCAGGTGTCCATCGCGTACGCGTCCTGCGCGCGCCAGCAGTCCTCGGCCGACGACTCCTTCAGCTCCTCCTCGCCCGGGAACCGCGTCCCGCCCAGCTCGCGCGCGAGGGTGACCTCGGCGTCGTGGACCCGCGAGCAGGCGATCCGGTACACGAAGGGGTTCTCGTCGAGCAGGTCCCCGCCGGGGACGTTGAAACAGGAGCCGACGGCCAGCTCGCCGAGGTCGGCCGGCCGGCCCTCGACGTCCTCGTAGGGCTCGGCCGCGCCCATCGCACGGGCCCGCGCGAAGAAGGTGTCCGCGGCCCGCTCCGCGCCGAGGACCAGCACACCGGACATCAGGACCGACACCACCAGGCCGAGGACGGCGAGCACCTTGCCCCGCTCGCCCTTCTTCCCGATCTGCACGAGGGCCACGATCCCGAAGACGATCCCGAGGGGCGGGAAGCAGAGCAGCCCCACGAGCAGGGAGGCGAGCGCGAAGCCGTTGAGCGGCGGCGGACCGTACGCGTACCCCTGCGGGGGCGGGGCGGGCCACTGGTAGGGGGGCTGGGTGCTCACGGGGCTCCAGGAACGGGGCGAACGAATGCGCGAATGGTACGCATCGGGGACGACCGCCGAAACGGTCGCCCCCGAGGTTCATCGCGTCACGTCATCGCATGTCACTGGCGCCCGGGCGTCAGAACTGGAGCGCCCAGGAGTCGATCTTGCCGGTGTCGACGTTCGCGTTGTCGTTGACCCGGAGCTTCCACACGCCGTTGGCGACCTCGGAGGAGGCGTTGACCGTGACGGACTTGATGATGTTGTCCGCACTGCCGCCGGTGCGGTTGTGCAGGTTGTACAGGGTGCCGTCGGGGGCGACGAGGTCGACCTTCAGGTCACCGATGTACGTGTGCTTGATGTCGACCGAGACGCTCAGCGCGGCCGGGGCGTTGCCGGAGATCCCGCTGACGGTGATCGGCGAATCGACGGTGGCGTTGTCGGCGATCGCGTAGTCGGCGAGGTTCTCGAAGCGGGTGCCCGGGTTCGGCGGGGTGGTGGAGGTGCCGATGTTGAGCAGCCGGTTCGGGGAGCCGGTGCCGGGGCTGGTCACCACGTTCGGCGTGGCCGCGTTCACCAGGGCCGTGGAGACCTGGGCCGGGGTGGCGGCGGGGTTGGCCGCGAGGTAGAGGGCGGCGGCGCCGACCACGTGCGGGGTGGCCATCGAGGTGCCGGAGATGGTGTTCGTGGCGGTGTCGCCGGTGCCCCACGAGGAGGTGATGTTGGAGCCCGGGGCGAAGAGGTCCAGGATCGCGCCGTAGTTGGAGTAGCTGGCCTTGGCGTCGGTGTTGGTGGTGGCGCCGACGGTGATGGCCTCGGCCACGCGGGCCGGGGACTTGGTGTTGGCGTTGGTGGACTCGTTGCCCGCCGCGACGCCGTAGGTGATGCCGCTGGCTATGGAGTTGCGGACCGCGGTGTCGAGGGCGGAGTCCGCGCCGCCGCCGAGGGACATGTTCGCCACGGCCGGCTTGACGGCGTGCGCCGTCACCCAGTCGATGCCGGCGACGACCTGGGCGGTCGTACCGGAGCCGTTGTTGTCGAGCACGCGCACGCCGACGATCTTCGCCTTCTTGGCCACGCCGTACGAGGTGCCCGCGACGGTGCCGGCGACGTGCGTGCCGTGGCCGTGGCCGTCCTGGGCGGTGTTGTCGTTGTCGATGGCGTCGAAGCCGTCGGAGGCGCGGCCGCCGAGGTCCTGGTGGGTCTTCCGGACGCCCGTGTCGATGATGTACGCCGTCACGCCCTCCCCGGCCTTGTCCGGGTAGGTGTAGCTCTGGTTCAGCGGGAGGGCCGTCTGGTCGATCCGGTCCAGGCCCCAGGACGGCGGGTTCGGCTGGGTGGTGTCGACGGTGAACACCCGGTTCTGCACGACGGACTTGACGGCGGGGTCGGCGGCGAGCTTCCTGGCCTGCGCCTCGGAGACCTCGACGGAGTAGCCGTTGAGGGCGGCGCTGTAGGTCCGGTCGATCCGCGCGCCGTACCGCTTGGCCACGGCCTTCCCGCTGGCGGCGGTGGAGCGCGCCGCGGAGTCGTGCAGGGTCACGATGTAGCTGCCGGAGACGGTGCCTTCGGCGCCGGCGTTCTCGATGACGCCCTGCGGGGCGCTCGGGGCCGCCGAGGCGGGTAAGGCGAGGGTGGCTCCGAGGGCGAGGGCCAGTGTGGCGGTCGCTCCGATGCCGGCGATCCTCCGGCGGGTGTGACGCGTCGCGGACATGTGAGGGTCCTCCTCATAGGTGGTGCGCTGCGGGGGGTGCGCGGCCGGTGGGCGATGCCGTCAGGGCATGTTTTTAGACATGCCCATGTCAATCAATTCGGCCCAACGATGCGCCGCTGACGAAAGGTTGACCCACGGAGTCGCTCCACCACAAGAGGACAACGAACGCGTAACATCCGTGCCATACCTCGGCCATGAACGAGCAAAGGCTCACCGCACATGACGCACGCACTACCCGGCTACGTCTGCGCCGAAGACGGCACCCGCGGTGACGCCCGGACGGCCCCCTGGTGCTGCCCGATGTGCGGCGGCCCGTGGGACCTCGACTTCGTCCCCGACCCGGACGCCGTGCTGGATCCCGCGGCCGGCCCCCACTCGCTCTGGCGCTACGGCCCCGCACTGCCGCTCACCGGGGCGTTCTCGGTCACGCTGGCCGAGGGGAACACCCCGCTGGTACCGCTGTCGGAGCGGGTGCACGCCAAGCTCGACTTCCTGATGCCCACGCTGTCCTTCAAGGACCGCGGCGCGGTGATGCTCGCGGAGGTCGCGCGCCGGCTGGGACCGGAGCGGGTGGTGGCCGACAGCAGCGGCAACGCCGGGACCGCCTTCGCGGCCTACTGCGCACGGGCCGGGCTGAGCTGCGAGGTCTTCGTGCCGGAGGGCACCTCGGCGAAGAAGACGGAGCAGATGCGCGCGCACGGCGCGACGGTGACGGTGGTGCCGGGCGGACGCGAGGCGGCGGCGGTGGCGGCCCGCGAGGCGGCGGACCTGCCGGGGGTGTTCTACGCCAGCCACGTCTTCAACCCGTACTTCCTGCACGGCACCAAGACGTACGTCTACGAGATCTGGGAAGCGCTGGGCGGCCACCTCCCGGAGGTGATCGTCGTCCCGGTCGGCAACGGCACGCTGCTGCTCGGGGCCGCGCTGGCGGTGGAGGAGCTGGCCCGCCGCGGGGTCCGCCCGCCGACGCTGATCGCCGTCCAGTCGGCGGCCGTCGCCCCGCTGGCCTCCGCCTTCCACGCGGGCGCCGAGGACGCCGCGGCCGTACCCCAACTCCCCACCCTGGCCGAGGGGATCGCGATCCCGGCTCCGCCGCGGGCCCGCCAGATCCTGGCGGCCGTCCGGAAGGCGGGCGGCACTTTCCTGACCGTCACCGACGACCGCGTCCGTGCGGCGCAGCTCGACCTGGCCCGGCGCGGGCTCTTCGTGGAACCCACGGCCGCCGCCTGCTGGGCCGCGGTCGGGCCCACCGCCCCCGAGGACCCCCTCCAGGGCCGCACCGCCGTCGTCCCGCTCTGCGGGGCGGGCGCCAAGACGGGCCTGGCGGCGCCGGCGGGCTGACGGGGGGCCGACCGGAGCGGCGTCCGACTGCCCTGGGCGGGCGTCCGACCGACCGGGGCGGGCGGGCGTCCGACCGACCGGGGCGGGCGGGCGTCCGACCGACCGGGGCGGGCGGGCGTCCGACCGACCGCCCGACGGCCTCCCGGCCGGGGCGCCCCGCTCCGGGGACCCCGCGATGGGTGCACGGGCCAACGACATAGGCTCCGCGTCATGCGCACCCCATCGGCCCGTGTCTGGTTCGCCCTCACCCTCGTCTACGTCGTCTGGGGCTCGACCTACCTCGGCATCCGCATCGTCGTCGAGACCATGCCCCCGTTCCTCTCGGCCGGGGCCCGCTTCATCACCGCCGGCCTCCTCCTGGCCGGCCTCGTCGCCTGGCGCGACGGACCGGCCGCCCTCAGGGCCACCGGCGCGCAGGTGCGTTCCGCCGTGCTGGTCGGGCTGCTGCTGGTGCTCGGCGGCAACGGCCTCGTCGTCCTCGCCGAGACCTCGATCCCCTCCGGGCTCGCCGCCCTCCTGGTGGCCGCCGTCCCGATGTGGCTGGTCGTCCTGCGCGCCGGCTCCGGAGACCGCCCCTCGCCCCGCACCGTGGCCGGGGTGCTGCTGGGGCTCGGCGGGCTCGCCGTCCTGACCAGCCCGGGGCTCGGCGGGGAGATCGCGCTCGGCGGGGTGCTCCTGGTGCTGGCCGGCTCGGTGTGCTGGTCGCTCGGCTCCTTCTCCGGCTCGAAGCTGACCCTGCCGGCGAACCCCTTCACCGGCAGCGCGTACCAGATGCTCGCCGGCGGGACCGGCGGGATCCTCGTCGGTCTGTGCCGCGGCGAACAGCACGGGCTGGACCTCACCTCGTACTCCACCAGGTCCTGGCTGGCCCTCGGCTACCTCGTGCTGTTCGGCTCGCTCGTCGGCTTCACCGCGTACGTGTGGCTGCTGCGCGCGGCTCCGCTCTCACTGGTGGCCACGTACGCCTACGTGAATCCGGTCGTGGCCGTCGCGCTCGGCTGGCTCATCCTCGACGAGGCCCTGACCTGGCCGCTCCTGCTCGGCGGCGTGATCGTCGTGGCGGCGGTGTGCGTCATCGTGAGCACCGAGCGCCGCCCCGACCCGAAGGACACGCCCTAGGTCGTCTCTTTCGGATCTTGTCGGCCGAGTCCGCGTCGTCTGGTGCCGTGCCCGGGCGTGCTGTCGGGGCGCTCGCGTACTGGGCGTACGGGGGCGCCTCGGCAGTGCGGCCAGGCGCGGTGCCAGGCGTCGCGGGCCCGGCAAGATCCGAAAGAGACGGCCTAGCCGGCGGGCTTCGCCGCCCGAGCGATCCGCTGGTGGGTCCGTCCATGATCCGCCGTCGGGGCGCGGACGCTCATCGCGCGTCGAACGCCGCCTGCAACCCGTCCGCCGTGGGAGCGATGACGACCGCGGTCTCCTGAAGGTCCGCGGAGAGGTGCCCGCGGTCCTCCTCGTGGAAGATCAGCGCGCCACCGCTCTGGGGGACGATCGAGGCTCCGAGAGCCGCCGCCAGCCGGACAAGCACGCCGAGCATCGCGCCGGGGGCAAAGCGCGTCGCCGCCACGCACGGCATCCCGGCCCCGGTCCGGGACTCGTGGTGGAGGTCCGCTTCGCCCCCGTCCTCCGCGCGGATCTGGGAGAAGCCGTCCTCCGGGCCGCCCGCCACCACGTACGGCTCCGTCACCTGCCGGAACCGTTCGGCGTCCAGGGCGACGACCTCGCCGTCCACGAACCGGACCAGGAAGATGGCGTAACTCACGGGCACACTCTGCCATCGCCATGATCCGCCGGACACGCCCTAGCCGGCGGACTTCGCCGCCCGGTCGTAGAGGGCCTTGGCCCGGTCGTCGAACAGGGCGGCCGTGGAGTCCACGTCGGTGTCCCCGCCGCTCAGCACCCCGATGAGCTGCCCCGGCCGTCCCGGCCCGCCCCGGTCCGCGATCCACGGGCTGCCGCTCGTCCCCGTCCAGAACCCGGAGCAGTTGATGTAGAGCATGGCGGGGTCGTCCTCGTCGTGCCGGCTCTGCGTCGTACAGGCGACGGGCTTGTTCTCGGGGTTGTGCTCGGACTCCGGATAGCCGACGACGGTCACCTCGCGTTCGTAGCCGGAGGTCCAGACGGGCTTGGGGGCCTCCCCGCGTCCGACGACCTCTTGCAGGCTGCGCCCGTCCGCGTCCGGTTCGACGCTGAGGAAGGCGAAATCGGCGGTGTCCTCGCCCCACTTCGTCCAGCGCTCGTCGACCTGGACGGAGCGCACCTTCCACACCCCGAGGGGCTGCTTCCCGGAGCCCTCCCCGGTGAAGGCGGGGGCGAAGGCGAGCTCGCCGATGGCGAGCCCGTCGTGCGCGGCCTCGCCCGGCCGCCCGTCCTCGCCGGCGGGGGCCACGCAGTGCGCGGCGGTGGCGACGACGTTGCCCCGCGGGCTGTCGACGACGCTGGCCGTGCACCAGTGCTCGCCGCCCGCCATGAGGACGCCGACGGTGGGGAAGGCGAGGGCGCCGTGGTCCTCGTAGCCGCCGGGGTCCCTGAGGAACACCGCGGCGAGCAGCGCGGCGACCCCCGCGAGGGCGGCCGAGCCGATCCCGATCCCCTTGAGGCCGGGGCTCACCGCGGGGCGGCGGCGCCGCTCGCGCCGCCGCTCGGGGCCGGCCGGGGCTTCGGGGTGGGTGCGGACATCACCTTGCTGATCCACTCCAGTGCGCCCTCCCTCATCCCGCGTACGTAGGACTTCCCGTTGTGCTGACCATCCTGGATCACCTGCAGGGTGGTGTGCACGGGACCCTTGCCGTACTCCTTCATGAACTGCTCGGCCTTCTCACGGCCGGATTCCGCGGTGCCGATCTGGAAGCTGATGTAGACGTCCGGGCCGCCCGCGGCGATCAGCTTCGCGGCGAGCTTCTCGGGGTTGTCCGCGTCCATGGCCTGCTTGTTCCCCTTCCACAGCGGGGAATCGGGGACGATGTCGACCCCGCTCGCGATGGCCGCCTTGAAGCGGTCGGGGTGTTTCAGGACGTGCTTGAAGGCGCCGAATCCGCCCGCCGAGGAGCCCATGAAGGCCCAGCCGTCGCGGGAGGTGAAGGTCCGGAAATTGGCCTTCGTGAAATCCGGCACGTCTTCGACCATCCAGGTACCCATCTTGGGCTCTCCGGGGATGTCCGAGGCGTCGAAGTGGTGTTTGGTGTCGGCGTTGTGCACCGGCATGACCAGGATGAAGGGCAGGCTCTTGCCGGACTTCGCCCCGTCGCTCACGGCCTGCTGGAGGCCGAGGCCGGGGCCCGTGCCCCAGTAGTTCGTGGGGTAGCCGCGGCCGCCGGGCAGGGAGATCAGGACCGGGAAGGCGCTGTCGGCGTACGCCGGGTCGTCGTACTCCTTCGGCACCCACACCCAGACGTCGCCGGTGAACCCGGACTTCTTGCCCGTCAGGGTGGTCTTGGCGATCTGGGTGCCGTCGGGCAGCCGGGAGGTCCGGACGAACGAGGCCTTCGGCCCCGTCGGCATCCGCACGCCCGGCGCGGCCCCGGTGTCGGAGGCGGCGGAGGCCTCGGCCGGGTGCTGCCCGAAGGAGACGGGATCGCCTATGTCGGAGAAGAGGCCGAACTGGTAGGCGGCCCCGCCGCCCGCCAGGAGGGTGAGCCCGAGGCCCCCGCCGATCAGGATCCGGCGGAGCCGGCGCCGGGGGCGGCGGGCCGCGGTCGCGGGGGCGCCGTCCGCCGCGGAGGTCGCGGGGGCGCCTTCGGTCGTGACAGGGGCGTCCCCGGTGGTGGCGGCCCTGTCACCCTGCAGGTCTTGGTGCACGGATCGTTCCCGTTCCTTCTCCGGCGCCCCCTGGGAGCGCGGGCTGGACCGATTGGTCCCCCCTTACATCCTTAACAGAGGTATGAACGACCGGATGGGTTGCCCGGGACGGGCGGACGTGGCGAGGGCCACGTCGGTCAGCCCGTTTCGGGCTTCGGACCCTTGAGGACCTTGCTGACCCATTCCAGTGAGCCTTCCTTCATGCCGCGCACGTAGTGCCAGCCGTTGTGCTCGCCGTTCTGGATGTCCCGGATGGTCACCTTGACCGGGCCCTTGCCGTACTTCTGCCGGAACTGCGCCATGAGCTCCTTGCCGGTCTCCCGGGTCCCGACCTGGAAGTTGATGTAGACCTCGGGGCCGCCCGTGTCGATCAGCTTCTGGGCGAGCTTCTCGGGGTTGTTCGCGTCCATCTCCGCCTGGTGGCCCTTCCAGAACGGGGAGTCGGGGCGGATCTCGCCGCCGCTGGCGATCACGGCCTTGAACCGGTCCGGGTGCTGGAGCACCTGCTTCATGCCGACGAAGGCGCCGGAGGAGGAGCCCATGAAGGCCCAGCCGTCGCGGGACTTGTACGTACGGAAGTTGGCGCGGGTGAAGTCCGGGACGTCCTCGGCGATCCAGGTGCCCATCTTGGGCTTCCCCGGGATGTCGGAGCCGTCGTAGTAGTACTTCGCGTCCGGGTTGAGCACCGGCATGATCACGATGAAGGGCAGGCTGGTGCCGGCCTTGACGCCCTCGCCGATGGCCTTCTGGAGGCCGAGGCTGCGGTCGGCCCAGTAGTTGTCCGGGAAGCCGTTGCCGCCGGGGAGGGCGATGAGCACCGGGAAGCCGCTCTTGGCGTACTTCGGGTCGCCGTACTCCTTCGGCGTCCACACCCAGACGTCGCCCTCGAAACCGGACTTGGCGCCCTTGAGGCGGGTCTTGGCGATGACCGTGCCGTCGTCCAGCTTGGCGGTCTGCTTGAACGCGGCGACCGGGCCGGTCGCCGGCTGTACGTCCGGATCGCCGGTCGGGGCGGACGGGCTCGCGGGGGTCTGCCCCGGGTTTCCGCGCTCGGCGCCCGGGCCCGCGGGGGGCGAGGGCTGCCCGAAGCTCACCGAGGAGCCGTTGCCGGAGAACCAGTCCAGCTTCCAGGCGGCGAAGCCACCGCCGCCGACGAGAAGCACGAAGGCGAGGCCCGCGCTCGTCCACAGCACGCGGCGGGAGCGGGGGCGGCCACCGGCGCGGCGCGAGCGGCGCGGGGGCTCCTGGGAAACGGGGCCGCCGGGGGGCCCGGGTATGTGCGGGGGGACGTACGCGTCGTCGCGGTGTGCCGGGTCGCCCTCGGATGGCTGCGGCGGCTGCGGCTGGTACGCCGGGTACGACTGGTGCGACGGGTACGGCAGGTGCGACTGGTCAGGCTGGTCATCGGGCCGCGGGCGCTGCGGGTTCTGGTGCACGAACTTCGCTCCGAACGGTCATGACTGCCCCCCGGTGGGACAGAAGGGACTGGGCTCCCCTAGTCCTGATGTGTGAATCCCCCGGAAAGTTCCAAATCAGCGCAAAATCATGATCCGAATCCGGGACACATCACCTCAGCCCGTCGAGGACCCCCGCGCACCGCCCGAGCAGGCCGACCAGCAGCTCCCGCTCCTCGCCGCTGAACTCGGCGGCGAGCGCCCGCTCCACCGCCACCGCCCCGGCGTCGGCCACCTCCATCACGGAGCGCCCCTCGTCGGTGAGCCGGGTCTCCAGGACGTTGCGGTGCAGCTCGTGCGGGGTCCGCTCGACGAGGCCGCGCTCCGAGAGGTTCTTCAGCACCGTGTTCATCGTCGGCGGCGTCACCCCGCACAGGCGCGCGAGCGAGGCGGCGGAGATCCCGGGCTTCTCGGCGAGCCAGAGCAGGGCGGCGTACTGCGGAACCGTTACTGCGGCCGGCTTCAGCGCCGCGTGCTTGGCCCCGACGAGCGCCTGTTCGGCGCGCTTGATGTGGGAGCCGAGGCGCTGCTCGACGGGCATCGAAGTCATCCCCGCATCATAAAGCCCTTGCGTGCATTAGAGCTCTAACTTACATTCGTGCTCATCCAGAGAGAAGAGGACGTCTGATGATGCTGCCTGCGAAGAAGTTCCTGCCCGCCGCTCTGCTGACCCTGACCGCCGCCCTGACCCTCGGCGCGGCCCCGGCCGAGGGAGCCCGTACGGACGCTTCCCCCGCCATCTCCACCGCCTTCGCCCTGCCCGGCGAGAAGGTCTTCCCGGAGGGCATAGCCGCCGACCCCCGCACCGGCACGGTCTACGTCGGCTCCTATACGACCGGCGCCGTCTACCGGGCCCGCCCCGGCGAGCGCGCGGCGCGGGTCTTCCTGCCCGCGGGCACCGACGGCCGCCACACCGCGAACGGGCTGCGGGTGGACGGGCACGGCCGGCTCTGGGTGACCGACTCCACCGCGGGCGTCTCGGTCTACGACACCCGCTCGGGGGCCCGGCTGGCCCACTTCGAGATACCCGGGAGCGCGCCGCGCTTCCTCAACGACCTCGCCGTCACCCCGGACGGCACCGCCTACCTCACCGACAGCGTCCGCGCGGTGGTCTACCGGGTCACCCCGGAGCAGCTCGCCGCCGGATCCGGCCCGCTGCAGCCCGCGTACGACCTGAGCGGGCGGCTCACCCCGTCCCCGGCGGGCAGCTTCAGCCTCAACGGCATCACGGCCGACCCGGCCGGGCGGTTCCTGCTCACCGTCGACATGACCGCGGGCGACCTGTACCGCATCGACCCGGCCTCCGGCGCGGTGTCCCGCGTGGCCCTGACCGGCGGGGACCTGAAGACCGCCGACGGCCTCGACCTCGCCCCCGGCGGGGTCCTGCGCGCGGCCCAGAACACGCGCAACACCCTGAGCCGCTGGCAGGTGTCGGCCGACGGCACCCGGGCCCGCCTGGTCCGCACCGTCACGGACCCCTCGCTCCAGATCCCGACCACGCTGGTCCGGGTCCCGGGGCGGACGCTGGTGGTCCGGTCCCAGTTCGACAAGGACGGCGGGGTGCTGCTGCCCTCCACCGGCGCGCCGACCGTCTTCACGGTCGCCTCGGTCCGCGGCTTCTGATCCGCGGCCGGGCTCCGCGGGCTCCGGGGTTCCGCGGGCTCCGGGGTTCCGGGGGCCCTCAGCCCCGCAGGTAGGCCAGGACGGCGAGGACCCGGCGGTGGGATTCCTGCGCCGGGGGCAGGTCGAGCTTCATCAGGATGTTCCCGATGTGCTTGCCCACCGCCGCCTCCGAGAGGGTGAGCCGGCGGCAGACCTCGGCGTTGGAGTGGCCCTCCGCGACCAGGGCGAGCACCTCCCGCTCGCGGACCGTCAGCCGCTCCAGGGGGTCGCGCCGGCGGCTGATGAGCCGGCGCACCACCTCGGGATCGACCACGGTCCCGCCCGCCGCCACCCGCGCGACGGCGTCGAGGAACTCCTCCACCTGCCCGACGCGGTCCTTGAGCAGGTACCCGACGGCCGTCCCGTCGCCCGAGTCGAGCAACTCGGCGGCGTACGAGCGCTGCACGTACTGGGAGAGGACCAAGACGGGCAGGCCGGGCCGGAGTTCGCGCATCCGCACGGCCGCCCGCAGCCCCTCGTCGGTGTGGTCCGGGGGCATCCGCACGTCGGTGACGACGATGTCCGGCCGGTGCTCGGCGACGGCCGCTTCGAGCGCGGCGGCGTCCCCGACGGCCGCCACCGTGCGGTGGCCGAAGCGGGCGAGCAGCCCGACGAGGCCCTCGCGCAGCAGCACGGAGTCCTCGGCGAGGACCACGCGCAGGGGCTGCCGTACGGCAGCCGCCCCCGCGGGGGCGGTCGGGGCGGACGGGTTCACCGGGCCTTCGGTGCCTTCGGTGCCTTCGGTGCCTTTGGTGTCTTCGGTGTCTTCGGTGCCTTCGCGATGCAAGGGATCTCCACACGCAGCAGGGTCGGACCTCCGGGAGGACTGGTCAGGGTCAGTCTGCCGTCCACGACGGACACCCGGTCGGCGAGTCCCGTCAGCCCGCTCCCCCGCCCCGGGTCCGCGCCGCCGCGGCCGTCGTCGGTCACCTCCACGGTGAGGCGGGTGCCGTCGTGCCGCCCGGTGACGGTGATCCGCCGGGCCCCGCTGTGCTTGGCCGCGTTGGCCAGGGCCTCGCTGACGAAGAAGTACCCCGCGGACTCGGCCTGTTCGGGCAGCCGGCCGGGGAGGTCGAAGTCGGTGTCGACCGGGATCGGCGAGCGGTCGGCGACATCCGCGACCGCGTCGGGCAGGCCCCGATCGCTGAGCACCTGCGGGTGGATGCCGTGGACGAGCTCGCGCAGCGAGGTCAGCGCCAGCCCGGCCTCGGCGTGGGCGGCGGCCAGTTGCGCGGCGAGCGGGCTGCCGGGCGGGGCGTCGAGCCGGGCCAGGCCCAGCGTCATGGACAGCGCGACGAGGCGCTGCTGCGCCCCGTCGTGCAAGTCCCTTTCGATGCGCCGCCGTTCGGCGTCGAAGGCGGCCGCCAGCCGGGCCCTGGAGCTGGTCAGCTCGGTGACCTTGACGGACAGGTCGCCCGGGCCGGGGCCGAGCATCAGCCGGGCCAGGGCCGCGCGGGCCGCTGCCGCCGCGCCGAGCGCGTAGAGGAAGACCGGGAGGAGCAGCAGGCCGGCGGCGGCGCAGAGCAGGGCCTCGGGGTAGCCGGTGATGCCGTGGATCTTGAGGGGGTTGGCCTGCTGCCCGTCGAGGGCGAACAGCACCGGGGTCGCCAGCAGGTCGGCGGGCAGCAGGAGCGCGGTACCGACGGCGAGCAGTTCCAGCGGCCACAGCAGGGTGGCGGCGAGCACCGCGTAGGCCAGTTCCCGCCAGGTCGCCTGCTCGCGGAAGCGGGTACCGGCCCACGCCGCGGGCCCCGTACGGTCCGGATCGCGGTGCGGGTCGGGCAGCGGCGCGGAGTCCGGGTCCCACAGCCGCAGCCGGCGGCGCTCGACGGCCGCGAACGGTACGCCGGCCAGCGCGAGCGCGGCCAGCAGCGGAAGCCCGACGAGGACGACGGCGAGCACCGCCCCGGACATGGCGAGCAGGGTCAGCACGGTGAACGCGAGGGCGCCGGTGATGCCGCCGGTGAGCAGGTAGGCGGCGGCGCGCCACGGCCGGGCGGAGCGCAGGTACCGGCCCGGAGCGGGGAGGGAGAGCGGCATGCGTCCACGGTAGGCGGCGGGCGCGGGCGGCGCGGTAGGGCTGGCCATACCCTCGAAGCTCGCCCCTGCCCCGCTGACCGGGGGCCGCGCGGCCGGTTGGCTGGGGACCATGCTGAAGATCGCGTTGAGGTCGCTGCGGCGGCGCTGGATGACACAGGTGGGGACGTTCGTGGCGGTGGCCCTGGGGGTCGCGCTGATGACCGTCATGGGGCTGGGGCTGGCCGCTTCGGCGGCGCTGCCGGCGGGGGCCGAGGTGGTGGGGCTCAACTCGATGCTGGGCACCGCGGGCGGGGTGAGCTCGTTCGTGGCGGCCTTCGTGGTGGCGTCGACCTTCTCGTACGCGGTGGCCGCGCGGCGGCGCGAGCTGGGGCTGCTGCGGCTGGCCGGGTCGACGCCGGGGCAGCTGCGGCGCCTGGTGATGACGGAGGCGGCGGCCGTGGGGCTCGCCGGTTCGGCGGCCGGGATCGCCCTGGGCACGGCGGGTGCGCCGTTGATGGCCCGCTGGACGGTCGCGGAGGGGCTGGCGCCCGCCGGGTACGCGATCGGGGACCAGAGCTGGCCGCTGCACACGGCGTTCTGGACGGGTCTGCTGGTCGCGCTGTCGGGTGCGTACGCCGCTTCCCGGCGGGCCGGCCGTGTCGGGCCCCTGGAGGCGCTGCGCGAGGCGGTGACCGACGAGCGGCCCATGACCCCGGGGCGCTGGGTGGCCGGGGGCGGGCTGCTGCTGGGCGCGGTGGCCTTCGTGGGGTGGCGGCTCGGGTCGGACCCGGGCTCGCTGCTCAAGCGCAAGACGTACACCGTGCAGCCGATGCTGCTGATCTCCGCGTGCGGACTGCTGGCCCCCGTGCTCGTACGGCCCGTCGTACGGCTGCTGATGTGGCTCCCGGCCCGGCTGACCTCCTACGCGGGCCGGCTGGTGCGGGCGAACGCCGCCGCCGGGATCCGCCGGACGGCCGCGGTGGCGGCGCCGGTGCTGGTCATGGTCGCGCTGACGGGATCCCTGCTGGGCGCGGCCGCGACCCTGAAGGGGGCGAAGGCGGTGGAGGCCCGGGCCCGGACCGGCGCGGACTACGTACTGACCGGCGGGCGGCTGCCGGAGTCCGCGGAGTTGGCCGGTGTCCCCGCGGCGAGCACGCTCTCCGTGGCCGACACCCGGCTGACGGTGCTGGAGGAAGGGTTCGTGAAGGTGCCGACGGAGGCCTTCGCCGTGGACCCGGCGGCGCTGGCGGAGGTCTCGCGGCTGCCGGTGGTGGCGGGGTCCGTCGCGGACCTGGACGACGGCGGCATCATCGTCACCGAGGAGTGGTGGCAGCACCGGGTCGGGGACTCGGTACCGCTGTGGCGCGCGGACGGCACCGCCGCCCGTCTGCGGATCGTGGCCGTGATGCGGACGGGCACCGGCGACAACGGGGCGTACGTCACCCCGCGCAACGCACCCGGCGCCAAGGTCTCGCGCATCGAGGTCAGGGCCCCCGCGTCCGCGGCCGGCGCGGTCCGCGAGGCGGCGGCCCGGTACGGGGCCACGGCCCGCACCACGCAGGAGTGGGTGGCGGCGACGCACCCGCGCACGAACCGCATCACGGTGCTCGGCTACGTACTGGTGCTCGGCATCGCCCTGGCCTACACGGCGATCGCGCTGGCCAACACCCTGCTGATGGCCACCTCCGACCGGGCCGGCGACCTGCGTCTGCTGCGGCTGGCCGGAGCCACCCGCGGGCAGGTCCTCGCCGTGACGGCGGCCGAGTCCCTGCTGGCGGTCACGGTCGGCGCCCTGCTCGGGACGGCGGTCACCGCGGTCAACCTGGCGGGCGTGCGCGCCGCCCTCGCGGTCCTCGGAGTGGACCCGCCGGTGGCGGTCCCCTGGCTCGCGATGGGCGCGGTCGCCGGTGTCTGCGCGGTGCTCTCGGCCCTGTGCACCCTGCTCCCGACGGCCCGCGCCCTGCGCCGCCGGACCGGGCGGCGCAGGGCGCGGTCGGGTGAAGTACCCGCTGTTGTTTCCGAGTTGGCCACGGCCTGAGGGGCGCCGGCCGGCTCCCGGGCCTGCCGGCCGGCCCCCCCCTTCGTCACCCGGCTCAGGACCCCGTGATGTGCTCCGGGCGGACCGGCGTCCTGTTCAGTTCCAGCCCGGTCGCCGCCCGGATCGCCGCGAGGACGGCCGGGGTCGACGACAGGGTCGGGGCCTCGCCGATGCCCCGGACCCCGTACGGGGAGTGCGGGTAGCCCATTTCGAGGTAGTCGACCGGGAGCGTCGGCACGTCGAGCACCTCTCCCCCGCCGGTGACCACCTTCCCGTCCTCCAGAAGGAGCCCGGCATCGGCCCACGCCGCGTTCCGGTCCCCGAACTTGCGCCGGCCGATCTCGATGACCCTCGCCCGGACGAGCCCGCAGGAGTTCTTGATGCCGACCGCGTCGCCGACGCCCCGGACGGCGCCGAAGCCGCGCATCGCCCCGGCGACCACGTCGACCCCTGGCCCGGCAGAGCACCCGTCGTCTGGATCGACGACGACTTCACCGTGCTCGACCACGCCATGGCCGCCGAACGCACCGCCCGCGGCTGCGCCACCCTCCTCATCCAGCCGGACCCTTACACCGGTCTCCAGCCGAGCCACCTCGCCGAGGTGTAGCCGCTCCCCCGCGCGCTGATCGAAGTCAGCACGCCGCGCAGACGACAAAGGCCGCCCGACCTGCTCCGCAGCAGGTCAGACGGCCTTTGGCCAGACCGGATCAGACGTTGAAGCGGAACTCCACCACGTCGCCGTCCTGCATGATGTAGTCCTTGCCCTCCATGCGGGCCTTGCCCTTGGAGCGGGCCTCGGCGACCGAGCCGCAGGCGACCAGGTCCTCGAAGGAGATGATCTCCGCCTTGATGAAGCCGCGCTGGAAGTCCGTGTGGATCACGCCGGCGGCCTCGGGGGCGGTGGCGCCCTTCTTGATGGTCCAGGCGCGGGTTTCCTTCGGGCCGGCCGTCAGGTAGGTCTGCAGGCCCAGGGTGGCGAAGCCGACGCGGCCGAGGGTGGCCATGCCGGGCTCTTCCTGACCGACCGACTGGAGGAGCTCCAGCGCCTCGTCGTCCTCGAGCTCGATGAGCTCGGCCTCCAGCTTGGCGTTCAGGAAGATCGCCTCGGCCGGGGCGACCAGCGCGCTCTGCTCCGCCTTGAAGGCGTCGTCCGTCAGCTCGTCCTCGTCGACGTTGAAGACGTAGAGGAACGGCTTGACCGTGAGCAGGTGCAGCTCGTGGAGGAGGTCGCCCTGCTCCGTGCCCTTCGTGATCCCGTGCGAGAAGAGGGTGTCGCCCGCTTCGAGGATCTTCACGGCCTTCTCGACGGCCGCGAGGACCGCGATCTTCTCCTTCTGGAGGCGGGACTCCTTCGTCAGGCGCGGCACCGCCTTCTCGATGGACTGGAGGTCCGCGAGGATCAGCTCGGTGTTGATGGTCTCGATGTCGTCCTTCGGCGAAACCTTGCCGTCGACGTGGACGACGTTCTCGTCCTTGAAGGCGCGGATGACCTGGCAGATCGCGTCCGACTCGCGGATGTTCGCGAGGAACTTGTTGCCGAGGCCCTCGCCTTCCGACGCACCGCGCACGATGCCGGCGATGTCGACGAAGTCGACGGTGGCCGGGAGGAGCTTGGCGGAACCGAAGATGCCGGCCAAGACGCCGAGGCGGGCGTCCGGAACGCCGACGACGCCGACGTTCGGCTCGATCGTGGCGAACGGGTAGTTGGCCGCCAGCACGTCGTTCTTGGTCAGGGCGTTGAACAGGGTCGACTTGCCGACATTCGGCAGGCCGACGATTCCGATCGTGAGCGACACGTTGGCGACTTCCCGTAGCTGGAGGGGGCGGCGGCCCGGAGTGGGCCACCGGACAGTTTACTTTCCGATGAGGGGGCCCCGATGTACGCGTGTCCGGGCACACGATCGGCGGCCTCCCCGCCTAGTTTTGGGGGGTGGAGCGATACAAGGCGCGTACGGTACGTCACCCGGCGGAGCGGGCCCCGGCCCAGCGGGCCGCCCCGGCCCCCGCGCAGCGGGCCGCCGCGGCCCCCGGACCCGCCGCCGGGCCGGCGCCGGTACGGGTGCGCCGGCTGCCGCGGCCCCGGCTGACCGGGATCGGCGGCGGGCTCTTCGCCTGCGCCGCGATGTTCCTGATCGGCGGGCTCGACTGGCTGCTGTTCGACGCCTCGCTGTTCGTCTACGGCCTGCTCTTCCTGCCCGTGGCGGCCGCCACCGCCCTGTGGGTGCGGCCCGCGGACCTGATCACCGCGCCCATCAGCGCCCCGATCGCCTTCGCCGCCGGAGTGTGGCCCGTGTCGGGCGGCTCCGGCGGCTTCGCCGGCGAGGTGATGGGGCTGGTGTCCGCGCTGTCCCTGCACGCGGGCTGGCTGTACGCGGGGACGCTCGTCGCGGCGCTGATCGCACTCGTCCGCAAGGCCGTGCTCATCGGCCGGCGCCGCATGCCCCGCCGCGCCGCCTAGCGATCCCCGCCGCCCCGCACCCTGGTCCGCCCGGCCGGCCCCGTCGCCCCGTCGGCAGACCGGCCCCTCCCGCTACCCGGCCCCTGAAGCCGTCCGCGCCGCCATCGCCGCGCCCACGATGCCCGCGTTGTTCTGCAGCTCCGCCGGCACGATCCGTGCCCGGACGCCCTCGATCAGCGGCAGGAACTTCTCCGGCTTGCGGCTCACGCCCCCGCCGATGATGAACAGGTCCGGGGAGAAGAGCATCTCCACGTGTGCCAGGTACTTCCCCACCCGGTGCGCCCAGCGCTCCCAGGTCAGGTCCCCGTCGTCCTTCGCCTTCACCGAGGCCCGCGTCTCCGCGTCGTGGCCCTTCAGCTCCAGGTGACCCAGCTCGGTGTTGGGCACCAGCCGCCCGTCCGTGAACAGCGCGCTGCCGATCCCGGTGCCCAGCGTGAGCAGGATGACGGTGCCGTCGACCCCGCGCCCCGCTCCGTAGGCCATCTCCGCGACCCCGGCCGCGTCCGCGTCGTTCAGGACCGTCACCGGGCGGCCGTCGAGCTTCGAGGAGAGCAGTGCCGCCGTGTCCACGCCGACCCAGGCCTTGTCCATGTTGGCCGCCGACCGGGTCACCCCGCCCGTGACCACCCCGGGGAAGGTCACCCCCACCGGGCCGTCCCAGTCGAAGTGGCGCACCACCTCGACGACGCAGCCGGCCACCCCGTCGGGGGTGGCCGGCTGCGGTGTCAGTACCTTGTGGCGCTCCTGCGCCAGGTCGCCACGGTTCAGGTCCACGGGAGCGCCCTTGATCCCGGAACCGCCGATGTCCACGCCGAAGATCTCCATGGACTCACCGTACGAAAAGACCGGCCGCCACGCCCTGCCGGGGAGAGGCCTACTTCTCTACGCCCGACCCCGCGCCCGGCGCCGCCACGAGCTCCGCCGCCTCCGCGCGCAGGTCGCGGCGCAGCTCCTTGGGCAGGGAGAACACGATGGACTCCTCGGCCGTCTTGACGATCTCCACGTCCCCGTACCCGCGCGCGGCCAGCCATTCCAGCACCTCGTCGACCAGCACCTCCGGCACCGAGGCGCCCGAGGTCAGACCGACGGTGGTGACGCCTTCGAGCCAGGCCTCGTCGATCTCGCTCGCGAAGTCCACGAGGTACGAGGCCTTCGCGCCGGCGTCGAGGGCGACCTCGACCAGGCGGATGGAGTTCGAGGAGTTCTTGGAGCCGACGACGATGACCAGGTCGCAGTCCTTGCCCATCACCTTGACCGCCTCCTGGCGGTTCGAGGTGGCGTAGCAGATGTCGTCGCTGGGCGGCGAGACGAGCAGCGGGAACTTGGTCTTCAGGGCGTCTACCGTCTCCATCGTCTCGTCGACGGAGAGGGTGGTCTGCGACAGCCAGACGACCTTCGACTCGTCGCGGACGGTGACCTTCTCCACGTCGTGCGGGCCGTCCACGATGGTGATGTGGTCCGGGGCCTCGCCGGAGGTGCCGATGACCTCCTCGTGGCCCTCGTGGCCGATGAGGAGGATGTCGAAGTCCTCGTTCGCGTAGCGGATCGCTTCCTTGTGCACCTTGGTGACCAGCGGGCAGGTGGCGTCGATCGTCGCGAGCTTGCCGCGGGCCGCCTCCTCGTGCACCACCGGGGCCACGCCGTGCGCGGAGAACATCACGATGGAGCCCTCGGGGACCTCCTCGGTCCGCTCCACGAAGATGGCGCCCTTGTTCTCCAGGGTCTTCACGACGTACTTGTTGTGCACGATCTCGTGCCGCACGTAGACCGGTGCGCCGTACTGTTCGAGGGCCTTCTCGACGGCGATCACGGCTCGGTCCACGCCCGCGCAGTAGCCGCGCGGAGCGGCGAGGAGAACGCGGCGGGATGCGGGAGCGGGGGCGTCAGCAGTCATGGGCTCCATCGTACGGGGGTGTCCAGCAGGCCGGGGATCGCCCGTTCGGCACAAACTGGGTCGAACATCCGCATGTGCCTTACCCCCGGAGGAAAGATGGCGTCCGCGACGGATCCCAGTACGCCGCCCGGCGCGTCCGGCCCGGCCGGTCCGCCCGGCGGCCCGTCCGCCGCGCCGGACACCTCGCTGCGCCGCAGTCTCGGATTCCGGGACCTGGTGGTCTACGGGCTGCTCTTCATCGCCCCCATGGCCCCGGTCGGGGTCTTCGGCACCCTCGACGCCAAGTCGCACGGGGCCGTCGCCCTCGTCTACCTCTTCGCGACGATCGCGATGGCCTTCACCGCCTTCTCCTACGCGCAGATGGTGCGCGTGGCCCCGCAGGCCGGCTCCGTCTTCACGTACGCCCGCAAGGGCCTCGGCGAGGGTCCCGGGCTGATCGCCGGCTGGATGGCGATGCTCGACTACCTGCTGATCCCGGCGGTCGCGTACCTGTTCTCCGGGATCGCCATGAACGCGCTGGTCCCGGAGGTCTCCCGGTGGGTGTGGACGGCCCTGGCGGTGATCGTGACCACCCTGCTGAACCTGTGGGGCGTCCGGGCCGCCGCGCGCGTGGGCTTCGCCGTGCTGGCCATGGAGATCGCGGTCCTGCTGGTGTTCCTGGTCTCGGCGGTGACCGTGCTCGTCCAGGGCGCGGAGCACCGCGACTGGCTCTCCCCCTTCACGGGCGACGGCTCGCTCGGCGGCTTCTCCATGGCCGCCGTGCTCGGCGCGGTGTCGGTGGCGGTCCTGTCCTACCTGGGCTTCGACGCCATCGCCTCCTTCGCCGAGGAGGTGACGGGGGGCAGCGCGAAGGTGGCCCGGGCGGTGCTGTTCTGCCTGGCGCTGACCGGGGTGCTGTTCATCGCCCAGACCTACCTGGCGGCCCTCCTCAGCCCCCTCTCGGCCGCGGAGCTGGCCGCCGACCCCGGGAAGCAGGGCTCGGCCTTCTACACGACCGTCGAGGCCTCCGTGGGAATGTGGCTGCACGACCTGGTCGCCGTCAGCAAGGCCATCGGGGCCGCCTTCGCCGCGCTGGCCGGGCAGGCCGCTGCGGGCCGGCTGCTCTTCGCGATGGCCCGTGAGGGGCGGCTGCCCCGCGCACTCGCCCGCACCTCCCACGGGACCCCGCGCCCGGCCCTGCTGGTGGCGGCGACGGTCACGCTGATCGCGGCCGTGTGGGCGGCCCGGCGCGACGACGGGCTGGACCATCTGGTGTCGGTGGTCGACATCGGGGCGCTCGTGGCGTTCACGCTGCTGCACGCCTCGGTGGTCGGCTGGTTCGTGGTCAAGCGCCGCGAGGGGGCCCCGAACTGGTTCAAGCACCTGGTGATCCCGGTCCTCGGCGCCGCCGTGACCATCGCCGTGATCGTCGAAGCCTCGTGGACGGCGCAACTGGTGGGGGCGGTGTGGCTGCTGGTGGGCCTGTGCATCCTGGTGGCCCAGCGCGGGCGACGCGGGCGGGACGAGGGGTCCCTGCCCGACGCCGGTGTCAGCTCTGGCGGTTAGCCTGCGTGCATGGGTCTGAATTCGTCGGCTGACGCGCCGCTGCCGGTCGGTCAGGTGTCCCGGCTCATCGGGGGCTGGATCGACAAGCTCGGCCAGGTGTGGGTGGAAGGGCAGATCACGCAGCTCTCGCGGCGGCCGGGAGCGGGGGTGGTCTTCCTGACGCTGCGCGATCCCTCGCACGACATCTCCCTGAGCGTGACCTGCTTCCGGCAGGTCTTCGACGAGGTCGCGGACTCCGTGACGGAGGGCGCGCGCGTCGTCGTGCTCGCCAAGCCCGAGTGGTACGCCCCGCGCGGGCAGCTGTCCCTGCGGGCCACCGAGATACGGCCCGTCGGCATCGGCGAGCTCCTGGCCCGGCTGGAGCGGCTCAAGCGCTCGCTGGCCTCCGAGGGGCTCTTCGCGCTGGACCGCAAGAAGCCGCTGCCGTTCCTGCCGCAGCTGATCGGGCTGGTGGTGGGGCGGGCCTCCGCGGCCGAGCGCGACGTGCTGGAGAACGCGCGGCGCAGGTGGCCGGCGGTCCGCTTCGAGGTCCGCAACGTCGCCGTCCAGGGGGTGCACGCGGTGCCCCAGGTGATCCAGGCGGTCAAGGAGCTGGACGCCATGCCCGAGGTCGACGTGATCATCGTGGCCCGCGGCGGCGGCAGCGTGGAGGACCTGCTGCCCTTCTCCGACGAGGAGGTCGTACGGACCGTCGCGGCGGCCCGTACGCCCGTGGTCTCGGCGATCGGGCACGAGCCGGACTCCCCGCTGCTGGACCTGGTCGCCGACCTGCGGGCCTCCACGCCCACGGACGCGGCGAAGAAGGTGGTCCCGGACGTCGGCGAGGAGCTGGAGCGGGTGAGCCAGCTGCAGGGCCGGGGGCTGCGCGCCGTGCGCGGGCTGCTCGACCGGGAGGAGCGGGGGCTCGCCCACGCGCTCGCGCGGCCGGTCTTCGTCCATCCCCAGCGGATGGTGGAGACCCGGGAGGCGGAGGTGGACGCGCTGCTGGCGCGCGGCCGCCGGACCCTGGGGCACCTGCTGGACCGGGCCGATTCGGAGCTGGCGCACACCCTCGCCCGGGTGGTGGCGCTGTCCCCGGCGGCCACTCTGGAGCGCGGGTACGCGGTGCTCCAGCGGGCCGACGGGCACGTGGTGCGCGCGCCCGGAGACGTGGTGGAGGGCGACGTGCTGCGGGCTCGGGTGGCGGAGGGGGAGTTCCCGGTGCGGGTCACCGCCGCCGAGGAGCCCTCGTAGGCGGTACCGGAGCCGCGGGCAGGACCGGCAGAACGCTTCACACTGCCGCAACAGATTTCGTTGTACTACACAGTTAAGGTGGGAGCGGGAATGGCCGAAAGCGATACGGCGCTGGGGTACGAGCAGGCCCGGGACGAGCTGATCGAGGTCGTCCGCAAGCTGGAGGCCGGCGGCACGTCGCTGGAGGACTCCCTCGCGCTCTGGGAGCGCGGCGAGGAGCTCGCGAAGGTGTGCCGCCACTGGCTGGAGGGGGCCCGCGCCCGGCTGGACTCGGCGCTGGCGGCGCGCGAGGCGGCGGAGGGCGCCGGCGGGCCGGGCGGGGCCGGCCCGGAGTGATCCCCCTCACCTGCGGGCAGATTTAGTTGAATTTTCACCTATCTCCGTCGTAGAGTTTCGGACATCGCTTCAGCAGTCCGCACAGAAGAAGGCTTTCCGATGTCTCTCGTTCTCGACGCCGCCGCTCAGGACCTCCTCTTCCGTGAGGCCCGCACCGCCAACACGTTCTCCGACGAGCCGGTGACCGAGGAGCAGGTCCAGGCGATCTACGACCTGGTGAAGTTCGGCCCGACCGCCTTCAACCAGACGCCGCTGCGCATCACCCTGGTCCGCTCCCCCGAGGCCCGCGAGCGCCTCGTGAAGCACATGGCCCAGGGCAACCAGGCCAAGACCGCCGCCGCCCCGCTGGTCGCGATCCTGTCCGTGGACAACGAGTTCCACGAGGAGCTCCCGCAGCTGCTCCCCCACTTCCCGCAGGCCAAGGACGCCTTCTTCGCCGAGCGCCCGGTCCGCGAGCAGTCCGCGCTGGTCAACGGCGCGCTGCAGGCCGCGTACTTCATCATCGGCGTCCGCGCCGCCGGCCTGGCCGCCGGCCCGATGACCGGCCTGGACTTCGCCGGCCTCCAGAAGGAGTTCCTGGACGGCGACCACACCCCGCTGATGGTCGTCAACATCGGCAAGCCGGGCGAGGACGCCTGGTTCCCGCGCTCCCCGCGCCTGGAGTTCGACCAGGTCATCACGACCGTCTGAGCCCAGCCCCGCAGGCAGTGAACGCGAAAGGCCGCGCTCCCCGGAATCCCGGGGAGCGCGGCCTTTTCCGTGTCCGCCGTGCCCGGCAGCCCTACGAACCCTGCTTGAACTCCAGCGCCGCGGCCATCGCGCCGAGCTGCTCGAAGGAGGCCGTCCCGGTCACCACCGTGACGTAGCCCTGCTCGTGCCGGACGAGGGCGTCGTACTTCTCGCCGTCCCAGCGCTCCCAGACCTGGTCGCCGACCTGCTGGGTCTCCCCGGTGGCCTCCGCCTTGCGGGTGACCTTCGCGATGTACTTGTCCGTGGCGTCCGCGGACTGCTCCACCGCCACGTACTGCTGCGCCGGGTCCAGGAAGCCCAGGTGCCAGGCGGCGGCGTCCTTGCGCGTGTAGCTCACCGAGGTCGCCCGCCACTCCGGCGGCAGCCCGACGGGCACCGCCACGGGGTACGGCGCCGCGCGCCGGGCCGTGAGGCTCTCGACGCGGTAGTCGACCACCCTCGTCGGGTCGGCCTTCTCGTCATGTGGGATGACCAGATAGATCCCCCCGACCACGAGGCCGATCACCACCAGCGACCGGACCATGTCCACGACCGTCTGCTTGCCCTTCATACCTGCCACACCCCCATGGTCCCGCATGGCTCCGGACGATCACCGCCGGGGTCCGGAAGGCACGCCGCGCGCGGCGCAAGATGTCCGCTCAGGACAATCCGCTGACCGATATGGCGCTCATACGTGACCCGGTCTGCTCAATATGTCGACGTACCGATAGAGTCGAGGGACCCTCACTCCCGGCCGTCGCCGTACAGAAAGGTGCGCTCCGATGACCGAGCACAACCTGCCGCCCCAGCTCGAAGTCTCTCCGGAGGCACCCGACCGCAACCTCGCCCTGGAACTCGTACGGGTCACCGAGGCCGCCGCCATGGCCGCGGGCCGCTGGGTCGGACGCGGTGACAAGCTCGGCGCCGACGGCGCTGCCGTCAACGCGATGCGGACCCTGATCTCCACCGTTTCGATGAACGGCGTCGTCGTCATCGGCGAGGGCGAGAAGGACGAAGCCCCGATGCTCTTCAACGGCGAGCGGGTCGGCGACGGCACCGGTGCCGAGGTCGACATCGCCGTGGACCCCATCGACGGCACCACCCTGAACGCCAAGGGCATGCCGAACGCGATCGCCGTCCTGGCCGCCGCCGACCGCGGCACCATGTTCGACCCGTCCGCGGTGTTCTACATGGAGAAGCTGGTCACCGGTCCCGAGGCCGCCGACTTCGTCGACATCAACGCCCCGGTCTCCGTCAACATCCGCCGCGTCGCCAAGGCCAAGAACATGGCCGTGGAGGACGTCACCGTGATCATCCTCGACCGTCCCCGTCACGAGGGCATCGTCAAGGAGATCCGCGAGACCGGCGCGCGCATCAAGTTCATCTCCGACGGCGACGTCGCCGGCTCGGTCCTGGCGGTCACCGAGGACAGCGGCATCGACCTGCTGCTCGGCATCGGCGGCACCCCCGAGGGCATCATCTCGGCCTGCGCGATCAAGTGCATGGGCGGCACCATCCAGGGCAAGCTGTGGCCCAAGGACGAGGCCGAGCGCCAGAAGGCGATCGACGCCGGCCACGACCTGGACCGCGTCCTGTTCACGGACGACCTGGTCTCCGGCGACAACGTGTTCTTCGTCGCCACCGGCATCACGGACGGCGAGCTGCTGCGCGGCGTCCACTACCGCTCGGAGACCGCGACGACCTCCTCGCTGGTCATGCGCTCGAAGTCGGGCACGATCCGGCAGATCGACTCGACGCACCGCCTCTCGAAGCTCCGCGCGTACAGCGCGATCGACTTCGACCGCGCCAAGTAGGACGACGGACGCACGGCTACGCCGGGCATACGGAAGGGGCGCTCCCGCGTGCGGCGGGGGCGCCCCTTCCGCATGTCCCCTGACGGGACGGCTCGCTACGAGGCTTCGCGCAGCTCCCCCGCCCGGCGCCGCCGGCGGGCCAGCACCACCCGGCGCTCGGCGGCCGTCAGCCCGCCCCAGACTCCGTAGGGCTCGGGCTGGATCAGCGCGTGCTCCCGGCAGGCGACCATGACGGGGCAGCGGGCGCAGACCCGCTTGGCGGCGTCCTCACGGGACAGCCGGGCGGCGGTCGGCTCCTTGGAGGGGGCGAAGAACAGCCCGGCCTCGTCGCGCCGGCACACCGCGTCCGCGTGCCAGGGGCCGTCCTCTTCCCTGGCCGGCACCCGAGGCTTCGGAACCACCGCCGCCGGGCGCCCCTGAAGACTCTGGACGGCGGCTACCTGCAGGGACTGGCGCGGCGGATGCGGCACGGTCTACTCCTGACGACGTATACGCGAGCGAGAGAGGCGACGCACCTGTCCCTACCCGCTGTGCGCGCCCCTATGCACCGTGTGCCGCCGATCCGGCCGGTTCGACCGAAAGGTGATCCCGCCCGGCCGCGCCCCCGTCACCCGGATGTCATGCGGCGGACGGCGTCCAGTCAGGGTGGCGACCCAGGAAGGCGAGCAGCGCACCGGCCGGATCGGTGTCCGGATCGGGCGCGGGCAGGAGCGCCGGGGCGTACGCGAACCCGCGCAGCGGCTCGGCGAGCGCCCGGGCGGCCGGGCTCAGGGCCGCAGCGAGGGCGGGAGTCAGCGGGGAGGCCTGGCCGGTGGCGACCGCGAGGTCCCAGGCGTGGACGGCCGCGTCGAGGGCGGCCGCCGCGACCGCGGTCTCGGCGGGGAGGGTGAACGGGGGCAGCGGCACGGCCACCTCGGCGGTGCCCGGCAGCACCCCGGCGAAGGCCTCCGCGGCGGCGGTGAGGGCGGGTTCCAGCAGCTCCGCGGGACTGCCCGTCAGGGCGCCGGTGGGCGCGAAGGGGTCCTCGTCCGGTCCCGGCCCGCCGGTGATGCGGCCCGCGTAGGCGAGCTGGTCGCCGGCCGCGTGCTGGAGCACTTGGCCGACATTCCACTGGTCGCAGGGCGTCGGTGCGCCGAGGGCATCGGCCGGTACGGCGGCCGCGACGGAGCGCAGCGCCCCGTACGCCTGGTCGAGCAGGTCCCACTTGGATGCGGTCATGAGCGCGACCCTACGATCACCCATCGGCCAAAGAGGCTCATTTCAGAGGCAGTTGCCGGCGTGTCGGGCTCACCGGGCGCCCTCCCGGCCCTTGCGGAGCCGGTTCGCCAGGTCCACCAGGCGGGCGCCGAACTTGGGGCGGGCTTCGATGTTGCCCAGCAGCGCGAAGCCGCGGACGATCACGACCGGGGCCTGCGGGTCGGTCTCGCCGCGCCCCTCGCCCCGCACCTCGAAGTTGCCGAGGACCCCGCTGCCGTAGCCGCGCAGGGTGACGTTCTCCGGGACCAGGATCTCCACGTTGCCGAGAATGCTGGTCACGCTGATCTCGGTGACCTGCTGCTCGAAGACCGCCTGGGTCAGGTCGATGCTGATGTCGCCCATGACGGAGACCGCGCGGGTGTGCGCGCCCGGCCGCCAGCGGCCCTTGCGGGAGGAGCTGCTGCACACGGCGACGACCGTCTCGACGGGCGCGCCGGCCGGCGCCCCCGCGTACGCGGGCTCCTGCCGGCTGCCGGCGCCGGGCGCGGGCAGGTCCCGTACGAGCACGTCCAGCTCCGCGACCGTCTTCACCGCGTACAGCGAGTCGAGCCGCTCGGAGTGCTCCTCGGCGGTCAGCCGCCCTTCGGCGACGGCGTCGGCGAGGATCTGCGCGATCCGGTCCCGGTCCGCGTCGGAGGCGCGCAGCCCGGGGGCGTGCGCGGGGGCCGGCGCGGGGGCCGGCGCGGATGAGGGCTGCTTTTCCAGGTCCACGGGCCCCAGCATAGCGAGACACGATAGATCGCGATACTGGCCAGTGAGCCTTACCTCACAACAAAAGCCACCGGAAGAGGTTCTACGCTGGATACCGCGCTGCCAAACGGTCGTCAGCGCCGTCTGCCGAGTGAGGGAATGACTGCCGTCATGCCAGAGTTTGCGTACACCGACCTGCTGCCCCTGGGCGAGGACTCCACCCCGTACCGCCTGGTGACCTCCGAAGGCGTCTCGACCTTCGAGGCCGACGGCCGTACGTTCCTCAAGGTCGAGCCGGAGGCGCTGCGCAAGCTCGCCGAAGAGGCCATCCACGACATCCAGCACTTCCTGCGCCCCGCGCACCTCGCGCAGCTGCGCCGCATCATCGACGACCCCGAGGCCTCCGCGAACGACAAGTTCGTCGCGCTCGACCTCCTCAAGAACGCGAACATCGCGGCGGCCGGCGTCCTGCCGATGTGCCAGGACACGGGCACGGCGATCGTGATGGGCAAGCGCGGCCAGAACGTCCTGACGGAGGGCGCCGACGAGGCGGCCCTGTCCCGCGGCATCTACGACGCGTACACCCGCCTGAACCTGCGCTACTCGCAGATGGCCCCGGTCACCATGTGGGAGGAGAAGAACACCGGCTCGAACCTGCCCGCGCAGATCGAGCTGTACGCGACCGACGGCGGCGCGTACAAGTTCCTCTTCATGGCCAAGGGCGGCGGCTCCGCCAACAAGTCCTTCCTCTACCAGGAGACCAAGGCGGTCCTCAACGAGGCCTCCATGATGAAGTTCCTGGAAGAGAAGATCCGCTCGCTCGGCACGGCGGCCTGCCCGCCGTACCACCTGGCGATCGTGGTCGGCGGCACCTCGGCGGAGCACGCCCTGAAGACCGCGAAGTACGCCTCCGCGCACTACCTGGACGAGCTGCCCACCGAGGGCTCCCCGCTGGGCCACGGCTTCCGCGACGAGGCCCTGGAGCAGCAGGTCTTCGAACTCACCCAGAAGATCGGCATCGGCGCGCAGTTCGGCGGCAAGTACTTCTGCCACGACGTCCGCGTCGTCCGCCTCCCCCGCCACGGCGCGTCCCTCCCGATCGCGATCGCCGTCTCCTGCTCCGCGGACCGCCAGGCCACCGCGAAGATCACCCCCGAGGGCGTCTTCCTGGAGCAGCTGGAGCGCGACCCGGCACGCTTCCTCCCGGAGACGACGGACGAGCACCTGGACGACGCCTCCGCGGACGTGGTCTCCATCGACCTGAACCAGCCGATGGACGACATCCTCGCCACGCTCACCAAGCACCCGGTGAAGACCCGCCTCTCCCTCACGGGCCCGCTGGTCGTGGCGCGCGACATCGCGCACGCCAAGATCAAGGAACTCCTCGACTCTGGCGCGGAGATGCCGCAGTACCTGAAGGACCACCCGGTCTACTACGCGGGCCCCGCGAAGACGCCCGAGGGCTACGCGTCGGGCTCCTTCGGCCCGACCACGGCCGGCCGCATGGACTCCTACGTCGAGCAGTTCCAGGCGGCGGGCGGCTCCAAGGTCATGCTGGCCAAGGGCAACCGCTCCCAGCAGGTCACCGACGCCTGCGGCAGGCACGGCGGCTTCTACCTCGGCTCCATCGGCGGCCCCGCGGCGCGCCTCGCGCAGGACTGCATCAAGAAGGTCGAGGTCCTGGAGTACGAGGAGCTCGGCATGGAGGCCGTCTGGAAGATCGAGGTCGAGGACTTCCCGGCCTTCATCGTGGTCGACGACAAGGGCAACGACTTCTTCCAGAACCCGGCCCCGGAACCCACCTTCACCCACATCCCGGTCCGCGGCCCGGGCCTGTAACCCGCACCGAGGGCCCCTCCGCCGAAGACGGCGGGGCCCTCGGCCATGCCGGACGGGCCGGGGGCGGGGCGATCACCCCTGGGGCCCGCTCCGTATCCCGCGCAGCAGCTCCGCCTCCACCGGGGTCGCGTCCAGGCCGTGCGCCCGCACCTCGCGCAGCTGCGGGAGCGTGAGTCCGTACCACGCGCGGACGACCTTCAGCGGCACACCGTCCGGCCCGCCGACGGCGAGGCGCACGGTGCCCTCCGCGGCGACGATCCGCTCGCGGATCCACGGCGGGGGGACCCCCCGGCCCTCGTCGCACGCATGGACTCCGTACGCGGCGCAGTGGTAGTTGTCGTACCAGCACAGGCTGCCGTCGACGATCCGCTGCCATGTCTCGTACCGGCAGGAGGCGCAGGGCTCGCAGTGCAGCGTCACGAACTGTTCAGACATCGGTGCAGCATGCCGCCCCGGCCCGTTCGGCGCATCCGGATAGCGTCTGCGGTATGACCGAGCAGCCCTCCCCCCAGGCCCGCGCCACGCGGGTCATCGCCCATCGCGGGGCCTCCCACGAGCATCCCGAGCACACCATGGCCGCGTACCGGCAGGCCATCGACGACGGGGCCGACGCGCTCGAGTGCGACGTACGGCTCACCGCCGACCACCGGCTGGTCTGTGTGCACGACCGGCGGGTCGAGCGGACCTCCGACGGGCGCGGGGTCGTCTCCGAGATGACGTACGAGGAACTGCGCGCCCTCGACTTCGGCGCGTGGAAGGGGCCCGGCCACGCCGGGGCCGGGGTGCTGCTCTTCGAGGACCTGCTCAAGGAGGCGCTGGCCGCGCCGTATCCCGTCGGGCTGGCCGTGGAGACCAAGCACCCCACCCGTGCGGGCGGCCGCCTGGAGGCCGAGCTCGTGCGGCTGCTCGAGGAGTACGGGCTCGCCGACGGCGGGGCCGGCCGCGTCGAGGTGATGAGCTTCTCCCGGTCCGCGCTGACCCGCATGCACCGCCTCGCCCCGGGACTGCCCGCCGTGTACCTGATCGAGCGCAGGATCCGGCCGCCGCGGCCTCCGTACGCCACCCACGCGGGCCCGGGCATCGAGCTCGTACGGCAGGACCCGGCTCTGGTGGGCCGGCTGAAGGCGAAGGGGCTCCGGGTGCGCGTGTGGACCGTGGACGAGCCCGAGGACGTGGAGCTCTGCGTCCGCCTGGGCGTGGACACGCTGATCACCAACCGGCCCCGGGACGTGCGCAAACTGCTGCTGGACATGTGAACACCCGGCCGGGGTGCGCCGGCCGGGCGTGGGGGGTCGTACGGTCGTACGGGGCGTCGGACCCACGGGGGTACGGATCCGCGGGCGGTTACGCGAAGCGCTGGTTGGCCGAGCCGTTGCAGGTCTGGAGGCGCAGCGGCTCGTGGGCCGCGGCCACCGTCAGGCACATGCCCGGGGCGGCGGCGGGCCGGAGGGTGGCTCCGTCGCGCACGAACTGCTGGTTGGCGCCGCCGTGGCAGTTCCAGATGATCATCGCGGTGCCGTTGCCGTAGTTGGCGCCGGGCGCGTCCAGGCAGCGGTCGTGGGTGAGTTCGACGTGGAGGGACTTCTTCGCGGAGTCGTACCACCAGCCCTGGTTGCGGCCGCCGTGGCAGTCCCAGCCGAGGACCTTGGTGTTGTTGGCGCTGGAGCTTCCGCTGGAGTCGACGCAGTTGCCCGTCGCCTCGTTCTTCAGCGGCTTGTACAGGTCGTCCCAGGCGCCGGCCTGCAGGACGGGGGTGCCGGTGCTCGCCGGGTCGGCGCAGGAGGCCTCGCGCAGGCCGGAGGCGTAGAGCTGGGTCAGACAGGACGCGAAGGCGCCGTGGCCGCGGTAGTTGGGGTGGAAGGACTGGCGGGCGGTGTTCTCGTCCCACGGGAAGTGGTCCCCGAGGTCGAGGTAGAGGCCGCGGGCCCAGGTGTCCTCCATGCAGACCTCGTGGCCGTTGAAGAGCCGCGAGTTGTCGAGGTAGGTCGCGCCCGCGGCGAGGGCGGCCGCGCGCATGCCCTTCTCGAAGGTGGGCACCGCGTAGTTGCGGCCCCAGGTGGCGTCGGAGTCGTAGCCGGCGCAGCCGCCGGGGAGCTTGCCGGGGAAGTCGGGGTTGTCGTTGAAGTCGGGGCCGATGGGGCTGGGGTAGCCCATCACGACCAGCTTGTAGTCGGAGTCGGCGTACCCGGCGTCGCGCATGACAGACTTCAGGTCGCCGATCGTCGACTGCACCTTGGGCTTCAGCCCGTCGACGCGCGCCTGCCAGCCCGGACCGTACTTCGGCTCGCAGGTGCCCTGGCTGAGCACCCAGCGGGTGACGCAGTCGGTCATGACCGGGCCGAACTGCAGGTCGTCGTTGGCCCCCGCCACCAGCAGCACCATCTTGATCCTGGTGTTGCGGGCCTTGATGGCCAGGCTGTCGCTCTGCACCAGCTCGTCGGCGTACTGCTTGCTCCCGCCGATCTTGATGTTGCCGGTGTAGCCGCCGGAGCAGGCCGCGTTGAAGGTGTAGTCCGCCGCGATGCCGGTGCGGTGGATCGCCGAGTCCGGCGAACGGTGGCACTGGTTGGACGGGGTGTTGGTCGCGGGGTCGTAGGTGCCGACTCCCTCGCCCGAGATCTCGCTGTCGCCGAGCGAGATCAGACCGGTCTTGCGGTCGGCGAGGGGGCGGATCGCGGAGTCGCCGTAGATCTTGACGGCCTCGGCGGCCCGGATGGCCTCCAGTTCGGGCGTGAGGGCCGTGCCCGCGGACCCCGCGGACGACTCCGCGGTGGTCGCCGCGTGGGCCATGGGGGTGATGGCGGTGACGCCCCCGAGGGCGGCCGCCGCCGCCGCGACGGCGGCGAAGGTAGATCTGAGCCTGATCCTTGATTGTGTACGGGCACGTGCCATGAACGCCTCCCCGATCTCGGTGTTACCCCCGGTATTTACTGGCCGGTAGGCGAGTTGGGAACAGTCCGAACAAGACAATTGCTCAACTTTTTGAGGAGGCACCACAGATGACCAGTGATCAGCAGCACGGCGGGGCTCCCGAGGAGTACCGCACCGAGCACGACTCCATGGGGGACGTACGCGTCCCCGCGCACGCCAAATGGCGAGCTCAGACCCAGCGCGCCGTGGAGAACTTCCCCATCTCCGGACAGCGTCTGGAGCGCGCCCACATCGACGCCCTGGCACGGATCAAGGCCGCGGCCGCCACCGTCAACGGCCGGCTCGGCGTGATCGACGCGGACATCGCCGCCGCCATCGTCTCGGCGGCCGACGAGGTCGCCGGGGGCCGCTGGGACGAGCACTTCCCCGTCGACGTGTTTCAGACGGGTTCCGGCACCTCGTCCAACATGAACGCCAACGAGGTGATCGCCACCCTGGCGACCGAGCGCCTGGGCCGCCCGGTCCACCCCAACGACCACGTCAATGCCTCGCAGAGCTCCAACGACGTCTTCCCCTCCTCCATCCACATCGCCGCCACCGCCGCCGTCACCGGCGAGCTCGTCCCCGCCCTGGAGCACCTGGCCGGCGCGATGGAGCGCAAGTCCGCCGAGTTCGCCGCGGTGGTCAAGGCCGGCCGGACGCACCTGATGGACGCCACCCCGGTGACCCTGGGCCAGGAGTTCGGCGGATACGCGGTCCAGCTCCGCTACGGCGTCGAGCGGCTGCGCGCGGCGCTGCCCCGGCTGGCGGAGCTGCCGCTCGGCGGGACCGCCGTCGGCACCGGGATCAACACCCCGCCCGGGTTCTCGGCGGCCGTGATCGCCGAGGTGGCGGCGGCGACGGGACTGCCGCTGACCGAGGCGCGGGACCACTTCGAGGCCCAGGGTGCCCGGGACGCCCTCGTCGAGACGTCCGGAATGCTCCGTACGGTCGCCGTTTCGCTCACCAAGATCTGCAACGACCTGCGCTGGATGGCCTCGGGCCCGCGCACCGGATTGGCCGAAATCAATCTCCCGGATCTCCAGCCGGGGTCCTCGATCATGCCCGGGAAGGTCAATCCGGTCGTCCCCGAGGCCGCCCTGATGGTCGCCGCCCAGGTGATGGGGAACGACGCCGCCGTCGCGGTGGCGGGCGCCGCGGGCAACTTCGAGCTCAACGTGATGCTCCCCGTGATGGCCCGCAACATCCTGGAATCCATCCGGCTGCTCGGCTCCGTGAGCCGCCTGCTGGCCGACCGCACCATCGACGGAATCACCGCCAACACGGCTCGGGCCAGGGAGTACGCCGAGTCCTCGCCCTCCGTGGTGACCCCGCTGAACCGGTACATCGGCTACGAGGAGGCCGCCAAGGTCGTCAAGAAGTCCCTCGCCGAGCGCAAGACGATCCGGGAGGTCGTGCTGGAGTCGGGCTACGTGGACCGCGGCGACCTCACCCTGGAGCAGCTCGACGAAGCCCTGGACGTGCTGCGGATGACCCGCCCCTGACCCCGGCGCGCCCGGCGCGCCCCGCCCCGCCCTGACCCGGCCTGCCCCGTCCCGCCCCCTCAGGGGGGTCTGGATCCGGTCGTTTCCCGCCCTCGGACACCTCGTTGACCTGCAGCGCGGCGATCCCCGGGACCCCAGCCCTAAGATCTGCCCATGACAGGTACCGGAGGCCGCGGGGGCGGCAGTGCGCGCGGCTCGGCACGGGGTTCGGCGCGGCGTGCGGAGCGGGACGGTGCTCAGGGCGTCCGCTGGGCGCCCGGGGAGCAGATCCTCTGGCGCTACCGCGATCAGGCGCCCGACGCGAAGGGCGCCGTCCACATCTGCCGGCCCGTGACCGTGGTGACCGACACCGACGAGCTGCTCGCGGTGTGGATGGCCCCCGGGACCGAGTGCGTCAAGCCGGTGCTCGCCGACGGGACCCCGGTCCACGAGGAGCCGCTCGCCACCCGGTACACCGCGCCGCGGACCACCGTACGGTCGCGCTGGTTCGGGGCGGGCGTGCTGAAGCTGGCCCGGCCCGGGGACCCCTGGTCGGTGTGGCTGTTCTGGGACCACGGCTGGGAATTCAAGAGCTGGTACGTGAATCTGGAGGAGCCGCGGACCCGGTGGTCCGGCGGCATCGACTCCGAGGACCACTTCCTGGACATCTCCGTCTACCCTGACCGCACGTGGAAGTGGCGGGACGAGGACGAGTTCGCGCAGGCTCAGCGGTCGGGTCTGATGGACCCGGAACAGGCCCGGCGCGTCCGCGAGGCCGGACGCGCGGCGGTGGCCGTGATCAGGGCCTGGGGTCCGCCGTTCTCGGACGGCTGGCAGGATTGGCGGCCGGACCCGGCCTGGGGCGTACCGGCCCTGCCGGAGGACTGGGACCGCACTCCGGCGCATATGACCTCATGAGACCCTTGATGCGCCCCCGGGGGGCAATCGTAGGATCGTCCTCCGCCGGGGCGTCGGCGGTCAATTGTCGCCAGCAGAAACGCATTTGACCTAGGCCGACGCGATGACGAGAGGTAACGAGCGGGACGCGGAAACGCGGGGTGATGGTGTCCCCGCCGCTGAGCGGGTATACCGCGACTGACCGAGTTGAGTGCAGCGCACATCGAGCGCAAACGGACGGAATGCCACGCGTGACGGAGTACCCCACCTCTCAGGAGGGCCCCCAGCCGGTTGCCTCCGGCGGTCGGACCGACGAGCCCGGCCACGGCACGGAGGAACTGGGCCACGGCAAGGCCCCGCTTCCGGCGGCCGAGGCCGTGCGCACGCATGCTCAGCCCCAGGCGGCCGACCTGCCCCGCCCCCGCGCCACCGAGGGGGCACCGTCCGCCTCCGAGGGGGCCGGAGAGCCCGGCGAACCCGCCTCCGCGCCCGGCCAGGGCCCCCTGCCCGGCCAGAGCTCCGCGCCCGGCCAGGGCGCCGCCCGGGTCCGGGCCGGCCGTGACGAGGCCGCCGCCGCGGAGGCCGGCAGCGCGCGCACCCGCGACGGCGAAGCCGCCCGCGAGGCGGCGGGGCTGCCCGGCGCGACCGGGCAGGCCCCCGCCTTCGGGCAGGCCGCCGCTTCCGGACTGCCCAGCGGCATCGGGTCCGAAGCGACCATCGCGCGGCGGGAGGGCGACCGGCTGCGGTTCGTCGGAGCCGCCACCCGGCGGATCGCGCGCGGCATCGACCTCGACGAGATCGTGCTCGGCCTGTGCCGGGCCACCGTGCCCACCTTCTCCGACGCCATCCTCGTCTACCTGCGCGATCCCCTGCCGGTCGGCGACGAGCGGCCCGTCGGACCGGTCGTTTTAAGGCTCCGCCGAACCGACCGGCTCCGGCCGATCGACGAGTTCACGGGAGCGGGAGCCGCGGCGGCGGCCGGTGTCGCCGGCGCGATGACCCCCGACGGCGAGCTCGACTTCAGCCAGCTGGCCCTGGTCGGCCCGCAGGGTGACCTGCCCGCGGCCGAGCTCTGCGAGATCCGCCCCGGCGGGGCGCTCGCCGAGGTGCTGCGCGGCGTACGGCCCGTCTTCGGGTCCTCCGCCGCCGCCCGCGCCGCGCTGCCGGAGCTGCTGGGCGCCGACCACCCGGTCCCGCGCGGCCAGCGGGCCATCCTCGCGCCGCTGCGGGGCCGCCGCCGCGTCATCGGCGCGGCGGTGTTCCTGCGCACCCCCGAGCGGCCGGCCTTCGAGACGAACGACCTGCTCGTCGCGGCGCAGCTGGCCACCCACACGGCGCTGGGCATCGACAAGGCCGTGCTCTACGGCCGCGAGGCCTACATCGCCGACGAGCTCCAGCGCACGATGCTGCCCGACAGCCTCCCCCAGCCCACCGGGGTCCGGCTCGCCAGCCGCTACCTGCCCGCCGCCGAGACGGCCCGGGTGGGCGGTGACTGGTACGACGCCATACCCCTGCCCGGCAGCCGGGTCGCACTCGTCGTGGGCGACGTCATGGGCCACTCCATGACCTCGGCCGCCATCATGGGACAGCTCCGTACGACGGCCCAGACGCTGGCGCAGCTCGACCTGCCGCCCGCCGAGGTCCTGCACCACCTGGACGAACAGGCACAGCGCCTGGGCTCCGACCGGATGGCCACCTGCCTCTACGCCGTCTACGACCCGGTGTCGCACCGGATCACCATCGCCAACGCCGGCCACCCGCCGCCGGTCCTGCTGCACCTGGGCGGCCGCGCCGAGGTGCTGCGCGTGCCCCCCGGCGCCCCGATCGGCGTCGGCGGCGTGGACTTCGAGGCGGTGGAGCTGGACGCCCCCGCCGGGGCCACCCTCGTGCTGTACACCGACGGGCTCGTCGAGTCCCGGCTGCGGGACGTCTGGACCGGCATCGAGCAGCTCCGCGAGCGCCTCGCCACCACCGCGCAGCTGACGGGCCTGGACCACCCGCCGCCGCTGGAGGCCCTGTGCGACGACATCCTGGACATGCTCGGCCCCGGTGACCGGGACGACGACATCGCGCTGCTCGCGGCCCGGTTCGACGGGATCGCGCCCAGCGACGTGGCGTACTGGTTCCTGGACCCGGAGGAGACCGCTCCGGGCCGGGCCCGCCGGTTCGCCCGCCGCGCGCTGGCGCGCTGGGGTCTGGAGGAGCTGGAGGACTCCCTGGAGCTCCTGGTCAGCGAGGTCGTGACGAATGCCGTGCGGTACGCCGAGCGGCCCGTGACCCTGCGCCTCCTGCGGACGGACGTACTGCGCTGCGAGGTCGGCGACGACTCCCCGCAGCTGCCCCGCCAGCGCCGGGCCAGGGACGACGACGAGGGCGGCCGCGGCCTGTTCCTGGTCAACCGGATGGCCCGCCGCTGGGGTGCCACCCGGCTGAGCAGTGGCAAGGTCGTCTGGTTCGAGCTCGCGCTGCCGGCCGCGCCGGGGGCGCCGGAGCGCCGCTGACCGGAGCGCGGTCCGCACCCGCGCACACCACTGCCCCGCGGCTTCGCGCCTGCGGGGCAGTGGTGCGTACGGGGACCGGTCCTGCGGTGTCTACCGCTCGGGCTCCTCTTCCGGCGGCGGGGGCTTCGGCGTGTTCGACTTCGAGGAGGACGTGGTCGGCTTCGGCGTCCGGCTCGGCGTCCCGCTGGGGGTCTCGCTCGGCGTTCCGCTGGGCGTACCGCTCGGGGTCCGGCTCGGCGTGCGGCTCGGCGTTCCGCTGGGCGTGCCGCTCGGCGACTGCGAGCTCTCGGAGCCGCTCGGCGTGCCGGACGGGGTGGTGCTGGCGGTCGGCAACTGGACCTTGCCCATGTCGGCCTCGTCCAGGTCGAAGGAGCCCGTCTCCACGCCGCCCAGCGCGGCGAGGGTGTATTCCTTCCAGATCGCCGCGGGGAAGCTGGAGCCGCCCGCACGGCCGCCGCCGGCGGTACCGGTCAGGGTGGTCTGCTTGTGGGTGCCGGGTTCCTCGCCGAACATCGCGACGACGGTGACGAGTTCGGGCGTGAACCCGGTGAACCAGGCGGCGTAGTTGCTCTCCGAGGTGCCGGTCTTGCCCGCGGCCTCGTAGGCCGAGCTCCGCACGGCCTTGCCGGAGCCGTCCTTGACCACGCCGGTGAGCACCTTGGTGACGGTGTCGGCGGTCTTGCGGCTGATGGCCGTGTCGCCGACGGCGCGGACCGGCTTGAACTCGCGGGACGCGTGCTTGGCGGACTTGATGATGCTCGGCGTGATCTTCTTGCCGTGGCTGTCGAAGGTGGCGTAGACGCCGGCCATCTCGACGGTGTCGGCGCTCATGGTGCCGAGCGACATCGCCGGCTTGTCCTCGGGCCAGCCGTCGCGGTCGACCATGCCGAGCTCCAGCGCGGTCTTCTTCACCTTCTTCGGCCCGACGTCCACGATCATCTGCGCGTACACGGAGTTCACCGAGGAGTTGGTGGCGGACTGCACCGTCAGCATCGGGTCGCCGTAGTCCGCGTCGTCCTGGTTCTGCGGGTTGAACGGGACGTTGCTGCCGACCACGGGACGCTTGCTGGTGCCGTCGTAGAGGGTGCTGGGCGTGATCGGCTTCCCGTCCTGCGTGGTCGCCTTGGTCTCCAGGGCGGAGGCGAGCACGACCGGCTTGAAGGTGGAGCCGGGCTGGAAGTCCTTGCGCAGGGCGTTGCTGGCCCACTGCTCGCTCTGCCCGGTGCCGCCGTACATCGCGACGATCGCGCCGGTCTTCGGGTCCACGGAGGTGGCGCCCGCCTGCACGGCGGAGTCGACGGCGCGGCCCTTGCGGTCCAGCTTGGATTCCAGCTCGTCCTGGACGGCCTTCTCCAGCGCCGCCTGCTTCTTCGGGTCGACGGTGAGGGTGATGTCCCAGCCGCCGGCCTTGAGCTGAGCCTCGGTCATGCCGGTCTGCCGCTTGAGCTCCTCGTCGGCGGCCTGGATCAGGTAGCCCTTCTGGCCCTCCATGCCGGGGAGCGCCTTGGGCTTGATCGGCTCCTGGAACTTCATGTCCTTGCGCTTGGCCGCGTCCAGCTTGCCCATCTCGACCATGTTGTCGAGGACGGCGTTGAAGCGGATCATGACGAGGCGCTTGCCGTTCGGGCCGGCGGTGGCCCAGTCGTACTGGCTGGGGGCCTGGAGGACCGCGGCGAGGTACGCGCCCTGTTCCAGGGTCAGCTTGTTGGCGTCGACCCCGTAGTAGGCCTGGGCCGCGGCCTGGATGCCGTAGGCGTTGCGGCCGTAGAAGTTGGTGTTCAGGTAGCCCGCGAGGATCTCGGGCTTCTCCTTCGACTGGTCGACCTTGAGGGAGATGATCAGCTCCTTCAGCTTGCGGGTCGCCGTCTGGTCCTGCGTCAGGTAGAAGTTCTTGACGTACTGCTGGGTGATCGTCGAGCCGCCGGCCTTGCCCTTGCCGGTGACCGTGTTGAACAGGCCGCGGCCGATGCCCTTGAGGTCGATGCCCCGGTCCTCGTAGAAGGACTTGTTCTCGATGGCGATGAAGGCCGTCTGCACGTCCGCCGGGATCTTGTCGATCGGCACGATCTGACGATTCGTCTTGCCGACGCGGGCGATGACGGTGCCGTCGGCCAGCTTGTAGACGTTGTTCTGGGTCAGCGCGTCGGCGTTGGGGTCCGGCTCGTCCACGTAGAAGTAGAGGCCGACCAGGGCGGCCATGCCGAGCAGGATGGCCCCGAAGAAGGTTCCGAGGATCTTCTTCCAGGTGAAGAAGCGGCGTATGCCCGCCGGCTTGCCGCCCTGCTGCCCGCCCCTGCCCTTGGCGCGCCCGCGCGGCGCTCGTCGTGCACCGCGCTGCTGCTGCGCCCTACGCGCTTCTGCTCGGCCCATCGCTCCCGCTCCGCTCGATAACCCCCCGACGTCAGCTCAGAAAGCTAACACCGGAGCCTGTGACAAAAACCGGCCAACGGGTGCGCATAGCGGGCAATTCGGACGTGACAATGAGCACCCACCCCACCGGAACCGACGCGAACGGGGCCCGGAAGGTTGCCGGGCCCCGGGTCGCACTCCCGCCCGAATCAAAAAAGTGATATCACTTTGCTAAGCGGCCCGACCGGCCGCCACTGACGAAACGGGGCAGACGATGACGAACACCACGGGTGGAACCGCGAGCGGCGTACGGGAGTTCCCCGCGCGGAGCGTGGGCGGCGGACTGGCGCTGCTGCTCGGCCTGGCGGGCGTGGTCGCCGGAGCGGGCCTGATCGCGCTCGGCGCGGTGTCCGGAAGCGACGCGGCCAAGGCGAGCCTGATCGCGGCGGGGGTCGTCCTGACCATCGCCGCCGTCATCGCCATGGGCGGGCTGAACACGGTCGCGCCGGGCGAGGCCCGCGTGGTCCAGCTGTTCGGCCGCTACCGCGGCACCGTCCGCACCGACGGACTGCGCTGGGTCAACCCGCTGACCTCCCGCCGGCGGCTGTCCACCCGGGTCCGCAATCACGAGACCCCCGTCATGAAGGTCAACGACGCCTACGGCAACCCGATCGAGCTGGCGGCCGTGGTCGTGTGGCGGGTCGAGGACACCGCGCGCGCCGTGTTCGAGGTCGACGACTTCACCGAGTTCGTCGAGACCCAGACCGAGACGGCCGTCCGGCACATCGCGATCGAGTACCCCTACGACGCCCACGAGGACGGCGGCCTGTCGCTGCGCGGCAACGCCGAGGAGATCACCGAGAAGCTGACCGCCGAACTGGCCGCCCGGGTCGACGCGGCCGGCGTCCAGATCATCGAATCCCGCTTCACCCACCTCGCGTACGCCCCGGAGATCGCCTCCGCGATGCTCCAGCGCCAGCAGGCCGGAGCGATCGTCGCGGCGCGCAAGCAGATCGTCGAGGGCGCGGTCGGTATGGTCGAACTCGCCCTGACCCGCCTCGCGGAGCAGGAGATCGTGGACCTCGACCCGGAACGGAAGGCGGCGATGGTGTCCAACCTGATGGTGGTCCTGTGCGGTGACCGCGCGGCCCAGCCGGTCGTCAACACGGGCACCCTCTACCAGTGAGCCCCGACGGCGGTACGGAGCCCCCCGGCCCCGGCGCGGCCGGGGAGCCGGCCCCGGCCCCCAAGGCCGGGCGCCAGGCCCGCAAGCAGGTGCTGCTGCGGCTCGACCCGCAGGTGCACGACGCGCTCGCGCGGTGGGCGGGGGAAGAACTGCGCAGCGCCAACGCGCAGATCGAGTTCCTGCTCCGCCGCGCCCTGTCCGAAGCCGGCCGGCTCCCCGGCGGGGCGGGCCCCATCCCGCCCCGGGGCCGTCCCCGCGCCTCTCCGGATTCCTGAAGCCGTCTCGGTACGCTCGGCGCGTCACCCCGGGGGGTCTCACCGAATTCGAGGACTCGGATGAACTGGACCGGCGGAGAAGCCGACGCGAAGACCGGTACGGGACCAGGCGATGCACCCGGTGCGGGACCCGGCGAGGGGCCCGGCACGGAAGGCGGCGAGGGGCCCGCCACGGGAAGCGGCGCGGAACCGGACGCGGGAGCCGCGTCGCAAACGGCGGCCGGACCCGCGTCGCAAACGGCGGCGGGAACGCCGGACACGGTGGCGGACACCGCGAAGGGCGCCCGCCACCGCGGCATCGCGAGAAGAGCGGCCGGCGTTGCGGCGGTGGCCGCGGTGTGTGCCGGGCTGACCTGGACGGCGCTCGCCCTGACGGGCACCCCCGCCGACTCCAAGGCGCCCGCGGCGGCCGCCGCCGCCTGTTCCTACACGGCGACCGGCGGCGGCGCCAAGGGTCTCGGCCTGCCCGTGCACGATCCCGCGCGGGCCCGCCCGTACCGGGCCGAGCTGGTCACGGAGCAGGGCAAGGTGGTCATCGAGGCGCTCACCGAGGCCGCGCCCTGCTCCACCACGTCCTTCGCCTTCCTCGCCGGGAAGAAGTACTTCGACGGCAGCACCTGCCACCGGGTCACCACGCGCGGGATCTTCGTACTGGAATGCGGCGACCCGGCCGGGCTGGGCACGGCCGACCCCGGGTACTTCTTCCCGGACGAGAACCTGGACGGCGCCACCTATCCGGCGGGCACCGTCGCGATGTCGAAGGCGGTCCCGGGCCGCAACGGCAGCCAGTTCTTCCTCAGCTACGCCGATCCGGACTTCCGCATGCAGCCCGACTGGACGCCTTTCGCGCGGGTGGTCAGCGGGCTGGACGTGCTGCGGAAGATCGCCGCGAAGGGCACCGAGGACGGAGCCACCGACGGCCGGCCCAAGGAGCCCGTCGTCATCAAGGAGGTCACCGTGCGGCGCCCGGCCGCGTGACCGGGGGCGGCTGACCCCGCGGACAGCCGTACGGACAGCCGTGCGGGGCGCCGGCCGCGGCCCGCGCCCCACTCCGGCACCCGCGGCGCCACGCGGCTATCCGGTGCGGCTCAGCAGGACGAAGCCGTCCCTCAGGTCCACCGTGCGGTACCCGCGGGCCCGGGCCTGGTCCAGGGCGATCTGCTCGTGGACGACCGACATCGGCCACCGCAGCGCCGGCCGCACCTGGGTGTCGACCACGATCCATTCCGGATTGGGGCGGCTGTCCCCCCAGCCGTAGAGGCTGACGCTGGTGCGGTCGGCGAGGTGGGGCACGAGATAGCTGGACGCCTGGACCGTCGCGTCGTCCGGGATCCGGTCCATCACGCTGTGCGCCGTCGCGATGCGGGGATCCTTCACCCAGGTCTCCGGCTGGGTCAGCTGCCAGAGCGGAAAGTGCGGCAGCAGCAGCAAGGCCATCGCCGCGGAGCCCGCCAGGTACCGGTACAGGCTGCGGCCGCTCGCGCCCCGCCGATGCAGGGCGTCCACGAAGGCCACGAAGACGATCGGCATGACCAGGAGCGAGTAGTGGTAGCCGGTGCCCCAGTGGGGCGGGTAGTTCGAGGCGAGGCGCCACAGAATCGACGGCACGGCGACCAGCACGAGCGGCGAGCGCAGGGCCAGGAACAGGGTCGGGGCCAGGATGAGGACGAGGGTCGTGACCTTCTCCTGCGGAGTGATCAGACCGAGCGTCAGCTGGTGGAGGAGTTCCAGCGCGCCGCCCTGCGCCTCGCCCACCAAGGCGCCGCCGGGACCGGCGCCCGCGCCGCCTCCGGGGTTGTGGGAGACGAGATAGCCCTTGAACCCTCCCGGATGGAAGGAGCCCAGCACCAGCAGGGCCAGCCCGGTCCCGACCAGGCCGGCCGCGGCCGTGAGGAGCCCCGGCCCGCGGCCGCCCCGGCCGCCGCGCCAGGCGATGACCAGGCCGATCACGGCCACCGTGAGACCGAGGTCCTCCTTCACCAGCAGGAGCGGCAGCGCCCAGTACGCGGCGGCGCGCAGCCGGCCGCTGCCGAGGGCCGTCAGGGAGAGCGTGAGCAGCGGAAGGGCGAAGGCCCATTCGTGGAAGTCGGAGGAGACCCCGCTCGCGATGCCCCACGAGAGCCCGTAGCAAGCGCCGATGACCGCGGCGGCCGCGGTGCCCAGCGTCCGGCGGGCCCAGAAGGCCAGCGGCAGCACGCTCCCGGCGACCAGCGCGGCCTGCGCCACGAGCAGCACCTTCACCGACGGCCACAGCCAGTACAGGGGCGCCAGCAGGGCCAGGACGGGCGAGAAGTGGTCTCCGAGGACCGGGAAGTCCGGCCCCTTGACCTCGGAGACGGGCAGGTGCCCGGACGCGTAGGAACGCACGACCTGGGCGAAGATCCCCAGATCGAAGCTGCGGGAGAGCAGGCGCTCGTGGATCCGCAGGGACAGCGCCATGTAGGCGAAGAACAGGGCTCCCGCCATGGCCCAGATCCACCAGTCGGATGCGGGGCGGCCGGGCGCGGACGGTTTCGGCGCCGTCCGTGCCTCGATGCCCGTCTGCTGCGGTGGGAGTGCGGTGGCGTTGCCGGTGGGTGCTCGCATGAACCTTCAAGATGCCAGCGCCGTCACGGGCCGGGCCCGGGGCCGTCTCCCGCGCGGTCAGGTTCCTTCGAATGGCAGACACTCCGAGGACCGGCGACCGCCTCCCGCCCCTATGCACTGCGCGTATACATCGAGGGTATACACCGCGTGTATAGTCCTCCACATGTCCATCAGTCACGCACTCCTCGGCCTCCTCGAAGCCGGTCCCCGGCACGGCTACGACCTCAAGCGGACCTTCGACGAGAGATTCGGCCACGACAAGCCCCTCGCGTACGGGCAGGTCTACTCGACCATGTCCCGGCTGCTGAAGAACGGCCTGGTCGAGGTCGACGGCGTGGAGAGCGGCGGCGGCCCCGAGCGCAAGCGGTACGCGATCACCGACGCCGGGATCACCGACGTCGAGGGCTGGCTCGCCCAGCCCGAGAAGCCCGAGCCGTACCTGCAGTCGACCCTCTACACGAAGGTCGTGCTCGCCCTCCTCACCGGCCGCAGCGCCCAGGAGCTGCTGGACACCCAGCGCTCCGAACACCTGCGCCTGATGCGCATCCTCACCCAGCGCAAGCGCAAGGGTGACCTCGCCGACCAGCTGGTCTGCGACCACGCCCTGTTCCACCTCGAAGCGGACCTGCGGTGGCTCGAACTCACCGCCGCCCGACTCGACCAGCTCGCCCAGGAGATAGGCCGATGACCCCCGCCGGCACGCTGCTCAGCGCCACGAACCTCCGTAAGACCTACGGATCCACCCACGCCCTCGACGGAGCCGAGTTCTCCATCCACGCGGGCGAGGTCGTCGCGATCATGGGCCCCTCCGGGTCCGGCAAGTCGACCCTGCTGCACTGCCTCGCCGGGATCGTGACTCCCGACTCCGGCACCATCACCTACGCCGGACGCGAGCTCTCCGCCATGAACGACGCCGAGCGCAGCGCCCTGCGCCGCGGCGAGTTCGGCTTCGTCTTCCAGTTCGGCCAGCTCGTCCCCGAGCTCACCTGCGTGGAGAACGTCGCCCTGCCGCTCCGCCTCACCGGCGTGAAGCGCAAGCAGGCCGAACGCACCGCCCTGGAATGGATGGAGCGGCTCCAGGTCGACGACCTCGGCGGCAAGCGCCCCGGCGAGGTCTCCGGCGGCCAGGGGCAGCGCGTCGCCGTCGCCCGCGCCCTGGTCACCAACCCCCGGCTGATCTTCGCCGACGAGCCCACCGGCGCCCTCGACTCCCTCAACGGCGAGCTTGTCATGCAGCTGCTCACCGAGGCCGCCCGGTCCACGAACGCCGCGGTCGTCCTCGTCACGCACGAGACCCGCGTGGCCGCGTACTCCGACCGCGAGATCGTCGTGCGCGACGGCAAGTCCCGCGACATGGAGCGCGCGGTATGAGTCACGAGACCCTCAACACGCAGGACACGCACGGCAAGCACGCCAAGCACGGCGGCCCCGCCGGACCCGGACCCGGCACCGGTGGCCCCGGCAGGCAGGGCGCACTCGCCGTCTGGCTCCGCGACCTGCGCCTCGGTGTCCGCTTCGCCTTCGGCGGCGGCCGCCAGGGCTGGACCCGCACCCTCCTCACCGGCCTGGGCGTCGGCCTCGGCGTCGCCCTGCTGCTCGTCACCAGCGCGGTCCCCAGCGCCCTGGCCGCCCGTGACGCGCGCGCCGCCGCCCGCCAGACCTTCACCTCGCCCACCGCCGAGCAGCCCGGCCGCGACACGCTGCTGATCACCGACGTGAACCAGACCTACCGCGCCTACGGGGTCGACGGCCGGCTCGTGCAGCCCGAGGGCCCGGACGCCCCGCTGCCCCCGGGCGTGAAGAAGTTCCCCGGCGCCGGCGAACTGGTCGTCTCCCCCGCCCTCGACAAGCTGATGAAGACGGACGAGGGGAAGCTGCTGCGCGACCGCCTCGACGGGAAGATCGTCGGGACCATCGGCGAAGCGGGCCTGGTGGGCCCCGGCGACCTCTACTTCTACGCGGGCAGCGACCGGCTCCCCGCGCTCCAGAAGGAGGCGCCGAACTACATCCAGCGGGTCACGACCTTCGAGAACACCCAGGAGAAGGAGGCCCTCGACCCGGTCCTCACCCTCCTCGTGGTGCTCACCTTCGTGGCCCTGCTCATGCCGGTCGCCGTGTTCATCGGCGCCGCCGTCCGCTTCGGCGGCGACCGCCGCGACCGCCGGCTCGCCGCCCTGCGCCTGGTCGGCGCCGACGGCCGGATGGTCCGCCGGATCGCCGCGGGCGAGGCCGCGGCCGGATCGCTGATCGGCCTGGCGCTGGGCGCCGGCTTCTTCCTCGCCGCCCGCCAACTGGCCCCGGCCATGGACCTCTACCAGCGCAGCGTCTTCCCCTCCGACCTCAATCCGGCGCCCTGGCTGGCCGCGCTCATCGCGCTGGCCGTGCCCGCCGCGGCCGTCGCCGTGACCCTGTTCGCCCTGCGCGGCGTCGTCATCGAGCCGCTCGGCGTGGTCCGTACGACGACCCCGGCCAAGCGCCGGATCTGGTGGCGGCTGCTGCTCCCGCTGGCCGGACTCGGCCTGCTGGCCCCGCTGATCGGCAAGGGCAACGACAGCGGACAGTTCAACCAGTGGCAGGTCTCGGGCGGCGTGGTCCTGCTCCTCGTCGGCATCACCGTCCTGCTCCCCTGGGTGCTGGAACGGGTCGTCGGCCGGATCGGCGGCGCGGGCCCCGTCTCCTGGCAGCTGGCCGCCCGCCGGCTCCAGCTCACCAGTGGAAGCTCCGCCCGGCTGGTCAACGGCATCGCCGTCGCGGTCGCCGGAGCCATCGCCCTGCAGATGCTCTTCGCCACCACCGAGGACTCGTACACCCGCGAGACCGGCCACGACCCCTCCCGGGCTTCGATCTCCGTTCTGCAGCGCACCCGCGGCGGCGGCGAGGCCGTCGCCCAGGTGCTGGCCGGGACCAAGGGCGTCACCCAGGCCATCGCGCAGTCCTCGGCCAATGCCGGGCGCAGCCCGGACATGAGCTACTCGGACACGGCGATCTCGGTGACGACCGGCACCTGCGCGGCCCTCAAGGAGTTCGCGGTGCTGCCCTCCTGCAAGGAGGGCGACGCCTTCGTCATCGGCGGCCCCACCCAGTCCGAGGGCATGACCGGCGACAGCGCCAAGCCGGGCGAGAAGCTGTTCGCCGGAAACATCTTCGAAGACAATGAGGACGACCACACCAAGCCGGTCGCCTGGACCGTGCCCGCCGACGCCCGGACCGTGCAGCCCCGCAAGGGCCCCATGGGCGAGACGCTGAGCGGACTGCTGGTCACCCCGGCCGCCGCCCCGCAGGGCATGGGGGGCTACCAGTCCTCCCAGGTCTACGTGAAGCTGGACCCGAAGGTGCCCGACGCGCTGGAGCTGGCCCGCACCGCCGCCTTCAAGGCCGACCCGATGTCCGTCCCCATGACGATCCAGGCCACCGCGGTCAACGACCGCTTCGCCTCCATCCGGACCGGCCTGTTCGTGGGCGCCGCCCTGGTGCTGATGCTGATCGGCGCCAGCCTGCTGGTCTCCCAGCTGGAGCAGCTGCGCGAGCGCAAGCAGCTGCTGTCCGCGCTGGTCGCCTTCGGCACCAAGCGCTCCACGCTCAGCCTCTCCGTGCTGTGGCAGACCGCCATCCCGATCGGTCTGGGCCTGGCCCTGGCCACGGTGGTCGGGCTCGCGCTCGGCATCGTGCTGCTGCAGATGACGGGCTCCACCATCACGATCAACTGGACCGCGGTCCTGGGGATGGTCGGCATCGGCGGTGGCGTGTCCGCCCTGGTGACCCTGCTCAGCCTGCCGCCGCTGCTGCGCCTGATGCGCCCGGACGGGCTGCGCACGGAGTAGCTCCGGATCCGCGAGGCCCGCGCCCGCTCCTCAGTCCGTCAGCCAGACGGGGAGCGGGCGTACGGCTTCGCGCAGGGCGTCGGCCACGGCGCGGAACTCCTCCTCGCGGGCCGTTCCCGTCCGCATGGCCAGCGCGATCCGCCGCGAGGGCGCCGGTTCGGCGAAATAGCCCGTGGCCAGGTGCTCGTTGCGGGCGGTCTCCAGGCGCAGCGCGGTGCGCGGCAGCAGCGTGACGCCGAGTCCCCCGGCGACCAGTTGTACGAGGGTGGACAGCCCGGCGGCGGTCGTGGTGACGTCCGCCCCGGCGACGCGTCCCGCGTCGTGGCAGATGTCGAGGGCCTGGTCGCGCAGGCAGTGCCCTTCGTCGAGCAGGAGCAGCCTCAGACCGCGCAGCTCCTCGCGCGGGATGTCCCTGCGGCCGGCGAGCGGATGGTCGCGCGGCGCGAGCAGGACGAAGTCCTCGTCGAAGAGCGGCAGTTCGGTGACCCCCGGCACCCCGAGCGGTACGGCGAGCAGCAGCAGGTCGAGCCGCCCGCCGGCCAGCCCTTCGAGCAGCGAGGCCGTCTGCTCCTCGTGCACCTGGAGGTCGAGGCGGGGGTAGCGGCGGTGGAAGAGCCCGAGCACGGTCGGCAGCAGGTACGGGGCCACGGTGGGGATCACCCCGAACCGCAGCGCCCCGGTGAAGGGGGCCCGTACCGCCTCGGCCTCCTCCAGCAGCCCGCCCATCGCGTCGAGCACGGCCCGCGCGCGGCCCGCGATCCGTTCCCCCGCGGGCGTGAGCAGCACCTTGCGGGTGGTCCGCTCCAGCAGCCGCACCCCGAGCGCCTCCTCCAGTGCAGACACGGCCCCGGAGAGCGCGGGCTGACTCATCCCGATGGCGGCGGCCGCGTCCCGGAAGTGCAGGTGCTCGGCCACGGCGGCGAAGGCCCTCAGCTGGGCGAGCGTCGCCTGCTTCGTTCCTCTATGGCCCAGGCCATTTCCCACAGTCACTGATAGGTATCTCCGATCACTCGGCACCAGGCTAGCTATTTCTGCAATCAATGCCACTATGTCAGCATGTGAGATACGTCCAACCCCCCGGAAAGCCCCCAAAAGGGTCACTTTCCTCTGCGCAAGGAGAGCACGTGCTCACTGTCGGCGACCAGTTCCCCACCTACGACCTGACCGCCTGCGTCTCGCTGGAGGCCGGAGCCGAGTTCGCGCAGATCGACCACAAGACCTACGAGGGCAAGTGGAAGATCATGTTCTCCTGGCCGCTCGACTTCACCTTCGTGTGCCCGACGGAGATCGCCGCCTTCGGGAAGCTGAACGACGAGTTCGCCGACCGTGACGCCCAGATCCTCGGCTTCTCGCTCGACTCCGAGTACGTCCACCACGCCTGGCGCAAGGACCACGCCGACCTGCGCGACCTGCCCTTCCCGATGATGTCCGACATCAAGCGCGAGCTCTGCGCCGACCTCGGCATCCTCGGTTCGGACGGTCTGCCGATGCGCGCCGTCTTCATCGTGGACCCGAACAACGAGATCCAGTTCTCCATGGTGACCGCCGGTTCCGTCGGCCGGAACCCCAAGGAGGTCCTGCGGGTCCTCGACGCCCTGCAGACCGACGAGCTGTGCCCCTGCAACTGGACCAAGGGCGACAGCACGATCGACGCCGGCGCACTGCTGGCCGGTGAGTGAGCGCATGTCCCTCGACTCCCTCAAGTCCGCCCTGCCGGACTTCGCCAAGGACCTGAAGCTGAACCTCGGCTCGGTCATCGGCAATCAGGACACCCTGACGCAGCAGCAGCTGTGGGGCACCGTCCTGTCCTGCGCCATCGCGGCCCGTTCCCCGCGCGTCCTGGGGGAGCTGGAGCCGGAGGCCAAGGCGGCCCTGTCGCCCGAGGCGTACACCGCCGCGAAGTCCGCCGCCGCGATCATGGCGATGAACAACGTCTTCTACCGCACCCGCCACCTGCTCTCCGACCCGGAGTACGGCACCCTGCGCGCGGGCCTGCGGATGAACGTCATCGGCAACCCCGGTGTGGACAAGGTCGACTTCGAGCTCTGGTGCCTCGCCGTCTCGGCGATCAACGGCTGCGGCCAGTGCCTCGACTCGCACGAGCAGGTCCTGCGCAAGGCCGGCGTGGACCGCGAGTCGGTCCAGGAGGCCTTCAAGATCGCCTCGGTGATCCAGGCCGTGGCCGTCACCCTCGACTCCGAGGCCGTGCTCGCGGGCGTGTGACCCTGCCCCCCCCTGAGCACCGTTCGCACCGCGGGGCCCCGCGACTCCGGTCGCGGGGCCCCGCGCGCGTTCGTGACCTAGGCCGTCTCTTTCGGATCTTGTCGGCCGAGCCCGCGGTGTCTGGTGCCGTGCCTGGGCGTGCTGTCGGGGCGCTCGCGTACTGGGCGTACGTGGTCGCCTCGGCAGTGCGGCCAGGCGCGGCACCAGACGCCGCGGGCCCGGCAAGATCCGAAAGAGACGGCCTAGCGCCTCAGCTTCGTCATCACTGCCCGCATGTCCTCGATCATCGCCGCGTGCATCGCGTCCTCGTCGATGGCGTCCGGCTCGGTCTGGTCCTTGGTCAGCTGGAACCACTGCACGGTGAGGGTGAAGACCGCCCCTCCGTCGAGCACCATGAGCCGCGATCCGTCGTGCGCGTACTGCCGGTCGAGCACCGCCCGGTCGCCGAGGCCCGAGACCACGAGGCTCCCGCTGGTGTCCATCCGGGTCTCCGGCTCCACCCCGGGACCGGTGGCGAACTCCGCCTGCGGGTCGGTCTCCTTGTGCAGCTCGACCAGCAGCTGGGCCCCGTACTGCATGGTCCCCTCCTGGTACTCCGTGGAGACCGCGCAGTACGCCCAGTCCTGCGCGACGGACATTCCGGCACCGCTCCGGCTGCTCTCGAACGCCCGGCCGGCGGCCTGGCCGACCGTCTTGAGCTCGAACTCCTTGCACACGTCCGGGGAGTGCCGGTAGCCGAGGCGCGGCACGTCCGGGAGGAAGCGTTCCTGCACGGCCAGCGTGCCCGCCCAGACCGCCGAGGACAGCACCACCCCGCCCAGCGCCCACAGCCACGGCCTGCGCGTGCCCCGTACGCGCTCCCGCTCCTGCTCGCCCCCGCCCGGGAGGGCCTCGGCGGCCCCCGCCGACCCGGTCGCCGTGTGCCAGTCCCCGTCGATCTCGGGCTCGCCGATCATCCCCGTGTCCCCCGCCCCCGCGCTCCCGCGCCCCCGGAACTACTTGTGCAGCGCCTTCATCAGGCCGTGCATGTCGTCGATCATCGCAGCCTGGACCGCGTCCGAGTCGGGCTTCGGTGGATCTTGCGGGGGCCCGGAGCCGGGGATCGGATTGCCGTCGTCGTCGAACGTGTCCGGGCCGTACGACCACACCGTCACGTCCACGGTGAACACCGCGCCCCCGTCGAGGACGGCGAGCCGCCACGACTGCTCGTACTCGGTCTCCCAGATCAGCGCCCGCTCCCCGAGCCCCGGCACCGACCGCGGCTCCGCGGTGCTCAGGCCGCCCCAGCCCGCGGGCGCGGGATTCGCGCCGAACTCCGGCGCGGGGTCGGTCCGTTTGTGCAGGGACACCGAGGTCTGGATCTGGTACTCCAGCCGGGACCCGCTCTCGGAGGGCTCCCTCGGGATGCTCAGCTGGCAGTACGCCTGGTCCACTCCCGCGTGCTCGAACAGTTTCGGGGTGGGGTTCCACTGGATCACCTCGGCCAGCCGGGCCAGCGTGGGCAGCTTCGCCGCGTCGCACAGACTCGCGGGCAGCCCGTACCGCAGGGGCGGCCGGTCGTCCTGCGGGGCCGCGGCCCACCAGGCGCCCGCCCACAGCACGGAGGCCGTCAGGGCCCCGCCGAGCGCCCACCGCCAGGGACGGCGGCCCGTAGCCGGGGCTCCCCCGTAGTACTCGTACCCCTCAGGCCCCTCCGGCCCCCCAGACCTTTCCGGCCCCGGTATGCCGGACGAGCCGCCGTCGAACTCAGGCTCCGTTATCACCCGTACGTGTCTCCTCCGCCTCGAATGACGTCTGACCCAGGGCCGTCGCCCCGTGCGGCCCGGGGCCGACCGGGGAGAGCCCGTGGTGGAGCTGTTCGCGCGAGTAGGCCCTCAGGTAGCCGACCACGGTGTTGGTGACGGCGACCAGCGGGACGGCGACCACCGCTCCGCCGATGCCGGCGATCATTCCGCCGGCCGCCACCGAGAGCACCACCGCGAGCGGGTGGACCCGTACCGCCCGGCCCAGGATGAAGGGCTGGAGCACGTGGCCTTCGATCTGCTGCACGGCCAGCACCACCAGCAGCACCATCAGCGCGGTGAACGGCCCCTGGGTCACCAGGGCCACGACCACCGCGAGGGCGCCGCTTATCACCGCGCCGACGAGCGGGATGAAGGCGAACAGGAAGATGAAGACGGCGAGCGGCACGGCCATCGTCACGTCGAGGAAGTAGAGCCCGAGGCCGATGAACACGGCGTCGATGAGGGCCACCAGCACCGTGCCGCGCACGTACGCCGTCAGGGTGCGCCAGGCGCGCGGACCGGCGCCGGCGACTCCGGGGCGGGCGGCGGCGGGGAGCAGGCCCAGGGACCAGGTCCAGATGCGCTTGCCGTCGTAGAGCAGGAAGAGCGTGGAGAACATCGCGAGCAGCATGCCCGTCAGGACCTCGACGAGGACCGTGACGCCTTGCAGACCGGCGGAGGTGATCTGCTCGGTGTTGGTGCCGATGGTCTCGCTGAGGTTCTTGGCGATCTCGTTGATCTGCTTCTCGGTCACGTGGAACGGACTGTCCAGCGCGGCGAGTTTGAGGTCGTTGATGCCCTCGCGCAGCCGGGCGGAGAGGTCGTCGAGGTTGTCCATGACCTGCCAGACCACGAACCAGCCGACCAGCCCGATGACCACGAACCCGAGGATCGCGGTGACGGCCGTGGCCAGTCCCCGGGGCATCCCGAGCCGGCGCAGCCGGACCACGAAGGGCTGGAGCAGCGCGGTCACCAGGAGGGCGGCGGCGAAGGCGAGGACGACCAGGCGGACTTCGCTGATGACCCGCATCAGGACCCAGAGCATCCCGGCGAGCAGCAGCAGCCGCCAGCTCGCCTCGGCGGCGACGCGCACGCCCCACGGGATGACGGACACGGGGTCGGGGCGCAGGGGGCCCGCGTGGCCGGCGTGGCCCGCGTGTTCGGCGCCCGGGGACGCGGGCGGCGGGACGGAGGGTGCCGGGGAGGCGGCGGGCGGGGAGGCCGGGGAACCGGGGGCGGCCGGGGCCGCGGCCTGGCCGCGCCCGGGGACCGGCAGGTCGCCGGAGGTCTCGGCCTCGACCTCGGCACGCCGCTCCGCGAGCCGGGCCTCCACGTCGCTCAGCCTGTTGCCGAGCCGGCCGAGCCAGCCTGTCTTCGCCATGTCGTTCCCTTCCCCCCGCCCTGGACCGCGCGTCAGCGCGCCGGGGCACGCCTCGAAAGACCGTACACGCGAGGAGCCCCGCACCGTAGGAACGGTGCGGGGCTCTTCGAGGTTGAGGCGCGCGGGGCGCTCTCGATCCCGCGGCTTAGTAGAAGTTGTTGGCCTGGTGGAAGCTCCAGGCCGCACACGGGCTGCCGTACCGCTTGTTCATGTAGTTCAGGCCCCACTCGATCTGCGTGGCGGGGTTGGTGCGCCAGTCCGCGCCGGCCGAGGCCATCTTCGAACCGGGGAGGGCCTGGACGAGACCGTAGGCGCCCGAGGAGGCGTTCACGGCCCGGTAGTTCCAGGTGGATTCCTGGTTGATGATCTTGGAGAAGCACGACCACTGCCCGGCCGGGACCATCTGCTGGGCGATCGCCTTGACCTGGGCCACCGTGTACGAGGCCTGCGGCGCGAAGGAGGAACCGTCGCGGGAGGTGGAACGGCTGGCGGCCTGCTCCTTCTCCTCGCGCTCCTTCTTCGCCTTCTCGTCCGCGGCCTTCTGCGCGTCGGCCTTCTTCGACTTGGCGTCCGAAGCGGCCTGGATGCGGGCCGCTTCCTCCGCCGAGCGCTTGGCGTCGGCATCGGCGGCGTGGGCGATGGAGTCGGCCTGCTGCGTCAGGGACGCGTTCTGGACCTGCGCCTGCTCGCCGACCGGGATGTCAGTGAGGAGCGTCCCGGACGCGGTCGTCTCGAGATCGTTCGAGGCGGGGTCGCCAGTGGCAACACCCACGACGGCGCCGACGGTGGTGACGGCGGTGGCCGAAGCCACCGCGAATCCCCGAACCGAGATCCGGCTCACACGGTTTCCTTCCAGCAGCGTCCGCAGTGACTGCGCGGGCGCAATAGTGCCCTTGACGCTGGCCTCCATGATGGTGCGGTCACTGGAGGCGCGGGCCCGTGGGCAACTCCCTTGCGGGAGTGCCGCGTGATGCTCCGGGCGGCATACGGCGAACGATTGTGGAGTTAGCGGTGGTGCGCGTATCTCACGGGAGATACAGGTGTGCCGTATGCGGGGCCTGACGGAAAACAGACTCTGCCGGACCCCGACGCCGGAGGGCAATTCATCGTTGCGTGGGAAAGGTCACACCTGGCATGTCGCCGCCGGTTCCGGCAAACCCCTGTGCACGGAGGCGCCGCCCGGCTAGGCTCTCTGGCCTTTGCCGGGCGGCGCCAACTCGCCTTCCCGCTATGGGCGTTTTACCTGTTTTGCGGCCCGTGCGGCCGGCGCGCCGGGCCCTACAGGTTCTCCAGCATCTCGGTGACCAGCGCCGCGATCGGGGAGCGCTCGGACCGCGTCAGCGTGATGTGGGCGAAGAGCGGATGCCCCTTCAGCTTCTCGACCACGGCGACGACTCCGTCGTACCGGCCGACCCGCAGGTTGTCCCGCTGGGCCACGTCGTGGGTGAGAACCACCCGCGAATTGGCCCCGATCCGGGACAGAACGGTCAGCAGGACATTGCGCTCCAGCGACTGCGCCTCGTCCACGATCACGAACGCGTCGTGCAGCGAGCGGCCGCGGATGTGCGTGAGCGGCAGGACCTCCAGCATCCCCCGGTTCAGCACCTCCTCGATGACCGCGCGCCCGGCGACCGCCGAGAGGGTGTCGAACACCGCCTGGGCCCAAGGGCTCATCTTCTCGCCGGCGTCCCCGGGGAGGTAGCCGAGGTCCTGGCCGCCGACCGCGTACAGCGGCCGGAAGACCATCACCTTCTGATGCTGCCTCCGCTCGAGTACGGCCTCCAGCCCCGCGCAGAGCGCCAGCGCCGACTTTCCAGTGCCGGCCCGGCCGCCCATCGAGATGATCCCGATCTCGGGGTCGAGCAGGAGATCGAGGGCGATCCGCTGCTCGGCACTGCGGCCGTGCAGCCCGAAGGCCTCGCGGTCGCCCCGTACGAGCTTCACGTTGCCGTCGGCCGTGACCCGGCCGAGCGCCTTGCCGCGCTCGGACTGGAGGACCAGACCGGTGTGCACGGGAAGTTCCGCGGCCTCCGGTACGTAGAGCCGCTCCTCGGAGAAGAGCAGGTCCACCTGTTCCCCGGAGAGCGCCAGCTCGGTCATGCCGGTCCAGCCGGCATCGGTGATCGCGAGCTCCGCGCGGTACTCCTCGGCCATCAGCCCCACGGAGGAGGCCTTGATGCGCAGGGGAAGATCCTTCGAGACGACCGTGACGTCGTAGCCCTCGGCCTGGAGGTTGCGCGCGACCGCGAGGATCCGCGAATCGTTGTCCCCCAGCCTGAAGCCCGCGGGCAGGACGCTCTGGTCGGAGTGGTTGAGCTCGACGCGCAGGGTGCCGCCCAGATCGCCCAGCGGGATGGGTGCGTCGAGGCGACCATGGAGGACCCGGAACTCGTCGAGCAGCCGCAGGGCCTGACGGGCGAAGTAACCGAGTTCGGGATGGTGCCTCTTTGCCTCCAGCTCGGTGATCACCACGATCGGGAGCACGACCTCGTGCTCGTCGAATCGGGAGATCGCGTTGGGGTCTGCCAGCAGGACGCTGGTGTCGAGGACGTAGGTCCGCCTGTCGGGCAGGCGGCTCTTAGTGCTGGTCACCACGGAAGGACGTACCCCCTCGGAAGAGGTCGGGCCATGAAGACCGGACCGGTCATCGGCACCCCTGCGCGGGCCGACTTCCGGCCCTCCACTCCGTCCGTGCGAGCCGCACGTGCGTCCTGGTGCAAAGGGCCTCCCGGGCGGACGACCCCATGCCGTCCGCTGAGACTCGACACCCGTGGATCGGGCGTCGACCTGCAAGGGATATTCCCCGAATGGGTCCAGCCATGCCATGGCATATGACGGACGCTCGGTGAATCCCTGGTGAAGGCCTCGCGCGGAGGGTCACAGGGGGCGGGCACTGCCGTACGGGAACACGGGTACGGCGCGCCACGGAGGAGTCCGGGCGCGCCGTGAGGTGCCGAGGGGGTGTCAAAGACCCGCAGGTCAGGTGCCGTACGGGTGGGCCCCGGCGGGCGGGTCAGCTGCCGTAGCGCCGGTGGCGGGCGGCGTAGTCGCGCAGGGCGCGCAGGAAGTCGACCTTGCGGAAGGCCGGCCAGAAAACCTCGCAGAAGTAGTACTCGGAGTGCGCGCTCTGCCACAGCATGAATCCGGACAGCCGCTGCTCCCCGCTGGTGCGGATCACCAGGTCCGGGTCGGGCTGGCCGCGCGTGTAGAGGTGCTCCGCGATGTGCTCGATGTCGAGGATCTCGGCGAGCTCCTCGAAGGAGGTGCCCTTCGAGGCGTGCTCCAGCAGCAGCGAGCGGACCGCGTCGGCGATCTCCTGGCGGCCTCCGTAGCCGACGGCGACGTTGACGAGTATCCCGTCGATGTCGCGCGTGGCCTCCTCGGCCTCCTTCAGGACGCTCTGGGTGCCCGCGGGCAGGATGTCGAGGTTGCCGACGTGGTGGACGCGCCAGCGGCCGTCGGAGGCGAGGCCCCGGACGGTGTTCTCGATGATGTTGAGCAGCGGGCGGAGCTCGACTTCGGGCCGGTCGAGGTTGTCCGTGGAGAGCATCCACAGGGTGACGACCTCGACGTCCGTCTCGGTGCACCAGCCCAGCATTTCGGAGATCTTGTCGGCGCCGGCCTGATGCCCCTGCACCGTCGTGCCTCCGGAGGCCTTGGCCCAGCGCCGGTTGCCGTCCAGGATCACGCCGATGTGCTTGGGCGTCTCGTCATGGTCGATGCGGCCTTCCACCCGGCGTGCGTAGAGCCTGTACACAGGACGGCGTACCAGGTCGCGCAGCTTCACGATCTTCCAGCCCCTCCGAGCGATACCCCCGTGCGGAATGCGGTGGTCCCCCCCAAGTCCACAGACCGCCACATTACTGCGCGACGGGATCCGGCATCCAACTCGGTCCTGTCACAAGTCCGTGATAGGGAGGACAACGTGACTGAAAACAATCCCTATCGGGCAGAGCCCTCGCGCTACGACTCCATGGAGTACCGGCGCACCGGCCGCAGCGGCCTCAAGCTCCCCGCGATCTCCCTCGGCCTCTGGCACAACTTCGGCGACGACAAGTCCCTCGGGTCCCAGCGGGCGATCCTGCGCCGGGCCTTCGACCTCGGCGTCACCCACTTCGACCTGGCCAACAACTACGGCCCGCCCCCCGGCTCGGCCGAGCTGAACTTCGGCAAGATCTTCGCGCAGGACTTCGCGTCCCACCGCGAGGAGCTGGTCCTCTCCACCAAGGCCGGCTACCTCATGCACGAGGGGCCGTACGGCGAGTGGGGCAGCCGCAAGTACCTGCTCGGGTCGCTGGACTCCTCGCTCAAGCGGATGGGCGTCGACTACGTCGACATCTTCTACTCCCACCGCTTCGACCCGGAGACCCCGCTGGAGGAGACCATGGGCGCGCTGGCGTCCGCGGTCCAGCAGGGCAAGGCGCTCTACGTGGGCGTGTCCTCGTACACCGCCGAGCAGACCGCCGAGGCGGCCCGGCTGCTGAAGGAGATGGGGATCCGTCCCCTCATCCACCAGCCCTCGTACTCCATGATCAACCGCTGGACGGAGGACGACGGCCTGCTGGACACCCTGGAGGAGGCCGGCATGGGCTGCATCTCCTTCGTACCGCTCGCGCAGGGCCTGCTGACCGGCAAGTACCTCAAGGGCATCCCGGACGGCTCGCGGGCCACGCAGGGCAAGTCCCTCAACCCGGACCTGCTGTCGGACGAGGTCGTGCGCCGGCTCAACGGGCTGAACGAGATCGCGGCGCGGCGCGGGCAGACGCTGGCCCAGCTCGCGCTGAACTGGGTGCTGCGGGACGAGCGGATGACCTCGGCGCTGATCGGCGCGTCGAGCGTGAAGCAGCTCGAGGAAAACGTGGCTTCTCTGGCCGGCGCACCGCTGTCGGACGCGGAGCTGAAGGAGATCGACTCCTTCGCGGTTTCCACCCCCGGCGCCAACATCTGGGCCCAGCGGGGCTGACCTGCGCGTTCGCCCAACCCTGTCCCGAGACTGCGCGGGAACGAAAAACGGGCCGGTCCGTGGGGGGGATACGGACCGGCCCGAGGGGGGGGTTCCACCATAACCCTTCGTAAAGCCTGCTGCGCGCATCACCGCGACACGACTACGCTCCGCAGCCACCCGGGCGCACTCCGCAGAGCCGGGACGGCCCCCACAGGCCTTGTGGGGGCCCGGCACGCGCCCGTACGGAGCAACCTCGTGCCGTCCCTCCCCCGGGGGACCCGGCCGGGTGCACCGGCTTGACGCCGAAGGCCGGATCCGGGGGCGGGACGCACCCTAGGGTGGCCCGCATGGGGAACAGGGAGCGGTGGCACGACGGCCCGGGGACGCTCTACGTCGACCGGGGGCGGGCGGGACGACCGGAGGCGCCGGGGGCGCCCCTGGAGGTGCCGGAGAGGCCCCTGGAGGTGCCGGAGGCGCCCTTGGAGGTGCCGGTGGAGGTGGCGGCCTCCTACCGGGCCCGCACGCGCGGTCTGCTCGGACGGGACGGGATCGACGGGGCGATGCTCCTCACCCCGGCGTCGAGCGTGCACACCTTCCGGATGCGCTTCGCCATCGACGTGGCCCACCTCGACCGCCGGCTCACCGTCATCGCGCTGACCACCATGCCCCCCGGCCGGCTCGGCCTCCCCCGGCTGCGCGCCCGCCACGTCCTGGAAGCCGAGGCCGGAGCCATGGCCGCCTGGGGGCTGCGCGTCGGGTCCCCGCTGCGGGTCCGTCTCACCGGCGGCTAGGCGCCACCCCGCGCCGGCGGTAGGTTGGGGCGGTTGAGCTGGGGTGGCAGGGGAGCGGCATGACCGAGAACGCGCGCGTCAAAGCGCTGGAGCAGATCATGCCGGCGACCCACGGGGCCGACGAGGACATCGACTGGCAGGCGGCCGAGGCCGTCTGGGGCAGCCGGTTCCCCTCCGATTACGTGGCCTTCATGGGCCGCTTCGGCGCGGGCTCCATCAACGGCGAGGCCAGCGTGCTGCTTCCGCTGCCCAAGCCCGGACTCCAGTGGGATCCCGCACAGATGACGGAGGAGACGGGCAACGCCCGCCAGGTCTGGGAGGCGGAGGGCGGCCGGGCCGCCTTGGACGTGGACCCGGAGTCGATCCTCGCCTGGGGCGTCACCGGCGGCTCCGACATCCTGTGCTGGCTGACGACCGACCCCGACCCCGACCGCTGGCCCGTTCTGGTGGTCGGCCGGCACACCGCCGACTCCTTCGCGGTGTACCCGTACGGCATGGCCGAGTTCCTCTACCTGCTGTGCTCCGACGAGTTCGACGTGAGCCCGGTCAGCATCACCTTCTGGGACGGCGGCCACCTCAGCTTCGTGCACTGGCAGAAGGCCCAGCGCCGCTGGCAGGAGGGGCGCAACCCCGAAACGGGCGAGCCCGATCCGTACGCGGGCGACTTCGCGGACTGAGTCCCGCCCGCTCGCCCACACCTTCCTCCCCCACCTACCTCCCCACTCCCCCGACGCCCGTTCCGCCGCCCCTTGGCCGGAAACGGGCGTTTCGGCATGTCTACGCGCGTCCGAATTGTTGATCACATATCGGAAAACACCATTCCGAAATGCCGCAGTTGGAGCATTGACCATAAGTACCGACCCAATGGAACCAACCGCCCTTCCACAGGAGAGAATTCCGGCCAACGGGCCATGGAGGGACACCAAGCCCGGAGCAACTCATAAGTAATAACGCGACTCAAAAGAAAATCAGGGGAACCCACCCGTGCGACGAAGAATCTTCAGCGCGGCCGCCACCACGGTCGTGCTCGGTCTGCTGATACCGCTGGCCGGCTGCGGCGGCCCCGGCGGAAGCGCTGATGACGACGGCACCCTCCGCCTCGTCGCCGCCGAATACGGCGACACCTCGACCAACAGTTCCAAGGATTTCTGGGACAAGGTGACGGACGATTTCACCGCCTCGAACCCCGGCATCAAGGTCCAGGTCGAGATCCTGCCGTGGGCCGACATCGACCGCGAAGTCTCGCGCATGGTCAAGGCCGGCAACGCCCCGGACATGGCCCTCATGGGCGGCTACTCGGACTTCGCGGCGCAGGGGAAGCTCTATTCCGCGCCCGAGCTCCTCTCGGTCAGCGCCGAGGCGAACTTCCTCCAGCCCCTCGCCGACGCCGGCTCCGTCCGCAACACCCTCTACGGCCTGCCCTTCGTGGCGAGCAGCCGTCTCCTCTTCTACAACGAGAAGCTGCTCACCGACGCCGGGGTCATCCCGAAGGACTCCAAGAACGGCTGGCAGCCCAAGACCTGGCTGGACCTGAAGGCCGCGGCCGTGGCGCTCAAGGCCAAGGGCGTGAAGACGCCGTTCGCCCTGCCCCTGGGCCCCGAAGAGGCGCACGCCGAGGCGATGATCTGGGAGCTCAGCAACGGCGGCGGCTACGCCGACAACAGCGGCAACTACAGCCTGGCGTCCGAGCAGAACATCATGACCTTCAAGTGGATCAAGCAGCACCTGGTCGCCCCCGGGCTGCTCGGTCCCACGCCCCCGTCCCAGCTCAACCGCGCCGACGCCTTCGCCGCCTTCGCGAACGGCGAGGTCGGCATGCTCAACGGCTACCCCCAGCTCGCCCACGAGGCGCGCAACAAGGGGATCAAGGTCGGCGCCGTCGCCATGCCCGTCTCGGACACGCTGAACACCGGACAGGCCCCGCCGAACGTGGGCGTGGCCGACTGGATGATGGCCTTCAAGCAGAACGGCCACCGCGACGAGATCGGCAAGTTCCTGGACTTCGTCTACAGGGACAAGAACCTGTCGGACTTCGCCGGGCGCTACCACCTGCTGCCGTCCACCGTCTCGGCCTCCCGCACCATGGCCGGTTCCTCGGGCATGGACGAGAACGACCAGCAGTTCCTGAACGCCCTGCGCGGTGCGCAGCTCTACCCGGTCAACGACCCGTCCTGGGTGATCATCAGCGACACCATCAAGCGCAACATCGGCCGCGCCGTCGACCCCTCCGGCGACCCGAAGGCCGTCCTGGAGGAGATCGCCGCCAAGGCGAACGAGGCCAAGAAGGCGGCGCGCTGACCCGGCGCCCCGCCGACGCCACCTTGCGCCCCACCGGCGCGACCCGGCTCCCCGCCGACGCGGAAGTCCCCCCGAAGGCCCCTGCAGAAAGGGACCTTCGCCCCCTGCCGCACCCCACCCCGGGCGGCATCATGGCTGGTACGGCTTTGATCCAAGGCCGAGGCCCAGTCGCCCGCAAGCGCCCACAAGGCGCGCGGGGCGGCCGGCCCCACCTCGCGCGGGGAAGCCGATCCCACTCGGCACCGTCGGGCGGACAGCTCGTACCGGCGGCCTCTCGATCAGGTCGGTAGGTGCTCCGCGAAGACCCCGATGAGTATCCGGTCGCCGTATGCGGCGATCGGTAGCGAGAAATGGACCCTATCGCGGTCCCAGAGCCGCTTGCCGTGCCACTCGCACCGGTAGGTGCCGCTGTTGTACTCGACGTTGCGCTGTTCCCACGCCTTCGCGTTCTTCTTCGTGTTCGCACTCTCGGGTGAAATGTCCAGACCCTGCGCGGCGAACCTGCGGACGACCTGCGTCTGGTCGCCACCGCATTCGGCCAGTGTCCTGGTGAAGTGGTCGTCGAGCGCTCCGAGCAACTTCACGAGCCAGGGGAGGACTTCGGGATAGTCCCCCTTGAAGTGGTGCAGCCGCAGGGAGTCCGCGAAGAGCAACCGGGGGAAGGCCTGCCCGGTGAAGGTGAAGAAGCGCTCGGCCGGAACGCTCTCGTGGGTGAGGAGGCGGCGCCAGAAGACCGGTATGTCATCGGCCAGGCGCAGGACGTGCACCGTCACCTCGTCCTGGCCTGCCTCAGTCGTCCGCGTGACGGTGATCCATCCGGACGGCCAGTCGGGCTCCTTGGCATGCGAACCCACAAGACAGGACATGGCGCGGCCCTCTGCTGCCCGGGCCAGGGCGTGGGCCGCACCCCAGGACGGTTCCCGCCATTCACCGTCGGGCACCCGGACCGGCTGTGGAAGATCCGCCTCGCCCGGTTTCACGCACCGACACTTGCTCACCAGTTGCTGCAGACGGGCCCGCTTGTCCCGGGGAAGGCCGCCGTCCGGGGAGTACAGGGCGTCCATCAGCGTGACCGAGGGCCGGCACTCGACGTCGTACGCCGGCTCCATGAAGGCTGCCGAACGGCCGTCAGCGAACGGCTGGAGTGCCTGTGCCAGGGCGTTCAGCGCGTCCTGCAGGCCGGAGTCCGTCAGTTCGCGCCAGTCGAAGCACTCGTCCGCGATCACGACCCGGTAGTCGCCGTCGCCGTCGGGGGCGGCGACGGTACCCGACGGCGCCTGCTGGTCTTCCCCTCCGTTCCTACCTGCCACGTTGGGCACGGGCCAGTCCCCCAAGGTCGGTCTCGATCTGATCGAAGAAGCCATGGGGCCAGTAGCTGAGCTCGCCCTTGTCGTTGATGTCGATGGGCAGGGCACGGTCGTGATCGAAGTAGTGGGTGATCATGTCCGCTGCCGGGAGAGAGCGGTCCTGCGCGACGGCGAGGCGGATTCCGTTGAGAACGTGGTCGCTGTGCGTCTCCACCACGACCTGCACCCCGCTGCCCGCCACCCGCGCGAGGAACCGGCCGAGCCGGGACTGTCCCGCCGGGTGCAGATGCGCCTCGGGGTTCTCCACGATCAGGAGGTCGCCCGGCTCGGTGAGCAGCCCCGCGACGATGACCGGCAGGGCGTAGGAGATACCGAAACCGGTGTTGGCGGGGCGGATCTCCTCACCGCTCAGGCCCGGCTCGCCGAACCGGATCGTCGTGGCCATGATCCCCACGGCCACCCGTGCGGTGATCCGTAGCGGACGGATGATCTCCGACGCCCACGACTCCGCCTGGACCCTCAGCTGCGGTCCGGCGGCCTCCGTGTGGGACAACGCTCTCCGGACCGCCCTTCGCGTACCTACCGCGCGTGACTCGCGCAGTGCCAGCACTTGTGCGGTGAACTCGCCCCGCACCCCGACGCCGATCCGGTCGGGTTCCTCAGCGGACACCGACAGCGTGTCGCGGGGGCCCAGACGTTCGGCGCACAGGTAGGTGAAGGCGGGGTCCGCGACGGCCGGCCCGATACCGGGGACGTGCGCCACCGGCAACCGCCGCACATCGAGGTGCAGCGCCTGTTCGGCGTCGGGCAGCCCGAAGCCGTACACCCAGGACTCACCACCCCGGCCGCCCAGCCGCACGGTGATCTCCCGGGCGTCGGTCGTCCAGTTCAGTACGTCCCGGGCCTCGCCGAGGGCCAGCCCGAGCGGACCGTTCAGCCGGACCGTCCCCCCGGGCGCCGTGCCTGACGTGGCTGCCAGCCTCGCCAGTAGCAGTGCCTGGATCACGGTGCTCTTGCCACCGCCGTTGACGCCGGTCAGGACGGTCAACGGGCGCAGGCCGAACGACTCGGACTCGAATCGTTTGAAGCCCCGGATCTCCAGCGAGGTGATCACAGCCCGGCTTCCGCATCCGCCACGGCGGCCTTGAACCGGTAGTCCACCCGGAACCGGTCGGCGGTGGAGGACGTGATGGAGTTGAGGTAGGTGACATCGGTGGTCATCCGCTCACGGGCCGCCTTCACGATGGCCACGCGACGCTCGCGCAGGTCGGCGGCCGTGCAGTCCGGGTCGGCCAGGGCCATGGACCAGCTCTCGAACATGGCGCGGTTGATCGGACGGCGGTAGTCGTCGCCGTTCGGCCATTTACGGAAGGCGTGCTCGCCGAAGACGAGGTACGCGTGTGCCATCGCTTGCTCGAAGGCCGCCTCGAGCTCCGCCACCTGGCTGTCCGGGACCTGCTTCGGATCGTCGAGCATCTCGGTCGCGTCCATCAGGAACTGCTCCATGATGGGTCGGTCCTGGTAGGCCGAGACCCCCTTCAGCCAGAACGCGGCGAACCGCAGGGCCATCTCCCGGTCGTTCATCCGGATGTGGTTGGTGAGGCGGCCCCCGGTGGCCTTGTTGAAGGCAGGCGTGTGGGTCATCCGGTGGAGGACGTCCCGGCTGCGCGGACTGCTCATGCAGTGCCGGATCTCCTGGGCGTTCAGCGGGGTTCCACCGGTGTTGATCCGCTTGAAGATCTCGTAGGTGACCCCACGCGGCGTGGTCGGGTCGATCACGTTGACGATCAGCTGGGTGTTGTTGATCCGCCGCTGGGACGGCACGGGCAGATCACTGAACCTCAGGTCCTTGAGATCGTTCAGGTGTTCTAGCTTTCCGAGGGCGAAGCCGTCCTCTCCGCCCCGGACAAACGCGTGCAGCGTGGACAGCCGCTGAAGCCCGTCCACGACGCGGAAGGACCCGTCCGTGTCCTCCGCGAAGTAGAACGCGGGCAGCGGAATCTGGAGCAGCAGCGACTCGACCAACAGCGACTTCTGGTCCGTCCGCCAGACCTGCAACCGCTGGAAGTCCGGCGCAAGCTCGATAGAGCCCTCGTCGATCTGGTCGAGGATGTTGCGCAGCGAGAACTGGCTGGTGTTCACACGGATCTGGTCCGGATTCCAAGGTCGCTGGATCCGGATCGTGTCGTCGCCGGGGTCCTCGACCTCGATGCCCGTGGCGTGTCCGTCGAACACGTCCTCCACCACGTCCGGGGTCATCTGCATGCCGTCCATAGCCATGCGGGCAATCCTATGGGCGGGCGGGCGGCCAGGGGGTTCCCGTGGGAATTTCCGCTCCTCTCCCTACCCGGAGGCCGGCCGCCACGGCCGTCGATCAGCTCGCGCCCTGGTTCTTCGGCGTGAACGCCACGCGGTACTGCTCGCAGCTGGAGTCCCACGGCAGGGACCCGGTGAGCGTGCCGTAGCCGGTGCGGGTGACCGACCACTCCACCGTGTAGGTCCCGGTGTCGCACTTGATGCGCTTGCCGCCCGGGATCTTCGTACGGCCCGTCGCGGGCCGGTTCTTGAGCTCCTGGTGCACCTGGGCCACCTCGGCGCGCCGGGAGTCGCGCAGGACCGCGTGCAGGACGAGCACCTGCTTGCCGTCCTTCGTCGTCAGCACCTTCTTGACACCCTGCGAATCCGCCACCGACCACGCGAACTCGTACCCGGGCTCCCAGGCCAGGGTCTTGGGATCGCCGATCTTGCGCTCGTACTCCTCGGCGCCCTTGGGGCCGGGGCGGGTGATCGTCTTGTACTGGACGGACGGGTGGAAGCGGAACTGCGCCTCCACCTTGTGCATGTCGTCCTTGGTCCACATCGACTTCATCGACTTCTCCCCGCCGCTCGGATCCTGGAGGTACGTACCCTCCGCGGCGGTGGCCGCGCCCGAGAGGGCCGGGGCGAGGGCCGCCGCGGCGGCGGCGAGGACGAGGGCGGCGGTGCGGGTGCGGTTCATGCCCGGACCAACGGGACCCTCCGGCGGGCCGGAACGACGCCGGGCGCCCTTTCACCCGTACGGGATCCGGCCGGACGGTGGTGGACCGCGGGTCAGGCGCTGGGGCCGGTGACCACGGGGAAGCCGGTGGGCCGGCCCTGCTCCTTCAGCCAGGCGAGCACTTGGTCGAGTGCCGCGACGCTCTGGGTGCGGTCGCCGCCGCCGTCGTGGAAGAGGATGGTCGGGCCGTTGCCGATCTCGGCCTTGACCGTGCCCACGATCGCGGCGACGCCGGGCTTGCTGAAGTCCTTGGTGTCGATGTTCCAGCCGAGCGGGCGCATGCCGTTGGCGGCGGCCAGGGCCCGGCTCTCGGGGGTGAACGCGCCGCCGGGGGCCCGGTAGTACTCCACCTTGGCCCCGCCGCCCGCGGCGTCCTCGATCTGCTTCTTCGCGTCGAGGATCTGCTGCCGCTGGTAGGCCGGGGGCTTCTTGTCCATCCCGGTGTTGTGGTCCATGGTGTGGTCGCAGAGCCGGTGCCCGTCGGCGACGACCTTCTTGACCAGGTCCGGGTGGTCCTTGGCCTGCGGTCCGATCATGCAGAAGACCGCCTTCACGTCGTACTTCTTCAGCACCTCCAGCACCTTCGGGGTCCACTTGGGGTCGGGCCCGTCGTCGATGGTGATGTTGACCGCGTCGCCGCCGCTCTCCGACGCGTGGGCTATGCCGTCCGGGACCCGCCCGCCCGGTTCCCCGGGGGCCTGGGGATCGCCGTCGCCGCCCTTGGCGGGGTCGTCGGTCTGCCGGGACACGTTCTGGTGGTTGGTCTCGTGCCCCGGGTCGACGACCGCCGTCACCCCCCAGGCGGTCGCGGCCACCGCCGCCACCGCCGCGGCGACGGCGATCCGTGCCTTCGTCCCCTGCATCCGCTGCATCCGCGTGCGCGCCATGAACCCCATGTGCTGTCTCAACTCCCCGAATCGACGTCCCCGTGTGAGCTCGCACTGGTCAGGACGTCGGCCGTGGATGCGGGGTTCCAGCCGAATGGCCCATAAATTCCGGGTTGCAGGACTTTGGTCCTCCATCGTCCCGAATTCCGTCCCGACTGAAACCGGGGACGCGCGGACCGGCCTCATACCGGACATCCCGGTCCCAAGACCCGGGCTCGAGCAGGAGGTTCACCTACCCATGCGCAAGGCAGCGACAACCCACCCGTACGCATGGCCGGCCCTGCTCACCGCGCTCGCCCTGGCGGTGACGGCGTGTGGGGCCGGTGGGGGCGGGGACGCCTCGGAATCCTCGCGGCCGGCGGCCGAGTTGAGCCTCGTACCGGCTGACGGAGCGAAGGACGTCAAGCCGGACGAGCCGCTCACGGCGCGCGTGAACCACGGCACGCTGACGGCGCTGACGGTGACCGGACCCGACGGGAAGCCGGCCGACGGCACGGTCGAGGACGGGGTGTTCACCCCGAAGGAGGGCTTGGCGGTGGACGCTGACTACAAGGTGAGGGCGACGGCCGCGTCGGAGAACGGCAAGGAGACCGTCTCGGAGTCCACCTTCCACACCCTCGAACCCTCCAAGGACCAGACGGAGACGGTGACCGTGCGGCCCGCGGGCGGGACGACCGTCGGCGTGGGCCAGCCGCTCTCCCTCACCTTCGACCACAAGGTGAAGGACAAGGCCGCGATCGAGCGGCGGCTGAAGGTGACCACGAACAACGCCACCGAGGGCTCGTGGGGCTGGCTGACGGAGACCCTCACCGGCCTGGACCGCGTGGACTGGCGCCCGAAGGAGTACTGGAAGCCGGGCACCCGGGTGACGCTGGAAGCCCCCCTGTCGGGGGCCGCCACGGGGGACGGCCGCTACCTGACGAAGTCGTACACGACCTCGTTCACCATCGGCAGGAGCCAGATAGCCAAGGTCGACATCACCGGCCACGAACTGACACTGGAGCGCGACGGCCAGGTGGTGAAGTCGATCCCGATCACGGCGGGCGATCCGGCGAAGACGCCGACGTGGAGCGGGAAGATGCCCCTGATGGCCAAGGAGGGCAAGATCAAGATGACGGCCCAGTCGGTCGGCCTGACCGGCTACGACCAGTGGGTCGACAAGTCGATGCGCCTGACGGTCTCGGGCACCTTCGCGCACCAGGCGGAATGGGCGGAGAGCTACATCGGCTCGGCGAACAGGAGCCACGGCTGCATCGGCATGAAGAGGGCCGACGCCACGTGGTTCTACGACCAGGCCCAGGTCGGCGACGTCTTCGACGTCACGGGCGGCAAGGAAACGGTGGCCGCCGGCAACGGCTACGGCGAGTGGAACCTGTCGTGGGAGAACTGGCAGAAGAAGTCGGCCCTGCGCTAGGCCGTCTCTTTCGGATCTTGCCGGGCCCGCGACGCCTGGTGCCGCGCCGGGTGTGCCGGTGGGCCCGGCCCGGAGGATCCGTAGATCCAACGAGCCAGGCCCACCACGACCGGCCGCGAGAGCGGCTCAGTGCACGACGGCCGCCTCCGGCGCCGCCTCGGACTTCGCCGAGCCGCCACCACCGGACGCGCCGGCCGGACCGGCGCCCCGCAGCGGGACCTCCTTGACGAACCAGGCCGCCGCGAAGCCCAGTACGGCGATCCCCGCACCCAGCAGGAACGCCGAGTGCGTACCGGCGGCCACCGCGTGCTGGTAGGCGTCCCGGACGACCTCCGGGAGCTTCGCCAGGCTCGCCGCGTCCAGCTGGGCGGAGCCCGCCTTGACCGCCGCTTCGGGACCGAGCCGGTCGGTCATGGTGCTGGTGACCTGGCTGGTGAACAGGGAGCCCATCAGGGCCACGCCGAAGGAGCCGCCGAGCGTACGGAACAGGGTCGCCGAGGAGGACGCGACGCCCATGTCCTTCATGTCGACGCTGTTCTGCGCGACCAGCATCGTGATCTGCATCAGGAAGCCGAGACCCGCGCCGAGCACCGCCATGTACACACCGGACATCAGGCGGCTGGTGCCGGTGTCCATGGTGGCGAGCAGGAAGAGCCCGACGACCATGAGCCCGCCGCCGATGATCGGGAAGATCTTGTACTTGCCGCTGCTGGTGGTGATGCGGCCCGCGACCAGCGAGACCACCATCATCGAGAGCAGCATCGGCAGGAGCAGCAGGCCGGAGTTGGTGGCCGAGGCACCCTGGACCGACTGCTGGAAGAGCGGCAGGTACAGCACGCCGCCGAACATCGCGAAGCCGACCAGGAAGCCGATCACGGACATGAGGGTGAAGTTGCGGCTGCGGAAGATGTGCAGCGGCATGACCGGGTCGGCGGCCTTGGTCTCGGCGTAGAGGAAGCCGGCGATGGAGGCGATGCCGACGGCGATCAGGCCGATGATCTCGGTGGAGCCCCACGCGTACTCGGTGCCGCCCCAGGTGGTGACGAGGACGGTGGAGGTGATGCCGACCGTCAGCAGGGCCGCGCCGAGGTAGTCGATCTTGGGGCGTTCCTCGTGCTGCTTCTTCGGGAGGTGCAGCACCGCGGTGACCATGGCCAGGGCCACGGCGCCGAGCGGGAGGTTGATGTAGAAGGACCAGCGCCAGCCCATGTGGTCGGTGATGGTGCCGCCGACCAGCGGTCCGCCGATCATGGCGAGGGCCATCACGCCGGCCATCATGCCCTGGTACTTGCCGCGCTCGCGGGGCGGGATCAGGTCGCCGATGATCGCCATGACGCCGACCATCAGACCACCGGCGCCGAGGCCCTGGATCGCGCGGAAGCCGATGAGCTGGCCCATGTCCTGGGCCATGCCGCTGAGCGCGGAGCCGATCAGGAAGATGACGATCGAGGTGAGGAAGGAGCCCTTCCGCCCGTACATGTCGCCGATCTTGCCCCAGATGGGAGTGGAGGCGGCGGTGGCCAGCGTGTAGGCGGTGACGACCCAGGAGAGGTGTTCCAGGCCGCCGAGCTCGCCGACGATCGTCGGCATGGCGGTGCCGATGATCATGTTGTCGAGCATGGCCAGCAGCATCGCGATCATGAGCGCCATCAGGACGACCCGCACGCTGCGCGGCTTCACCTCCTCCGAGGTGTCCGCCTTCTTGTTGATTTCCACCATGTTCCACTCCCCTGGCACCTATGCACCGGCCCTGGGACTTACTTGCCGACCGGCTAGTTGACTACACTGTGGAAGGTAGACCCGTAACTAGCCGGGCGTCAAGTAAGTAACTCAGGGGAGAGTCATGTCCAGCAGCAGTCCGCACCAGCGCCGCGGGGACACCCGGCAGCGCATCCAGGACGTCGCACTGGAACTCTTCGCCGAGCAGGGGTACGAGAAGACGTCGCTGCGGGAGATCGCGGAGCGGCTGGGGGTCACGAAGGCGGCGCTGTACTACCACTTCAAGACCAAGGAAGACATCATCATCAGCCTGTTCGAGGACCTGACCCGGCCCATCGACGAGCTGATCCAGTGGGCCGAGGAGCAGCCGCGCACACTGGAGATGAAGCGGGAGGTACTGCGCCGCTACAGCGAGGCCATGGCGGGCGGCGCCTCGCTGTACCGCTTCATGCAGGAGAACCAGGCCTCGCTGCGGGAGCTGACCATCGGCGAGACGGTGAAGAAGCGCCTCCTCACCCTGGTGGAGCTGCTCCGGTCCGGCCAGGAGGACGCCCCACTGGCCGATCAGGTGCGGTGCGTGAGCGCCCTGTTCACGCTGCACGCGGGAATGATGTTCCTCCAGCACGTGGACGGGGACCCGGAGGAGACCCGCCTGGCCGCCCTGGAGGTCGCGACGGACCTGATCACCCAGGCCCACGGGCAGGGGTAGACGCCGGGCCCGGCGCCGTCCCGTCCCGTCCCGTCCCGTCCCGGCATCGTCACGTTCGCTCGATCCGTTCACTCGATCGAACGAACAAAACCCCGGATGATTACTCTCCGTAGTCATATCGGCTACTTTTGGTGATGCGCGCAGCGGAAAGGCCGCGGCGCCGCCCGAGCCAAAGGCACCGCCGTCATGATGCGTCTCTCCCTCACCCTCACCACTCTCACCGCTGCCGCAGCCGCCCTCGCCACCGCTCTCGCGCCGCAGGCGCCGGCCGCGGCCGGCCCTCTCGCCTACGTCGCCCTCGGGGACTCCTACAGCGCCGCCGCCTTCGTGCGCCCGTGGAACACCGACGGATGCGGCCGCTCCGAGCAGGACTATCCCCACCAGGCCGCGCGGCGGCTGAAGTTGAGGCTCACTGACGTCACCTGCTCCGCCGCGGAGATCAGAGCGGGGCTGCTGGGTCCGCAGTCCGAGCTGAAGGGGCCTCCGTCCGTGCCCCCACCGGGTGGATGGGCCGCAAAACCGGCGCAGATCAAGGCCGTTACGGCCACCGCCGATCTCGTCACGGTCGGCGCCGGCGGCAACTCCGTGGGCTTCTCCGAGATCGTGGAGACCTGTGTGAAGCGCGGCCTGGCCTCCTTCGGTACGGGGACACCGTGCACCGATCACTACGCGCGGGGCGGCGGCGCGGCCGGGCTCGACGCCCGGTTCACCGCGCTGGAGGCCGACTTCGCGGCCCTGCTGAAGGAGATCCGTACGCGTGCCCCGCGCGCCGGGGTGGCGGTCGTCGGGTATCCGGCCGTCGTGGACCAGTCCGCGGGCTGCGGCTGGGGGTCCTGGCACCAGCTCGGCACCGTCGCCAAGGGCGACATGCCGTGGCTCGACGGCCTGGAGCGCCGGCTCAACACCCTCTTGCGGGAGCAGGCCCGCCGCGGCGGCGCGGTGTACGTGGACACGTACGCCTCCAGCACCGGGCACGGGGTGTGCGCGAGCGCCGAGCAGCGCTGGATGTACGGGATCAAGGACAGCCTGACCGGGCCGGGCGAGCAGAGCGACCCGCCCTCCGAGCTCTGCCGCTCCATCCCGGCCCGGGGCGAGGCCTGCACCGTCCTCCACCCGAACCTCCGCGGCGCCACCCACCAGGCGGACCGCGTCACCGAGGCCTTGGCGGCGCTGACTCCACTGAGGGCGGGCAGGCCCTGACGTTCCACGCGGTCGCCGGCCGGCAAGGGGGAAGCGGCCTCGGTGCTGGACCCCAGCCTCGCCACCCACCTCCGGGCCGACCAGGCCCGGAGCAACCGGGGTCCCCCGGAGCCCCCTTCCGCGAGCGCGACGGGCACGACGACCGCGACGGGAACGACGGGCACGACGCCCCGCGGGTCAGCTCGCGGTGGGATGTGGCGCGCCGCCGCGACGTGGGGTGATGCGGCACAGGGGGGTGACATCCTTGACCGGTGCTCTCATCTGATCATTCAGGTGCCGTGTTCTTCGACGTCGACGGCACTCTCGTCCCGCGGACCAGTTCGTCGGTATTCCTGGCCGGCTTCCTCGGCCATCGCGACGAGTTGGCGGAGGCCGAGGCCGGTTACGCCTCGGGCGCCCTGGACAATCGCCACGTCTCGGAACTGGATGCGGCGGGCTGGGCAGGCGCGGCCGAGGACCAGGTCCACGGCTGGCTCGACGGACTGCCCCTGGTCTCCGGCATCTCGGAGACCGTGGCCTGGTGCTGGAGCAACGGGCTGGTGCCCGCCCTGGCGACCCTGGCCTGGTCCCCGGTCGGCGGCTATCTGACCGACCGCTTCGGCTTCCACGCGTTCAGCGGACCTCGGCTGGAGACCGCCGGAGGCCGGTTCACGGGGCGCGTGGCCCGCCACTTCGACGAGTACGACAAGCGGGACTTCGCCCTGACGCAGGCGCGGGAGCTGGGGCTGGCCTCCCTCTCGTGCGGGGCGGTGGGAGACAGCCGCTCCGACCTACCGCTGTTCGCCTCGGTAGGGGTGGCCGTGGCGTTCAACGCCTCGGAGTGCGCGCGGACGGCTGCGACGGCCGTGGTCGACGGCGATGACCTTCGCGGTGTGCTGCCGCACTTGAGCCGACTGGTCACGGCCACGCGCTGATGGCCGCGACCAGCGCGGTCGCCCCGTAGCGGAAGCGCGTCCTACCGGGCCTCGCGGGACTCCCGCCAGCGGGTGACTTCGACCTCCACGTCGAACTCCTTGAGGTTCAGCGGGGGGCCGGGCGGGGGCCTGCGCAGGGCCGTGCGGATCTTGTCGTTGATCTCCGTCAGGAGGGCGCGGACCTGGCGTTCGGTGCGGGCGGCCTCGACCGCCTCGCGGGCGTCCTCCGCCTCCTTGCGCAGCGCGAGCGCCGGCGGGAGGACCGCGAAGCCCTCGCGGTGCAGTTTGCCCTTGATCCACCACAGCTCGTCGTACGGGGCGTCGAGCGAGGCCAGCGGCTTGCCGAAGCCGGGCAGTTCCGCGAAGTCCCCGCGCTCCCCGGCCTGTCTGATCTGGCGGTCCACGAAGGATTCGAAGCTGACACCAGGCGGTTTACGCTCGGTCACATTGCCTCCCCAGGGGTTCCCGCCAGCATAACTCCACGGACTGGGGAGGGGGTTACGCACCGTAGTCGTCGGTGGGGGTTCCGGACTCAGAGGCGGCGGTCCGACTCCTCGATCGGGATGTCGTTGATGCTCGCCTCGCGGCGGCGCATCAGGCCCGCGGCGTCGAACTCCCACTGCTCGTTGCCGTGGCTGCGCCACCACTGGCCGTTCGCGTCGTGCCACTCGTACTCGAAGCGCACCGAGATCCGGTTGTCGGTGTACGCCCACAGCTCCTTGCGCAGCCGGTACTCCTGCTCGCGCTCCCACTTGTCGGCGAGGAAGGCGCGGATCTCGGCGCGCCCGGTCAGGAAGCGGTCGCGGTTCCGCCAGGCGGAGTCCTCGGTGTAGGCGAGGGCGACGCGCTCGGGGTCACGGCTGTTCCAGGCGTCCTCGGCGGCCTGCACCTTGGCGCGGGCGGACTCCTCGGTGAAGGGCGGTACGGGCGGTCGCACGGTGGAGGACTCGGCGGAGGAGGAAGTGGCGGCGGAGGGGGTGGCAGTCACGAGGGGACCTCTCGACATCGGCCGGGCGGGGGGACGGGAGGGGGCGGTGGCGGGAAGGGGAGAACGGTCGTTCTCCTCGTAGCTCCAAGCCTAGAGAACGGGCGTTCTCGACGCAAGGGATTCTGGTCTACGCTGCTTTCATGCCCGCCAACCCCGCCCCGATGACCGACGAAGAGGCCCGCACGCGCCTGCTGGACGCCGCGGAGGCGCTGTTCTACGCCGAGGGGATCCAGGCCGTCGGCATGGACCGCATCCGTGCGGAGTCGGGCATCCCCCTCAAGCGGCTCTACCGCCTCTACCCGGCCAAGGAATCCCTGGTCACCGCCTACCTGGAGCGCCGGGACCGCCGCTGGATGGCGAGCCTGAGCTCAGCGGTCGCGGGGCGGGCCGACCCCGTCGGGGCCGTCTTCGAGTGGCTCGCGGGGTGGTTCTCGGAGCCGGACTTCCGCGGGTGCGCGTTCCTGAACGCGTACGGGGAGCTGGGCGCGGGCCCCGCGGGGGTGCTGGACGTCGTACGCCGGCACAAGGCGGAGCTACGGGCGCTGCTGGCCGACATCGCCGGTCCCGGCCGGGAAGGCCTGGCGGAGCACCTGCTGCTGCTGGTCGAGGGGGCGACGGTGGTGGCGGCACTGGAACCTGGCCCGGGGGCGGCGGTGCGGGCGCGCGAGGCGGCGTACGTCCTGGTCCGCGACGGCGGCTGAGCCGACAGCGGGGGAAACGTGATTCACGCGGCTGCCGAGTGATCGGTTACGCGTCGTACACAACCGAGTCGCATTGTCAGCTTTTAACTGGTGTTGGAACTTTTGTCCACCGGAAGACCGCATTCGGCGGTCGCCCTCCGGTTCCGTCGCTTTTCCTCGCGGAGGAAACACCCTTGTCTGCTTCCCGCTGCACGTCGGCCGCCCTGGTCGTCGCGGCCGTCACCGCGAGCTGCCTGCTGCCGGCCGTGCCGGCTTTCGCCGCCGGCTCGCCGCACATCCGGTTCTCCCAGCCGTACGTCCCCTCGATCGCCGCCGGCAAGACCGGCCGCGTGGTGATCGTCGCGGAGACCAACGGCGAATCGGCACTCAGCAGCAGATTCCGGATCACCGCGCCGGAGCGGACGACCTTCCCCGAGGCCCGCTTCTACTGGAACGGCGACCGTGCGGGCGCACCCTGCACCCTCTCGGGCAACGCCCGCCAGCTGACCTGCGACGCGGGCACCCGCGCGGGCTTCGCCTTCCCGGCGGAGAGCGACACCCGGCTGGGCGTACTCGTACGGGTGGACGCGGACGCTCCCGAGGGCACGACGCTCGACGGCGGCGAGTGGGCGGCCGGAGCGGGCTCCTCGCCCGCCCTGTACGCGGTGTCCACCCCGGTGACGGGCCCCAAGGGCGACGACGGGCACGACGGACACGACGGGCAGCCGGGCCACGACGGAAAGCCCGGTCAGCACGGCAAGCCGGGCCGCCCCGGCCCCAAGGGCGACAAGGGTGACCAGGGCGAGCGGGGCGAGAAGGGCGACCGCGGGGACCGCGGCGATCGCGGCGAGAAGGGGGACCGCGGCGAGAAGGGCGACCGCGGGCCGAAGGGGCCCCAGGGCCCCAAGGGCCACCAAGGTCCCAAGGGCGACACCGGGCCGGCGGGTCCGAAGGGCGACCAGGGACCGGCCGGAGGCCCCCAGGGCCCGAAGGGCGACACCGGGGCACCCGGCCCGAAGGGCGACACGGGCCCGGCGGGCGGCCCGAAGGGCGACACCGGCCCGGCCGGCCCGAAGGGCGACACGGGCACCACGGGCCAGACCGGTCCGACGGGACCGGCCGGCGTACCCGGACCGGGCGGACTCCAGGGCCCCAAGGGCGACACCGGCCCGGCCGGCGGACCCAAGGGCGACAAGGGCGACAAGGGCGACCGCGGCCCGGCCGGACCGACGGGCACCCGCGGCCCGGGCGGACCGAAGGGCGAGCAGGGCCCGACCGGCCCGAAGGGCGACCGCGGGCGCGACGGAGCCAAGGGCGAGCAGGGCCGCAAGGGCGAGCGCGGACCGGTCGGACCCAAGGGCGAGCAGGGCCGCAAGGGAGACCAGGGGCCGCAGGGTCCCAAGGGCCCGAAGGGCGACCAGGGCAAGCCCGGCGCGTGCAAGTGCGGCAAGGACCACGGCGGTAAGGACCACGGCAAGGACCACGGCAAGGACCACGGCGGCAAGGGCGACAAGCCCGGCAAGCCGAAGGCCCGCATCGTCAGCGACAAGCTGCACGTCCGCACCGGCCCCGGCACCCAGTACAAGAAGACCGGCGTGATCAAGTACGGCACCGAGGTCCAGGTGCTGTGCAAGACCAACGGCACCGAGGTCGACGGCAACACCATTTGGTACAAGCTCGCCGACGGCCGCGGCTGGATCGCCGCCCGCTACGCCGCGAACCTGAACCGCATCCCCACCTGCTGACCCCCACCGACTGAGTCGGCAACCGACTGAGTCGGCAACCGGCCGAGTCGGCCTGATCCCCTTCGGTGCGCACCGAGGCCCCCGAGCCCCGGCGCGCACCGAAGGCGTGTGCGCGCCCGGACTGTCAAGCCCCGAACTCCAGGGGCATGACGCCGTGCACCGGCCCGGGGCTAATGGAGGAGTGGGTTCACGTAGAGCAGGTGACCCCTCGTTCTCCGTCTCTGCTCGCCGGAGGTGACCTCTCATGACCCCCCTGCCCCGCACCCGCCGCCGTCTCGCCGTCCTCACGGCCTCGGCCGCCCTGGCCACAGCGGGCGCGCTGCTGTCCTCCGGCGCGTCCGCCGCGCCGGCCACCCCTCGTGACGCCACCGCGGTGGCACCCGCCCACGGCGGTGACGGCGATCACGACCACCACGATCACGGCATCAGCTACTGCCACTGGCACGGGCTGGCCCAGAACAAGCGCCACCATCACGGCTGGAGCTGGGGCTGGTGGCACTGCCACGGCAAGGGCCACGAGGACGGGCCCTGGAAGGACCGCGACGCCGACGGCTGGCTGAAGAGCGACCGCGTCTACCGCACCTGAGGCGACCGGCTCCCGCTCCTCGAATCCCGTGGAAAAAAACTTCGGCGGTGATGTCGAGAACCCGTGCCCGGCTCCGTCTCCTCAGTGGAAGCGGCCACAATGGCCGCACGGCACGGAGGAGACCATCATGGCCAAGTACCTGCTTCTCAAGCACTACCGCGGCGCCCCGGCTTGCGCCAACGACGTCCCCATGAGCGAGTGGACGCCGGAGGAGATCACGGCCCACATCCAGTACATGCGCGACTTCGCGGACCGGCTGGAGGGCACCGGCGAGTTCGTCGACGGTCAGGCCCTCGCCCCCGAGGGGACCTGGGTCCGCTACGACGGCGAAGGCCGCCCGCCGGTCACCGACGGCCCGTTCGCCGAGACCAAGGACCTGATCGCCGGATGGATGGTGATCGACGTGGACAGCTACGAGCGCGCCGTCGAGCTGGCCGGAGAACTGTCGGCCGCCCCCGGGGCCGGCGGCAAGCCCATCCACGAGTGGCTGGAGCTGCGTCCGTTCCTGTCCGCCCCGCCCACCGTCCCCGAGTGCCACTGACGTGGACGAGGCCCTGCTCCGGAGTCTGACTCCGCAGGTCCTCGGCATCCTCGTCCGCCGCGGAGCAGGCTTCGCGGCGGCCGAGGACGCCGTCCAGGAGGCCCTGCTCGAAGCGGTGCGCGTCTGGCCCGGGGAACCTCCCCGGGACCCGAAGGGCTGGCTGGTCACCGTGGCCTGGCGGCGGTTCCTCGACGCGACGCGGGCGGACACCGCCCGCCGTCGGCGCGAGGACCGGGTGGAGGAGGAGCCGGCGCCCGGCCCCGCCCCGGCGGTGGACGACACGCTCCAGCTCTACTTCCTGTGCGCCCACCCGTCGTTGACCCCCTCCTCGGCCGTCGCGCTCACCCTGCGCGCGGTCGGCGGGCTCACGACGCGCCAGATCGCGGCGGCGTACCTGGTTCCCGAGGCGACCATGGCGCAGCGCATCAGCCGCGCCAAGCGGACCGTCTCCGACGTCCGCTTCGACCGTCCCGGCGACGTCGGTACGGTCCTGCGCGTCCTGTACCTGGTCTTCAACGAGGGCTACTCCGGCGACATAGACCTCGCCGCCGAGGCGATCCGGCTCACCCGCGGTCTGGCGGCCTCGATCGACCACCCCGAGGTGTCGGGGCTGCTCGCCCTGATGCTGATCCACCACGGCCGCCGCGCCACGCGCACCACCCCCGACGGCACGCTGATCCCGCTCGCCGAGCAGGACCGCACCCGGTGGGACACGGCGCTGATCGCCGAGGGCATCGGCATCCTGCACGCCGCCCTGGCCCGCGACCGGCTGGGCGAGTTCCAGGCGCAGGCCGCCATCGCGGCCCTCCATGCCGACGCGCAGACCACCGAGGAGACCGACTGGGTGCAGATCGTGGAGTGGTACGACGAGCTGGTGCGCCTGACCGACAGCCCGATCGCCCGCCTCAACCGCGCGGTGGCGGTCGGCGAGGCCGACGGCCCCCGGGCCGGCTTGGCGGCCCTCGCGGAACTGGACGCCGCGCTCCCCCGCCACACCGCGGTGGCCGCGTACCTCCACGAGCGCGACGGCGACCTGAGCACAGCGGCCCGCCTGTACGCCGAGGCGGCCCACCAGGCCCCCAACCTCGCGGAACGCGACCACCTGACCCGCCAGGCGGCCCGCCTGAACCTCGCCCGCCGCGACTGACCGGCGGACTGATCGGCGGACTGATCGGCGGGGAACCGGTACCGCTCTCCGCGTCAGCCGGCGGCGGCGTTGGCGTTGGCGGCTTCGGCTTCGGCGGCGGCACCCGCCCCCTGGTCGAAGCCGCCGCGATGGGTGAGGACCTCTTCCATATGGCCCTCAGCCCAGGCCTTGATCCCCTTCATCAGTCCTTGGAGGGAGCGGCCGAGGTCGGTCAGCTCGTAGCTGACGGTGACGGGCACCGTGGGGGTCACGGTCCTGGTCACCATCCCGTCGCGCTCCAGTGCGCGCAGCGTCTGCGTCAGCATCTTCTGGCTCACGCCCGAGATCCGGCGTTGCAGCTCGGAGAAGCGCATGGGCCGCGGCTCCTCGCCGGGGGTGGTCCCCGGGCCGTCGCCGCCCAGGGCGGCGAGCACGAGGGCGACCCACTTGTCGGAGATGCGCTCGAGGAGTTGGCGGCTGGGACACGCCGCGAAGAACGCGTCGTACTCGGCCTTGGCCGCGGCCCTCCGCTGGGATGCGGTCGTGGTCGGCATAACTCGCGTCTCCTCTGGGTCACTTAGGCACCTCGAGGTGCCTCCTTCCCGCCGGTGAGCAGGTTCCTTCATGGTGGTGACACGCCCAGGGGATGGCAAGACCGTCCATCCCAAAGGGCCCCCACGAAGGAGTAGTTGACGATGCAGCACACCACCTCCCGCCGCGCCGTGGTCCGCGTCCCGTCCGGGCCCCGTTCGATCGAGACCGTGACCGTCCCCCTGGCCCGGCCGGGGCCGGGGCAGATCCGGGTCGAGGTCGCCGCCGCGGCGGTCAACCCGGTGGACCTGGGGGTCGCCGGGGGCGTCTTCCACCGGCTCGGCCTGGTCGACCAGCCTCAGCACACCGGGCTCGGCTGGGACTTCGCCGGCACGGTCGATGCCGTCGGATCGGGCGTAGAGCTGCGGGTCGGCACGCGGGTCGCCGGGTTCCTCGACGGCTTCGACCGCGACCACGGATCCCATGCCGAACACCTCCTGGTCTCCGCCGCGAAGGTCGCCGTCGTACCGGACGCCCTCGACCTGATCGAGGCGGCCGTGGTGCCGCTCAACGCCACCGCCGCGGCCCAGCTCGTCGGCCTCCTCGGCGAAGCGCCCGCGGGAGCCCGGCGCCTGCTGGTGACGGGCGCGGCCGGCGCGGTGGGCGCGTACGTCGCCGTACTGGCCCAGGACCGCGGCTGGCAGGTCACCGGGACGGCCCGCGCGGCCGACGAGCCGTTCGTACGGGGCCTCGGCGCCGACTTCACCACCGGGGTCGGGCGGGGCTGGGACGCCGTCGCCGACGCCGGAGCCCTCCAGGAGGACGCCCTGCGGGCGGTGCGCGACGGCGGCCGCTTCGTCGGCGTGCAGCCCGCGGCCCGGCTCCCCGAGGAGCGCGGCATCAGCGTCGAGGTCCTCTTCGCCCGACCCGACGGTCCGCTCCTCGCCCGACTGCTCGAACGCGCGGCGACGGGTGAACTGCCCGCCCGCGTCCACGCCGTCACCCCGCTCGCGGAAGCGGCCGACGCCTACGAGGCGATGGCCAAGGGCGGCGTCCGCGGCCGCATCGTGCTCGTCCCCTGACCAGCGCTCCGCCACCAACGATCACCTCAACGGAAAGACAGGCCAGCTGATGCTCACCACCCTCGCCACCGTCCTCGCCGGCCTGCTCGGCGCGGCCCTCATCGCCATGGGCGCGATGGTCTTCGCGAAGCCGCAGAACGCCGCCGGGTTCGGCATTCCCCACACACCCGTCGACGACCCCGCCTTCCGGTCCTGGCTGCACGTGAAGGGCGCGCGCGAGATCGTGTGCGGGGTCTTCGTCTTCGTGCTGATGCTCGTCGCGCCGACGTCGGTGCTGGGCTGGTTCATGCTGACGTTCGCGGCGATGCCGGTCTCGGACGCGGTGATCGTGCTGCGCAGCGGCGGACCGAAGGCCACCGCCTACGGGGTCCACGCCGCGACGGCCGCGGTCATGGCGGTGACCGCCCTCGGCCTCCTGCTCTGACGCTCGCCGTGGCAGGGTGTGCCCCATGGAGCCGTTGAGAGTCGTAGAGGCGCTGTGGGACCGGATCCAGGCGCGGGACTGGGACGGTGTGGCGCGGCTGATCGCGCAGGACGCGGTCGTGGAGTGGCCGGTCAGCGCCGAACGCATCGTGGGCCGCGAGAACTTCGTCGCGGTGAACAGTGAGTACCCGGAAGGCTGGTCGATCCGCGTGCTGCGGATCGTCGCCGCCGGTGACGAGGTCGCCTCCGAGGTGGAGGTACCGCACGAGGATCTCGGGGTGTTCCGCGCGGCGTCGTTCTGGACCGTCCGCGACGGTCTGATCGTCCGTGGGACGGAGTACTGGACGAGCCCGGGCGCCGACCCCCGCCCGCAGTGGCGGGCCGCGTGGGTCGAACCCCTCCGGCCTGACACGGCGGACTGAGATCCCGTACCGGGCAGGGTCAGGACGCGGGCGCACCCTGCTTCGGATCCGACTTCGGCTTCGCCTCCGGCTCCGGCTCCGGCTTCGGCTTCCGCCTCACATCGGCCACGTTCACACCCTCCTCCTCGGAGGCCCCGAACGCTTCGGCGCTCACGCCGCTGCCGGTTCCCGTGACCTCCAGGGCCAACCGGCTCCCGAACACTCGCAGGTCGACCCTCACCCGGGGCGCGCCCGCGTGGTCCGGCATCCGGTGGATGTACGGCGCCGGGTAGCCGAGCTCCGTCAGCTTCTTCCGCATCACCTGGTAGTCGCCCGTCTTCGTGTCCGCGAAGGCCTCGCCGATGCGCCGTACGTGGTCGGCGCCGAAGCACTCCTCCGCGGGGTTGAGAGCCACCTCCTCGTACCGGCCGGCCGGAGCGAAGTCGGGGTCCGGCTCCGGCGGCGGAGGAACATCCGACGGCAGGGGCACCGGTACCGGTCCGCCGTCCATGCCGCCGTCGGCGAAGGAATGCGGCCCCGGAGTGTCCTCCCAACCCGGCAGCTCCGAGGGTTCGGGCGGGACGCCCCTGTCCTTCAGATCCTCGAGTCGCTCCAACTCCTCGACCTCCTCGACGGAGACGCCCTTCTCGTCCGCGACCTCCTGAGCGCAGCTCGACGGCATGTCGGTCATCAGCTCCATGAACCTCAGGAACTCCTCCTCGCTCGGCTCCGCATCCCGCGCGCTCGTCGCCGGGACGACGCTGCCGGCGAGGGCCTGACCGGTGGTGGCGTCGCGGGTACCGCAGCCGGCGAGGACGACGCAGCCCAGTACGGCCAGCATCAGGGACTTCGGGAGGGAGTTCGCTCTCCTGTCCGCAGCATGCGGCTGCCGCGTCACCGGCCACATGAGTACGTCTACTCACCTCGCCCTGAGCCATCGGGCTCGCGAACGGCGGAGGTCCAGTCGTCGGCCGAGGTCCAGCTGTCGGCCGAGCGTCAGGGAGTGACCAGTGCCGCGACCGCGGAGGTCACCAGGGCGCGCCGTTCCGGCTCGGGAACCAGGCCCGCCACGTCTTCCCCGGGCAAGTGCCACATGTTCGCCAAGGTCAGCACCAGGGCGAGGATCTGGGCGGCGGGCCGGGCCGTCGTCACCGTGCCGCGCTGCTGCGCGTCGGTGATCGCCGCGACCTTCTCGGCCATGGAGGCGGCCACGACGGCACGCTGGGAGGACTCGCCGAGTTCGAGGTAGTACCACCTGATGAACCGCATGACGTCGGGATGCGCCCGGCCGGCGTCGTGGAGGTTGCCGGCGTACTCCGGCAGGTGGTCCGCGTCGATCGGTACGGACGCGAGGATCATGTCGACGATCTGGTCGAAGACCGCGTCGAACAGCTCGGCCTTCCCCTCGTAGAACGAGTACACCAGGCCCGGGCTGATGCCCGCACGTTTGGCCATCCGGTCGATCCGCGCTCCCGCACGGCCGAACTCGGCGAACTCCGCCAGTGCGGCCTCGAAGAGCAACTGCTTCTTGGCTTCGGGATCCCGGGTGCGCATACGTCCAATGTACTTATTGAACGTTCATTTGACAAAGCTCCACCGCGCCCCCACCATCACTATTGAAGGTTCATTCAGTAAGGGAGCGCGGTTACGATGAGTCACTGGACCTTGGATTCGATCCCTGACCAGGCAGGACGTACAGCCCTGATCACGGGTGGCAACAGCGGCATCGGTCTCCAGACCGCACGCACGCTCGCGGCACGCGGCGCGCGGATCATCCTCGCCGGCCGCAGCCGGGCCAACCTCGACGGAGCGGTACGGCAGGTGCTCGCCACGGCACCGCAGGCCGAGACCGACACGCTGGTGCTCGACCTGTCCGACCTCGCCTCGATCCGGGACGCGGCCTCCCGCATCGCCGAGACCGAGACGATCGACCTGCTGTTCAACAACGCCGGGGTGATGAACCTCCCCACCCGCCAGAGCACGCGCGACGGGTTCGAGATGACCTTCGGCACCAATCACCTCGGCCACTTCGCCTTCGACGCGCAGCTGTGGCCGGCCCTTCTCCGTTCCCCGGCCCCGCGCGTGGTCACGGTCAGCGCGATCGCGGCGCGCTGGCCCATGGGCCGACTGGACGATCTGATGAGCGAGAAGCGCTACCGGGGAATGGGCGCCTACGCCAAGTCCAAGCGCGCGAACATCGTCTACACCCTCGAACTCGCCCGGCGCACCGCCGGTACGCCCCTCAAGGCCCTGGTGGTCCACCCGGGGGCCGCGATGACCAACCTCCAGCAGCACGGCACCGGGCCCCTGGCCCGGGTGTTCACCCCGATCGCCGAGCGCCTGCTCATGGGCTCGGCCGAGGGTGCCGCGTGGCCCTCGCTGTACGCCGCCACCGCCGGCGACGTGGCGAGCGGGCAGTTCATCGGCCCGTCCGGACGCGACCAGACCTCCGGCACGCCGAAGCCGGCCAAGCTCCCCCGCGACGCGGACGACCCGCGGCAGGGCGCACGCCTGTGGGCGGAGAGCGAACGGCTGACCGGAGTCACCTTCCAGCCCTGACGTGACCGCGGAGCCGGCCCCCGGTCCGGACCCGCACACCGCCCCTGACCCCCGCCCCCGCCCCTGCCCCCCGACCACCCGGCCCACCCGGCCCACCCGACCCATCCGGCCGCCTTGAGCTTCATTGGAGGAGACAGCGCCATGACCAGCGCCATGACCAGCGCCATGACCAGCTCCGACGGATTCGTTCCGAACCCGGACGCGGCCGAACTCGCCGCCGTCAACCAGCAGATCGCCGCGTCCATGCAGTACCCCGACATCACCAGCGCCGAGGGCCTGGGGGCGGTCCGCGGCATGGACTACGCGCTGAGCCGCGACCTGAAGCACGCGGTGAGCGAGCGGACCATCCCCGGACCGGGCGGGGACCTCACCCTGCGGATCATCCGGCCCGAGGGCCCGGTGAAGGCCGTCATGATCGACGTCCACGGCGGCGGCTGGTGCATCGGCACGCCTCGGGAAGACGACTGGATCAACGACTACTACGCCGAGCACTCCCATGTCGCGAGCGTCAGCATCGACTACCGCCTCGCGCCCGAGCATCCCGCGCCCGCCCCGGTCGACGACTGCGTGGCAGGGGCCCTGTGGGTCGCCCGGAACGCCGTCGCCGAGTTCGGCACCGACCGGCTCCTGCTGCACGGCGCCTCGGCCGGCGGACACCTGGCGGCCCTGACGCTGCTCCGGCTGCGTGACGAGCACCCCGAGGTGGCCGGGCGCATCGCCGCGGTCAGCCTCGTCTACGGCGCCTACGACATCAGCGGAACCCCCAGCCGCCGCCTGGCCGACCACACCACCCTCGTCCTGCCCGACCACTGGATCCGCGGCTTCATCGACAACGCCTTCCCCGGCCTCGACGGCGAACAGCGGCGCGACCCGTCCCTCTCCCCGCTCTTCGCGAGGCTGGACGACCTGCCGCCCGCCCTCTTCACCGTGGGATCGCTCGATCCGCTCCTGGACGACAGCCTGTTCATGGCCGCCCGCTGGCAGGCGGCCGGCAACCATACCGACCTCGACGTCTGGCCCGATGGCGTCCACGGCTTCAACAACATGGCGCCCCGGACCGGCCACGCCGTCGCCGCACGCATCGCGTCCTGGTTCACCGCCCGCCTCTCCGCCTGACCCACCCACGCACCCACTCCCCCGCCACCCACCCATCCATCCACCGCAAAGGGCACCACCATGAGCACGAGCACGCAGGACAACATCAGCGTCGTCCAGGGCTTCATCGACAACGTTCTGAACACCGGCGACCTCTCCACCCTGGAGCGGTACTGGGCCGAGGACATGGTCTGGCGCGGGGGCAGCCTCGGTGAGTACCACGGCCTGCCGGAGTTCAAGAAGTTCGCCGAGGCCAACGCCGCCGGAGCGTTCTCCGGCATGCACCTGGAGCCCCAGCGGTTCCTGGCCGACGGCGACACCGTCGTCGCGCTGTTCACCAACAGCGGCACGCACACCGGTCCCTTCATGGGCATGCCCGCCACGGGCAAGCAGGCCAAGTGGAACGGGGTGGGGATCTACCGCATCCACGAAGGCAAGATCGCCGAGGCGACCTTCGTCGAGGACGTCCTCGCCATGCTCCTGCAGCTCGGCATCACCAGCCTGCCCGCCGCCACCTCCTGACGGCGGAAGACCACGTCAAGTAGCACGTCAAGCACCCGCAGAAGGCAACGCCATGAGAATCACCGTCTTCGGCGCCAGCGGCAGCGTCGGCTCCGTGCTCGTCCCCGAAGCCCTGCGCAGGGGGCACGAGGTCGTCGCCGTCACCCGCACCCCCGCACGCATCGCGCTGCGCCATCCACGCCTGACGGTCGCGGTCGCCGAACTCGATCAACCATCGGCGCTGGAGAAGGCCCTCGCCGGAGCCCGGGCGGCGGTCATCACCCTCGGTGACCCCGTCTGCGACACGGGCACCCGGGCCGTGCTCGCGGCGATGCGGAACACCGGCGTGGAGCGCGTGGAGGTGCTGACGGGATTCGGCACCAGCGCGATCAGCCGGCGCGAACTCGGCCCTGCGATGCGCGGCACGGTCGGCGCGGTCCGACTCCTCGTGCGCACCGGCTTCCGGGCCAAGGAGCGGCAGGACGCCTTCGTACGCGCATCCGGCCTCACCTACACGATCGTCCAGCCGCCCACCCTCACCTCCGGCCCCGCCACCGGCACCTACCGGCACGGGGATTACCCGGGAAGATCCATCCTCGGCAGGATCTCCCGGGCCGACCTCGCCGACTTCATGCTCGACAACCTGGAACAGGACCGCTACCTGGACCAGTCCGTCTACGTACAGAGCTGAACAGCGGCCGGCCTCGGCCCGGAGTTCCACAAATCCAGGTCTTTGATCTTGTGGGTGGAAGAGCATGGGGCCATGAGGGCTTTGTGGTGGACCTTGGCAGGGGCCGGGACGGTGGCTGCGGTCACGTCGCTGGTCTGGGTGACGGCGGGAGACCTCGAGCGGTCCAGCCAGGTGTGGGGGGTGGCCGGGGCCTTGGCCGGAGTAGGCGCGCTGGTGGTGGGTCTGCTGCAGCTGCGGGTGTCGGCGGCTGCCGCGGCGGTGTCCGTTCCGTCGGTGCGGGCGGACGGCGGCGCCATCGCCGCAGGCGGCAACGTCCGCAACGCTCAAGCGCGTGACACGTCTCCGTCGGCAGGCGGCGCTCCGGCGCCCGGCGCCGGCCCGGGGATCTCCGCCACCGGAGGAGCGATCGCCGCCGGTGGTGACGTCGACGGGTCGACCGCCCAGAGGGGAGTGTGAAGCTCCCCCACCGGGGGCAGCCCACCGGCAAGGGGAGCCCGCCGCCGACCGCGCGCACGTCGCAACCGATGGTGGACGCCGACCGGGGCTCGCTCGCGGCGGGCCGCGACATCCTCAACTCGGTGGCCCTCTATGTAGAGAACGGCACGATCCTGCCGCAGGAGGCATACGGGCCGGTCGCTGACGTGCAGGCGCCCGCCGGGTTGTGCAATGCGCCTGCCACGAAGCTGTTCGTCGGCCGCGCCGAAGCCCTCACCCTGCTGGACGCCGCTTTCGCGACGCCGGGCGAGGTCGTCGTGCAGGCCGTTCACGGCCTGGGCGGAATCGGGAAGTCGAGCCTGGCCGCCCACTGGGTCCGGCGGCACCACACCGGTAACCCCCGCTGGTGGATCACCGTCGACAGCCGGGAAGCGATCGACGCCGGCCTGGCCGAGCTCGCCCGTTCGCTCCAGCCCGCGCTGGCCGTCATGCCCCCTACGTTTCTCGTGGAACGCGCACTTCAATGGCTGGCCGCCCACGACGACTGGCTCATCGTCCTGGACAACGTCGAACGCCCAGGCGACATCACCGGGCTGCTCGATCGTGTCGGCACGGGCCGCTTCCTGATCACCACCCGTCGCGCCACCGGCTGGCACCACACCGCCACCTCCGTGCGCCTCGACGTCCTCGCACACAACGAGGCCGTGGACCTGTTCGTCCGCGTCCTCACCGACGGCGCGGCCCGCGACACCGCCGGCGCCGCCGAGGTCTGTTCCGAACTCGGCCACCTTCCCCTGGCCGTGGAACTGGCCGCCGCGTACTGCGCCGAGACCGGCACCAGCCCGCGCGCCTACCTCGACATGCTGGCCCGCCGGCCCGCCGCGACACTCGCCGCCGGCACCGAGGACGGGGACCCCGACCGCACGATCTCCCGGGCCTGGCGCATCACCCTGGACAACCTCGCCACCACCCCCCTCGCCGTGGACGTCCTGCGGATCCTGGCGTGGTACGCCCCCGACCACATCCCCCGCACCCTCCTCACCCCCCTCGCCGACGCCCCCGAACTCCCCACCGCGATCGGCCGGCTCACCGCGCACAGCATGATCACCGACAACCACGACGGCACCCTCGCCGTCCACCGCCTCGTCCAGACCCTCGCCCGCACCCGCGACCCCGCCGACGCCCACCGGCAACCCGAAGCGATCGACCATGCCCGGGACCAGGCCGCCGCCCTCCTTGCCGGCGCCTTCCCCTCCGACGTCCACAACCCGGCCAACTGGGCGACGTATCGAGTCCTCCATCTCCACACCGACGCCCTCACCAGCCACCACACGCCCGACGACGACACCATCCACACGGCCATGGCCCTCAGCCACACGGCCAACTACCGACGCGGACAAGGCGCACTCACCCCCTCCATCGAAGGCTTCTTACGCGCGCTGAGTACCTTCGAGCAGCTGATGGGCGCTGATCATCACCGCACGTTGGACGCCCGCAACAGCCTCGCGGGCGCGTATGAGTCAGTGGGGGATCTAGGGCGGGCAATCCCCCTGTTCGAGCGCACCCTCGCCGACACTGAGCGCGTCCTGGGTAATGACCACCCCAACACGCTGACCTCCCGCAACAACCTCGCGCACGCGTACAGGTCTGCGGGAGATCTGGAGCGGTCCACCCCCCTGTACGAGCGCACCCTCGCCGACTTCGAACGCGTACTGGGTGAGGACCACCCCACCACTCTGGCCTCCCGCAACAACCTCGCGCACGCGTACAGGTCTGCAGGAGATCTGGAGAGGTCCACCCCCCTGCTTGAGCGCAGCCTCGCCGACTTCGAGCGAGTCCTGGGCGATGATCACCCCAACACGCTGGCCTCCCGGAACAACCTCGCAGGCGCGTACAGGTCTGCGGGGGACCTTGGGCGGGCCATCCCGCTGTACGAACGCACCCTCGCCGACCGCAAGCG